>NZ_JASGIV010000001.1:4800000-6126353 GCF_047654805.1 Roseateles sp.
CCGGCAGCAACCCTGGCATCAGGCCGAGTTGCAGGGCGAGGCGGCGACGCATGCGTCGCACTTTAGGTGACGGGTGCCCCCGCGTCGCGTCACGTCTGTGCGCACATCGGCGTTTTTCCGCGCTGCGCCCGATCTCGGCCTGTCGTTCAATGCGCGCAACAAGGCAAGGAAAACGTGATGGTGGCGCTCAACAACCCGAGACGGATGCCACGCACGGCGGCGGCAGCCCTGCTGCTGATGGCGCTGGGCAGCGGCTGCACGACGACGCCGCGGCTGAGCGTATCGCCGCCGCTGCGCTGCGACGATCCGCGCAGTCAGTGTGTCAACGACTTGATGCAGGCGCTGCAAGAGTGGAAGGACGCCTACAACGCTCGCGATGCGCGGCGGCTGCAGTCGCTGTATGCGCCGGGCGCACTGATCACCGACGACGAGTATTCAGCCGTGCCCCTGGAGGGTGCCGCGCTGCCCGAGTTCTTCGACCAGATGGCGCAACGGCCTACGGCGCGCATGCGCTGGATCGTTGGCAACCTGAAGCTGTTCGGCGACACGGCCGTGCGCTCGGGCGAGTATGAGTTCAGCGAGCAGTCCGGCGGCCAGGTCCGCAACAAGCCGGCGCGCTACAGCTTCGCCTACCAGCGCATCGGGGGCCGCTGGCTCATCGTGCTGCAACACTCGACAGTCCGTCCCTGAATGGACGAAGCCCCGCGGCTGCGGGGCTTCGAAGGTGCATCAACGCAGACGCGCGGTCAGACCTTGGCCAGCAGCGTGTCCCACTTGGCCTTGGCAGCCTTCTCGTGGCGAGCCTTCACGTGGCCGTAACCACGGATGTCCTCCGGGACGCGGGCCAGCTCGACGGCCGCCGCCAGTGACTCGGGGCTCAAGCCGGCCAATGCCTTCTCGATGCCGGCGCGATAGTCGGCAATCCAGCGGCGCTCCATCCTGCGCTCCTCGGTGTAGCCGAAGACGTCGAAGGCCGTGCCGCGCAAGCCCTTCATCCCGGCCAGCAGGCCGAAGGCGGGACGGATCCAGCTGCCGAAGGGGCGCTTCACCAGCTCGCCCTTGTCGTTCTTCTTCGCGAACAGCGGCGGCGCGAGATGGTGCACCAGCTTGTAGTTGCCCTCGAACATGCCGGCGACCTTGTTGGTGAACGCAGCGTCGGTGTGCAGGCGCGCGACCTCGTACTCGTCCTTGTAGGCCATCAGCTTGAACAGGTAGCGGGCGACGGCCTCGGTCAACGAGGTCTTGCTGCCCAGGCGGCCTTCAGCCGCGCGCACCTTGTCGACGAAGGCCTGGTACTCGGCAGCGTAGGCAGCGTTCTGGTAGCCGGTCAGGAAGTCCACGCGCTTGGCGACGATCTCGTCCACGCTCTGGCGCTTGACGAGCTGGATGACGGCCTGGGCCGCATACAGGGCCTGCACGGCCTTCAGGTCATGCGCGCAGCGACGGCCCCATTCGAAGGCGGCCTTGTTGTTGTCGATCTGCACGCCGTTGAGCTCGATGGCGCGCATCAGCGCGTCGTAACTGAGCGGGATGCGGCCCTGCTGCCAGGCATAGCCCAGCATCAGCGGGTTGGTATAGAGCGAATCGCCCAGCAGCTTGACGGCCACGTCCTCGGCATCGAAGGCGCCCAGGTGGCCTTCGCCAACGGCCTTGCCCAGCGCCTGCTCGCAGGCCGTCCCCGGGAAACTCCAGTCCGGGTCGTTCACCAGCGTCGCCGTCGGCGAGCCGTGCGTGTTCAGCGCCACGAAGGTTCGGCCCTCGCGCATGACGGCCAGCGTGCTCTTGTTGGCAGCCACGATGGCGTCGCAGGCGATGACGAGGTCGGCCTCGGCGGTGCCGACCTTCGTGCAGTAGATCGCCTCCGGCGTGTTGGCGATCTGGATGTGGCTCCAGGTCGCACCGCCCTTTTGCGCCAGGCCTGCAGCATCCTGCGTAATGACGCCCTTGCCTTCCAGGTGCGCCGCCATGCCCAGCAACTGGCCTATGGTGATGACGCCCGTGCCGCCCACGCCGGCGACGACGATGCCCCAGGCCTCGTCGGCATTCGGGACGACGGGCATGGGCAGCATGCCCAGCGCCGCGTCGAAGGGGCTCTTGCGCCCCTCCTTCTTGGGCTTCTTCAGCTCGCCGCCCTCGACGGTGACGAAGCTGGGGCAGAAGCCCTTCACGCAGGAGTAGTCCTTGTTGCAGGTGTTCTGGTTGATCTGGCGCTTGCGGCCGAAGTCGGTCTCCAGCGGCTCCACGCTCAGGCAGTTGGACTGGATGGAGCAGTCGCCGCAGCCCTCGCAGACCAGCTCGTTGATGACGACGCGCTTGGCCGGGTCGACCATCTTGCCGCGCTTGCGGCGACGGCGCTTCTCGGTGGCGCAGGTCTGGTCGTAGATGATGGCCGTGGTGCCGGGGATCTCGCGGAACTCGCGCTGGATGCGGTCCAGCTCGTCGCGGTGGTGCACCGTGACGCCGGGGGCCAGCGCCACACCTTCGTACTTGGCCGGATCGTCGGTGACGATGACCAGCTTCTTGACGCCTTCCGAGATCACGCTGTTCATGATCTGGATGACGGTGTGGCCTTCGGGGCGCTCGCCCACGGTTTGGCCGCCGGTCATCGCGACGGCGTCGTTGTAGAGGATCTTGTAGGTGATGTTCACGCCTGCGGCGATGCTCTGGCGGATGGCCAGGCTGCCGCTGTGGAAGTAGGTGCCGTCGCCCAGGTTGGAGAAGATGTGCTTCTCGTTCGTGAACGGCGCTTGGCCCACCCAGGGCACGCCCTCGCCGCCCATCTGCGTGAAGGTGGCCGTGCTGCGGCCGGGCATCCAGGTCACCATGTAGTGGCAGCCGATGCCGCCCACGGCGCGCGAGCCCTCGGGCACGCGCGTGGACGTGTTGTGCGGGCAGCCGGAGCAGAACCACGGCGTGCGGTCGGCACCACCGGCGGTCTTCTCCTCTGCCTTCAGCGAAGCCTCCTTGGCATCGATGACCGCCAGGCGTGCGTCCAGGCGCGCGACGATGTCGCTGTCCACGCCCAGCTTCTTCAGCCGCTTGGCGATGGCGCGGGCGATGATGGCCGGCGTCAGGTCGGCCTGCGGGCGCAGCAGCCAGTGGTCGCTGGGATTCGGCACGCTCCACTCGCCGCCCTCGCCGTCCCCGGCGTCGAACTTGCCGAGCACGTTGGGGCGCACGTCGGAGCGCCAGTTGTAGAGCTCCTCCTTGACCTGGTACTCGATGATCTGGCGTTTCTCCTCGACCACCAGGATCTCCTGCAGGCCCTTCGCGAACTCGCGCGCCACCTGCGCCTCCAGTGGCCACACGACGTTGACCTTGTGCAACCGGATGCCGATGCGCCGGCAGGTGTCGTCGTCCAGGCCCAGGTCATGCAGCGCCTGGCGCGTGTCGTTGAAGGCCTTGCCGCTGGTGATGATGCCGAAGCGGTCGCTGGCCCCTTCGATGACGTTGTAGTTCAGGCGGTTGGCGCGGATGTAGGCCAGCGCGGCATACCACTTGAAGTTCATCATGCGCGACTCCTGCTCCAGCGGCGGATCGGGCCAGCGGATGTGCAGGCCGCCCGGCGGCACGACGAAGTCCTCGGGCAGGATGATGTTGACGCGGTCGGGGTCGACGCTGACCGAGGCCGACGACTCGACGATCTCCTGGATGGTCTTCATCCCAGCCCAGAGGCCGGAGAAGCGGCTCATCGCGAATGCATGCAGGCCCATGTCCAGGATGTCCTGCACGCTGCTGGGGAAGAAGGTTGGGAAGCCGACCGCCTTGAACACGTGGTCGCTCTGGTGCGCCGCCGTGGAGCTCTTGGCGATGTGGTCGTCGCCGGCAATGGCGATGACGCCGCCATGCTTGGACGTGCCGGCCATGTTGGCGTGCTTGAACACGTCGATGCAGCGGTCGACTCCTGGCCCCTTGCCATACCAGAGCCCGAACACGCCGTCGAACTTGGCCTTCTCGGGGAACAGGTCCAGTTGCTGCGTGCCCCACACGGCCGTTGCGCCCAGTTCCTCGTTGACGCCCGGCTGGAACACGATGTTCTGCTTGGCCAGATGCTTCTTGGCGGCCCACAGCGCCTGGTCGTACCCCCCCAGCGGCGAGCCGCGGTAGCCGCTGATGAAGCCGGCCGTGTTCAGGCCGGCCATCGCGTCACGCGTGCGCTGCAGCATGGGCAGGCGCACCAACGCCTGGACGCCGCTCATGAAGGCGCGGCCATGGTCCAGCGCGTACTTGTCGTCCAGCGTGACGGTCTGCAGCGCGCGCAGGACGTGTTCGGGCAGCGGGGCGTTCATCGGATGGGTGCTCCTGGGGTGGCGACCCGTTCGACCTGCCCTTGTGAGGCGGCCGCGCGGGCCATGGGCCAGTATGGCCGGACCGGGCAGTGTATGGAAATGAGGGCGCGGAGTGCTTTCTCAATTACGCCCTGAAATCGGTCTTGCGGCAATTTTCTTGCTTGAATTGGCAGAATTCGTTTCGATTCATATCGACATTCAGCCGATCAGGGCAAACCATGAGTTCCGAAGACCCCACCGCCGACGCACTGGATCGCCATCACATCGCCATCCTGGCCGAACTGCAGGCCGATGCCCGCCTGTCCAACGCCGAACTGGCCCAGCGCATCGGCCTCTCGGCCGCCCCCACATGGCGGCGCGTGAAGTGGCTGGAAGACCAGGGCTACATCACCGGCTACCGTGCCGAGATCGATCGCCGCAAGCTGGGCCTGGGCGTGCTGGCCTTCGTGCGGCTGGACGCCGAGCGCAGCGCCGGCGCCGCAACCAAGCCACTGGAGGACGCCATCCGCCGGTTGCCGGAGGTCATCGCCTGCCACTACATCTCGGGCACGGGCACCTTCGAGCTGCAGGTCATGGTGACCGACCTGGACGCCTTCTCGCGCTTTTCAATCGACACGCTGCTCAACCTGCCCAACGTCAAGGACATCCACACCAGCTTCTCGCTGGGCGAGGTCAAGGCCAGCGGCGTGCTGCCGCTGGGGCATCTGGCAGGATGAAGCACTTCGTCCAAGTACCAACTTGGCCACCCGGCCGCAGGGAGGGCGATGCCTGCCGGATCGACCGGCAAGCGCATCACCCCAGGCTAACCGGCCTGGAAGCAGCCCGGCACTCGGCTCGAAACGACTGAAGGACCACGATGCGCCTCGCCCTCGTCTCCGACATCCACGGCAACCTGCCCGCGCTCGAGGCAGTGGTCGCCGACATCGCCCGCCGCGGCGTCGACCAGGTGCTGTGCCTGGGCGACAACCTGTCCGGCCCCCTGCTGCCGCGCGAGACGGCGCAATGCCTGATGGCTTCGGGCTGGCCCGTGCTGGCGGGCAACCACGAACGCCAGATCCTTGAGTGGCAGCCCGGCACGGGCGGCGCCTCCGACGGGTACGCGCTATCACAGCTGGGCAGCACCGAGCTGGACTGGCTGCGCACGCTGCGGCCCATGTGGCAGTGGGCGCCCGACATCTTCCTGTGCCACGGCACGCCGCGGCGCGATGACGAGCACTTCCTCGAGACCCCGCGCGCCGGCGTTCTGGGCCTGGCCACAGAGGCCGAGATCGGCGCGCGTCTGGCCGGCCAGACCAGCGCCTTGATCACCTGTGGCCACAGCCACCTGCCGCGTTGCCTGCGAACGACGGCCGGGCAGCTCCTCGTCAACCCCGGCAGCGTGGGCCTTCAGGCCTATGTGGACGACGAGCCGGAACGCTATGTCGTCGAGCGCGGCACGCCGGATGCGAACTACGCCATCGTCGAGTGTTCGGACGGCGCCTGGCGTTGCAGCCAGCACGCCGTGCCCTACGACCATCGCGCGATGGCCGAGCTGGCGCAGCGCAACGGCCGGCCGGACTGGGCGCGGGCCTTGCTGAGCGGCTACGTGGGCTGACCGCCCGCGCGGCCCTGCGCGCGCCAGGGGAAGCTCCCGGCTGGCATAGTGGCCGCATGGCTCCCCTGCCCCTGCGCCACTTCCTGCTCGCCCTCGCCGTCGTGGCCATCTGGGGCAGCAACTTCGTCGTCATCAAGTACGCACTGCACACGCTCCCGCCCATGACGCTGGCCGTGCTGCGATTCACGTTCGCGCTGGTGCCGGCCTGCTTCTTTCTGCGTCGGCCGGCCGTAGGCTGGCGCAACCTGGCCGGCTATGGCGTGCTCATCGGCGTGGGCCAGTTCGGTCTGCTGTACCTGGCAATGCGCAGCCAGATCTCGCCCGGCCTGGCCTCGCTGGTCGTGCAGACCCAGGTCTTCTTCACGCTGTTGCTGGCCGTTCGCATCCGCAGGGAAAAGGTGCTGGGCACGCAATGGCTGGGCCTGGCGCTCGCGGCCGGCGGCGTGGCCGTCATCGCCTCGCACACCGACGGCGCGACGACGGCGCTGGGCGTGCTCATGGTGCTGGCCGCTGCCTTCTCCTGGGCCTGCGCCAATCTGCTGACGCAGCGCGCCGGCCGCATCGACATGCTGGCCTACGTCGTCTGGAGCAGCGCCTTCGCGGTGCCGCCGCTGCTTGCGCTGGCCTGGCTGATCGACGGCCCACAGCAGATGGCCGCCGGCGTGGCAGCGGCTGACCTCGGCACCTGGGCCGCCGTGCTGTGGCAGTCAGTGGGCAACACGCTGTTCGGCTATGGCGCCTGGAGCTGGCTGCTGGCCCGCCACGCGGCCGGGCGCATCGTGCCCATGGCGCTGCTGGTACCGGTATTCGGCATGGGTTCGGCCAGCCTTCTGCTGGGCGAGCCGCTGCCGGGCTGGAAGCTCGTCGCCGCCGCGCTGGTGCTGGCCGGTCTGGCGATCAACCTGTTCGGACCCCGGCTTTTGCAGCTGCGCCTCAAGCCGGCCCGGGACTAAGCTCTCGCGCATGAAGCGCCGCACGTTGCTGTCAATGATCCTGCTGCCGCTGGCGGCCGGCGCGGCGCCGCCAGCCGTGCAGTTCCTCGTCGAGCTGCGCTGGGTGGACAGCAACCTGCCAGGCGCCGCCCAGGGCGGTGTGCGCGACGGTGCCGTCGTCATCGGCACGGCCGGCGCGGTGTCGCCGCGCGGACCGGGCGTCATTACGTCCACAGCCGCCGCCACGCCACCGCCGGTCCGCCGCCTGCTGGTGCTGAACGGCCAGCGCGCCGACCTGAAGTTGACGACGCGTGAGCCGCTGCAGTGGGTGGACGCCGTCGTCGAACTCGACCCGGCCTCCGGCAAGGGTGCCGCACTGCGCCGGCTCTATGCCAGCCCGCGACAGGGCGAGCGCCGCATCACACAGTCCTTCACCGTCACGCCCACCTGGCCCGGCGGCCGCGCGCCGGTGCGCGTCGCGTTCGGCGTGGACAGCGGCGACGAGGCCTTCCAGTCCACGCTGGATCTGCCTCTGGAGCGCTGGCAGACCGTCGCCCGCAGCGGCGGCGCGGCCACGGCGCCGACACCCCGCGGCACCATCAGCAGTCACGATGCAGCCGGCCTGCCGGAGCGCGAGCTGCAGTTGCGCGTGTCCGTTCAGCCCTGACCCGCAGGCGCGGCGCTCAGTGCGCCGTTGATCTGCGGATACGGCGTCGCGCCGTCGAACAAGTCGGTACCGCCGCCCTGGGCCAGGAAGCCCGCCGCCGCCCGCTGCGAACGGCCCCAGGCCGCCTCAGCGATCGCGCTGCCCGCGCTGATACGGCGCACGCCCAGGCGCCGCAGCTCGTCCAGGCCCGGCAGCGCAGGCCGCGCCATCACGTTCAGCGGCAGCGGCTGGCCGGCCACCAGGGCCTCGATGTCCGCGACGGCCGTCACGCCGGCCGCGAACAACCCGTCGGCGCCGGCCGCCGCGTAGTCGCGCGCCCGCAGCAGTACCTCGTCGGCCGCACGGCCGGGTGCGAGGTTCCTCAGGTAGACATCGCAGCGCGCGTTCACGAAAAGGTCGATCCCGGCTCGAGCCGCCGCCGCCTTGATCGCCGAGATCTTGAGGCACAGAAGGGCAGGCTCACCTGCGCCGTCCTCCAGGTTGACCCCCATGGCGCCGGCTTCTGCCAGTCGCATGACGTTGTCGGCCGCCTTGGCCGGGTCGTCGCTGTAACCGGCCTCGCTGTCGGCGCTCAGCGGCACGCGGGCGATGCGGGCGATCCGCCGGATCGCGGCCGCGTGCTCCTCGATGGGCAGCTGGTTGCCGTCGGCATAGCCCAGCGCCCAGGCCAGGCCCGCGCTGGTCGTGGCCAGGGCGCGCACGCCCAGCGCCTGCACGAGCACGGCGCTTCCGGCGTCCCAGACGTTGGCGATCTGCAGCAGCCCTGGGCCTTGATGGAGTTGGCGGAAGTTCATGGCTTTACGGTGGTTTTGGGAGGGCTGGCCCGCCATGCTGCCAGGAGCTGGCAGCAGTGGCGCGGCGGACGCATCCAAGCCACAACGGCCGGCGGAATGCCGATGCGGCAATACGCCAATGTGCCAAGTCTTGCCCATTCACGAGGGTGGCTTGCGTGTAACGTCAATCCTTTGTGCAGCCGACCGCCCGCCGCCCATGAAACTCGCTCTGATCGCCCATGATGGCAAGAAGGACGCCATCGTCGCCCTGACCGCCGACTTCCTGCCGCTGCTGCGCCGCTGCCGCCTGATGGCTACCGGTACGACGGGCACCCGGCTGAGCGCGGCCCATGGCCTGGACATCGAGCGCATGCTCAGCGGCCCCATGGGCGGCGACCTGCAGATCGGCGCCCGGCTGGCCGCGGGCGACCTGGAAGGCGTCATCTTCCTGCGCGACCCGATGACGCCGCAGCCGCACGAACCCGACATCAATGCGCTGGTGCGCGCCTGCGACGTGCACGACGTGCCCTGCGCCACCAACGTCGCCACCGCGCGGCTGCTGCTGACGCAGTGGAGCGCCGTGTGACCTCGGCGCCGCGCCGGGAGCCCCGCGGCTGATGAACGCCCTGAAGGCTCCCGTGCGCAGCCTGTCGCGGCGGCTGCGCATCCGCACGCGTCTGGGCCTGGCCTTCGGGCTGATGCTGGGGCTGTTGCTGGCGCTGGCGGCCCTGTCGGTATACCGGCTCAGCGCCCTGTCGGATGCACTGAATCACATCGTCGACGACCAGGCCGTCATCCGCGACTCCGTCAACGAGATCAACCGCAACGCCGAGGCCGTCGCGCGCAAGCTGCTGGTGCTGATGAGCCCCGACGCCGAGCTGCGCCTGGCCGCCTCGCCCGAGATCTCCTCGGCCAACAACCGGCTCGACGACGCCATGCAGCGCCTGGCCCTGGTGCTGCCGCCGGGGCCGCGCAGCGAACGCCTGGCCGAGGTGCGCCAGCGGCTGGCCGACTACCGCGCCAGCTATGTCGACGTGCGCAAGCTCATCGAGCACGACGACTTCCACGCCGCACGCTCCCGGCTCGGCGGCGACGTCGAGTCGGCGCTGTCCCTGTTTGTCGGCGCCATCCACCAGCTCGCGTCCAGCGAGGAGCGCGCCGGCACGGCCCAGGCCCGCGTGCTGCGCGACCGCATCGACGCCGACCGTACCGGCGTGCTGGCCCTGTGCATCGCTGCGCTGCTGGCCGGCGCATTGCTGGCCGTGGGCGTCACGCGCTCCATCGTCAAGCCCCTCAAGCGCGCCGAGGACGGCGCCGAGCTGATCGCCCAGGGCCAGTACGGCCACCGCATCGAGGTGGACTCGGCCGACGAGCTGGGCCACATGGCCAGCGCGATGAACACCATGGCCGCAGCCGTCGGCGAGCGCGAGGCAGAGCTGCGCCGCCTGGCCGACGTGGACCTGCTGACCGGCCTGCCGCAACGGGCCCGCTTCATCGCCGACGGCGACCGCCTGCTGGCGAGCCTGCCGCCGGACGAACGCCTGGCCGTGCTGATCTGCATCGACGTGGACCGTCTCAAGGCCGTCAACGCCGTGCTGGGCTTCGATGCCGGGGACGCTCTGTTGCGCGGTGCGGCAACGAAGCTGCGCGTGCTGTTCGAGGGCGCCGCCGCCTATGGACGCCTCGCGGGCGGCACTTTCGCGGCGCTGGCGCCGGTGCTGCGCTTGGACCATGGCATCGCGCTCGCGACCCAACTGCGCGAGGAGGTCGAACACAAGCTGTCCTGGCAAGGTCAGTCGCTGGACCTGTCGGTGTCACTGGGCGTGGCCCACTGGCCCGAGCATGCGGCCGATACCGAGGCCCTGCTACGTCGCGCCGAGCAGGCCATGTTCGAGGCCAAGCGGCTGCGCCAGGCGGTAGCCGTCTTCAACCCAGGCGCCGAGGCCGTGCGGGCCCTGCACCTGAGCCTGCTGTCTGATCTGGCCACCGCCATCCAGCAGGACCAGCTGTGCCAGTTCCTGCAGCCCAAGCGCGACCTGCGCACCGGCCGCATCACCGGCGCCGAGGCCCTGGTGCGCTGGCAGCACCCCCAGCGCGGTTGGCTGCCACCGGGTGACTTCATCCCTTTCGCCGAACGCAGCGGCCGCATCCGCCAGATCACGGACTGGATGCTGGCCCGCGCCGTGCGCACCCTGGCCACCTGGGCGGCCGAGGGCCGCGAGCCGCTGTCCATCGCGGTCAACATATCCACGCTGGACCTGCAGGATCAGACCCTGCCCGCCCGTCTGGCCTCGCTGCTGGCCGAATACCACGTGGACCCTAGCCGGCTGCAGCTGGAGGTCACCGAGACCGGCCTGATGGCCAGCGGCAACGATCCCATCGCCGTGCTGCGCGCGCTCAAGAGCTGGGGCGTGAAACTGGCCATCGACGACTTCGGCACCGGCCAGTCCTCGCTGGCCTACCTGCAGCACCTGCCGGTGGACGAGCTCAAGATCGACCGCAGCTTCGTGCAGGACGTGGACCGCGACCCGCGGCGCCAGGCGCTGCTGAAGTCCATCGTCGGCGTGGGCCACGGCCTGGGCCTGACAGTGACCGTGGAGGGCGTCGAGAACACGGCCGAGCTGGCCTGCACCACCGCCTGTGGCTGCGACCTCATGCAGGGCTTTTTGCTGGCCCGGCCCATGGATCTGCCGGATTTCGAGACCTGGCTGGGCCGGGCAAGCTAAAATCCGCGCCTTTCGTCGTTTTGCCCCTGCAAGCGGGCTTTTTGTTTCACTGGAGAGCCATTCATGGGCAACAAGATCATCACCGAAGCGGATCGCCGCGCCACCCCCCGCCCCGCCGCCCCGAAGGGCGTGACCTTCACCGCCGGCAAGGGCCAGCTGCGCAGCCTGGAGCGCGGTTCGCACACCCGCTCGAAGAAGAACCCGGGCAAGCGCCCGCACTCGGGCTGATCTTTCGGGAGAATCCTCGGGCTTAGCGCCTGAAGGTTCAACGCACACAGGCCCCGCGGGGCCTGTTTGTTTTTGTCGGCTCGACACTGACCAAACCATGATCCGCATCACCGAACTCCGCCTGCCGCTGAACCACGCCGAGGACGCGCTGCGCCCGGCGGTGCTGGCCCGCCTGAAGCTGGCCGACACCGAACTGGCCGGCATCCACGTCTTCCGCCGCGGGTACGACGCGCGCAAGCGCAGCGACATCCAGCTCGTCTACACGCTGGACTGCACGCTGGCCGCCGGCGCCGATGAAGCCGCCGTGCTGGCCCGCTTCGCCGGGGACCACCAGATCCGTCCCACGCCCGATACCGGCTACCACTTCCTGGCCCGATTCGGGCAAGGTCGGGGCGAGTACACCGGCCCGCGCCCCGTCGTCGTCGGCTTCGGCCCTTGCGGGCTGTTCGCGGCGCTGATCCTGGCGCAGATGGGCTTGCGCCCCATCGTGCTGGAGCGCGGCAAGTCCGTGCGCGAACGCACGCAGGACACCTGGGGCCTGTGGCGCGAGAGCAAGCTCCACCCCGAAAGCAATGTGCAATTCGGCGAGGGCGGCGCCGGCACCTTCTCCGACGGCAAGCTCTACAGCCAGATCTCCGACCCCCGCTTTCTAACGCGCAAGGTGCTGACCGAGTTCGTCAAGGCTGGAGCCCCGGAGGAGATCCTGTTCGTCAGCAAGCCCCACATCGGCACATTCCGCCTGGTCAGCATGATCATCAAGATGCGGGCCGAGATCGAAGCGCTGGGAGGCGAGATCCGCTTCCAGCAGAAGATGACGGACCTGCTCATCGAGGACGGCGCAGTGCGTGGCGTGACGCTGGAATCCGGTGAGCAGATCAGCACGACGCATGTCGTCATCGCGCTGGGCCACAGCGCCCGCGACACCTTCCAGATGCTGCATGCGCGCGGCGTGCAGATGGAGGCGAAGCCCTTCTCCATCGGCTACCGCATCGAACACCCGCAGTCGCTGATCGACGCGGCCCGATTCGGACCGAGCGCCGGCAACGAGATCCTCGGCGCAGCCGACTACAAGCTGGTGCATCACGCCAAGAACGGCCGCGCGGTCTACAGCTTCTGCATGTGCCCGGGCGGCACCGTGGTGGCTGCAACCAGCGAGCCCGAGCGCGTCGTCACCAATGGCATGAGCCAGTACTCGCGCAACGAGCGCAACGCCAATGCCGGCATCGTCGTGGGCCTGACGCCCGAGGACTACCGCCAGGACGGCAAGCGCGATGGCAGCCCCGTGAGTCCGCTCGACGGCATGGCCTTCCAGCGCATCTGGGAAAGCCGCGCCTACGCGCTGGGCGGCGGCGGCTACCTTGCGCCGGGCTCGTTGGTGGGCGACTTCATCAAGCGCCAGGTCAGCAAGGAGTTCGGCGAGATCGAGCCCAGCTACAAGCCTGGCGTGACGCTGACCAATCTGCAGCAGAAGGGCAACGGCTCGCTGCCGACCTACTGCCTGGAGGCCATCCGCGAGGCTCTGCCGGCGTTTGCCCGCCAGATCCGCGGCTTCGATCGCCCTGACGCAGTGCTGACCGGCGTGGAGACGCGCACCTCGTCACCGCTGCGCATCAACCGCGGTCGCGACTACCAAAGCCTGAATGTGCGTGGGCTGTTCCCCGCCGGCGAGGGCGCCGGCTATGCCGGCGGCATCATGAGCGCCGGCGTGGACGGCATCGAAGTGGCCGAGGCGCTGGCGGCGGATCTGCTCGGGATGCCCGATGCGCCGGTGCTGCAGGGCAAGGGGGCCAAGGCAGGCGGGCAGGTGTGAAAGTTCCCGCTCGACGCTGAAGCTGGGCCGCAAGCAGGCCCACGCGGATCGGCCGGAGGAGCCGGTTAGCCGGCACTTCTCCCGGACTCGGCCCCTGTGGCCAGCCGATGCATCCGGCGAAGGGCATACAAGAGCATGAGCTGGAACACCCAGGGCATGAGCATTGCAATGAGACCGGACCGAAGACCGCTGTCTGCAGCGATATACACCGCATTTGCAAGGAATGCGGCGTTAGCGATGGCGATCAAAGCGAATCGCCACCAAGTACCAACGGCGCTGTAAGTCCAGCTGACGGGATCGCTGAATATCACTTCCTTGCTCCTTGGCCGATACCGCGACCTGTGCTCTAGCGCAACGGCCGGCGCCACGCCAACATGTATCGCAGCGGTGGATTGAATCGACGGCGTACGAATCTAGGGCCTGTTAACACAAACGCAATCCGTCAGCGATCAGAGCGAAGCTGATGAAGGCGGTGAACATGATGTCGAGCTTCTCGAAGCGGGAGAAGATTCGGCGATAGCCCTTGAGGCGGCGGAACAGGCGCTCGACTTCATTGCGGCGCTTGTACATCTCGCGGTCGTACTCCCAGGGCTCGATGCGCGTGCTCAGGGGCGGCACGACAGGGATGAACCCCAGGTCGAGTGCGAGCTGCCGAGTTTCGTTGCCCTCGTAGGCGCGATCCATCAACAGATGCAAAGGCCGATTGGGCGCACCGAGCCGCTTCAGCAGAGCTCGCCCCTCGGGAGCATCGTGCGCCTGCCCTGGTGACAGCGAGAAGGTTATGGCCGTGCGCGCGTCCGCCGCGACGAGATGGATTTTGGTGTTCCACCCACCACGGGATTTGCCGATAGCTTGCGGACCGTTTTTTTTGGCGCGCCGGTGCCATCGGGGTGCACCTTGACGCTGGTGCTGTCCAGCGACACCGCTTCAATCTTGATCTGCACGATCTGCGCCTGCTGCAATTGCTCGAAGGTCCGGTCCAAAACGCCCGACTTTGCCCAGCGGCTCATGCGCGTGTAGATCGTATGCCAGTTGCCGAAGCGCTTGGGCAAGCCGCGCCATTTGCAGCCGTGCTCAGCAACGTAAAGGATGGCATTCAACACCTGCAGATTCGACAGGCTGACATTGCCGCGTTGCAGCGGCAAGCAGTGCTCGATCTGCGCGAATTGGGCTGCTGTGATCTCCATGCACTCACTGTCGCAGCCCAATTGCTTTGGTGCAATTAGTGTTAACAGGCCCTAGCCCCGCACCCTGAAGATCCCGCCCTTCTTGTAGGCGGCCTGTTCATGGAACAGGTCGAACAGGAACTGCTCCAGCTCGCCGTCCGTCACGAACTCCGGGATGACGAATCCGGCCGGCGCCCGCTTGCCATCGTTGCCCACGGCCAGCACCAACCATTGATCGCTGCGGCGTTCGATGTCGAAGAGTCGTCCGAAGACGTTGAAGCGCTGGGCTGGCATGTGGCTGTCTGACCTCAACGTGACGTATTGCTTTGCATGCGAGAGGACCGCCGGCGCGAGCGCGAGCCCATGCTCGAACCGTGCGAAGGACTCTAGGCTGCGGTCTCGCCGCCAGGCGCCGAGTACAGCGCCAGGACTTGCGCTTCGGTGAGCATCGGCGTCTCGTTGGCAAAGGAGTAGTACGGCGGCTTGCCGTCCACGTAGACCTGGCTCGTGAGTTCGAAGTCACCCTGATCGAAGGTGCCCGCCGGCACGAAGTACTCGCCCGTTGCGAGCAGCCGGTAGTACAGGTGTGTGCCGCACCGGCTGCAGAAGGCCCGTTCCGCCCACTCGGACGATGCGAACACCGTGATGCTCTCCGTGCCCTTGAACTCCACGCCAGGGCCGCAGTGGACGGCCAGCATCGGGCCGCCACCCCACCGTCGGCAGAAGCCGCAGTGACAGGCCCCGATCTCCCGGGCGCCGGGGGAAGTGAAGCTGACAGCGCCGCAGAGGCAATGACCGTTCATGTATGGCACTCAATTGAGAAAGTCGCGCAGCCCGGTTTTCTGCAGCCTAACTGCTGGAGCCGACGGAAAACGGCCGGAATGCACCTGGCCCGCGAAGCGCGAGCATAGACCGACAGCGAAGGCATCGCCGCGAAGCCCCCGCTCGGGCCCTACCCCTGCGGGAACCGCTCGCGCCACAGCGCCGCCAGCCGCGGCTCCTCGTCCACGCGCCGGACCACCTCGGCCATGCGTGGCGCCACCGCGTGGAAGCGCTCCCGCCAAGGCCCGAAGCGCGAAACGGTGGCGACGTACAGGTCCAGCACCGTCAGCTCGTCTCCCAGCAGCCAGCGCCCCGGCACGAGCTGATGGTCCATCTGGGCCCAGCAAAAGGCGATGCGATCATGCACTGCGGCCACCACTGCATCCCGAGCGCTCTCTGGTGCGCCGATGCGCGTCACGTCGGGCTTGATCCAGTGCAGCGAATAGATCGCCGACGATACATACAGCATCCAGCGCAGGAACTGCAGGCGCAGCGGGTCGTCGGGCGCAGGCGACAGCCTGACCTCGGGATGCAGGTCCGCCAGGTAGATCAGGATGGCCGCGCTCTCGGTCATGACCTCGCCGTCGGGCAGCACGAGCGTCGGGATCTGGCGCATGGGGTTGCTGGCCGCGACGCGGTCGCGCGCGGCAGCGTCAGCCCAGGTGGCGCCTTCGACCAGCGTGTAGGGGCGGCCCAGCAGCGTCAGCGCCGCTTCGACGGCGACCGAGCCGGAGGCCGCGGCGCCGTACAAGGTCAACGGTGCAGGTGGCGGTGTCATGGCGGTTATGGTTTCACGGTGGGCGGGGCCAGATAGGCCAGCAGGTCGGCCGCCTCGCGCTCGGTCGTGCCCCGCCCCCAGAAGCGCATCTTGGTGCCCGGCACCAGCGCGTCGGGGGCGCGCAGATAGGCGGCCAGGGTCGCTTTGTTCCAGACCAGGCCCGAAGCCTTCAATGCCGCGGAATAGCCATAGCCGGGCTGCGTGCCTGCCGTGCGGCCGGCCAGGCCGTTGAGCTGCGGGCCGAAGGCGTGGCGCGCCGTGGGTCCGGCCTGGTGGCAATGGATGCAAGCCGCGAAGGCCTTGCGGCCCGCCACCGGGTCGCCGCCGGCCGAGGCGGGCGGCGTCAACAAGGCCAGCAGCGCCGCCGACGCCCAGGCCGGCCACGGCCTCATGCGCCCGCGCCCCCCGGCGCCAGCATCTCGATCAGCTCCTTGGCGAATGCCAACGCATCCTCGGGAAGCTCGAAATGCATCTCGTTGTTCAGCTCCACGACCTCGCCACTCGGCCCCTTGTGCACCACCGACCAGCCGCCCGCGCCGCCGTCGATGGCAAGCACGCCGAACTGGCCTGGCTGCAGGTCACGCGCGCTGCCGCCAGTGACGACGATGTCGCGGCCGAGGTGGGAGTGGTAGCGTTTCATCCATTCATTCTCAAGGAGACCGCAGATGAAGGCAGTCTGGAACGGCATCACCCTCGCCGAGAGCGACGACACGGTGGTGGTCGAGGGCAACCACTATTTCCCGGCCGAGTCGCTGAACACTCAGTACACGACTTTCAGCAACCACGTCAGCCGCTGCGCCTGGAAGGGCGAAGCCAAGTACCTCAGCCTGCTCGTGAATGGCGAGATGAACCCCGACGCGGTCTGGTACTACCCGGACCCACTGCCCGCCGCGGCGGAGATCAAGGGCCGCTATGCGTTCTGGAAGGGCGTGAAGGTCACGGAGTGAGCGGACCTGGCGCACCGGGTCGAGCGGCTAAGGAACGGCCGGGCGGCTCTCGGCGGGCCACAACGCCCATAGCCGCAGCGGCTGCTTGGTGCGGCTCGCGCGCAGCCCGGCTTCTTCGCCCCAGCCCCAGAACAGGTCGGCGCGCACCGCGCCCAGAATGGCGCTGCCGGCGTCCTGGGCCAGCACGAGGCGGCGCATGGGTGTGGTGGACAGCGGCTCGGTGCTGTCCAGCCACAACGGCGTGCCCAGGGCGATGAAGGCGCGGTCAATGGCGACCGAGCGGCCAGGCGTCAGCGGCACGCCCTGGGCGCCGCGCGGGCCGATGGCCGCGTCGGGCAGCGACTCCTCGCGGAAATAGACGACACGCGGGTTGACGGCCAGCGCCTCGCGTACCTTGGCCGGGTTGCGGCGCGCCCAGTCGCTCAGGGTGCGCGCCGTCGCGTCGCCCACCTCGCCCCGGTCCAGCAGCGCGCGCACGACTGACTGGAAGGGCTGGTCGTTGTGGCCGGCGTAGGCCACGCGGCTGGTGCGCTCAGCGCCAGCCGCGTCGCGCATGACCAGGCGGCCCGATCCCTGGATCTGCAGTTGCAGCAGCGCAAAGGGATCATCCACGTAGGCCAGCTCCAGCGCGGTGAAACGTGGATTGGCGTCGATGTCGCGGCGCGGCGTGCGGCGCAGCGCGGGGTCGGTGGGCAGCGCATGCAGCGGCCACTGGAAGGCGCCTTGGCGCTGGCGGCTGGCTGCAAGCTGGGGCTCGAAGTAGCCCGTCAGCAGGCCGGTGGCCTCGCCGCCGTCGGCCTGCAGCCTCCAGGGACGCAGGTGTTTCATCAGCAACAGGCTGGCCTCCAGTGCATCGGCGGGTGCCAGCAGCGCGGCACGGGCGCAGAACTCGGCCCAGCCCGTGGCGGGGCGCTGGCATCCGGCGAGCAGGGCCGGCCAGGCGGCGAGCAGGTCGTCGCTGCCCCAGCCGGGCAGGTCCTTCCAGTCAGCGGCGACCCAGCGCTGTGCGGCGGGCCGCTGCGGGGCCGGCGTCGGCGGCGCACGATGTACCGGCTCCGGCAGCGGTTGCAGCAGAGGCGGCGACGAGCAGGCGGCCAGGCTTCCTAGAATCGCCGCCAACACCCCACGCGCCCACCATCCCATGCTGCTCCTTGCCCTTGAAGCCCTCGGCGCGCTGCTGATCTTCGTCTTCATCATCTGGTGGACCATGTTCTCGGGCCGCAAGAAGGGCGAGCGCCGCGACGAGTAATCACCTGGGCGGGACCAGGAAACTCAGCGGCGCGCGCCGCATCCGTGCGCGGATGGCGGCGTAGACGCGCTTGCGGTCGGCCAGGCGGATGCCGCGCGAACGCATGGCGACCTTGAAGGCGCAGAGGAAGCTGACGCCGACGTTGAGCATGCCGATGCCGGCGATGCACAGCACGCAGGACCAGAAGGCCCATGTGCCAAGGACTCCGGCACCGAGCGCCCCCACCGCGGCGGCGAGCTGGCCGGTGGAGAGCGTCACGTGGCGCACCTCGACGGGCAGGCCGAAGAAGCTGCCCAGCGCCGGCACGAGGCCCAGCATCAGCCCGAGGCTGATGTTGGCCGTGAGGCCGGAGATGTTGGCGCGCCACCACCGCGACCAGGCTTGCGCGCGCTGCTGGCCCAGTGTTGCGACGATGCGCGGGTTCCAGGCGATGGCGCTGTCCAGGCGGTGGAAGACGAACCAGTTCTCCACCCAACCGGCGATGAGACTGGAGGCGAAGAGCAGCGTGCCGGTGAAGGCCGCGAACAGCAGCGACGGGCCGAACAGGCTGAGCGAATGAAGCACGTACTCGGCGTCCTGCACACCCACCAGCGGCATGCCGAAGGCCGCCCAGCACAGCCCCTGTACCGCCAGCACCAGCGGCGCGACAACGCTGAGGTTGCCGATGACGCCAGCCACCTGCGAGCGCACCAGGTGGCCCACCTCGTCGACGAAGTCCTCCAGCGCCTCGTCGCGCTCGATGTGCTGCAGCTTGTCGGCCATGGCCGGCGCCGTCATCGCCGGCTGCTTGGTCGCCACCGTCCAGTGCAGCAGGTGAATGAGAACGAAGCAGGCCGCGTAGTTCACACCGGCCCAAAAGCCGCCCCAGAAGGCCGTGAAGCCCAGCAGCGCGATGCCGAACTTCAGGAAGGTGGTCCCTGCCAACACCGCGCCGCCGCCAGCCGCGCGCAGGAGCATGTCGCGGTACTCGTCGCGGCTGCGGGTGATGTAGTGCTCGCCCGTTTCGGCGCTGCGCTCGGCCACCTTGCGTGCCAGCAGCGAGTAGTGGCGCGCGAACAGCGTGCGCAGGCTGCGCCGCTCGTGCACGACGCGCACGAGGCCGGCCACCAGGCGCAGCAGCTCGCGCTGCGGCTCGCGGGACAGCAAGCAGGCCAGCAGCGCCTCGATGCGGTCCAGCCGCGCAGTGAGCTGCTCGACGGAGAACATCAGGTCCACCGACACGCCATGGGTTTCGAGGTGCTCGGGCACCGTCAGCGCAGCAGCGCGGCAGCGATCCAGCAGGGCGCGCAGGTACTGCGTGGCCGGCACGAGGGCCGCGCCATCCGGCCCCGACAGCGCCCGCTCAACGGCCTCCCACGCCGTGGGCAGCTGGTGGAAGGGCCGGCCCTGCACCGCCGCCTCGTCCATGCGCACGCGCAACGGCCCGGCCAGCCCGGCCGCGTGCACGCTGCTCACGAGGACCGTGATGGCGGCACGCGCCTCGACGCGCCAGCCGTCGTCAGGCGTGGCCGCGAACAGCAGCCGCAGCCGTCCCAGCAACTCGTCGTCGATGGCGGCGATCCAGTCCTCGTCGGCCTCGCTGCCGAAAAGCAGCTCGAACAGCGCGGCGAGGTCACGCGTGTCGGTCGTGGCGGGCAACAGGCGCCGGCGCAGGCGGCCGAGGAACTCGTGCCACAGCGCCATGCGCGGCGCGAAGCCCACCTCGGCGAACAGGGAGACCGCATCGACATCGTTCCAGACCCCGCCAATGACGTTGGCGAAGGCCCAGGCATGCTCGGGGTGACGCTCCAGCACGTTGAGCAGGTGCTTCAGGCGCACCAGGGGCAGTGGCGTGCCGGTGGCTTCCTCGCGCGGCGCATGGCGCAGCCATTCCAGCAGGCGCACCAGCCAGAGGTTGCGCTCGGCGAGCGTGGCCTGCGGGTCGGCCGCGTTCAGGAGGGCGGTAAGGTCCCAGGTCAATGGCGGATCTGAATTAGTGCAGGGAGGCGCTGTCGGCGAGCAGGAATTCGTCGACCTCGGCGTGGAAGACCTCGCAGCCCTCTGTCACGCACAGGAAGCGACCTCGCATCGTGCCCTGGGGCGTACCGATCTGTGCCCAGGAGCTGTACTGGAAGCTCTGGCCCGGCGCCAATACCGGCTGGTGGCCGACGACGGCCAGGCCGTCGACGAGCTGCACCTGGCCGCGCGCATCGGTGATTTCCCAATGCCGGCCGATGAGCTGGGATAGCACGTCACCGCTGTTCGTGATCGTGACCGTGTAGCTGAAGGCGTACAGGCCTTGCTCGAGATGGGTCTGCTCGGGCAGTGCCTGGACCGCGACGCTGCAACTGAAACGGGGGTTCGCCATCAGGTGATTGTCGGTGCCGAACGCTATGCTCGCCGCATGTTCGTCAGGATGCGTGATCCTAAGTGCTGCGCTGGCCGTTGCTGCTGAGCGCGCTGCTGAGCCTTTCGGCCCAGGCGCAGGAACTGTCGCTGCGCACCGTCCAGCAAAGCGGCGCGACGATCAAGTACGACCCGGACGGCGGCCCGGCCAGGCCGGGGCTGTGCCTGGAGATCCTGCGCGCCGTGGAGCGCGCCGACCCGGGACTGCACTTCACGGGGCTGGAGCAGCAGGTTCCGCTCAAGCGCGTCGAGCGGCTGCTGGCCGAGGGTCTCATAGACAGCTTCTTCTGCCTGCTGAGGACGCCCGAGCGCGAGAAACAGTGGCGCTACGTGCCGGTGCCGCTGTACACGATCCGCCACGTCGTCCTGCAGCGCGCGGACGACCCCCGCCCGTTGGCCAGCCTGGCCGAGCTGGCGACGCTGAGCCAGCGCAAGCCGGTGCTGATCTCGCGCGGCTCCGCGCTCGCACGCCGCCTCTCGGCCGCCGACGTGACCATCGCCGAAGTCGCCTCCGAGCGCGAGGCGCTGCAGATGCTGGCGATGGGCCGCGCCGACGCCGTCTATGGCCAGGACATCAACCTGCAGCGCCACGTCGCCGACAGCAAGATGGGCGACAAGCTGAAGATCGGCCGCACCGTGTTCCACGAAGAAGCGCAGTACCTCACCATCCGCACCGACCTGCCGACCGCGCAGGAGGAACGCCTCACGCAGGCGCTGCGCAAGCTGGAACGCGACGGCACGTTGCGCCAACTCGCCGAGAAATACCGATGAAGCCCCTCTACCTGCCGCCCGACGGCCGTCCCCGCTGCGCCTGGTGCGCCGCCGCGGCCGGCGACGACGCCTACCTGCGCTACCACGATGAGGAATGGGGCCAGCCCGTGGCCGATGACTTCCGGCTGTTCGAGAAGCTGTGCCTGGAAGGCTTCCAGAGCGGGCTGTCGTGGCGCACCATCCTGAACAAGCGCGAGGCGTTCCGCGCGGCTTTCGCGGGCTTCGACTACAACCGGGTCGCCCGCTTCGGCGAGGCTGACGTGAACCGGCTGCTGGCCGACGCCGGCATCGTGCGCCACCGCGGCAAGATCGAGGCGACCATCCACAACGCCAGGCGCTGCGTGGAGCTGGTGGCGACGGAAGGCTCGCTGGCCGCCTACCTGTGGCGCTTCGAGCCGGCGCGGAACTCGGTGGCCCACAACCTGTCGCAATCGCCCGCGTCCGAGGCACTGTCCAAGGACCTGAAGAAGCGTGGCTGGAAGTTCGTCGGCCCGACCACCATGCACGCGCTGATCCAGGCCATGGGCCTGATCAACGACCACCAGCCCGGCTGCCACCACTGGGCAGTGGCGCAAAAGGCACGCGACAGCTTCAGGCGGCCCGGAACCTAAAATCCGGGCATGGCAGCCCCCCAATACCGCATCGCCCCCAGCATCCTGTCCGCCGATTTCGCCCGCCTGGGCGAGGAGGTCCGCAATGTGCTGGCCGCCGGCGCCGACTGGATCCATTTCGACGTGATGGACAACCATTACGTGCCCAACCTGACCTTCGGCCCCATGGTCTGCGAGGCGCTGCGCAAGCACGCGGTGAAGCCCGACGGCACGCCGGCCGTCATCGACGTGCACCTGATGGTGCAGCCGGTGGATTCGCTGGCCCAGGCCTTCTGCCGCGCCGGCGCCGACATGGTGACCTTCCACCCCGAGGCCAGCGCCCACGTGGACCGCACGCTGCAGCTCATCAAGGCCGAAGGCAAGCAGGCCGGTCTGGTGTTCAACCCGGCCACGTCGCTGGACGTGCTGGAGTGGGTCATCGACAAGGTCGACATGGTGCTCTTGATGAGCGTGAACCCCGGCTTTGGTGGGCAGAGCTTCATCCCGAGCGCGCTGGCCAAGCTGAGGAAGGCACGCGAGATCATCGACAAGAGCGGCCGTGACATCCGCCTGGAGATCGACGGTGGCGTGAAGGTGGACAACATCCGCGAGATCGCCGCCGCAGGCGCCGATACCTTCGTCGCCGGCTCGGCCATCTTCGGCAAGCCCGACTACCAGGCGGTCATAGCCGCAATGCGCACCGAGCTCGCGAAAGTCTGAGATGGCCGCCGTCCTGCTCGTCTGCACGGCCAACATCTGCCGCTCGCCAATGGCCGAGGCCATCTTCAAGGCGCGCCTCGGCGATGTGTTCAAGACCATCGCATCGGCCGGCGTGCACGCCGACCCGCACGGTGGGCCGGTGGACGCCCGCGCGGCGGCCGCGCTGGCCCGGCATGACTACAGCCTGGAACGCAAATGGCGCTCGCGCCGCGTCGAGCCGGAGCAACTTGGCCAATACGACCTTGTGCTGGTGATGGAAGCCGAGCACCTGGAATCGCTGCGCAGGAAGGCCGCGCCCGAGCATCACGCCCGCATCCAGCTGCTGAGCAGCTTCGTGCCCGAGTTGGCCGGCCAGGACATCCCCGACCCCTATTTCGGCCCCGTCGCGGGCTTCGATGCCGTCATCGGCATGATCGAACGCGCCGCCGGCAGCCTGCAGACTGCGGCCCGCGAGGGCCGCCTGAAGTTCAGCTGATCAACCGGCCTTGCTGGCGAACTCGGCCACCTCGCGGGTGTCCGGCCCCTTGCCGCTGAACCGATCCAGCGCCAGGTAGATGACCGGCGTGATGTAGAGCGTCACCGCCTGCGACAGGATCAACCCGCCCACCACGGCCAGGCCCAGCGGCTGGCGCAGCTCGGCGCCGGCACCCAGGCCAAGGGCGATTGGCAGCGCGCCCATCAGCGCAGCCAGCGTCGTCATCATGATGGGCCGGAAACGCAGAATGGCCGCCTGCCGGATGGCCTCGGCCGGCGCCAGGCCCTGGCTGCGCTGCACGTCCAGCGCGAAGTCGATCATCATGATCGCGTTCTTCTTGACGATGCCGATCAGCATGACGATGCCGATGGTGGCGATGATGGTCAGCTCCATGCCGAACAGCTGCAGCGTGATCAGTGCGCCCACCGCAGCCGACGGCAGGCCGGCCAGGATGGTGAGGGGGTGGATGTAGCTCTCGTAGAGCACACCCAGCAGCACGTAGATGACGGCGACCGCGAGGCCGATCAGCAGCAACTGGCCGCCCTGCGAATCCTGGAACACCGCCGCATCGCCGCCATAGCTGGTGATGATGCTCGGCGGCAGCTTGATCTCCTGCGTGAAGGCCGCGATCTGCTTGGTCGCATCACCCAGCGGCACGTTCGGCGCGAGGTTGAAACTGATCGTGATGGCCTGCAGCTGGCCCTGGTGGTTGACGGCCGTCGGCCCCAGCGTGCGCTGCACGGTAGCGAAGGCCGTCAGCGGGACCTGGGCACCGTTCTTGCCACGCAGGTAGATCTTGTCGAACGCGGCCTCGCTGCTGCGGTCGTCGTCACCCGCCTCCATGATGACCTGGTAGGTGTTGCTCTCGGCGTAGATGCTGGACACCTGGCGCTCGCCGAAGGCGCCATAGAGCGCGTTGCGCAGGTCCTGCATCTGCACGCCCAGGATGGCCGCGCGCTCGCGGTCGATGACGAGGCTGGCCTGCAAGCCGCGCAGCTGGGAGTCGCTGGTGACGTCGCGGAAGCGGTTGTCGCCGCGCAGCTTCTCCTGCAGCTTGGTGGCCCAGCTGTTGAGCTCGCCGGCCGACACCGACTGCAGCGTGTACTGGTAGCGGCTCTTGCTCTGGCGGCCGCCGAGCTGCAGGTTCTGCACCGGGCGCAGGTAGACCTGGATGCCGGGCACGGCACGCAGCTTCTTGCGCAGGCCTTCGAGCACCTTGGGCATGGGCTCGCGGTCGCCGCGGGCCTTGAGGTTGATGAACATCCGGCCGGTGTTGGTGGCGCTGCCCGAAGGTCCGCCGCCAACGGCCGAGCTCAGTGCCGCGACGTTGGGATCGTTGCGCACGATGGCCGCGACCCGCTCCTGCAGCAGCGTCATGGCAGCGAACGAGGTGTCCTCGGCGGCCTCGGTGCTGGCCTGGATCTGGCCGATGTCTTCCTCGGGGAAGAAGCCCTTCGGGATGGTGGTGTAGAACCAGATCGTCGCAACGAAGCTCAGCACGGCAACGCCCAGCACCCAGGCGCGATGGCGCAGGGCCAGGTCCAGCGTGCGCGTGTAGGCATTCAGCGTGGCTGTGAAGCCGCGCTCGAACATCCGGCCCAGCGGGCCGTCCTCGTGGTGCTCGTCGGCCTTCAAGAGGCGGCTGCACAGCATGGGCACCAGCGTCAGCGACACGACGGCCGAGACGAGGATGGACAGGCCCACGACGACCGCGAACTCGTGGAACAGCAGGCCGATGACGCCCGGCATGAAGAAGATGGGGATGAGCACCGCCACCAGCGACACCGAGATGGACAGGATGGTGAACGCCATCTCGCGCGCACCGCGCACCGCCGCATCGAAGGGTTTCATGCCGTCCTCGACGTGGCGGACGATGTTCTCCAGCATGACGATGGCGTCGTCCACCACAAGGCCCACGGCCAGCGTGATGCCCAGCAGCGATATGTTGTCCAGCGAATAGCCCAACGCGAACAAGAGCGTGAGCGCGCCGATCAGCGAGATCGGCAGCGACGCCGTCGGGATCAGCGTCGCCACCGCACGGCGCAGGAAGATGAAGATGACCAGCACCACCAGGCCCACGGTCAGGGCCAGCGTCAGGTAGACGTCGTGCAACGACTCGCGGATGGACACCGAGCGGTCGTTCAGCGTCGACATCTTGATCGACGCCGGCATCTGCTCGGCATAGCGCGGCAGCAAGGCCTTGACCTTGTCCACCACCTGCACGGTGTTGGCGTCGGGCTGGCGCTGGATGGCCAGAACGATGGAGCGCTCGCCCTGGTAGGTGGAGTAGGTCTTGCTGGTCTCGACGCTGTCCTGCACTTCGGCCACGTCGCGCAGCAGCACCGGCGCACCGTTGCGCGAGGCGACGACGATGCGGCCGAATTCGGCAGCGTTGCGCAGCTGCCGGTTGGCCTGGATGGTCAGTGTCTGGCGCGATCCGTCCAGCACGCCGACGGGCGTGTTGGCATTGGCCGCGCGCACGGCCGTCTGCAGCTCGTCCAGCGTGATGTTGCGCTGGTTCAGCAGGTCGGTGCTGACCTTGATGCGCACCGCATAGCGCTTCTGGCCGAAGATGGACACCTGAGCCACGCCGTCGATGGTGGACAGCCCCGGCGACAACAGGTTCTCCGCGTAATCATTCAGTTCGGTGAGGTCGATGGACGGCGAGGTCAGCGCCACCAACAGCACCGGCGCGTCTGCCGGGTTGACCTTGCGGTAGCTGGGCGGAGAGGTCATCTCGGCCGGCAGCGCGCGCAAGCTACGGAAAAGAGCGGCCTGCACGTCCACGGCCGCGGCGTCGATGTCGCGCGACGGGTCGAACTCCAGCGTCAGCGACGTGTTGCCCAGCGTGTTGGTCGACGAGATGGTCTGCAGCCCGGCAATGGTGGAGAACTGCTTCTCCAGCGGCAGCGCGACTGACGACGCCATGGTCTCGGGCGACGCACCCGGCAGCGAGGCACCGACGTTGATGATGGGCGTGTTGTAGGACGGCAGGGCCGCGACCGGGATCTTGCTCCAGGCCGCCAGGCCGGCGATGACCAGCGACAGGTTCAGCAGCACGGTCATGACCGGCCGCCGGATGAAGACTTCGGTCAGCCTCATTTGCCGGCGCCCGAAGCTGCCGGCGCCGCGCCCGCGCCGCCGCTGGGCTGGATGCGCAACGGCGTTCCCGGGCGCAGGTTCTGCTTGCCCTCAATGACGACCTGGGCCGTCGTCTCCAGGCCCTCGACGACGGCCTGCTCACCCACGGCTTGGCGCAGCTGCACCGGCACGAGCTTGGCCGTGTTGTCCGGGCCGACGACATAGACCGAACGCTCGTTGCCACGCATGATGATGGCGGCCTGCGGCACCACGGTCACACCCTGCAGCGTACGCAGCGTGACGCGCACGCGCAGGTACTGGCCCGGCCAAAGAGCCTGGGCCTTGTTGTCGAACTCGGCCTTGACCTTGATGGTGCCGGTGGTGGCGTCGACGAGGTTGTCCACCGCCGTCACCCGCCCCTTGATGGACGCCGCACCGCGCGGCGAACCTGGCGGCGGGAGGGCCTCCACGTCCAGCTGGCCGGCGCGCGTGGCGCTCAGCAGCGAGCCGAGCTGGGTCTCGGGCACCGTGAAGCTGATGGCGATCGGATCCAGCTGCGCGATGTTGACCAGCGCCGCCGCAGTTGCATTGGCCTGGACGAGGCTGCCCGGGTAGACGCTGACGATGCCCGCACGGCCGCTAATGGGCGCGCGCAGCTCGTTGTAGCCGACGGCCACCTGGGCGGCCTGCACGGCGGCCTCGTCGCTGCGGATCAGGGCCTGGCCGGCGTCGAAGTTGGCCTGCGCCGTGTCGACGGCGTTCTGGGCGATGAAGTTCTGCGCCTTCAGCTCCTTGGCGCGGTTGAGCTGGCGCTCCAGGTCGGCCTGGGCCGCGCGGTCGCGGGCTAGCTGGGCTCGGGCCTTGTCCAGCGCGGCGCGGTCGGCGCGGTCGTCGAAGCGAAACAGCAGTTCGCCCTTCCTGACGTTCTGACCGTCCTTGACGAGCACCTGCGCTACCGTGCTGGTGGTCTGCGCGCGCAGGTCCACGCTCTGCAGCGCCGTGACCGTTCCGCTGGCCTCCACGGTGATGGGCACGTCGGCCTGCCTGACCTTGACGACGCCGACGTTCTGCGGCGGCGCGCTTGCCGCGGCGGCCGGCGCCGAGGCGCCGGGCGCAGCCGCGGCACCACCGGCATCGGCCTTGCGCCCGCAGCCGCTCAGCGCCGCAATGGCCAGGCCGCAGAAGATCATCAGATGAGGGGTCGAGCGCATGAGGCTGGGCCTGCCAAAAGTAATAGGGATTGACCGAAAAAACAGACCAGCTTAACCGGCCAGTTTTAAGGGCAGGTTGCTGGCCCGGCCGAGACGTGCGTTTTTTCCTCAGCCCTGCAGCGCACGCGCCAGCCGCGCGCCCGCCACGGCGTTGTTCTTCACGAGGGCGATGTTGGTGGCCAGACTGCGCCCGCCCGTCAGCGCCTTGATGCGGCCCAGCAAGAAGGGCGTGATGGCCTTGCCGGCAATGCCCTGCGCATCCGCTTCAGCCAGCGCCTGAGCCGTGATCGCATCGATCTCCTCCCGAGGCATGGCCTCGGCAGCCGGCACAGGATTGCTGACGACCACGCCGCCACCCAGGCCCAGTACCCACTTGGCACGGATGAAGCGCGCCTGCTCAGACGCCCCATCCATGCGGAAGTCGGCTTTGAGGCCGCTGTCAGGCGTGAAGAAGGCGGCGAAGTTGTCCTGGCCGATCGACAGCACGGGCACGCCATGCGTCTCAAGGTACTCCAGCGTCAGGCCCAGATCGAGAATGGACTTGGCGCCGGCGCAGACCACGGCCACCGGCGTGCGCGCCAGCTCCTGCAGGTCCGCCGAGATGTCGAAGCTCTCTGCACCGCCGCGATGCACGCCGCCAATGCCACCGGTGACGAAAACCTCGATGCCGGCCAGGTGGGCGCAGATCATGGTCGCGGCCACCGTCGTCGCACCCAGACGGCCCGTCGCGATGGCGTAGGGCAGGTCTCGGCGGCTCAGCTTCATGGCATCCGGTGCCTGGGCCAGTTGCTGCAGCTCCGCGTCGGCCAGGCCGACGCGGATGCGCCCGCCGATGACGGCGATGGTGGCCGGCACGGCACCTTCGATGCGGATGACGTCCTCGACCTGGCGCGCCGTCTCCAGGTTCTGCGGCCAGGGCATGCCGTGGGCAATGATGGTCGATTCGAGGGCGACGATGGGGCGGCCCTGTTCACGGGCGGCGGCCACTTCGGGCGAGAGTTGGATCAGGTCGTTCATCGCTTCAGCAGGAAATCGGAGGTCAGTTCGGGGTGGACGCTGTCCTCGGTCTGCAGCGTCAGCGCAGCGAGGTCCAGGCCCAGGCGGGCGGCGGCGTCGAAGTCGGCGGCATCGCGCAGCAGTGCCGCGCAGACTCCGGCCGACAGCGCATCGCCGGCGCCGGTCACATCGACGATGGGCACGTCGGGTGCCGGCCAGTGGCGCGGCGCATGACCGGGCTCGCTGAGCAGCAGGCCCTCGGCACCTTTGGAGACGAGGATACGCGCCACGCCGCGCGCGTGCAGGGCCGCGAAGGCGCCCAGCGGCTCGGGCGCCACGCAGGCCAGCTCGCCAGCGTTCAGGATCAGCAAGTGCATGCCGGCGAGCCGCTCAGGCAAGCGCTCCATCTTGGCCTCGGACACCGCCACGCAGACCAGGGGCACGCCGCTGGCACTCGCCTCGCCCAGCAGCAGCGGCCAGGCGTCCGTGGGCAGGTTGCCGTCGGCGACGATCAGGGCCGCCCCGGCACGCAGCGCCCTGCTGGCGCCGAGCGCCCACGGGTTGAGGCTCTCCACCAGCGGCATGGCCGCAAGGCCCAGCTCCAGGCTGCCATCTGGCGCGAGCACGGCCGTGTAGCTGTCGCTGGCATGGCGGCGCAACCGGATGATGGCGCGCAGGTCGATGCCCACGGACGCGGCCTGCTCCAGCAGCATGCGCCCGCCGGCGTCGTCGCCGACGGCGGCCACCAGCGACACCGGCAGGCCCAGGCGCGCCAGGTTCTCGGCCACGTTGCGAACGACGCCGCCGGGGGTTTCATGGGATTCGCAGGGGTTGGACGACCCGGGCAGCGCATGCGCCAACAGCTTGAGCTTGCGGTCGACATTGAGGCCGCCAATGCAGACGATGGGGGCGGCGTAAGCAGTCATTGGCGTGATTCTAGGAAGACCGCTCACCAAACCACGCCACCATCGCCGCCGCCAATGACTGCACCACCTGCGCGTCAATGCGCCCGCTGCGCGCCCTGACATGGAAAGCATGGTCTGCGTCTTCCTCGACGTGCAGCGTGGCGCCGGCGCCAAGACCCTGCACGACACCCCGCAGCAGGTCCAGCCGTGCCAACTCGTCGCACGTGCCCTGCAGGAACAGCAAGGGCAGCCGCAGCTCGGCCAGGTGCGCTGCCCGCTCAGTCCCCGGCTTGCCAGCCGGGTGCAGCGGAAAGCCGACGAAGGCCAGCCCACGCACGCCGGGCATTGGCGCCGCAGCCTGGGCCTGCGAGCTCATGCGGCCGCCGAAGGACTTGCCACCCGCGAACAGTGGCGCGCCGGGCAGTCGGGAGTGCGCGGCCGCCACCGCTGCGCGCACCGTGGCCTGGGCCAACGCGGGCGCGTCAGGCCGCCTGGAGCCGCGCTCCATGAAGGGGAACTGGTAGCGCAGCGTCGCCACCGAGCGCTCGAGCAAGGCCTGCGACAGCGCCGCCATGAAGTCGTGCTGCATGCCCGCACCCGCTCCATGGGCGAAGACGTAGGCACACAGCGGCCGCGGCGGCTGCTGCCACAGGGCGGACACGGTAGCGTGGCCGTCGATCGTCAGCGAACAGGGCTCGGGTGGATTCATGCTGGATGGCGCCGGCTGCATGCCCGCCAGCTTACGGTGCCCGCAAGGTCTCACCGGGCCGTCGTTTACGATGCACCGGCCCGGCCGCTCCGGCAGGGCGACGTCGCTCGGACGGTTCCGGGCGCTCACGTGACACTGCAATGACCTCTTCCACTTCCGCCAGCGGCGGCAAGCGCCGTTTCGCGCGCATCGACCGCCTCCCGCCCTACGTCTTCAACATCACGGCCGAGCTCAAGCTCGCGGCCCGTCGGCGTGGCGAGGACATCATCGACATGAGCATGGGCAACCCCGACGGGGCCACGCCGCCGCACATCGTCGCCAAGCTCGCGGAGGTCGCGCAGCGGCCCGACACCCACGGCTACTCGGCCAGCAAGGGCATCCCGCGGCTGCGCCGCGCGATCTCGCACTGGTACCAGCGCCGCTACGGTGTGGCCATCGATCCCGACACCGAAGCCATCGTCACCATAGGCTCCAAGGAGGGGCTGGCCCACCTGATGCTGGCCACGCTGGACCGCGGCGACACAGTGCTGGTGCCAGACCCCAGCTACCCCATCCACATTTACGGCGCGGTCATCGCCGGCGCCGACATCCGCGCCATTCCCGTCAGCAGCGAGGTGGACTTCTTCGCCGAGCTGGAGAAGACCATACGCGGCAGCTACCCCAAGCCCAAGATGATGGTGTTCGGCTTCCCGTCCAACCCGACGGCGCAGTGCGTGGACCTGGCCTTCTTCGAACGCGTCATCGCACTGGCAAGGAAGCACGACATCCTCGTCGTACACGACCTGGCCTATGCCGACATCGTCTTTGACGGCTACCAGGCGCCGTCCATCATGCAGGTTCCCGGCGCCAAGGACGTGGCGGTCGAATTCTTCACGCTCAGCAAGAGCTACAACATGGCCGGCTGGCGCGTCGGCTTCATGGTCGGCAACCCGGACCTCGTCGCGGCGCTGGCGCGCATCAAGAGCTACCACGACTACGGCACCTTCACGCCGCTGCAGGTCGCGGCCATCGCCGCGCTCGAAGGCGACCAGCAATGCGTACAGGACATCGCCGCCAGCTACCAGCGCCGCCGCGACGTGCTCTACAAGGGGCTGACCGAGGCCGGCTGGCCCGTCGACTGTCCCAAGGCCAGCATGTACATCTGGGCCCGCATTCCCGAGCCCTACCGCGAACTGGGCTCTCTGGAGTTCGCCCGCCAGCTGCTGGAGAAGGCCAAGGTCTGCGTGTCACCCGGCATCGGCTTCGGCGACCACGGCGACGGGCACGTGCGCTTCGCGCTGATCGAGAACGAGTCGCGCATCCGCCAGGCGGTTCGCGGCATCAAGGCCATGTTCAAGGCCGATGGAGTCCTGAAGCCATGACCTCTGGTTCGACTCAATAGAGTTCACAAACTCGAACCGACCGCACTCATGGGAGAGCACGGTTTGTGGACGCTGTACTCCGGGAGCGAATAGTTTAAGGGCCGCTGGCCTTGACAGGTGCAGCGCCCCACTCGCAAAACAATAGGATTCAAAAGCGTGAGTACTCAGATCCCAACTCTTCCGAAAGGGTCGATGCTCCATTCAGCGTTGGCATTCAGCTACCGATCGTCAGCAGCCAGCAATGGCCGATGACTTGTGGACAGGTCTACGGCTACCGCGGAGCAAGCCACGCGAATTGGTTGGGTGCGGGTGCAGGTTCGGCAGCAGTCAGTCATTCAACGGCGCCAAATCGCCGATCGAGATCCGGCGGAGCAACACGCTCTTTGGCGACTACTCGCTCGGACTGACCTCTGCGGCTTCGAACCAATGGTCCGCGGAGCTAGCTAGTGGGCGCGCGCAAGGCTGCGTCCGCTACACAAGAACGCACGGTCCCGTTGCGACACAGACGGGCCTTCGCTCGTGCAGGCAATGTGCAGCCAAAGAAGCAATGCATGGCGGACCGGCCACATGGCGCCTCGCTCCCGGCCTGGATCGAACGGCAGGATCAGATCACCAAGGAATCGGCAGAGGCCTACCGCCAGGCGCGCATGACGGCTGAGGCAGAGCAAGCAGAGCGGGTCCTGACGCGGGGGACCGCCAATCGGGAGATGGACCGACTGGCTGCCGAGCGCCGCCGTCGAGCGCTGGCGTAGTGCCCGCCTACTTCCCTTGTTCGGTCGCCGCAGCCAGGCTCTCGCCGACTCGGGGCCACGTCCTGTTGAGGGCATCCAAGCCAACGTCCAAGGCCTTGCGCCAAGCCGGGCCGCGTGCACGTGTCGAGGCAACCATCTCAACGATGGTGTCGGGGTCGCGCTGCACGAAGTAGTCGATCAGCGCCGCTGCCTGGGCGATGTCCTTCTTCGTCTTTGATCGGCTGTCCCCGGTCCGTTCGGCGGCCACGAGCAGCTTGCCCACGGCGTAGGTGGCCGGCGCTGGCAGGTTGACGACGATGGCCGAAGTACTGCCCAGCAGGGCCGCGGGGACGGGAGCTTCAAGCGCCAGCTCCATGAAGCGCAGCGGCTGCAGGGTCACGTTCAGCGCGCGACAGTCGACCGGCTCGTCACCGGCGCGCGTCCGGGAGGTCAGCCAGTCCAGATCGAAGTCCGGCTCGTCCGGCTTCACATAGCGTGTTCCAGAGTTCACCGGCACAAAGCCCATCTGCAGGGACTCGATCGCCGAGTGGGCATCGACGCGGGCGTCCGGCGCCACAGCCAATGATAGGTTCCTGCCCGCGTGGGCGAAGTCCAGGTCGACCGTCTGGCCAGGATCACCCCAGAGCACGCCCAGCACGTTCTGGTAGGCCAGGAATGCATGGGTACCGACCACAAGGGCGCCGGCCGAGAACACACCGTGATCGGCGAGGCGCTTCAGCACTCGGAAATGCTTCGGCGCGACGGTGTAGCAGCCCAAGGCTGCAGCCGCATTGGCCAGCTTGCGCAAGTGCTGTTGGTTGGCGCTCGCCGTTTCGTTGTGCGCGGCATCGATGAGCGCGCGCGTTGCTTCGTCATCCGGACCGACATAGATCTGTTCGAGGCCGGCCGGACCCTTGCGCTGGTAATAGTGGTACCGCTTGCCGTGGACCAGCTTCGACGCGAAGCCGCCTGGAAGGTCGGCGGGCGATCGATTGAGCTGCGCCATCCGGGCTGCGGAGAGCACGGAGGAGTAGGCGGCCTGAGCTGCCAAGCTGTTGTCCACGAACATGTTTGTATACTACCTTTTTATAATAGGTAGTACATCAATTTCTGACCATAGTGTTGGAAGGCCGTCAAACCCGACGGGGCCGCTTCAGATGAGGTGTTTTGAGGAACACCCCCAGACCCAGCCGGCGATCGCATGTCCGAAACGCGATAGCGCGCCGACGACAAACGCGACCCGAGACGAACTTCAAGAGATTGCGCAAAGCAAAGCTATGACTGTCCTCTGAAACCGTAGCCAGAGTCAGCCTGTAGGGCGGCTCAGTCAACGCGCACCGCTCTACGGCATGGGTCATCGTCGCGCCCTTCGCCAGGGCATCCGTCACGATGGCCAGGCCAAAACCTGATTCAACCATGGCGAAGATGGTCTCGGCTATTCGGCGGTGTAGTGCAGCGGGCCAGGCAACATCCGCAAGCCGTGCTGGTTGCCTGCTTTGCAGCGACAACAGACATCGCCAGGGGCCGACAGCAAGCCGCGAAGCCGACATCGAGACCTGCTACCGAACCGCTTCAGCTCCAAAGAGTTGTTCGGCCAGAGTGTTGGCCTTTATTCGAGCTGCTTCGGTCAAGTGCACTGACTCTCGGTGCCCTCGAGGGTCTGTGATCAGTCTTTGCTTGTGGAGATAGGGACAGGTTGTCTACTCGAACAGGTGCAGTCCATGGGATTGGCATCGTTCGAACTCGACCGGCGAGGTGTCGCCGACGGTGCCGTGACGCCGGTTGGGGTTGTAGAACATCTCGATGTAGTTGAAGACGTCGGCGCGGGCATCATTGCGCGTGGCGTAGACCTGCTTGCGGACGCTGAACTTGAGCTTCTCACGACGCCGCCACCGCCACTAGTTCCACGCGCAAACCCGGCGCCAGTCCGGCCTGAAAGCACGCGCGCTGCGGCCAGTGCGCTGGGGCAGGGCCTATCCACTCCTGCCATAGCGCGTCGAACTCGGCGCGGTCCGCGATGTCGGCGAGCATGACCTGCAACGACAACAGCCTGGCCCGTGACGAACCGGCCTCGGCCAGATGGGCGTTCAACACGCGCAGGCTCTGTGCCACCTGCGCCGCGAACGGTGCAGTCGCGTCCGTGGCATTCGCCACCGTCCAGACCAGGCCCGAGCAGGCCACGGTGCGGCTACGCCCCGGGCCGCTGGCAGGCCAGCGTTGGATGGCAAGGGATTCTGAAGTCATGGTGCAGCGGGCTCCGTCGGGTGGGCGGCCAGTTTAGGGCGCAGTCTGCGCACCAACACGGCCTTGACCCACCGCTGACCAAGCGCTGACCCCGCGCTGACGACTTGTGCGGGCCCCGCCGGGAGACTGCGTGCCATCGCAACGGACACCGTCCACCAGGGCAACGAGCATGAAACCGCACCACCTCTCCCTCGCCGCCGCGCTGCTCGCGGGCTGCATGGCCGGCGCCCAGGCGCAGGCCACCATCGACCAGAACAAGGCGCTGGCCGGCAATGTCACGCCGGGTGATACACCGGGCTTTCCGGTGACGCTCAACCAGCCCGGCAGCTACAGGCTGACTGGCAATCTGACGGTGCCCGAAGCCAACACCACCGCCATCCTCATCACGTCGCCCAACGTGACGCTGGATCTGGGCGGTTACGCCATCCTGGGGCCATGCGCCGGCGGCTGCGGCTCGTCCAGCCTTGGCGACGGCGTGGCGCTGGCCCTGCCCAACCCCAGCCCTGGCATCGGGCTGGCCGCCATCGAAATCGCCAACGGCACGGTGCGCGGCATGGGCCGCTATGGCATCAATGGCATCAACACCCTTCACGGTGGCAGCTACGGCGCGCTGCGGGTGGAACGGATGCGGCTGTTGAACAACCGCTATGGCATCTCGATAGCCGGCGGCGGCAGTGTCGCCAACAGCGACATCAGCGGCAACGTGGTCGCCCTCCACGGCAACAGCGTCGCGCTGCGCCACAACGACATCACCCGCAATAGCACAGCCTTCTCGCTCAACTCCGACTCCTCCGCCCTCGGCAATGTGATCCAGGGCAATGGCACGGACGCGCTGGCCAGTGTGCGCAACCTCGGCGGCAACCTTTGCGGCACCGCCTTGTGCCCCTGAACAGGCCGTCTCATCCCAGGAGCTCCACCATGTCCAAGACCTTTTCCTTCCTCCTCGCCGCGCTGCTCGCGGCCGGCGCGCAGGCGCAAGTCATTACCATCGACCAGAACAAGGCGCTGGCCGGCGGCGTCACGCCGGGCGACGCGCCGGGCTTTCCGGTGACGATCTCGCAGCCGGGCAGCTACCGGCTGACGGGTAATCTGAACGTGCCCAGCCACAACTACGGGGCCATCCAGGTCACGACGGAAGGCGGCGTCACGCTGGACCTTGGTGGCTTCGTCGTTCGCGGCACGCGCTGCAGCGGCACGCTGTGCAACATCATCACCCCCGAGGTGCATGGCATCAGCGGCGTGAACGTGCGTATCCACGATGGCTGGATCGAGAACTTCGCGGGCTGGGGGTTCTACGCCACCTTGGGTGGTTTCCGAACGGTCATCGAGCGTGTGTTCGTCGCCAACAACGGATCCGGCGGCATCGCCGCGAGCGGGTACTCCCTCGTGCAGGACTCTCGCATCACGCAGAACCAAGGCATTGGATTGACGATGCTGAGCGGCATCGTGCGGGGCAACGTCATCGCCGGCAACACGCAGGCCCAACTGCGCGGCTCCAACGGTACGGTCCTGGTCAGTGGCAACACCCTCCTCGGCCCGGTGCCGTTCGATGCCAACGGCACGGCAGGACCGATCAGCATGAATGACAACGTGTGCGCCGCCACCTACGCCAACGGCCAGCGCTGCTGAACCCCACCGCCCCCTGACCGGACGGCCCACCATGCCCACCCTCTACCACCTCCTCGCCGGCATCCTGCTCGGCGGCGGGCTCATCGTCGCCATCGGCCCGCAGAACCTGCACCTGCTGCAGGTGGGCATCCAGCGCCGGCACGTGGCCGCGACGGTGGCCGTCTGCATCGGCGTCGACGCCGTGCTCATCACGCTGGGCCTCAGCGGCCTGTCGCTGCTGCTGATGAGCCGGCCCGACTGGCTGACGCAGCTACGCTGGCTGGCCTGGCCGCTGCTGGGCCTGATGGCGCTGCGCTCGCTGCGCGAGGCCTGCCGCGCCGACCCGGTGGCGGCGCTGCGGCAGCCCGCGGCCGCCTCGGCGCGCGCGGCCTTCGGGCTGGCGGCGCTGGTGAGCCTGGGCAACCCGGCCGTGTGGATAGAGACGCTGCTCATCGTCGGCGCGTCCGGCGCCAGCCTGGAGCCGCCCGCGCGCAGCGCCTTCGGCCTGGGCGCGCTGCTGGCCTCGGTGCTGTGGTTCTGCGCGCTGGGCTATGGCGCGCGCCACCTCGCCCGCCACCTGCAGCGGCCCTGGCTGCTGCGCGGCCTGCACGGGCTGAGCGCCGCGCTGCTGCTCGGCAGCCTGGCCGCGACGGCCTAACACCTTCTCCTTCATCACGAGTCCAACCCCATGAAACCACTGCTGCTCCTCGCCGCGCTGCTGGCCACCTCCACCGCCTTCGCGCAAACCACCATCGACCAGAACAAGGCCCTGGCCGGCAACGTCACGCCGGGCGACGCACCGGGCTTTCCCATCCGCATCAGCCAGCCGGGCAGCTACAAGCTGACCAGCAGCCTCATCGTGCCGGCCGACACCAATGGCATCGAGGTCGCTGCCCACAACGTCACGCTGGACCTCAACGGGTTCACGATCAGCGGCGCGATCACCTGCACGGGCTCCGGCGCAGGCTTGGTCTGCACCGGAGGCCAGGGTGACGGCGTGATCTCCTACGCGGCGCGGGGCACAACGGTGCGCAATGGCACCGTAACAGGCTTCTACCGCGGTGTAGTGCTGGGAGCGAACGCCCTGGTGGAGCAGTTGCGGGTCGTCCATAACGGCACCGTAGGGCTGTCCCTGACGCAAACCAATGCCGTCGTCGACGGAGGGAACTTCTCTAGCAACGGATCGGTCGGCATTGTCAGCGGCAGCATCGGCATCCTGATGCGCAACCTCACCGCTTCGGGCAATCGCTGGATCGGCATCCAGTCCTTTCACGGCTCGTCCGTGCAAGGCGTGATCGCCAGCCACAACGGCACCTACGGCATGCAAGGCGGCCATGTCGGCGCCTCGGTCCTGGCGGACAACGGCACCAACAACCTCAACACCAGCTACAGCATGGGCAACAACCTCTGCAGCGCCTCTCTCTGCTGAAAGCCACCCTCATGAAACACCCGCTCCTCCTCGCCACGCTGTTGGCCACGTCCTCGGCCTTCGCGCAGACCACCATCGACCAGAACAAGGCCCTGGCCGGCGGCATCACGCCGGGCGACACGGCCGGCTTCCCCATCACCCTCAGCCAGCCCGGCAGCTACAAGCTGACTGGCAACCTCAACGTGCCGGCCGACGTGTTCGGCATCCTCATCACGGCCGAGAACGTCACGCTGGACCTGAACGGCTTCACCGTGCGCGGGCCGGGCAGCTGCACGCGCAATGCCGGCACGAAGGAAGTCGTCTGCACGCAGCAGACGAACGCCAACGCCGCCGGCATCCTGGCGACGCAGAAGGACGTCGCCGTCCGCAACGGCATGGTGCGGGGCTTTGCCGGCCACGGCGTCTGGCTGCAGCAGAGCGGCAGCGCAGAACAGCTGCACGTCAGCCAGAACGCCGGCAACGGCCTGACGCTGGTGCGCGGCCATGCGCGGGACATCGAGTCCGACACCAACGGCTTCAACGGCATCTCGGGCTCCGGTCTGCTGACCACCGGCAGCGTGGCACGCAACAACGGCAGCATAGGCATCTCGGGTGGCTATGTGCAGGAAAGCCTGGCCTCCGGCAACTACACCTACGGCATGTATGGCCGCCTGCGCGCCACGGTGGCCTACGACAACGGCACGGCCGACTACTACCCCGGTTCCACCTCGATGGGCAACAACCTGGCCAGCAACGGCGCCTACTGACATGAAAACCCTCGCACCCCTCCTCGCCGCCGCCCTCGCGCTGGCCGCCACCACCGCCCACGCCGCTCCGGTGAGCTACGGCTTCACCGGCAGCGTGACTTACGACGACGCCGACCGCGGCCATACCGGCTTTGCCGGCAGCTTCAGCTTCGACAGCACGGCCGCCAACCAGATCAACGACCCGGGCGGCAGCATGGGCAGCTACACCGGCATCGGTGCAGCCTGGTCGTTCACGCTGGCCTTCGACGGCGGCGCGCTGCTGGACTTCAGCAGCCAGGGCCTGCACGTCAACGTGATGAACAACGCGGGCGGCTACGACTGGCTGGGCCTGCTGGGTACGGGCAGCGACGGCACCGTCAGCGCCGGGCTGTACGACTTCACCGCGCTGCTGTTCGGCAACGCCGCGCTGCCGCTGAAGGACGGCGGCTACACGCTGGCGGACTTCGGCTGGTCCGACTTCCAATGGGAGTCCGGCGCCGGCACGCTGCAGGGCATGTTCACGTCGCTGGCCTGCACGGCGGGCTGCAGCGCCAGCAACCCCGGCGGCGGCGATCCGGGCCCTGGCACGCCGGGCAACCCCGGTGGCGGCGGCAACACGGTGCCCGAGCCCGGCGGCCTGGCACTGGCCACCACCGCACTGGCACTGCTGCTGCACCGCCGCCGCCGCGGCTGAACCGGAGCCGCCCATGTCGACCTCATCCACGCCCCACAGCCACGTCTACGTGCTCAAGCTGATCCCCGACGAGATGGGTGGCTCCGTGCTGCGCGGCCGGCTTGAGCACATCGCCTCGGGCCGACGCCATGACTTCGACAGCGGCGTTGCGCTGATCGGCTGCCTGCACCATGAAGAACAGCAGGTCGCCCGCGAGCAGCGCGAACGCGGCCATGAGCTGGAGCACCCGGAACCCTGAAGCGGCCAGGCCCTAGACTGGCAGCGTCCGCCTGCCCGCCCCATGACGTCCCCCACCTCGCCCCTGCCGCCCGTGACCATCGACGCCGAGCGGCATCTGCTGCGCCTGGGCGACCGCGAGGTGGAGCTGCAGCCGCGCGTGCTGGGCCTGCTGCAGTGCCTGGCCTCGCGGCCCGGCCAGGTGATCGGCAAGGAACAGCTGCTGGACGAGGTCTGGGGGCACCGCTTCATCACCGAGGGCGTCATCAAGACGGCCATCAGCGAACTGCGTGCGGCTCTGGGCGACGACGTGAAACAGCCACGCTGGATAGAGACGCTGGCGCGGCGCGGCTACCGCTACATCGGCACCGCGTTGCTTGCTTCGGCGGCGCCAGCCAGCGTGTCGTCGCAGCCGCAGTGCAGCTCGACGCTGATCGGCCGCGAGGATGCGCTGGCCGCGCTCCAGGCCCGCTGGGCCGCCGCCTGCCAGGGCCAGCCAGGCGTGCTGCTGGTGGCCGGCGATGCCGGCATGGGCAAGACGGCGCTGCTCAGCGAGTTCATGCACGGCCTGGACCAGCGCAGCGGCGACGAGGCCGTGGTGGCGGTGGGGCAGTCCGTCGAGGCGCTGGGCGAGGGCGAGCCCTACCTGCCTTTCCTGGAGGCGCTGAGCCCGCTGCTGGCCCAGCAGCCCGGCCTGCTGGCCGAACTGCGCCGCGTGGCCCCCACCTGGCTGTCGCAGATGCCCTGGCATGTGGCCCTCGAGGACCGCGAGGCGCTGGCCCGCGAGGTGGCCGGCGCCTCGCAGGAACGCATGCTGCGCGAGTTCGCCGTGCTGCTGGATCAGGCCACGCAGACGCAGCCCTGGCTGGTGGTGGTGGAAGACCTGCACTGGAGCGACAGCGCCAGCGTGCAGTTGCTGGGCCACCTGGCGCGACGGCGCAGCAGCGGCCGCTGGCTGGTGGTGGGCAGCTTCCGCCCCGTGGACGTGGCGGCCAGCGAGCATCCGCTGGGCGACATGCGGCGCGAGCTGCGCCTGCACGGCCAGGTCGGCGAGATCGTGCTGGACGGCCTGGACGAAGCCGGGCTCGCGCAGTTCACCGCCGCCCGCTGCCCCGGCGCGCAGCCGACTGCGACCTTCCTCGCCGAGTTGCACCGCCACACCGACGGCCTGCCGCTGTTCGTCGAGCGCGTGTTCACCGAGTTGCTGGAACAGAGGCTGGTGCGGCCGCTGGGCGACGGCGCCTGGCGCTTCCCTGAAGCCAGTCACCCGCTGCCACTGCCGCTCACGCTGATCGACCTGATGGAGCGTCAGATCGATCGCCTGCCCGCCCCCACGCGCCAAATGCTGGAGGTGGCGGCGCTGTCGCCCAACGAGTTCGACGATCTGGTGCTGGCCCAGGTCCTGGACATAGCCCCGGCAGACGTGCGCCAGCGCCTGGATGGCCTGGTACGCCGCCGGCTGTGGCTGCTGGCGCGCGAACCGCACCTGGTGTCGGACGAGCGCGTCGCCACCAGCTACGGCTTCCAGCACGCGCTGATGCGGCACGCCTTCGAGCAACGCGTGCCGCCGGCCGGCCGCGTGGCGCTGCATCGTCAACTGGGCCAGGCCATTGAGGCCGTCTACGGCGCCTGTTGCGCCGAGCGCAGCGTGGAGCTGGCCGAGCATGCGCGTCTCGGCCGCGAGCCACTGAAGGCCGCCCGCTACTACAACCTAGCGGCACAGCAGGCGCTGCAGCGCATCGCGCCGTTCTCGGCACTGGACCTGGTACGCGTGGGCCTTGCCCAGCTGGACCAGGCGCCCTCCGGCCAGGAAGCCGACGGCGTGCGCGTGGGCCTGCTGCTGGCGCGCATGCGCGCGCTGGTCGTCACGCGCGGCTACATCATTCCATGCATCGAGGATGCCTTCGCGCTGGTGGCCGACTGGCCGTTGACGCGGCAGACACTGCCGGTATGGCACGCAGCGCTATGGACGCGCCACAACGGCGGCCAATGGGCCAGCCGTGACGAGCTGATGGCCAGGCTGGATGCGCTGGAGGCACAACCGACGGCGGACTGGGTGCTGTCTGCGGTCTGCGCCAACGCCCGCGGTCTGATCGCATCGCATCGCGGCGAGCCGCTGCTGGCCCTGCCCCATCTGGAACAAGCCTTGCAATTGCACGAGGCCCATCACCAGCCCGGCGAGCCGCTACCGCTGCTGCAGGACTTCGAGATCGACACGCTGTGCCACAAGTACGTTTCGTTCGTGGAGCTGGGCGACGAGGCACAAACCGCCACGACTGAAGCACACATACAGGCACGCCTGACTGCTGGCGTGGACCCGCTGAGCGAGGCCATGGCCTTGTTTTACCTGGCGATGGGTGCACAGCTGCAGGATGACGACGCGCGGCTGGGTGGCCTGGTGCAGCGCGCACAGACGCTGCTGTCCACCCGCGAGGCGCTACCCGGGGCAGGTCCCCACGGCGTTTTGCTGGGCTGGAGCCTGTGCCGGGCCGGCGACCTGCCGGCCGGCATCGCGCGCATGCAGCAGGCACTGCGCGACTACGAGGCGCAGAAATCCATTCCCGGTCGCATGTACTACCTGCAGTTGTTGGCGCGCCAGGCGCTAGCGGCCGATGACTTGACGCTCGCCGGACAGTGCCTGCGCGACTGTGACGATCTCCACGCCATAGGCGAGCGGGCCTTGTACGGCGAGGTGCTGCGAACACGCTCCGCCTGGTTGGTGCGCCACGACAACCGAGCCGCAGCGCTGCGCACCCTGGATGAGGCCGAAGCCTATGCCCGGCAGCGCGGCCTGAAGCGCCTGCTGGCGACACTGCAGCACGATCGCGGCCTCCTGTCCTGACGCTTCCGCTCACCGACCACCGCCCGCAGAGACGACGACACATCGCCCACCGCCCCTCCGGCCACATGCCGTGCCTCGTCCGGTAGCGCCTCTTGCCTGGCCCATGACATCCTCCATCCCACCCCTGCCACCCGTGACCATCGACGCCGAGCGGCATCTGCTGTGCCTGGGCGACCGCGAGGTGCAGCTGCAGCCGCGCGTGCTGGGCCTGCTGCAGTGCCTGGCCTCGCGGCCCGGCCAGGTGATCGGCAAGGAACAGCTGCTGGACGAGGTCTGGGGGCACCGCTTCATCACCGAGGGCGTCATCAAGACGGCCATCAGCGAACTGCGTGCGGCTCTGGGCGACGACGTGAAACAGCCACGCTGGATAGAGACGCTGGCGCGGCGCGGCTACCGCTACATCGGCACCGCGCTGCTTGCTGCGGCAGCGCCTGCCGGCGTATCGCCGCCGCAGCGCAGCTCGACGCTGATCGGCCGCGAGGATGCGCTGGCCGCGCTCCAGGCCCGCTGGGCCGCCGCCTGCCAGGGCCAGCCAGGCGTGCTGCTGGTGGCCGGCGATGCCGGCATGGGCAAGACGGCGCTGCTCAGCGAGTTCATGCACGGCCTGGACCAGCGCAGCGGCGACGAGGCCGTGGTGGCGGTGGGGCAGTCCGTCGAGGCGCTGGGCGAGGGCGAGCCCTACCTGCCTTTCCTGGAGGCGCTGAGCCCGCTGCTGGCCCAGCAGCCCGGCCTGCTGGCCGAACTGCGCCGCGTGGCCCCCACCTGGCTGTCGCAGATGCCCTGGCATGTGGCCCTCGAGGACCGCGAGGCGCTGGCCCGCGAGGTGGCCGGCGCCTCGCAGGAACGCATGCTGCGCGAGTTCGCCGTGCTGCTGGATCAGGCCACGCAGACGCAGCCCTGGCTGGTGGTGGTGGAAGACCTGCACTGGAGCGACAGCGCCAGCGTGCAGTTGCTGGGCCACCTGGCGCGACGGCGCAGCAGCGGCCGCTGGCTGGTGGTGGGCAGCTTCCGCCCCGTGGACGTGGCGGCCAGCGAGCATCCGCTGGGCGACATGCGGCGCGAGCTGCGCCTGCACGGCCAGGTGCGCGAGATTGCGCTGGACGGCCTGAACCAGGCACAGCTGGCGGCGCTGACCACCGCCCGCTGCCCCGGCGCTCAGCCGTCCGCGGCCTTCCTTGCCCAGCTGCACCGCCACACCGACGGCCTGCCGCTGTTCGCGGAACGCGTGCTCAGCGAGTTGCTGGAGCAGGGCCTGCTGCGGCCGTTGGATGAGGGGGGCTGGCGTTTCCCTGAAGCCGGCCACCCGCTGCCTTTGCCGCCCACGCTGATCGACCTGATGGAGCGCCAGATCGACCGCCTGCCCGCGGCCGCGCGGCAGATGCTGGAGGTGGCGGCGCTGTCCCCCCACGAGTTCGACGACGTGGTGCTCGCCGAGGTGCTGGGCATCGCGCCGGCCGACGTGCGGCAGAGGCTGGACGGCCTGGTGCGCCGCCGCCTGTGGCTGCTGGCGCGCGAGCCCCGCCTGGTATCGGGCGAGCGCGTCGCCGCCAGCTATGGTTTCCAGCACGCGCTGATGCGCCATGCCTTCGAGCAGCGCACCCCGGCAGCCGGCCGCATGGCGCTGCACCGCCGCCTGGGCCAGGCCATCGAGGCCGTCTACGGCGACTGCTGCGGGGAGCGCAGCGTGGAGCTGGCCGAGCACGCACGCCTCGGCCGCGAGCCGCTGAAGGCCGCCCGCCACTACAACCTGGCGGGACAACAGGCGCTGCAACGCATCGCGCCGTTCTCGGCGCTGGATCTGGTGCGGGTAGGCCTGGGCCAGCTCGACCAGCTCGAGGCCGGCCGCGAAACGGACGAAGCGCGCGTGGACCTGCTGCTGACGCGCGTGCGCGCGCTGGTCGCCACGCGGGGCTACAGCATCCCCTGCGTCGAGGACGCCTACGCCCTGGTGTCCCGCTGGCCGCTGAGCGCCCGGACGCTGCCGGTCTGGTATGCCGCGATCCGGGCCCGGCACAACGTCGGCCGCTGGGCCGAGCGCGACGAGCTGCTGGCCCGGCTGGAAGGCCTGCGCGACCAACCCGACGCGGGCTGGCTGGTGGCGGCGATCTGCGCCAACGCCCGCGGTTTCGTCAACACGCACCGCAACCAGCCCCTGGAGGCGCTGCCTCACCTGGAGCGGGCGCTGCAGCTCTTCGAGGCGCACATGCACCAGCCGGGCGAGAACCCGCAGCTGCTGTTGGACTTCGAGATCAACACGCTGTGCCACCACTACATCGCCTGCGTGGAGCTGGGCGACGCCACGCGTGCCGCCGCCACGGCCGAGCGCCTGGAAGCGCGGCTGCGCCAAGGCGTCATGCCGCTGAACGAATCCATGGCCTTGTTCTACCTGTCCAACGGCGCGCAGCTCCAGGGCGACGAGAAACGCCTGGCCGGCCTGACCCGACGCGCCCAGGCCTTGCTCGCCACGCGCGAATCCCTGCCGTTGGCAGCGCCCAATGGCGTCATGCACGGCTGGAGCCTGTGCCAGTCGGGTGCACGCCAGGCAGGCATCGCGAAGCTGCAGGAGGCGCTGCGCAGCTATGAAACACAAAATTTGATGCCCGGCCGCATGTACTACCTGCAGCTGCTGGCCCGCCAGGCGATGGCCGCGGGCGACCTGACGCTCGCCGACCGCTGCCTGGACAGCTGTGAAGCGCTGCATGCCCAAGGCGAGACCTCGCTGCGCGGCGAGGTGCTGCTGACCCGCGCAGCCCGGCTAGCGCTCACCCCACCCGGTCGTGCCGCCGCGCTGGAGTGCCTGCACGAAGCCCAGGCCTACGCGGAGGCACGCGGCCTCGGCCGGCTGCTGGAGGCAACGCGGCGGGAGCGTCGCCTGCTCGGCGACGGGACCTAACGCCACATCTACCGCCACCGCTAGTCGGTCTGCGGGGCAAAGCACTCAAATGTGGATTCCGAGGATCGCTGGCCACAGTGACTGGCGGCCATCCCACAGCCGCTCTTGTCCGCAGACAACCGCTAGCTCACGTTGAGCGAAGCAATTGAAAATGTGCCACCCTCTCGATTCTCAGCCCAAGTCTGAACTGCCGCAAAGCAGTCGCTGGTGGATTTCTGCATTCAGCCTGGCGCTGCCATAGCCAGACGACCTGCTGGTTCGCTGGATCCGCAGGTCGACCACGCCGACATGAAGGGCGCGCAGATCCCCGAGACACCTACGATAGGTCAGACGCCTTTGCTGATTTTTGAACTCTATTCGCGGCGGGGTGGGACGATGCAGACAGATCCTTTTAACTTCATTTCTGACTTTTGAACTCTATTCACTCGCACCAGGCCGCGCCCCAAGCCTGCATCCTCGACCTCGACGGCACCCTTGTGGACACGCTGGGCGACTTCGTCGCCGTGCTGGGGCTCGTGCTGTCCGACCTGGAGCTGCCGCCGGTGACCCGTGACTTCGTCGAGCACACCATAGGCCGAGGCAGCGAGCACCTGGTACGCACCACGCTGGCCCAGGTGGGCGCCGACGCGGCGCTGTTCGACTGCGCCTGGGCGCTCTACCAGCAGCACTACGCCGCAGTGAACGGCGAGCACGCCGCGGTCTATCCGGGCGTCGTCGAGGGGCTGGAGGCGCTGCGCATCCGCGGCCTGCCGCTGGCCGTGCTGACCAACAAGCCGGCCGCGCCGGCACGCGAACTGCTCAGGCGCAAGGGGCTGGACGGCTACTTCCGACACGTCTTCGGCGGCGATGACTTCGCGCGCAAGAAGCCCGACCCGCTACCGCTCATCAAGACCTGCGAGGCCCTCGGCACGCCGCCGGCGGCGACCTGGATGGTGGGCGACTCGCGCAACGACGCCGAGGCCGCGCGGGCGGCCGGCTGCCCGCTGGTGTTGGTGACCTACGGCTACAACCACGGCGAGGACATTCGCGCCGTGGCGGCGCTGCAGCACCTGGACCGTTTGGACACCCTGGCACTGCCTGCCGGCTGAGGCAAGCCGCACTCCAGCCCTCACGCATTCATGGCGGCAGCTGGCGCTTACAGGCGTACATGGCAGCATCTGCCCGGGCCAGCAACTCCTCCACCTTTTTCCCGTCGGGGCCGTACAACGCCACTCCGATACTGGCGCTGATCGTGAGCCGGTGCCCCTGAAGCAGCAGGGGCTGGGCGAGGCGGCGCGAGACGCGGTCGCCGATGCGTTGCGCATCCAGCGGATCCTGCACCCCAGAGAGCAGCAGCAAGAATTCGTCGCCGGCCAGCCGGGCGACAAAGTCGGTCTCGCTGAGCGAATGGCGCAGCCGCTGGGCCACGGCGCGCAGCACCTCGTCGCCCGTCGCGTGTCCGAAGCTGTCGTTGATGCGCTTGAAGCGGTCCAGGTCGACAAACAGCAGCGCGAATCCCGGCGCACCCGCCGCGGCCATCTCGATCTCGCGACGCACGCGCTGCTCGGCGTGGCTGCGGTTGGGCAGGCCGGTCAGCGAATCGTGCAGCGCCATCTGCTGCAGCTCGGCGCGCTCCAGTTCGGCGGACAGGTCGCGAATCACGCCAACGAAGCGGATCGCAGTCTCGTCGCTGATGTCGGCCACCGTCAGGTGCATGGGGAACTTGCTTCCGTCACGGCGCTGCGCGGTCTCCACGCGGCCGGTACCTATCATGCGCGGCAGCCCAGTGCGCAGGTAGTCCTCCATGTAGCGCGCGTGCTTGAGGGCATGGCGGCTGGGCATGAGCAGGCTGACGTTCTGGCCGATGACGTCCTCGGCGCTCCAGCCGAACAGCCGCTCCGCGGCCCGGTTGAAGGAGCGCAGCGTGCCGTGCTCGTCGATGATGAGCACGCCCTCGGAGACACGGTCCAGCGCGCTGCCGCAGACACGACGCAACGACACCATGCGGCGAGCCGCAACCAACCGCTCGCGGAAGGCGCGGGTGGACAGCGGCTTTGCGAGGAAGTAGTCCACCAGGCCGCGCGCACGGCGCTCCAGCAGGTGCAGCAGCTCTGGGCTGCCGCCCAGCACCATGATCGGCAGCCAGTCCTTGAAGAGCTGGTCGCGCAGGCGCTCGACCAGCCCCACCAGCGCCTGGCGCCCGATGGCCTCGTCGATCAGCACCAGCTCCACCCGTGACTGCCGCACCTGCGACTCGGCCGCACCCGCGCTGGCCGCATGCAGCAACTCCAGCCCCTGGCTGGCGCGCAACGGTCGCAGCTGCTGCAGCACCTCTTCGTCCGGCGACACGAGAAGCAGGCGCAGTGCTGTGCGGGCGGCGCCTTGCGCCTTGGACGGCGGCAGCGCGGAATCGGGCACGGTTTCAGCCAGCGTCGGCGTCTTGGAAGTGATGTCTGATCTCCTGGACCCGATGTCGGTTGCGGCACAGGGCCGCCACCACGTCGGGATCGAAGTGCCGGCCGTCGTGGGCCTGGATGAACGCCAGTGCTTCGGCGAAGGTCCAGGCCGTCTTGTAAGGCCGCGTGGAGGTGAGCGCGTCAAGGACGTCGGCTACGGCCACGATGCGCGCGCTCTGCGGAATGTCTACACCGGCCAGGCCGCAAGGATAGCCGCCGCCGTCCCAGCGCTCATGATGATGGAGCGCGATCTCCGTGGCCATCGCCAGCAGTTCGTTGCCCTCGCCCTCGGGCGCACGAAGGATGGCCGCGCCCTTGACGGTGTGCTCCTGCATGACCTCGCGCTCCTGCGGCGTCAACGGACCGGCCTTGAGCAGGATGGCGTCGGGGATCGCAATCTTGCCGATGTCATGCAGCGGGCTGGCGTTGAGCATCAGCTCGCAGCGCTCCTCGTCCCAGCCCAGCTCGCGCGCCAGCAGCGCCGAAACGTGGCTCATGCGCAGAATGTGCGCGCCGGTCTCGTTGTCGCGGAACTCCGCCGCGCGCCCCAGCATGCGCAGGATCTGCAGCCGCGACTGGCGCAGCGCCGACGTGCGTTGCTGCACCGTGGCCTCCAGCTCGCTCTTTTGCTCCCGCAAGAGGTGGCGGTTCATGTGGCCCGTGGCGTGCATGCGGATGCGCAGCAGCAGCTCGTTGGTATCGAAGGGCTTGGTGACGTAGTCGCAGGCCCCGGCCGACAGCGCGCGGACCTGATTGCCGCGGCGCGTGTCACCGCTGACGACGATGAGCGGCGGCATGTTGTCGCCGTAGCGCGCGCGCAGCACGTCCAGCACCTCCCAGCCGTCCATGTGCGGCATATCCAGGTCCAACAGCATCGCGTCGAAGCCGCGCGTCTCGGACCAGGCCTTCAGCTCGCGCGGATCAGCCACCAGGGTCGGGGGCGCGAAGCCAGCCGACTGAAGCAGCTCGTCAAGCAGCGACAGCGTCGCCGGATCGTCGTCGACCACCAGCACGCGGCCGCCATGCAGCAACAGGCGCGACGGCAGCATCTCAAGACTCCCGGTAGACGGCAACCGCCTGGATCAACTGCTGCGCGCGCTGGTTCAGCTCGGCTGCTGCTGCGGCGCTCTGCGCCACCATGGTCATGTTCTGCCGCGTCAGGTCCTGCAGGCGATCCAGGTCCGCATGCACCTCCTGCACGCCGCCGGCCTGCTGGGCGGACTCCGACGCGATCTCACCCACCAGGCGACTGACCTCGTTCACCTGCGCCAGGATGGCCTCGCCTGTCCGGTCGGCTGCGGCCACGCCTTCAGCGCTCTCGCCAATGTGGCGCAGCGAGTCCTCGACCAGCGAGCGGATCTCGCGGGCCGCCTGCGCGGAACTCTGGGACAGCGCACGCACCTCCTGCGCCACGACGGCGAAGCCACGCCCCGCCGGGCCGGCCCGGGCCGCCTCGACCGAAGCATTCAGTGCCAGCACATTGGTCTGGAACGCCAGACCGTCGATGGTCGCGACGATGTCGGCGATGCGCTGGCTGGCCTGGCTGAGCTCGTTCATGCGCCTTACTGCGTCGCGCATCGCATCGCCGCCGCGATGCGCCACGGCGGCGGCCTGCTCGGCAAGCGTTCGTGCCTGCTGCGCCGAACGCGCGTTCGCCTCGCTGCTGCGCCCCAGCGCCCCGACCGCGTCGCCGGCCCGGCTCAGCTGATCCGCGGCTGACCGGCTGCGCGCGCTCACGTCGGCGCTGCCGGCCTTCACCTCGTCACTGGCCAGTACCAGCCGCTCCATCTGGCCCGCCACGTCAGCCACCAGCGACCTGAGATTCAGGCCGGACTGGTTGACCGAACGCATCAGCAGCCCGAGCTCGTCCAGCCGCCCCAGTTCGCTGACGGCGATGGGCTCTCCGCTGGCCACGCGCGCCGCTTGCGCTGCGATGTGGCGCACCGGGCTCAGCACCTGCCGGCGCAGGAACGCCGTCTGCACGGTCACGGCCAGCACCACGCCCACGGCAGCCGCCAACGGCGTCGCGCCAGCGAGCTGCACTGGCAGCAGCACCAGCAGCGCCGCCAGCACGCCGGCGAACAACAGCCGCGCCTGCAGCGACATCAGGCGCCAGGCGCTCAACGGCCTGAGCCAGTCCGAGCGGATGAGCAGGCCCTGGCGGAAGGTCCAGCCGCGCATCAGGCCTTCGCGAAAGCGCTGGTACAGCTGTTCGGCCTGCGCGACCTCATCGGCGCCCACCGGCGTGCGCACCGACATGTAGCCCCAGGGCCGTCCCGCCCGCCGCACCATCGTGGCGTTGGCCCGCACCCAGTAGAAGGCGCCGTCCTTGCGCCGGTTCTTGACCAGCGCCGACCATGACTGGCCGCGCTTGAGCGTGGCCCACATGTCGGCGAACGCGGCGCGCGGCATGTCGGGGTGGCGCACCAGGTTATGGGGCTGCCCCACCAGCTCCTCGTGCGAGAACCCGCTGACCTCGGTGAAGACGCCGTTGGCATAGACGATCCGGCTGTCCAGGTCGGTCGTCGACATCAGCGTCGCGCCCTCTGGCACCTTGTGTTCCTGCCGCGTCACGGGTTGGTTGTCTCGCATCTGGCACGACTCCCCTCGGAAAGGCCTTCATCCACGTTGACGTGGCCATCCCGGATCATGATCGATATCAAACGATATTTCAAATACGTTTGATATCGAACAAACTTCTCGAACCAGAAAAGACTATGAAGCGCGGCTTGGCAAGCCGTCGAGTTCGCCCTCGCGCACCCAGCGCGGCGCATCAAGGGCCGCCCGGCCCAGACCGCACACCAGGCCATCGAGCTCCTGCCTGACTCGCGCCGCGCGCTGCTGCAACAGCAGGCCGGTGCCGCCTTCGCCCGCGAGCTGCCGGCAGGCGCCGACCAGGCCATGGGCCCCAAGCCGGCGCGCCACCTGCTCGAGCCGCGTCGCGGCGGCGGCGGCCTCCTGGGCCCGCCCTGCCAGCCAGCCGTGCACGGCCTCCTGCAGCAGCCTGCGGCCTTGCTGCTCGATCACCTGGGCCAGCCCGATGCGGGCCTCAAGCCCGGCGGCACCGAGATGCGCACCGAGCACCTCCCCCCCCAGCCGGCCTTCGGCGGCGGGCCGCTGGAGGGCCTGCAAGGCCTGGCGCAGCGCAGCCGCCGGCGTCGCCCAGTCGAATACCAGCGCCGCGCCATCAGCCAGCGCCTCGGCGGTGCGCGCCGCATCGATGCCTCGCGTCATCGCCAGCAGTGGCGGCAGGTCATGGGTGCAGTGGAAGGACCTCAGCAGCGTCAGCGTGTCCGCGGCGTAGTCCAGGTCGATGACAAGCAATGCCGCGGCCTCGCCTGCCGCCAGCCTCGCAATGGCCGCCTCGGCATCGACACAATATTCAGCGCGATAGCCAGCTTCATCCAACAAGCTGGCGAGAGTCCGCGTGCGCAACTCATCGGCCTCGACAATCAGCGCAGCCTTCCTCATAACCACATTGTCTGTATGGTTTAAGCATCCGGCATCCCCGACCTGGGTGTCACGCAGGCGCGCCCCGGCACGCTATCGCTATCATTTCCTGCAGAAGTGCCGCCCACCCGCCCGTGTTCCGCACCACCATATGCCCACGAACGACGCCTTGGACAGGCTCTACGACAGCCCGGACTTCCTGATCCGGCGCGCCCATCAGGTTGCCAGCGCCGCGTTCGCCGAAGCCTGCGCGGACCTGGACCTGACCCCCGCGCAGTACGCCACGCTGTTCGCTCTGCGCCACCGTGCGCCGATCAGCCAGAACGAGCTGGGCCGCGTGATCGCGCTGGACCGCGCCACGATGTCACTGGTGGTCCGCCTGCTGCGCGAGCGCGACCTGGTGAGCGCCGCCGACGACCCCACGGACAAGCGACGCAGCCTGCTGACCCTCACGCGGCCGGGGCGCCTGCTGCTGGCCCGGGCCGAGAAGGCCAGTTGGCGGGCCAGCGAAGACCTGCTGGCCGTGCTCAGCCCGGAGCAGGCGGCCACGCTGATGGAGTTGCTTGGGCTGCTGACCAGCGTGCACCGACCGGGACCGTCACCGGCCCCGCAGTGAGGTCAGGCCCTGGGGGCGTCAGCGCCGGCGTTCGCGCTTGACGCCCAGCAGCGAGTCCTTCAGGCCGTCGTCAGCAGGCTTGTCGCCCAGCCAGATGCGCAGCAGCGCACTGAAGAACTCGGGCTCCTTGATGGTTTCGCCGATGGGCTTGCCGTTGAGCAGCACTGTGGAACCGATGCCGGGCACGTAGTCCACCGAGAAGTTCTCGCCGCTGTTGAGCTGCTTGCGGCTGGCAAAGACCTCGCTGAGCTTGAGGACGCCGTTGATGGACTTGGCGAACTCGTCGCGCGTCACGTTGGCCTCGATGCCCTTGGTGAAGAGCTTGCCCAACTCGTTGCCGTCGATGTCGCGCAGCATCTGGATGTGGATGCGCTTGGGGCCGGGCGTAGCCAGGACCTCTTGCGTGGTGCCGGCCTTGTGCGTCAGGTACAGCCCCGCCGTGTAGACCTTGACGACAAACTTGTAGCGGATGCCCGCGCCGTTGAGTTGCAGCTTCTGCCCGGCAAGATCGAGCGTCTGCTCGTACTTCACATTGGCCACCTCGACGGCCTGGGCCTGGGCTCCCCCGCCACACAGCCCGGTTGCGGCCAGCAGTGCCGCGACGATGAATGCGCGCATGTCTCGCTCCGTTGTCGTGCCGCGATAGCGGCCTCTTCGCGAGGCGAAGTATGGCCCGAGAAGGTGAAAACCCGGCTGATACACTGACCCGATCATGTTCATCACGCGCAAGCACATCACGGGGTCGAGCGACCGGGGAGCCTGGCCCTGGCGTCGCTGGTCAGCCCTAGCCTGATGCCGCTTGGCGCGCCCTGACGCGCTCCCGTACGCGTTGCCCGTTCACGAACCGGGCTGCACGCCAAGCCCTGAACACTGCCGTTTCAAGGTTTGACCGTGATCACCGAACTCGAATTCCAGAGCCTCGCTTCCGAGGGCTACAACCGCATCCCGCTCATCAGCGAGGCATTTGCGGATCTCGAAACCCCGCTGTCCCTCTACCTCAAGCTCTGCGCCGGTTCCGGCCAGGGCCGCAACAGCTTCTTGCTGGAGTCCGTCGTCGGCGGCGAGCGGTTCGGGCGCTACTCCTTCATCGGCCTGCCGGCGCGCACGCTGATCCGCGCGACGGGACACCTCAGCGAGGTCGTCACCGATGGCGCCGTCGTCGAGACGCACGAAGGCAACCCGCTGGACTTCATCGCGGCCTACCAAGAGCGCATCAAGCCCAGGATCCCTGCCGGCTTGCCACGCTTTTGCGGCGGCCTGGCCGGCTACTTCGGCTACGAAGCCGTGCGCGCGATCGAGAAGCGCCTCGACCGCGAGCACAAGGGCGAATCGCTCGGCACGCCGGACATCGTGCTGCTGCTGTCCGAGGAAGTCGCCGTCATCGACAACCTCTCCGGGCGCCTGTACCTCATCGTCTGGGCCGACCCGCGACAGCCCGAGGCCTATTTCCGCGCGAAGAAGAAGCTCTCCCAGCTGCGCGACAAGCTGAGCTACTCCGTCAGCGTGCCGCGTGTGCCGCGCAGCGAATCCCACCCGGTCACGCGAGGCTTCACCAAGGCCGACTACCTGGCCGCCGTGGCCAAGGCCAAAGACTACATCGCCGCCGGTGACCTGATGCAGGTGCAGGTGGGGCAGCGCATCTCCAAGCCCTACAAGGCCGAGCCCATCGCGCTGTATCGCGCGCTGCGCGCGCTGAACCCCAGCCCTTATATGTACTTCTACGACCTGGGCGACTTCCAGATCGTCGGCGCCAGTCCCGAGATCCTCGTGCGCGAGGAGCACTCGGGCGACGGTTCGCGAAAGGTGACCATTCGCCCGCTGGCCGGCACCCGCCCGCGGGGCGCCACGACCGAACGCGATCAGGAACTCGAAGCCGAATTGCAGGCCGACCCGAAGGAACGCGCCGAGCATCTCATGCTGATCGACCTGGCACGCAACGACATCGGCCGCATCGCCCGCACCGGCAGCGTCAAGGTGACGCAGGCCTTCGTCGTCGAGCGCTATTCGCACGTGATGCACATCGTCTCCAACGTCGAGGGGACGCTGCGGGACGAGGTGGGCCAGCTGGACGTGCTCAAGGCCACCTTCCCCGCCGGCACGCTGACCGGCGCGCCCAAGGTCAGGGCCATGGAGCTCATCGACGAGCTGGAACCCGTGCAGCGCGGCATCTACGGCGGCGCCTGCGGCTATCTCAGCTTTGCCGGCGACATGGACCTGGCCATCGCCATCCGCACCGGCATCATCAAGAACGGCACGCTGTACGTGCAGGCCGCGGCAGGTGTGGTCGCCGACTCGGTCCCCGAGCTGGAATGGCAGGAGACAGAGGCCAAGGCCCGCGCGCTGCTGCGCGCCGCCGAGCTGGTTGAGGAGGGCTTCTAAATGCTCTTGATGATCGACAACTACGACAGCTTCACGTTCAACATCGTCCAGTACTTCGGTGAGCTGGGCGCCGACGTGAAGGTGGTGCGCAACGACGAGATCACCGTGGCAGACATGGCGGCCCTGAAACCCGACCACATCGTCTTCTCGCCCGGTCCGTGCACACCCAACGAGGCGGGCGTCTGCGTGGAGGCCATCCAGCACTTCATGGGCAAGAAGCCTTTGCTGGGCGTCTGCCTCGGCCACCAGTCCATGGGCCAGGCGCTGGGCGGCAAGATCGTGCGGGCGAAACGCCAGATGCACGGCAAGGCGAGCACCATCACGACCGACCAGCGCGGCGTCTACACAGGCCTGCCCAAGGACTTCAGCGTCATCCGCTACCACTCCCTGGTCATCGAGGAAGCGAGCTGCCCGGCGGTGCTGGAAATCACCTCGCGCAGCGACGACGGCGAGATCATGGGCGTGCGCCATCGCGAGCTGGCCGGCACGGCCACGCCGATGGAGGGCGTGCAGTTCCATCCCGAGTCCATCCTCAGCGAGCATGGACACGCGATGCTGCGCAACTTCCTGGAGCTGAAGCCATGAGCGACTACGCGCCCGGTTCCGGAGGACACGGTGGCGATGCCGTCGTCGACCTGCGCAGCGATACGGTGACCCGACCGACGCCAGCCATGCGGGAGGCCATCAAGGCCGCCCCGGTTGGCGACGATGTCTTTGGCGACGACCCCACCGTCAATGCACTGCAAGAGCGCGTCGCCGCGCTGCTCGGCAAGGAGGCGGCCCTCTTCATGAGCAGCGGCACGCAGAGCAACCTCTGCGGCCTGCTGGCGCATTGCGGTCGCGGCGATGAGTACATCGTCGGCCAACTCGCCCATACCTACCGCTACGAGGGCGGCGGTGCGGCCGTGCTGGGCAGCATCCAGCCCCAGCCTCTGCCCAATCAGACCGATGGCTCCATCAGGCTGGAGGACATCGCCGCGGCCATCAAGCCCGACGACCCGCACTTTGCACGCACGAGGCTACTGGCGCTGGAGAACACCTGGAGCGGCAATGTGCTGCCTGCCAGCTACGTGACGGCGGCCTGCGAGTTGGCCCATTCGCGCGGGCTGTTCACGCACCTGGACGGCGCCCGCCTGTTCAACGCCGCGGTCGCCTCCGGCCGCACGGTGACGGAGCTCGCGCGCCACTTCGACTCGGTCTCCATCTGCTTCAGCAAAGGCCTGGGCGCGCCCATCGGCTCCATGCTGGTGGGCTCGCGCGAGCTCATCCATCGCGCGCACCGCATCCGCAAGATGGTGGGCGGCGGCCTGCGCCAGGTGGGCCTGCTGGCCGCCGCGGCCGACCATGCGCTGACCCATCACGTTGAACGCCTGGCCGACGACCACGCGCTGGCCCGGCGCCTTGCGGAGGGCCTGGCCGCCCTGCCCGGTGTCACCGTCACGCCACCGCAGACCAATATCGTCTTCGTCCAGGTCAGCGACGGTCGCGGCCCGGCACTGCTGGAGCACCTGAAGGCGCGCGGCGTGCTGGCCACCGGCCTCATCGGCCTGCGCTTCGTCACCCATCTGGATGTCGATGCCGCCGGCATCGAACACGCCATTGCCTCCGCCGCCGACTTCTTCAAGAGCTGAGCCATGCCGATCACCGACAACGAAGCCCTGACCCGCGTCATCGAGCACCGCGAGATCTTCCACGATGAGATGCTGACCCTGATGCGCCGCATCATGGCTGGCGAGATGTCGCCCGTCATCGCCGCGGCCCTCATCACGGGCCTGCGCGTGAAAAAGGAAACCATCGGAGAGATCACCGCTGCCGCGCAGGTCATGCGCGAGCTGAGCAACAAGGTGCCGCTGGGGCCGCTGCCCCATCTCGTCGACGTCGTCGGCACGGGCGGCGACGGCGCCCACAGCTTCAACATCTCAACCTGCTCCATGTTCGTGGCGGCCGCGGCCGGCGCGCAGGTGGCCAAGCACGGCAACCGGAGCGTGAGCAGCAAGACCGGCAGCGCCGACGTGCTGGAGGCGCTGGGGGCCAACATCCAGCTGACGCCGCGCCAGGTGGCCGCGTCGGTGGCCGAGTGCGGCATCGGCTTCATGTTCGCGCCCAACCACCACCCCGCGATGAAGAACATCGCGCCGGTACGCCGTGAACTGGGCGTACGCACCATCTTCAACATTCTGGGTCCGCTGACCAACCCGGCCGGCGCACCCAACATCCTGATGGGGGTGTTCCACCCCGACCTCGTCGGCATCCAGGTGCGCGTGCTGCAGCGCCTGGGCGCCGAGCATGCGCTGGTGGTCTACGGCAAGGACGGCATGGACGAGATCTCGCTGGGCGCGACGACGCTGGTCGGCGAACTCAAGGACGGCGCCGTGCGCGAGTACGAGATCCATCCCGAGGACTTCGGCTTTGCAATGGCCAGCAACCGCAGCCTGAAGGTCGAAGGCCCCGAGCAGTCACGCCAGATGCTGATCGGCGTGCTGGATGGCCAGCCCGGCCCCGCGCGCGACATCGTGCTGCTGAACGCCGGTGCGACGCTGTACGCCGCCAACGTGGCGGCCAGCCTGCCCGACGGCATCGCCCGCGCCCGCCAGGCCCTGGACAGCGGCGCCGCACGCGCCAAGCTCGATACCTTCGTGAAGACCACGCAAGGGCTGGGAGCGAGCTGATGGCCGACATCCTGAACCGCATCGTCGAGGTCAAGTGGGAGGAGATCGCGGCGGCCAAGAACAGGCGCTCGCTGGCATCCCAACGCGAAGAGGCCGAGGCCCGCAGGGGCGAACAGCGTGGCTTCGAGCGCGCTTTGCGCAGCAAGATCACCGCGGGCCACGCGGGCGTCATCGCGGAGGTCAAGAAGGCCAGCCCATCCAAGGGCGTACTGCGCGAGGACTTTCGTCCCACCGCCATCGCCGAGAGCTATGCCCGCCATGGCGCAGCGTGTCTGAGCGTGCTGACCGACGAGCGTTTCTTCCAGGGCTCGGTCGCCTATCTGCAGGCCGCCCGCGCAGCCTGCGAGCTGCCGGTCCTGCGCAAGGACTTCATGGTGGACGAATACCAGGTCATGGAAGCCGGCGCGATGGGCGCGGACTGCATCCTGCTGATCGCCGCCTGCCTGGCCGACGCGCAGATGGCCGATCTGGAAGCCGCGGCTCATGCTGTCGGCCTGGACGTGCTGGTCGAGGTGCATGACGGCGCCGAGCTGGAACGCGCGCTGAAACTGAAGACACCGCTGGTGGGCATCAACAACCGCAACCTGCGCACCTTCGAGGTCACGCTGGACACGACCCTCGGCCTGCTGCCGCGCGTGCCGGCTGACCGGTTGCTGGTGACGGAGTCCGGCATCCTGGGCGGGGCGGACGTAAAGCGCATGCGCGACGCCAATGTGCACGCCTTCCTCGTCGGCGAGGCGTTCATGCGCGCACCGGAGCCAGGCGAGGCCCTGGCAAACTTGTTCGGATGAAGCTGCCGCTGCAACTCCCTGACACCGACTGGCGTCCCGTTGTCGACGCCTGGGCCGCATCTCCTGCCGGGCAGCGGCTGCAGGCCTTCCTCGAACAACGCGCGGCCGTCGACGCCACCATCTACCCGCCCGAACCGCTGCGCGCGCTCACGCTGACGCCGCTGGCGCAGACGCGCGTCGTCATCCTGGGCCAGGACCCCTACCACGGCCCAGGCCAGGCCGAGGGCCTGTCCTTCAGCGTGCCGCCGGGCGTACCACTGCCGCCCAGCCTGCGCAACATCTTCAAGGAGATCCAGCGGGACCTGGGCAAGCCCTTCCCGCCCAACGGCAGCCTGGTGCGCTGGGCCGAGGGTGGCACGCTGCTGCTGAACGCCGTGCTGACCGTGGAGGACGGCCAGCCCGCCAGCCACGCCAACCAGGGCTGGGAAGCACTGACCGATGCGCTGATGAAGGCCGCCGCCGAAGACCCGGCCCCCAAGGTCTTCATGCTGTGGGGCAGCTATGCCCAGGCCAAGGCACCGCTGATCGAGGCGGCGCGCCAGGGCCATCTGGTGTTGAAGGCCAACCATCCGTCGCCGCTGTCGGCACTGAAGCCACCGCGCCCCTTCATAGGCTGTGGCCATTTCTCAACAGCCAAGGCCTGGCTGGAAGAGCGCGGGCGCGGACGATCCGCCACCAGCGCCCAGTCGACTGACTAGGCTTGCCCGCCGGGTGGCCGTCATCACGGCAGGCCACCGCCCCGGCAAGCCCGGACTTTCGCCGGATCGAGCAGGATTCCCGTGCCAAGCCCCGGGAGCACCGCCAAGCCCGGGCGGATTGTTCCGCCAACAGCAACTCGCCATTCTGCTGCGCCGGCTTTTTCTCGCGGGCCGCAATTCCTAAAGTGACAACCTGTCGGCACACCCCGTCCCCACCGGGTGATCGACCAGGAGAGTCACCATGAACAACAACACCCGCTCCCTTTTCTCGCTGATCACCGCCGCGACGGCCGTCACGGCGCTGGCGGCAGGCATGCTGCTGGCGATCAGTGCACCCGTGCCCGCAGCAGAGGACTTCGGCCAGGCAGTCACCGTCGCCGCAAGCAACGACGAGGCCTGAGCGCCGCTCAGGCCGTACAGCGCATCTTCACGCCACCCAGCGCCTCGCGGCCGATCAGCTCCACGACCCAGTCGACGAACACGCGCAGCTTGCTGCTGAGGTGGCGGTTCGGCGGGTAGACCACGTAGACGGGCACCGGGTCGGTGTCCCAATCCTCCAGCACCCGCACCAGCTCGCCGCTCTTGAGCAGCGGCCCTGCCATGAAGCAGGTCACCTGCACCAGCCCCAGGTGGGCCAGACCGGCATTCAGATAGGCATTCGCGTCGTTGACGGCGATCGCGTGGTTGCCCACCACATCCACCACCTCGTCGCCACGGCGGAAGGTGTCGCCCACGATCTTGCCGGTGCGCGCAGAGAAGTAGCCCACCATGCGGTGCGGCGGCTCACCCAGCTCGCGCGGGTGCGCCGGGGTGCCGTGGCGGCGCAGGTACTCCGGCGTCGCGCAGGTGATGAAGCGGAACTCGCCGATGCGCCTTGCCACCAGGCTCTGGTCGGTCAGCTCGCCGCCTCGGATCACGCAGTCGACGTTGTCGCCGATCAGGTCCACCGGCCGGTCGCTGACGCCCATCTCGATCTGGATGTCCGGGTACTTCGCGTAGAAGTCCGGCAGGTGCGGAATGATCATCTCGCGGCCCACCACGCCAGGGACGTCGATGCGGATGCGCCCGCGCGGCGTCATGCGCGCCTGGTTCATGCTGCCTTCCAGCTCTTCCAGGTCGGACAGCAGCCGCATCGCGCGTTCGTAGTAGGCGGCGCCATCCGGCGTCACCGTCACGCGGCGTGTGGTGCGGTTCAGCAGCTTGGTGCGCAGATGGGATTCCAGCGTCTGGATCAGGCGCGTGACGGTGGCCTTGGGCAGGTCCAGCGAGTCGGCCGCCTTCGTGAAGGTGCCGGCCTCGACGACGCGCACATAGGCCTGCATGGCTTGGAGTCGATCCATGGTCGTCCGGTTGGGTTGGAACGCGCCCCTACGAGCGGCACGGGAATTTCGATTGTTCCACGCACAAGAAAAGTGAGTCGTCTCGAAGGCCGTTTATCGCCGAGCAATCAATCTCTATCTTTCGGTCCATGGACAAGATGGCCCCATCGACTTTGCGCCTCGGCCCCGCCCCGGGGCTGAACGCCTGCGTGTTCACCGCGCGCCGCCCGCTGGCCGGCGGTGGTCGTGCGCTGATGCTTTATCTGCACCCCGGCACGTTCACCGAGGGTTCCTGCGCGGCCGCCGAGGCGCGCTGCGAGCTTCTGGCCGAGGCCGGCGCCGATGTCGTCGCGCTGGACTACCCCCTGGCCCCCGAGCACCCGTTCCCGGCCAGCCTGGTCGCAGCCTTCGAAGCGCTGCAGGCCATCGCCGCCAAGCCGGCCAAGCTGGTCGGCAGCGTTCAGACAGCGCTTTTCGTCGCCGGCGAGGAAGCCGGCGGCAACATCGCCGCGGCGCTGGCACTGATGGCCCGCGACCAGCGGGCACCAGCCCTGGCCGGCCAGTTGCTGATCTCGCCCATGCTGGACCCGCAGCTGGGCAGTGCCTCCATGCGCGAGGGCGAGTGCGGCGACAGCCAGTGCATCTATGCCAAGGGCTGGCAGGCCTACCTGGGCGACTGCACCCGCGCCGACCACCCCTACGCCACGCCGTTGAACGCCAGCCGCCTGGCCGGCCTCGCGCCCGCGCTGGTACTGAGCGTCGCCGGCCATCCGCTGAATGACGAAGCCGTGCGGTACGCCAGCGCCCTGCGCGAGCACGGCGGCAGCGCGCGCGGCCTGACGCTGCCGGCACTGACCAGCGAGCTGATGCTGGCACCCATCCACGACTTCCTCAGCCAGGCCACCCGCCAGGCACTCACGAATCCTGCTTGATCCCCGGAGAGAAATAGAAATGCAGTCCACCCCTCGCCTCAACCGCCGCCTCGGCCTTTTCGCCGGTGCCATCGCCCTGGTCGCACTCGGCGCCGTGGGGCTCGGCCAGTTCGGCCAGCCCGCACGCGCCAACTCCGGCCCCGCCGCGCCACCGGCCACGCCGGTGTCCGTTGCCCAGGTCGTCAGCCAGCAGGTCTCGGCATGGAACGAGTTCTCCGGCCGGCTGGAGGCCGTGGACCGCGTCGACGTTCGCGCCCGCGTGTCCGGTGCCGTGCAGGCCGTGCACTTCCGTGAGGGCAGCCTCGTGAAGGCCGGCGATCTGCTCGTCAGCATCGATCCCGCGCCCTACCAGGCCGAGGTCGCCCGCGTCGAGGCCACTGTGGCCGCCGCGCAGGCCCGCGTCAGCTACACGCAGAGCGAGCTGGCGCGCTCCAAGGCCTTGCTGGAGGAACGCGCGGTCGCACGTCGCGACTTCGACGAGCGCGACAACGCCGCCCGCGAGGCCACTGCCAACCTGCGCGCCGCGCAGGCCGCGCTGCAAGCGGCCCAGCTGTCGCTGGGCTACACGCAGGTGCGCGCCCCGGTGGCGGGCCGCGTCGGCAAGATCGAGGTCACATCCGGCAACCTGGTCGCCGCCGGCGCTGGCGCGCCTGTGCTGACGACGCTGGTGTCGGTCAGCCCCATCTATGCGAGCTTCGACGCCGACGAGAGCATCGTGCGCGGCGCGCTCGCCGCGCTGCCCGACGGTGGATCGAACCGCCGCGGCCTGGAGCGCATCCCGGTGGAGATGCTGAACGGCGCCAGCGACGCGCAGACCGGTCGGTTGCAACTGGTCGACAACCAGGTCGACGCGAAGAGCGGCACGCTGCGCGTGCGCGCCGTGTTCGACAACAAGGACGGCCGCCTGATTCCGGGCCAGTTCGCGAAGCTGCGCATGGGCCAGGCCAAGGATGAGGCGGCGCTGCTTGTCAACGAGCGCGCCGTCGGCACGGACCAGGACAAGCGTTACGTCATCGTCCTCGGCGCCGGCAACCAGGCCGAATGGCGACCCGTCACGCTGGGTGCCAGCGTCAACGGCCTGCGCGTCGTGACCAGCGGCCTGAAGGGCGGCGAGCGCATCGTCGTCGGCGGCGTGCAGCGCGTGCGGCCGGGTTCTGTTCTCGCGCCGAAGGATGTCGCGATGGACGCCAAGCCCGAACTGGCTGCTCAGCAGGGCGCTGCCAAGAACTCCTGATCCAAGAAGCCTAACCCCACCCGCGAGCGCTGTCTGCGGGCCGGTCCAGCCGGCCTGCGGGGGGCGTGCTTTCGCCTGAAAACGCAGCGCTCGCCAGGAGCACCCATGAATCTCTCCAAGTTCTTCATCGACCGACCGATCTTCGCGGGCGTGCTGTCGCTGCTGATCTTCATCGGCGGCCTGCTGTCGATACGCGCGCTGCCGATCTCGGAATACCCCGACGTCGTGCCGCCGTCCGTCGTCGTGCGCGCCCAGTATCCCGGCGCCAATCCGAAGGTCATCGCCGAGACGGTCGCTACGCCTCTCGAGGAGGCCGTCAACGGCGTCGAGGACATGCTCTACATGAGCAGTCAGGCGACCACTGACGGCCTGATGACGCTGACTGTCAGCTTCAAGCTTGGCACCGACCCGGACAAGGCGCAGCAGATGGTGCAGAACCGCGTCGCACAGGCCGAGGCGAGACTGCCCGAGGAGGTCAAGCGCCTGGGCGTGACGACCGTCAAGAGCAGCCCGGACCTGACGATGGTCGTGCACCTGACGTCGCCCAACGACCGCTACGACATGACCTATCTGCGCAACTACGCGCTGCTGAACGTCAAGGACCGCCTCGCGCGCATCCCGGGCGTGGGCCAGGTACAGCTGTTCGGCTCGGGCGACTACTCGATGCGAATCTGGCTGGACCCGCAGAAGGTCGCCGAGCACGGCCTGTCGGCCAGTGACGTCGTGACGGCCATCCGCGGCCAGAACGTGCAAGCCGCGGCCGGTGTCGTCGGCGCATCGCCGGGCCTGGTAGGCATCGACCTGCAGCTGTCCGTCAACGCACAGGGTCGACTGCAGTCGGCCGAGGAGTTCGGGGACATCATCGTGAAGACCGGCGTGGGGTCGGCCTCGGGCGCCGTCACTCGGCTGCGCGACCTGGGCCGCATCGAGCTGGGTGCCAGCGAGTACGCACTGCGCTCGCTGCTGGACAACAAGTCCGCCGTCGCGGTTCCGATCTTCCAGGCCCCCGGCGGCAACGCGCTGGACATCTCCGCCAACGTGCGCGCCACGATGGCCGAGCTGAAGGCCGCGATGCCCGAAGGCGTGGACTACACCATCGTCTACGACCCGACGCAATTCGTGCGCGCGTCCATCGAGTCGGTCATCCACACGCTGCTGGAGGCCGTCGCGCTGGTCGTGCTGGTCGTCATCCTGTTCCTGCAGACCTGGCGCGCGTCCATCATCCCGCTGCTGGCCGTGCCGGTCTCCATCGTCGGCACGTTCGCGGTAATGCACGTCTTCGGCTTCTCGATCAACGCGCTGAGCCTGTTCGGCCTGGTGCTGGCCATCGGCATCGTCGTCGACGACGCCATCGTCGTGGTCGAGAACGTGGAGCGAAACATCGCGTCGGGCCTGAGCCCGCGCGACGCGACCTATCGGGCGATGCGCGAGGTGTCGGGCCCCATCATCGCGATCGCACTGACGCTGATCTCGGTGTTCGTGCCGCTGGCCTTCATCACCGGCCTGACAGGGCAGTTCTACAAGCAGTTCGCGCTGACCATCGCGATCTCGACGGTGATCTCGGCGATCAACTCGCTGACGCTGTCACCGGCTCTGGCCGCGATGCTGCTGAAGGACCATCACGCACCCAAGGACGCGCTGACGCGCGGCATGGACCGCGTGCTGGGCGGCTTCTTTGCGCGCTTCAACCGCCTGTTCACGCGCAGCTCCGAGAAGTACGGCGGCGGCGTGAAGACGCTGATGTCGCGCAAGGCCATCATGATGGTCGTCTACCTGGGCCTGGTCGCGGCCACGGCCGGCCTGTTCAGGGCCGTGCCCGGCGGCTTCGTGCCGGGTCAGGACAAGCAGTACCTGATCGGCTTCGCGCAGCTGCCTGACGGCGCCACGCTGGACCGCACCGAGGACGTGATCCGCCGCATGACGGAGATCACGCTGAAGACGCCCGGCGTCGAGCATGCGGTGGCCTTCCCCGGCCTGTCCATCAACGGCTTCACCAACAGCGCCAGCTCCGGCATCGTGTTCGCAACGCTGAAGCCCTTCGAGCAACGCGAGACCAAGGACCTGTCGGCCGGCGCCATCGCCGGTTCGCTGAACGCGCAGTACGGCCAGATCGAGGACGCCTTCATCGTCATGTTCCCCCCACCGCCCGTGCAGGGCCTGGGCACCACCGGCGGCTTCAAGCTGCAGCTGGAGGACCGTGGCGGCCTGGGCTACGAGGCGATGGACGGCGCCGTGAAGGCCTTCATGGCCAAGGCAGCCCAGGCGCCCGAACTCGCCGGCCTGTTCTCCAGCTACCAGGTCAACGTGCCGCAGCTGTTCGCCGACCTCGACCGCACCAAGGCACGCCAGCTCGGGGTGGCCGTGACGGACGTGTTCGACACGATGCAGATCTACCTCGGCAGCCTGTATGTGAACGACTTCAACAAGTTCGGCCGCACCTACTCGGTCCGCGTCCAGGCGGACGCCGCCTACCGCGCCCGTGCCGAGGACATCGGCGCGCTGAAGGTGCGCTCGTCGTCGGGCGAGATGGTTCCGCTGTCCGCGCTGATGAAGGTCACGCCCAGCTTCGGCCCCGAGCGCGCGCTGCGCTACAACGGCTTCCTGGCCGCCGACATCAACGGCGGCGCCGCTCCAGGCTTCTCGTCGGGCCAGGCGCAGGCCACCGTCGAGCGCATCGCCGCCGAGACGTTGCCCCCGGGCATCGGCTATGAGTGGACCGACCTGACCTACCAGGAAAAGATCGCCGGCAACTCAGCCGCCTGGGTCTTCCCGCTGGCCATCCTGCTGGTGTTCCTGGTGCTGGCCGCGCAGTACGAGAGCCTGACGCTGCCCATCGCCATCCTGCTCATCGTGCCAATGGGCCTGCTGGCCGCGATGACGGGCGTGTGGCTCAGCCACGGCGACAACAACGTGTTCACGCAGATCGGGCTCATCGTGCTGGTCGGCCTGTCGGCGAAGAACGCCATCCTGATCGTCGAGTTCGCCCGCGAGCTGGAGTTCGCCGGCCGCTCGCCGGTGCAGGCGGCGCTCGAGGCTGCACGGTTGCGGCTGCGGCCGATCCTGATGACGTCGATGGCCTTTGTCATGGGCGTGCTGCCGCTGGTGCTCAGCACCGGCGCCGGCGCGGAGATGCGACAAGCCATGGGCGTGGCTGTGTTCGCCGGGATGATCGGCGTGACGCTGTTCGGCCTGTTCCTGACGCCCCTGTTCTACGTCATCGTGCGTCGCCTGACCGGCAACGCGCCGCTGCGCCACCACGGTGGCCAAGTGGCCGCCCCGGCCGCTCACGACGCTCCTCATGCGCCTGATGCCCCTGGGGTCCCTGATGCGCATGTCGCGCCAGCCACCCCCGTGGCCGACGCCCTTCCTCAACGAGGCAAGTGATCATCATGAAATTGACTCTTACCCCGCTCATTGCAGCGCTGCTGCTGGCCGGCTGCGCCTCCGTCGGCACCATTGACCCGGCACAGCTGCCGCAGGCGCCGGCGACCTACAAGGCCACGGTCGCGAACGACGCGGCCGCACTGACCGCGAGCTGGTGGCGGCCCTTCGCCGACCCGGTGCTGGACGACCTCGTCGCCCGCGCGATGGCCACCAACACCAGCGTGCAGTCGGCCGCCAGCCGGCTGGCGCAGGCGCGCGCCGCACTGGGCTCGGCCCAGGCCGGCCGGCTGCCGCAGCTCGGCGCGGCGGCCGGTGCCGGCCGCTCGTCCACGCCCGGCCAGGCCGCGCCGCAGCCCGCCAACCAGTACAGCGCCGGCCTGAACCTCGCCTACGAGCTGGACCTGGGCGGGCGGCTGCTGCACGAGCGCAATGCCGCGGCACTGGACGTGCAGGCGCGCGAGCAGCTGCTGGCAGACGCCCGCCTGCTGGTGCAGGCCAACGTGGCGCGCGGCTACCTGGCGCTGCGGGCGCTGGACACGGAACGCGAGATCGTGCGCGACACCGTGGCCGCCTACGGCGAGACGCTGTCGCTGACCGAGAAGCGCGCCCGCGCGGGCGACGTCGCCGACCTGGACCTGGCGCGCGTGCGCGCGGAACTGGCCGCGAACGAGTCCGAGGCTCTGTCGCTGGAGCGCCGCCGCATCGAGCTGGAGACGGCACTCGCCGTGCTCGTCGGCGAGGTGCCGTCCGGCTTCAGCCTGGAGCCGCACGCGTGGACGACCGCACTTCCCGCCGTACCGGCCGGCTTGCCCAGCGAGCTGCTGCAGCGCCGCCCAGACCTCGCCGCTGCACGCAGCCAGCTGCAGGCCGCGCAGGCCCGCGTGGGCGTCGCACAGGCGGCATGGTGGCCCAGCCTGTCGCTGACGGCCCAGGGCGGCGGCATCTCCAGCGAACTGTCCAACCTGCTGAAGAGCGGCGCGAGTACCTGGGGCGTGGGCCTGCTGGGCGCGCTGCCCATCTTCGACGGTGGCCGCCGCGAGGCTGGCGTCAACGCGGCCAGGTCGCAGATGGACGCGCAGGCCATCGCGTTCCGCGAGCAGTTCCTGCTGGCGCTGAAGGACGTGGAGGACCAGCTCGGGGCGCTGTCGCTGCTGCAGGCTCAAGAGCAGGCCAGCGCGCGCGCCGTCAGCGCGGCCGGCCAGGCGCTGAAGCTGTCGGACACGCGCTACCGCAACGGCCTGGTCAGTCAGTTGGAGCTGCTGGACGCGCGCCGCAGCGAGCTGGCCAACCGCCGCTCGGCGCTGCAGGTGCGCTCGGCGCAATACCAAGCCACGGTGGGCCTGATCCGGGCCCTTGGCGGCGGCTGGGTCGGCCCCGGAGCCTGAACGGCGCGGCCGGGGCTAGGGCAACGTCTTGCAGTTGGGCTTGCAGACCACTTCGTTGCGGCCCAGCAGCCGGATGGACTGCAGGCTGGCCGGCGCGCGGTGCTTGCCGCACTTGAAGCAGGAGCGGGTGTGGCCGCTGCCGAGGAAGGGCGAACCACCCACTTTCGACTGGTAGCGCAAGCCATCCTGGCGGACCGCGGTGACGGTGTCTTTGCTCATTCTTCAGACAGGTCAGGGAAAGGCGAATTGACTCACGGCCCAGATGACAGCGCCATCTCGCAAGCCCGCAGTTGCAGCCCAAAAGGACCGAAACCGCGGGCTTTCCCTGCCCCGATCTGCGGGGTCGGCCTGCGAGGACAATGCGACCCCGCTTCAGACACCCCCATGGCCAAGCTCTTTTTCCGTTATGCCGCGATGAACGCCGGCAAGTCCACCGCCCTGCTGCAGGTGGCGCACAACTACGAGGAGCGTGGCCACCGCGTGCGCATCTTCACGGCGCGGCTGGACGACCGCTTTGGCCGCGGCTTCGTCACGTCGCGGCTGGGCCCGCAGCGCGAGGTCGAGCAGTTCGACGCCGACACCGACTTCATCGCGCTGATGGGTGATAACCCCGGCATCGCCTGCATCCTCGTCGACGAGGCTCAGTTCCTCAGCAAGCGCCAGGTGCAGCAGCTCCACGAGATGGCGCATCTGCGCAGCCTGCCGGCCATCTGCTACGGCCTGCGCACCGATTTCCAGGGCGAGCTCTTCCCCGGCTCCGCCGCGCTGCTGGCGCTGGCCGACGAGATGGACGAGATGAAGACCATCTGCGACTGCGGCCGCAAGGCAACGATGAACATGCGCGTGGACGCCAGCAACCGCAAGGTCACCGAGGGCGCCCAGGTGGAGATCGGCGGCAATGCACGCTACCGCTCCGTCTGCGGGCGTTGTTTCCGCCAGGGCTAGGCACCGGCCAGCGGCGGCCCCGCCGTACGAGCAAGGCGTGCCATCCCTGAGCGGCGTCGCCGACGCCACTCACGGGTGGTGCTTCTCGATTCATTGAGGGGCAAACGCCCCCCAATGAATCGACCCCCCAAGGGCTAAGGGGTCAGCCCGCGTACCCGCGGGCCGGGAGCTCACTTACTTCGCGGCAATCTGCGCGTCCAGCTCCTTGCAGGACGGCGAGCAGACGGGCTGCGACTTGCCCAGCAGCTTCTTGGACTTGAGCATCGCGCGCGGGCGATGCTTGCCGCACAGGAAGCACGACATCGTCGCCGCGCCGAAGGAGGAAGTCGCCGCGAAGGGCGAACCGGGAGCTTTGGAGCGGTAGCGCAGACCATCCGCTTCGATGGTGGTCTTGGTGGTTTCTTTGGCCACGCTGGTCCTGTCGAAGAGTGTGTAAAAGAAGGCGCCGGGCAGAGGCGCAGGCCCCATATTTTCCACGATGTGGCGAAAGCCCCGGCCTAGGGCTTTCAACCCCCCTTGAAACAGGCCGGTCTTTTTCCGGCCCAGGCCGCCTGTCCCTCGATGAGATCGGCCGAATCGCGGGCCCGGACGATGTCGTCCGCGAGCCGGGTCGCATCCAGCCGGCCAGCCGCGATCGCGTTCAGGTGCTGCTTCATCGGCAGCAGTGCCAGCGGTGCCATGCCCAGCAATTCATCGACCAGGGCCTTCAGCGCGGCATCCAGCGTTTCGACATCGGGCAGCAACTGGTCCAGATAGCCACAACCGAGCAGGGCCTGTGCGTCCAGCGTGCGCCCGGCCAGCAACACCTGCTTGGCGGTCGCGAGCCCGAGGCGGTCGACGAAGCGCCGCAGGCCGCCGGCGTAGAAATGCAGGCCGATGCGTGCAGCGGGAACGAACATCTCGACCGCAGGCGCGCCAAGCCTGAAGTCGCAGGCGAGCGCGAGGTCGGCAGCGCCGCCGTAGACGCCGCCGTGCAGACGCGCCACGGTGATGGGCCGCACGCCTTCCAGCGCATCCGCCAGGTCGCCGAAACGCGCACCGGCGTCGATGGCGCCAAGCGCGCCCAGGTCGAAGCCGCTGCAGAAATGCCGACCTTCGCCGGCCAGCACGAGGACGCGCACCGCCTCGTCCGCATTGACGGCATCGAGCTGGCCGCGCAGCGTGGCGAGGTCGTCGACGGCGAGGCGGTTGGCCTGGCGCGGCCGGCGCAGCGTGATGCGCGCCACGCCGCCGGCCATCTCCAGCAACGGGGCCTGGCCGCTGCTCACGGACGTCGCCCCGTGGCCCATTCGGAATGGATGTGGTCGTGCTGGGTCATGGCTTTACAAATCAGACATTGTGACGACGTAAGCTCGCGCCCTTCACCGTCACAAAACCGTCATGTTCTTCACCCGACGCCGCCTGCTGACCCTGGCCCTCGCCAGTGCCCTCACCGCCTGCACGACGACTCCGTCGCCGGTCGCAGCTCCCCAGACACCCAAGCTGCTCGTCCTTGTCGTCATCGACGGCCTGCCCATGCGCCAGGTCACCGGCTATCGCGACCAGCTTTCGCCCGACGGCTTCGCACGCTTCCTGGACCATGGTCGCTGGTTCGCCGATGCGCACTACGGCCACGGCCATACCGTCACGGCGGCGGGTCACTCGGTCATGCTCAGCGGCGCCTACCCGCAGCGAACGGGCATCATCAGCAACGAATGGCGCAATCCGGATACCGGGGAGCAGGTCTACAACACCGGCGACACGGACTACAAGTACATCGACAGCCCGACGGCACCGCTGGCCGGCACCAGCCCGCGCAACCTCAAGGTGGAAACACTGGGCGATGTGCTGCGCACGCGCTCGCCGCAATCCAAGGTCATCGGCATCTCGGGCAAGGACCGCGGTGCCATCCTGCCGGCCGGCCACAAGGGCACGGCCTACATGTACATGTCGGAGACGGGCCGCTTCGCGTCCAGCACGTACTACATGCAGCAGCACCCGCAATGGGTGACGGACTTCAATGCCGCCAGGCCGGCCGACGCCTTCTTCAAGAAGACCTGGGCGCCGCTGCTGCCGGAATCCGCCTATGCCCGCTCGGTGCCGGACGGCCAGTCCTGGCAGGTCGCCAGCGGCAACGGCAACCGCCTGCCCGCGGTCATCGGCGACAAGATGGATGCCCCCGGCCCGCGCTTTTACGGCGGCCTGCTGGCCTCGCCGTTCGGCGACGAGCTGACTCTGGCCTTCGCCCGCGCCGCCGTGAAGAACGAGAAGCTGGGCCAGCGCGGCGTACAGGACCTGCTGTCGGTCAGCCTGTCCAGCCATGACTACATCAATCACGCCTTCGGCCCCGAGTCGCGGCTGTCACACGACCACACACTGCACCTGGACCGCCACCTGCAGGCCTTCTTCCAGTTCCTGGACAAGGAAGTGGGCGCCGGCAACTACGTGCTCGCACTGACGGCCGACCACGGCTTCACCGACACGCCGGAATGGGCCATCACCCAGGGCCGCGATGCCGGCCGCTTCAACAACCCGCCGTCGCTGCTGGCCGTCAACACGGCACTGAGCGCGAAGTTCGGCGTCGAGCGTCTGGCGCGCGCCTTCTCCGCGTCCGGCCTGCTGCTCAACGACAAGCTCGCCGCCGAGAAGGGCTTGGATTTCGCCGCCGTGCAGGCGACCGCGCGCGAGGAGCTGCTCAAGCTCCCCGGCGTCGCCGCCGTGTTCACGCGCGAGCAGCTGCTCGGCAACGACACGACCACGCCCTACCTGGAAGCCATGCGCAAGTCCTTCGACCCGACGCGAGCCGCGCAGTTGCAGATCGTGCTGAAGCCCAACTGGATCTTCAGCTACCGCCCGGGCGGCAGCACCCATGGCAGCCCCTACAGCTACGACACCCATGTGCCGCTGCTGTTCTGGGGGCCGGGCTACGTCGGCCAGGGCGAGATGAAGGAACGCGCCGAGGTGGCCGACCTGGCCCCCACGCTGGCGGCCGTCGCCGGCCTGCCCGCGCCCGCCCAGGCGCAAGGCCGGGACCTGAAGCTCAAACCCTAGCCAGCAAGGCCGCAGCCGACTCGCCCCAGGTGGCCTCGGTCAGCGCCTGCGCGCCGAGGCGCACGCCCAGTGCCCGGGCCTGGGCGGGGCCGGTGGCCGGCAGCATGACGAGCAAGCGGCCGTCGGCCAGCCGCATGCAGCCGTCCTCGCCGCGGATGCGCGCGAGCAGTTCGGCCGGATCGGCCCCGACGGCCAGCGTCGCGACGGACAGCGGCCATGCACCGGGGTCTGACAGCAAGGCCTGCAGCAGCTCGCTGCCGGCCTGGGTCGGCAGCAACTGCCCGGCGCTTGCCCGCGGTCGGGCCAACGCGCTGATGTCCACGCCGGTAAGGGCCAGCCCGCCGTCGGGCGTGCGCTGCGCCACCCACCAAAAGCGCCGGCCGTCGCGCCAGGCCTGCTCATAGCCGCGCTGGGCCTGGCGGCTGCGTCGCTCGGGCGATTCGACCGGACCGACACCAGCCTGCCGTGCAGCGTCGACCATCTGCTCCCAGGCCGGTGTGGCGCCCTCGGCCAGATGCCAGGCCTGGCGATAGGCTGCATTGGCGCGCAGCAGGCGGTCATGCTCATCGAAGAGGGCCAGCAGCAGCGGGCCCTCGGTCAGCGTCTGCCACCAGAGTTCGTCTTCAGTCACGGCCCCGATTCTGGGCCGGCGCGGCTCAACGGCGGCGAATCTCCCCCGAACCGCTGACGCTTTGGCGCAACTGGGGGCGACCGGCGTAGCTGAGATCGCCGGAACCGCTCAGTTGCACGTCCAGCTGCTCGGTCACGCCCAGGTCCACATCACCCGAGCCGCTGATGCTGGCCTTGGCGGCCCGCCCCGCCAGCGCGCGTGCATCGACATCACCGGAGCCGCTGACGCGCCAGCGCTGCTGCTCCGCCCGGCCGGCCAGGCGCACGTCGCCCGAGCCACTGATGCTGACGTTGAGCTCCTTGAGCTCGACAAGCCCGAAATGGGCGTCCCCCGAGCCGTCGATGCTCAGGCCCAGGCTGTCGGCCCGGAAGCTGTCGACGCCCAGGTCACCCGAGCCATGGATGGCGATCGTCTGCAGCGCGCGGGCGCTGATGCGCACCGCCGGCGCGTGGCGCGTCGTGAAGCCCGCATCACGCTTCAGGCGCACGACGAGGGCATCGCCCTCCACGATGGTCTCGATCAGCGGCTCGATGTTGTCATCGGCGACGACGACGGCCTCGTCGCTGCCGCCCTGCGTCAGCTTCACGTCGAGGGGGCCGTCGATGCGCAACTGGCTGAAGGCAGCCAGGGAGCGCAGCTTCTCCACCTTGACGCCCGAGCCGCGCACGCGGTTCCTGCTGCTGCCGTAGTCGGTGGGACCGCTGAAACTGGCCGACCAGCCATCAGCCTCCTTCTTGATGCGCAGTCGCCAGTCGTTGTCACCGGCCAGGGCGGCGCTGGTAGCGAAGGCGGCGACAAGGGCCATGATGGCAAGACGTTTCATTCGGGACTCCCGGTGCGGCGATGCGGCGGCAGTGTGTCCAGCCGGGAGATCCCACGCCCGCGGCAGGCGATGGACTGCGCTTTTGCAGTCATGGGCCGTAGGATGGGCCGACCAGCAGGAGACGCAACATGAAGTGGGAAGGCCAGCGCGAGAGTGACAACGTCGAAGACGCCCGCGACGGAGGTGGTCGAGGGGGGCTGCCGATCGGCGGGCGCGGCATCGGCCTGGGCGGCATCGTCATCGCCCTGCTGGCCTCCTGGGTCCTGGGCGTCAACCCCCTGACGGTGCTGGGCCTTCTGGGCGGCGGGGGCGGCGGCGGCACGCCGGTCCAGGCGCCGGCGCCCGATTCCCATGCCCAGGACCCCGGCTACCGCTTCGTCAAGGTCATCCTGGCCGACACCGAGGACGTCTGGGGCGCCTATTTCCAGCGCAGCGGCCAGCAATACCCCAACCCGAAGCTGCGCGTGTTCCGCGGCAGCGAGCCAACGGCCTGCGGCACCGGCGAAGCCGCGATGGGGCCGTTTTACTGCCCGGCCGACCGCAAGGTCTACATCGACCTGAGCTTCTACGACACGCTGCGGGAGCGCCTGGGTGCGCCAGGGGACTTCGCCCAGGCCTACGTCATCGCCCATGAGGTCGGCCACCACCTGCAGAACCTGATGGGCACGACCGCCAAGCTGGACCAGGCCCGCGGCCGCGTCTCCGAGCGGGAGATGAACGCCATGAGTGTCAGGCTGGAACTGCAGGCCGACTGCTTTGCCGGCGTGTGGGCCAGCTTGTCGCAGCGCAGCAAGGGCTGGCTGGAACAGGGCGACATCGAGGAGGCGCTGAACGCCGCGTCCCAGATCGGCGACGACACCCTCCAAAAGCGCTCCCGGGGCAGCGTCGTGCCCGAGAGCTTCACCCACGGCAGCAGCGCCCAGCGGGTGCGCTGGTTCAAACGGGGCCTGGACGCCGGCGACCTGAAGGCCTGCGACACCTTTTCGTCCGCCGCCCTCTGAGTCCCCGATTCAGGCCCACCCAATCAAGGGGGCGCTGGATAGCGCCCAAAAGGCTTTGTGTGAAACACTCCCATCCAAATCGCCGAGCCTTCTATTAGCATCGGCCAACCCTGAAATCCAGGGCAAGTTGCCCCCTGATGGGGACGACCCGCACCATCCACCGAGGCCACTGTCATGAGCGAACGCCAGATCAACGACCCGCAGTCGACGCCCCAGGCGCCGACCTCCGTCGACGCGTCCGCCATCAAGCTGGCCTCGGCACGACGCCGCCGGTTCATCAAGGCCGGCGCAGGCGTCATTCCCGTGGCGCTGACATTGAGCAGCCGGCCGGTTCTGGCCACCACCGCCACCGGCAAGTGCTTCTCGGCTTCGGCCTGGGGTTCCATCCAGTCGCTGGTCAACACGACGGCGAGCACCTACACACGCAAGGCCAACAATGCGCCGACCGTCTCCTGCTTCACAAAGGATGACTGGAAGGGGACGGGTTGTGCCGGCTGGACGCGCGCGACCATCAGCTGCAACACCGTTGCCGCCGTGAAGGCCTACAAGGTTTCGCAGGCATGCGGAGGCACCAGCACAGCCGGCGTGCCTGGCACGAAGCTGATCTGGGAAATGCTCAACGATGCCGATTCGAACAAAGACAAGACCGGCAAGCGCACGTGCTCGGATGCGCAGAAGCAGATATTGGTCGCCTGGCTGAACTTCCAGATCAGTCGCACGACCAATACGGACGTCTGCGTGATCGATTCCTTCTCCACCAATCAGCTCAACACGCTGAGCACCATCGTCGCGAACGGCGGGGGCAAAGGCCCAGACGGCAAGACGTGGACGGTGGTGAACGTGCAGGACTACTTGAGGAACAACCTCATCGGCCGCCTGAGCTGAGTCTCACCCCGCCGGGTATTGCCGACTTCAGGCCGTTGCGCGCCGAACCCAAGCACCTGAGCGCAGATGCGGGAGCCCCTTTGGAGCGTTCACAGGCCTGCTGACATTTGTTGGCGCGACTGGGACGGCCTGGGTGCGGTCTATGACGACGGCTCGGGTGACACGCATCTGGTCGATGCGCTCGTCATCGAGTTCCTGGAGCTTTTGACACGGCAGCCGCTGTCGGTTCGACAGCTGGTCGATTTGCTGGGCGATGCCTTGCCCGAGTCCATGGATCAGGCCACCGCCTTCGCCTTCTTCGAACGCCAGCTAAGGTCCATGCGCGACATGGGGCTCGTCGAGCCGGCATGAAGGTCCGCGATCTGGCCCTGGGCGACTTGCGCGGGAGGCTGGCCCGTGGCGACCTGGTCTTGAACGTCCCTCCTTTCGTGGCCCGCCTGCGCTCCGATGTCGACCGCGTGGCCGAGGACCTCAGCCTGCTCTACGCCGACTTCGACCTCGGCACGCCGGAGGACTTCGCGGACTTCCATCTCGAGGTGCTGCGCGAAGGTGGCCTGCGCCGCTGGGTCAAGCCCATGGCCCGCTTCTTCGCGGACGGAGAACCGGCATTCAGCCAGTTGCCGGCAGAGCAAGCCTTCCACATGGTCGAGTGGGGCTTGAACTGGGCCGTCAGCACCATGGCTCACCCCTACCTCTCCTATCACGCGGCAGCGCTGGAGCGCGATGGTCGGGCGCTGGTCATGCCGGCACCCCCGGGCTCCGGCAAGAGCACCCTGACCGCAGCGCTGGCCCATAGCGGCTGGCGGCTGATGTCTGACGAGATCACGCTCTACGACCTGGTCGATCGGCAGGTCACCGGCATGGGGCGCCCGGTCAACCTGAAGAACGTGTCCATCGAGCTGGTCCGGAAGTTCGCGCCACAGGCGGAGTTGACGCGGCCGGTTCCGGACACGACCAAGGGCACTCTCGCGCTGATGAAGGCCCCCGCCGAGAGCGTTGCACGTATCCGCGAGCCGGCACGGCCGACCTGGATCGTGATGCCCCGCTACACCGCTGGCGCAGCACCAGCGCTGACCGACGTTCCCAAGGCCCGGATGCTGCTGCTGCTGGCGGAACAGGCGTTCAACTACGACCTCCATGGCCGCAAAGGCTTCGAGGCCACCGCCGACCTTGTGGACAGCTGCGACTGCCTGGAATTCGAGTACTCGTCGCTGGACGACGCCGTGCAGCACATCGACCAACTGGCGGCGCGAGCGTGACGACCTCTCACGCGCCCCTGCTGCTGCGCGTACTGCGCGACCCCGGCTCGGCATTGCAGTTGCGCCCGCTGGAATGGGATCTGCTCCTGCGCCAGGCACGGCGAGGCGTGCTGCTGGCCAAGCTGGCGGTCCTGCTCAAACCCTGGCTGGACGGCGTGCCATCCGGTCCCGGGCATCACCTCCATGCCGCGCTGCTGACCGCGGAGCGCCAGTCGAAGCTGACACATTGGGAGGTGAGCCGGATCCAGGCGGCACTGCGCCCCTTGGGCGTCGAACCCATCCTGCTCAAGGGCACGGCCTACCTGATGGCGGGCCTGCCGGCCAGCTACGGCCGCGTGTTCGGCGACGTCGACATCCTCGTGCCCAAGGCGCGCATCGATGACATCGAGGCGGCGCTGCTCGCCAATGGCTGGAGCTTCGAGCAAGACCTGGATGCCTACGACGAGCGCTACTACCGCGAGTGGATGCACGAGATCCCCCCGCTGACACACGTGGACCGCGGCAGCAGCCTTGACGTCCACCACACCATCCTGCCACCGTCGGCACGCATACAGGTCGATACCGCCGCGCTGTTCGAGGATGCGCGCGAGCTCCCCGGCCACCCGGGTGTCCACGTACTGGCACCGGTGACCATGGTGCTGCACAGCGCAGCCCACCTGTTCCACGAGGGGGAGCTCGAGAAAGGCCTGCGCGACCTGTTCGACCTGGATGCGTTGCTGCGTGACTTCGGCCGCGATCCGGCGTTCTGGACCGCCCTGGTGCCGCGCGCCCGCGCGCTGGGCCTGGGCCGGCCCCTCTTTCACGCCCTGCGCTACACGACGCGCTGGCTGGATACGCCTGTACCGCACGACGTCATGCGGGCAGCCGCGGCCGACGCACCGGCCTGCCAGGGCCTGCTCGACGCCTGCTACGACCGTGCACTGATGCCCGACCACCCGAGCTGCGATGGCCCGCTGACCAGCGGCGCCAGGCTGGCCCTCTATGTGCGCTCGCACTGGCTGCGCATGCCCTTCGGCCTGCTGGTCCAGCACCTGGCGCGCAAGACCTGGTTGCGCATGCGTCCGGCGAAAGAAGCCCAGCCCTAGGCGGCGAAGCCGACAATCGACGGGCCATGGACCGACCCAAGCCCTTCTCGATGATCCGCGAGTTCCACCTCGCCGACTGGTTCACGCTGGGCAATGCCTGCGCCGGCATGGGTGCGCTGTTCGCGGTGATGAGCTTCCTGCAAAGCGGCGACCGGCTGCACCTGCAGTACGCCTGCGCCTTGATCCCGCTGGCCCTGGCCTTCGACGTGCTGGACGGACGCATCGCGCGCTGGCGGCAGAAGAGCTCGGCGCTGGGCCGCGAGCTGGACTCGCTGGCCGACGTGATCTCCTTCGGCGTCGCGCCAGCCGTCATCGCCTATGGCTGCGGCATGCAGGGGCTGTACGACCGCATCGTGCTGGTGTTCTTCGTGGCCTGCGGCGTCAGCCGGCTGGCCCGCTACAACGTCACCGCCGAGAAGCTCAGCGGCGGCACCGGCAAGGTGGCCTACTTCGAAGGAACGCCGATCCCGACGTCGATGCTGCTGGTCGCGGTGCTGTGGGTCGCGGTGGCCCAGGGCGCCCTCGGTGACGCGCTCTGGGGCGGGGTCTGGTGGCTGGCGGGCTTCCGGCTGCACCCGCTGGTGCTGATGTTTGCGCTGTCCGGCTCGCTGATGGTGAGCCGGATCCGGATTCCGAAGATCTAGGCCGTCCGGCGCGACAGCCAGCTCAGTGGCGACTCCTGCGCCGCGTGGTTGCCCTGCGACTCGAGGAAATCGCTCGGCGGCTGGCTGCGGTATTCGCTGACGCCACCGCCATCAAGGCAGGCGTCCAGCCCGAAGGCGGTACCGAGGTCGGCCGGGTCCGGCGCGCTGCGCGCAGCGGCGTCACGGCGGAAGAAACGCAGCGCTGGAACGAATCGCATGGCAGACCTCTCTGGCTTGACGGGCCAACAACCCTATTGGCTCCGTGGGTCCAGTGTGCGGGATTCATGTGACAAAAGGACCCCGCAACTGTGAGTAAATATTGCCTCTACTGGCATTACCGCACAAGTGCAAGACCTGTTTTTCCCAGTGGCGACAGGGCCTTCCGAGCGGCGCCCCTCAATTCGAGGGGGCGTTGCTGATTTGCAATTCATTTCCCCGCTTCGCAGCGCCAAGGATAGGGTTCGCTGCTCCGGCGCTTAAGCTGCGCAACCTTTCAAGCCCCCCGGCTCCGCATGAGTTCAGCATTTTTGAAGTGGCTCGCCAACGGCCTGATTGCCGTTGTGCTGGTCAGCACGCTGTGGATGGCCTACGCCATCCATCCCGAACAAGGCAGCAAAAGTCTGCTGATCGCCCAGGTCGCACCTGCCGCGGCTGCCGCGTCCGCACCCGCCACGGCCACTCGCTGATCAGCCCAGTGCCCGCCTGGCGCCATCGGCCAGGGCCTGGCCGATGCGGTCCAGCAGCGCATCCCGGCCCTGCAGCTGCCACTGGTGCCAGTAGAGCGTCACATCGACACCGACCTCCGGCTTCAGCACCACCAACTGACCGGCCTCGACAAGCGGACGCACCTGGATCTCCGGAGCGACGCCCACGCCCCAGCCCATGACGGCGGCACGCACATAGGCCTCGCTGGACGGCACGAAGCGCTCCCTCAGCCGCGGCGCGCGCACGCCGAAGGCCTGTGAGACCCACTGGGACTGGCTGTCGTCCTTGCGATTGAAGACCAGGAAGGGCGTGTCGGCGAAGTTGCCACCATGCAGCCCCTCGGGCAGTTGCGCTGCCAGGAATCCCGGGCTGGCTGCCGCGACATAGCGCATCACTCCCAGCGGCTGCACGCGGCAGCCCTGCAAGGCCTCGGCCACGGTGGACACGCAGCCCAGCACGGCCCCCTGGCGCAGGCTGTCGTGGGTGAAGTCCTGGTCGTCCACGACCAGCTCCAGCCCATAGCCCTCGCGCAAGCCCTGCTGCACCAGAGCGTCCAGGGCCGGCAGCACCCAGGTTGCAAGGCTGTCGGCATTGACGGCGATGGCAAGCCGCGACTGCGGCGCCACGCGCTCACCCAGCTCGCGCGCCACATCCACGCGCAATGCCTGGAGTTGGCGGGCGAAGCGCAGCAGCACCTTGCCGGCCTCGGTCAGGCGCAGCGGGCGCGAGCGCACGACCAGCGGCTGCCCGGCCTGCGCCTCCAGCCCGCGCAGCCGTTGGGAGACGGCGCTTTGCGTGATGGACAGGCGCTGCGCAGCGCGCTCGAAGCCCTGTTCGTCAGCCAGGGCGGCCAGGCAGTCGAGGGCGGCAGGATCGAACTCGTTCATAAGCTCCGCTAATGTATGGCGAATAATATGAATGAAGCTTCTTGAATCCGCGGTGCCTGCCGAGAATCCGCCGATGCCTGCCGCCGTCCTGGCCGACCCGACCACGCCTGCCGTTTTCGCGCAGGGCTGGGCCATGGGCGCCGGGTTGATTTTGGCCATCGGCGCCCAGAACGCCCTGGTGCTGCGCCAAGGGCTGCGGCGCGAGCATGTCGGCGCCGTGGTCGCCGTCTGCACGCTGTCGGACTGGCTGCTGATCGCGCTGGGTGTCTTCGGACTGGGCGCACTGATCCAGGGCCAGCCTCTGCTGCTGGAGATCTTTCGCTTCGGTGGCGCCGCCTTCCTGATGGGCTACGGGCTGCTCGCGGCCCGGCGTGCCTGGCGCCCCGTCGCGGGGCTGGACGCCGCAGGCGCGTCCGCGGGACTGGGCGCCACGCTGTCGGCCGCCTTCGCCTTCACCTACCTGAACCCCCATGTCTACCTGGACACCGTCGTGCTGCTGGGCGGCCTGGGTGCGCGCCAGCCGCCCGAGTCGCGCGCGGCCTTCGCGGCCGGCGCCGGACTCGCGTCGGCCATGTGGTTCGGCCTGCTGGGCTTCGGTGCCGCCGCAGCAGCACCCAAGCTGCGCAGCCCCGCCACCTGGCGGGTCGTCGACGCCACGGTCGCTTTGCTGATGGCCGGCCTGGGTCTACAACTCCTCCTGAAACCCCTCTAGGAACACCAAAGGAAAGCCATGAAGATCGTCGTTCTCGGTGCCGGCATCATCGGCATCGCCACGGCCTGGTATCTGCTCGACGAGGGGCATGACGTCATCGTCGTCGACCGCCAGGCCGACGCAGCTCTGGAAACGAGCTTCGCCAACGGCGCGCAGATCTCCGTCAGCTTCTGCGAGCCCTGGGCCAATGCCGGCGCGCCCTTCAAGGTGGCCAAGTGGCTGCTACGGGACGACTCGCCGCTGCTGTTCCGCCCGCGCCTGGATCCCAACCAGTGGCGTTGGGGCCTTGCCTTCCTGACGCAGTGCACTGACGCGGCCTTCGAGCGCAACGTCGAGGAGCTGGTGCAACTGGGCCGCTATTCGCACGAGTCGCTGAAGGACCTCGTTGCGCGCACCGGCATCGAGTACGACCGCCTGGAGCGCGGCATCCTGCATTTCTTCTCCAGTCAGGCCGACTTCGACGCCGGCGCCGCCGGCGCCGAGATCATGCGCCGGCACGGCGTGGACCGCCGCGTGCTGGGCCGCGAGGAGGTGCTGAAGGTGGAGCCCTCGCTGGCTGCCTTCGGCAGCCGCATCTTCGGCGGCACCTTCACGCCCAGCGACGAAAGCGGCGATGCCAAGGTCTTCACGCAGAAGCTCGCGCAGCTGTGCGCACAACGCGGCGCGCAGTTCCTGTACGAGCACGACATCCTCGGCCTGCAACGCGTCGCCGACGGCATCGAGGCCGTGCAGATCGCCCACACCCGCAGCGGCGAGCGCAAGTCGCTCAAGGCCGACGCCTTCGTCGCCGCCATGGGCTCATACACGCCAGCCCTGGTCCGGCCGCTGGGCGAGCATCTCAACATCTACCCGGCCAAGGGCTACTCGGCAACGCTGCGCCTGAAGAAACCCGAGGCCGCAAGCGTCGTCAGCCTGCTCGATGACACGCGCAAGATCGCCATCTCGCGCCTGGGCGACCACATCCGCATCGCCGGCACGGCCGAGCTGTCGGGCTTCGATCTCAACCTCGACTCGCCCACCGCCAAGGTGCGCTGCGCGGCCCTGGTGCGACGCTACGAGGAGCTGTTCCCCGGCGTGGCCGACACCAGCGAGCCCAACTACTGGACCGGCCTGCGCCCCAGCACGCCCAACAACGTGCCCTACATCGGCCGCAGCAGGAAGGCGCGCAACCTGTGGCTGAACGCCGGCCATGGCACGCTGGGCTGGACGCATGGCGCCGGCTCGGGCCATGCGATGGCCGAGCTCATCGCCGGTCGCAGGCCGGACATGGCCTTCGGCTTCTACGGCGCCTGATCAGAGCGTCTTCAGCAGCGCCGCCACCTTGGTCTGCTGAGGGAACTTCGCGCCCAGCCGGGCCAGCCCCTCCAGCTCGGTCTTGGCGGCCGGCTTGTCACCGGACTGGATGAGGATCTCAGCCAGATTCAGGCGGAATGCCGGCTGATCGGGCTGATCGGCCACCAGCTGGCGCTGAAGGCGCACAGCCTTGCCGAAGTCCTTCTCGTTGGCCAGCACGGTGGCGTAGGTGTCTCGCAGGGCCGGGTAGTCGGGGTTGATCCTGAGGCCGCGCTCGGCCAGTTCACGCGCATCGGCCTTGCCCAGCCTGCTGCGCAGCCATGCCACGTTGTTGATGACGGCCAACGCATCGGGACTGCGCTTGAGCAGGGCTTCGTAGCGCGTCAGCGCCGCCTCGATGTCGCCGCGGGCCAGCAACACGTCGGCCACGGCGCCGGCAAAGACAACATCCTGGGGATGCGACGTCTGCCATTGCTTTTCAAACGCAAGCGCCTCGTCGCGGCTCTTGCTGGCCAGCAGCACCGCGAACAGGCGCGGCGCAGATTCGCCCGGGTCACGCAGGGCCGTGGCCTTGCGCAGCGCGGCGATGGCAGCATCGTGATGCTGGCGGTTGATCTCCACGTCCGCCTCGGCGATCAGCGCGAAGGCTTCCTGCGGGAACTTCTTCTGGCGCTCGCGCAGCGCGGCCAGGCCCTCATCGATACGGCCCTGGCGCAGCGCGAGCTGGATCAGCAGGCGCTGGGCGGCCGCCGAGCCCGGCTCGGCTTCCAGCGCCCGCTTGACCTCGCGCTCAGCGCCGGCGTAGTCCTGCTCGATGAAGCGCATCTGCGCCAGACCCAGCCAGCCCTGGGCACGGGCGGGTGCCAGCACGGTCAGCCGCGAATAGGTCTTGACCGCCTGCGCCTTGTCGCCCGACACCAGCTGGGTGCGCGCCAGGCGCTCCAGCAGGTCAGGGTTCAGCGGCAGGGCCGCCGACGCCTCCTGCGCGGCCTGGGCGGCCTTGGCCGCATTGCCCAGGCGCAGCTGCTGGTCGATGAGGGCCATGCGCAGACCCGCATCGGTCGGCTCCTCGCGCACGCCGGCGGCCAGCACCTCGGTGACGCGCTCGGCGGGTGCACCCGTCTGCGACAGCAGTTCGGCCAGCGCAAGGCGACCCTGCGGCGAATGCGGCTGGCTGGCGACAAAGCCCTCCAGGCGCTTGATGGCAGCCTCGCTGCGCCCGGCCTGCATGTCAAGCGTCACCAGGCCCAGCGCGGCCGGCAGGTAGCCAGCGTCGGCCTTCAGCGAAGCCTCGAAGGAAGCCTGGGCGGCCGCGTTGTCCTTGCGGACCAGCTGGATGCGGCCACGCAGGCCGTCAGGCACCGGGCTGCCCTGCATCTTGGGCGCGAGCTTGTCGATGGCGGCCAGTGCGGCGGGCAGCTCGCCGCGGCGCATCAGCGCGTTGATGAGCATCAGGTCGTAGTTGCTGCCACTGTCCTTGGCGGCGATGTCGCGCAGCTGCGCGATGGCGGCGTCGGCCTTGGCGCGGTTGGCGCCACTGGGCGCCGTGCTGTCTCGCACGATGGCCGAAAGGGCGAGCGCCGCGCCCGTCTTGGCATCGTCGGGGCGCAGCCTGGCGGCAGCGCTGAAGGCCTGGTCGGCCGCCTCGAAATTGCCCAGCATGAGGTGGGCCTTGCCGGCCAGCAGCAGGGTCTCGGCATCGGCCCTGGCTGCCTCGAGAACGGGCTTCAACGTCTCCAGCGTCTTGTTCGGCGCGCGGCGCTGCAGCTGCAGTCCGGCGAACTGGCGACGCAGCGCGAGGTCTTCCGGCGCGAGCTTGATGGCCTGGTTGAGCAGGTTCTCCGCATCGGCCAGCTCGCCGAGCTGCTGGTGGGCGCCCGACGCCAGGCGCAGCAGCGGCAGGTAGTTGGGCATCAGCTTGAGCAGCGGCAGCGCCAGCTCGCGCGCCTTTGCGGCGTCACCCTTGGCAAGTGCCAGCTGGGCCTGCAGGAAGCGGCCCCGCGGGTTCTTCGCCAAGGCCGGCGGCATGCCGTCGACGAGCTTGGCCGCGGCGTCGAGCTGCTGGCGGCCCAGCGCGAGGCGCAGCAGCAGCGAGCGGGCTTCGTAGGACGACGGGTCCAGCGCGAGCACCTCGGTGAGCAGCGGCTGGGCCTCGTCGAGCTTGCCGCGCGCCAGCAGCACCTCCGCCTTGAGCTGCAGGGCCTTGACGGCCTTGGGCTTCTTCGCCAGCAGCTCGTCGAGTGCCTGCAAGGCCTCGTCGGGGAAGCCACCGGCCAGCTTGGTGCGGGCACTGACGACGACGGCATCCTCGGAGTCGGGCTTCAGCTGCAGCGCCCGCACGGCGGCAGCCTTGGCCTCGGTCACGTTGCCCTGGGCCAGGAAGGCCATGGCCAGGTGCTGCTGCAGCGTGGACATGGCGGTGGGGTCGGCAAGGCTCTGGTCGGCGAACTCGGCGATGAGCTTGCGCGACTGGCCAGAAAACAGCAGGGTCTGGGCCAGCAGCGGCGCCAGCTCGTCGCGCGGGGCACCGAGCTCCCAGGCGCGGCGCAGCTCGATCTCGGCGCCGGCCAGGTCTCCGGCGTCCAGCAAGGCCTTGCCCAGCAGATGGCGGCCCTTGGCGTTGTCCGGGCTTTGCTGCAACAGGTTCTTCAGTTCGATGACGGCGCCGCTGACGTCCTTTTGCTCCATGCGCTTCTGCGCGGAAGCGAGCAGATCCTGCTCGGAGCGTTGGCCGCAGGCCGCCAGCACGGCAACCAGCAGCAGGGGGGCGAAATGACGCGTCTTCATTGAATCTCCCAGGTCAGGCGCGCGATTGTGTTCCTAGAATCCGCGCCCCTCGTCAGTGAAGCCCCCAGGGACACCTCCGCCACGGCGTGACGTCATGAACATCTCCTCCAGTTTCTGTGCCATCGACTTCGGCACCTCCAATTCGGCCGTTGCCGTGCCCGAAGGCGCAGGCGGCATGCGCCTCGTCGATCTCGAGCCCGGCCAGCGCACCATGCCCACGGCCGTCTTCTACTTCGCCGAAGGGCCCCACGATGCCGACGGGCCGCCGCGCGCCTTCGGCCGCGCTGCCGTGGCCGCCTACGTGGAAGGCCACGACGGTCGGCTGATGCGCTCCATGAAGAGCATCCTCGGCTCCAGCCTCATTGAGCAGACCACCGACGTCGGCGGCGGGCGCGGCGCCAAGTACTCGGACATCGTGGCCGGTTACCTGAAGCGGCTGCGCCGCCTGGCCGGCGAACCAGAACGCGTCGTGCTGGGCCGGCCGGTGTTCTTTGTCGACGGCGAACCCGAACGCGACGCCCAGGCCCAGGCCCAGCTGGAAGCCTGCGCCCGCGCGGTGGGCTTTGGCGACGTGCAGTTCCAGTACGAACCCATCGCGGCGGCCTTCGACTTCGAACAGCAGGCCATTCGCGAAGGCAGGGGCGAGCAGATCGTGCTGGTGGCCGACATCGGTGGCGGCACCAGCGACTTCTCCATCGTGCGCGTCGGCCCCGAGCGCGCGCAGCGCCTGGCACGCCGCGACGACATCCTCGCCAGCCACGGCGTCCACATCGCCGGCACCGACTTCGACCGCCACATCGAACTGGCCGGCCTGTTGCAGGAGTTCGGCTATCGCAGCACCGGCCCCAGTGGTCGCGAAGTTCCAAGCGGCATCTACTTCGACCTCGCCACCTGGCACCTCATCAACACCTGCTACGCGCCGCTGCGCGTGGCCGAATGGCGCGGCATGAAGAGCTGGTTCAGCGACGTGCGCCAGCATGCGCGGCTCATGACGGTGCTGGAGGAACGCCTGGGCCACGAGCTGGCCGCGCGCGCCGAAGGCGCCAAGATCGCCGTCTCCGGTGGAGCCGACACGACAGTGGACCTGAGCCACATCGAACGCGGCCTGATCCTGCCGCTGAGCGAGAAGACCGCCGTGGACGCGCTGCGCGCCGACCTGGACCGCATCATCGCAACAGCCCACGAGACGGTGGCGCAGGCCGGCCTGCAGCCCGCGCAGATCGACGCGCTCTACTTCACCGGCGGCTCGACCGGGCTGCGCCTGCTGGTCGACGGCATGGCAGCCGGCTTCCCCCAGGCCGCGCGCGTCACCGGCGACCGGTTCGCCTCGGTCGCCACTGGCCTGGGGCTTCACGCCCGGCGCCTGTTCGGCGCATCCTAGGCAACTGTTAGGCTGCGCGGTTTCGCCTCCCTCCGAGAACGCCACCCATGTTGAAAGCCCTGACCTGGGCCGCAGCCGCTCTGGCCGCCACCGCGGCCCACGCCGCCGAGCCGCAGATCTACCAGCAGCCTTCCGCCGAAATCCGCGCCGTGCTCGACGCAGCGCCCCTGCCCGGCCACTCCCTGTCGCCCGACCAGCGCACGCTGGCCAGCATCAGCCTGGCACGCTACCGCAGTGTGGCCGAGCTCGCCCGGCCCATCCTGCGTCTGGCCGGCCGGCGCATCGACGCCGCCGCCAGCAGCCCGCAGCTGACGGCCAACATCCAGGCCATCACGCTGCGCGAGCTTGCCAACCCCGACGCCGCAGAGCGCGTGGTCAAGCTGCCGGCCGGCGGCACCTTCTCGTCGCTGCGCTGGTCGCCTGACAGCAGGCATTTCCTGTTGAACCGCCGTACCGCCAACGCCACCGAGCTGTGGCTGGGCGACGTGGCCACCGGCAAGGTCGGGCCGGTCAAGGGCGTGAAGCTCAACACCATCCTCGAGGCCTCGGTCGCCTGGATCTCCAACGACGAGATCATCGCGCTGACCGTGCCCGAGCAGCGCGGGCCGGCACCGGCGTTCGACGCGCCCAGCGGCCCGAGCATCCAGGAGTCCATGGGCCGCAACTCGCCCGAGCGCACCCTGCAGGACCTGCTCAAGAACAGCCAGGACGACGCGCTGTTCAGCCACTACGCCAGTTCGGCGCTGCGCCGCATCAAGCTGTCCACCGGGGCCTCGCGCGAGATCGGCATGCCGGGCCTTTACGCCAGCCTCGAGGTCGTCGGCACCCAGGGCACGCTGATCACCGAACGCCTGGTGCCGCCGTTCAGCTACCAGGTCACCTGGAACGACTTCGCCCGCCAGGTCGAGCTGCGCGACTTCAACGGCAAGCTGCTGCGCGACCTGGGCAAGGTCAAGCTCAAGGAAGGCGTGCCGGTCGAGGGTGTCATCACCGGGCCGCGCAATTTCTGGGCCTCGCCGCGAGCCGACGGCGCGATCTACTGGGTCGAAGCCCTGGACGGCGGGGACCAACGCAACAAGGTGCCCTTGCGCGACCGGCTGATGCGCCTGGACCCGCCCTACCAGGGCGACGCCAAGGAGGTGCACCGCACGGTGGGCCGCCTGGGCAGCATGGCCTTCGTCGATGCCGGCGACCGCGCCATCGTGTCCGACTTCGACCGCGACCGCCTGTGGATCGCCACGGACCTGGTCGCGCTGGACGGCGCAGCCCAGCCGCAGCGCCTGCAAAGCCGCTCCATGCGCGACCGCTACAACGACCCCGGTCAACCGCTGACGCGCGTGCTGCCCAACGGCCGCGGCATCGTGCGCGTGGACGGCGGCGACCGCCTGCTGCTTGCCGGCAACGGCGCCAGCAAGGACGGCGACCTGCCCTTCATCGACAGCTACAGCCTGAAGGAAGGTAAGGCCACTCGCCTGTTCCGCTCCGGCCCGACGCACTACGAGCGCCCCATCACGCTGCTGGCCGATGGCCGCCTGCTGAGCAGCCGCGAAAGTGCCACCGAGCCGCCCAACCTGGTGCTGCGCAGCGGCGCTGGCTTCGAGCAGCTGCAGGCCCTGACCCGCAATGCCGATCCCGCGCCGCAGCTGCGGGCCATCAAGCGCGAGCTGGTCAAGTTCAAGCGCGCCGATGGCGTGGAGCTGTCGTTCTGGCTCTATCTGCCGCCCGACTACCAGCCTGGGGAGCGCCGTCCCACGCTGGTCTGGGCCTACCCGCTGGAGTTCACCGATGCTTCCACCGCTGGCCAGGTCAGCGGTTCCGGCAGCCGCTTTGTGACGCTGGCCGGCGCCAGCCCCGTCATGATGGCGCTGGACGGCTACGTCGTGCTGATGGACGCCACCATGCCCGTCGTGGGCGATCCCAAGACCGTCAACAACAGCTTCGTCGAGCAGATCACGGCCAATGCCCAGGCCATCATCGACAAGGCGGCCGAGCTGGGCGTCAGCGACCCGCAGCAGATGGTCGTGGGCGGCCACAGCTATGGCGCCTTCATGACGGCCAACCTGCTGGCCCATACCGACCTGTTCAAGGCCGGTATCGCCCGCAGCGGCGCCTACAACCGCACGCTGACGCCATTCGGCTTCCAGAGCGAGCGCCGCACCTACTGGGAAGCTCAGGACGTCTATCTGAAGCTCTCGCCGTTCAACTACGCCGACAAGCTGAAGGAGCCGTTGCTGCTCATCCACGGCGAGAGCGACGACAACCCTGGCACGTTCCCCATCCAGTCGGCACGCTTCTACCAGGCGCTGGCCGGCACCGGCGGCCAGGTGCGCTACGTGGTGCTGCCGCATGAGTCGCATGGCTACAGCGCGCGCGAGTCCGTCGGCCACACGCTGTGGGAGATGAGCACTTGGATGGCCCGGCAAACGCGCGATCCGCGCGCGCCGCGCTAATTCAACCCTGGCGTTCCGGGCCGCCCCAAGCCGGCCCGGCCTGGCGAACTGCCCGCGGGCGTTCGCCCGGCTCAAGCCCGGGCGAGGGACTCCTCAGCGCCGCGGCGGCGGACCCCGGCGACGCTGGGCGCCATGGGGGGCCGGCCGCGAAGCGGCCTTCAACGGCCTCGACACGTCGGCCAGCATCAGCACCGCGCTGACCAGGCCCTCGACGGCCTCCTCCAGGTCGGCCGGCGGCTCCAGCGAGTCGATCTCCTCCAGCAGCGCATCGGCGTCCTCGAGGTCATCCGGGTCCAGGTGCAGGTAGATCGCGGCCAAAGGCTCCAGCAGGGGCTCCTCGGGAAGGCGCATCAGCGCTGGATGCGCATCCAGCGCGTGCGCGAAACCGGCCACCCAGGGCAGCACCGTCTCGCTGGGGTCGGCATCGTCATCCAGCTCGAAGATCCAGGGGTCGAACCACTGCCGGCCTGCGATGGCGACATTGAGTTCCTTGTGGCGGCGACGCAGCAGCGCGAGCAGCTCGTCGCCGACGCGTGCCGGCGTGGGTCGCCCCTCGCTGTCAAGGATGGGCGGCAGCCAGGCCGCCAGCGGCACGGCCTCGGGCTGCAGCAGCACGCCGCACAGATAGCCGTCCAGCATGCTCACGTCCAGCGGCTCCAGCGGCGCAGGCAGCGCGTCCAGCAGGGCCTGCAGGCGTTCCAGGTCGTCTTCGGTGAGGGTTTCGGGGGCGCGGTGTGGGGCGGTGGACATGGCGGGATTATCGGCAGTGCGCCGTGAATAGTGCCCACCGCCGCGCCGGCCCGGGCCCTACAGTCCCACTCATCCCAACGACGCCCTCGACCCCGAGGGCTTCATGACCCGGCAGCCTGCTGACCGGGTCTTTTTTTGCGTTCTGCGTCAACCCTTCACGCCCACGGCGGGTGAGTCGGACTCGACCTTGCGCCTGGCTTTCATACTAGCGGGCATGCCCGCTGCCGTACTCGCGCTGCGCTTCGATCCGGCAGTCGTGGCGCTTTCCTACCTGACCGCTGCCTTTGCGTCCTATGTGGCGCTGGACCTCGCCCAGCGCGTGCGCACGCCGGATGCGCTGGTTGCACGCGCCTGGTGGATCGCCGGCTCGCTGTCACTGGGCACCGGCATCTGGGCCATGCACTTCGTCGGCATGCTGGCGCTCAAGCTGCCCTTTTCCGTCGGCTACGACACGGCCGTCACGCTGCTGAGCTGGCTGGCGGCGGTAGGCGTGTCGGCGATCGCGCTGCGCGTCGCCGCCCGGGAGACGCTGACGCCCGCCTGGCTGGCGCTGGGCGCGCTCAGCATGGGAGGCGGCATCTGCGCCATGCACTACATGGGCATGGCCGCCCTCGTACTCGCGCCGGGCATCCAGTGGGACTGGACGCTAGTCGCCGCCTCGGCGGCCGTCGCGGTCGGCGCCGCCGCCGCCGCCCTTTGGATCTTCTTCGCGCTGCGGCGCCTGCCACGCGCCTGGGCGCGCTGGGCGCAGCTGGGCGCCGCCCTCGCCATGGGCGCAGCCATCAGCGGCATGCACTACACCGGCATGGCCGCCGCCGGCATCGGCGAGAGCTCGGTCTGCCTGAGCGCAGACGCACTGCGCGGCGACAACCTCGGCACGCTGGTCGCCGGCGCCACCTTCGCGCTGCTGCTGCTGACCCTGGTCACGTCGGCGCTGGATGCCCGCAGCCAGCGCCACACCCGCCGGCTGCAGCAATCACTGCAGGCCGCCACCACCGAGCTGCAGGTCCGCGCGCTGCGCGATCCGCTGACCGGCCTGGCCAACCGCCAGTTGCTCGACGACCGCCTGCAGCACGCCGCCGCGCGCGGCCACCGAGAGGGCGCCCGGCTGGCCCTGCTGCTCATCAACCTGGACGGATTCAAGCCCATCAACGACAGCTTCGGCCTGGGTGCCGGCGACCATGTGCTGTGTGGGGTGGCGCAGCGTCTGCAGGGCCTGGCGCGTAGCGACGACACGCTGGCTCGCCTGGCGGCCGACGAGTTCGTGCTGATGCTGGAGGGTGAGGTCGCCGAGGCGGCGCTGGCCCAGGTCGCGCAACGCCTTCTGGACGCGCTGGCCGAGCCCATGGACGGCGTGCCCGGCGCCGGCAGCCACCCGCTGCGGCTGTCAGCCTCCATCGGCATTGCCCTGGCCGACGGCTCGGGGCCGGGCGAGGCGCTGATCGCCCAGGCCGATTCGGCGGCGCAATCGGTCAAGCGCGCCGGTGGCAACGGATTCGCCTTCTTCGAGGCGCACATGCAGGCGGGCGTGCGCGAACAGCTCGAGCTGGCCCGCGACCTCCGCGCCGCCCTGGCCGGCGAGGCGGGCAGCGGCAGCCTGATGCTGCACTACCAGCCCAAGATCGCCACGGACGAAGGCACCATCACCGGCGTGGAGGCACTGCTGCGCTGGCAGCATCCGCTACGCGGGCCGGTGAGCCCGGGGGCCTTCATCCCGGTGGCCGAGCGCTTCGGCCTCATCATGCCGCTGGGTGACTGGGTCATCGCCGAGGCCTGTCGCCAGCTAGCCGCCTGGCGCGATGCCGGCCTGCAGATGCGCGTGGCCCTCAACCTGTCCGTGCAGCAGCTGCGCCAGCCGGACGCGCTGGTACGGCGCTTCGAGGAGGCGCTGGCCCAATACGGCGTCGATGCCCAGCACCTGACCTGCGAGATCACCGAGTCCGTCGCGATGGACGATGCAGAAGCCACGGAGCGCACGCTGCGCCGCCTGGCCGGATTGGGCTTGGCGCTGTCCATCGACGATTTCGGCACGGGCTATTCCAGCCTGGCCTATCTGCGTCGACTGCCCCTGTCGCAGCTCAAGATCGACCGCAGCTTCGTCCAGGACCTGGAGACCAGCGCCGATGCGCGCGCCATCGTCAAGGCCGTCATCGAGCTGGCCCATGCATTGAGCCTGCAGGTCGTCGCCGAGGGCGTCGAGACGGAGGGCCAGGCCGCCGTGCTGCGCGGCAAGCACTGCGACAAGCTGCAGGGCTTCCTGTTCGCCCGGCCCATGCCGGCCGAAGAGCTGACGCGCTGGGCCATGCATGCGCGCGATGGCCGGCCGCGCTTCAGCACCTCGCTATACGCGACGCAGGCCGCCTAGACGGCCATGCGCTCCGGCGCCACGTAAAAGCGCCGGAACTCCTCGAAGCCCAGGGTGTCGGCCGCCTCGATGCGGGCCTGCTCGGCCAGGGATTGCGCCGCCATCTTCTCGAAGCGCTGCTGCAGCGGCTCCGCGAAAGGCAGGGCCAGCAGCGCCGCGCGCGTCGCATCGCTTTGGTGGCGGATGAAGGCGACGTAGCTGTCGTCGAAGTCCTGGGCCATGACGGCCAGCACGCGAGCCGACGGACAGAGCTCGGGCCGCTGCAGCCGCAGCGCCACGCGTCCGAGCGCCGCACGATACGCATCGCCCCCATGGGCCGCGTCCAGCGCCTCGGCCTGCGCGGCGCAGGCGGCCAGGATCTCGCCGGCCCAGTCGGACAGCGACCGCTCGCCGCCGCGCCAGTGCTCCAGCATCAGGCCCGGCTCGCGGCCCCGGGCAGCGACGCTGTGCTGGTTGCGCGCGTTCGCTGCAATCTCCTGCGGCGTGTCGTCGGGGCTGTCGCTGCGCAGGCAGTGCAGCAAGAAGGTGTCCAGCACACGCATGGCGTCGGCGCCTATGCCCAGCGGCTCGAAGGGGTCGAGGTCCATCAACCTCACCTCGATGTACTCGACGCCGCGCTCGCGCAGCGCATGCAGCGGCCGCTCGCCGGAGCGGATCACGCGCTTGGCGCGGATGGTGCTGTAGAACTCGTTCTCGATCTGCAACAGGCTGGTGGAGAGCTGGTTGTAGTCGCCGCCCGGCGTCTGCACGCCGATGGCCTCGTAGGCCGGATAGGGCTGGCTCAGCGCCGCCTGCAGCGACGCCGCGTAACTCTCCAGGCAGTTGTAGCTGACGGCGATGCTGGACTGCGCATCGCTCTGGTAGCCCAGGCGCCCCATGCGCAGCGAGGTGGCATGCGGCAGGTAGAGGGTGTGGCCCGACAACCGCTGCAGGCCATGCTCGCGACCAGCAACGAAGCTGTCGCACAGCGCCGGGCTGGCACCGAACAGGTAGAGCAGCAGCCAGCCCTCGCGGCGGAAGTTGCGGATGGCACCGAGATAGCCGTCGGTCGACACGCCCGGCAGCGACCAGTTGTAGTGGATGCCGGAGATGGTCTGCATGCGCCGGCCGTAGCGCTGGCCCAGGCCCATGCGGTAGACGCTCTTGGCGCGGCCGACGTTGCTGCTGCCGTAACGGCCGATGGGGATGGTCTCGTCGGCCGGCAGGCCGCAGGGCATGGAGCCCACCCACAGGCGCTCGTCAGCCAGCGCGCGGTAGACGGCCTGGTGGATCTCGGTCAGCTCCTGAAGGCAGTCCTCGACGCCGGCATGCACGCCGGTGATGAGCTCGAGCTGGGACTCGCTGTAATCCGTCGTGATGTGGGGATGCGTCAGCGCCGCGCCGAGAGCCACGGGATGCGGCGTCAGCGCCAAGCTGCCTCCGGGCAGGGCGCGCAGGCTTTCCTTCTCGATGCCGCGGCGGATGCCGAGCAATATCTCTTTGTTGTCCATGGCGTCTGGGCTGCTGGGCGCGACACGGTAGCAGATGCGCGCTACAGCTGCCCGGGCGCGTCCATGTCGGCCAGACTGGGCCTCAGGGCATGTTCACCAGCCTGGATGCCCTCATGGTGGCTGAGGTAGAGGGAAACGTCGTAGCGTTCCAGCCAGCCGACCGCCTTCAGCCGGTCCAGCACAGGCCCTTTGACCTCGGAGAATTCCAGCCTCAGCCCCTCCGCCGCCAGCGTCGCATGCAGCTCCTGCAGCGCCGTGAGGCCGGAGACATCGATGTGGTTGACCGGGGCCATCAGCATCAGGACGCGGTCCGGCGGGCCGACCCGCTCTCGGTGCTCACGCACATGAGCCAGCACCGCATCGCCCAGGCCTCGGGCGTTGGTGAACACCAGGCTCTCGTCCACGCGCAGTCCGACGACCTCGGCCCGGCACTCCACCGCGTAGCGCTCGACGTTGCGGTAGTGCTGGGTGCCCGGCACGCGGCCGATGCGCGCCACGTGCGGCCTGGCGGTACGCTGGATCAGCAGCGCGATGGAGCCCACCACGCCCAGGGCCAGCGCGAATCCGATGCTCCACAGCAGCACGGCGGCCGTGACGGCCAGCATCAACAGCCCTTCGGCGCGCGCATAGCTCCAGGCCTCGCGGTAGGGGCGCAGCGAGAAGCCGCCCAGCACGGCCACGACGATGGTGGCCGCCAGCACGGGCTTGGGCAGGTGGGCCAGCGGCTCGGCCAGCAGCAGCATGGCCAGGAACATGAAGACGGCGACGAAGACCAGGCTCCAGCGGCTGCGCGAGCCAGCCTCGTGCAGCAGGATGCTGCGCGAGAAGCTGCCCGCCACCGGCATGCCGCCGCTGACCGAGGCCAGCAGGTTGGCCGCCGCCAGGCCGCGCATCTCCGCCGCCGGCAACAGCTTCTCGCCACGGCGCTGTGCCAGCGACTCCGACACCGCCAGGCTGGACACAAACCCCATCAGCGCCACCAGGGCCGCGGCCGGCAGCAGCTGCAACCAGAGCGCCGCGTCCAGCAGCGGCAGGCCCAGCGGCAGGGCCAGCGACGGCAGCGCACCCACCTGGGCCACGCCACGGGCCGTCGGCGTGAGCGCCGAGAGCACCATCGCCACGATCAGCAGCAGCAGCGGTGCAAGCCGAGCCAGCAGCCGGGAGCCCATGCGGCGCGAGGCCAGCAGCAGCACGATGGCGAGGCCACCCCAGGCGGCGCTCGCCGGACCCCAGCCGCCATGCACGGCCGAGACGAGCAGGTCCGGCAGCGTGAAGCCCGTGGCCGCGCTGCCCAGCAGCACCGGCAACTGGCCGGCCGCGATCATCAGCGTTGCTCCGTTCTCGAAGCCCCGCAGTGCCGGCACCGACAGCAACGAGGCCAGCGCATCCAGCCGCAGCAGCGCGGCGAGCGCTAGCACCAGCCCCACCTCGGCGGCGAGCACCAGCGCACCTTCCGAGGCGCTGACTCCCGCCGGCAGGCCACCCAGGGCCTGCGCGATCATCAGTGCCAGCACCGCCACCGGTCCCAGGCCCAGCACCGGGCTGGAACCCAGCGCCGCATAGGCCAGCAGCGGCAGCAGGCTGGCGTACAGGCCCACTTGCGGCGGCAGGCCGGCGAGCATGGCATAGGCCAGGCTCTGCGGAATCAGCAGCACGGCGACGACGGCACCGGCGATCAGGTCGGCGCGCCAGGTGATGGGCAGCCTCATGTCAGTGGAGCCATTGCCGCACCGCACCAAGCCGGCCGGCTTGGGCGATGAGCATCGCCGCCCCCACGGGGGAGCGGCCAAGGCATGCCTTGGACGTGGTGCTGCTCACCTGTCCACCTTGACGCCCGACACCTGCACCACGCGCGCCCATTTCTCGGTCTCGGCGGCGATGAGCGCGGCAAAGCTGGCGCTGCCGCTGCCATGCACCAGCATGCCGCGGCTGGTCAGACGCTCCCGCAGCCCAGAGCCGGCAAGCGCCGCAACGCTGTCTCGCTGCAGGCGGGCCAGTTGCTCGGCCGGCTGGCTGCTGGGCGCGAACAGGCCGATCCAGGCGCTGGCCTCATAGCCCTTCAACGCCGGGCCGCCCGCCTCCTCGACGGTGGGCAGCTCCGGCATGCTGGGGCTTCGGCGCGCGCTGGTGACCCCCAGGGCCAGCAGCTTGCCGGCCCTGATCTGCGGCAGAGCCCCGGGCAACGTGTCGAACATCAGGTCCATGTTGCCTGCAATGACGTCCTGTTGCGCAGAGACCGTGCTGCGGTAGGGGAAGTGCAGCATGTAGGTCTGGGTCAAGCGCTTGAACAGCTCGCCGGCCAGGTGCGAAGGGTTGCCATTGCCGCCCGAGGCGATGTGCAGCCGGCCGGGCTGGGCCGTAGCGGCGTGCACGAGGTCGGCAAGCTTGCGCACGCCCAGGGCCTGGGCGACGGCCGGGTTCATGACCAGGACTAGCGGCACGGTCGCGACCAGGCACAGGGGTGCGAAGTCCTTCACCGGGTCGTAGGGCAGGCGGCGCGACAGCAGCGGGTTGATGACGTGCGTGCCGACGCTGCCCATCAGCAGCGTGTGGCCATCGGTGGCGCTGGCGACCTCGGCGCTGCCGATATTGCCGTCGGCGCCAGGCTGGTTGTCGACCGAGACCGGCTGGCCCAGGCGGCGCTGCAGCTCGGGCGCGAGCAGACGCGCGGCGACGTCGGAGGCGCCGCCGGCGACATAGGGCACGACCAGGCGCAGCGGTCGCGCCGGCCAGGACTGAGCGGACACCGACGAGGTGGCCAGCCAGAACAGCAGGCCGCGGCGTTGCAGGAGGGCACTCATGACGGACCGGGCAATTGTCGGAGTTGGACCTGGCCGTTGATGCAGGCGGCGTCAAAGTCTTGCAGCAGGGTCGCAAGCATATTCGCGTCCGGGGCCTCGACGGCCGTGATGCCGACTCCGCGGTTGCGCCCTTCCGCCTTGGCCTTGTAGAGCACCATGTCGGCCCAGTTGACGGCCTGCTCCCAGTGCAGGCGCAGCGCCGGCGCTGCCGCGCCGCCCGAACCAGCCGGGCTTCCGATCGGGAAGCTCGCGAAGCCGATGGAGGCGGTGACCCGCAGAGGGCCGGTAGGCGTATCGATCGGCTCACTGCCGATGCTGCGCAGGATGCGCTCGGCCATCAGCGCCAAGTCGTCGCCCGGCAGCGACGGCGCGAAAACCAGGAACTCCTCGCCACCCCAGCGCACGACGAGGTCTGTGTCGCGCACTGCCGCCCGGATGCGGCGGCTGACCTCCACGATGACGGCGTCGCCGGCCGCGTGGCCATGCCAGTCGTTGACGTTCTTGAAGTGATCGATGTCGATCATCATCAGCGCGCCCTGGAAGCCCTCGACCTTCTCCTCGCGGGCACGCTGGTCCATGACGGCCAGGAAATGGCGGCGGTTGGACAGGTCGGTCAGCGGGTCGCGCTCACTCTGGGCGCGCAGCAGGCTCTGGTTGGCTGTGAGGCGCGCCTGGGCGCGGCGCATGCGCAGCAGCGTGACGCCGATCAGCGCGAGGGAAAGCAGAAGCAGCGCACCGACGGCCAGCCCGACCTTCTGCGCCAGCAGGCGGTTCTCCAGTTGCTGGTCCTTGAGCTGGCCGTCACGGGCCAGCAGGTCCAGGTCGCGCCGCTTGGCGGCGCTGTCGTACTTGCGGCCCAGTTCCTCCAGCGCGGCAGCGCGGTTGCGCTCGTTGGCGCGCGCATTCAGCTCGCGCTCGCCATGCAGCGCTGCAAGGGCTTCCTTGTACTGGCCGGCTTCTGCCCAGGTGTCGGACAGCTCGCGCAGCTCACGGGCGCGCAGCACGAGGTCGGCCGGATCGACCCCGAACTCGCTGACCTTGACGAGCTCCTGGCGGGCCTGTTCAAACTGGCGCAGCTTGATGTAGGCGACGGCGAGGTTGTGGTGCAGGCTGCGCTCGTAGAAGCGGTCGCCAAAGCGCTGCAGCACCGGCATGGCGCGCTGGCCGGCGGCGAGCGCCTCCTTGAGCAGCCCCAGGTGCATGTAGGAGTCGACGAGGTTGGAGCGCAACTGCGCGGCGAGATGGGGCGCGTCGGCCTGCTCGGCCAGCAGCAGGGCCGCCTCGAAGGCACTGCGCGAAGCGCTCATGTCGCGGGCTCGGCGCTCGATGGCGCCCTCGTAGTTGCGCACCCGCGCAGCGGCCACGGGATCACTCACCGCCTCGGCTTCGGCGGCCTGCAACTCGACACGCGCGACGTCGATGCGGTCCTGGGCCTGCAGCGCGACGGCCAGCATGCCCAGGCTGAGCGCGGCCAGGTGCCTGTCCTCGCCGGCACGGGCCAGGGCCAGCGCCCGCCTGACACCGGCCTCGGCCAGCACAAAGGCGCCCTGGTTGTACTGCTCGCGCTGCAGGATGCGCAAGGCCTCCCAGGCGCTGCGGAAGTCGCAGCCCAGCTCGCGCACAGCGCGCTTCTCGTCACCGGCCGGGCAATGCCTGTCCAGGCCGGCGAGGGCACGTGCGGCAAGGGCGCCGGCAGGCTTGCCGGCACGCTCCTGGGCCAGGGCGCGCAGCAGCCAGCCGCGGTCCTTGCCGTCCTCGCGGGCCATCAGCTGCGTGGCGATGGCATCGGCGGCCTCGACACGGCCCGCATGCAGCAGCACGCGCGCACGCGTCATCAGCCACACCGCCTCGCGTGGCTGGCCGGGCTCGGCATGGGCGGGCCAGCGCCGCGCGAGCTCGGCCAGCATGGCCTCGGGGTCGTCGAAGGCGCGGCGTGCGATGTTGGCCAGCAGCGTGTCTTCGGCCTCGGGGTCCGGTGCGGACTGCGCACAGGCCAGACCGAGCGCCAGCAAGAGGATGGTCGCGATCCTCTTCATGTGCCGTCCACCTGCGAGGCCGGCTCGCCCGCCTCGGCCTGCCGTGCGATGCCTGGCCCGCTCAGCACCTGCAGGCCGACCTGCCCTTCGCTCCAGGCGGCTTCCAGGCGGGCCGTCATCTGTGCGGCGGCCAGCGGGTCCACGGCATCGATGCGCTCGACGCCATAGGCCTTGTTGCGGCCATGCGCCTTGGCAAGGTACATGACCGTGTCGATGAGGTCGATGGCACGCTCCCACGTCAGGCGCAGGCCGTGCGGCGGCACGGGCAGGCTGACGAAGCCGATGGAGGCCGTGACGGGGATGTCGCGCCCGTCCTGCTGCACGGGCCGGCCACCGATGAGGTCAAGCAGGCGCTGCGCGAGCTGGGGCGCGAACAAGCCCTCGCGGCTGCGCGCGACGATGAGGAACTCCTCGCCGCCCCAGCGCACGATAAGGTCGTCGTCGCGCACGGCCTGGCGCAGCCGGCCGGCGATCTCGATGAGGACCGCGTCGCCGGCCGCATGGCCGAAGCCGTCATTGATACGCTTGAAGTGATCGATGTCGATCAGAAAGACGCTGGCCGCCAGGCCCTCGGCGCTGGACAGGCTCTTGATGGCGGCCTGGAAATGGCGGCGGTTGGCCAGGCCGGTCAGCGGATCGGTCTCGCTTTGACGCTTCAGCGAGGCATTGCTGTGGGCGAGTGCCTCGTTGGTGCGGCGCACGCGGCGAAAGGCCTGGTACAGCAGGCCCAGCGACACCAGCACGCAGCCGCCCAGCGCCGCCCACAGCATCAGCGCGAGGTTGCGCTGATGGACCTGCTCGGCCTTGAGCGCGTTGTCGCGGTTCAGCAGCTCGATGTCCCGGGCGCGCTGCTCGGCGTCCTGGCGCTCCTGGGCCTCCAGCAGCAGCTTGCGGGTCTCGTCGCGCAGCACGCGCTCGCTCACGCGGCGGTGCTCGCGATAGGCGTTGACGGCGCCGGACAAGTCGCCGGCCTTCTCGAGGTAGCCGGCCAGTTCCTCCCAACCGGCCGAGGCATACGACAGCGCGCCCTGCTGCTCGTCCAGCATGATGCCGCCACGCACGTCCTCGCGTCCCTCGGCGATGCGGCCCATGGCGATCTTGGCCAGGCCGATGTTGGAGCGGGCGACGCTCTCGGCATTGAAGTTGCGGGTGGCGCGCGCCAGCGGCAGGGCCTGCTGGGCCAGCTCCAGAGCCCGCGCCGGATGGCCCTGGCGCAGGTGGTAGTCGGCGAAGTTGGCCAGGCCCAGCGCACGCACGGAGTCTGCGCCAGCGCGCGTGGCCTGTTCCAGCGCATCGGAGTTGGCCTGCAGCGTGATGCTGGAGTCGCTGTCGTTGGCGTAGAGGATGCCGCGCATCGTGTAGACGCGGTTCAGCGTCATCGGGTCGGGGTCCTTCTGGGCCTCCGTCAGTGCCTGGGCGATGAGCTGGCGCGCACGCGCCGGCGTGTCGGCACGGTTGGACGTGAAGGCCAGGTCCACCAGCGTGAGCGCGACGCGCCAGGGCTGGCCGATCTGCTCGGCCAGGCGCAGGGCCGAGTGCCCATAGTTCAGCGAGCCGTCGAGCTCACCCGAGTCTCCGCTGATGGCGGCGAGCTGGTCGTAGTAGCGCCAGCGGAAGATCGGTGCGGCCGCGTTGAGCTGGGCGGCATCGACTGTCAGCAGCAGCTTGCGCGCCTCGCGCAGGTCGCCATGGGCACGCAGGTACTCGGCGCCAACGCTGGCAGCCGCGACGATGGCGGTCGGGCGCAGCTCGCCCGCCGGCCATTCGCGCAGTTGCTGGCCGATCTGTTCGCTCTGCGCGCGATCGCGCGCCATGGCCACCAGCCAGCCGCGCAAGGCCAGTACCTCGAGGTGGGCAGAGCTCCAGGCGGTCAGGCCCTGGGTACGGATGCGCAGTTCCAGCTCAAGCTGGGCGGGCTTGGCGCGGGCGGCACGTTCGATGCGTTCGAGGTCGCGGGCCAGGCTGTCGTCCGGCGCCGCCGATACCACCGCCGGCGGCGTGTCGACGCTGCCGCCCGGCGAGCAAGCGCACAGCAGCGCCAGTACCGCGCACAGCGTGGATCGAGAAGCCAAGGATGATGGGTGCATCAAGTCGACAGCGGGGCACTCGTGCCGCCCCGGGGACGAGATTTCATCGCGGTTCGCCGGCCGCGCCGCACAGGACATGCCCGGGGAGCGTTGAATTTGCACGCCGGCGCGGAATCAACTTGTTACAAGTTCTGGCTGGCAGGCCCACTGTAGCCGCGCGGCACCGCACCGAGCAGGCGGCGCGTGTAGTCCTCGCGCGGCGCCCGGATGAGCTCGGGCGTGGCCGCCTGTTCGACGACATCGCCGTTCTGCATGACCAGCACTTCGTCCGAGATGAACTTCACGACGGCCAGATCATGGCTGATGAAGATGTAACTGAGGCCGAACTCGTCCTGCAGGTCCTTCAGCAGGTTGAGCACCTGGGCCTGCACCGACACGTCCAGCGCCGACACGGCCTCGTCCAGCACCAGCACCTCGGGCTGCAGCGTCAGGCAGCGCGCGATGGCGATGCGCTGACGCTGGCCGCCCGAGAACTCGTGCGGGTACTTGGCCATCGCGGACTCGTCCAGGCCCACCTTCTTGAGCAGGGCAACGGCACGCGCCTCGCGTTCGGCGCTGTCCTTGCCGATGCCGTGGATCTCCATCGGCTCGCGCAGCGTCTGGCCGATGGTGAAGCGCGGGTTTAGCGAGGCATAGGGGTTCTGGAACACGACCTGGATGCGGCGACGCATCTGCTGCCAGTCGGCACCGCTCATCTTCAGCAGGTCGCGGCCCTCGAACAGCACCTGGCCGCCGGTGGGCTCGTGCAGGCGCAACAGCGTCAGGCCCATGGTGGTCTTGCCCGAGCCGGACTCGCCGACCACACCCAGCGTGTGGCCCTTGCGCAGCTTGAAGCTGACGCCCTTGACGGCCTTGAACTCGCGCTTGCCGAACAGGCCCTGCTTCAGCCAGAAGCTCTTTTGCAGGCCGGTCGCTTCCAGCACCACGGGCGCGTCCGCATCCTTGGCCTTGACGTCGGTGGCCGCAGCGCGGCCGGCGATGTGGTCGTCGATGACCATCAACCGCGCCGGGTTCTCGGTGAGCGACGGCCGGCAGGCCAGCAGGGCTTTGGTGTAGGCGTCCTGCGGGTCGTTGAAGATCTGCGCCACCGGAGCGTTCTCGCGCACCTGGCCGTGGCGCATGACGACGACCTGGTCCGAGATCTCGCCGACGACGCCCAGGTCGTGGGAGATGAACAGCAGGCTCATCTTGTGCGATTCCTTGAGCTTCGCCATCAGCTCCATGACCTGGCGCTGGATGGTCACGTCCAGGGCGGTCGTGGGCTCGTCGGCGATCAGCAGCTTGGGCGCACAGGCCAGCGCCACGGCGATCATCACGCGCTGCTGCTGGCCGCCCGACATCTCGTGCGGGTAGGCGCCCAGGCGGCGCTTGGGCTCGGGGATGCCGACCTCGTGCAGCAGCTCCTCGGCGCGCACCAGGGCCTGGCGGCGGCTCATGCCCATGTGCTTCATCAGCGGCTCGCAGATCTGCGTGGCCACGTTGAAGACCGGGTTCAGCGAGCTCATCGGGTCCTGGAACACGCAGGCGATGTCCTTGCCGCGGATGCCCTGCAGCTCCCTGGTGCCCGCCTGCAGCAGGTCGCGGCCCTGGAAAAGCACGCGGCCTTCGCGCTCGGCATTGCTGGGCAGCAGGTTGAGGATGGACATGGCCGTCACGCTCTTGCCCGAGCCGGACTCGCCGACCAGGGCCACCGTGCTGTTCTGCGGCACATCGAAGCTGACGCCCTTGACGGCCAGCTGGCGCTGCATGACGCCATCGGCCTTGCCCATGCGGAAGGCGACCTTGAGGTCTTGGATGCTGAGGAGCGTGCTCATTCGAGGCCTCGCAGCTTGGGGTCGAGCGCATCGCGCAGCGCATCGGTGAAGAGGGCAAACGCGGTGACGAAGACGGCCATGAAGGCCGTCACGGCGGCGAGTTGCCACCAGTAGCCGAGGATCATCTCGTTCTGCGCCTCGGCCAGCATGGTGCCCCAGCTGACCTGGTCCACGCCGACACCCAGGCCCAGATAGCTCAGGATGACCTCGCTCTTGATGAAGCTGACGACGTGCAGCGACAGCTGCACCAGCGCCACGTGCGACACGTTGGGCAGGATGTGCTTGAACATGCGCGACCACTGCGAGGCCCCGATGGCCTCGGCGGAGCGCACGTACTCGCGCACACGATGCTTGATGAACTCGGCGCGGATCAAGCGGTAGATGCCGGTCCAGCCGGTCAGCGCCAGGATGGCCACGATGGCCCCCATGCCGCGCGGGAAGATGGCCGCGAAGGCAAAGATCAGCAGGATGCTGGGGATGGCCGTGAAGACGTTGTAGACCCACTCCAGCAAATCGCCGACCCTGCCACCGAAGAAGCCCGACACGGCGCCCAGCACGGTGCCGATCAGCGTCGCAACGATGGCTGCCGCCAGGCCCACGACGATGGAGACCTCGGCACCCTTGATGACCTTGGCCAGCACGTCGCGGCCCAGCCGGTCGCCGCCCAGGGGCAGGGTCTCGGCCTTGGGCACCTCGTCAGTCTTGAAGGCCTTGGCGCGCTCGGCCCACTCGCCGTAGCGGGAGCTCAGCGGATCGATGTCGGACAGGTCCACGTTGGGGCCCTTGGGCGCGGCGATGGTGCCGGTGTCTTCTGGCGGCTGCGGCCCCAGCAGGGTGGGGGGCGCATTGGGCACGCCCACCTCCTGCTGCCAGCCCGACGCGACCACGTTGACGGCGGCCAGCAGCACGAGGACGAGGAAGGCGCCGACGACCCACATCGACACGACGCCGACGCGGTCGGTGCGCAGGCGCCGCCAGGAGGCGGCCCAGACGCCACCGCTCGACGTCGCGGCGGCCCGGACCGGGACGGATGAGGAGGAAGAGGTGACGGCGCTCATTTCAGGACCACGCGCGGGTCGACAAGCTTGTAGAGCAGGTCGACGAGGAGGTTGACCGTCATCGTCAGCGCGGCGAGGTAGATCGCGAAGGCCTGGATGACGGGGTAGTCGCCGCGGTTCACGGCCAGCAGCAGTTCACGGCCGAGGCCGGGAATGGAGAAGAAGACCTCGATGAGGAAGCTGCCCACCAGCACGCCCGGCAGCAGCACCGAGACGTTGGTCAGGATGGGGATCATCGCGTTGCGCAGCACATGCTTGAGCAGCACGGTGCCCTCGGTCATGCCCTTGGCGCGCGCTGTACGCACGTAGTCGTGGCCGATCTCGTCGAGGAAGAAGCTGCGGTACAGGCGGATCTGCGGCGCCATCGACACGGCCACCGCCACCAGCACCGGCAGCGGCGCATACGTCGTCAGGTTGGTCCAGTGGCTGCCCGTCCAGCCCTGCACCGGGAACCAGCCCAGTCGGAAGGCGAACACATACTGCGCCAGGATGACGTAGACCAGCAGCGAGATGGACACGGCCACCGTCGTGCAGATCATCACGGCGCGATCCGTCAGGCTGCCTCGCACGGTGGCCACGGCCAGCGCGAACGGGATGGCCAGCATCACCTCCAGCACGAGGATGGGCAGCGTCACCGTCAGCGTGGCCGGCAGCCGCGTGGCGAACAGGTTGGCCACCGACTCGTTGGTGGCCCAGCTCTTGCCCCAGTCGAAGGTGACGATCTGCTGGATGAAGATCCACAGCTGCTCCCAGACCGGCTTGTTCAGGCCGAGCTGCTCGCGGATGGATTCAATCTGCTCCGGGCTCGCATTCAGCCCGCCGAGGATGATGGCCGGATCGCTGCCGAAATACTTGAAGAGGAAAAACACCAGCAGCACGACACCGAGCAGGGTCGGGATCATCTGCCACAGGCGTCGGATGAGATAGGCCGCCATTCAGGACTCCAGCGGGGCTCCAGAAATTGCAAACCCCGCCGTGGATGCGGGGTTGCACGAAGAAACGGGCCGGAGTCTATGCGAGGCGACTTGTGCCCTGCCCTGACGGTTTCACTAGACTGCGCCCTTCTTTCGAGTCTGCGCCCCCCGTGATGAAGCTTTTCCCCCTGCTGACCGGCCTGCTGCTGGCCTGCGCAATGAATGCAGCCAACGCCCAAAGTCCTTCGCAAGAGAAGGTGCTGCGCTACGCGTTCAAGATCGCCGAGACCGGCTTCGACCCGGTGCAGATCACCGACGCCTATTCCAAGGCCATCGTCGGCGGCATCCTGGACGCGCCGCTGGAGTACGACTTCGGCGCCCGCCCCTTCAAGCTGCGCCCTGCCACGCTGAGCGAGATGCCGGAGATCAGCGCCGACTTCAAGACCATCACGATGAAGGTCAGGCCCGGCATCTACTTCTCCGACGACCCGGCCTTCAAGGGCGTCAAGCGCGAGCTGACCGCCGCCGACTACGTCTACTCGGTCAAGCGCCACTACGACCCCAAGCTCAAGAGCGGCAACCTCTACCTGCTGGAGAACGTCAAGATCCTGGGCCTGTCGGAGCTGCGCACCGCGCTGATGAAGGCCAAGAAGCCGTTCGACTACGACCGCGAGGTCGAGGGCCTGCGGACGCTGGACCGCTACACCTTCCAGCTCAAGCTGGGCGTCGGCGACCCGCGCTTCGTCCAGCAGTTCGCCGACGCCGGCTTCCTCGGCGCCGTCGCGCGCGAGGTGGTCGAGTTCTATGGCGACAAGATCATGGAGCACCCGGTCGGCACCAACGCCTGGCGGCTGGCCGACTGGCGGCGCAGCTCGCGCATCGTGCTCGAGAAGAACCCGAACTTCCGCGACGTGCGCTACGCCGAGGTGGCGCCGCCCGACGCCAGCCCGCAGCTCAAGGCCGAGGTCGCGGCGCTGCAGGGCCGCAAGCTGCCGCTGGTGGACCGCGTGGTCATCGACGTCATCGAGGAGGCCCAGCCGCGCTGGCTGTCCTTCCTGCGCGGCGAGGCCGACGTCATCGAGGAGGTGCCCATCGACTTCGCCGGCGTCGCCATGCCGGGCGGCCACCTGGCGCCCAACCTCGTCAAGCAGGGCATCACGATGACGCGCTACCCGCGCGCCGACATCTCGCTCTCCTACTTCAACATGGAGGACCCGGTCGTCGGCGGCTACACGCCCGAGAAGATCGCGCTGCGCCGCGCGATCAACCTGGCCGTGGACCTGGACAAGGAGATCCGCCTCGTGCGCCGCGGCCAGGCCATCATGAGCCAGGGGCCCATCCCGCCCGTCGCGTTCGGGCACGACCCGGCGTTCAAGTCCGAGATGACCGAGTTCAACCTGGCCAAGGCAAAGGCGCTGCTGGACATGTATGGCTACAAGGACCGCAACGGCGACGGCTGGCGCGAGCAGCCCGACGGCAAGCCGCTGACCATCGAGTACTCGACGCTGGCCGACGGCGAGCGCCGCCAGCTCGCCGAGCAATGGCAGAAGAACATGGCCGCCCTGGGCATCCGCATGACCTTCAAGATCGGCAAGTTTCCCGAGCAGCTCAAGGCCGCCAACGCCGGCAAGCTGCAGATGTGGGGCGTCGGCTGGGTGGGCACGACGCCCGACGGCGACACCTTCCTCGCGCTGGGCTCCAGCGCCGCCAGCGGCAAGGCCAACAAGCCACGCTTCGAGCTGCCCGCCTTCGATGCCATCTACGAGAAGCAGAAAACCCTGCCCGATGGTCCCGAGCGCCAGGCCCTGATGACCGAGGGCCAGCGCCTGCTCATCGCCTACGCACCCTACAAGTTCCACGTGCACCGCATCTGGACCGACATGGCCCAGCCCTGGGTCAAGGGCTACAGCCGCAATATCTTCGTGCGCGACTTCTGGAAGTACGTGGACGTCGACCCCTCCGCCCAGCCGCAGGCCCATTGATGAAGCAACTCTTCGCCGCCCTCGCCGTCTGCTCCGCGCTGCTCGCGCCCGCCCAGGCGGCCGAGCCCGTGAAGACCTTCCGCTATGCCTTCCAGGTCGCCGAAACGGGCTTCGACCCCGTGCGCCTGTCGGACATCTACTCGCGCACGCTGACCGCGCACATCTTCGAGGCCCTCTACACCTACGACCCGCTGGCGCGGCCGACCAAGATCGTGCCGCTGATCGCGGCGGCCGATCCCGAGGTCAGCGCCGACTACAAGACCTTCACGATCCGGGTGCGCCCCGGCATCTACTTCGCCGACGACCCGGCCTTCAAGGGCATGAAGCGCGAGGTCACGGCCCAGGACTTCGTCTACAGCATCAAGCGCTACGCCGATCCGGCCAACAATGCCCAGGGCTGGATCAGCTACGAGGACGCCGGACTCGTCGGCCTGGCCGAGTTGCGCGACAAGGTCATCAAGTCCAAGCAGCCCTTCCCCTATGACACCGAGGTGGCGGGCGTGAAGGCGCTGGACCGCTACACGCTGCAGGTAAGGACGAACGAGGCCCGTCCGCGGCTCATCGAGTCCATCTTCGCGGGCAACGACCTCTACGGCGCCGTGGCGCGCGAGGTCGTCGAGTTCTATGGCGACAAGATCATGGAGCACCCGGTGGGCACCGGCCCCTTCGTGCTGAAGGAATGGCGGCGCAGCTCGCAGATCGTCTTCGAGCGCAACCCGAGCTACCGGGAGCGCCACTACGAGGCATTCCCGGCGCCCGACGATGCCGAGGCACAGGCCATATACGCCAGGTTCAAGGGGCAGCGCATCCCGCTGGTCGACCGCGTCGTCGTCGACGTCATCGTCGAGCGCCAGCCTCGCTGGCTGGCCTATCTGCGCGGCGAGCACGACTTCATCGAGCGCGTGCCTGAGGAGTTCATCACCCAGGCCGCGCCAGGAGGCCATCTCGCGCCCAACCTCGCCAAGCAGGGCATGAAGGCACGGTTCACGCTGGCGCCCGACATGCTGCTGACCTGCTTCAACATGAATGACCCCGTCGTGGGCGGCTACACGCCCGACAAGGTGGCGCTGCGCCGGGCCATCTCGCTCGCCTACGACGTGCGCAAGGAGATCCTGCTCGCGCGCCGTGGCCAGGGAGTGCCGGCCCAGGCCCCCATCGTGCCGCACACCAGCGGCTACGACCCCGCCTTCAAGAGCGAGATGAGCGACTACGACCCGGCCCGCGCCAAGGCCTTGCTCGACATGTACGGCTACGTCGACAAGGACGGCGACGGCTGGCGTGACCTGCCCGACGGCAGTCCGCTCGTGCTGACGCGCAACACCGAACCGAACTCGCTGTCGCGCTCCATCGACGAGCTCTGGGACAAGGCACTGAGCGCCATCGGCATCCGGCTGCGCCTGAAGATCCAGCAGTGGCCCGAGAACCTGAAGGCCGCCCAGGCCGGCAACTACCAGATGTGGCCGGTAGGCTCGACGGCAGCCCAGCCCGACGGCCAGGGCGCGATGCAGCGCCTGTACGGCCCGGCATCGGGCACGCAGAATCTGCCGCGCTTCAAGGATGCCCGCTACGACGCGATCTACGACCGCATGCAGGCCATGCCAGATGGCCCGGAGCGCGAGGCCCTGTTCAAGGAGGCCAAGCGCATCGCCATCACCTACATGCCCTACAAGGTGCATGTGCACCGCATCCTCACCGACATCGAGCAGCCCTGGATGAGCGGCTATCGCCGGCCCCTGTTCTGGCTGGATTTCTGGCAGTTCGTGGATGTCGAGCCGGCCAAGCAGCCTGTCCGCTGATTTCCGAGGCCGCATCCCACCGATTCGACCGCCTGTCGCAGACGGCTCGCGCCTGCATGCAGGACCGCTAGGCTTCGCCTCATCAACCGCTAAGGAGCCTCAAATGAACGACGCAGAAGAACTCGGCAAACTGGCCGACCTGCACGCCCGCGGCGTGCTGAGCGACGAGGAATTCGCCAAGGCCAAGGCCCGCCTGCTGGGTGGCCATGCCCCGAGCGGCGCGGGCGCCAGCACCACGCCCCCCAACCTCGGCGCCGTCAACGGCCTGCGCCGCTCCCGCCTGGACCGCTGGGTCGGCGGCGTCTGCGGCGGCATCGCCCGCGCCACGGGACTGGACTCCTGGGTCTGGCGCCTGATCTTCACGGTGCTGTTCCTGGCCTTCGGCAGCGGCATCCTGCTCTACATCCTGCTCTGGATCTTCGTGCCCGAGGAGTAAGCCACATCCTGTCGGCTTCGCCCGCCCCCAAGGGGCCGGGCGGACGCGGGGATCGCCGAAGGGGTCAGCCCGGAGGGCCTGTTGAAGATTCATCGGTATGCTGGATCGCAAAATCCAGGAGACAGCCGATGAAGCAGCTTGCGGGGCTTGACGCCAGCTTCCTGTACCTCGAAACGCCGCAGATGCCGATGCATGTCGGCGCGCTGCACCTGCTGGAGCTGCCTGCCAGCTACGACGGCGACTATGTCGAGGACCTGCGCGAGCACATGCGCTCGCGCATGCCATTGCTGCCGGCCCTGCGACGGCGGCTGCTGGCGATGCCGCTGGGCCTGTCCAACCCCGGCTGGGTGGATGCCGACCCCGACCTCGAGGAACACATCGTCGAGATCGCGCTGCCCGAGGGCAGTGGCATGGCCGAGCTGGAGGCGCAGGTCGCCGAACTCCACCCCGTGCTGCTGGACCGCAGCCGCCCGCTGTGGAAGTTCCACGTCTTCACCGGCCTGGAGCCCGGCCATGAACCGGGACATGAAGGCAAGCCACGCGTGGCCCTCTACACGCAGCTGCACCATGCCGCGGTGGACGGCCAGGCCGCCGTGGCGCTGGCCCAGGTCATCCTCGACCTCAACCCCGAACCGCGCGCCATCGAATCGCTGGCCGCCCGCGGCAAGAAACGCGGCCAGTTGGGCACAGTGGGCATGCTGCGCGCGGCTGTCTCCCAGCAGTGGAAGCAGACCGTCAAGCTGGCACGCTCGCTGCCCAGCGCCGCCGGCATCCTCGGCAACATGGCGGCCGGCTACGTCGGCGGTGCGGCAGCCGGCGCCTCTGCGACCAAGCTGCGCACGCTGCTGGCTGATGTCGCTGCGCAGACGACGGCGTTCGTGCGCGGCAGGACCTCGGTATCGAGCCTCGGCCCCGCGCCGCGCACGCGCTTCAACGTCAGCCTGTCGGATACACGCTCGTTCGCCGGCGTCACGCTGCCGCTGGCCGAGCTGAACCGCACGCGCCGCCGCCACCAGGCCAGCCTCAACGACGCCGTCCTCTTCATCATCGGCGGCGCGCTGCGCCGCTACTTCGCCAAGCACGGCCCGTTGCCGCGCAAGAGCCTCATCGCCGCCGTGCCCGTGTCCACCCGGGCCGCAGGCGACACGACGTCCAACAACCAGGCCACGATGACCTTCATGAGCCTGGGCACGCACCTTGCCGATCCGGCCGACCGGCTGGCTCACGTGATCGCATCGGCCAAGGCCATGAAGGCGCAGATGAGCCAGCTCAAGAGCCTGATGCCCACGGACTTCCCCAGCCTCGGCATCCCGTGGCTGATGCAGGCCGGTGCCATGCTCTACGGCCGCGCCAAGGTGGCCGAGAAGCTGCCCGTCATCGCCAACGTCGTCATCTCCAACGTACCGGGACCTCAGGTGCCGCTGTACCTGGCCGGCGCCGAGATGCTGACCAACTACCCCACCTCCATCGCCGTGCACGGCCTGGCGCTGAACGTGACGGTGCAGACCTACAACCAGTCGCTGGACATCGGCCTGATGGCCTGTGGCGAGGCCATGCCCGAGACGGCCGAGTTCGCCGCCTACGTCGAGGCAGCCTTCATGGAGTTCCAGGCCCTGCCGGTGGCCGAGCCCGGTCCGCAGCCCGCAGCGACGCCAAAGGCCGCAGCGAAGAGGCCGGCCGCGGCGAAGAAGACCCCCGCGGCGAAGAAGGCGCCGGTCAAGAAGGCAGCCGCGAAGAAAGCGGCTGCAGCGCCGGCCAAGCGCCGCGCAGCCAAGTCCGCGTGAGACGGCATGGGCGAATCGCCGCAGGGCCTGCCTGAAATACGCTGTGGCCGAAGCCGCACGCACACCCTGACGCCGTCACCCACGCGACACTCCGGCCCCGGGCAAGCACGCGCCGGACCAGAGGTCCCGGCTGGCTAACAATGCAGGGGCTTTGCCCGCTCCCGTTTTCCGCATGCCCGCCATCCGCTTGCCACGCACGTCGCGCCCCATTTCGCGCCAGCCCACGAAACCCGCCCCGTCCCCGGACTGGCACGACCTGCGCGCGCCCAACGCCTGGCTGCTGATGCTGGAAGGCCGTGCGCCGTGGGAGTACGCGGCGCTGCTGGCCACGTTGCCCTGGATGAGGAAGCTGCCGCAGGGCGACGGTCATCCCGTCCTCGTCTTTCCCGGCCTGGGCGCCAACGACCTGACGACGGCGCCGCTGCGCGCCATGCTGGATTCGCTCGGCTACGCCACCCAGCCCTGGGGCCAGGGCTTCAACTTCGGCCCGCGCGCTGGCGTGCTGGAGCAGATCAAGGCCGACCTGCAGGCCCTGTACCGCCGCCACCACCGCAAGGTCAGCCTGCTGGGCTGGAGCCTGGGCGGCATCTATGCGCGTGAGCTGGCCAAGGAATGCCCGGAGCTGACACGCTGCGTCGTCACGCTGGGCACGCCCTTCACCGGCCACCCGCGCGCGACCAACGCCTGGCGCTTCTTCGAGCTGGTCAGCGGCCACACGTCCAACGACCCCGAGCTGATGGAGGCCATCCGCAAGGCGCCACCGGTGCCGACGACCTCCATCTACTCCAGGACCGACGGCGTCGTCGCCTGGCGCTGCAGCGTCAACGAACCCTCCGCGCTGGCCGAGAACATCGAGGTGCAGGCCAGCCACATCGGCCTGGGCGTGAACCCCATCGCGCTGTATGCGCTGGCGGACCGGCTCGCGCAGCCGGAGGGACAGTGGAAGCACTTCGAGCCCAAGGGCGCGCGGCGCTGGTTCTACAAGACGCCGACGCAACCGGAATGAAGGGCGCGCCCGTCGGGCTGCACCCGCAGGCTTAGGCACACCCATGCCCTGGACTTTCGCCCACCCGGCGGCCATCCTGCCGCTGCGGCCACTCTGCCCCCGCTGGCTGTCCTGGCCGGCCCTGATCCTCGGATCGATGGCGCCCGACCTGAGCTACTACGTCGGCCTGCACGGCTGGGCGTCGAAGTTCTGCCACACGCCGCTTGGCGTCGTGACGGTCTGCCTGCCGTTGAGCCTCTTGCTGCTCATGCTGCTGCTGCGCTTTTGCGGGCCGCTGACCGCCCTGTTGCCGGGGCTGCACCGGGCGATGGCCCGTGAGGCGCTGCGGCCGCCGGTGCGAACGGCCTGGGCGAACCTGGCGCTTGCAGTGCTGTCCATCCTGCTCGGGGCGGCCAGCCACGTGCTCTGGGACTCGTTCACGCATCCGGGCCGCTGGGGTCTCGAATGGCTGCACACGCTGAACCGGCCGGCCTTTATCGCACTGGAGCAGCACGTCCACGTCGTTGCGCTGCTCCAGTACCTGAGCACTGTCGTGGGCGTGGCCGTGCTGGCTGCGATGTACGCGCGCGCACTGCGGGCCAGGGGCCAGGCCGCGCCGACACGGCGCGACGCGCAGCGCGTCCGCGTGCTGCTGGCCTGCCTGGCTGGCGCCCTCGCCGTCGGCGCCGCGTCGGCCTACGCGCTCACGCCGGCGCAGCCCGCCTACGCCGCCCACCTGCTGGTGCACGCGGTAGTCTGGAGCACCAGTTGCTTGGCCACGCTGTACGTCATCGCCAGCTGGCTCTGGTGGCGTCGCCACGGCGACGCCTGACCCTGCGTCCACGCCGCACCGGCTTCTCGCGGTAAGGTATCGCCTTCAACCGGACCCTTGACCATGCATCACCACACCCTCGCTGCCGAAGACAAGGCTGCCAAGAAAGACGCCCCCGAGAAGATGGAGGAGCAGCTGCTCTTCAAGGGCCGCTACGTCATGATCTTCGGCGAGATCGACGACAAGATGGCCCACGCCACCTGCCGCCGCCTGCTGGCGCTGTCGCAGGAGAGCGATGCCCCGATCACGCTGCTGATCTCCTCGCCCGGCGGCCATGTTGAGAGCGGCGATGCCATCCACGACATGATCCGCTTCGTGCGGGCGCCGGTCACGACGGTGGGCACGGGCTGGGTCGCCAGCGCCGGCACCCACATCTACCTGGCAGCCCCCAAGGAGCGCCGCCTCGCGCTGCCCAACACGCGCTTCATGATCCACCAGCCCGCGGGCGGTGCCGGCGGCCAGGCCAGCGACATCGCCATCCAGGCCCGCGAGATCATCCGCACCCGCGAACGCATCGCCGCCACCATCGCCCAGGCCACCGGGCAACCGCTGGCGCGCGTGGCCGTGGACATCGAGCGCGACTTCTGGATGAGCACCGGCGAGGCCATCGAGTACGGCCTGGTCTCGCGCGTGATCGAGAAGCAGAGCGACCTGGGCTGATGCCGCTATCCCTGCGCTCCCTGCGTGAACCGCCCTTCACGGGGGTTCACGCGCCCCTGACCCGGCCCGGCAGGCGCTGATGCAGGTCAGCGCCAACGGCGTGCGCATCGAGGTCGACCTCCACGGCCCCGATGACGGCGAGCCGTTGCTGATGATCATGGGCCTGGGCATGCAGCTCATCGCCTGGCCCGATGGCCTCGTCGAGCAGTTGGTGGCGCGGGGCTTTCGCGTCATCCGCTTCGACAACCGCGACGTGGGCCTGTCCCAGTCCTTCGACCAACTGGGCCTGCCCAACATCCCGCTGGCCGCGCTGCTGCACACGCTGCGCCTGCCGGTCAGGGCGCCCTACCAGCTCGCCGACCTGGCGCGCGACGCCGTCGGCGTACTGGACGCCCTGGGGCTGCGCGAGGCCCATGTCTGCGGCGCCTCCATGGGCGGCATGATCGCCCAGCACCTGGGCTTCGCCCATGCGCAGCGCGTGAAGAGCCTGACGCTGATGATGACGACCAGCGGCGACCGCCGCCTGCCCAAGGAGAGCCTGAAGGTGCGCCGTGCGCTGCTGTCGCGGCCGCGGCCCGCGAGCACGCCCGAGCAGAAGCTGGAGAACGTGCTGGACCACTACGTGCGCCTGTACGGCGTCATCGGCAGCCCTGGCTACCCGCCCGAGCCCCACGCGCTGCGCGAGCGCATCGCACACGGCGTGAGGCGCTCCTTCCGCCCCCAGGCAGTGGCGCGCCAACTGGTCGCCATTGCGGCCGACACCCACCGCGCCGAGCGGCTGCCGCGCGTTACCGCGCCCACACTGGTCATCCACGGCCAGGACGACCCCTTGATCCCGGTGGCCGCCGCGCACGACCTGGCGCGGCGCATTCCCGGCGCACGGCTGGAGATCCTGCCCGGCTGGGGCCACGACCTGCCCGAGCCGCTGTGGCCGCGACTGGCGGCGGAGGTGGCGCGCAACGCCGGGCTCTAGGGCCGGCGCACGCGGTCAGCGCGCCAGCGCCTTGACCTCGACCGTGCTGCGCTGCTTGTCATCGCCCTCGACGGTCAGCGTCAACGGCACGGTCTCGCCGACCTTGATCGGCGCCTTCAGGCCCATCAGCATGACGTGGTAGCTGCCTGGCTTGAGCGCAACGGCCTGCCCGGCCGGCAGTGCCAACGCATCGACGGCGCGCATCTTCATGACGCCGTCGTCCATCTTCATCTCGTGGATCTCGACCATGGCCGCCACTGGCGAGCTGGCCGCGACGACCTTGGCCGGCTTGGCCGAAGTCAGCTGCATGAACGCGCCAGTGGCCTTCTGCGGCGCGACGGTGGCACGCACCCAGGGGTCGTCGACCTTGACCTGGGCCTGAGCAGCGAAGGACACGAGCAGGGCGGAGGCGAACAACAGGCGGTGCATGGCGGTGACTTCAACGGGAAAGCTGCCATTTTGATCTGAACAATCAAAGTCGAAAACTGGCCCCCAGGCGGACCCGTTCATGCACTCCACCCGTCCGGCGACGCCAAAAACAGCCTCATTCGGACCCGGCACTGATGCTGCCGGGGGTGCGCTCCCTAAGCACCCTAAGGGATGTTCTAGTCACAACTGTGATGCTTAGGGGAGGCATAACAGGCGTGATATCTCGCAGATCAATGGGAGGGTAACAAGCATTCTTATAGGAGGATCATGTCGCATCCAATCTCGCACATGGATGCGCAGAAGATCTTGCAGTACGACCAGGCGTCTTATCGCGGACCTGCTCGAACACCGCAAATTCTTCATCGCTGAGCTTGGCTTGGCGACCCATGTCAGCAAGGAGGGAGCCCAGCTTCACGCGCCCCTTGGGGCTGATCGCAGATTCCAGGATCTCGCGCACCTCGGCCTCCATGCTCTGACCGTGCTGGGCAGCACGGACGCGCAGAGCACGGTGCACTTCCTCGGAAAGATTGCGAACTGTCAGCATGGCCATGGCGGTTACCTCAAATGCATTCGATGCATGCATCGAACAATATTGCATTCATGCTTGTGAGCTTGTCGCTCGGAGCACATTGGCTCGCTAGGGACATGCGTCTGAGCCCGCCTTGGCTATAGACGATTTGCCTCATTGAGTCACAGGCATGCGTTCAAGCGGTCGCGCTTTCCGACTTTTTTGCTGGGCGGTTTCCAACTTTTCGCTGAGCTTTCCAACTTCAGCATGCCTCGCCATGCTCAGAAGAGTTGAGCGACGCTCGCTTGACGTTAACTGTCCACGTGTACTATCGTACTAGTACACACAAGCAGTAACCCATGGACCCCTCCCACTTCGTCCAGATCAACACCGGCTCGCCCGAGCCCATCTACCGCCAGCTCATCGAGCAGGTGCGGCGGCGCGTGGCCGCAGGGCAGCTCAAGGCGGGCGACGAGATCCCGTCCGTGCGCGAACTCGCCCAGGCGCTGGCCGTGCATCCCATGACCATCTCCAAGGCCTATTCGATGCTGGAGATGGAAGGGCTGCTGGAGCGCCGGCGCGGGCTGTCCATGGTCGTCGCGGCCCAGCACCTGCGCGCCCAGCCCACGGCCGACCGCGCCGAACTGCTGCGCCCGACGCTGGAGAAGGCCGCCGCCGAAGCCCGCCAACTGGAACTGCCCAAGGCGCAGGCCCTGCAACTCTTCAAGACCATCCTGGAAGAAGCCCCATGACGAGTCCGCACTTCCCCCACACCGAAACCGCCAGCGCCGAGCTGAGCCAGGTGACGCTGCAATACCCCAAGGGCCCCGCCGTGCTGGAGCGGCTTGACTGGCAGTTGCTGCCCGGCCAGGTGGTGGGCCTGCTTGGCCGCAACGGCGCCGGAAAGACGACCCTGCTGGAGGCCCTGCTGGGCCTGCGTGAGCCGGATGCCGGCACGGTGCGCCTGTTCGGCCAGGACGTGCAGCACCTGGACGACGCGGCGCGCGCGCGCATCGGCTACGTGCCACAGCACAGCGACCTCTTCGAGAGCTTCACGCCCGCCCAGCTGCTGGCCTATTTCCGCAGCTTCTACCTGCGCTGGAACACGGCCAAGGTCGAGGGCCTGATGTCGCGCTGGGACATCAGACCCGACCAGCCCATCCGCAAGCTCTCCGGCGGCCAGAAGCAGCGCCTGTCCATCATCCGCGCTCTGGCCCACGAGCCCGACCTGCTGGTGCTGGACGAGCCCGTCGCCAGCCTGGACCCGGCCGGCCGGCGCGACTTCCTTCGCGAGCTGGTGGGCGAGGTGCTGGACCGCGGCGCCACCGTCGTGTTCTCCACGCACATCCTGTCCGACCTGGAGCGTGTGGCCTTCAACGTGGCCTTCCTGACCCAGGGGCGCATCGCACTGCAGGCGCCGCTGGACGAGCTGCTGGAGCAGGTGCGCGCCTTCACCGGCAGCGTCACCGAGATGGCCACGCTGATGGCCCGCCTGGGGACCGAGCCGCTCAAGCGCACGCCGCTGGAAGCCGGCCGCGAGCGCGTGCTCGCGCGGCTACCGGCCGACGCGCACCTGCCCGCCGGTGTGGCGGTGGACCGGGTCAACCTCGACGACCTCTTCGCGGAGCTGACCTGATGACCACCGGCCAGTTCTCGCAGATCGCGCTGACCCCCTGGCGACAGGGCCAGTTCTTCTCCGTCTGGGGGCGCTGGCTGATCGGGGGCCTGCTGCTGCTCATCAGCCTGGGCAGCCTGCTCTGGCTACCGGCGGCCATCGGCTGGCGCGTGCCGCTGGGCGTCCTGCTGGTGACGCTGCACGGCGCCTGGATGGCCCTCGCCAGCAGCTTGCAGGAGCAAAACCACCCGCATGCCGCCCGGTGCGTGCCCGGCCATCTGCGTGCACTGCGGCGGTCTGCCGTGCTCGGCTGGGCGTTGTGCTCGGGCGCAACCACGCTACTGAGCGCGGCCATCCTGCCGTCAGTCATCTCCTGGCAGTCGCAGCTGCTGGTCAACGGCCTCATCGCCGTCTTCCTGCTATGGGCGTCACGTCTGTGGTGGCTGTGGATGCTGCTGATCTTCCAATCGCCGCTCCTCGGCTTCTTCGGCATCCGGCTGGCACCGATCGGGAATGCGCTGTACGAAGCCTGGCAGGCGAACACCTACGGCGTGTTGCTGCTGAGCCTGCTTGCCCAAGCCTGGATCGTGGTGAAGGCCCTCGACGACGGAGGTGCCCGGCACCGCGCCCGCTACAGCCGCCAGGCCGTGATGCGGCAGACCATGCGCTTGGCGTCCGCCGGCCGCCAGCCGCCAGCCGCCGCATGGGGGCCTTTCTTCGAGCGGCTGTTCAACCCCTTCGAGCTGCTGAAGGCCGCATGGATGCGGCGCCTGATGGAGCGGGCCGACAACACCGATCCGCGCAACGTGATGGCACGCGCCGAAATCGTGCTGCACGGCCCGCAGCATTGGCTGAACCAGTTGACGGCGCTGGTCACCCTGGTGGGATTCACGACGGTCGCCTTCACCATCACGTGGCTGGTCTACCGCTTCGACGTCGCTGCCGTCTTGCACGGCTCGATGTCCGGCATTGGCATCGGCATCGGCATCGCCGGCCTCAGCCCATGCTTCGCATTGCCCGGCATGCTGTGGCAGAGCCGGCGCGAACAGGCCTTGCTGCGCCTGTTGCCCGGCATGCCACAAGGCGCTGCGCTCAACCGCGCCGTCGCATCGCGGCAGCTGCGCGACTTCTTCGTCGCCTGGCTGCTGACGATGCTTGCGCTGACGGGACTCGCCCACAGGGCCAGCGACGACTACCTGCTCTACATGCTGTTCGCGGCCCTCCCCGTAGCCGCGCTGAACCTGACCCGCCGGCCCGCCATGATGCAGGCACCGACGGCCATGACGGCGGTTTTGCCGATGTTCGCCTTCTTCGCGCTCGGCGGTGTGCTGTTTGCGCTGGCCCGGATGCAGGAGCTACCGCTGTGGCAGATCGCCGTGCCGCTGGTCGCGCTGACCACCGCGCTGCTGGCCTGGCGCTGGCGCCGGCTCGTCGCGGCGCCGACGGCGCTGCCGGCCGGCCGCCTGGCCTGAGCTACTGGTTGATCTCGGGCTCGGCCAGCTGGGCCAGCAGCAGCAGCGACTCCTGCCAGCCCATGTAGCAGGCCTCGGCCGGGATCACGGCCGGGATGCCCTCCTGCCGGATGTGCATCTCCGTGCCGCAGAACACCGCCTTCAGCTCGACCGTGGTCGTCATCTCGCCGGGCAGGTTGGGATCGTCGAAGCGGGCCGTGTAGCGCAGGCGCCGGCCAGGCTCGAGCTCCAGGTAGCGGCCGCCGAAGCTGTGGCCATTGCCGGTCGTCAGGTTGGTGAATGACATCCTGTAGCTGCCGCCGACCTTGACGTCCGCCTCGTGCACGGTGGCATAGAAGCCATGTGGTGGCAGCCACTTGGCGAAGGCGGCGGGCGTCGTGAACGCGCTGTAGACCCGCTCGGGCGGGCAGCGCAGCACGCGGTGCAGGGCGACGGTGTTCGTGGTAGCCATGTGACGTTCCTTGAGGCAGAGGTGGATCCTCTGCACACTCGACGATCAGACCTCGGCAGAATCGACAGCACCAAGCCCGGACAAACCCGGGCCGGCCCGCCACCCTCGTCCAGCCCATGACCGCCACTTCCGCCCCCGCCACGGCCCATCCCGAGCGCGCCGGGCTCGCTGCGTTGACGGTTGGCGCCATTGGCGTCGTCTACGGCGACATCGGCACCAGCCCGCTCTACACGGTCAAGGAGATCTTCACGCCGGCCACCGGCGTCGCGGTCGCGCCAGATACGCTGGTCGGGGCCATCTCCGCCATCGTCTGGGCCCTGACGCTGGTGGTCACGCTGAAGTACGTGGTGCTCATCCTGCGTGCCGACAACCGCGGCGAGGGCGGCGGCCTGGCGCTGACGGCGCTGGCCACGCAGGCCGTGCGTGGGCGCCCCCTGCTGCGACGCTTCCTGCTGCTGCTGGGTGTATGCGGTGCGACGCTGTTCTACGGCGACAGCGTCATCACGCCGGCCGTGTCGGTCATGGGCGCCATCGAAGGCCTGGAGGTGGCGAGCCCGGAGCTGGAGCGCTACGTGCTGCCGTTGTCGCTGGTCGTGCTGGTGGGATTGTTCGTCGTGCAGAAGCACGGCACGCATGCGGTGGGCCGCGTGTTCGGCCCCGTCATCTTGCTGTGGTTCGCGGTGCTGGCCGTCACCGGCGTGCTGCAGATCGCGCAGGAGCCGACCATCCTGGCCGCGCTCAACCCGCTGCGCGCGCTGGCCTTCTTGCTCGACCGCGGCTGGCATGTGCTGGCGGTCGTCGGCGCCATCGTGCTGGCGCTGACCGGCGCCGAGGCGCTGTACGCCGACATGGGGCACTTCGGTGCCCGACCGATACGCATCGCCTGGACCAGCATCGTCTTCCCGGCGCTGGCGCTGAACTACCTGGGCCAGGGGGCGTTGCTGATGCGCGAGCCGGCCGCCATCGACAACCCCTTCTACCGCCTCTTCCCCGCCGCGCTGGTGCTGCCCGCCGTGGGCCTTGCCGCGCTGGCTGCCGTGATCGCCTCGCAGGCCGTCATCTCGGGCGCCTACTCCATGACCAAGCAGGCGATACAGCTGGGCTTCCTGCCGCGCATGCGCGTGCGCAACACCTCGGCCGCCGAAGCCGGGCAGATCTACATCGCCAGCGTGAACTGGGCGCTGCTGCTGGGCGTGGTGGGCGCGGTGCTGCTGTTCCGCAGTTCGTCGGCGCTGGCCGGTGCCTACGGCATTGCCGTCACGCTGACGATGATGATCACGACGGTGCTGACCTTCTTCGTCATTCGCGACGGCTGGCGGCTGCCCAGGCCGCTGGCATGGGGCGCCACCGCCTTCTTCCTGGCGCTGGACGCGCTGCTGGTGGCCGGCTGCGCGATCAAGATCGTCGACGGCGGCTGGTTCCCGCTGGCACTGGGCGCGCTGCTGTTCGTGCTGATGGTCACCTGGGCACGCGGGCGAGCTGCCGTGCAGACGCTGCTGAGGGAGGACGGCATCGAGCTGCAGCCTTTCATCGAGAGCCTGCAGGCCTTCGGCGACGCCGCGCGTCCGCGTGCGACGCGCACCGCGATCTACCCGGTAGCCAACCCGGCCCTGGTGCCGCCAGCACTGCTGCACAACCTCAAGCACTACCAGGTGCTGCACGAGCGCAACGTGGTGCTGACCGTCATGTTCTGCGAGCGCCCCTACGTGCCCGAGGCAGAGCAGCTGCAGCTGGAAGAACTCGCCCCCAGCTTCTGGCGGCTCATCATCACCTACGGCTTCATGGACCAGCCCGACGTGCCGGCAGCGCTGACGCGCTGCGAGACGCGCGGCCTGCGTGCGGAACCCGCCGAGACCAGCTACTTCCTTAGCCGCGAGACTCTGGTACCCCGCACCGGCCTCGCGCACTGGCGCGAGGCGCTGTTCGCCGCCATGAGCCGCAACGCCAGCGGCGCGGCGGACTACTTCCGCCTGCCCGGCAACGCGGTGGTCGAGCTGGGCACCAAGGTCCAGCTCTGAGTCCGGCTACAGCGGCAGCTCGGTGAAGTAGCGCCCGCCATGGAAGATCAGCGGCTGCGCGCCCTGGCGGGCCGTGCAGCGCTCCACCTCGCCGACGAAGATGACATGGTCGCCTTCCTCGTAACGGCTGCGGTTGGCGCACTCGAAGGTGGCGACGGCCCCGTCCAGCACCGGCGCACCGCCGGCGCCTTCACGCCAGGCCACGCCGGCGAAGCGGTCGATGTCGCGGGTCGCGAAGCGCTGGGCCAGGTCCTTCTGGTCGGCGGCAAGGATGTTGATCGCATAGTGCGAGCCGCGCGTGAAGATCGGCATGGAGCCGGCGCGCCGCGCCAGGCTCCACAACACCAGCGGCGGGTCCAGCGACACGGAATTGAAGGAATTGGCGGTCAGGCCCACGAGGCTGCCATCCGCCGAGCGCACGGTGACGATGGTCACGCCGGTGGCGAAGAGCCCCAGAGCGGCGCGAAATTGCTGGCTGTCCATGGGTCGATTGTCGCCAGTCCTACGAAAGACCGGCCAACACCGCCGCACAATGCCGGCATGCACGCCGAAGACTTCCAGGTCCGCGACGACCTGCAGTTCACCCATCCGCCTCGCCGCATGTTCGGCGCCTGCGCCGACTGCGCCGCCGGTCGCTGCGCGCCGCCCGCCCGGCGCGGCCGGCGGCTCTTCACCGGCCTGCTGGCCGCCACCGGCGCCTCGGCCTTCGCGCCGGCGTGGGCGCGCGAGGGCGTGGACGTCGGCCCCAAGAGCACGTTCACTGGCCTGGTGTCGGCCGAGCAGCTCGAGCAAGCCGGTGGCCAGCAGTACGCACAGATGATGCAGCAGGCCGGCCAGCAGCGCGCGCTCGCGCCCATGGAGCACCCGCAACTGCAGCGGCTGCGCTACATCGCTCAGCGCATCATTCCCTTCAGCTATGAGTGGAATGCCCGCGCGCGGCAGTGGAAGTGGGAGGTCAACCTGCTGGGCGACGCGCAGCTCAACGCCTTCTGCATGCCGGGCGGCAAGATCGCCTTCTATTACGGCATCCTCGAGAAGCTCAAGCTGGAGGACGATGAGGTCGCCGCCATCATGGGCCACGAGGTGGCGCACGCCTTGCGCGAGCATGCGCGCGAGCGGGTCGGCAAGTCCACCGCGACCAACGTGATCGTCGAGCTCGGCTCCGCGCTGTTCGGCCTGGGCAACCTGGGTCGTATGGGTGCCAACGCCCTCGGACAGCTCGCCAACTTGAGTTTCAGCCGCAGCGACGAGAGCGAGGCCGATCTCGTCGGCATCGAGCTGTCGGCCCGTGCCGGCTACGACCCCGCCGCCGCGGTGCGGCTGTGGGAGAAGATGATGACGGCCAACAAGGGCGCACCGCCGAAGTGGCTGTCCACCCATCCCACCAGCGCGACGCGCATCCGCGACATCCAGGCCAACCTGCCCAAGGTGGAAGGGCTTTACGCCCGGGCGCCGCGGCCGGACAGGCGCTTCCCGATAGCGCCGCCGCTCAAGTCCTCACCAGCGGGCGGGTAGGGTCTTCAGCCGCTGGTACTCGCCGGCCGCCACGCGACGCAGATAGCCTCCCAGCTCCAGGTCCTTGACGAGCTTGGACACCATCTCGCGCGAGCAGCCCAGGCGCTGGGCCATGCCCTGGTGCGTCAGCTCCAGGTGGCTGCCGTCGCCGGTGGACTCGTCGACGAGGTTTTTCAGCCGGCCGTAGACGTCGTTCAGCGCCAGTTGCTTGGTCGACAGCGTCGCCGCACGCGCTCGGCGTATGACCTTGGTCAGCAGCTCGAAAGCGAACTCGGGGTGCTCGCTGATGTGGGTCAGCAGGCTCGCGCGCGTGACCATGACGAGACGGCTGCCCGTCTCCGTGATGACGCTGGCGGAGCGCGGCCCGCCGTCCAGGCTCATTTCGCCGACGTACTCGCCGGGGCCGTAGACGCCGTAGGTGATCTCGCGCCCGCGCGCATCACTGCTGTAGGCACGCAGCGAGCCGGCCAGGATCAGGTAGAGGTTGTCGCCGATCGAGCCTTCCTCGATCAGCACGACGCCCTTGCGGTAGCTGCGCGCCATGCCGCGCGCGGCCAGCAGCCGCAGCGACGGCGGCAGAGCCTGAAGTTCGTTGTCGAGGGAATCGTCAGCCATCCGGTCAGCGCCGGGGCATGAGGCCCGCCAGCGCGATCGCATGTTAGTGCTTGCGCGGCGAGCCCCGCGCACGCCCCTGCCCGCGGACCAACGGCGCCACATCCCATGCAGCCCCCTGGGGACCGGTCAGGGCCGCCCTGGGCCGTGGGGCTTCAGCTGACCAGCTTGGCCGGCCGCAGCGACGACACCAGCGGCGGCAGCAGCGCGAGCTGGCGCATCAGCTCGCCGATGCTGTCGGCGCCGCTCTTGGCGCGGATGCTCTGGATCTGGCTGCGCACCGTCGAGATGGCCACCCCCTGGCGCTGCGCGACCTCGGTGGGCTTGACGCCGTTGGACAGCGCCTTCAGCACCTCGGTCTCGGCCGGCGTGAGCTGGTAGCGCAGCGCGAACCACTGGGCAGCGAGGTCGCCGCAGAGCTGGCGGCGCTCCAGGATCAGCAGCACGGCCGCCTGGCTGACGTCGCGGTTGAGCGGCACGACGACGACGTTCGCGCGGCCACATTCGGCACGCTCGTCGCCCAGGCGCAGCAGGCAGCGCCGGCCGCTCGCCTCCGCGCCCTCCAGCGCCTCGGCCAGCGGCACGGCGTCCGTCAGCAGGCGCGCGCGCAGATGCTGGCCGACCAGCTCCAGCGGGTGGCTGTCATCCAGCGATGCGCGTGCCGCCAGGTTGGCATGCAGCACGCGGCCGGCGCCGTTGAGCAGCACGACGCCATGGTCGAGCTCCTCCAGCACCAAACCCAGCCATTGATTGGACAGCGAAGCCGCGGCGCGGCGTTCGCGATGACGGGAGCCGGGGACCTGGCCCGACTGCACAAACTCGGACATCCACATCGAAGCACTCCTCGGCCCACCCTTGCGAGCCATCATCAAAGCGTAGGAGAGCACGTTTGGACGCGGGCGTAAATGTTGCTCGACGTGCTTGTGAACGAATTACGGCGGACCGTCGCTCAAACGCCATCAGCAACATAGGGATTGCCGAGGCGCTCCCTTCCGATGCTGCTTTCAGGTCCGTGCCCGGGAATGAAGACCGTGTCATCGCCCATCGGCCACAGGCGCTGGCGGATGGCGTCGAGGAGCTGCTGGTGGTTGCCACCGGGGAAATCGGTGCGGCCGATGCTGCCGGCGAACAGCACGTCGCCGACGAACGCGCGCCTGGCCGATGCCGAATGGAACACGACGTGGCCCGGCGTGTGGCCAGGGCAGTGGCGCACGGCCAGGGTTTCCTGACCGATCTGCACCGTGTCGCCGTCATCCAGCCAGCGATCCGGTGTGAAGGCCTCGGCGGGCGGAAAGCCGAACATCTGGCTCTGCTGCGCCAGGCCGTCGATCCAGAACTGGTCGCCCGGATGCGGGCCGATGATCGGCAGGTCCTGCTCGCGCGCCAGCTGGCCCGTGCCGCCGGCATGGTCAATGTGGGCATGGGTCAGCCAGATGGCCTTCAGGTTCAGGCCGCGCTCGCGCACCGCCGCCAGCAGCCGCGGCAGTTCGCCGCCAGGGTCGATGACGGCGGCGTCCATGGTGGCGTCGCACCACACGATGGAGCAGTTCTGCTGGAAGGGCGTGACGGGCAGGGTCAAGTACTGAAGCATGGGTGCATTGTCCCCAGCGTCCGGCGCTTCGATCCGCCACCACGCCACCGAGGCAATCGGGCCATGACTGCAGTCCTGTCCGTCGCGCGCCACGCTGCCTCAACACCCTCACCATGGACTCGCTGATCGCCGCGGCCGCCCGCGCACTGGCTGGGTCGATGCGCTTACGGCAGTGGCCGTGCACATGACGGCGATGCTGGCCACCGCCGCGGTCCTCGGCGCCGCAGGGGCCAAAGGCCTGGAGCGCATGCGGCGGGGGGTGGATTTCTATACTCAAAACCCATGACCCAAGCCGCCGCTCCCACCCCCGCGTCGACGCCGGCTCCCGGCGATGAACTGCAGTCCGTCGTCGAGGGGCTGCGCGGCGCACGCAAACGCTGGCGCGAGGAACACCGCCGCGGCGGCGACGGCCGTGAGCTGCCGTCACGCGAGCTGCTTGCTGCCATGGTGCAGAGCCTGTCGGGCGCGCTCTTCCCGATGCGACTGGGTCCGCCGACGCTGCAGCCCGAGGACGAGGATTTCTACGTCGGCCACACCCTGGGCAGCGCACTGACGACGCTGCGCCAGCAAGCCGCGCTGGAGCTGCGCCACGACGCCCGCCAGCGCGGTGGTGGCGAGCCTGCCGGCGACGCCGCCGAACTGGCAGGCCGCTTCCTGCGCACCCTGCCCGCCGTGCGCGTGCTGCTGGACAGCGACGTGCTCGCCGCCTACCGCGGCGATCCTGCGGCACGCAGCGTCGACGAGGTGCTGCTGTGCTATCCGGGCCTGCGTGCGCTGATCAGCCACCGGCTCGCCCACGAGCTCTACCGCCTCGGCCTGCCGCTGATCGCCCGCGTCATCGCCGAGCTGGCCCATGCCGAGACCGGCATCGACATCCATCCCGGCGCCACCCTGGGCAGCGGGTGCTTCATCGACCACGGCACCGGCGTCGTCATCGGCGAGACGACCGTCATCGGCGAGCGCGTGCGCATCTACCAGAACGTCACGCTGGGCGCCAAGAGCATCCCGACCGACGGCGACGGCCTCGCCGTCAAGGGCCAGCCCCGCCATCCGGTCGTCGAGGACGACGTCGTCATCTACGCCGGTGCCACCGTGCTGGGCCGCGTCACCATAGGTCGAGGCTCGGTCATCGGCGGCAACGTGTGGCTGACACGAGGCGTGCCGCCCGGCAGCGTCGTCACCCAGGCCGACTCAATCGGCTGCCCGGGCTGAGTCCAGACCGAGCAGCCGGGCCAGCGGCGCCAACGTCGGTCCCTGGACCAGCAGGGACAGCAGCACGACGACGAAAGCCACGTCAAAGCAGCGCCAGCCGTCCGGCAGGTCGGCCAGCACCGGGTAGATGGCCAGCACGATGGGCACCGCGCCGCGCAGGCCGGACCACGCCACGAAGCACTGCGAGCGCCAGTCGAAGCCCAGCGGCGCCAGGCACAGCAGCACCGCCGCGGGCCGGGCGATGAACATCAGGCCGGCGGCTACCAGCAAGGCCGGACCGATGAGGCGCCAGACCTCGTGCGGTGTAACGAGCAGGCCCAGCAGCAAGAAGAGCACCGCCTGGGCCAGCCAGGTGTAGCCGTTCAGTCCCGGCAGACCCAGAGTTGCCACGCGCCCGGCGCGGTGGCGCAGCAGCAGGCCGGCAAGGTAGGCGGCCAGGAAGCCCGAGCCGCCACTGCGGTTGGTGACGGCGAAGAGCAGGAAGCCGAGGGCCGCCAGCAGCAGCGCCGTGAGGCCGTCGTGGTCGTCAGCGATGGGCAGGCGCCGCACCCACCACGCGGCCGTCAACCCGCCAGCAGCGCCGACGGCCAGGCCGATGCCGAGCTGCTCGCCGAGCAGCCGCAGCATGTCGGCCAGACCGGCCACACGCAGCTCGCCGGCCTGCCCCAGCGGCGTCAGCCAGGCGATGAGGCCGAGCGTCAGCACCATAGCCATGGGATCGTTCATCGCCGACTCGACCTCGATCGTGGCGCCCAGGCGCGGCGCCAGCTGCAGCCGGCTGGCACTGAACTGCGCGAACACGGCGGCCGCGTCGGTGGACGACACGGCCGCGCCCAGCAGCAGCCCGCCGGCCCAGGGCAGGTCCAGCACCACCCGCGCGATGCCAGCAACCATGACGGCCGTGGCGGCCACGCCCAGGGTGGCCAGCAGGCTGGCCGGCAGCATGCCGCGGCGCACATCGACCCAGCGCGTGCGCAGGCCGCCGTCGAAGAGGATGAGGGCCACGGCCAGGTTGCCGACGCTGGCCGCCAGGCGGTGGCTGTCGAAGGGCAGGCCCAGCGGGCCGTCCACGCCAGCCAGCATGCCGACCACCATGAACACGAGCAGGTGCGACAGGCCCAGGCGGTGGCTGTAGAGCGCGCCAGCGATGGCGATCAGCACCAGCGCCGCGACGACTGCCGTCAGCAGCTCCGGGCCAGCCGCGAGGGCGGGGTTCATGGCATCAACCGGCCGACGGCAAGGTGGCAGGCCCGTCCGGCGCGGCCTGCAACCCGACGACGTTCACCGTGCGGGCCGGGACGGCGAAGCGGATGCCGCGTTGCTGCAGCGCTCGCATCAGCGCCAGGTTGAGGGCCTGCTGTCGGTCCATGTAGACGTCGTAGCTCGGGTCCTTGACGCGGTAGACGACCTCGAAGTTCAGCGCGTTGTCACCAAAGCCCTTGAAATGTGCGCGCACGAGCTCGAGCAGCGGGTCCTCTTCGACGAGGGCCTTCACCAGTGGCGGCACGGCCGCGACCTCGTCGGCCGAGGCGCCGTAGGCGATGCCGAAGCTGAACAGCACCCGGCGCGTCTGCAGGCGCTTGAAGTTGGCCACCGTGCGCTTGAGCAGCTCGGCGTTGGACATGACGATCTGCTCGCCACCGAGGCTGCGGATGCGTGTCGTCTTCAGGCCCACGCGCTCGACGGTGCCGGTCACGTCGCCAACGGTGATGGAGTCCCCCACCTCGAAGGGCTTGTCCACCGCAATGGCCAGCGACGCGAACAGGTCGCCGAGGATGTTCTGCACCGCCAGCGCCAGCGCAATGCCGCCGATACCCAGGGACGCGACGAAGGCCGTGATGTTGACGCCGAGGTTGGAGAGCACGGCCAGCACCACCACAGCCCACAGCGCGCCCCGCAAGCCCCAGCCGAGCAGCGTGGCCGAGGCCGACGGCAGGCCGCTGCCGCCGTGGCGCAACTGGTGGGCCGTCAGCACGCCCGCGACCGCCTGCTGGGCCCACAGGCCCAGCTGCAGCGCCACGACGGCAAACCAGAGCTGGGCCACACGGCCGTGCCAGCGATCATCCAGCGGCAGCAGGCTCAGGCCCACGAGCAGGCCGACAACCCAGATCAGCGCGGCGTGGGTGCGTTCCAGCACGCTGACGAGGTGGTCGTCCAGCACGCTGCGGGTGTGCGCGGACAGCGCGCGCAGGCGCTGCACCAGCAGCCGCAGCCCGGCCTTGATGATGAGGATGGTCAGCAGCCCCGCCAGCACCGCAGGCAACACGTCCGCCCAACCCACACCGGGCCAGGCGGCATCGGCGCGGGCAAGCAGTTCACTCCAGGTCATCGGCGGGCTCCTCGGGTCTTCATGCCCGACCCTAGGCCCGCCAGCGCGTGACGTCTGTCGGCCAACCGGCAGCGGCGGCTGTGGGCCTTGGCTGACAGACTGGCGCGGGCAGGCGCCCCGGCGTGCTCCCCCTCAGCGCCCCGCGTTGATCTGCTGGATCAGCGCACGGTGGCTGGGCAGGTCGGCCACTGCGCGTTCAGCGAAGCGCTGGATCTTGGCGAAGACCTTGCCAGCCTCGTCCACACGCGGGAAGTCATCGCGGCCGGCGCCGAGGTCAGTGGCGAAACCCATGCCGTAGAGGATGTACTGGTAGTTGAAGAAGGCGAAGGTCTCGGTGTCCAGCACGAAGTCGAAGCGGCCCGGCGGACGCAGCTTCCACTCCTCCAGCAGTCCGGCCAGGCGCCCGGGGATGGAGGCCGGCGCGGCGTTGTCGCGCCAGAAAGGCTCCGGGCGCCGGCTCAGCGAATAGTGCAGCTTCAAGAAGGTGATGATGTTCTCGAAGCGGGCCGTCATCAGCTCGTTGAAGCGTCGCGCCGGCGCGGCAATGGGGCCGCTGTGCGGCAGCATCTCCGCGATCATGCCGACGGCCGCCTCGACGAGCACGAGGCCGGTGGCCTCCAACGGCTCCAGGAAGCCCGCCGACAGGCCGACCGCCACGCAGTTCTTGACCCATTGCTGCTCGCGGTAGCCGGGCGAGAAGGGGATGCTGCGCATTGCCACGTCCTCGTGGCCTGGACCGCAGTAGGCGCGCAGCAGGTCCGCGGCGCGGTCGTCGCTGAGGTGGTCGCTGGAATAGACGCAACCGATGCCGCGCGCGCCGTTCAGGCCGATCTCCCACAACCAGCCGGCCTCATGCGCGGTGGCCACGGTGCAGCTCTCCATGACGGCGTCGGCGCCGAGCGGGATCTTGCAGGCCAGGGCGCGGTCGGCGAAGAGCTGGTGGCGTGCCGACTTGAGCTCGCTCCCCATGGCGCGGCCGATGAGTTCGGCGCGAAAACCCGTGCAGTCGATGTAGAGGTCGGCCTGCATGCGTTCATGGCGGCCGTGCTGCGTGGCGTCGAGATGGGCGATGGCGCCCGCGGCATCGAGCGCCACGTCGGTCACGGTGGCTTCGACGTGACGCACGCCCAGCTCGCGTGCGCGACCGGCCAGCAGCGCGGCCAGCTTGCGCGCATCGAAGTGGTAGGCGTAGTTCAACGGCGCTGCATAGGGCGCCTCGCCGGCGCGCTTGGGCGCGCGCTGGGCCGCGGCCACGCGCGCCTGCAGCGTCATGGCCTCGGCAAAGGGCGCCCGCGTGGCCGGGTCCTGCAGCAGCCAGTAGGGCACGAGGTTGAGGTCTTCCGCGAAGAACGGCGCCTCGAAGGGATGGAAGAACTGATGGTGCGCGCCGGCGGCCGGCGCCTGCGCCCAGTCCACGAAGCGTATGCCCTGCTTGAGCGTGGCCGAGGTCTCGCGGATGAACTGCGCCTCGTCGATGCCGAGGAACTGCAGCGTGCTGCGGATGGTGGGGAAGGTGCCTTCGCCCACGCCGACGATGCCGATGTCGGGAGACTCGAGCACCGTCACTTCGAGCTGGCTGCGCTCGGACAGGCGCAGGAATCGGGCCAGGTAGGCGGCGGTCAGCCAGCCGGCAGTGCCGCCGCCGACGATGAGGATGCGTCGCGTGGATGTCATGCGCGGGTGTACAGGTTCTTCAGCCACTGGTGGCCGGTCTGGGCGCCATGCGCCCAGTCCTCGTCCTCCTCGCTGGGCTGGGCAATGTAGCCGGAGGGGTTGAGCAGCTTCACGCGCCCGGCGCGGAAGGCCGAGACGCGGTGCGTCACGAAGGTCAGGCCATGCTCCAGCGCCGTGGCGGCGAGCAGGCCGTCGCGCGTATTGGCGTAGGGCAGCTGCGCCCGTCGGCGCACGACGGCCGCATCCACTGGCAGGACCCGCCCCTCGAACGCCGGCATGACACGGCCGTCTATCCAGTCACGCACGACCAGGCCGGCGGCACGGTCGCGGCGCGCCAGGCGGGCCGCGGCGGTCTCGATCTCCAGCAGGTTCAGCGCGGAGATGAAGAGCTTCTGGCGAGGCAGGCCGGCGGCCCAGGCCGCGAGGCCGGCGTCGGACTGGCCGGCCTTGGCCTTGCGAAGCTCCAGGACGATGCCTGTGTCCAGCAGGAACATCAGAGGCTCTCGCGGTGGTCCCAGGCGCCGTCGGCTGAGGCGTCCCGGGTGTCCAGCGCCACCGCCTCGGGCATCGCCAGCAGCTCCAGGATGCTTTCGCCCTCACCGGTCAGGCGGCGGTACTCGGCAATGCTCAGCAGCACATGGCTGGGTTGCCCGCGGTCCGTAATGACCACGGGCTCGACCTGGGCCGCGCGCTTGGCCTGGCTGACGTCACGATTGAACTCGCGGCTGGTGATGAGCTTCATGGCGGCACGAATGTACCTACCTGCCTGCGCGGTCGCAAGGCACATGTAGGTACGTAGGCTCATTACCGTCCGACCCGATGGACAGCGCAATCACGACTGGCAAAGTGCACTCGGCAGATCGGCGCATTGCCAGATCCGCAGGAGACAACGTTGTCGCCAGCCAACCGGCGACGTAGCCACAAGAATCGACAAGGCAGCCCATGGAATTCGACCTTCTGGCCATCCTGGCCGACGTGTTCGCCAAGCACGGCCCCGCGGCCCCGGCAGTGGCGCACACCTACTCACCCACCGATTTCAGCGTGCACTTCTTCCTGCAGCTGGCCATCATCTTGCTGGCCTGTCGCGTGGTGGGCTGGGCCGGCCGCAAGTTCCTGGGCCAGCCCCAGGTCGTCGGCGAGATGATCGCCGGCGTGCTGCTGGGCCCATCGCTGCTGGGCCTGCTGGCCCCTGAAGCCCAGGCAGCCATCTTCCCCAAGGAGATGAAGAACGTCCTCTACTGCGGCGCGCAGCTGGGCGTGGGCCTGTACATGTTCCTGGTCGGCACGACGCTGCGGCTGGACCATTTCGCCACCAAGGCCAAGAGCGCCATCGGTGTGTCCGTTGCCGGTATCACGGCCCCCTTCTTCATCGCCTTCCTGATCACGCCGCTGCTGCTGACGGTACCGGGCCTGTTCGCCGAAGGCATCTCGGTGGCCAATGCCACCCTGTTCATGGGCGCCTGCATCGCGCTCACGGCCTTCCCCATGCTGGCCCGCATCATCAACGAGCGCGGCCTCGCGAACACTTCGCTGGGCACGCTGTCGCTGACGGCTGGCGCCTTCGACGACGCCGTCTCATGGTGCGTTCTGGCCCTGGTGCTCGCGGCCTTCGGCGCCGGCCCCGGCGTGGCCGTGCTGGCCATCGGAGGCGCCGTGCTCTACGCGGCCTTCATCATGCTGTTTGGCCGCAAGCTGCTGGCGCCGCTGGGCCGCATCGTGGAGCGCGAAGGCCACATGAGCACCACGGTACTGGGTATCACGATGGCGCTGTTCTGCCTGTCGGCATTCATCATGGACGCCGTGGGCATCCACGCCATCTTCGGTGGCTTCATCCTCGGCGCCGTCATGCCGCGCGGCCTGTTCGCACAGGAGCTGAAGAAGAAGGTCGAACCTCTGGCCGTCGTGCTGCTGCTGCCGATGTTCTTCACCTACTCTGGCCTGAACACGCGGCTGGACATGATCAATTCGCTGGAGCTGCTGCTGATCGCCCTGGGCGTGCTGGCCGCCTCGGTGCTGGCCAAGTTCGGCGCCTGCTACCTGGCCGCCCGCATGGCGGGCGAAGACAACCGCACCGCGCTGGGCATAGGAGCGCTGATGAACTCGCGCGGCCTGATGGAGCTCATCATCATCAACATCGGCCTGCAAAAGGGCATCATCGGCCCGGCCCTGTTCTCGATGCTGGTGCTGATGGCCGTGGTGACCACCATGATGGCCACGCCGCTGTTCGAGATCTTCTACGGCCGCAAGGCGCGTGCGTCAGGCGAGCTGGAGGCCGTCTCCGGCAGGCCTGCCGACAGCCCGGCCTGAGCCACCCCTTCCCCCTTGAAACCCGCCGCTGCTGAGAGGTGTCAGCGGCGTTGAAGGGCGGAGTCGCATGGCTCTGCCCTCTTTTTTCCGGTGCAGCTCCATGAGCGATCTTGCGACCAACACCGCCATTGCGCAGGCTTCACCGAGGGCCGGGAGCCGCTCCCCCTCGCGGGCACCGGGCTACGGCCTGCGTGCGGGCGTCATCGCCTGCGCAGGTGTCTTCAGCATCATCGCCGTGCTGGCCATCGGCTCCTTCAAGCTGGGATGGCTGCTGCTGCTGGGTTCGTTCGGCTCCACCGCAGTGATGGTGTTCACGTTCCCGGATCTGCATTTCTCCCAGCCGCGCAGCGTCATCGGAGGACATGTCATCTCCACGGCCGTAGGGCTGGCGGCGCTTGCACTGTTCGGCCCGACCTGGTGGGCGGTCGCGGCGGCGGCCGCCGCCGCATGTGCCCTGATGATGCTCACCCGCACGGTGCATCCCCCCGCGGGCTCCAATCCCGTCATCGTCTTCCTGGCTGCGCCGAAGTGGAGCTTCCTGTTCTTCCCGACACTGTTCGGTGCAATGACGATGGTGGCCGTTGCGATGCTCTACCACCGCGCCACCCGGCGCACGTACCCGGCCTACTGGTACTAGGTCCGCGCGTCAGGCCGCGGAGGAGCGGGATGCGGGGGTGGGTGATGCGGGACGCATGATCCCTGCCTGCGGTCCGTGCGGGCGGCGCTGGATGCCCACCAGCAACGCCAGCCCGGGCACGCGACGCAGCAGGAGGTAGGCGGCCGCGCAAGCCACGAACGTCAGCACGATCAGCAGCACCGCCTCCAGCCCCCACGGCAGGCCCAGCGGCTTCAGCCACTGGCTCAGCAGCACGATGACGCTCTGATGCAGGATGTAGAGGCAGAACACTGCAGCAGCGGCCCGGCGCAGCTGCGGCGACTCCCGCGTGAACACGCGCTGCGCCCAGCCGCAGGCGGCGATGATGCCCCACCAGCCCAGCGCCCCGCGCAACGTGCGCGCCGCGGCTAGCACGCCCTCTGGCGGCGATGCCTGCGCGTAGCGGCCCTCGAAGACCATCAACGCGGCCCAGCCGGCCAGGAAAGCGCCGAGCGTCACCCAGCGCAGCCGCAGCGCGGCCGGCCACAGCCCGGCGGCCAGCGGCGTGCGGCTGGCCCAGCCGAGCGCGAACAGCCAGCCGTACTGCAGGTGGTTGTAGAGGTCGTGCACGAGGTTGTGCGTGGACGGATGGTGCGGGAAGACGAACACGCGCAGCAGCGCCAGGGGCAGGGCCGGCAGCAGCAGCCAGGCCCACGCGGGCAGAACGACGGCCATCGACGGCCGCCAGCGCAGGCAGGCAACGGCCACGGCACCCATCGACGCATACAGCCACAGGTAGGGCAGGAACCACAGGTGGTTCCAGGTCGGCACCTGCATGCAGTCGCTGCCGCGGCAGTACTTCCCACCCTGCAGATAGGCCAGCCAGAAGTCGATGTAGCCACCGTCGCCGGGCAGCTGGGCCGGTACCTTGGTCAGCACCTCGAAGTAGGCCTGCGGCGTGACGATGACGGCCATGCCGAAGACAAGCGGCGCCAGCAGGCGCAACGAGCGGTCCTTCAGCGTGCCAAGCGCCCCGCGCCTGGCGAAGAGGCCCTGGCAGGCGGCTCCAGCGATCAGGAACAGCAGGCCCAGCCGCCACGGCGAGCTGAGCTGCATGATGGGCTGCAGCGCGTCGCTCGCGGCAGGACTCTTCACGTGCCAGTCCCAGCTCACGTAGTACATGCCCACGTGGTACGGGATCAGCAGCGCGAAGGCGCTGACGCGCAGGCCATCGAGGAATGCGAGGCGCGGAGACTGGGTGGTGCTCATGGCCGCCAGCTTCGCGGCCGTGCCGGCGCCGCGCGAGGCCGGCGGGGCGAGTCGCGGTTCGGCAGGGGCCAAGAGCGCCGCCCCGCCACGGCCGCCTCAGGCTGGGCCGCCGCGCTCCCAAGCATCCAGTACCGGCCGGAAACCGCGCGACACGCGCAGCGTCGCGCCGCAGCTCAGCGTCAGCTGGGCCTCGCCGCCGCCCAGCCGCTCGATGCGCTGCACATGCGCCGGGTTGACCGCATGGCTGCGATGCACGCGCAGGAAACGCGCAGCCCACCCGGGGCGGGCCAGCGCATCCGCCAGCGTGGCGCGCTCCAGCAGGCTGCGCGGTGGCAGGTGCAGCTCGACGTAGTTGTCGGCCGCGGAGATCCACTGCACTTCGGCCAGCCGCAGCCGCTCTCCCGCCACCCACCACTCCCCCACCGGCTCCAGAGGCCGGGCGAGCAACTCACGCACGCGCGCCAGCGCGGCGGCCAGGCGCTCGGCCGTGTAGGGCTTGAGCAGGTAGTCCAGCGCGGCCAGCTCGTAGGCCTGCAGCGCGTGTTCGGCATGGGCCGTCGAGAAGACGATGCAGCGCACGCCCATCCCACGCAGCGCCGCGGCCAGCTGCACGCCGTTGCCGCCTGGCATCTCGATGTCCAGCAAAGCCAGGTCAGGCGGCACGGCCAGCCCGCGCACAGCGGCCAGCGCGGCGGGCGCATCAGGTGCCTCCAACAGCTCGGCGACGTCGATCTCGGCCGCCAGCAGACGGCGCAGCTTCGCGCGCGCGGCGGGCTCGTCATCAACGATCAGGACCCGCATGGCAGCTCCACCGCGAGGCACATGCCCGCGCCGTCGGGGCCGAACTCGACCCGAGCAGCATCGCCATAGCGCGCCTGCAGGCGCTCACGCAGGTTGCGCAGGCCCAGGCCACCGTCGGGGTCGGGCGGTGCCTCGGGCACCGGCGTATCGCCATGGTTGCTGATGCGCAGCTGCAGCCGCCCGCCGTCGTGCGTCGCCGCAACGCTGACCGTCACGCGACCGCGATGCCGCGCCACGTCATGCTTGACCGCGTTCTCCACGGGCGCCAGCAGCAAGAGCGCCGGCAGCCGGCAGGCGCGCGCGGCAGCGTCGGCCTCGATGCGCACGATCAGCCGCTCAGGCCCGAAACGGGCCTGCATCAGCGCCAGAAAGGGCTGCACCAGGGCCAGCTCCTCGCCCAGCGTGTGCTCGACGCGCTGCCGGGCCGCCAGCGTCTGGCGAAGCAGGTCGGCCAACTGGCACAGCAACCGGTCGGCGGCAGCGACGTCCTCGTACATGACCGAGGAGATCAGGTTCAAGGTGTTGAACAGGAAATGCGGCTGCACCTGGTCGGCCAGCCGCGCGAGCCGCGCCTCGGCAAGCTCGCGGCGGGCGCGCTCCAGCTCCTGTGCCCGCAGCGCTGCCGCCCGGGCCATCCAGATGCCACGCGAGATCAGGCAGAAGCTGAAGTAGGTCACCGCGTCCTTGCCGCCCTCGTACACGAGCAGCGTGGACAGGTCGCCGGTCTCGTAATCCACGCCGACGATGCCGTAGACGAGCAGCCTCAGGCCGAACATGCCGCCAATGTGCGCCAGGCTGAACAGCGGCAGCGCGACGGCATGGGCCGCGAGCTGCTGCTGCCAGGGCCGCCCACTCAGCCGCCCCATCAGCGCATGCACGCCCAGCGCCAGCCCTGCGATGACGCCGATCGAGCTGAACTCCCACAGGAAGGGCTCCCAGGGCCTGGTACCGCCACCCTGGCGGTAGGACTGCAGTGCCGAGACGCTCAGCAGCAGGCCGACGACGACCAGCAAAGCGATATAGGGCAGGCGCCAGCGGCGCGGCAGGAGGGACATGGCGCGAGAGTAGCCGGCCCGCGCGCTGTCATGCTGCGGCTCGCCCCGGCACGGGCGCCATTCGTCCCCTGCTGGTCTCAGCGGCCGGGCTTGGGCCCGTCGTCGCGGTGCTGGCCAGCACCGTGCTCGCCGCCGTCGACCAGCTTGCCACGCCGCTCGGCGTCCAGGCCCGGCGTGGCGCGCAGGTCGGTGTCGACCTGCCCGCGCCTGAGGTCCCGGGAGGCGCGTCGCATCTGCGGGTCCGGCCTCGGGTTGGTGGCGTCGATCTGCTGGTCCCGCTCGTGGGGCAGCGACGGCCCTTCGGAGCGGGCGGCATCGGGGTTGGTGGTCTTGCTCATCGCGTTGAACCTGCTGCTGGTCCAAGCTTGGGCGCCCCGCCACGGCGACGCTGTCGTCCACTCGCCTGCCGATCTGTCGGCGCATGCCGACAGGCCACCCTCGCGGCGGCGCCACGTCCTACAAGGTGCGCCGTCGGCGTCCGGGCCGCGCCGGGGCCGGCGAAGAAGAGCATGGGGCGCAATGTCACCTACGCCCCTCTTGTCCCCTGCCCCTCCTTCCGACATCCCGTCCGGCAGCCCCGGCGCGGGCGAAGCGCGCTGGGAGGGGGAGGGCCAGAACTGGCGGCTGGTGCTGTCGGGCGACTGGGCCGATGCCGGCCTGCCCAAGCCGCCGCCGGAGCTGCCGGTGGCCGGTGACACGCAGGTCGGCTTCGACAGTACCGCGCTGTCGCATTGGCAACCACCGCTGGCCGGCGCCCTGTGGCAACTGCTTGCGCCGCTGGCGCGCGGCGGTGTTCAGCTCGACCTTGCCGGCCTCCCGCGCGGCCTGCGGCCGCTGCTGACGCTGAGCCTGCCGCAGCCGGACGCGGCGCCGCAGCGAAGCAAGCAAGACGATGCCGATGCGACCGAAGCCGACCCCGAGTGGCGCAAGACGCTGGTCTTCATCGGCGACACGCTGGCCGCCGTCGGACGGCTGGCGCGCGGACGTACGGCGATGCGCATGAGCGACTGGCTCTGGCAGATCGAGCAGACGGGGCCGCGCAGCCTGCCCATCGTGTTGCTGGTCAGCTCGCTGGTCGGTCTGATCGTGGCCTACATGGGGGCCGAGCAACTGCAGCGCTTCGGCGCGCAGAGCTTCATCGCCAACCTCGTCACCATCGGCGTCGTGCGCGAGATCGCGGCGTTGGTCGTGGGCATCGTGCTGGCCGGGCGCGTCGGCGCGGCCTTCGCTGCGCAGATCGGCAGCATGCGCGCCGGCGAGGAAATCGACGCGCTGACGACGCTGGGCGTCGACCCGGTGGAGCACCTGGTGCTGCCGCGCATGCTGGCGCTGCTGGTCACCGGCCCGCTGCTCACCTTGTGTGCGGGCATCGCCGGGCTGCTGGTGGGCTGGGGCGTTGCGGTCGTGCTCTATGGCGTGCCACCGGCGGCCTATCTGGCGACGACGCGCGACGCGCTGGCCGGCTGGGACCTGTTCGTCGGCCTGCTCAAGGGCAGCGTCTACGCGGTGCTGGTCGCACTGGCCGGCTGCCGCCAGGGCCTGAACGCGGGCCGCAGCGCCCAGGCGGTGGGCGAGGCGACGACGGCTGCGGTCGTGCAGGCCATCGTGTGGATGGTGGTGGCCGCGTCCGCGCTGACCGTGATCTTCCAGAGGCTGGACATATGAAGGGAAGTGGCGGCCCGGCGCACGATCCGCATGATTCGGAGGTGCTGATGCGCGTCGAGAACCTCAGCCTGCACGCCGGCGGCCGCGAGCTGCAGCACGGCCTGAACTTCGAGGTCAAGGCCGGCGAGGTGCTGGCCATCGTCGGGGCCAGCGGCTGCGGCAAGAGCACGCTGCTGCGCCACATGATCGGGCTGCAGACGCCCAAGGCCGGCCGAGTGCTGTGGACCGCGGGCGGCGTAGAACGCGACGTACATGGCGACGACCCGCCGCGCCGCGAGATCGGCGTGGCCTTCCAGGCCGGCGCGCTGTGGAGCAGCATGACCGTGGGCGAGAACCTGATGCTGCCGCTGGAGCTCTACACCGGGCTGGGAGAGTCGGAGCGGGAGCGCCAGGCGCGCTTCAAGCTCGCGCTGGCCGGGCTGGATGAGCCTGCCACCTTCGATGCCGAGCCGGCCGCACTGTCGGGCGGCATGAGGAAGCGCGCGGCCATCGCCCGTGCGTTGATGCTGGATCCGCCGCTGCTGTGCCTGGATGAGCCATCGGCCGGCCTGGATCCGCTGACTTCGGCACGGTTGGACGACCTCATCAGGCGGCTGAAGCGCGACGTCGGCACGGCCATCGTCCTCGTCACGCACGAGCTGGAAAGCCTGTTCGCGGTGGCCGACCGGGTGCTGTTCCTCGATGTCGAGGCCCGCACCGCCACGGCACTGGGGCCGCCGGCCGAGTTGCGCGACCACGGCCCCTGGCCGGTGCGCGAGTTCCTGACGCGCGGCCGAGCCGAAGCGGACACGGAGGCCGCATGAAACGGCGCCGCGCCAATCCCTTGTTCATCGGTGCCTTCGTCGCCGGCGCCATCGCCGTGCTGGCCGCGGCCCTCATCGCACTGCCCGGCCATCACTGGTTCAGGCAGCCACAGCGTGTCGTCATGTTCTTCTCGGGCTCCGTGTTCGGGCTGCAAAAGGGCGCACCGGTCGTCTTCCGCGGCGTGCGCGTCGGCGACGTCACCGAGATCAGCGTGCACTACGACAGCAAGACCGACGGTTTCGCCATCCCCGTCATCGCCGAGCTCGACGACGATGCCGTGCGCGGACTGGAAGGGCGCTTCACGCACGACGACATCGGCCATGCCCTGCCCCTGCTCATCAAGCGCGGGCTGACGGCCCAGCTCGGCACGCAGAGCCTGGTGACGGGCCAGCTCTACGTGGACCTGGACTTCCGCAGCAAGCCCCCCGGCGTGCTGCACGGCGGCTACGAGGGCGACGCCACCGAGATCCCGACCAGCGCGACCGCCTTCCAGGCACTGAAGAACCAGCTCGAGAGCGTGGACCTGCGCAAGATCCTCGACGACCTGAGCCAGATCGCCAACGCGGCGCGCTCGCTGCTGACCGCGCCGGAGCTCAAGCAGGGCATGAAGGACTTCGCCGCCACCGCAGGCCATGCACGCCAGTTGGCCGCCCAGCTGGAGCAGCACGCCACGCCGCTGACACGCGGCGCACAGCGCGCGATGGCCAGCGTCGATCGTGCCGGCGACAAGGTCTCCGCCGCCGCCGACAAGCTGGGCGCGGGCGCCGACAAGGCCGGCGTCCTGCTCGACCCGGACGGCGCCGTCGTGCGCGATCTGCAGCGCACGCTGGCCGACCTGAGCCGCGCCAGTGCCGCGCTGCACGAGGCCGCCAGCAGCGACGGCCCGCTGCTGCAGCAGACCGAACGCACAATGCGCGACCTGTCGCAGGCGGCGCGGGCGCTGCGCCAGCTGGCCGACACGCTGGACACGCAGCCCGAGGCGCTGCTGCGCGGCCGCAAGCCCGATCCCGCCCCTGCCGTGGAGCCCGTCCGATGAAGACCCACCTCCGTCAGCGCCGCGACCTGTTGCTGCTGGCCGCGGCCGCACTGGCCGGCTGCGCGACGCGCGATACGCCACCGCGCCGCCTCTACGGCCTGACCGGCACGCCGCCGCTGCCGCTCGATGCCAAGCCAGGCCAGGACGGGCGCGCCTGGGTGTTGAGCCCGCAGATCACCCTGCCGGAGCTGCTGGACCGCGACGAGATCCTGGTCGCCGAGGGCAGCGCGGGGCTGCGCCCCTGGCCCGAGGCACGCTGGGCCGAACCGCTGCGCGACGCGCTGCCGCGCGTGCTGGCCGAGGACCTGGGGCGGCTGCGCCAGCCCTACCCGGTCTCGCTGGGCACGCCGCAGGACCGCGACGCCGAGTCGCTGCGCCTGCTGCTGCAGGTGGACGAATGGCTGGCCCGCCCCGATGGCGACGGCCTGCTGCTGACGCTGCGTGCGCGCTGGCACTGGGTGCCGCTGCGCGCGCCGGCCGGCACGGCCCTGCCGGCGCGGGGCATGGCAGAGCTGACCCTGCCCTGCGGCCCGCAGGCCGACGCGCTGGCCCACGCCTACCGCCGCAGCGTGACGCTGCTGGCGGCGCGCATCGTGGCGGCGTCCTAGGACGCCGACGCCGTGAGGCGGGCCGCGAAGGCCTTGTGCACGCCCAGCAGCGCGCTGGCACGGTTGGTTTGCACCTGGATCAGCGCGTCCTGTGCCGCCAGGCGGTCCTGCTCGGCCTGCAGCAGCGAGTAGAAGTCGGTCACGCCGGCCTCGTAGCGCTTGAGCGCCAGCTCGCGGGCACGGGCCGTGGCCTCGGCCGCGGCGGCCTGGGCGGCGGCCTGCAACTCGGTCTCGCGCAGCGTGGAGAGGCTGCCCTGGGCGTCCTGCAGCGCCGTCAGCTGAGCCTGCTCAGCGGCAGCCACGGCGGCGTCGAAGCCTGCACGGGCGGCCGTCTCCTCTGCCTTGCGGGCGCCGAAGTCCAGGAAGTTCCAGTTCAGCGCGGCGGCGATGCTGTGGATCTGCGTGCCACTCTTGAAGAGGTCGCCTGCGCGGCCAGCGCTCCAGCCGATCTGGCCCGTCAAGCCCAGGCTGGGCCAGCGCGCGGCCCATGCGACGTGGGCCCGCGACGCGGCGGCCTGCGCGCGCGTGGCGGCGGCCTTGACGTCTGGACGCGCGCCGAGCAGCGCGGCCGGGTCCGGCAGCGTGCCAAGGCTGACGAGGCGCGGCTCGGGCATGGCGGGCAGCGGATCACTGTCGGCCTTGTCGCAGTCGGCCGGGGCCTGGCCGCGCAGCACGTCGAGCTGCAGGCGCACCAGGCAGGCCGCGTTGCGCAGTGCCGGCACGCTGGCCGAAGTCTGGGCGACGAGCGCTTCGGCGCGGGCCTGGTCCAACGCGGTGCCGCGACCGGCACCGACGCGGGCCTTCACGAGGTCCAGCAGTTGGTTCTGCACGACCAGCGTTTCCTTGGCCAGCGCCAGGCGATGGCCCAGGCCGATGAGCTGGGCCTGCAGGTTCAGCGCCGTGCCGGCCAGGCTGAGCGCGGCGGCGTCGCGGTCCTGGGCGGCGCTCTGGGCGTCATAACCGGCTGCCTGGGCGGTGGCCGAGGCACGCCCCCAGAGGTCGACCTCCCAGCCAGCCGTCGCGTTGACGCCGTAGCTGTTGAAGTTGTTGAAGACGCCCTGGTCGTTGGGCGCACGCTGGCGGCTCGCATTGGCGCCGGCACTGACCGTGGGCAGGCGACGCGCACCGGCGGCGTCGGCCAGGGCCTCGGCCTGCTTGAGCCGCGCGGCGGCCGCCCGCAGGTCGCGGTTGTTGGCCAGCACCTCGTCGACGACGCGTTGCAGCTGGGCGCTGTCGACGAAGGCGGCCGTCATCGTCGCGGCGCCGAGGCCGGGCTGGGCGTCGATTGCAGGCAGCTGGGCGAACTTCGCGGGGGCGAGATTGGCCGGGCCTTGCGACAGGCCCGGCGCGGCGCAGCCGACCAGGGCCGCGAGCGCGAGAGGGGTCAGACGGACCAGCATGTCAGTGGCCCTCCTTCTTCGTGGGTTCATCATCATCGATGCCGGGGTGGAAGGCGTGGGCCGAGGCGTCGACCTGGGCGCGCAACGCTGCAGCGCGGGCGCGGCGCTTCTCGGTGCCGGCACGCAGCAGGCTGTAGAAGACCGGCGTCAGGAAGATGCCGAAGAAGGTCACGCCCAGCATGCCGGCAAACACGGCGATGCCCATGGCGCGGCGCATCTCGCTGCCGGCGCCGCTGCCGAGAATCAGCGGGATGACGCCTGCACAGAAGGCGATGGACGTCATCAGGATGGGACGCAGCCGCAGGCGGCAGGCCTCGATGACGGCCTCGCGGATGGTGCGGCCCTGCTCCTCCAGCTCCTTGGCGAACTCGACGATCAGGATGGCGTTCTTGCACGCCAGGCCCACCAGCACCACCAGCGCCACCTGCGTGAAGATGTTCAGGTCTCCCGCCTGCATGAACGGCGGGAAATGCGACAGCCATACGCCGAACAGCGCCGACAGGATGCACATCGGCACGATGAGGATGATGGCCAGCGGCAGGCTCCAGCTCTCGTACTGCGCGGCGAGCACGAGGATGACCAGCAACACCGAGAACAGCAGCACCGCGGCCAGCGTCGGGATCTCGATGTTGAGCACCGGCACGGTGACGTTGCGCGTCAGGCGGTCCTGGTAGCTGAGGTCGGTGAACTCGTAGCCGAAGCCGCGCGGCAGGTTCTTCAGCAGCGCCTCGATCTCACCTTCGGCCTGGCCACTGGAGAAGCCGGGCTTGGGTGCGCCGTTGATGTCCGCCGACGGGAAGCCGTTGTAGCGCGTCACGCGCGTCGGGCCGAAGGTGGGCTCCACGCTCATCAGCGAACCCAGCGGCACCATCTCGCCCGCGTCGTTGCGGGTCTTGAGCTGGGTGATGTCCTCGGCCTTGGCGCGGAACGGCGCATCGGCCTGGACGATGACCTGGTAGGTCTTGCCGAACTTGGTGAAGTCGTTGACATACAGCGAGCCAAGGTTGATCTGCAGCGTGTCGTAGATGGAGCCCAGCGGCACGCCCATCTGCTTGGCCTTCACGCGGTCCACGTTGGCGAACAGCTGCGGCACGTTGATGTCGTAGTTGGAGTACGGCGTGCCGATGCTGGTGTTCTGGTTGCCATAGACCTGGCCCAGCGTGCCCCAGACCGCGCCGTACAGGGCCTGCTCGCCCTGGCTGCTGCGGTCCTGCACCTGCACCTTGAAGCCGCCGGCAATACCCAGGCCGTCGACCGGCGGCGGCGGCACGACGAACATGCGCGCACCCTGGATCTGCTGGATGGCGCCGTTGACCTGGCCGAGGATGGCCTCCTTGCTCTTGTCACGCGTGGTGCGCTTGTCGAAGCTCTCCAGGCCGAAGAAGACGATGCCCTCGTTGGGCGCGGCCGAGAAGCCGGCACCCGACAGCCCGGGGAAGGCGACCGAGTCGACGATGCCAGGCACCTTGAGCGCGATGTCGGTCATGCGACGCAGGACCTCCTCGGTACGGTCCAGGCTGGAACCTGCCGGCAGTTGCACGATGCCGATCAGGTACTGCTTGTCCGGCGCGGGCACGAAGCCACTGGGGATGCGCGTGAACAGCAGGGCCGTGCCGCCCAGCAGCAGCGCATAGACGATCAGCGCCAGCGACTTGCGCTTGAGGATGCCGGTCACGCCACGGCCGTAGTCCTCGGAGCGGCGGTGGAAGAAGCGGTTGAACCAGTGGAAGAAGGGGCCGAACAGCTTGTCCATGCCACGCATCAGCGCGTCCTTGGGCGCGTCATGGGGACGCAGCAAGATGGCGGCGAGCGCGGGCGACAGCGTCAGCGAGTTGAAGGCCGAAATCACCGTCGAGATCGCGATGGTCACCGCGAACTGCTTGTAGAACTGGCCCGACAGGCCCGGCACCAGCGTCAGCGGGATGAACACGGCGCACAGCACCAGCGCGATGGCGATGATGGGGCCGGAGACCTCCTGCATCGCCTTGACGGTCGCCGCATGTGGCGTCAACCCGTCCTGGATGTTGCGCTCGACGTTCTCGACCACCACGATGGCGTCGTCCACCACGATGCCGATGGCCAGCACGAGGCCGAACAGCGTCAGCGTGTTGATGGAGAAGCCCAGCAGCAGCAGCACGGCAAAGGTGCCGACGATGGACACCGGCACGGCCACCAACGGGATGATCGATGCGCGCCAGGTCTGCAGGAACAAGATGACCACCAGCACCACCAGTGCCACCGCCTCGAACAAGGTGCTGACCACCTTCTCGATGGAGGTCTGCACGAAGCGCGTCGGGTCGTAGACGATGTCGTAGTCCACGCCCTTGGGGAAGCTGGGCTTGAGCTTCTCCATGGTCTTGCGGACGTTGTCCGAGATCGCCAGCGCGTTGGAGCCCGGCGCCTGGAAGATGGCGATGGCCGCGGCTTCCTTGTTGTTCAGCAGGCTGCGCAGCGCATAGGTGTTGGCGCTGATCTCGACCCGCGCCACGTCCTTCACGCGCACCATGGCGCCGGTCTTGGTGTCGCTGCGGACGATGATGTTGCCGAACTCTTCCTCCGTCGCCAGCCGCCCCTGGGCGTTGATGGCCAGCTGGAAGTCTGTCCCCTTGGGCGACGGCGAGGCGCCGACCACGCCGGCGGCAACCTGCGTGTTCTGCTCGCGGATGGCACCGACGACCTCACCGGCCGTCATGCTGCGCGCGGCGAGCTTCTGCGGATCCAGCCAGATGCGCATGGCGTAGTCACCGGCGCCGAAGCTCAGCACCGAGCCCATGCCAGGGATGCGCAGCAGGTCGTCACGCACGTTCAGCGTGGCGTAGTTGCGCAGGTAGAGCGCATCACGCGAGTTGTCCGGGCTGACCAGGTGGACCACCATGGTCAGGTTGGGTGCGGACTTCTCGGTCGTCACGCCGATGGTGCGGACGATGTCGGGCAGGCGTGGCAGCGCGCGGTTGATGCGGTTTTGCACCGCCGTCTCGGCGGCCTCGGGGGACGTGCCGATCTTGAACGTGACCGTCAGCGTCATGCCGCCGTCGCCGGTGGCCTGGCTCTCGAAATAGAGCACGTTCTCGAGGCCGTTGATCTGCTCCTCGAGCGGCGTGGCCACCGTCTCGGCGATGACGCGCGGGTTGGCGCCGGGGTACTGGGCGCGCACGACGACCTGCGGCGGCGCGACCTCGGGATATTCCGAGACCGGCAGCAGCGGGATGGCCAGCGCGCCGAGCAGGAAGACGAACAGGGACAACACGGTCGCGAAGCGCGGCCGGTCGATGAAAAAGCGTGAGATGTCCATGGGGCGAGCGCCTTGGATTTACTTCGAGGCGGCGGAGGCCGGGGCTGCGGCGGGCGCGGCACCCGGCGGCGCGGCCGGAATCGGCATGCCGCTGGCATCGACCTTCAGCACCTGGGGCGTGACCGGTGCGCCTGGGAAGGCGCGCAGCAGGCCGTCGACGATGACCAGCTCGCCGGCCTTGACGCCCTCGACGACGCGCATGCCGTCGATCAGCGCGCCCGGCGTGACGGGGCGCGGCTGCACGACGTTGTTGGCACCGACGATGAGGACGATCTTGCGCGTCTGGTCGGTCGTGATGGCGCGGTCGGGAATGACGACACCCTGGTAGCTGCCGCTGCCGCCCAGCTTCACTCGGGCATACAGGCCCGGTGTGAACTGGCCGTTCTTGTTGTCGAACACCGCGCGGGCGCGGATGGAGGCGGTGGCCGGATTCAGGCGGTTGTCGACGAAGTCCAGCTTGCCGGTGTGCGGGTAGCCCTGCTCGTTGGACAGGCCCATCTGCACGGCGGTCAGGACGGGCTTTGCCGAACGCATGTACTTGAGATAGGTCGCCTCGCTGGCGTCGAAGTAGGCGTAGACCTTGTCGCTGGAAACCACCGTGGTCAGCACCGGGTCGCCCACGCCGACGAGGTTGCCGGGCGTCACGTTGGCGCGCGAGGTGCGGCCGCCGACGGGGGCCGTCACATTGGCGTACTCGACATTCAGCCTGGCCTGCACCAGCGCGGCCTCGGCGGCCTTCTGGTTGGCCTCGGCGCTGCGCAGCGCCGAGCGCAGCTGGTCGATCTCCTGCTGGCTGACGGCATTGACGCTGACCAGTTTCTCGGAGCGGGCGAGGTCCGCACGGGCCAGCTCGGACTGCGTCTTGAGCGCGGCGATCTGCGCCTCGGCGCGGGCAACCTCGGCCTTGAAGGCGCGAGCGTCGATGCTGAACAGCGGGTCGCCCTTCCTGACGACCTGGCCTTCCTTGAAGCGCACCGCCTCGACGGTGCCAGCCACACGGGCACGCACCTCGACCGTGTCGGGCGCCTCCAGCCGGGCGGTGAACTCATCGAACTCCTGCACCTCGCGCTGCGTGGCCGGCGCGACCGATACGGGCGGCGGGCCACCGTGGCCACCAGCACCATCCGGCTTCTGGCCGCAGGCGGCAAGCAGGAGGGCAACAAGGGGAGTCAGGGTCAGCGCCAGATTCTTCTTCGTCATGGGGGGCTCCGAGGGCAAGGCGGCGACTGTAAGCATTTCGCCCCCCGTCCCGTCACCCCAAACCTGAAAGCCCGTTCAGGCTGCTGACATTCCTTGTCAACAGTTAAAAAATGTGAACACGAAGAAAAAGCCGCCCGAAGGCGGCTTTAGGGCACGGAAATGGTGCGCGCGGCTCAATGCACGCCGTGCATCCACTTCTTCATCAGCGGCGTCATGGCCATCAGCACGACGCCGGCGCCGATGGGGATGACCGTGAAGATCAGGAAGAACACCGACATCGAGTACGCGGACGAGATCTGGTCGATGTAGGCGCCGGTGGAGCCGGCGATCTTGTTGGCAATGGCGGAGTTCAGGAACCAGACGCCGAACATCAGGCCCAGCAGGCGCGTCGGCGCCAGCTTGGAGATGTAGGACAGGCCAACCGGTGACAGGCACAGCTCACCCATGGTGTGGAACAGGTAGGCCAGCGACAGGAACATCATGCTGACCTGGGCCGTCTTGGCGCCCTGCGGGATGCCTGCCGAGCCGTAGGACAGCACTGCAAATCCCAGGCCCAGCAGCACCAGGCCCGTCCCGAACTTGACCGGGCCCGACGGGTTCCAGTGCTTCTCCCACATCTTGGAGAACATCGGCGCGAGCACGACGATGAAGAAGCTGTTCAGCACGCCGAACCAGGTGGCCGGCACCTCGCTCTGCTCCATCGCGAATTCACGGCCCAGCATCCACAGGCACAGGCCCCAGATGATGGCGAAGGCGACGGCCAGCGAAAGATTGGCCATGGCGTACTTGCCGCCGGTGGAGCGGTAGAGCTTGAACAGCAGCCAGGACAGGATGGCCGCCGGGATCAGCGTCATGGCCGTGTTGACGATCTTGAAGATGAAGCCGCTGGTGCCGACCAGCGTGCGATCGGTGTAGTCGGCCGCGAAGATGGTCATGGAGCCGCCGGCCTGCTCGAAGGCGAACCAGAAGAAGATCGTGAAGAAGGAGAACACGAAGATCGCCTTCAGGCGGTCGGCCACGACATGCTCGGGCGTGTCGTCGAGCTTCTCCTCGACGGCCTTCTTGGCCGCGTCGATCTTGTCGCCGATACGGCCGAACAGGCCCTGGCTGAGCCAGAACTGGATGGCGCCCAGGATCATGAACAGGCCCGCCAGGCCGAAGCCCAGGTTCCAGGAGATCTTCTCGCCGATGTATCCGCACAGCGAGATGCCGAAGAAGGCTCCGGCGTTCACGCCCATGTAGAACAGCGTGTAGCCACCGTCACGCGCGCCTTCGTTGTCCTTGCCGTACAGCTGGCCCACGATGGCCGAGATGTTGGGCTTGAACAGACCCGTGCCCAGCACCACCAGCCCCAGGCCCAGATAGAAGCTCGGCAGCGTGTCCATGAACAGCGCGATATGGCCGGCCGCGATGATGAAGCCGCCCAGCAGCACGGAGCGCCGCGTGCCCAGCAGCCGGTCGGCGATGTAGCCGCCAAGGATGGGTGTCAGGTAGGCCAGCATGGTGTACCAGCCGTAGAGGTTGGTCGCGTCGGCGCGGCTCCAGCCCCAGCCGCCCTTGCTGGCTTCCGTGATCAGGAAGAGCACGAGCAGGGCGCGCATGCCGTAGTAGGAGAACCGCTCCCACATCTCGGTGAAGAAGAGGACGAAGAGCTGGTTGGGCTGGCCGAGGATGGCGGTACCGGCCTGCGGGGTCGCCGCTTGGCCGGACACGGGGGAAGTGGTAGTCACGTCTGTCGTTCCAGGTAAACCGGGGAGGCGGGCGGTGGCCCGCCGCGGAAGGCCGGGATTGTCCTGCCGCAGGGTCGTTTTCCAGGGACGACAGGCCCAGGGATTGCCCTGGGTTTTCTCTAGGGCGCCGCCGCGTGCGGCACGCCCCCGGCCGCGGCGACGAGTGCCTCACGCTCGGGAAGGATGTAGACGAGGCTGCTGCCCATTCCCAGCGTGGGCAGCACGACCTGGTCGAAGAACTCAGGATCGACGACGACGCAACCCAGCGTGATGCGGCGGTCCTGCAGCTTGGCGGAGACCAGGCGCTCGGGCCGGCGCTGACTGGCCGGCGCCGGGCGCAGCCGGTGGATGGCGAGGTTGGCTTCGTAGTCGAACCAGACGATGCGTTCGCCGCTCAGGTTGCGGCCCGGGCGGGCCTCGAAGCGGCCGGACGGCGTCACGCGTTCATGGGCCTGCAGCGCCGATGGGTCCTTGCCACGCGCGCTCGGTGGCTCGGCATCGCCCGGCGTCAGCCCCAGCAGGGCCGGCGCGCGTCCGACCAGGCGGCCATCGGCGGCGTAGACGGACAGCGTCGCAGCGCGCTTGTCGACGATGGCGAAGGGGCGGTCGTCCTGGGCATCAGCCGCCACCGGTCTCAATGCAGTCGGGACAGTCCGTGCGGTCGGGAGGCCCTGCGCGCCCGCGCCCGACGCGGCCAGGAGGCTCCACGCGACGAAGACTTCCAACACCCTGGCCCGGCCTGCCCGACTGCTTCCCACTCGACACCCCTTGTCCCGGGCCGCACAGACTTCGTGCGATCCCCGCGGGGCAGTCTAGGAAGCCGGCCTTGTAACCGGCAGGCAAGGAGTTCACGGTTTGCCGCTGTTACCTCTTCGCGGACCGGCCTGGGCCAGCAACTGCGGTGCCGCAGCGGCCGGGAAGAAGGCGGTCAGCGGGCTGCGCTCCGGCAGCACGTAGACGATGGCGCGGGCCCGGCCGAGCTGGGGCCAGACCGTGCGGTCGAAGAAGTCCACCGGCACGTTGATGCAACCCCAGCTGATGCGGTTGTCGGCCGCTGTCTTGGTGGCCAGGCGCTCCAGGCGGCGCTCCTTGGGATTGGTGGCGCGCACGCGGTGCATGGAAACGGCCGCACCGTAGTCGACCCAGACGACCTCATGGCCCAGCGAGTTCCGTCCCGGCTCCGACACGAAGCGGCCGGCCGGTGTCGTGCGCTCCTGGGGCTTGATGTCCTCGATGGCTTTCTGGCCGATGCCCGCCACCGACAGATCACCCGCCGCATAGCCCAGCAGCACCGGACTGGTGCCGAGCAGGCGGCCACCGGGGCTGAAGACGTAGACCTGGGCGCGGCGCTTGTCGACGATGGCAAACGGCGCGCTGCCGTTGTCGGCTTCGCGCACGGCCCACGCCGCGACGCGGCTCACGTCGTTCGGGGCGCGGACATCGCCAAAGTCCAGCCGGCGTTCGATTGCCGGCGGCGGTACCGGCCTGGTCGCATGGGACAGGTTCTCCGGTGCGGTCCGGCGGGGCTTGAACCTGTCTCCGAAAACGAGGAACATCATGGCGAGCGCCAACGCGGCGATGAGGCCGCCCTGGCACAGCCCGGCGAGGATGTCGCGCCGCCTCGCGGCGGCTTCGACCTCAGCGCGCGCTCCGAAACGCATGGCCGGTGCCGGAGCGGGCTGCCGCGGTACGCGCGATCAGTTGCGGTCGGCGCGGGGGGCCGGCTCTGCGGCGGGGGCCGGTGTGCGATAGCTGTTGTCGCTGGCCGCGGGCGTGTCGCTCGGCAGCGGCGTGGTGGTGGTGTCCACCGGTGGCGCGGTGCGGGCCGGGTCATCCGCGGGCATCTGCTGCGGCATCTGCGTGGTCGTATCAGCCGTGGGCAGCGCATTCGGGTCAGCGGGCGTCTGCTCGCTGGTTGGCGACGCGGTCGCCGCAGTCATGGGCTCGGCGGGCTGGTTCTGGTCATCGCTCTGGGCAAATGCCAGGCCGATGCCGCCCACAAGAACGGCTGCGGTCAGGGCGGTGGTGGCAGTCTTGAGATGGGACATGGGGGACTCCTTTGAAGCAGGCCCGGCGAAAGGCCGGGCGGCGGCGCCGGCCATTTCCACCGGCTGAGCCCACTCTAGGACGCACCCATTTCGCGCGACGTCGGCACGCGGCCCGACGCGCTGTAGGAGACACCCCCACCCCGTAGCGGCTGGTTACGCCGCGCTACGGAACCGCCACGGCTCAGAGGGAGAAGTCGTAGTCGATGGTCAGCGGCGCGTGGTCACTGAACATCTGGCCGGTGTAGATGGCCTCGGCCCTCGCCAGCGCGGCGATGCCGGGCGTGGCAAGGTGGTAGTCCAGCCGCCACCCGACGTTGTTGGCGCGTGCGTTGCCACGGTTGCTCCACCACGTGTACTGCTCGGCGTTCGGGTTCAACGTTCGGAACACGTCAACCAGCCCGCCCTCGTCCAGCAGCCGCGTCATCCAGGCTCGCTCCTCGGGCAGGAAGCCGCTGTTCTTCTGGTTGCCGCGCCAGTTCTTCAGGTCAATCTCCTTGTGGGCGATGTTGACGTCGGCCACCAGGATGAACTCCCGCTCGCCCTTGAGCGCCTGCAGGTGCGGGTACATCGCATCGAGGAAGCGGTACTTGACTGCCTGACGTTCCTCGCCGCTGGTGCCGCTCGGGAAGTAGACGCTGATGAGGCTGAGCTTGCGGCCCGGCTTGTCGAAGCGCTTCTCGACCCAACGGCCCTCGCTGTCGAACTCGGCGATGCCCAGCCCCGTGATCACGTCGCTGGGCTCTTCCTTGGCGTACAGACCCACACCCGAGTACCCCTTTTTCTCGGCGTAGTGGAAGTGGCCTTCGAGCTTGTCGCAGCTGCGGAACTTGGCCTCGACGACATCGGCCTGGGCCTTGAGCTCCTGCACGCCGACCGCGTCGGCCTGCTGCCGGTCCAACCAGTCAAAGAAGCCCTTGCCGGCGGCAGACCGTACGCCGTTGAGATTCGCAGTGATGAAGCGCATCGGAACTAGGGAGAGGGTTGATACGAACAAGTATCGCAGTGCAGCAAAAGCACAACACAGCGCCAGCTTTCATCATGGAACTGTCACGCGATCCCTACGATCCCGTAGGAATCAAGAGGCGTCACAAGCGCCCGCCTTCGTCCCGCATGCCCCTCCCCCGCCAACCCGAGGATTTCTCATGCCGAACACCCGCATTTCCCCAACTCTTCTCGCCCTCGCACTGGGCGCCGCCTTCCCGATGCAGGCCGCCGTTGCACAGGCCGCGCCGGCGCCTGAAGCCAAGAAGGACGTCAGCCAGCTCGAAGCCGTCATCGTGACCGGCAGCCGACGGGCGGAGAACTTGAAGGAAGTGCCGCTGTCCATCTCGGCCATCAAGTCCGAGGAACTGGACACCTACAACGCCAGCGGCCAGGACGTACGCACGCTGTCGGGGCGCGTCCCCAGCCTGAACATCGAGTCCGACTACGGCCGCACCTTCCCGCGCTTTTACGTGCGGGGGCTGGGGAACACCGACTTCGACATGAACGCGTCCCAGCCGGTGGGCCTGGTCTATGACGATGTCGTGCAGGAGAGCATCGCCCTCAAGGGCTTCCCGGTGTTCGACATGGAGCAGGTGGAACTGCTGCGAGGCCCGCAGGGCACCCTCTTCGGCCGCAATTCGCCGGCCGGTGTCATGAAGTTCGACTCGGCCAAGCCTGGCAAACGGCTGGAGGGCTTCGCCAACTTCAGCTACGGCCGCTGGAACTCCGCCAACCTGGAGGCCGCCGTCAACGTGCCGCTGAACCAGGACTGGCAGATGCGCATGGCCGGCATCGTGCAACGCCAGGACAACCGCGTGCACAACCCCATTGCCGCCACAGCTGGCGCCACGGCCGACCTCGAGGGCTACAACGACAAGGCGCTACGCCTGCAGGCAGCCTACAAGAACGGCGGCTTCTCCGGGCTCTTCAAGGTCCAGGCCCGCGACTTCAAGGGCACCGCGACGACCTTCCGCGCAAACATCATCAAGCGCGGCAGCAACGACCTCGTCGACGGCTACGACGACAGCTACTACCCCACCGACGGCTACAACTCGCAGACGCTGAAGTCCAGCGAGGTGAGCGCGCGCCTGCGCTGGGACTTCGACGGCCTGTCGCTGTACTCCATCACCGCCCACGACCGCGCCAAGTTCTACAGCCGCGGCGACGTGGACGGCGGCTTCGGCAGCCGCTTCGGCGGCATTCCTGACGGCCCGAAGTACTACCCCGCAGGCTCGACGACGCCCTACCCCTCCGTCATCCCCTTCGATTCCCAGACGGCCGACGGCATCCCCTACCTGCGCCAGACCACGCAGGAGTTCCGCCTGCAGTCCAACACCAACGATCCACTGCAATGGATCGCGGGCCTGTACTACTTCAACGAGAAGCTGCAGGTGGACAGCTTCAACTTCGACAGCTTCGCGCCCGGCGACCCCCAGAACGGCTACGCCGTGCAGCACCAGGAAGCCAAGTCCTGGGCAGCCTTCGGCAATGTGAACTTCGCCGTCACGCCCGACTTCAAGATCCGCGGCGGCCTGCGCTATACCAACGACAAGAAGGACTTCGACGCCGTGCGAACCTGGACGCCGGGCAAGGCCAACAACGTCGACATCATCGGCCCGTTCTTCGCCCACCCCTCGTCGTCCAACTGGAGCTGGGACCTCGGCGCCAACTACAACGTCGACAAGGCCACCAGCCTGTTCGCGCGCGTCGCGACGGGCTACCGCGCCCCCTCCATTCAGGGGCGCGTGCTGTTCGGCGACTCGATCTCCATCGCCAATTCCGAGAAGGTGCTGTCCGTCGAAGCCGGCTTCAAGGCCGACCTGCTGGACAACACCGCGCGCATCAGCGGTACGGTGTTCAAGTACCGCGTGAAGGACATGCAGCTCACTGCCGGCTCCGGCTCCACCAACCAGAACCGCCTCGTCAACGCCGCCAAGGCCGAGGGCCAGGGTTTCGAAATCGACGCGCAGGCCATCATCGCGCGCGACTGGCGCACCACGCTGGGCTTCTCGTACAACGACACGAAGATCAAGGATCCCAACCTCTTCGTGCTGCCCTGCGGCAACGCCGGCTTCCAGTTCCTGGAAGCCAACACCGGCTGCACGGTACTGGACCCGGCCGGCCCGCTGGCCGGCACCGTCAGCATCAACGGCAACCCGCTGCCGCGCGCGCCCAAGGTGGTGTGGAACTGGACGTTGAAGTACAGCACGTCCGTCGGGGCTGGTGAGCTGACCGTGCTGACTGACTGGGCCTACAAGGACAAGTACAACATGTTCCTGTACGAGGCCGTCGAGTACCGCGCCAAGTCGGCGCTGGAAGGCGGCCTGCGCGTGGGCTATGGCTGGAACAACGGCCGATACGAGGTTGCGGCCTACTCCCGCAACATCACCAACCATCGCCAGATCGTCGCTGCCATCGACTTCGACAACCTGACCGGCATCGTCAACGAGCCGCGCAGCTACGGCGTGCAGTTCAAGGCCAATTTCTAGGCTTTCCCGAGACACGGCAGGCCCCGGCCGACGGCCCGGCTCCCACGGGAGCCGGGCCTGTTTTTTGGCCCCTAGAATCTTTGACCATGTCCACCGTGCCCGCCGATTCCCTCGCCCAGTCCTTCGTCGCATTCGCCGTGCAGGCGGGCGTGTTGCGTTTCGGCGAATTCAAGACCAAGGCCGGACGGCTCAGCCCCTATTTCTTCAACGCCGGCCTGTTCGACGATGGCGCCAAGCTTGGCCGCCTCGCCGGCTTCTACGCCGAGCGCCTGATCGCGTCGGGCCTGCAGTTCGACATGATCTTCGGCCCCGCCTACAAGGGCATCACGCTGGCCGCCGCCGTCTCGATGGAGCTGGCGCATCGCGGCCACAACGTGCCGTTCGCGTACAACCGCAAGGAAGCCAAGGACCACGGCGAGGGCGGCAACCTCGTCGGTGCGCCGGTCAAGGGTCGCGTCCTCATCATCGACGACGTCATCTCCGCCGGCACCTCGGTGCGCGAGTCCATCCAGATGATCGAGGCCGCTGGAGCCACACCTTGTGGCGTGTCCATCGCGCTGGACCGTCAGGAAAAGGCCGCCGAGGGCGGCGTAGACAGCCCGCTGTCGGCCGTGCAACAGGTGCAGCAGCGCTATGGCCTGCCGGTTGTCGCCGTGGCGGGACTGGCTGACCTCTTGTCCTATCTGGACGGCGCGCCCGAGCTGGCCGCGCACCGCCCGGCCGTGCTGGCCTATCGGGAACGGTACGGCGTCTGATGCGCATCCTGCCCGTCGCCGCAGCACTGCTCGTCGCCGGCTCCACGCTGGCTCAGGACGGCGCGCCCGGCCGGGGCATCTACACCTGCACGACAGCGGATGGCCGCAAGCTCACCAGCGACCGTCCGATTCCCGAATGCACCGCACGCGAGCAGCGCATGCTCAACCCCGACGGTTCGCATCGCTCGACGCTCCCCCCCTTCCTCAGCCCTGAGGAGCGCGCCACCAAGGACGCCGCCGATCGCCGCGCTGCGGCCGAACGCATCGCCCAGCAGGACGCCGTCCGGCGCGACCGCACGCTGATGCTGCGCTACCCGAACGAAGCGTCGCACCAGCGCGCGCGCAACACGGCCCTGGACGACTCCAACAAGGCCATGCGCCTGTCCGAGCGCCGCATCAAGGACCTGACGTCCGAGCGCAAGCCGCTGCTGGACGAGGCCGAGTTCTACAAGGGCAAGCCACTGCCGGCGAAGCTCAAGCAGTCACTGGACGCCAACGACGCCAGCATCGAGGCCCAGCAGGTGCTCATCGAGAATCAGAAGGCCGAACTCGTGCGCATCAACGCGCGCTTTGACGCTGAACTGACGCGGCTGAGAAAGCTCTGGGCCGGCGCCGCGCCGGGCTCGCTGCCGCCCCTGGGCGAACTGCCGCCGACCGCGCCGCCGCCCACGCCCAAGCGCTGAGCTCGGACCGAAGGCTGCCCTTCACAGGCTTCGCAGGGCACCGGACCGACCTCACCCCCGTCCAGCCGACCCGTGCAAGGCGCGGCCCGCCCGTCCTCCGGCGTCGGCGAGTGCGCAAGCACTCGCCCCGGTCCGAGGCTCAGCCCAGTTTCTTCTTCAGCAGCTCATTGACCAGGGCCGGATTGGCCTTGCCCTTGGTCGCCTTCATCGCCTGGCCGACCAGTGCGTTGAACGCCTTGTCCTTGCCGGCGCGGTACTCGTCGACCGATTTCTGGTTGGCGGCCAGCACCTCGTCGAGAATGGCCTCGATGGCGCCGGTGTCGCTGACCTGCTTCAGGCCCCTGGCCTCGATGACGGCATCCACGTCGCTCGACTCGCCGGTCCACAGCGCCTCGAACACCTGCTTGGCCGCGTTGTTCGAGATGGTGCCGTCCGAGATGCGGCCGATCAGCTTGGCCAGCAATTCCGGACCCACCGGCGCCGCGGCGATCTCGCCACCCTCTGCATTCAGCCGCTTGCTGATCTCGCCCATGACCCAGTTCGCGACCAGCTTCGGAACCGCACCCGCGGCCTTGGCGGCCTCGTAGTACCGGGCGGTGGCCAGGCTCTGCGTCATCATGGTCGCGTCGTAGGCCGGCAGGCCGTCGGCGTCCTCGAAGCGGGCCGCCATCACTGACGGCAGCTCGGGCATCTCGCCCTTCACCCGCTCCACCCATTCCGGCGCGATGACCAGCGGCGGCAGGTCCGGGTCGGGGAAGTAGCGGTAGTCGGCCGAGTCCTCCTTGCTGCGCATCGCGCGGGTCTCGCCGGTGTCCGGGTTGTAGAGCACGGTCGCCTGCTGGATCTTGCGACCATCCTCGATCTCGTCGATCTGCCAGTTGACCTCGTAGTTCACCGCGTCGACAAGGAAGCGGAAGCTGTTGAGGTTCTTGATCTCGCGGCGCGTACCAAAGGGCTCGCCGGGCTTGCGCACCGACACGTTGACGTCACAGCGGAACGAGCCTTCCTGCATGTTGCCGTCGCAGATGCCCAGCCACATCACCAGCGCGTGCAACGTCTTGGCGTACTCGGCGGCCTCGGCTCCCGAGCGCATGTCGGGCTCGGACACGATCTCCAGCAGCGGCGTGCCGGCGCGGTTCAGGTCGATGCCCGACTGGCCGTGGTAATCCTCGTGCAGGCTCTTGCCGGCGTCTTCCTCGAGGTGGGCCCGGGTCAGGTTGACCTTGTGCTTCACATCACCGACGAAGAACTCCACCGCGCCGCCCTGAACGACCGGGATCTCGAACTGACTGATCTGGTAGCCCTTGGGCAGATCCGGATAGAAGTAGTTCTTGCGGGCAAAGATGGACAGCGGCGCAACCTTGGCACCCACCGCCAGGCCGAAACGGATGGCGCGCTCGACGGCGGCGCGGTTCAGCACCGGCAGCGTGCCGGGCAGGGCCAGGTCCACCGGCGAGGCCTGCGTGTTGGGCGCCGCGCCAAAGGCGGTGGAGCTGCCGCTGAAGATCTTGCTCTGCGTGGAGAGCTGGACGTGGTTCTCGAGGCCGATGACGACCTCATAACCGCGGATGAGCTTGGATGTAGGCATATCAGAGTCCCGAGGGCGCGGCGAGGTGCCAGTCGGTGGCTTGCTGGAGGGCATGCGCCGTGTGCAGCAGCTGCCCTTCCTTGAAGTAGTTGCCGATCAGCTGCAAGCCCACCGGCATGCCGCCTGCGCCGAGACCCACCGGCACGCTCATGCCGGGCAGGCCGGCCAGCGAACCGGGCAGCGTGAAGATGTCGGCCAGGTAGGCCTGCGTCGGGTCGTCCTTGCCTTCGCCGTGCTTCCAGGCCACGGTGGGCGCCACCGGGCCGGCGATCAGGTCGCACTGCGTGAAGCACTGCTGGAAGTCGTCCGCGATCATGCGGCGCAGCTTCTGGGCTTGCAGGTAGTAGGCGTCGTAATAACCGTGCGACAGCACGTAGGTGCCGATCATGATGCGGCGCTTCACCTCGGGGCCGAAGCCCTCGGCGCGCGACTTCTTGTACATGTCGAGCAGGTCGTCGTACTGGGCCGCGCGATGGCCGAACTTGACCCCATCGAAGCGCGACAGGTTCGAGCTCGCCTCGGCCGGGGCGATGATGTAGTAGACGGGGATGGCCAGCTCGGTACGCGGCAGGCTGACATCCACCAGCGTGGCGCCCAGCTTCTCCAGCTCGGCCAGGCCGGCGCGCACTGCGGCGTTGACGTCGGCCGACAGCCCGCCCGGGAAGAACTCCCTGGGCAGGCCGACGCGCAGGCCCGCCAGAGGCTTGCCTGCGCTGGCGCCCTCGCGTGCCGCCAGCATCTGCGCATGGAAGTCTTGCGGCGGCTGCTGCACGCTGGTGGCGTCGCGCTCGTCGAAGCCGCTCATGGCCGACAGCAGCAGTGCGCAGTCCTCGGCCGAGCGGGCCATGGGGCCTGCCTGGTCCAGGCTGGAGGCGAACGCGATCATCCCGTAGCGCGAACACACGCCGTAGGTCGGCTTGATGCCGGTGATGCCGGTGAAACTGGCCGGCTGGCGGATGGAGCCGCCGGTGTCGGTGCCGGTCACGCCGGGCACCAGGCGGGCGGCCACGGCCACGGCCGAGCCCCCCGAAGAGCCACCGGGCACGCGGCTGGCGTCCCAGGGGTTGTGAGCCGGGAAATAGGCACTGTTCTCGTTGGCCGAGCCCATCGCGAACTCGTCGCAGTTCAGCTTGCCCAGGCTCACGGTGCCGGCGGCATTCAGCTTCGCGACGACGGTGGCGTCGAAGGGGCTGAGGTAGCCGTCCAGCATCTTCGAACCGGCCGTGGTGGGCATGCCGGCGGTGACGTAGATGTCCTTGTGCGCCAGCGGCACGCCGGCCAGCGCCCCGGCGTTGCCGGCGGCCAGAGCGGTGTCGGCCTGGGCGGCGCGGGCCAGCGCGCCGTCCGCGTCAACGTGCAGGAAGGCGCCCAGCGCCTGGTCGTGCGTGGCGATGCGATCCAGCAGCGCCTGCGTCGCCTCGCGGCTGGACAGGGCACGGCTCTTCAGGGCGGCGGCCAGCTCGGCCACGCCCATGTCGTGAACGGGCTTCATTCGATGACCTTGGGAACGAGGAAGAGGCCGTCCTCGACGGCCGGGGCGCTGCGCTGGTTCAGCTCGCGCTGGTTGCTCTCGGTGACGGCATCCTCGCGCAGCCGCAACTGCACCTGCTGGATGGCCGACAGCGGCGTGTACAGCGGCTCGATGCCGGCGGTATCGACGGCGCTCATCTGGTCCACGATCTTGAAGAAGTCGTTCAGGTTGCCCAGCAGCGCCTCCGATTCGGCCGGCTGCAGTTCCAGCCGGGCCAGATGGGCGATGCGGCTCACGTCGTCAGGGGTGAGGCTCATGAAGGGTTTTCAGATGTAAGCCTGAAGCCAGAAACCTAGCGTTGGCGGGCCTCAGAATGGGGTGATCGGTTATTATCGCCGCCCATCTTCAAGGCCTTCGGGGCTGCCCATTCAGCGACGCGTTTTGTCGCCGGCCGGGCGGCCTCGCTGCATATTCAGCCCCCCGTTTTCGAGCCGCGCCCCGCCGGCGAGGCTCCCTGCGCCACACCATGTTCGCCTCCCTGCGTCGCTACTTTTCCACCGACCTCGCCATCGACCTCGGCACCGCCAACACCCTGATCTACGTGCGCGGCAAGGGCATCGTCCTTGACGAGCCGTCAGTGGTGTCCATCCGCCACGAAGGCGGCCCCAACGGCAAGAAGACCATCCAGGCCGTGGGCCGCGAGGCCAAGGCCATGCTCGGCAAGGTGCCCGGCAACATCGAAGCCATCCGCCCGATGAAGGACGGCGTCATCGCCGACTTCACGGTCACGGAGCAGATGCTCAAGCAGTTCATCAAGATGGTCCACGACTCGAAGACGTTCAAGCCGTCGCCGAGGATCATCATCTGCGTGCCCTGCGGCTCGACCCAGGTCGAGCGGCGCGCCATTCGCGAATCGGCCCTCGGCGCCGGCGCCAGCGAGGTCTACCTGATCGAGGAACCCATGGCCGCCGCGATCGGCGCAGGCCTGCCGGTGGCCGAGGCCTCGGGCTCCATGGTCGTGGACATCGGCGGCGGCACCACCGAAGTGGGCGTCATCTCCCTGGGCGGCATGGTCTACAAGGGCAGCGTGCGCGTCGGCGGCGACAAGTTCGATGAAGCCATCATCAACTACATCCGCCGCAACTACGGCATGCTGATCGGCGAGCCCACGGCCGAGGCGATCAAGAAGAACATCGGCAGCGCCTTCCCCGGCTCTGAGGTCAAGGAGATGGAGGTCAAGGGCCGCAACCTCTCCGAAGGCGTACCGCGCAGCTTCACGATCTCGTCCAACGAGATCCTGGAAGCCCTGACCGACCCGCTGAACCAGATCGTCTCCGCCGTGAAGAACGCGCTGGAGCAGACGCCCCCGGAACTGGGTGCCGACATCGCCGAGCGCGGCATGATGCTGACCGGTGGCGGCGCGCTGCTGCGCGACCTGGACCGCCTGCTGGGCGAGGAAACCGGCCTGCCGGTGCTCGTCGCCGAAGACCCGCTGACCTGCGTCGTTCGCGGCTGTGGCATGGCGCTGGAGCGCATGGAGCGCCTGGGCTCCATCTTCACGTCGGAATAAACCCAACCTCCTGATACGCCGCCTGGCGCGCCATGCCCCTCGGCACACTAGACCGCACGCCACCGCCGTTCTTCCGCCAAGGTCCGTCGGCGCTGACCAAGCTCGCGCTGTGTTCGGCGCTCGCGCTGCTGATGATGGTGGCTGACGCCCGCTTCAAGCTGATGCAGCCGGTGCGGGCCGGCTTCGCGCTCGTGCTGCACCCTGTGCAGCGCCTGCTGCTGACGCCCGTCGATGCCTGGGAGACCCTGGGCGACTACCTGCGCGGCACGCAGCGCGCGATGGCGGCGGAAGACCTCGCCAAGCGCCAGCTCGCCCAGCAGGCCGAACGGCTGTCCCGTGCCGAGGCCCTGCAGACGGAGAACGACCATTTGCGCAAGCTGCTGGGCCTGCAGCCCAGCCTGAGCGTGCCGTCCATCCCCGCAGAGGTCCTGTTCGAGGCGCCCGACCCCTTCTCCCGCCGGGTCGTCATCGACCGCGGTGCCACCCAGGGCGTGGCCGCCGGTTCGCCGGTCATCAACGAGGCCGGCGTGCTGGGCCAGGTGACGCGCGTCTACCCGCTGTCCAGCGAGGTCACGCTGCTGACCGACAAGGACGCCGCCATCCCGCTGCTGAATGCGCGCACGCAGATGCGCAACACCGCCGCCGGCCGCTCGGACGGCACCGGCATGGAGCTGCGTTTCCTGGCCGCCAACGCCGACATCAAGGTGGGAGACCTGATGACGACCTCGGGCCTGGACGGCGTCTATCCGCCGGGCCTGCCAGTCGCCAAGGTCGCCGTCGTCGAGCGCCGCGGCGACTCCAGCTTCGCCCAGGTGTTCCTCACCCCCATCGCCCAGCCGGACAGCGCCCGCCACGTGCTCGTGCTGCTGCCGCAGGACCGCCATCTGGCCGCCAAGCAGGAGGCCGAGGTAGCTGCCGCGGACGAAGCGGCGTCGGCTGCGGCGGCCAAGGCCGTCGCCCGCGCCGCCAAGAAGGCCGAACGCGCCGAGAAGGCAGCCGCGAAGTCCTCGGGAGCCGCGCCATGATCATGCCGCGCGCCGCCGACCAGCTGCTGCTGCCGGCCAACCCCTGGTTCATCGCCCTCACGCTGATCGTCGCGCTGATGGTGGACATGGTGCCGGCTGGCCGGCTCGCGGCGATGCCGGACGTGCTGGCCGTCGTGCTGGTCTTCTGGGGCGTGCACCAGCCGCGCCGCGTCGGAGTGCTGTGGGCCTTCATCTTCGGGCTGCTCGTCGACGTGCACGACGGCGCGCTGCTGGGCCAGCATGCGCTGGCCTACAGCGGCCTGAGCTACGGCGCGATACTGCTGCATCGCCGTCTGACCTGGTTCCCGCTCGGCGGCCAGGCGGTGCAGGTGCTGCCGCTGTTCTTCGCCGCGCATGCGCTGGCGCTGATCGTGCGCATGCTGGTCGGCGGCATGTGGCCGGGCTGGAGCGTGCTGCTGGCACCCGTCTTCGAGGCCGCGCTGTGGCCGGTGGCCAGCGTGCTGCTGCTGGCGCCTCAGCGCCGCGCGCCGGACCGCGACGCCAACCGGCCGCTATGACGTCTCCACGGTCGCGCCGTTTCACGGCATCCCTCGCCGCCCGGGTGGTCGGGCAGGATCGGGTCTAGCCCGTGGTCGTCATCAAGAACCTCCGCCAGGAGCTGTCGCGCTTTCGCCTGCGCGTGCTGGCCGCGGTCGCCTTCGTGCTGTTCTGCTTCGGCCTGCTCGTCGCGCGCCTGGTCTGGCTGCAGATCGTGCAGCACGACAGCTTCGCCGAGCGGGCCGAGTCCAACCGCATCGCCGTCGTCCCCATCGTGCCCAATCGCGGCCTCATCAAGGACCGCAACGGCGTCGTGCTGGCCAGCAACTACTCTGCCTACACACTGGAGATCAATCCAGAGAAGGTCGCCGACCTGGACGCCACCATCGAGGCACTTGGCGATGTCATCGAGATCCAGGCCCGTGACAAGCGCCGCTTCCGGCGCCTGCTCGACGAGTCCAAGCACACCGACTCCCTGCCCATCCGCACCAAGCTGACGGACGAGGAAGTCGCACGCTTCACGGCCCAGCGCTTCCGCTTTCCCGGCGTCGAGATCAAGGCGCGGCTGTTCCGCTCCTACCCGCTGGGCGATGTCGGCGCGCATCTGATCGGCTACATCGGCCGCATCAACCAGGCCGAGAAGAAGGCGATGGACGACTGGGAGGAGGAGGACATCGCCAACTACCGCGGCACCGAGTACATCGGCAAGCTGGGCCTGGAGCAGGCCTACGAGAAAGAGCTGCACGGCACGACCGGTTTCGAGCAGGTGGAGACGAGCGCCGGCGGCCGCGCGGTGCGGCGCCTGGACCACCGCCCGCCCACGCCCGGCAATACGCTGAACCTGTCCATCGACATCAAGCTGCAGGCGCTGGTGGAAAAGCTGTTCGGCGAGCGGCGCGGCGCGCTGGTTGCCATCGATCCGCGCAACGGCGAGGTGCTGGCCTTCGTGTCCAAGCCCACCTTCGACCCCAACCTGTTCGTCGATGGCATCGACGCCGACTCCTGGCGCGAGTTGAACGAGGACATCGACAAGCCGCTGCTGAACCGCGCGCTGCGAGGCACCTATCCGCCCGGCTCCACCTTCAAGCCGCTGATGGCCATGGCCGCCCTGAACAGCGGCAAGCGCGCACCCGGCACGGTCATCATGGACAACCTGACCTACAGCTTCGGTGGCCGAAGCTTCGGCAGCCCCGAGACCGACCGCGCCGGTCCCAAGGACATGCGACTGGCCATCGTCACCTCGTCCAATGTCTACTTCTACAGCCTGGCCAACGAGATGGGCGTGGACCTGATCCACGACCAGCTCGAGCCCTTTGGCCTGGGCCGCAAGACCGACATCGATGTGCAAGGCGAGGTTTCCGGCGTTCTGCCCTCGCAGGAATGGAAGCGCAACTACTTCCGCAGAAGCCCGGCGAACCAGAAGTGGTTCCCCGGAGAGACGATTTCGCTGGGCATCGGCCAGGGCTACAACAACTTCACGATGTTGCAGATGGCCACGGCCTACTCCACCATCGCGTCCGGCGGCCAGCGCTACAAGCCGCGCCTGGTACGCGAGATCGAGGACGTGGTGAAGCACGAGCAACGCCGCATCGCCAGCGACGCGCTGGAGCCTCTTCCGCTCAAGCCCGCCGATGTCGACGTGATCCGCAACGCGATGAACGGCGTGACGCTGGAGGGCACGGGGCGCCAGGTGTTCGCCGGCGCGGCCTACCAGAGCGGCGGCAAGACCGGCACCGCCCAGGCCGTGGGCCTGAGGGCGGGCGAGAAGTACAGCGCCATCAAGGCCGACGAGCGCAAGCGCGACCACTCGCTCTACGTGGGCTTCGCGCCGGTGGACCAGCCCACCGTCGCCCTGGCCGTCATCGTCGAGAACGCCGGCTGGGGCTCGGCCTCGGCCGCACCCATCGCGCGCCGCGTGTTCGACTACCTGCTGACCGGTGCCTACCCCAGCGAGGAAGACATCGCCAAGACGCAGCTGGGCCAGACCTTCGCGCCCATCGGCACGCCGCGCCGTGCCGTGGACGTGCCCTTGCCGGGCCTGGCCGCCACTTCGCCGGGCGCGGCATCCGCTGCGTCCGCACCGGCCTCGGGAGCCTCGCCGGGGAACGCCGGGCCGTCCCAGGTTTCCTTGCCGGCCTCGGCAGGCGCAGCGGCCGCGAGCCGGCCCAGGGGGCGCACAGAATGACCGTCATCGAGCGACCGCCTCTGTGGCAACGCCTGAAGCCCTGGCTCAGCGGCTTCGATGTCCCGCTGCTGCTGGCCGTGGCATGGCTGTGCTTCTGGGGCCTGCTGTGCATGTACTCGGCCGGCTACGACCACGGTACCCGCTTCGTCGACCACGGCCGCAACATGCTGCTGGGGCTCGGCCTGATGTTCATCGTGGCCCAGATCTCGCCGCAGCGGCTGATGGCGCTGGCCATCCCGCTGTATGTCTTCGGCGTGACGCTGCTCATCGCCACGGCGGTATTCGGCATCACCAAGAAGGGCGCCACGCGCTGGCTCAACGTCGGCGTCACGCAGATCCAGCCGTCCGAGCTGCTGAAGATCGCCACGCCGCTGATGCTGGCCTGGTGGTTCCAGAAGCGCGAAGGGCTGCTGCGCTGGCCGGACTTCATCGCCGCGTTCGCGCTGCTGCTGCTGCCCTTCTTGCTGATCGCCAAGCAGCCCGACCTGGGCACGAGCCTGCTGGTGCTGGCCGCAGGCCTGTACGTGATCTTCTTCGCCGGCCTGCCGTGGAAGCTCATCGTGCCGGCCTTCGTGCTGGCCATCGCCGGGATCACGACGCTGGTGCTCAGCGAGGAGCGCATCTGCGAGCCGGACACCGTCTGGGTGGTACTGAAGGAGTACCAGAAGCATCGCGTCTGCACGCTGCTGGACCCGACCAAGGACCCGCTCGGCAAGGGCTTCCACATCATCCAGGGCGAGATCGCCATCGGCTCCGGCGGCATGACCGGCAAGGGCTTCATGCAGGGTACGCAGACCCACCTGGAGTTCATCCCCGAACGCACCACCGACTTCATCTTCGCGGCCTTCGGCGAGGAGTTCGGCTTCATGGGCGCGCTGGGGCTGCTGGCCGGCTTCACTGCGCTGATCCTGCGCGGCCTGATGATCGCGTCCGACGCACCGACGCTTTTCTCCCGGCTGATGGCCGGTGCGGTGACGCTGTCCTTCTTCACCTACGTGTTCGTCAACATGGGCATGGTCAGCGGCATCCTGCCCGTCGTCGGCGTGCCGCTGCCCTTCATCAGCTATGGTGGCACCGCGATGGTGACGCTGGGCCTGTCGCTGGGCCTGCTGATGTCCATCGCGCGGGTCAGGAAGCTGGTGAAGACCTAGCGGCTTTCCCGGAGGTACGCATGAAAGTTGACGTGGAAGAGTTCTCGGGCGGCTCCGCCAAGATTCTTGCGGGTCTGATCAATACGTGGCTCGCGGCCAATCCCAGCGTACGCATCATCTCCATCGAGACCTTCACACCGTCGGGCGATCGCGCCCGAATTTGGTTCACGAGGTAGGCCGCTCCGGATGCACGGCCCCGGCCGGGAAGCGGATCGTGAACCGCGCCCCCGGCCCCTGCCCGTCGGGCGACTCGCCACCCGCCGCGCGGCGCACGCGGGTGTCGTCGAGTGCCATCTCGGCCTCGTGCTGCTGCACGATTTCCTTCACGATGGCCAGGCCGAGACCGGAACCCTCGACGCCGCTGCCCAGCGACCGGTAAAAAGGCTGGAAGACCTTCTCGCGCTCGCCCGGTGCAATCCCGGGCCCGGTGTCCTCCACCTGCAGCACGACGACCTGGCCGAAGGGATCTTCGACGACGCGCACCGTCACCAGCCCTCCGGCCGGCGTGTAGAGAAGCGCGTTGTCGACGAGGTTGCGGATCAGCTCGCCCAGCAGCACCGGATGGCCATGCACGCGCAGCCGGCTGTCGTCAGGCACGACGCCGTCGTAACCCAGGTCGATGCGCCGCTCCAGCGCGCGCGGCACGAAGTCGCGCACCGTGTCGATGGCGATCTCGGCGAGGTTGACGGGTTCTCGCCGCAGCGCCTGCTCGACGTCCTCGGCCCGCGCCATCGCAAGCAGCTGGTTGACCATGTGCGCCGCCCGCTCGCTGGCGCGGGCGATCTGCGCCAGTGAGCGCTTCATCTCCTCAGGCGAGGCGCGGCCGGCATCGATCTCGCGCTGGATCAGCTCGGCCTGGGTGCGCAGGCCGGCCAGCGGCGTCTTCAGCTGGTGGGCTGCATCGGCGAGGAAGTGCTTCTGCCGGCTCATCGACGAGTCCAGCCGCGCCAGCAGGTCGTTGATCGCGCGCACCAGCGGCGCCACCTCGTCGGGCACACGCTGCTCGTCGATGGGCGACAGGTCGGAACTCTCGCGCGAGCGGATGCGGCGCTGCAGCTCGTTCAGCGGGGAGATGCCGCGCGCCAGCGCCAGCCACACCAGCAACACGGCCAGCGGCAAGATGACGAACTGCGGCAGGATGACGCCCTTGATGATCTCGTTCGTCAGCCGAGCCCGCTTGCCCATGGTCTCGGCCACCTGCACGAGCATGGTCCGGGCCGACCCGGACTGCCCCTCGGCCGCGACCCACAGGTAGGCCACCCGCACCGCGTCCGATCCCACCTCGTCGTCGCGGAAGTGCAGCTCCCACGGCACGACGGGTGCCTCCTCGGTAGGCACCGGCAACGCCGCATCGCCGCTGAGCAGCTCGCCGCGCAGGCCCAGCACCTGGTAGAAGACCGTGTCAGACGCATCCGCCCGCAAGAGCGCCGCCGCTTCGGGCGCGAGGGCGTAGCGGTCCTTGCCCTTGCCGACCGCCGCGGGCACTGGCGCCGCGGCCGCCACCTGCTGCCCCAGGCTGCGCGCCATTTCGCCCAGCTCACGGTCATAGGGTCGCCCGGCGATGCCCTGCGCCACCAGCCAGGTCAGCGCCACGCTGATCGGCCAGATCAGCAGCAGCGGCGCGAGCATCCAGTCGAGGATCTCGCCAAACAGCGAACCCTGCTGCGGGCTCGCGCCGTCCTTGGTGGGCATTTACACGGGTCGCGGCGCCGGGCCGCTCCCTGGCTGGTCCCGCCCCCCGCAGTAGCTCGACGGCCGCAGCAGGCCGGCGAATTGCGTCATGACGCGATTTTCTCGAGGCAGTAGCCGAGACCTCGCACGGTAGCGATGCGGATCGGTCCCTGCTCGATCTTCTTGCGCAGCCGGTGGATGTAGACCTCGATGGCGTTGTTCGAGACCTCTTCACCCCACTCGCACAACCGCTCGACGAGCTGGTCCTTGCTGACCAGACGGCCGGCTCGCTGCAGCAGCACCTCCAGCAGCGACAGCTCACGCGCAGAAAGCTCCAGCATCTGCTCGTTGATATAGGCCACGCGGCCGGTCGCATCGAAGCTCAGCGGTCCGTGCTTGATGATGCTGCTGGCCGTGCCCAGGCCGCGCCGCGTCAGCGCGCGCACGCGCGCCTCCAGCTCCTGCAGCGAGAAGGGCTTGGCCATGTAGTCGTCGGCGCCCAGGTCCAGGCCCTTGACGCGCTGCTCCACGCTGTCCGCCGCGGTGAGGATCAGCACCGGCATCGTCGAGCCGCGCGCACGCAGCTTGCGCAGCACCTCCAGCCCGTGCAGGCGCGGCAGGCCCAGGTCCAGGATGACCAGATCGAACTCATGCGTGGCCAATGCCGTATCGGCCTCGCTGCCGGTCGCGACACGGTCCACGGCATAGCCCGAGGCGCGCAGCGCGCGCAACAGCCCGTCGGCCAGCACTTGGTCGTCTTCCGCAATCAGGATGCGCATGGTCTTGTCTCCTGCTCCGATGTTAGGCCTTGCGCAGGTGGCTCATCCCATGAGCCACCCCGTGCCTAGGATGCTCCTCAATCCTGAACCGCCCACCAGCGTGGATCAGGGGACAAAATACTGTACAAACATACAGATTGCCCCATAATTCGACCATTCCCCACGGAGATTCGCATGGACGCCCCGGTCAAAGCCCTCAACACCGAAAAAGCCAAGGCCCTGCAGGCCGCCCTCGCCCAGATCGAAAAGCAGTTCGGCAAGGGCTCCATCATGCGGCTCGGCGAAGGCGAGGCCTTGGAAGACATCCAGGTCGTCTCCACCGGCTCGCTGGGCCTTGACATCGCGCTGGGCGTCGGCGGCCTGCCGCGCGGCCGCGTCGTCGAGATCTACGGCCCCGAGTCGTCCGGCAAGACGACGCTGACGCTGCAGGTCATCGCCGAGATGCAGAAGCTCGCCGGCACCTGTGCCTTCATCGACGCCGAACATGCACTGGACGTGCAGTACGCGCAGAAGCTGGGCGTCAACCTGAGCGACCTGCTGATCAGCCAGCCCGACACCGGCGAGCAGGCGCTGGAGATCGTCGACGCGCTGGTGCGCTCCGGCTCGGTCGACCTCATCGTCGTCGACTCGGTCGCCGCGCTGACGCCCAAGGCCGAAATCGAAGGCGAGATGGGTGACAGCCTGCCCGGCCTGCAGGCCCGCCTGATGAGCCAGGCGCTGCGCAAGCTGACTGCCACGATCAAGAAGACCAACTGCATGGTCATCTTCATCAACCAGATCCGCATGAAGATCGGCGTCATGTTCGGCTCGCCCGAGACGACCACCGGCGGCAATGCGCTGAAGTTCTACGCCTCCGTGCGCCTGGATATCCGCCGCATCGGCTCCATCAAGAAGGGCGAGGAAGTCATCGGCTCAGAAACCAAGGTCAAGGTCGTCAAGAACAAGGTCAGCCCGCCGTTCAAGACCGCCGAGTTCGACATCCTCTATGGAGAGGGCATCAGCCGCGAGGGCGAGATCGTCGACATGGGCGTCGTTCACAAGATCGTCGAGAAGTCCGGTTCCTGGTACGCCTACCAGGGCGAGAAGATCGGCCAGGGCAAGGACAACGCCCGCGAATTCCTGCGCGAGAACGTCGACGTGGCGCGCGAGATCGAGAACAAGATCCGCGAGGCGGTCGGTGTAGCCCCCTTGGGCGAGGCCGACGCTACAGCCAACAAGGCGTGACCGCCGCGGCTGCGCCGCAGCCTGGCGTGGTCCGCATGACCGCACAGCAGTGCCCGGGCCGCGGCCGAAACCACGCATCCAACCCGGTTGCAAGCCAATCATGGCGCGCGCGCCTCTGTCGCTGAAGGCGCGCGCGATCGGCCTGCTGGCCCAGCGCGAGCACAGCCGCATCGAGCTCCGGCGCAAGCTGCTGAGCATCGAGCGGCGCTCGCGCATGGCGACGCTCGACGCCGACATGCGCGAGGACGCCGAGGACGCAGCGGGAGCCAGCGAGGCGGCCATCGATGCACTGCTCGACACCCTCGCCGCCGAGGGCTACCTCGACGAAACACGCTTTGTCGAATCGCGTCTGCATGTTCGAGCCGGCCGCTTTGGCGCCCAGCGCATCCAGCAAGAACTCGCCCGGCATGGGCTGCAACTGGATGCCGAGCAGCAAGCGGCGCTGCGCGCCACGGAGATGGAGCGAGCCCGCGAGGTCTGGCACAAGCGCTTCGGTCCGGAGCCGTCCCGGGATGTCGCTGAGCAGGCACGTCAGACCCGCTTTCTGCTGGCCCGCGGGTTTTCCCCCGATCTGGTGCGACGCCTGCTGCGGGCCTGAGTGCTTGCACAGCTTCCAAGCCCTGCTTGACCGAGTGCGGAGGGGAGTTTTTACCCTCCGTGCTACATTGCCGCCTGCCCCAAAACGAGGGTTCACCCGGTTACAAGCCCTTTGCCGATGTCGGCAAGGCGCTGCAAAAGCCGGTCTGACCCCGTCCCGGCACCGGCCGGGTTGATCCGCCAATCCCGTCTCATGCCCGCCGTCAACCCGTCCATCACGCGTCGCCCGCTGCACCGCCGCGCCCTCGATGTGCAGGTGTTCGCGCGCGATGACGGCTTGTTCGATGTGGAAGCCAGCCTGACGGACACCAAATCGCATGATGTGCCGTTGGCCGGCGTACCGCGCAAGGCGGGTGACCCCATCCACGAAATGCGCCTGCACCTGACCGTGGACGCGACGCTGACCATCACCGCCGCCACGTCCGAGACGCTGTGGATGCCCTATCCGGCCGCCTGCGGCGAGCATGGCGACGCCTATGCCCGCCTCGTCGGCCTGAATCTGATGAAGGGCTTCCGCCAGGCTGTCCATGAACGCCTGGCCGCCACGCGTGGCTGCACCCATCTGACCGAGCTCTGCCAGGTGCTGCCGACGGCCGTCATCCAGGCCCTGGCCGGCTCCGTCATCGACACCCGCGAGGGTGATGCCTCCGGCAACCCGCCCTTCCAGCTCGACCGCTGCCACGCGCTGCGCCGCGACGGTGCCACCGTCGCCCAGTTCTACCCCCGTTGGCATCTGGCGACCCCAGAAGCCACCGCGACCGCTTCCTGACTTCCCCGACCCGAGAGACCCCAGCCATGAAAATCCACGAATACCAGGGCAAAGAAATCCTGCGCCAGTTCGGCGTGCCGGTGCCGCGCGGCATCCCGGCCTTCACCGTGCAGGAGGCAGTCGAGGCTGCCCAGAAGCTGGGCGGCCCGGTCTGGGTCGTGAAGGCCCAGATCCACGCCGGCGGCCGCGGCAAGGGCGGCGGCGTCAAGGTGGCCAAGACCATTGAGGACGTCAAGGCCAAGGCCGAGGGCATCCTCGGCATGCAGCTCATCACCCACCAGACCGGCGCCGAAGGCCAGAAGGTCCGCCGCCTCTATATCGAGGACGGCGCCGACATCGGCAAGGAGTTCTATATCTCCCTGGTGACCGACCGCGCCACGCAGAAGGTGGCCTTCATCGCCTCCAGCGAAGGCGGCATGGACATCGAAGAGGTGGCCCACAGCACGCCCGAGAAGATCATCACCGAGATCATCGACCCGCTGACCGGCATCACCGCCGAGCAGTCGAAGAAGATCGCCGCCGCCATCGGCATGGAAGGCCACACGGTCGACCAGGCCGTCGACCTGTTCGCCAAGCTCTACAAGTGCTACATGGACACGGACGCGTCGCTGGTGGAGATCAACCCGCTGAACCGCGACAGCAAGGGCAACCTGATGGCCCTGGACGCGAAGTTCAACTTCGACGCCAACGCGCTGTTCCGCCACCCCGAGATCGTCGCCTATCGCGACCTGGACGAAGAGGACCCCGCTGAGGTCGAGGCCTCCAAGTTCGACCTGGCCTACATCTCGCTGGACGGCAACATCGGCTGCCTGGTCAACGGTGCCGGCCTGGCCATGGCCACGATGGACACCATCAAGCTGTTCGGCGGCGAGCCGGCCAACTTCCTGGACGTCGGCGGCGGCGCCACCGCCGAGAAGGTCACCGAGGCCTTCAAGATCATGCTGAAGAACAAGGCCGTCAAGGGCATCCTGGTCAACATCTTCGGCGGCATCATGAAGTGCGACACCATCGCCGAAGGCGTCATCACCGCCTGCAAGGCCGTGAACCTGCAAGTGCCGCTGGTCGTGCGCATGAAGGGCACCAACGAAGAACTGGGCAAGAAGATGCTGGCCGAATCGGGCCTGCCCATCATCGCCGCCGACACGATGGCCGAAGCTGCCACCAAGATCGTCGCCGCCGTCAAGTAAGCCCAGGAGTTCCACACCATGTCGATCTACATCAACAAAGACACCAAGGTCATCACCCAGGGCATCACTGGCAAGACCGGCCAGTTCCACACGCTGGGCTGCCAGGCCTATGCCAACGGCAAGAATGCCTTCGTCGCGGGCGTGAACCCGAAGAAGGCCGGCGAGAAGTTCTCCGAGATCCCCATCTACGCGACCGTCAAGGAAGCCGCGTCGCAGACCGGCGCCACCGTGTCCGTCATCTACGTGCCGCCCGCCGGCGCCGCTGCCGCGATCTGGGAAGCCGTCGAAGCCGACCTGGACCTGGCCATCTGCATCACGGAAGGCATTCCTGTGCGTGACATGCTGGAAGTGCGCAACAAGATGAAGGCGAAGGAAGCCGCCGGCGGCAAGAAGACGCTGCTGCTGGGTCCCAACTGCCCGGGCCTGATCACGCCCGAGGAAATCAAGATCGGCATCATGCCCGGCCACATCCACCGCAAGGGCCGCGTCGGCGTCGTGTCGCGCTCCGGCACGCTGACCTATGAAGCCGTGGCACAGCTGACCGAGCTGGGCATCGGCCAGTCGTCGGCCGTGGGCATCGGCGGCGACCCGATCAACGGCCTCAAGCACATCGACGTGATGAAGGCCTTCAACGACGACCCGGACACCGACGCCGTCATCATGATCGGCGAGATCGGCGGCCCCGACGAGGCGGAAGCGGCCCGCTGGTGCAAGGCCAACATGAAGAAGCCCATCGTCGGCTTCATCGCCGGTGTCACCGCCCCTCCGGGCAAGCGCATGGGCCACGCCGGCGCGCTGATCTCGGGCGGCGCCGACACGGCCGATGCCAAGCTCGCCATCATGGAAGAGTGCGGCTTCACGGTCACGCGCAACCCGTCCGAGATGGGCAAGCTGCTCAAAGCCCTGCTGTAATCCGGGCTTCGTTCCCCTGAAAGCCGCCGGGTTCGACCCCGGCGGCTTTTCTTTTTCCGCCCGCCGCCTCGCAAGACATGGACCTCCAAATCGACGTATTCAGCACCGCCTTCCTCATCGCGCTGCTGAAGATCATCTGGGTCAACATCCTGCTGTCCGGTGACAACGCCGTCGTCATCGCGCTGGCGGCGCGCAACCTGGCGGCCGACCAGCAAAGGCGCGCCATCATCTTCGGCAGCGGTGCCGCCATCGTGCTGCGCGTCGTGCTGACGCTGTTCGCCGTGCAATTGCTGCAGCTCCCCTGGCTGAAGCTGGTCGGCGCCGTGCTCCTGTTGTGGATAGGCGTGCAGCTGCTGGCCGATGGCGACAACGATGCCGACGTGCACGCCAGCAGCAGCATCTGGGTGGCCATCCGCACCATCCTGATCGCCGACCTCGTGATGAGCCTGGACAACGTCATCGCCGTCGCGGCCGCCGCCAACAGCGCACCCGAAGGCGCCCGGGTGATCCTGCTGGTCATCGGGCTGGGCCTGTCCATTCCGCTCATCATCTTCGGCAGCACGATGCTGCTGAAGCTCATGCAGCGCTTCCCGGCCATCATCACCATGGGCGCGGCGTTGCTGGGCTTCGTCGCCGGCGAAATGGCGACGACGGATGCCGCCGTGCATGAATGGTTCGAGGCCCACATGCACGGGCTGGACTACGCGGTCAGCATCAGCTGCGCCGTGCTCGTCGTGGCCACCGGCCTGGCCCTGGCGCGTCGCGGCAGGCCCGAGGCGACCTAAGATCGCCGGCATGGCTAGCGGCAAACCCGGTTTCTGGCAGCGCCTCGTCGGCCGCGGTACCGACGCGCCGCCCGCCGCGGCCCCAACGCCGCCGCCCACGCTGCCCGGGGGGTCGCCGACGCCGGCCACCGACGAGGCGCCAGTGCAGGCCGCAGACGCCTCACCGGATCTTCAGGACTTCGACATCGGCGCCGAAATCGGTCGCGGCGCGATGGCCATCGTCTACAAGGCCACGCAACGCTCCACCGGCCGCCAGGTCGCCATCAAGCGTCTGGCGCTGAGCCGCGAGTTCTCGAGCGAGGACCTGGCCGACGTGCGCGAACGCTTCATGCGCGAGGCGCGTGCAGCACGCCAGCTCCAGCATCCCGACATCCTGCAGGTCGTCGACGCCGGCCAGGATGGCAGTGACGCCTGGCTCGCCCTCGAGTACGTGCTGGGTCGCGACCTCAGCCTATTCACCAGGCCTGGCCAGCTGCTGCCGGCACGCGAGGTCGTTCAGCTGGGCGCCCGCCTGGCCCGCGCGCTGCACTATGCGCACAGTCAGGGCGTCATCCATCGAGACATCAAGCCGGCCAACGTGATGCTGGACCGCGTGAACGGCGGCCTCAAGCTGATGGACTTCGGCATCGCCCGGGTCGGCGACGGCAGCCGCACGCGCACGGGCCTGGTACTGGGCACGCCGTCCTTCATGTCGCCCGAGCAGCTGGCCGGCCTGACGGTGGATGGCCGCAGCGACCTCTACTCCCTCGGCGTGCTGCTCTACCAGTTGCTGACCGGTGTGCTGCCGCATCAGAGCGACTCGATGGCGCGGCTGATGCAGCAGATCGCCACGGAGCCTGCACCCGACGTACGCACCCACCGCCCGAGCCTGCCCGAGGCCCTGGCGCTGGTGCTGGCCGTGGCGCTCGAGAAACGTCCCGAGCTGCGCTACCCCTCGGGCGAACAGATGGCGCGCGACCTGGAAGCCGTCCTCGTCATGGCCCTGCAGGCCGAGCCTGCGATGCCCGAAACCGCCGCCCCACAGGATCCGGCCTTTGCGCAAACCTTCGCACAAACACTGCGTTTGACGCCGGAGGAAGCAGGGCAGAATCCCCGCTCCCCCGCCCCCGGCGACGTGCCGTCAGACCCCCGCCAAGCCTCATGACACTGGAGTTCTTCAGCGCCACCGACGTGGGCCGTGCGCGCGACAACAACGAGGACTCGGTCGCCCTGGACGAGGCCGCCAGTCTGGTTGTGCTGGCCGACGGCATGGGCGGATACAACGCTGGCGAGGTGGCCAGCCAGATGCTGACCAGCTTCGTCAGCAGCGAGCTTGGCCGCTGGCTCAAGAGCAATGGCCGGGAAGCCCGGGCTGGTGAAGTCAGACGCGCCATGGACATCTGCGTCGACAACGCCAACCGCGCCATCTTCAACGCCGCCAATACCAACCCGCGCTATGCCGGGATGGGCACGACGCTGGTGCTGGGCGTGTTCCGGCCCGAGGGCCTGCTGCTGGGACATGTCGGCGACTCACGCGCCTACCGCCTGCGCGCAGGGCGCCTGATGCAGATCACCCGCGACCACTCCCTGCTGCAGGAGCAGATCGACGCGGGCCTGCTGACCGTCGAGGAAGCGGCCTTCTCCAGCAACAAGAACCTCGTCACGCGCGCCGTCGGCGTCGAGGACACGGTGCTGATGGAGCTGCATCTGCACGAAGTCCAGCCTGGCGACACCTATCTGCTGTGCTCCGACGGCCTGTCCGACATGCTCGACGACGACAGCCTGGCCAACCTGCTCAACAACAACCCGACGCTGCCGGAAGCGGCGCGCGCCCTGATCAACGCGGCCAATGAAAGCGGCGGGCGCGATAACATCGCGCTCATCCTGGCCCGCGCCGAGGGCCGCCAACGTACCGAGGGACGGGGCTGGTGGCCCTTCGGTCGGCGTGGCGGCAAAGACTCCGTCGCCTGAAGAGTCGCGGCACGCACAACAGAACTTGAGGTCATAAATGGGCAAACTGGTGGTTTCGCTCGACGGCGTGGTGATCAAGGAAGTCCAGATCACCAAGGACAAGACCACGCTCGGTCGGCGGCCGTACAACGACATCGTCATCGACAACCTCGCCGTCAGCGGCGAGCACGCCGTACTGCAGATGGTCGGTGCCGACGTCTTCATCGAAGACCTCAATTCCACCAATGGCACCTACATCAACGGCAAGGCCATCAAGAAGCAGCTGCTGGCCGACAACGACACGGTCGAGATCGGCAAGTACAAGATCAAGTTCCTGCTGAGCGACGGTGGCGACTACGAGAAGACGATGATCCTCAAGCCCGGGTCCGGCGCGCCGCCGAACCTGGGCCTGACCTCCTCCTTCGGCTCGCTGGGCAGCGGCAACACCATCGGCCCGGCGTCCATCAAGGTGCTGACAGGTGCTGCCGCCGGCCGGGAGGTCGCGCTGACCAAGGTCGTCACGACGCTGGGCAAGCCCGGCGTGCAGGTCGCCTCCATCACCAAGCGCCCCACCGGCTATGTCTTTGCCCATGTCGAGGGAGGCCAGCGCCCCAGCGTCAACGGCATCCCGCTGACCGGCGAATCCATCGCCCTGCGCACCGGCGACCTGATCGAGCTGGCCGGCACGCAGATGCAGTTCGTCCAGGGCTGACCGCCCTTCCTGGCGGCCGGCCGGGCCGGATTCCGCGGCGGTCGGCCGCGTGTGATTTCCTCACGCACGGCATCCCCCCAACTCGGTAATCCGACCGTCACGAGCCGCCGGGGGCTGCGTACATTCTTGGGCATCTGCCCCGCCTTGCGCGAGGCTCACGAATCCAAGCCATGCACCGCATGAACATCCGCGTCCTGGGCTGCTCCGGCGCCATTGCCGCCGGCTACAAGACCACCGCCTTCTTGCTCGACGACGATGTCCTCATCGACGCCGGCACCGGCGTGGGCGACCTGCCGCTGGATGCGCTGGCTGCCATCGACCATATTCTGCTCAGCCACTCCCATCTGGACCACGTGCTGGGCATCCCGCTGCTGGCTGACGCCGTGCTGCGCCTGCGCGTCGCCGCAGGCCGCCCGCCCATCCGGGTCCACGCCCTGCCGCAAACGCTGGACGCACTGCGCCAGCACCTCTTCAACGGCATCATCTGGCCCGATTTCACCGCGCTGCCCACTGCTGCCGCGCCGGTGCTGTCGCTGCATCCCTTCCAGATCGGGGACCGCCTCGACCTCGGGGGCCGCGTCATCGAAGTCCTGCCGGCGGTCCACACCGTGCCGGCGGTCGGCTTCGCCGTGGACGCCGGCGCCTCCGCCGGCCATGCCCACTGGGTCTTTACCGGCGACACCGGCCCCAACCCGGCGCTGTGGCGCCGGCTGGCCGACCTGCGCCTGTCCCACCTCGTCATCGAGACCGCCTTCAGCGACGACGAGGCCGCGCTCGCGCACGTCAGCAAGCACCTTTGCCCGCACGACCTCGGCCACGAGCTGGCGCAACTGTCCGGCAGCGTCGATGTGCGCATCACCCACATCAAGCCCGGCGAGGTCGAGGCCGTCATGCAGGGCGTGCAGGCGCTGAGCAGCCCGCACCGGATCAGTACGCTCCAGGCCGGGCAGGACATGAAGCTCTAGTCCCGCAACACCAAGTTACAGGCGCCTTCGAGGCGCCATTTTTTCGCCTGACGTTTTTCGGCCGGCCGGCTGGAGATGACAGAACGCGTCAGCCCAAAGTGACCATTTTTGTCAGCCCCCCGCGTTCGGGGCTCCCATTCGTGCGCTTTCGCACAGGCCTACAGGCCGAAAAAGCTGGCACGCCCCCTGCATTCAGGGGGAGTGCCCTCCTCCCACCCACTTTGACTGGAGTAACGACATGAACCTGAAAGCACGCGCCCAACAAGGCTTCACCCTGATCGAACTGATGATCGTCGTCGCCATCATCGGCATCCTGGCAGCTGTGGCGATTCCGCAGTACAAGGACTACACGGCCAAGGCCAAGGCAGGCAATGCGCTGTCGGCTGTCGACTCGCTCAAGACTGCCATCGCCCTGTGCATCCAGGAAAACGGCGGTGTCAAGACCAACTGCGTGGGCGGCAGCAACGGCATTCCCGCCGATGCTGACTTCAAGGCTACGAATGAAGTGACTGCCGTCAACACGGCCACTGCCGGCGACATTGAAGCCACGCTGAAGTCCGGCGCTGTGGGCGCTGCAACGTACATCAAGTGGTCCGCAAACGTCGGCGAAACTGCCGTGACCTGGACGATCACAACGGACGCTACCGGCGCTGTCAAGACCGCCATCGAAAAGAACAGCGCGTCCTGATTCATTCAGTTGACTGCTTAATCGAAACAGGGGGCTTGCCCCCTGTTTTCATTTCTGAAACAAATCCGCCACTCATGTGACCGCCACCCAGCTCAAGCAGCCTGTAGGCGATATCCAAAGATGGCTCGCCTGCGGCCTCGTGATCATCATGGGGGTCCTGCCCTTGTGGCCTGCTGGACACAAGTCGGCGCACGACTTCCAACGTGCTGCCGAATGTCTGATCCTGCTGGCGGCTTCGTTCTCACTCTGGTGGAAGCCGACATGCCTGCCCGAGTACCGAAGCAGGTCCGCCCTGGCAGCTGCAAGCCTGGTACTACTGATTCTGATGTCATGCTGGCACAGCCGGTACACGGCCGCAGCCCTGCAGGAGGTGGCCTTATGGCTTGGGCTGCTGGGATGGGCATGGGTGTGCCGCCAGCGCGCCGTGGCCGGCGACGAAAGCACACTGCTGCGAGCCATGGCAGCTGCGATGGCTGCCTACGCGGCCACCGTGCTGCTGCTCTACCTGACCTCGTTGATGTCCGGCCAACTGCTGGATGCGCGGGGATTCATGATTGGCTTCTCGAACCCCCGTTTCTTGAATCATGTGCAGACCGTTGCGGTGCCCCTGCTGTGGGTGGTTGCTGCATCGGATGCCGATAAACGCTGGCGCGCGCTGGCCTCTGGCGCTGCAATGGCGCAAATCGCGCTGACAGTCCTGACGCTGGCACGTGCCACCTTCCTAGCTTGGCTTGTTGCCCTGATCGTTTTGACGCTCTCGCGTGAGTGCCGGATCAGTCGCCAAGGCTGGACTTGCCTTGTATCAGGACTGCTAGGAGCGCTCCTGCTTTTCTTGGCCTTGCCCAGCGCCTTGGATCTCACATGGCGCCCGTCCTTTGCAAGTCCCACAGGCCTCAGTTCTGCCCATTCGCGGGATTTGCTATGGACCGCCGCCCTCGATCAGTTTCTTCAATCCCCATGGCTGGGGCAGGGGCCGATGCACTTCGCCGCGCAGATCAATCCCACTGCCGCGCATCCACATAACGTCTATCTACAGCTCGCTGCCGAACTCGGGCTGCCTGCATCGTTGCTTGTCATGGGTTTGATGCTGATGCCGCTGGCGCAGGGCCTTCGATGCTTGTACCGCGCCACCCCATCGCGCCCGCTGCTGGCCGGCGCACTTGCCGCGACCATGGCTGCTCTGGTCGATGGCGCATTCTCAGGCAACTTCGTGATGCCGCTATCGCAGCTCTGGATCGCCACCGCCTGGGGACTGATGGCCGGCGCCGTAGCCCGATGCGAGCCTGCGGCGGTACCCCTACGTGAACGCCGTTCGTGGTCGCTCAAGCACTGGGCAGCGTCCTTGCTGCTGGCCACCCAGTTCGGTCTGTGCGTCACGACAGCAATGCAGGCGGCCCGAGAACCGCCTCGCATACGCGCAGACAGCCCAGTCCCTCCTCCGGGGGAAACCTATCGCCCCAGGTTCTGGCTGGATGGTTGGATCTAGCGTCGCGCGCCACATCGCGACGGAGCGCGGACCCATGCCATCATCTGCGCCCATGTCCTCCCAGACTCCCACCTCGGTCGAAGCCGCGCCGCTCGGCCTGTTCTTCGCCGCAGCGCTGCCGCCGCTGCTGGCCTATAACCAGACCCCTTCGGCAACGCTCTACAACCAGCTCCTCGCCCTCGCCGGCTGGGGTCTGGCTCTCGTCCTGCTTGCCCGCGCCACGCCCGGCTGGCTGAACGGACTGAAAAGTCCCGCGGCGCTGGCGCTCCTGCTGCTGCTCGTCGCACCGATGAGCTCTGTCGTCTGGCGCTCCCTGCCTGCGTCTCTGGGGCTGGGCGCCATCGCCATCATCGGCGCCGGCCTGGCCGTGCTGCTGGTCGCCCAGGGCCTGTCGCGCGACCAGCGCAACCTCGCCGCCGAAGCACTGTGCTGGGGCCTGCTTGCCGCCGGCCTGGCCAGCGTGGTCGTCAGCCTCGTGCAGGTCTTCATGCCCGGCTGGGCCGACGGCAACGTCATCGCGCGCTCGGGCATTGCGGGCCGGGCAGTCGGCAACCTGCGCCAGCCCAACCACCTCGCCAGCCTGATGATGTGGGCCTCGGTCGCCGCAGTCTTCGTCACCGAGAGGCGCGGCTGGCGCTGGCTGCTCGCGCCGCTGCTGTTCGCCTGCGTCTTCACCGTCGTGCTGAGCGCCTCGCGCACCGGCTTCATCGGCATCGCGATGCTGGCCGTGTGGGGCCTGGTCGACGGCAGGCTCTCGCGCAGCGCGCGCCTCGCCCTGCTGGCCACGCCGCTGATGCTGGGCGTCAGCTGGTGGCTGATGGCGCAGTGGTCGGCAGAGGGCCATGCCTTCGGCGCCGCCTCGCGCCTGTCCGAGGGGGCCGGCTCGCCGTCGCGCCTGGCCATCCTGCGCGACGCCTGGGCCCTGACACTTGCCAACCCGCTACTGGGTGTCGGCTGGGGCGAGTTCAACGTCGCCTGGAGCCTGACTCCCTTCCCGGACCGCCCCGTCGCCTTCTTCGACCACACGCACAACCTGCCCTCGCAGCTGGCGGTCGAACTGGGCCTGCCGTGGGCGGGTGCGGTGCTCGCCTTGCTGGGCTGGGCGCTTTGGAAAGCCTGGCGCGGAGCGGCTCGCGCCGGCGAGGACGCGCCGCTGCGCCGCGCGGCGCTGATGATTGTGCTGACCATCTCGCTGCACAGCCTGCTGGAGTACCCGCTCTGGTATGCCTACTTCCTGCTGCCGGCCTGCTTCGCCCTCGGCCTGGCCCTGCCGGTCAAAACTCAGGCCGATGCACCCGCCAGGCCCGCGCCGGGCATGCCCTGGCAAATGGTCGGTGGCCTGCTGATCGCGGGCAGCGCCTTCGCCGTCTGGGACTACCACCGCATCGTCGTCATCTACGCGCCGCCGGATGACGCCGCGCCCCTGAACGAGCGCATCACCACAGGCCAGCGCTCGCCATTCTTCAGCCACCAGGCCGACTACGCCGCCGCCACCGGCTTCCCGCCCGGCAAGCTGGCCCTTGCCGCAACGCGCCGCACCGCCTTCAGCCTGGTGGACGCGCGACTGCTGATGCACTGGTCGCGTTCGCTGCAGACCATTGGCGACGTGGAAGGCGCCCGCTATGTCGCGGACCGGCTGCGCGAGTTCCGCAACCCCACCGGCGACACCTGGTTTTCCAGTTGCGAGGAAGCAGCCTCTGCGCCGCCCATGCCGCAATGCCAGCCGGCCTCTGGCGTGGTGGACTGGCGGACGCTGCGCTAGCCTGCGGCGCGCCAGTCGCCGCTCTTGCCGCCTTGCTTCTCCAGCACGCGCACGTCGGCGATGACCATGCCGCGGTCGGCGGCCTTGCACATGTCATAGATGGTCAGCAGGCCCACCTGCACGGCGCACAGCGCCTCCATCTCGACGCCAGTACGGCCCAGCGTCTCGACCTGGGCACGGCACAGCACGCGGCTGCCGGCCTCGTCGAGCTCGAAATCCACCGCCACGCGCGTGATCGGCAGCGGGTGGCAAAGCGGCACCAGATCGCTGCAGCGCTTGGCGCCCTGGATGGCCGCGATGCGCGCCACGCCCAGCACATCGCCTTTCTTGGCCGTGCCGCCGACGATCAGCGCAAAGGTCTCGGGCCGCATGCGGATCTCGCCGGCGGCAACGGCGACGCGGTGGGTCTCGGCCTTGGCCGACACGTCCACCATGTGGGCCTGGCCCTGGGCGTCAAAGTGGGTCAACGGGGTCGTCATGCCTGGAAACAAAGGGGCAAGGTGTTGCAGGCATCATAGGAGCCTCGTTCCCGGCTTGCGCCCCTGTCCGATGAAGAAGTCCCTGCACCGCCCTCTGCTCAGCCTGCTCGCCGCGGCGACGCTGGCCCTGCCCGGCGCCCCGCTGAATGCCCAGGTCAATCTGCCGGCCCTCGGCGACTCGGTCTCGCAAGACCTGGACGTGGGCGCCGAGCGCCAGTTGGGCGAGCGCTACATGCGCTCCATCCGCCTGGACCCTGCCGTCGTGCAGGACCCGCTGCTGCAGGAATACATGGAAGGCATCTTCCAGCCACTGGTGGCAGCATCGAGCAAGCTGGGCCACATCGGCGAGGACATCCAGTCCCGATTCGCCTGGGAGTTCTTCCTCGTCGAGGACAAGAGCGTCAACGCATTCGCGCTGCCGGGCGGCTTCATCGGCACCCACCTGGGCCTGATCGCGATGACGGTGTCGCGCGACGAGCTGGCGTCGGTGCTGGCTCACGAGATCTCGCACGTGACGCAGCGCCACATCGCCCGGCGCATCGCGGGCGACTCGAAGAACAGCATGATCGCCATCGCCGGCCTGCTGCTCGGCGTGCTGGCCGCCTCGCGCGGCAACATCGACCTCGCCAACGCCGGCATCGTCGGCGGCCAGGCCGCGGCCACGCAGATGTCACTGAACTTCTCGCGCGACATGGAGCGCGAGGCCGACCGCGTGGGCTTCAACGTGCTCGTGGAGGCGGGCTTCGCCGGCAGCGGCATGGTGAGCATGTTCGAGCGCATGGAACAGGCCTACCACCTGATGGACAACGGCGCGTTCCCCTACCTTCGTTCCCACCCGCTGACCAGCGAGCGCATCGGCGATGCGCGCACGCGCCTGGCGCTCGAACCGTTCACGCGTCCTCGTGGCCTGGCCGAACACGCGTTGATGGCGGCCCGCGCCCGCGTGCTGATGGACCCGCGCGTGGACGCCTGGAAGGTGCTCGAGAACTACGACGCCGGTGCCCGCAACATCCGCGAGAGCGGCGGCTACGAGCAGCTGGGCGCGCGCTATGCCGCCACGCTGGCATCCATCAAGCTGCGCAACTTCGACCGCGCCGAGGCGACGCTGCGCAGCGCCGAGGTGACGTTGCAGCTCATCAACCCAAGCCCCGCCGAGACCGTGGCCGCCCGCCGGCAACTCACCTACCTGCGCGCCGAGCTCGCCCAGGCCCGCGGCCGCCCGATGGAAGGAGCAGCGGCGCTGGACAGCCTGCAGGGCGAGAAATCCCGCCCGATGCTGATGCAGCGCGTGGGCCTGGCACTGGTGCCCGGTACCGGCGTGCCCGCCCTGCGCGAGGCGGCTGACGCACTGCAAACCCATGTCAGCCTGCAACCCAAGGATTCGCACGCCTGGGCCCAGTTGGCCCTGGTCTGGCAGAAGCTCGACCAGCCGTTGCGTGCGGTGCGCGCGCAGGCCGAGGTGCATGCCGCCGCGGGTGACCTCAACGGTGCCATCGACCGCCTGCGCTCCGGCTTGCGGCAGTCGCGCGGCCCGGACGCCGACCAGGTCGAGGCTTCGGTGATCGACGCGCGGCTGCGCACGCTGGTCTATGAGCGCCAGTCCATCCTGGGCGAGATGTACCGGGGCCGCTACATCCCGCCGGACGTCGAGCTGCCCAACTGAGACCTGCAGCTACGACCTGACGGCCGCCGGGGCGGGCCTACTCCCCGGGGAACAGGCGCTCGATGACGACGTCGATGACCATGCCGCACAGGCTGTAGATCAGCGAGCCGATCAGCGCTGCCCAGAAGCCGGTCACGGCCAGGCCGTCCAGCACCGAGGCGGCAGCCCAGAACATCAGCGCGTTGATGACGAAGAGGAAGAGCCCCAAGCTCAGCACCGTCACCGGCAGTGTCAGCAGCACGAGGATGGGCCGCAGCAGCGTGTTCAACAGGCCCAGCACCAGGGCTGCGATCAGCGCCGAAGTGAAGCTCTTGACGACGACGCCGGGGTAGAGGTGGGCCACCAGCAGCAGCGCCCCGGCGAGCAGCAGCCAGCGAACGAGAACCTTGGTCATGCGGCGAGCATATCGGGCACCACCCATCGCAGTGTCGCGCCAGCGCCTCAGCATGACATGGATCAAATAGGAATCGTTCGCATTTGTGTTAAGATTTTTGCGGATCGAACCCGTCGTCCTGTCCGTGAAGCCGCTCGCTTTTGTCGCCCCCACTCCGGTCGCCGCACCATCCCGGCTGGCCGTGTCGCGCGTGGCGCAATCACGACCGAGCTATGGCGAGCTGTCGCAGCCGCCGCGCAGTCGCCGCCTGGTGCTGGTCGGCGTCGCCGCGCTGCATCTGCTGGGCCTGTGGGGCCTGAGCCAGATGCAGGACGTGCGCCGTGCAGTGGCCCGTGTCGCACCGGTCGTTGTGCGCCTGGTCGCGCCGGCAGAGCCGCCCAAGCCCCTGCCGCCGCCGCCCATGGCAATGCCGGAGCTGAAGGTTCCGGCGACGACGCTGATCGAGCCGCCGCTGATCGCCATCGCGGTGGCACCCGCACCGTCGCCGGTCGTCGCGGCCCTGCCGCCGCCCCCACCGGTGGTCGTGCAGGCGCAGGTGGCGCCCGCTCCGCCCGTCGTGCAGGTCGCGCCGCCGCCGGCGCCGCAGATCAAGCAGATCCCGGCCAGTGCCGTGCGCTATCTCAAGGAGCCGCGCATGACGGTGCCGCTGATGTCCAAGCGCCTGCGGGAATCCGGCGTCGTGCATCTGCGCGTCGTCGTCGACGTGCGTGGCCAGCCGCGTGAGATCACGCTGGCGAAGTCCTCCGGCTACACCCGGCTCGACGAGCAGGCGCTGCTGGACATGCGCAGCGCCCGCTTTGCCCCCTATATGGAAAACGGTCAGCCCGTCGAGTGGGAGGTCATCGCACCGATGTCCTACGAAGTCGACCGCTGACCCCAGCCCTTTCCCCTGAGTAGCCATGCCGTGGGCGGCGCCCGACGCCGTCGTGGGCAAAGCCATGCCCATTCACGATCCATCGGAGAGATCCATGTCCCGCAAGAAAAAGACGAGCCTGCCCAAGGCCCACGCCCTGCTCCCCCTGGGTGCGCTGGCCGCCGGCTTCGGCCTGGCCTCCGCCGCCCTGGCCCAGACCACGCCGCCCAAGGAAGACAACGTGCTGCCCACGGTGCGCGCCAAGGCCAGTGCAGAGAAGCAGGGCAAGGACGACTACCAGGCCACCGAGACCCGCATCGGCAAGGGCAAGCAGGACATCCGTGACATTCCCCAGGCGCTGACCGTCGTGACCGAGAAGGTCATGGACGACCGCAACTTCAGCAGCGTCAAGGAAGTGCTGCGCAACACGTCCGGCATCACCTTCCAGGCCGCCGAGGGCGGCGAGGAAGACATCAAGATCCACGGCATCTCCCTGCAGGGCACGGGCGACGTCTTCATCGACGGCATGCGCGACCCGGCCTTCTACGACCGCGACACCTTCTTCCTCGACCGGCTGGAATTGCTGCGCGGCTCGGCCTCGCTGCTGTTCGGACGCGGCTCCACCGGTGGCGCGCTGAACCAGGTGACCAAGCAGGCCGTGCTGGCCGACCAGAACGAGGTCGCCGTCCAGATGGGCAGCCATGGCGCACTGCGCGCCGTCGGAGACTTCAACACGCGCACCGGCGAGAACTCGGCCTTCCGCGTCGTCGGCATGCACAACACCGCCGACAGCAACGGTGCCGGCTCCATGCTCGACAAGCGCGGCGTGGGCGCCAGCTACCGCTTCGGCATCGACGAGACCGACGAGTTCGGCATCACCGTCTACGGCCTGCAAAACGACAACGGCATCAACTACGGCGTGCGCTGGATCCGCCCGACGGCCACCGGCGCGGCCAACCAGCTGAACACGGCGCTGGACCCCGACGCCTACTACGGCATGGCCAGCGACTTCAACAAGGGCACGGCCTACTACGCCATGCTCAGCCACACCCACCGCTTCTCGCCGGAGACGGAGCTGGTCACCAAGGTGCGCGCCGCCAACTACACGCGCGACCAGCGCGCCACGCTGTGGAACTTCGCCGCGGCGGCCCAGCAGCCCACCAAGCTGAACGTCGCACTGGACAACATCAACGCCAACACCATCATCACGCGCGCCCTGCAGCTCAAGAAGCAGGACATGCAGACCATCACGGCGCAGAGCGACCTGAGCAGCAAGTTCAAGCTCGGCGGCTTCGACAACGTGCTGCAGGCCGGCATCGACTTCTCAAACGAGAAGAAGCAGGTGTTCGCCACCGTCGGCACGCAGACGGCCAAGCCCAGCACGACGGTCGGCACGCCGTTCGATGGCGCGTCCTACGACGAGTCCCTGCGCAACTTCCGCACCAGCAGCGACTACACGTCCAAGGCCTACGGCGGCTATGTGCAGAACATGATCCAGGTCGCGCCGATGTGGAAGCTGCTGGCCGGCCTGCGCTACGACAACCTGACTGGCGACTACTTCCAGTACTCGGCCGCCACGCCACCGGTAGTCACGTCCTACCGCATGAAGGTGTCGGAAGTGAGCAAGCGCGCCGCCGTGCTGTTCCAGCCGAACGAGCAATGGTCCTTCCACCTGATGGGCGCCACGTCCTTCAACACTTCCGGCGACGCCTACTCGCTGAGCGCGGCCAACGTGGACATCCCGCCGGAAAGCTCGGTCAACGTCGAGCTGGGCACCAAGTGGGACAGCGCCGACGGCAAGCTGAGCGTGCGCGCCAGCGCCTTCCGCAACACCAAGCTGCATGAGCGCAACACCGACCCGCTGGTCAACCTCGTGACCCTGTCTGGCAAGCGCCATGCCGCCGGCCTGGACGTCGACATCCTCGGCCGCATCACGCCGCAATGGGAAGTCTTCGGCAACTTCACGTGGATGCCGGTCGCCAAGATCGACATCGGCGTGGCCGGCTCCGAAGGCCAGGGCACCCGCCCGTCACTGACGCCGCGCTACTCCGGCAGCCTGTGGACGGCCTACCAGGTGCTGCCCTCGCTGCGCCTGGGCGTCGGAGCCAACGCCCGCAGCGGCCAACAGCCCAACCGCAACCCCGGCTTCTACGCGCCCAAGTTCATCACCGCCGACGTGATGGCCGAGTACACCGTCATCCCGGAGCAGCTGCTGTTCAAGCTCTACGTCAGCAACGTGGCCAACAAGCTCTATGCTGACCAGCTGTACACGTCCTTCTACGTGCCCGGCACGGGCCGTGTGACCAGCGTTACCGGCACCTACAAGTTCTGACGGAGTCCCCTCGCCACCATGCTGCTGAAGATCGACGACGTTCTGGATGCGGCAGGCCTGGCGAGGGCCCGCGAACTGCTGGCCGCGGCCCCCTGGGCCGACGGCCGCACGACCGCCGGCCGCCAGGCCGCGCTGGTCAAGAACAACCAGCAACTGCAACCCGGCAGCGAGCAGCACCGCGAGCTGCAGGCGCTGGTGCTGCAGGCGCTCGAGAAGCATCCGCTGTTCTTCTCGGCCACGCTGCCCAAGCGCGTGCTGCCGCCGCTGTTCAACCGCTATGCCGGCGCGACGAACACCTACGGTGACCATGTCGACCAGGCCGTGCGCTATTTGCCGGGCGGCACGCAGCGCGTACGCACCGACATATCGTGCACGCTCTTCCTGAGCGACCCGGCCGACTACGACGGCGGCGAGCTCGTCATCGCCGACACCTACGGCGAGCAGCGCGTCAAGCTCGCTGCGGGCGACATGGTCGTCTACCCCGGCACCAGCGTGCACCGCGTCGAGCCCGTCACACGCGGCGCGCGGCTGGCCAGCTTCTTCTGGATCGAGAGCATGGTGCGCAGCGACGAGCAGCGCCGCCTGCTTTACGAGATGGACATGAGCCTCATGCGGCTGCGCGCCGAGCACGGCGAGGCCGAGGCCCTGGTCCAGCTCACCGGCACGTATCACAACCTGCTCAGGATGTGGGCCGACACGTGAACCCGGCGCCGGTCATCGAATCCCTGCCCGAAGGCCTGGCCAGTCTCGCCGACTTCGAGGCCCCCGCCCGGGCCCGCGTCAGCGATGCCGCCTGGGCCTATCTCAATGGCGGCGCCGCCGACGAGATCACGCTGCGCGCCAACCGCGCCGCCTGGGACGCCATACGGCTGCAGCCCCGAGTGCTGCGCGACCTCAGCCACGGCCACACGCGCGTCACGCTGCTCGGCCGCGAGCTGCGCCATCCCATCCTGCTCGCACCCATCGCCTACCAGCGCCTCTTCCATGCCGACGGCGAGCTGGCCCTGGGCCACGCCGCCGCGGCCCAGGAGGCCGGCCTCATCCTGAGCGCCCAGGCCAGCGTGGACATGGAGGCCGTCGCCGCACCCATGCGAGCCGATCCGGGCGCCGGTCCACTGTGGTTCCAGCTCTACTGGCGCGATGACCACGACTTCATGCGCTCCCTGCTGCGCCGTGTCGAGGCCGCCGGATTCCAGGCCCTGGTGCTGACCGTCGACGCGCCGGTGCACGGCGCCCGCGACCGCGAGCGCCGCATCGGCTTCAAGCTTCCCGACGACATCCGCGCAGTCAACCTCGGCGGCCTGAAGAAGCCGCTGAACCTCCAGCCCGGCCAGAGTGCCTTGTTCGACGGACTGATGCCGCGCGCCGCCACCTGGCGCGAGATCGACTGGCTGCGCGCGCAGAGCAAGCTGCCGCTGCTGCTCAAGGGCGTCACGCATGCCGACGACGCACGTGAGGCACTCGCCCGCGGCGTGACCGGCTTCGTCGTCACCAACCACGGCGGCCGCGCGCTGGACACGCTGCCGCCCACCACCGCGCTGCTGCCGCCCCTGCGCGCCGCCGTCGGCCCGGACGTGCCGCTGCTCGTCGACGGCGGCATCCGCCGCGGCACCGACGTGCTCAAGGCCATGGCGCTGGGCGCCAACGCCGTGCTGCTCGGCCGCCCCTATGTCCACGCCCTTGCCGCCAGTGGCGCCCTGGGCGTGGCCCACGCGCTGCGTCTGCTGCGCGACGAGCTGGAGATCGCGATGGCCCTCTCCGGCTGCAAGACCCTCGCCGACGCCGGCCCGGCACTGCTCTGGCCCGGCTCCCCTGTCTGATCCTGAAAGGACCTCCACATGAAACGCCTCCTCACCACCCTCGCTCTCGTCGCCGCCGCGGGCACCGCCTTCGCCCACGGCGCCGTCTCCTGCCCGGTCGTGCCCAAGGAGGAGAAGCGCGGCCAGATGGAGCTGCAGAAGAAGCTCGAATCCGAAGGCTGGAAGGTCCGCAAGGTCCAGAACTACAACAACTGCTACGAGGTCTACGGCTTCGACGACCAGGGCAAGAAGGCCGAAGCCTTCTTCCACCCCAAGACCTTCGAGCGCGTCTACCCGGAAGGCGAGCAGCCGGCTGACAAGAAGTAAGGACCGCGATGACGGACGCCGCGCGCATCCGCGTCTGGGATGTCCTCGTGCGCGTGCTGCACTGGACGCTCGCGGCGGCCATCGCCACCTGCTGGATCAGCGGGCATTGGCCCCCTCGCGACTTCGATGCCGTCCACCACACGGCCGGCTACGTCGCCGGTGCGGCCGTGGCACTGCGCCTGGCCTGGGGCTTCTCAGGCAGCTCCAGGGCCCGCTACGCACGCCTCGCCCAGTTCGTGCGCCGCCCGCGCGAGGTGCTGGCCTACGCCCGCGCCATGCGCTCGGGACGGGAGCCGCGCTACCTTGGCCATAACCCCCTGGGCGGATGGATGGTGCTGCTGCTGTGGAGCACCGCTGCCGCGCTGGCCCTCAGCGGCTGGCTGTACACGACCGACTGGCTGTGGGGCTATGAATGGCTGTCGGACCTGCACGCGGCCTTCGCGTGGCTCATCGTCACCCTTGTCGTGGGCCATCTCGGCGGCGTACTCGTGACCAGTTGGCGGCATCGAGAGAACCTCGTCGGCGCGATGTTCAGCGGCACGAAGCGCATGCCCGAAGGCGACGACATCGCCTGATCTGTGCCGCCGGACGCCTCGGCAAGTCCGCTGCCAGCAGGCGGGACAGCACCGCAGACGCGAAGAGCGCGCCAGTGATTGCAAGCCTCGCGAAGGCCCGAGTGATGCGGCCCCGCGACAAGCGGGGCCTCAAAGGGCCCATTTCATGGGCTATTGCGGGTCATTCCCTCTAGGAAAGCCTTCTCTTCCCCTGGGGAGAGCAGTACCATCGCCGCCGCAGGGTGCTAGCGAGTATTGAAGGCTTACGCGGCCTTCACCCAGGCCCGGCACATCAACAACCTTTGATGGAGTGAATCGACATGGCAACTGCGAAGAAGGCCGCGCCCGCGAAGAAGGCGGCGGCTCCGGCCAAGAAGGCCCCGGCGAAGAAGGCGGCAGCGCCCGCGAAGGCGCCTGCGAAGAAGGCGGCGGCTCCGGCCAAGAAGGCCGCGCCCGCGAAGAAGGCAGCCCCGGCCAAGAAGGCCGCGGCACCCGCCAAGAAGCGCACGCCCAACGCCGCCTTCATGAAGGCCCTGACCCCCAGCGCCGCCCTCGCGGCCATCGTCGGCGCAGCCCCGCTGCCCCGCACCGACGTGACCAAGAAGGTCTGGGAGTACATCAAGAAGAACAAGCTGCAGGACGAGCTGCAGAAGCGCGTCATCAATGCCGACGCCAAGCTGAAGGAAATCTTCGGCAAGGCCAAGGCCGACATGTTCGAGATGACCAAGCTGATCAACAGCCACCTGAAGTGATGGCGTGCCGCGCCAGCGGCCCGTCAGACGAAGCCCGGCGATGCCGGGCTTTAATGAGATGGTCACCCCCATCTCCGTGTTTGCCCCGAACACCCCGGTGACATAAGTTGCCGGGGTGTTCTTCTATGTGGCGGAGGTCATCATGGACTCTGTGACGCTGGTCGGCATCGACCTGGGCAAGCATTCGTTTCACCTGCACGGCCAGGACCGCAAGGGCCTGGCCGTGTTCCGCAGGAAGCTCAACCGCAAGCAGTTGGTCGAGTTCTTCGCCAAGTTCCATCCCTGCACGGCCGTGATGGAGGCCTGCGCCGGCGCGCACTACCTGGCGCGCAAGTTCATCGCGATGGGTCACGAGGTCAAGCTGATCTCGCCCCAGTACGTGCGTCCGTTCGTGAAGGGCAACAAGAACGACTTCATCGACGCCGAGGCGATCTGCGAGGCCGCCTCGCGGCCCACCATGCGCTTTGTCGTCCCCAAGACCGAGGCACAGCAGACGCTGTCCATGCTGCACCGTGTGCGTGAGTCACTGGTTCACGATCGCACCAAGACCGCCAACCAGATGCACGGCTTCCTGCTGGAGTTCGGCATTGGTCTGCCTGTCGGCTTCGCCGTTATCAAGCGGCTGCCGGCGCTGTTGGCCGAGCATGAGGATCTCCCGCCACAGTTCGTGTCAGTGTTGGAGCGTCTTCACGAGCACTTCAAGTACCTCGACGGGCGGATCGCCGAAGTCGAGAAGCAACTGAGCCAGCAAGTTCACGAGGACGACCTGGGCCAGCGGCTCATGACGCTGCCGGGCGTGGGGCCCATCACCGCCAGCGTGCTGGCCGCCAAGATGGGCGACGGGCATCAGTTCGCCAGCAGTCGCGACTTCGCGGCCTCGCTCGGGCTGGTGCCGCGCCAGTACAGCACCGGCGGCAAGGCCACGCTGCTGGGCATCAGCAAACGCGGCGACAAGAACATGCGACGGCTGCTCGTGCAGTGCGCCCGGGTCTTCATGCTGTGCATGCATAAACACCCGAGCCCGCTGGCCGACTGGGTGCACGCGCTGCTCACGCGCCGTCACTCCAACGTCGTTGCCTGCGCGCTGGCTAACAAGCTCGCGCGCATGGCCTGGGCGCTGGCGCGCGGGCACTCGGTCTATGAGCCGGGCAAGTTGCGACCAGAACCGGCAGCCGCCTGAACTCCAGCTCCCTTCTGCTCTTCAACCCCAACCGGGGCACCCAACAGGTTTTGCGACCGCTGTAGCAGTGATGACGTGAACGGCCCATTCGGCCTGGCAGGCATCCAGATCGTAAAAACGGCGACCAACGCCGAGGCTTTTTTAAGGACTGCCAGGTGCGACTCTCATCGTGGCGCAGGGATCAACGATCCCTATCCAGACGCCGGATAGATTTACGCAAACCATCTTCACCTCAACCTGCATTCAGCCCTTGCAAAAACGGGGGTGACCATAGATTTTTGTCACCGCAGCCGGCAGCGGATGGTCTCCTCAGCCCATCAGCTGATGCAGCGCGGTCTGCAGCCGCGGCACGTCGATGGGCTTGAGCCAGTAGTCGTGGAAGCCCGCCTCGCGCGCGGCACGCACGACGCCGCTGGGGTCGTCGGCCGACAGCGCCACCCAGCGAGAATCCCGCAGCGCCTCGTCCAGGCCGCCGTCGGCCCGCGCCTGGGCGATGAGATCCAGTCCCGTCATGTCGGGAAGGTTCATGTCGACGAGCACCAGGCTAGGCCGGCTTTGCGCCAGCGCCGCCAGCGCCTCTGCGCCGGTTTCGGCGCAGCGCAGCTCCCAGCCTGGCAGCCGCCGGAACACCTCTTCCATCAGGATGAGGTGGATGCGGTCGTCTTCGACATAGAGCACCAGCGGCGGGGCGCGATCGGGCATGGCGGACTCGGGGGCGGCAGGAAGCGGTCGGCACGATAGCAGCAATGCCGTGCCGGCCGGCACGGTGGAGCGACAAAGGTTTCCGGCCTTTTGCGTGATTTTTCTCACCTGCCACGCACCCCCTCTTTGCGGGGGCTCAAAGAGTAGTAACCCTAGCGATCCCTAACAATTAGTTCATGCGCCCTGGTTCGGGCGCGCTTTCTCTCCGGACCGCCGAATGTCGCTGATCGCCACCCTCGCCCTCGCCGTTTCTGCCGGCTCCACGCTGCCCCAGTGCAGCTGGGACCGCCCGGGCGTCAACCCTTTCATGGGTGACGTGGTCGCGGCCGTGGACCGCTACCAGGACATTCCCGCCGCGACGCGCGAGAAGCTCAAGGCTCGCATGAAGGCCCGCAGCTACGACGACATCGCCCTCATCGAGCGCGACGCCATCAAGGGCCGGGCCGACTATGCGCCGGAGATCCGCGACATGCATTTCGGCCCCGGCTCCGTCTGCCGCACGGTGACGCGCACGAAGTGGGCGGCAACGACGCAGGAGCGCGGCCTTGTCTATTGCGAGGACGGCGAGTGCATCCTGGTGCCCACCGTCTGCCGCAACGTCAGCCGCATCCGCCGCCTGGAAAAGCCCGCCGCGGCCGGCGCCGCCAACGTCGCCTCGTCGACTCGCGAGGGCGAGGAAGCGCCTCTGGAATTCGAGGCGCCCGCTGCCGGCCCGATGGCCGGCGCGGCGCCGGAGACCTTTGCCACCGCATCCGGCGTGCCCGCGCTGGGCGACGCTCCGGCCACGGGTGGCTTCACCCTGCCCGGCGGCAATCCCACGGTCGGCGGCGGTGGCGGTGGCGGCGGCACGGGCCTGGTCGACCTCGGCATTCCCGCACTGCCGCCCGGCCGCGTGACGCCCACCGACTCCACCGGGCCGGGCGATGGCGTTCCGGCCGTGCCCGAGCCTGGCACCTGGGCCATGATCCTCCTGGGCCTGTTGGTCATCGCCTTCCGCACCCGCCAGAGGCGCTGACACCCGCCGGTCACGGCATGCATTGGCCCGTCGTGGCGCTCGCCGGATTGGCCGGCGCCATGACGGACCGGCCCCGGTTGCGTGTAGTCAGCGCCGCAACAGCGGCGCCAGATAGCGCCCCGTGTGGCTTGCCTCGCAGGCGGCAACGTCCTCCGGCGTGCCGGCCACCAGCAGCGTACCGCCGCCGGCACCGCCTTCCGGCCCCATGTCGACGAGCCAGTCGGCCGTCTTGATGACGTCCAGGTTGTGCTCGATGACGACGATGGTGTTGCCCGCGTCGCGCAGCTGGTGCAGCACCTTCATCAGCAGCGCGATATCGGCGAAGTGCAGGCCCGTGGTGGGCTCGTCGAGGATGTAGAGCGTGCGGCCGGTGTCGCGCTTGCTCAGTTCCAGCGCCAGCTTGACGCGCTGGGCCTCCCCGCCGGACAGCGTCGTCGCGCTCTGGCCCAGCTTCACGTAGCCCAGGCCCACGTCCAGGAGCGTCTGCAGCTTGCGCGCCAGCGTGGGTACCGCATTGAACAGCTCGTGCGCGTCCTCCACGGTCATGTTCAGCACGTCGGTGATGTTCTTGCCCTTGTAGAGCACCTCCAGCGTCTCGCGGTTGTAGCGTCGACCCTGGCAGACGTCACAGGGCACGTAGACGTCCGGCAGGAAGTGCATCTCCACCTTCAGCACGCCGTCGCCCTGGCAGGCCTCGCAGCGGCCGCCGGCCACGTTGAAGCTGAAGCGACCGGCACCGTAGCCGCGCTCGCGCGCCGTGGGCATTTCGGCGAACAGCTCGCGGATTGGCGTGAACAGGCCCGTGTAGGTCGCCGGGTTGGAGCGCGGCGTGCGGCCGATGGGAGACTGGTCGACGTTGATGACCTTGTCGAAGGCGTCCAGGCCCTCGATCTCGTCGTGCGCGGCCGGGTCGGCATGGCTCTGGTAGAGCTTCTTGGCAACGGCCGTGTAGAGGGTGTCGTTGACCAGCGTGCTCTTGCCGGAGCCGGACACGCCGGTCACGCAGGTGAACAGGCCCACCGGGATCTCGACCGTCACACCCTTCAGGTTGTTGCCACGGGCGTTGACGATGCGCATCACCGCATCGGTCGGCGCATGCCGCCTGGCGGGCACCTCGATGCGGGCGGCACCGCTCAGGTACTGGCCCGTCAGTGACTTCGGGTTCGCCGCCACCTCGTCGGGCGTGCCCTGGGCCATGATCTGGCCGCCGTGCACGCCGGCCCCCGGGCCGAGGTCCAGCACCCAGTCGGCAGCGCGGATGGCGTCCTCGTCATGCTCCACGACCAGCACCGAGTTGCCCAGGTCGCGCAGCCGCCGCAGCGTCGCGATCAGGCGATCGTTGTCGCGCTGGTGCAGGCCGATGCTGGGCTCGTCCAGCACGTACATGACGCCGGTCAGGCCCGAGCCGATCTGCGATGCCAGCCGGATGCGCTGCGCCTCGCCGCCCGACAGCGTATCGGCGCTGCGGTCCAGGCTCAGGTAGTTCAGGCCCACGTCGTTCAAGAAGCGCAACCGCGAGGCGATCTCGCGGACGACCTTGTCGCCGATCTCGGCCTTGTTACCCTTGAGCTTCAAGCCCTCGAAGTAGTCCAGGCATTCGCGCAGCGTCGAATGCTCAACCTCGTAGATGGGCCGGCCGCGCACGCCCGCCGGCGCGTCGGCGGGCTGCAGCACCACGTTGCGCGCCTCGCGCCGCAGCCGGGAGCCCTCGCAGGCCGGGCAGGGCTTGGCGGCCATGTAGCGGGCCAGGTCTTCGCGCACGGCGGCCGAGTCGGTCTCCTTGTAGCGTCGCTGCAGGTTGGGCAGGATGCCCTCGAAGGGGTGGCTGCGCTTGACCGAACGCTTCTTGCCCGTCGAGGTCTCGGCCTGGTAGACAAAGCTGATGTCCTCGGCGCCCGAGCCATGCAGCAGCACCTGGCGGGCCTCGGCCGGCAGGTTTTCCCAGGGCTCCTCCACGTCGAAGGCGTAGTGAGCCGCCACCGATTCCAGCAGCGAGAAGGTGTAGGGGTTGCGCCGGTCCCACCCCTTCACCGCACCGCTGGCCAGAGAAAGCGTCGGGAAGGCGACGACGCGGTCCTCATCAAACACCGTCACCTGGCCCAGGCCCTCGCAACTGGGGCAGGCACCCACCGGTGAGTTGAAGGAGAACAGCCGCGGCTCCAGTTCGGGCAACGAGTAGGAGCAGACCGGGCAGGCGAACTTGCTGGAGAACAGCGTGGTCTCGCCCGAGTCCATGTTCATGACCAGGGCCCGCCCATCCGCCAGCCGCAGTGCAGCCTCGAAGCTCTCGGCCAGGCGCTGGCGCAGCGAATCCGCCGCGTCGTGGCGCAGCTTGATGCGGTCGATGACGACGTCGATGTCGTGCTTCTCGGCCTTCTTCAGCGCCGGTACGTCCGGCACCTCGACCGTGGCGCCATCCACGCGGAAGCGCACATAGCCCTGGGCCTGCAGGTCCTGGAACAGCTCGACGAACTCGCCCTTGCGGTCGCGCACGACGGGTGCAAGCAGCATCAGCCGCGCCTCATCCGGCATGGCCAGCACGGCGTCCACCATCTGGCTGACCGACTGCGCCTCCAGCGGCAGGTCGTGGTCGGGGCAGAACGGCGTGCCGGCGCGGGCATACAGCAGGCGCAGGTAGTCGTGGATCTCGGTGACCGTGCCCACCGTGGAGCGCGGATTGTGCGAGGTGGCCTTCTGCTCGATGGAGATGGCCGGCGACAGGCCCTCAATGACGTCCACGTCCGGCTTGTCCATCAGCTGCAGGAACTGCCGGGCGTAGCTGGACAGGCTCTCGACGTAACGCCGCTGGCCTTCCGCGTACAGGGTGTCGAAGGCCAGCGAGGACTTGCCCGACCCCGACAGCCCCGTGATGACGACCAGCGCATGCCGCGGCAGATCGACGTCGATGTTCTTCAGGTTGTGGGTGCGCGCACCGCGCACGCGGATGAATTTCGACTCAGGGAGCGACATGGGGAGTTTTCACGAGCGAACCGGCCATGATAGGTCGCCACAATCCGACGCTCAAACGATGACACGGTCCACATGAAGAACCTTCTGGCCGCATCTTTGCTCGCGGGGACCGCCATGCTGGTATCCGCCGTGGCCGGCGCGGCTGAACCACCGCCTGCCACGGCCTTCTTCAAGCGTGCCGCCGTGCGCGCGCCCAAGCTCAGTCCCAGCGGTCGCTATCTCGCCATCCAAGCGTCCGGCAAGGACGACCGCATCTGGCTGGCCGTGCTGGACCTGCAGACCCTGCAGGCCCCGAAGTTCATCGCCGGCTTCAACGACGCCGACATCGCGACCCAGCACTGGATCAGCGAGGATCGGCTGGTGTTCGACGTGTCCGACTCCCCCGACGGCACGACGCGCGTCAACGGCCAGGGTCTGTGGGCGGTGGACCGGGATGGCGCCAACCTCCGCCAGCTGATCAAGACCGACAAGCCTTTCCTGACCGCCGCCACGCTGATCGCCGACCGCCGGCTGGACGCCAACTGGGTGCTGCATAGCGTGCCGCCAGGACTGGATGGCAGTGAGGTGGTTGTCCTGCGCCAACCCTGGTGGAACGAGAGTGCCGCAACCGGCGTGCAGATGGCACGGCTGGACACGCGGACCGGGCTCACCCGCACGCTCAGCGAAGGCATTCCCGACCACAGCTGGCACTGGCTGCTCGACTGGCGCGGCGTGCCACGCATCATCGACACCCTGGACCAGGGCCGCAGCCGGCTGTATCGCCGCGACGAAGGGGGGCGCTGGCAACGCTGGTACGACGACGATCCCCATGCACGCCAGCACCCCTGGCCGATCTGGTGGGGGCCGGACGGTCTGGTTCTGGGGGAGCAGGCGCATCGCGGCTTCGGCGCCGTCTTCCGCCTCGATCCGGATAGCGGCCGCGCCGAAGGCGGGCCGCTGATCTCCACACCCGGCTACGACTTCACTGGCAGCCTCCTCACAGAGCCCGGCAGCGGCCGGCTGCTGGGCGTGCGTTTCGAGACCGACGCCCCTGGGGTCGTGTGGCTGGACAAGACGATGAAGGACCACCAGGCCGCCATTGATGCCCGCCTGCCCGGCAGCGTCAACCTGATCGAATGCCTGCGCTGTGTGCGGGCCAGCCACCTGGTCGTCACCTCGCTGTCAGATGTGCGGCCGCCACTCTATTTCCTGTACGAGACTGCCGAGAAGCGCCTGCAGCCGCTGGTCGGCGCCCGCCCCGACCTGCCCGTCGCCGCCATGGGCCAGCGCGACTACCACCGCGTCAAGGCGCGCGACGGCTTGGAGCTGCCGGTGCTCGTCACCCAGCCAGCCGGCGGCCTGAAGGGTCGGACACCCACCGTCGTCCTGGTGCATGGCGGCCCCTATGTGCGCGGCACCCACTGGCCGTGGTCGCCCTATGCGCAGTTCCTCGCCAGCCGCGGCTATCTCGTGCTGGAACCCGAATTTCGCGGCAGCACCGGCTACGGCTTCAGGCACTTCCGGGCTGGTTGGAAGCAGTGGGGGCTGGCCATGCAGGATGACCTCGCCGATACGCTGGCCTGGGCCGTCGAACGGGGCTGGGCCGACCCCAAGCGCGTCTGTGTCATGGGCGCCAGCTACGGTGGCTACGCAGCCATGATGGCCGCCGTTACACAGCAGGACCTTTTCCGGTGCGCGATCAATTGGGTCGGCGTCACCGACATCGGGCTGATGAGCAGCATCCACTGGAGCGACTTCTCCGAAAGCTGGAAGCAGTACGGCATGAAGCGCCTCGTGGCCGACCCGGACGCCGACGCCGAACAGATCCGCAAGACCTCGCCGCTGGCTCGTGCCCGCGAGATCCGCATCCCGCTGCTGATGGCCTACGGCGGCGAGGACCGCCGCGTGCCGCTCAAGCATGGCACCGAGATGAAGGCCGCGCTGCGCGCCGACCAGCCGCTGGAGTGGGTGGTCTACCCCGAAGAAGGCCACGGCTGGTTCAACCTGAAGACCAATGAGGACTTCTGGGGCCGCGTTGAGCGCTTCCTGGCCCGGCATCTCGCCCCCGTGAACTGACCGTTCATCCCGGCCGCATGCAGCTCGCGGCCCGCGGCCGGCGGTTCATCGCAACGCCATGGCGGCGCGTGGTCACGATGACGAAACTGCTTCCATCGACACAGCAATCCCGCTGTACGAACCCCGAAAGGAAGCATCATGAAAGCCACCGTCCTGATCCAAGCCGCCGCCGTCGCCGCCTTCGCGTTCACCGCCTTCGCCGCCAGCGCCGCGCCCCAAGAAGTCCAGAAGCTGCCCCGCGTCGTCGTCACTGGCAAGGCCGCGCAGGTGTCGCAGCTGCCGCGCGTCGTCGTGACCGGCTATGCTGCCCGCGAGCTCGCGCTGCTGACCCGTGTGACCAACCCCGTGCATCGCGCCTGATTCGCCTGGTGACGATGTATTCGACGATGAACCCCCGAGCCGAGTCGCCGGCGCAGCAGGCCAGCGGCCGCAGCTGCGCCGTCGAGTCGGCTTGCCCTCGCCGCAGTCGCGGTCTCTGAAAGACAATCCGGGCTTCTTGAATGGAGCCCGCGAGTGAAAGAAGAGCTGCGCAAACGCCGATCCTGGCTGGACGGCTTCATGGCCTACCCGGCCCCAGCCGGTCTCAGCGAAACCACGCTGCGCGACAACATCATCCTGCTGGACCAAGCCCTTTACGCGCTGTGGAGACTGGGCGACAACCTCGTCTACGCCTGGATGCCTGAAGGACGCGGCCTGCGCGTGCTCGTGGCACCGCACCAGATGCTGACCGAGTACGCCCTGGGCGACGGCACGCTGGAGCAGGCCGAGATCAAGCGGCGCACCCGGCTGCTGGACAAGCTGCTGTCCAACCAGGAGCACCTCGACCGCGATGCCTTCGACGCCGTCTGCACCGCCCTCGACGTCGAGCCCAAGCTGATCGAGCTGCCGTTTGCACCAGAGCGCGGCCTGGGACTGCCGCTGATCGCCGCCATCGCGGCACGCTACGGCATCCGCCTCGTCGAGGACCGCGCCGTCATCCTGTTCGACGCCGTCGGCTTTTCCCTGCTGACGCCGCTGCAGCAGGTCGTGCAGCTCAACAGCCTGTCCTGCTCCGTCAACGCGGCCTACGCCAAGCTGCTGGACCGCGAGATCAACATCAACTTCGCCCGCACGACCACGGGCGACGGCTTCTACATCTGGAACCGCATGCGCGGCGTCGAGGCCAACGTGGAGCTGTACCAGCTGATGCAGTTCATCCTGGCCGACAACGCGCTGGCCCAGGAGCGCGCGACGCGGTCCGAGTCGGTACCCCGGCTGCGCGCCTGCTTCCACGTCGGTTCGCACTACGAATTCCACCAGTCCGAGGGCCTGAACCCGACGTCCTTCAGCTACTTGGTGGGTCAGGTGACCATCGAGCTCGCGCGCATGATCGAGCGTGCCGAGCCCGGTCAGATCCTCGTCGGCAAGTTCAACACGCTGATGCACGACGAGGCCACCGGCGAGGACCTGCGCATCGACAGCCTGGACTTCGTCGAGCGCACGCGCGCTCCGCTGCGCAGCCTCAATGGCCTCAAGCTGGCTGGCTCCGAAGTCGACGAGATCGCCTGCTACCTGACCGGCCGCCGCGACGCAGCCGGACTCTGGGGCATCAGCGAGTACCAGATGGCCGACAAGCACGGGCTCATCCACCGCGTCTACAACGCCAAGATCAACATCCACCGCCGCAATGGCGAGCCCATCTATCTGGGCCTGCGCGAGGAGGACCTGCCGCCGGATGCCCATCGCACGACGGCGGACACGGAGTTCACGCCGCTGCGCGGTTAGGCGCGAAACGGTCTGGAGTTACGTCTCCAAACGCCCGTTTTCGCGACCGCGCACTGGCCGCAGCGGCTAGCATTCCCGGCGTTGTGACCGAGTCCCCCGCCTCCACCGCTGCCAGTCCCGACGCCGTCGGCCAGCGCCGGCTGCTGACCCTGCTGTTCGTCGACCTGAGCGGCTCCACGGCCATGGCCGAGTGGATGGAGGCCGAGCACTATGCGGCGATGCTGGCCGGGCTGCGCACGCTGTATGAGCGCATCGTGCCCCACCATGGCGGCGTCATCGCGCGCATCCAGGGCGACGGCATGCTGGCCGTCTTCGGCCACCCCGATGTGCGCGAGGACGACGGCCGTCGAGCCACAGAGGCCGCGCTGGAACTGCACGCCGCCGTGCGCGACATCGTGCCGCCCGGCCCCAAGCCGGCCGACTTCGCAGGCCTGGCGCTGCACAGCGGCATCCATGCCGGCATCGTCCTCGTCAACGAGGGCGACCAGATGCGCGGCCGCTTCGAGCTGCTGGGCAATGCGCCCAACATCGCCGCCCGCCTCTCCGAGGCCGCCCGGCGCGACGAAATCATCGCCAGCGAGGAAAGCCTGGGCCTGCAGAGCCAGTTCTTCCAGACCGGCCCGCGCTTCTCGCTGCAGCTGCGCGGCCGCGCAACGCCGCTGGCGGCCTACCGCGTGCACGGCCGCGCGCCGGTGGGGCGGCGTTTCGAGGCCAGCATGCGCCGCGGCCTGGCACCCTTCGTCGGTCGCCGCGGTGAGCTGGCGGCGCTGGACGCGGCCCTGGCGCGCACGCTCGCAGGCCGGTCGCAATGGCTGGGCATACGCGCCGGCGCCGGCGTCGGCAAGACGCGGCTCACCGAAGAGTTCCTGCGGCGCGCGGCCGACCAGGCCATCCAGATCCACCGCGGCTACTGCGAGAGCTATCTCAGCGCCGAGCCGCTGCAACCCTTCCTGCAGATGCTGCGCGCCATGGACGCGCATGACGGCGACCTGGCCGACGCACCGCCCGAGCTCTTTGCCGCTCAGCAATGCGCGCCGGCCCAGCGTGCCGACGCCCTGCTGGCCCTGTTGCTGGCGCTGGCGCGGCGCACGCCGCAGCTGGTCTGCATCGATGACTTGCAGTGGGCCGACGACGCCTCGCTGCGCCTGCTGCACCGCCTGCGCGCGGCCGCGCGGGCCCAGGGCCTGCCCCTGCTGCTGCTGACGGCCAGCCGGCCGGCGACCAGCCTCGCCGTGCTGCCCGGCGCCAACGATGGCGACGCCGACATCATCGAGCTGCCGCCGCTGAGCGAGACCGAGGCCGCCCGCGCCGTACAGCAGCTGCTGCCGCAGACCGACCCCTTCATCGCCGCCGAGGTGCAGCGCCACGCCGGCGGCAACCCGCTCTTCATCGAGGAGCTCTGCCATGCCGCGGCCGACAGCGCTGGCGGCCACGGCGGCTTCGCGGCGGGCCAGAGCAGCGCTGCCTGGCTGGCGGCCCTGGTCGAGTCGCGTGTCGGCCGCCTTCCACCCACGCAGGCCCGGCTGGTGCGTCTGGCAGCCGTCATCGGCAACGTCATCCCGGTCTGGCTGCTGGAGGCCCTGTCCGGCTGCGGCGAGCGCCATCCCGACGTGCAGGCGCTGGCCGCACAGGACTTCATCTTCCCGGACCAGCGCCCCGGCCATCTGCGCTTCAAGCACGGCATCACGCGCGACGTCGTCTACGAAGCCACCGGCTTGCACGAACGCCAGGCCCTGCACCGCCACATCAGCGCCGCCCTGAGCGCACACGGCGGCGCCGAGGATCAACTCCACGAGCAGCTGGCCTACCACGATGCCGCCGCCAACGACTGGCTCGCCGCCGCCCGCCATGCCGAGTCCGCCGGCGACCAGGCCCTGGCCGTGTCAGCGCTGGACCGCGCGAAGAAACAGTTCCGCGCTGCGCTGGCGGCCCTCGAGTTCCAGCCCGACGGGGACGCGCGCCAGCGCCGCTGGATCGCCATCGCGCAGCGCCTGGGCATGGCCTGCGTCTTCGACGCCTCACAGGATGACCTGCGCGTGCTCAAGCACGCCGCCAGCCTGGCCCATGCCACGGCCGATCCCGGCCTCATCGCCCGCACCGAGTACTGGCTGGCCTACGTCGGCTATGCGCTGGGCGAGACGCGCGACAGCCTGCGTCACGCGCAGGCCGCCGTCGACATCGCCCAGCGCTGCGGCGACCATGCGCTGCTGGCGCAGCTGCCCGGCACGGTCGGCCAGCTGCAGGCCGCCGCGGCCGACTACGCGAGCGCCCTGCCCATGCTGGACCTGGCCATCGAGCGCCAGCGCGCCCGCGCCAGCAAGAGCGCAGTCAACCGGATCGGCCTGTCCTTCTCGCTGTGCTGCCGCGCCTACGTGCTGGGCGACCAGGGCTATTTCGCGCAGGCCCACGAGATCTTCGCCGAGGCCCTGGCGCCCTTCGACGGCAGCGGCCACGCTGTCGAAGCCAGCATTCAGGGCTGGCGGGCCGCCGTGTTGCTGTGGCAGGGCCGCTGGGCCGAGGCCCGCGAGGCCGCGGCCGTGGCCCACCGTGTTGGCGCCCAGGTGCGCAGCATGTTCACCTGCGCCATGGGGCAGGCGGCCGGTGCCTACGGCGCCTGGATGCAGGAGGCCGATCCGGCCGCCCGCCAGCACATCCTCGACGCCACCGCCTGGCTGGCGCCGCGCGGCGGCGGCCTGTACAGCAGCTTCAACCATGGCTGGCTGGCCGACATCCTGTCTACCCAGGGCGATGCTGGCGCCGCCCGACACCACGTGGCCCTGGCCCTGAAGCGCGGCCGCCAGCATGACTGGATCGGCGGCGCAATGGCCTATCGTGCCGCCGCCCGGCTGGCGGCAGGAGTCGGCGACGACGCTCGCGCCAAGCGCTACCTGGGCCTGGCTCGCGGCGCTGGTGAGCAGCGCAACTCAGCCCACGAGGCCGCCGTCACGGCGCTGCTCGAGGCGGAGCTGCAGCTGGACAGGCACTGGCGGGCAGCGCTGGATTTCGCTCGCGCCGAGTTCACCCGCCTGGACATGACCGGCTTCGCCGAACGCGCCAGCGGCCTGTGACGCCCCACCAAGCGTCCTCTCGCTGCCTGCTGCTCGCAGCGGCCGTGAGGCCTTCTCCGCAACGTAGCGGATGACCTGCGCCCCCTCCTGCAGGGTGTTGGACGCCCAACCCACAACAGCTCCCATGGAGAGGTATTCATGGGCGGTCTGGGCGCCGTGGCTGCTGCGCCGCCCCGCGGCGGCCTTCGGGGCGGCCAGATCTCTGCCGATCAGATGGTGGTCGGCGACCCCACAACGGCGACTGTGCGCAGCGTGGCTGCGCCGCCCGAGCCGCTGACCCGCGACCTCGAGCAGATCCAGCGACTGCTCGAGGCATCGAGCGCTCCAACCGGCTCAGCGGGCGGCACTTCAGGAGCAGGTCAGGGTGGTCGAGGCACAAAGCAAGGCGGTCCAGCCGGACACGCCCCTCCTAAGCACGGCGTTGGCCATGATCGAGCTGGCGGCGCCGGCAATGCCCGGCCCGGCCGCCGCCGCCAAAGGTGCCTGGGCGGTGCTGGGTGTCTAGACGCCCAGCGCCACGACTGTCGGCGCTCCCGTAAAGCGCATCACCCCGGCATCCAGCACCGCCGCGATGACACCCAGCATGACACCCATGCCCATGCCATAGCCCGGGCAAGCGTGCGGCGGCGCACCCAGCGGATCGGCGCGGTCACCGCCAAAGGCGACGTGATGGCGCAGCGGATCCTGCTGCGTGGCCGACCCCAGACCGACGATGAGGGTGTCGCCCGCCGCGACGTCGACTTGCCCAAGGCGATGCTCGCCCAGCGCGCGGCGCCAGATCTGGAAGGGTGTGGGGCGCTGGTTCAGCGTCGCCACCAGCGTCGGACGCAGCCGGGCGACCGCCTCGATGTACCGCTGGGCGTCGGTCACGGCCTCCGGCACCTCGTGCCATACCGGCTGCAAGTCCCACAGCTTGCGCGTCTGCACCCAGGCACCCAGGACCGTCAGCAGGTTGCCGTGCGTCGTCGGCGGGAAGCCGAGCATGACGCCGGCCAGCGTGCGCGCAGCCAGGTCGGCCGGCGCGCCGGGCACAGCCTCGGCGGCCTTGACGATCTGCTCCGTTAGCGCCGGCCACTGGGCGCGCGGCGTGCCCTGCAGCCAGGCCGTCGTGGCGGCCAGGAAGCTCTGGCCGGCCTTGCGGCCGGTGTCGCTGACCAAGGCACTGGGGTGCGGGCCAAAGACGTGGCGCGACACCTGGAACAGCGCGCGCGGGCAGCGCGGGGGCTCTGGTGTCGTCGGCGGATGCAGCTCGGTGCCCCAGACCAGCCGGCCATCGGGCATGCCGAACCAGTAGCGGCACAGCGCGGCCAGCACCCCCTCGCTGAGACGCTCCAGGTCCAGCGGCGTGTCTGCCGGTATGCCGTCCGGCTTCTGGCCGGCGGGGAAGGCAGCCAGCAGCGCGCGGGCCTCCTGCTTCAGGTCGGCCAGGCCCTTGCGGGCGATGTTGTATGCGGCGACGAAGGCCTCGGCCTCACTGACGCGCTCCAATGCCCGGTTGACCTCGGGCGCCTGCTCCTTGTGGCCGTTGTCGTCGTCCATGCCGAGGAAGCCTTCGCCGATGGAGTCGCGCATGCGCTCGCCATAGCCCTTGTTGGAGTAGCGCGCGGGCTGGTTGCGCAGTACGTCGCAGACCCGCTCCGGCGCACCGACGAGCACACCGTAGGCGGTGCGGGCGACGCCACCCGGCTGCGCGCGCACCCAGGCCCAGGCGAGGTCGCGGGTGTTGGTGTCTTCCAGCCAGCGCTGCCAAGCAGCGAAGTCGTCCAGCGCCGGGGCCTTCAGCGGCACGGGTGCAGGGGCCGGCAGCGGCAGCGGCAGTTCGGCCAGCGCGGGCAAGGCCCTGAGCGCCGGGATGGAGGGCACGAAGAAGTAGGCGCCCCACTGCAGCGTCACGAAGGGCTGGCTGCCGAGGTCGATCTCGAAGGGCTTGCCGGCATGCTCGAAGGGGTAGAGGCGCTTGCCCTGGCTGGGGTCCACCACGCCGAGCAGCGGGTCGCTCTGCGCCGAATAGCCGCCGCTGGCGTTGGCGCCGGCCATCCAGCGCTGCACCACCTCGAACTGCTCGGCCAGGTGGGCGTTGTAGGCCATGAAGACCAGGCCTCGATCTTCCTTGTCGTTGGGGTTGAGGCGGTCCGGCGGCGGTCCGTAGCTCATGCCACGGCGCAGGATTCGCGGCATGCGACCGGTCAGCGCGGAATCCGGCGCCTGATCGCGCGGGTTGGCGCGGCGGATGTGGGCATGGAAGGGGCAGGCCGAGCCGCGCGGGTCGCGCTCGTAGTTGAAGTCGTTGCGGTCCGTGCTCTCGTCGGCCAGCGCCTTGCCGTCAAGGCGGCGGCCCATCAGCTTGGCCAGCAGCAGCTCGCGAGGCAGGTTGATGCGCTTGGCTTCGCGCTCGACGCAGTCGTGCAACCGGCCGGTGTACTGGCGCAACTTGCGTACCGCGAGGAAGCTGCCGCAGTCCAGCAGCGGGTCGGCCTGCTCGGGCACCGGCCAGCCCTTGTCGCGCAACGTGGAGAAGCCCTGCACGATTTCGCCCTCGGGCACCTGGTCATCCCAGTGCTTGTGCTCGGTCCTGTCCAGGCTGGGCTGGCTGATGCCGTCCTTGAAGCCGAAGTTCTCCTTGTCGGCACTGTTGCTGCGCATGGGCTCGACGGCCATCAGCGACAGGCCCGTACCCTCGGTCAGTCGCCGGCCGGCGGCAGCGATGCGTTCACGGTCGTCGTCCGTCAGCGCCTCGCCACCGGTCGGGTTGTGGAAGCGCACCTGCACCAGCAAGTGGGCGCCAGCCGGGTCGAAGCGATCGTGCTGGTTGACGTGCGGCGCCAGCGCCCAGTGGGTGGGGTGGTTGTGGCGCACATCGCCCAGCAGGCCGGCGCGCGCGGCCATGCCCTCTTTGAAGGCCTGTGGGAAGCGTGCGAGCCGCGCCTCCGGGATGCCCAGTGCCTTCAGGCCGGCCAGCGTCAGCGCCAGCTGCTGCCAGACGCCACCCGGGCCGGCGGGGGCGCCCTCGGCCTGCACAGGTGCCGTGGCCAGCCAGGCCAGCGCGCGGGCCGGTTGCTCGATGCGCAGCAGCAGCAGCGCACCCCGGTTGGCGGGCAACCGGGTCAGCATGCCGGCCTGCAGCTGGCCGCGGTCCAGCGCCAGCCGTGCGGGCGGCGTGACGGCGCGCGGCAGTTGGACCTCGAACCAGGCCAGCATCTCGTGATGCCGCACGCGCAGGCTCTCGCCGGGGGTCAGCTGCGCGGCTGGCGTGCCCGGTGCCGGAACCGGGAACTGTGCGGCCGTGCCGAGTTCGGTGAGCTCGAAGAGCACGTCCTGGGTGGCGCGCAGCAGGCAGGCGCCATCGGGCGCACCCAGGCGGAAGAAGCGTTGCAGCGTGAACAGGCCGGCCAGCGGTACCAGGCCGCGTGCGGCCATCGCGAAGCGCTCCGCCGGCTTGTCGGTACCGGGCAGGGGCCTGACCTGGCCCGAGGACGGCGCGCGCAGGCGGTCGGCCTTGAGCTCGTCCGCGCGGCCGCGCTGGGCGGCCTCCAGCAGCGCCAAGTACTCCGCGTCACCCACGGTCCGGCCGGACTCGATGAAGAGGAAATCCGCCGAGATCTCGTGCGCGCGCACCCAGCGCGAGTAGGTCTCGAAGCTGCAGTTGCACGAGAGCTGGTACCCCTCGGTGTGGCACAGCATCAGGTCCAGCGTGGAGCCGAGCTGGTCCCAGATGACCCGCATATACGGCTCCCAGCCACCATCGAAGTTGACACACAGCAGCAGCCGGTCGGGTGCACCGTCCCGGCCCTCGACGATGGCCCAGCGGAAGGAGTGGACGATGCGCCAGCGGGCGACGATGTCGGTGTAGGGCGAGGCAGGCGAGCTGGATTCGCGCGAGCCCAGGCGCAGGCCGTTGAGCGTGCGCAGCACCTTGCGCAGCCGGTCCACGTAGGTGACGACCTCGAGCGCGTCGACGAAACCGGATTTGATGTCTGCCAGCAGCACCAGATCGGTGATGCCGCCGAGTTGGACGTCGTTGCCGCGTGCCATGCCTTCTCTCCCTGGGTTTGACGGGGAAAGTATCCGGCACCGCCAGACGGCGTCGTCAGGAAACGACCCTCAGGTTTGACGATGGCTCGTCCGCGCCGGCTGCATTTCATCCGCGAAAACCTGCAACCTATCGCAAACCCTTAGATCAAAAGGAGCCCCGGGAACACACTGGCGACCAGACACAGAGAGGACAACACCATGAACCGCATCAGCACCACCACCGCCCGCACCAACCGCCTGCAAGCCGTCAGCGCCGCCGCCCTGGTCGCCATGACCGCCCTGACCGGCGCCGCCTGGATGAACATCACGGTTCCCGCCGAGGCCCCGGATGTGGTGAAGCTGGATCGCGTCGTCATCGAAGGCGTCAGCACGCCGGAGACGGCGGTGGCCCAGTTGCCCCGCGTCGTCGTCGAAGGCCGCCGCAGCGCGGGCACCCAGGTTGCGAGCGCCTGCACGGCGCCGGCCGTCTGCTGAGTCAGCGTCCCAGCACCCGAAGGATCTCGCGGCCGTAGGCTTCGAGCTTCTTCGCACCGACACCGCTGATCTCGCCCAGCTCGGCGAGATCACCCGGCACGGCCCGCGCCATCTCGGCCAGCGTCGTGTTCTGGAAGATCACATAGGCCGGCAGGCCATGCTCCTTGGCCACCTCGGAACGCCAGGCCTTCAGCGCCTCGAAGCGTTCGTGGCCCTGCGCATCCAGGCCCAGCGCCGGGTCGGTCTTGGGCCTGGCGCCGCCCCGCGCCGTCTTTGACCGCCCCCTGGACTTCTTCTCCTCGGCCTCGCGCAGCCGGATCTCCACCTCGCCCTTGAGAACGCCCCGCGCGCTGTCCTGCAGCGCCAGCGTGCTGAACTCGCCCTCGGTGGCCACGTGGCCCAGTGCGATCAGCTGGCGCAGCACCGCCCGCCATTGCTGCTCGGAGAGGTCCGCGCCGCAGCCCCAGGTGGACAGCGAATCGTGACCGTACTGGCGCGTCTTGTCTGTCGCCTTGCCCCTCAGCACGTCGATCAGGTGGCCCGCGCCGAAGCGCTCGCCGCGCTGGTGGAAGCGGTAGATGCAGGAGAGCAGCTTGCGCGCCGCCTCGGTGCCATCCCAGGTCGCCGGCGGGTTCAGGCAGTTGTCGCAGTTGCCGCAGGGCTGGCTGGCCTCGCCAAAGTAGTTCAGCAGCCGCACGCGCCGGCAGTCCGTGGCCTCCGCCAGGGCCAGCAGCGCGTCCAGCTTGCCGCGCTGGCCCTGCTTGAAAGTCTCGTCGGCCGGGCTCTCGTCGATCATGCGGCGCTGATTGACGACGTCGGCCAGTCCGTAGGTCATCCAGGCCTCGGCCGGCGCGCCGTCGCGGCCCGCACGGCCGGTCTCCTGGTAGTAGGCCTCGATGTTCTTGGGCAAGTCCAGGTGGGCAACGAAGCGCACGTCGGGCTTGTCGATACCCATGCCGAACGCGATGGTGGCCACCATGATCAGGCCGTCCTCGCGCAGGAAGCGGTCCTGGTGGCGGCGGCGCACGTCGGCATCCAGACCGGCGTGGTAGGGCAACGCGTTCAGGCCCTCGCTCTGCAGCCATTCGGCCGTCTCCTCCACCTTCTTGCGGCTCTGGCAGTAGACGACGCCGGCCTCTGCTTCGTGCTCGTCGCTGATGAAGCGCAGCAGTTGCTCGCGCGGCGAGCCGTTCTTCTCGACGATGAGGTAGCGGATATTGGGCCGGTCGAAGCTGCTGATGAAGACGCGCGCGTCCTGCAGCTGCAGCCGCTCGATGATGTCGGCGCGCGTCAGCTCATCGGCCGTTGCCGTCAGCGCGATGCGCGGCACCTCGGGGAAGCGCTCGTGCAGCAGCGACAGCTGAAGGTACTCCGAGCGGAAGTCATGGCCCCACTGGCTGACGCAGTGGGCCTCGTCGATGGCGAACATCGACAGCAAGCCGCGCTCGTGCAGCGACGCCAGCTGCGCCAGGAAGCGTGGCGTCGTGATGCGCTCGGGGGCCGCGTACAGCAGCGTGAGGCGCCCACTCATCATCTCGCGCTCGATGCGGCTGGCCTCCTCGCCGGTCAGGCTGGAGTTCAAGAAGGCGGCGTGCACGCCGGCCTCCTCCAGCGCGCCGACCTGGTCGTGCATCAGCGCGATCAGCGGGCTCACCACCACTGCCACGCCCTGGCCGCGCGTGTGCCGCAGGATGGCTGGCACCTGGTAGCACAGGCTCTTGCCGCCGCCGGTGGGCATCAGCACGAGGGCATCGCCGCCGGCGGCCACCTGCTCGACGATGTCGGCCTGCTGGCCGCGGAAGGCGGTATAGCCGAAGACTGCTGACAGGACCTGGTGCGCGGCGGATTGCAGGTCGTCGGCTGGGCTTGGAAGATGCGCTGGCGGATTCATTCAGCCGCCATTGTCCCAGGAGCCTTCCCATGACCCCTTCTGATCGTGCCGCCGAACTGCACCAGCGCCTGATCCGCAATTTCAACGACGCGCCGCGCGAGCGCTTCCTGCGTGCGCCGCGCTATGACAGCGAGACCGCCTCGATGACCAAAGGCACGGCCGCACGGCAACTTGGCGCGAGCTTCGACATCGTGGCACCCGGACAGCAGAGCTGCCCCTACCACTATCACTACGCCGAAGAGGAGATGTTCATCGTCATCCAGGGGCACGGCACGCTGCGCGTGGCGGGCGAGCGGGTGCCCATACAGGCCGGCGACGTCATCACCATCCCGGCAGGGCCGGACTACCCGCACCACATCATCAACACCTCGGACGCACCATTGCACTACCTGTCCGTCAGCACGCACAAGGAGCCGGAGATCTGCGTCTACCCGGACTCCGGCAAGGTTGGCAGCTTCGCCCCCGGGCTGCGGCTGCTGCAGCGACGCGAGGCGGGGCTGGAGTACTGGGACGGCGAACCCTGAGGCACGCGCCCGCCACCCTGCAGGACGCGGTCGTTCATCTGGCGCTGGACGGCACGCGGGCGCCGTCCCCGGCCCGGATTCAGTAGTGCGGCGGCAGCTCGTCTCTCAGGCTGCGCACACCACCGGGTTCGGCCGCTGACGCGGTGCGGTCGCGCAGCTCCACCAGCTCGCGCACCAGCCGGTCGATCTGCGCCTGCTGGCGCACGACGACCTGGTTGAGCTGCTCCACGGTGTCTTCGGCAAAGCTGGCCTTGATCTCCAGGTCGGTGATGCGCTGTTCCAGGGCTTGCAGGGTATCCATGGCCGTATTGGACACGCTATGGCGCGGCGAGCCGGAACTCGACGCGTACCCAGCGGCCCAGGCCGTCCATCACCGTGAGCCGGTGTTCGCCCGCGCGCGCCACGTGCAGCGTCTGCGCGACGCCGGCCGTCGTGCTGGCAGCCATCCACTGGCCGTCCAGCAGCCAGGTCAGGCCCTGCTGCGCGCCGATGGCCTGCAGCTTCAACGTCACGTCCTGGCGACCCGGCGCGGGCCGCAGCACGGTGCCGGGCTCCAGGCCCACGACGCGCAGGCGATTCGCGACCGGCTCGCGCGGCGCACAGTCGGCGCGCCAGGACAGGCGCTCCAGCGGATGGCGCTGCTCGGCGTCCAGGAACGGCCCCAGCAGCGCCGGCCAGCGTACCGCCTCGTGCCGCTCGGCCGCCTGCGCACAGTCGGGCTGCACCCGCTGGCCCGCGGCGACCCAGACCGGTTCCTGCAACGGCCCCGGTCGCAGGCGGTCCGGCAGCGTCGGCGGTACGGCGCCATCCAGCGTCCAGGCCGTGCGGCGCTGCAGGCACTGTTCGGGCGGCGTCGTGGCCTCGGCGCTGCCCAGCGGCCAGCAGATGGCCACCGCGGCAACGCCGTCGGGGCGCCGGCGCGGCGCGAGCTGCTGGCGTGCCTGGTTCGACACGCCGTCGGGGCCCAGCGCGGCCGCCAGGTCGCGCAGCAGCGGTGCGGCCGAGTTGGCGCCGAAGTGACCGGGGTTGGGGGTGCCGTCGGGCCGACCTATCCAGACGCCGAAGGTGTACCGGTCCGTCACGCCCAGCGCCCAGGCGTCGCGGAAGCCAAAAGACGTGCCTGTCTTCCACGCGACGCGCTGGCCGCTCTCGCGAAAGGGGCTGCCGGGCCGGCCGCCGTTCTCCAGGATCTCGCGCACGATGAAGGCCGCACCTTCGCTCATCAGGCGCGACTCCTTCAGGGGTTCGTCGGCCGTCAGCCGCGGCCGCGCCGACAGGCCGCCGCGCGCCAGCGCCGTGTAGGCGCCGACCAGCTCCTCCAGCGTCGTGCTGCCTCCGCCGAGAATGAGGCTGAGGTTGGGCGCCGCGTTGGCCGGCATGCGCAGCTTCACGCCGGCATTGCGCAGCCGGCCGGCGAAGTGCTCCGGGCCCAGCCGGTCCAGCAGGTCCACGGCCGGCACGTTCAGCGAGCGCTGCAGCGCCTCGGCAACGCTGACCGGGCCGGAGAAGTCGGCCTGGAAGTTGCCAGGCGCATAGCCTCCGAAGTTCTGCGGCGCATCGATCAGCAGGCTCTCGGAATGGACCAGCCCCTCGTCCAGCGCCATGCCGTAGAGAAACGGCTTCAGCGTGGAGCCCGGAGAGCGCCGCGCGCGCACCATGTCGACGTGGGCGCCGCGGCGCGCATCGGTGAAATCGGCCGAACCGACATAACCGCGCACTTCCAGCGTGCGGTTGTCCACCACCAGCGCAGCCAGCGACACCGCGTCCGGCAGCCCGTTGAGACGGTCTGTCAGCAGCTGCTCCAGCCGCGCCTGCAGGCCGGCATCCAGTGTCGTCTGGATGACGGCGGGCATGCGGCCCTCGCGGCGAGCATGCTGGCGCACGCGCTCGGCCGCCAGCGGTGCCAGCCAGCGGGCGCGCAGCGGCGGAGCGAACACGCGCTCCAGCTTGGCGTCGGCCACGTCAGCGGCACTCCAGACGCCAAGCAGCTGCATGCGCGTCAGGACCTTGTCGCGCGCCGCCTGTGCGGCCTGCACGGCGCGGTCGGGACGCAGCCGCGTGGGCGACTGCGGCAGCGCAACGAGCAGCGCCGCCTCGGCCTTGGACAGATCGCCCGCGCCCTTGCCGAGGTAGGCACGGCTGGCCGTCTCCACACCTTCCAAAGGCCCGCCCATCGGTGCGAGATTCAGGTACAGCGACAGGATCTCGAGCTTGCTGCAGTGCAGCTCCAGCTGCAGCGCGCGGGCGATCTGCCGCAGCTTGGCCGGCACGCTGCGGCCGGCGGCCTTTTCGTCGACGAGCCGCGCGACCTGCATCGTCAGCGTGGACCCACCCGAGACGATGCGACCATGCCGCGCCAACTGCCAGGCAGCACGCAGCAGCGCCACCGGGTTCACGCCCGGGTGCCAGTAGAACCAGCGGTCCTCGTAGTACAGCAATGCCTGCACATAGTTCGGTGACACGGCTTGCGGTGTCGTTGGATGCCGCTGTGCGCCATCGTCGCCAGGCCAGGCCCGCAGCGGGCTGCCGTCGGCGGCGAGGACGGTCAGCGTGGCGGAGTCGGCCGCAGGGGTGGGAAGAGGGAAGACGAAGTCCAGTGCGAGGACGACAAGCAACAGCGCGGCAAGACCCAGCTCGATGCGGCGCAGGCGACTCATGGCGGGAAGATTCATTGCGGGCTGGATGCCGCCCTTGCCGTTCGAACCTGCTGCAGCTCCGCCTTCAGCCACTGCGCGCTCTGCACGGGCAGCTTGCCGGCGCAGCGCACGAGGTAGGGCGTGCCGCTCATGCTGCTGCCGGACGCACCGCGCTCAATGAACTGCTCGGCGGTCTGCACCAAGTTCTTGCCTTCAAGGTAGTTGAGCTTCTTCAGCAGATGGGCCCTGGCGTCAGCGCCGGCGTACCAGCTGCCGTTGCGGTTGAACTCGCAGCCGGATGTCTGCAGGCGGGCCAGCAGCGCGTCGACCTCGGCACGCGCGGCCGGCGGCAGCGGGTCGGCTTGGGCGACGACGGTGATTGCGGCGACGGCCAGCAGCAGACGGTGTTTTTGCACGGGATGTCTCATCAATCGGAGAAGAGCACGGTCCTCCCGAACTCCTTCTTCACCTCCGCGAGCTGGGCATCGCTCAATGGGGGTTCTCGGGAGTCCAGCAGGAACACCTGCTCGCAACCTGCTTCCAACATGGCTCCTCGGAACGCTCGAAGCTCCACGTTCGTGTATCCGCCTTCCTGCGATGGGACCAGGTGAACCAATGCCCAGGGCTTGCGCCGATACCAGGCACCGTGCCCGAGCTGATTCAACAAGCGCCTGAAGCCTGCCACGACTTCCTTGAAATCGCCCATGAGCGTCCGTGGATGGGCAAAGGCACTGGACAGCACAGCGGCACGCTCCCCAGTCTCCACAGCCAAGGCCGAAGCTTGGCCCCGGATGACTTTCACGTAGATGAACTGCGAACGGAGCATCGCCCTACTTCTTGTCCACCACGATGACTTCCCCTTCCGCCTTGCCGATCCCCCGCACCTCCGGCCGGTACATGTCCTCCGCAAAAGTCGCCGGCACCACGTAGCGGCCCGGAGTGACGGCGCGCACGAGATAGAACATGTCCAGCGGCTGGCCCAGCCGCGCGGCGGCGACGAAGCGGTCGTCGCGGTACTCGGTGTGGACGATGCGTTCGCTGGCATTGGCCTGCGCGACGTTGACGCCGTCCACCGTGAACTCGCCAGCCTGCGGGCCCTGGCTGAGATTCAGGTTCTCGATCTCGAAGCCGGCCGGGATGCGGTCCACGACCAGGCCATCCTTGATGTTCTGGCTGGCCTTCACGCGCAGGCGCACGACGAACATCTCGCCGGTCGTGAACTGGCGCGCCGTCACCGGTTTGCCGTCGGTCGTGAACATGGTCCGCTCCACCGAGATTCGGTCGCTCGTCGGCGTCAACGGCCTGGTCGGGTAGCCCTGCGCCGTCACGTCGACATATAGCGGCGTGCTGCCCTCGTTCTTCAGCGTGATGCCGCTCTTGAGCTGCGCCGGCGCAAAGCCCTGCTGGCCCACGCCGGTCCCTGTCCAGGCGTCGGTCTTGGCGCCCACCGCAAGCGCCGCCTTCCAGGCATCGTCCTTGCCCGCGCCGTCGGTGGCTGCCTGCACGGCGAGGAACAGCGCCAGTCTCTCCTGCGTTGAATAGTAGTTGCGGCGGCCGAAGTCCTCCGACAGGTCGAACAGCAGGTTCTCGCGCCGTTCGTGGGCGACCTTGTGGCGCAGCAGCAGCGCGTAGGCCAGCGCGCGGTCGCGCACCTTGCTGCCGTAGTCTCCCAGCCATTGGCCCCAGTAGTTGTTGGGGTCGTCGGGCTGGTAGCCATAGCCACGGGTCACGGCATCCTCCAGCGCGGCCTTGGCGCGGTTCTCGTCGCCCATCAGCTTCAGTGCCAGGCTCAACTGCACGAGCGGCAAAGGCGACAGCGCATGGCTGCGGTACTGGTCGTGCAGCGTACGCAGCGTGGCCAGCGGCGCCTTCTGCTCGCGGGCCAGGATGTAGCCGGCATGCGCGGCCTCGGCGAAGCGCTGGTGCGCAAGGCGCAACGTCTCGGCGTCGCGCCAGTCGGCGATGCGGCCCTTGTCGTCGCGGCGAGGCTCCTTGGCGGGCTGGGTCTGTTGCGCCGGCGCGCGCTGGAACTGCTCCAGCAGGTTGTCCAGCGAGCGCTTGAGCATCACCTCCGGCACCGCGAAGCCGGCATCACGCGCATCCTGCAGGAAGCCCGTCACGTAGGCACTCAGCCAGCCCTCATACGCACCGCTTGCGGCCCACAGCCCATAGCCACCCTTGGGCTGCTGCATGCCGGCAAGGCGCGCGAACGCCGCATCCAGCCGCTTCGCGCGCTCCTCGCGTGGCAGCGGCTTCAGGCCCCAGCGCTTGGCCGCGTCGTCATCGATGAATACCAACGGGTAGGCACTGGACGTCGTCTGCTCCAGGCAGCCGTAGGGATACATCAGCAGGCCTTGCACCTGGTCCTTGATGTCAATAGGCGGCGTGTTGGAAACGCTCAGGGACACGCTGGCCGACCCGCTCCAGTAGGCATCGAGCAGCGCCTTGTCGAGCGCCTGCGTGGCGCCCGGCTCAAGCCGGACGCGGCGGCTCTCGCGCGTCAGCGGCGTGACCGGCTGCACCTGCAGCGCAGCCTCGCGCGTCAGGTTGAGTGCACCGGCGCTGACCTTCACGGTGATGGGCGCCACCCCCCACGCGTCCAGTGCCTCGACCTGGAAGCGCAGGATCTGGCGCTGCTTGTCGTTGAGCCGGATCGGCTCTGTGCCGCCGCTGATCTTCAACGGGCCGCCGGCCGTGACGGCCACCTTCACGTCCTGCGCGGCGCCGCTGAGGTTGGTCACGTCCAGCGCGATGGTGGCCTTGTCGCCCGGCGACACGAAGCGCGGCATGTTGAGCTCGGCCACCAAGGGTGCTGCAACGACCGTGTCGGCCTGCGCCGAGCCGTAGCTGTCGGCGCTGCTGACGGCCGCCATCACACGCAGGGTGCCGTTGAAGTCCGGCAGCTTCAGGTTGACGGTCGCCTCGCCCTTGGCGTCCAGCTGCACGGGCCCGCTGAACAGGTCCACCAGCAGGACCTTGCGCGGCATGCTCTGCGTGTCGCGCTTGCCGGCATCGCCGCCGAAGCGCTGCTTGGCGACGTTGCCCTCCATCTTCTCGATGAGACGGCCGTACAAGTCCAGCATGTCGGCGCCGTAGCGGTGCTTGCCGAAGAAGAAGTCCTGCGGGTCGGGTGTCTTGAAATTGGTGATGTTCAAGATGCCGACGTCCACCGCGCTGACTGTGACGATGGCCGGCTTGCCGGCCAGCTGTGGCGCCTTCACGCTGACAGGGAGCGGCACGGACGGCTGCGTCTTGGCCGGCACCCCCAGTGCGACCCTGGCCTTGCGATCCTCGCGGTTCAGCGGCAGGTGCACCAGGCCCAGCGCACGCGCGGGCGTCACACGGTCGCCCTGGCTGCCGGGACGGAATGCGGCCACGGTCACGTAGAGGTCTTGGCGCGCCCAGGCGACGTCGGTGGAGATCGGAATGGACAGGTCGGTGCCGCTGGCCTTCACGGGGATGCGCTTGGTCCACAGCACGCGGTCGCCCTCTACCGTAACGATGGCCTCGCCGTCGTGCGGCGGCTTGATGGCCAGCTTCGCAACGTCGCCAGGCTTGAACGGTGCGCCCTGCAGCTTCAGCTGCACGCGGTCGGGCCGGTTGCCGATGTCGTCAGCGTCCTGCGCGCCGTAGCCGGCATAAAAGCCATAGCGCAGCGCCAGGCCGGTGTCGGGGTCGGCAACCTCCAGGCGGTAGCGTCCCCAGCGCACGGGCAGCGCGATCTTCGTGCGTGCCGTCAACGCCAGGCTTCGCGCCTCCACCAGCTCCTCGTTGACGGTGAAGCCCGAGTTCCAGCCGCGGCCGTCGTCATAGCGCCAGTACCACTGGCGCTCCTCGTAGATCAGCTTCAGCTGCACTTCCTTGGCCGGCTTGAAGTTGCCTGCCGCGTCGACGCGGGCCAGCTCGAACTCGGCCAGGCCGTTCTCGGGCGCGACGTTGCGGTCGAACAGCGGCCTCGCGCCGACCAGCACCGGCGCCGGCCACCAGCTGCGCTCCAGCGTACGCACGACGGGCCGGCCGCCGGACTCCAGCAGGCTGAACGCCGCGCGCAGCTTCATCGGCGACTTGCGCTCGCCGAAGGCGGTCGCGATGTCCACGCTGGCCTTGCCGTCGGCGTCGAGCTCCTGCTCGGGCAGGTCGATCCGGTTCTTGGCCTTGTCATCGGCCAGGTCGCCGAAGACGAAGCCGGGCAGCTTGGTCGGCAGCGGCATCAAGAGGCGCTCGGAATAGGCGCTGGCCTGCAGCCGGTTGCCGGCGGCCGGCGCACCGTAGAGGTAGTCGCCCTGTACTTGCACCGTCACGCCGGCGTCACCCGCCAACGTGGCCTCCGGCGCGGCCAGCGCAAGCTTCATGCGCTCGGGCAGGAACTCCTCGACCTTGAACGCCCATTGCGCGTCGGGGGTCTTCGCGCCGGGGTCGATGCGGGCCTGCAGCGTCCAGCCGCCGGTGGGTGCATCGGCCGGCAGGGCGATCGCCTGCTGGTAATAGCCGGTGCCAGTCTTGCCCGGCTGCACCAGCTGCTCGACGAGCTTGCTGCCATCGGGCTTCTTCACAGTCAGCGTGACGGGGAGCGGCTTTGGCAGCGGCTTGCCGTCGGCATCGCGTGCCAGCACAGAGACCTGGAAGCTCTCGCCCGGCCTGTACAGGTCGCGCCCGGCGTAGACGAACAGCTTGTTGCTGCGCGACGGATGGCCGGTGGCATCGAATTCGCTGAGGTCCAGCGCCGCGTCACGCAGCGACAGCAGGGACATCTCCTTGCCACCGCGGCGCGCCAGCACCGCGCGCGCCTTGTCTCCAACCTTGCCGTCTGCGCCCGTGAACACCGCGTGGCCGTCGCCATCGGTCTGTGCCTGTGCGAGCGCCTTGCCGGCCTCATCCACCAGGCTCAGTTCGATGCCCGACAGCGCGCCGCCGCTCTTCAGCGATGTCGCGAACACGTCGAGCTGCGCCGCATGGCGGCGCAGGTGCAGGCCGATGTCGGTAACGTAGTAATGCGTGACCTGGTAGTCCCAGCCGAAGCGGCCGGGCTGGTTCATGACGGCCACGTAGATACCCGGCTCCTGCAGCTCCTTGATGCCCTCCACCGGCAGGAAGGTGACGTTGCGGCGGTTGGGCCGGGCATCGGTGGTGAAGCGGCCCACATAGACGCTGTCGCTCATCGCGCGCAGCTCGTCCAGCACCCATCCGCCCACAGTACCCTTCAGCCGGCGCTGGTTGTCGCTGTAGCCGTCGTAGTAGTAGCCGCCGTCGCCGTCCTCGTCGCTGCCTGCATTGCCGCGCTCGCGGCGGCCACCAACCTGCTCCAGGAACGCCGGCAGCGACGCTGGCTTGATGCGCAGGAACTGCACATCCACCTCGGGCGTGTTGACGGTTACGACCGGCAGGCCGCCGTTCTGTCCGGCCGGCAGCACGACGCCGCGGCTGGCGAAGTAGTAGCTGTCGGGCATCGCCTCGCTGACGGCCTCGCAGCTCTGCGCGGTGGCGAGCTTGGCGCCGGAGCGCGCGGCCAGGTCGGGCTTGAGTGCGATGCGGAAGCTGCGGTCCGGCGTCGCGAACGGCAGATAGAGCACGCGCGGGTTGTCGCCCAGCACCCAGCGCGCGGCAAGCGGCTTGAAGCTCGAGTCGGGCGCCGGCGTGGTCTTGCCGTCATGCTCGGATTTCGTCGGCGCGGCGCCTTCTTGCGCGGCGACCAGCGCACCAAAGTCCTGGCGTGAATCCAGCGGCTGCGTGAAGCTGACGGCAATGGCCGGAGAGCCGTCCAGCAGGCGCGGCCTGCAGTCCATCAACGCGAACGCGGCCTGCTCGCCGATCTCGGCACTGCTGGTCAGGTCCGGTCCGGCGTGCTCGTGCCAGGCCCACCAGCCCGCTCCAGCCACCGCACCCGCTCCGACCAGGGCCATGACGGCCTTCTTCCACGCGACCATGGAGTTCCTCCCCGCAATGTGCCGGGGAGTTTAGGCATGACCGGGGCCGCCGCCGGCCCTGTTCAAGGGGTGAAGAGTGCCGGCCTCAGTTCCGCCTTTCGCCACGGGCATTGATGGACCCCATGCCCGACACCGAACGTTGCACCGCCGGGTTGCCGAAGTAGTCCACCGAGCCGACGCCGGAGATGTGGGCGGAGAGCTCATCCGTGACCCACAGCACGACGTTGCCCAGGCCGCTGACATTGACGCGGGCGCGCTGGGCCTGCAGCCGGTCGGCGATGACCTTGCCCTTGCCGGAGATCTGCAGCGCCATCTCGCCCACATGGCCGCCCAGCTGGGCGTCGCCGGCGCCCGAGATGGTGAAGACCAGCTGGCGCGCATCCAGCTGGTCCAGCCTCACGTTGCCGGCGCCGCTGATGCTGAGCTTGAGCTGATCGGCGCGCACCGGACCCGGCGCCTGCACGTCGCTGGCACCGGAGACCGACAGCTGGCGCAGATCCCGCATCTCCACCTGCACGAACAGCTTGCCGTTGCGCCAGATCTTCCAGCCTCCGGTCGGGCGGATGACGAGCTGGCGGTCGGCCAGCTCGACCTCGACGCCTTTCTGCGCCTCGTCGTCGCCAGCGATGAAGGCCTGGTCACGGTCGCCCTGCACGAGGACCACGCGGGCCGCACCGCCCAGCTCGAGGCGATCGAAGGCGCCTGGCGCGTAGACCTTGCCCGGCCCGGCAGGCAGCGCCACGGGTGCAGTCCTGGCGGCTTGCGCGGGGTGGGCAGGCGGCGCCGGGCTGGCCGGTGCCGCCGGTGCCGCCGGTGAAGAGGGTTGGGCCGTCGCCAGGCCGGCGGCCATCAGCAGGGGCAGCAGGAGAAACTTCATAGCGATTGCTCCCTCAGCATCTTGGACACCTCGCGGTTGGCGGTGATGCGAGTGCCGTCGCGCAGCTGCACCACCAGCTGTGAGTTCTCGTCGGGCGTCATGTTCTCGACGAAGTCGAGATTGACGATGCAGCCTCGCTGCAGGCGCAGGAAACGGTTGGGGTCGAGTCGCGTCTCGAAATCGGCGATGGGCAGGCGCACCAGGAAGCTGCGGCCCTTGCTGGTGATGGCGGTGTACTTGTTGTCGGAGCGCAGGCACTCGATGGCGTCAACCTGCAGGGGGAAGATCTTGCCCTGGTCGCGCACCAGCAGGCGGGTCAGCGGCGCGTCGGCCGGCGCGCCCAGCGCCTGGGCCACTTCGGCCACGCTGGGCCCGGCCTCGCGCAGCGCGTGGCGTACCGCCTCGTCGAAGCGCTCGCGCGAGAAGGGCTTGAGCAGGTAGTCCACCGCATGCAGCTCAAAGGCCGTCAGCGCATGCTGGTCATAGGCCGTGGTGAAGATGATGCGCGGCTGGTGGGCATCGCCTTGCAGCGCCTGCACGACTTGAAGCCCTGTCAGGCCCGGCATCTGGATGTCGGTCAGCACCAGGGCGGGCTTGAGAGCGCGGATCTGCTGAAGCGCGTCGTCCCCATCCTCGCAGACGGCTACGAGCTGCAGGCCCGGCGTGGCCTTGACCCAGTCGGCCAGCGCCTCGGCGGCCAGGGGTTCGTCTTCGGCGATGAGAACAGTGGTGGTATTCATGTCTGGGGGATGAAGAGATCGACGCGAAACCCCGCGCCTGGGGCCGTGTGGATGCGCAATCGCGCCTGGCCGTCGTAGTCCAGCGCGAAGCGCTTCTTCAGTGCCGCCAGGCCAACGCCGCGGCGTTGGCCTGGCTTGGCCTCCAGCGCCTCGGGTTCGCAACCCGGGCCGTCGTCGGCGACGGCCAGGTCCAGGCCGTGATTGAGCGCGTTGCGGCGCGCGCTGATGGTCACGCGGCCGCCACCCTTGCGCGGCGCCACGGCATGCAGGATGGAGTTCTCGACCAGCGGCTGCAGCGTCAGCGGCGGCAGCTCGTCCGCCATCACGCGCTCCTCCAGATCCCAGTCCACACGCAGCCGGGTGCCCAGGCGCAACGCCTCGAGAGCCAGATAGTCGCGCAAGAAATCGATCTCGTCGGACAGCATGACGCGATCCTCGGCACCGCGCTTGGTGTCCAGCACGTAACGCAGCATGGACGCGAACTTCAGCAACGCGGCCTCTGCGCCGGCCGGATCCTTGCGGGTCAGCGCGATCAGCGAGTTCAGCGTGTTGAACAGGAAATGCGGGTTGAGCTTGCCGCTGATGGCCGAGAGCTCGGCCTTGGCCAGGGCACTTTCGGCCTGGGCCGTGGCCACAGCCGCAGCGCGCGCTGCGCGCGCCTGCAGCACGGCCGTGAAGGCGGTGGCAATGGTGGCGTAGACGACGATGCCCCAGACCGAGCGCCACAGCAGGCCGGCCAGCAGCACGGCGCCGGCATGGTCGGTGCCGAACAGCGCGGCATTGACGGCGAACTCGCCTGCCTGCCACAGCGCCGCGAAGGCCAGCGCCGCCAGGGTGTGGGCCAGCGTCGTCGCGGCCAGGCCGCTGTCGGCGGCATGCAGCCGACGCGCCACCGGCCAGACGGCGACGCCCAGCAGCATGGGCGCCCAGAGCATGGTGGTGGCCTGGTAGACGGCCAGCCAGAAGGGGTCGAGGCCGCGGTCGAACTCGCTGCCGGCCAGCACGAAGAGGCACCAAGCCAGTGCACAGCAGCCGGCATAGGCCAGCCACATGCGGGCTTGGCTGCGGCGGCTGCCGGGATGAGGGGCCAGGGTGTTCATGGCTTCATCTTAGGGAGGCCGGCCGGCCCGGCGGTGTTTGGGGAGACGAAGTGCGGGCTCCAGGGTGCGGGATGCGGTCTCGGGGGTGCTACCAGCCGGCCGAAGGGCCTTTCCCGAAGGATCAGCCCGTCCGACGCGATCCCGGGCGCCGTCCCGTGAGCAGCTTGCGCAGCTCCGTCACCCACAGCACCAGGCTGGCCATCGCGAGGCAGACGCCCCATTGCTCGAGGCTGAGCGGCACGGTGCCGAAGGCGACGTTCATCAGCGGCAGGTTCACCACCGCCACCTGCAGCACCACCGACAGCCCGATGGCGCCCCACAGCCAGTGATTGGCAAACAGTCCCTGGAAGGCGCTGGCCGAGGCCGAACGCGCATTCAGCGCATTGAACAGCTGAGCCAGCACCAGTGTGGTGAAGCCGGCCGTGCGGGCATTGTCCAGGCCCTGCTGACCTTCGATCAGGCCGCCCGGCAGGTACAGGTCGATGGTCAGCAGTGTGACCAGGGCCATGACGATGCCCACCTCCATGACGCCCAGCCACATGGCAGCATCGATGACGCGCTCATCGGCCCGGCGTGGCCGGCGGGCCATCACATCCTCGGTCGTCGGGTCCACGCCCATGGCCAGCGCGGGCGTGGAATCCGTGATCAGGTTGATCCACAGGATCTGCGTGGCCAGCAGCGGCAGCACCATGCCCTCGCCGACGCCCGACTGCAGGCCGATGACGCCTGCCCCGACGACACCCAGGAACACCGTCAGCACCTCGCCCATGTTGGATGACAGCAGATAGCGCAGGAACTTGCGGATGTTGTCGAAGATCCCCCGGCCCTCGCGCACCGCATCGACGATGGTGGCGAAGTTGTCGTCGGCCAGGATCATCTTGGCCGCCTGCTTGGTCACCTCGGTGCCGGTGATGCCCATGGCCACGCCGATGTCGGCGGCCTTCAGCGCCGGCGCGTCGTTGACGCCATCGCCCGTCATGGCAACGACGTGGCCCTGGGCCTGCAGCGCGTCGACGATGCGCAGCTTGTGTGCCGGCGCCACGCGGGCGAACACCGAGTGCACGCGCACCGCCTCCGCCAGCGCGCGCTCGTCCATCGCATCCAGCTGCACGCCCGACACCGCCGTCGCACCGCGCTCCACGAGGCCCAGGTCGGCACCGATTCGTGCCGCGGTACGCGGATGGTCGCCGGTGATCATGACGACACGGATGCCAGCGCGGCGCGCCTCGGCGATGGCCACTGCCGCCTCCTCGCGCGGCGGGTCGATGATGCCCACGGTGCCGACGAAGACCAGGCCGCGCTCCAGCGCGTCGGCATCGGCGCCGTCCTCCGGCGCCTCGCCGGCGTCCAGCAGCCGGTAGGCCACGGCCAGCGTGCGCATGGCATCGTCGGACAGGCGGTCCACGTCAGCCATGATGCGTCCGCGCGCGGCCTCGTCCAGCGGCAGCACAGCCAGGCCCTCGCGGTAATGGGTGCAGCGCGACAGCAGCACATCGGGCGCACCCTTGCAGACCAGCACCCGCGCATCGCCCTGCTCGTGGTCGATCTCGATGCTGGACATCATCTTGCGCTCGGACGTGAACGGCAGCTCGCGCACGCGCTCGAAGCGCCGGCTGCGGCGTTCGTGGCCGCCCAGCTTGCGCTCGGCCACCAGAAAGGCCGCCTCGGTCGGGTCGCCCTGGATCTCCCAAAGGCCCGGCTCTACCTCGCGCAGGTCTGCATTGCTGGCCAGACTGCCGCCGCCCAGCATGACGAGGTGCTCGGCGCGCATCGCGTCGGCGGCGACATCCCCATCCACGGCCTCGATGCGGCCTTCGGGGACGTAGCCAACACCGCTGACCCGCGCCAGCCCGGAAGCCGTGGCCAGGCGCTGGATGGTCATCTCCGAGCGCGTCAGCGTGCCGGTCTTGTCCGAGCAGATCACAGAGGCCGAGCCCAGCGTCTCCACCGACGACAGCTTCTTCACAACGGCCCTGCGCCCCGCCATGCGCTGCACGCCCAGCGCCAGCACGACAGACAGGATGGCAGGAAGCCCTTCAGGCACGGCGGCCACCGCCAGCGATACCCCCAGCAGCATGGCCTGCACGATGTCCGCCAGGCCGTGAACGTCGTTCAGCAACAGCACGGTGCCGACGACGATGACGGCGATCACAACCACCGCGACGCCCAGCATGCGGCCGACTCGCGCAATCTCGCGCTGAAGCGGCGACGGCGGCTCGGAGGTGGCCTCCAGCATGGTCGCGATGGAGCCCACCTGCGTGGCCATGCCGGTGGCCGTGACGACGGCGCGGCCGCTGCCCTGGGCCACCGACGTGCCCTTGAAGACCATGCCGGCCTGGTCCGCCAGCGGCGCGAGGGCGGGCAGCGCGGCAGCGTCCTTGGTGACGGCCTCGCTCTCACCGGTCAGCGACGCCTCTTGCACGCGCAGCGCGGCCGCCTGCAGCAGCCGCGCGTCCGCGCCGACGGCATCGCCCTCGGCCAGCAGCACGATGTCGCCTGGTACCAGCTCGCTGCTGGGAACGCGCTGCACCTGGCCGTCGCGCAGCACCGCCGACGTGACGGCCGTGATGCGCGCCAGCGCCGCCACCGCGCTCTCGGCGCGCGCCTCCTGCACGAGGCCCAGCACCGCGTTCAGGCCGACGATGACGAGGATGACCAGCGCGTCCACCGGCCAGCCGTGGCGGCCCTCGATCCCCCAGGCGAGCAGCGAGATGCCGATTGCGGCGATCAACAGCAACACCAGCGGGTCGCGCAGCTGGGCCAGCAGCCGGCGCCAGACGGGCTCGGGCGGCACGGCACGCAGCTCGTTGCGGCCGTGGCGGGCCTGGCGCTGCGCGACGTCGGCCGGCGACAACCCGCGCTGCGGGTCCACGCCCAGCGTGGCGGCGACGGCCGCCCCGTCGAGCAGCGAAGGGTGGAGGGCCTTGTCCTGAGCACCCTGCATGCCGCACTCCCCGCTCAGGCGCCGAATGCGCGCATGAAGTGGGCGATGCCGGCGACACGGTCCACCGGCAGCACGAAGGCGATGCCACGACCGGTGGCGTCTAGCTCCGCCGCCTGGACGATGGCATCGAGAATGACCGACGCGCGATCGGCAGGCACCAGCGTCAGCAGCACCTCCTTCTCGGGCTCGATGGCCACGCCGAAGATCTTCTCGTGCTCGTTGATGCCGGCGCCACGTGCCGCCAGCACGGTGCCACCGCGTGCGCCGGCGTCCACGGAGGCCTGTAGCGCACGGCTGCCCCAGCCCTTGCGGACGATGCTGACGATGAGGGACATGGAGATTTCGGTCATGGGGGTTTCAGCGCGGAAAGCGCCGCTCCTTGAAACGGATCAGCAGGCCCAGCGAAGTGAGCGAGACCATGGGTGCCAGCGCGATCAGCGACACGAGGCCGAGGCCGTCGACCAGCGGGTCCGCGCCGTCGGTGGCGGCCGCGGCGCCCAGCGCCAGCGCCAGCAAGAAGCTGTTGGCCAGCGGGCCGGTGGCGACGCCGCCGGCATCGGCGGCGATGGCGACGAAGTCGCTGCGGCTGGCGATCATGATGGCCACCACCAGCAGGTAGCCGGGCAGGAGCAGATACAGCAGTGGCAGGTCGCGGCCGACGCGGAACATGCCCGCACCCACGGCGACAGCGACGCCGACGCACACCGACACCAGCACCCAGCTGCGGCGGATGGCGCCGCTGGAGGCCTCCTCCACTTCGGTGGCCAGGATGCGCACCGCGGGCTCGCCCCAGGTCGTTACGAAACCCAGCAGCATGCCTATGGCCACCACCTGCCAGGGCGACTGAAGCGCGCCCAGTGCCTGGCCGACGGCGCGACCGAAAGGCAGGAAGGCGATGCTGACACCGAGCAGGAACAGGAACAGGCCTGCCGCGGCAAGCGCCGTACCGACGAGGATGCGCTTGACCTCATCGCCAGGCAGCTTCAGCACGAAGACCTGGAAAACGAGGAAGAACAGCGCCAGCGGCAGCACGGCCAGCAACACGCTGGCGGCCGTGTCGCCGACGAGGGCAATGCTCAGTGCGGCCTCCATCAGCCCTGCCCGAGGCTCAGCAGCAGGATGACGAACACAGGGCCCGCCGAGGCCAGGCCCAGCAGGCCGAAGCCGTCCGCCTGCGCCGAACGGCCGGCCAGCACCGACGACAGGCCCAGCGCCAGCGCCAGCAGCACGGGCGCCGTGAGCACGCCGGTGGTGACGCTGCCGGCGTCGTACGCCAGCGGCACGAAGCCCGGCGGTGCCCACCACGACAGCAGCAGCATCAGGCCGTAGGTGCCCGCCAGCAGCCACTTGAACGGCACGCCGACGACGATGCGCAGCAGCGCCAGCGCCGCGAACAGGCCCACCCCCGCGGCGATGGCATAGCTCAGCGGCCGCCCCGGCAGGACTCCGTCGGTGGCCCGCTGCACCTGCTCGGCCAGGATCAGCACGTCGGGCTCGGCGATGGTGACGACGAAGCCCAGGCCGAAAGCCACCGCGACGATGAGCCACAACGAGCGCCGACGCGGCAGCTCGGCGCCGATGAAGCGGCCCATGGGCAGCACGCCCAGGTCGATGCCGACGAACAGCAACACCATGCCCGCGACGACCAGCACCGCACCGAGCAGGAACTGCAGGAACAGCGCCAGCGGCGCGTGAACCAGCACGACTTGCAGCGCGCAGACGACGCCGACCAGCGGCGCGATGGCGCGCAGCACCTCTGGCAGGCGCTGCAGGACCAGCCTCAGCATGCCTCGCTCTCGAGCAGCAGCCGTTGCGCATGGCGTGCGGCGATCCACTCCTCGTTGGTCGGCTCCACGCCGACACGCACCGTGCTCTCGTCCGACGAGATGACGGCCGCGTCAGCCTGGTTGGCGGTGGCATCCAGGCGCACGCCGAGCCAGGCCAGGTCGGCGCAGACGCGTTCGCGGACGAACGCGCTGTGCTCGCCGACGCCGGCCGTGAAGACCAGCAAGTCCAGCCCGCCCAGCACCGCCGTCAGCGCGCCGATCTCGCGCACGATGCGGCGCACGTACAGGTCCAGCGCCAGGCGCGCTCGCTCGCCGGTCTCGCCGGCGTCGCCCTCGTGGGCGACGATCCGGCGCGGCTCTGCCGAGATGCCCGACACGCCCAGCAGCCCCGACTGCCGGTACAGCAGCTCACCGACCTCGGCCAGCGAGAGCTTCTCGATCTCCATCAGGTAGAGCAGGGCCCCGGGGTCGACGGCGCCGGTGCGGGTTCCCATCATCAGCCCGTCCAGCGCCGAAAAGCCCATGGTGGTTGCCACGCTCTGAAGGCCCTGCATCGCACACAGGCTGGCGCCGGAGCCCAGGTGTGCGACGAGGGTCCGCCCGCGCGCCAGCTCGCCATGGCGCTCGGGCAGGGCCACGGCCATGTACTCGTACGACAGGCCGTGGAAGCCATAGCGGCGCAGGCCGCGCTGATAGGCCGAGTAGGGCAGCGGCAACACCTGCTCGACCAGCGGTACGGTGTGGTGGAAACCGGTGTCGAAGCAAGCGATCTGCGGCAGCCCGGGCCGTTCGCGCAACAGGATCTCGATGGCTTCCAGCGCAAAGGGCTGGTGCAGCGGCGCCAGCGGCACCAGCGCGCGCAACTCGGCCAGCAGCGCCGCGTCCACGCGCACCGGCTCGAAGTGCCTGACGCCGCCGTGCACCACGCGGTGCGCGACGGCGGCGACCGCGCGGCCGTCCAGCCAGCGCAGCACCTCGTCACGGATGATCTGCAGCGCCGCGGCGTAAGGATGCTCGCGGCCCAGTTCCACCGGTCGCACCGGCACCGTACTGGCGCCGAAGTCGGGGCTGTCGCCGCCTATGCCCTGCACCTTGCCGTTCCAGGCCGGCCGGCGCGCGGTGCCGGCCGCGTCGAACAGGCCGAACTTGATGCTGGACGAACCGCAGTTCAGCACGACGATGAAGGCGCTCACGGCGGGTTGCTCCTGAAGTGATGGGCCAGCAGCACTGCAATGGCGCAGGAGGCGATACGCGCCTCGCGGCTGTCGGCGCGGCTGGTCAGCACGATGGGCAGCTTCGCGCCCAGCACGATGCCGGCGGAGGCGGCGTCGCCCATGTACTCCAGCTGCTTGGCGAGCATGTTGCCGCTCTCCAGGTCGGGCACGACAAGCACGTCCGCCTGGCCTGCGACCGGTGAGTCGATGCCCTTGACGCGCGCAGCCGCGGCCGACACGGCGTTGTCGAAGGCCAGAGGGCCGTCCAGCACGGCGCCAGCGATCTGACCGCGCTCGGCCATCTTGCACAGCGCAGCGGCGTCCAGCGTGGCCGGCATGGCGGGATTCACCGTCTCGACGGCGGCCAGGATGGCCACGCGCGGCTCGGCCACGCCGATGGCGTGTGCCAGCGTGACAGCGTTTCGCACGATGTCAGCCTTGTGCTCCAGCGTCGGCGCGATGTTGATCGCTGCATCCGTGATGATGAAGGGGCGCGGGTAGGCCGGCGTCTGCATCAGGAAGCAGTGCGACAGCCGGCGCTTGGTCCGCAGCCCCGCGGCGGGATCCAGCACGGCGCCGACCAGCTCGTCCGTGTGCAGGCTGCCCTTCATCAGCGCCTGCACCGCGCCCTGGCCGGCCAGTTCGGCGGCGCGTTCGGCGGCGGCATGGCTATGCGGCACGTCCTCGATCTCGACGCCGGCCAGGCTAATGCCTTCCTCCAGCGCCGCCGCCTCGATTCGCGCACGCGGCCCCACCAGCAGCGGCTCGATCAGACCGGCCTCACGTGCGTCCAGCGCGCCCGAGAGGCTGAGCGGGTCGCAGGGATGAACGACAGCCACGCGGATTGGCCCCATCGGCCGCACGTGCTGCAGCAGCCGGCGCAAGCCGCCGTCAGTGCGCAACCGCACCTCGGGCAGTGTGGCGGCGGGGCGTTCGATCTTCTCGGTGGGTGCCAGCACGCTGGCCTCGCCGTCGATGACGGTCTGGCCGTCCTGATTCACGCAAAGACAGGCCAGCGTGACGCGGCGCCTGGCTTCGTCCTTGGCGGCCACCGTCGCCGTGACGGTCAACCGGTCGCCCACGCGTACCGGCGCGCGGAACTTCAGCGTCTGGCCCAGGTACACCGTGCCCGGCCCGGGCAGCTGCGTTCCCAGCAGCGCCGAGATCAGCGCGCCGCCCCACATGCCGTGCGCAATGACGCCGTGGAACTGCGTCGCCGCGGCGTACTCGGCGTCCAGGTGGGCCGGGTTGACGTCGCCGGACATCACGGCGAAGAGCTGGATGTCCTCCTGGGTGAGCTGGCGCTCGAGGCTGGCGCTGTCGCCCACCGCAAGTTCGTCGAAGGTGTGGTTGCGCAGCATCTGCAGCGCGGGAGCCTCGGTCACGGGTGGGTCCTTTCCATGATTCACGCCATCTGCGCGATGGTCTTGCGAAAGCGCTGCAGCGACAGCGCGAACAGTGCCGAGCCTATGGCACCCAACGCCGCGAACTGCGGCCAGACCACGTCCAGTCCGGCGCCGCGGAACAGGATGGCCTGACCCAGTTGCACGAAGTGCGTGGTCGGCGCGGCCAGCATGATGTTCTGCACCAGTTCGGGCATGCTCTCGCGCGGCGTACTGCCGCCCGAGAGCATCTGCAGCGGCATGATGGTCAGCATCATCAGCATGCCGAACTGCGGCATGTTGCGTGCCAGCGTCGCCATGTAGATGCCCATGGACGTGGTCGCGAACAGGCACAGGGCGGCGCCGGTGAAGAACAGCGGCAGCGAACCGGCCACGGGCACATGCAGCAGCCCCTGCACCACGACGGTGATCGAGAACCACGCGGCCAGTAACACCACCAGGCCCATGGACCACACCTTGGCCAGCATGATCTCGGCCGGCGTGACGGGCATCACCAGCAGGTGCTCGACGGTGCCGTGCTCGCGCTCGCGGATCAGCGCCGCGCCGGCCAGCACGATGGACAGCATGGTGATGTGGTTGATGACCTGCACCAGGCTGCCGAACCAGCTCTTGTCCAGCGACGGGTTGAAGCGCGTGCGCAGGGCCAGCTCCACCGGCGGCGTGGCCGTGCCGCGGTAGCGCTGCGCGAACTCCGCAACCTCGCCCATGACGATCTGCTGCACGTAGCCGCTGCCGCTGAAGGCCTGGCTCATGCGCGTGGCGTCGACGTTGAGCTGGGCCTGCGGCGCGCGGCCGGCCAGCAGGTCGCGCTGGAAGTTGCGCGGGATCACCAGCACGAAGGTGTAGTCGCCGGCATCCATGCCCGCATCCATCTGCGGCCAGTCGATCATCCGCGGCGGCGCGAACTGCGGCGCGTAGAAGGCCGAGGCGATGCGTTGAGACAGCGGCGAGCGGTCCTCGTCGACGATGGCGATGACGGCCTGGTTCAGCGTCTCGGGCATGGCCTTGGCCGCGCTGTAGACGCCCAGCGTGAACACATAGGCGATCAACACCAGCATCATGGGATCGCGCCACAGGCTCCACAGCTCCTTGACGCCCAGGCGATAGACGTTGATCAGGGTCTGGCGCACGTCAGTGCTCCTGTTTGCGCAGCAGCAGGATCGCCGCGCCAGTGATGACCGGCACGGCAGCCAGCATGGGCCACAACGCCGAGCCGAGGTCGGCGAAACCCAGCGCCTTGTTGAACACGCCGCGGCTGATGGCGATCATGTGCGAGGCCGGGTACATCTCGCCGATCCAGCGTGCCGCGCCTTGCAGGGACGACACCGGATCGATCATGCCCGCGTACTGCGTGGCCGGGATCATGGTTCCTATCATCGCGAAGAACATCGCGGCGATCTGGCTGCGTGTGACGCTGGAGGCCAGCAACCCCATGCCAGTGGCGCAGAAGCTGAAGATCAGCGCGGCCAGCGCCAGCAGCGCGAAGCTGCCCGTGATGGGCACGCCGAAAACGGTCACGGCCATCAGCGCCATCAGCCCGAAGTTCAGCATGGCCAGCGCCACGTAGGGCAGCTGCTTGCCAAGCACGAACTCGCTGCGCGTGACCGGCGTGACATAGAGGTTGATGATGGCACCGGTCTCCTTCTCGCGTACCACGGCCAGCGCGGTCAGCATGGCTGGCAGCATCAGCAGCAGCATGGGCAGGATGGCCGGCACCATGGCCGGCAGGCTCTTCACGTCGGGGTTGTAGCGAAAGCGCGTCTGCAGCCCCGGCTGGCCCGACGCCACGGCGCCGGCCCGCTCGGCCAGCCAGTACTGGTGGATGCCCTGCACATAGCCCGACACGGTCTCGGCCCGCATGGGCATGGCGCCGTCTATCCACGCACCGATCTGCACGTCCCTGCCGCGCTGCAGGTCGCGGCCGAACCCGGCCGGGATCTCCACCGCCAGGGCGAGCTCGCCGCTGCGCAGGCGCCGCTCGAGCTCGGTGTCGCTGGCGATGGGCGGCTGCTCGATGAAGTAGCGCGAACCGGCCAGGCTCTGCGTGTAGCTCTGGCTCTGCGTGGACTGGTCGCGGTCCAGCACCGCGTAGCGCAGGTCCTGCACGTCCATGTTGATGCCGAAGCCGATGACGCACATCAGGATCAGCGAGCCGGCCAGCGCCAGCGTCGCGCGCACGGGGTCGCGCTGCAGCTCCAGCGATTCGCGCCACAGGTAGCTGTAAAGACGCTGCAGGCTGAAGCCGCGCGACGGCGGCGCGGGCGCTGGCGCGGCAGTGGGCGCATCGGGCGTCGCAGCCCCGGCCGTATCTGTCCCGCCGCCGGCCTCGACCAGGTAGCCGATGAAGGCCTCCTCCAACGTCGCCGCACCGCGCTTGGCCACCAGCCGCGCCGGCGCGTCGCTGTCCAGCACGCGGCCTGCGTGCATCATGGACATGCGGTCACAGCGCTCGGCCTCGTTCATGAAGTGGGTGGAGATGAAGATGGTCACCTTGTCGCGCCGCGACAGCGCGACCAGCAGCCGCCAGAAGGCGTCGCGCGCGACCGGGTCCACGCCCGAGGTCGGTTCATCCAGGATCAGCAGCTCGGGCTTGTGCACCATGGCCACCGCCAGCGACAGGCGCTGGCGCATGCCTAGCGGCAGGCTCTCGGGCAGGCTGGCCTGCACCTGCTGCAAGCCGAAACGCTGCTCCATCTCGGCCACGCGCGCCGGGATCTCGCCCACAGGCACCTGGAACAGCCGTGCATGCAGCTCCAGGTTCTGCCGTACCGTCAGCTCGCCGTACAGCGAGAAGGCCTGCGACATGTAACCCACGCGGCGGCGCGTGGCGATGTCGCGCGGGTCCACCTCGTTGCCGAACAGCCAAGCCCGCCCCTCGCTGGCCGGCAGCAGGCCCGTCAGCATCTTCATCGTCGTGCTCTTGCCGCAGCCGTTGGAGCCGAGGAAGCCGAAGATCTCGCCACGCCGGATTCGGAAGCTCACGCGGTCCACGGCGACGAAATCGCCGAAACGCATGGTCAGGTCCTGCGCCTCGATGGCGATGTCGTTCTCGTCCGCTTCCAGCGGCGGGATGACGACCGCTGCATGGTCGCGCTTCTTCGCCTCGGGCAGCAGTGCGACGAAGGCGGCCTCCAGCGACTGCGCGCCGGTGCGCTGCAGCAGCTCCGCCGGCGTGCCGGTGGCCAGCACGCGACCGTCGTCCATGGCCACCAGCCAGTCAAAGCCCTGGGCCTCGTCCATGTAGGCGGTGGCGACGAGCACGCTCATGCCGGCACGCTGACGGCGAATGCGGGCGATCAGGCTCCAGAACTGCGCGCGGGCCAGGGGATCCACGCCGGTGGTGGGTTCGTCCAGGATCAGCAGGTCGGGATCGTGGATGAGCGCGCAGCACAGGCCGAGCTTTTGCTTCATCCCGCCCGACAGCTTGCCGGCCGGCCGCGCCAGGAAGCTCTGCAACCCGGTAGCCCGCGTCAGCTCGTCGATGCGGCGGCGGCGTTCGGCGGCGTCGTGGCCGAACAGACGGGCGAAGAACTGCAGGTTCTCCTCGACGGACAGCGTGGGGTAGAGGTTCTTGCCCAGGCCCTGCGGCATGTAGGCGATGCGCGGGCAGGCGGCGTCGCGGTGGCGCTTGCTGGCCATGTCGCCGCCCAGCACCTCGACACGGCCCTGCTGCACCGCGCGGGCGCCGCTGACCAGCGACAGCAGGCTGGACTTGCCGACACCGTCCGGCCCGATCAGGCCCACCATGCGGCCGGCGGGGATGTCCAGCGTGATGCCAGCCAGTGCCTGCTGCCTGCCGTAGTGCTGCTTCAACGCCTGCAGCCGCACGACCGGCGCGTCTGCGCCCGTCATCGGCGGACCGGCAGAGCCAGGTGGGCCGGCCAGTCGCGCGCGGGGTCCAGGCGCACCCACGCGGAGCCGGGCAGGCCAGTCTTGACCTGCTCCATGTGCTCGCGAAGCAGCTCACGGTCGACCTTTGCGCGCACGCGGAACATCAGCTTCTGGCGTTCGCTGCTGGTCTCAACCGTCTTGGGCGTGAACTGCGCGTTGCTGGCGATGAAGGAAACCTTGGCCGGGATCACGTATTGCGGCGCCGCGTCCAGCACGATGCGCACCTCGGTGCCCATCGCGACGCGGCCGGCCACCTCGGTGGGCAGGAAGAAGGTCATGGAGACGTCGGAAAGGTCGATCAGGTTCAGCACGCGTCCGCCGGCGCCCAGAACCTCGCCGGGTTGAGCCACGCGAAACTGCACACGGCCGTCGCGCGGCGCCTTGAGCTGGGCATCGTCGAGCTCGGCCTGGATGCGCTGCAGCGTCGCGTCCACGGCCTCGACCTGGGACTGCGCGCTGGTCACCTGAGCCCGCGCCGCGGTGATGGCGGCATCGGCCGAGACGGCCTGGGCCTGGGCGGCTGCGACCACGGCCTCGGCGGCGCGCACGCGGGCCCGGTCGTCGTCCAGCGTCTGGGCCGAGGCTGCGCCGTCCTTTGCGAGCGTCTCGGAGCGTGCCAGCCGGCGACGCGCAGCATCCAGCTCGGCCTCGGCCTGACGCACCTTGGCCAGCAGGGCGGTCTTGTCGCTTTGGCGCATGGCGACCTGGGCCTGCGTGCTGGCCACGGCAGTCAGCGTCTGCTGGCGCTGGGCCAGGGCCTCGCGACGCTGCGCATCCAGCGTCTGTACCTGCATGGTGGCCAGCAGCTGGCCAGCCTTCACGAAAGCGCCTTCATCGACCAGGATGTCGCCCACGCGGCCGGCCTGCTTGGTGGCGATGTCAATCTCGGTGGCCTCGATGCGGCCATTGCTTGCGAGGAAACCTTCGTCCTGGGCCTTGGCCTGGCGCTGCTGCCAGAAAACCCAGCCACCACCGGCCAGCAGGGCCGCAACGATGGCAGGGAGCAGTTTGTTCTTGATGGAGGGCATGGGAGGCAGGCTCATCCGAGCACGTGGTAGCCGGCATCGACGTAGAGCGTCGAACCCGTGATGGCACGGGCGCCATCGCCCGCGAGGAAGGTACACAGCGCGCCGACCTCGTCGAGCTCGACCAGCCGGCGCAGCGGCGCGCGGCGCACCGCATCGGCCATCAGCGCATCGAAGTTGGGGATGCCGGAGGCCGCGCGCGTGGCCAGCGGCCCGGGTGAGACCGCGTTGACGCGTATGCCCCTGGGGCCTAGCTCGGCCGCCAGATAGCGCGTGCTGGCCTCCAGCGCGGCCTTGACCGGGCCCATCAGGCCGTAGTCGGGGATGACCTCCTCGGCGCCGACATAGCTCATGGTCATCAGGCTGCCGCCATGGCTCATCAGCGGCTCGGCCAGGCGCGCCATGCGCGCGAAAGAGTGGCATGAGATGTCCATCGCACGGGCGAAACCCTCGCGCGAGCTGTCGGCCACGCGGCCGTGCAGGTCGCTCTTGGGTGCGAAGGCGATGGAATGCAGCAGGAAGTCCAGCCGGCCCCAGCGCTGCGCTATGGCATCAAACACGGCCTCCAGCTGGCCGGGCTGCTCCACGTCCAGCGGCAGCGCGATGTCTGCCTGCAGTTGCTGCGCCAGCGGCTCGACGTGTGGGCGGGCCTTGTCGTTGAACCAGGTCAGCGCCAGCTCGGCGCCGGCTTCGCGGAAGGCACGCGCGCAGCCCCAGGCGATGCTCTTGTCGTTGGCGATCCCGACGACCAGACCCTTCTTGCCTTGCAGACTCGACTTGTCCATCACGCCTCCAGCACGAAGCGGCCCGGCGCTGCGTCCAGCGGCCTGTAGCGGGCGTGGCCCACGCGCGGCGGCTTCACCGGCGCGCCCGAACGCGCGGCCAGCCATTGCTGCCAGGCCGGCCACCAGGAACCGGCTTGCGTGGGCGCGGCGGCCAGCCATTCGTCAGGCGCCAGATAGGCCCCGCCGGCCGGGCGCGTCAGCAGCTGGTAGCGACGCCGCGAGTCGGGCGCGGGCGGGTTGACGATACCGGCGTTGTGGCCACCGCTGGTCAGCACGAATGTGATCTCGGCCGGGCTGAGGTAGTGCAGCTTGTGCACCGAACGCCAGGGCGCGACATGGTCGGTCGTGGTGCCGACCATTAAGGTTGGCAGTGTCAGGCTGCCCAGCGAAACAGGGTGACCGTTCACCGGGTAGCGGCCCTCGCTGAGGTCGTCGTTCAGGAACAGCCGGCGCAGGTACTGGCTGTGCATCCGGGCCGGCATGCGCGTGGCGTCGGCGTTCCAGGCCATCAGGTCGTTGCTGGCGCCGCGTTCGCCCAGCAGATACTCGTTGACCAGCCGGGACCACAGCAGGTCATAGGAGCGCAGCATCTGGAAGGCGCCAGCCATCTGGCTGGCCTTCAGATAGCCGGTCTGCGCCATCTGTGCCTCCAGCAGGCTGACCTGGCTCTCGTCGATGAACAGGCCCAGCTCGCCGGGCTCGCTGAAGTCGGTCTGCGCGGCGAAGAAGGTGGTGCTGGCCAGACGGGTGTCGCCGTCGCGCGCCATCGCGGCCGCGGCGATGGCCAGCAGCGTGCCGCCCAGGCAGTAGCCGGCGGCGTGCACCTGCCGCTTGGGCACGATGGCGTTGATGGCGTCCAGCGCGGCAAAGAAGCCGTCACTCAGGTAGTCGTCCATGCCCAGGTCGCGCTCGGCTTCGCCCGGGTTCTTCCAGGAGATGCAGAACACCGTGTGGCCCTGGTCCACCAGGTACTTGACCAGCGAGTTATGCGGCGACAGGTCCAGGATGTAGTACTTCATGATCCAGGCCGGCACCAGCAGCACCGGCTCGGGGTGCACGGTGCCGGTCGTCGGCGCGTACTGGATCAGCTCCATGACGCGATTGCGCAGCACCACCTGACCTGGCGTGACGGCCACCTCGTGACCCGGGCGGAAGGCCTCGCTACCCTGCGGCGGCGCGTGTGTGGCCAGGCGCTGCAGGTCGTCGGCCAGGTACTGCGCGCCTCGCACGAGGTTGCGGCCGGCCTCGTCCAGCGTCTGTCTCAGCACCACAGGATTGGTCGCCAGCTGGTTGCCGGGCGAGAACATGTCCAGCCACTGGCGTGCCCAGAAGTTCACCAGCTTCTGGTGGTGCGACTCGACGCCCACCACACCCTGGGTGGCGGCGTCCCACCACTGTTGCGTCAGCAGGAACGACTGGTGCCACAGGTTGAATGGTCCCTCGCGCCAGGCCGGCGCGGCGAAGCGCCGATCCAGCGCCGGCGGCTCGACCTCGGCGCGCTGCGCCCCGGCCAGCAGACGCTGCTGGAAGAAGGCCGCCAGCGCCTGCTGCTGGGCCAACTGCGCCAGCTCCATCTGCTTGCCAGGCGAGGTGGCCAGGTGAGCGCTCCAGTCCTGCCAGGCCAGCAGCAGGGAGGCCGGCGACAGCGAGCCGGTCATGCGGGCCAGCGCGGCATGCGTCAGCGTGTCCAGGGTGGCAGTGGCAGAAGGCGGTGGCGTGGCGGTCATGGATGCGTGGTCCTCGTCGGGCTTTTCAATCTAGGAGACCACGGGACGGGCCGGCTTGATCGAAGTCAACGGATGCCGATAAAACCGACTGGCCGGTTTTTAAGCGCCGCGAACGAATCACAATCCACGGCACGCCCCGGAGCCTGCTTCGCGTGCGTCAGCACCTTGCCAGTCCCATATGACAACAACAGCACGAGACAACCCCGGACAGCGGCCGGCAGCCCGCGCGCCGCGCCGCCGGCTGCCGGCCGCCATGCGCGTCGAGCAGATCCTGGACGCCGCACTGCAGGTGTTCTCGGACAAGGGCTATGCGTCAGCGCGCATCGATGACATCGGCGCCGCCGCGCAGCTGTCCAAGGGCGGCATCTACACGCATTTCCGCAGCAAGGAGGAGATCTTCGAGGCCTTGCTGACGCGCATGCTCGCGCCGGGGGAACATCAGCCCCGGCCACTGCCGGCCGGCGCCCCAGTGACGGTGGACGTCCTGGCCGAACAGGTCATCGCACCCATGTATGCCTTGTTCGCAGAGCGCTATCCGCTGCGCACGCTACGCCTGCTGCTGACCGATGGCGCCCACATGCCGCAGATGGTGGAGCGCTGGCGGGCGACCGTCGTCGCGCCGTACATTGACGAGGTGCAACGCCTGGTCCGGCGCGGCGTGGAGCAGGGCACGCTGAGGGACAGCATGCTGGCGAAGGCACCGCACCTGTTGATCTCGCCGGCTGTGCATGCGATGCTCGACATGATGGTGCAAGGCCCCTGGACCCCGCATCAACTGGCCAAGCGGCGGCGTGAGCACATCGCGCTACTGCGCGAGTTGCTGACCCAACGTTGAGCTCAGGCCGGCCCCGGGGGGCGGCGGGACGCATGCAGTATGCTTTCGGGAATAGCAAGCGCTCGGCGGGACGGCCGGACCAACTCCGCCTGGAAGGCGGGGACAGCATCCGGCCATGACCCCCTAGACAACATCATTCCCCCTGAACCTTTCGGACGAGCGTTATGGCCAGCGTCAACAAAGTCATCCTCATTGGCAACCTCGGCCGCGACCCCGAGGTCCGCTACAACCCCAACGGCGGCGCCTGGTGCACGATCAGCCTGGCCACGACCCGCAACTGGAAGAACCGCGAGACCGGCGAGCGCCAGGAGGAAACCGAATGGCACCGCGTCGTTTTCAACGACCGCCTGGCCGAGATCGCCGGTGAGTACCTGAAGAAGGGCCGCCCGGTCTACATCGAAGGCCGCCTGAAGACCCGCAAGTGGCAGGACAAGGAAGGCCGCGACACCTACACGACCGAAATCATTGCCGACCAGATGCAGCTGCTCGGCAGCCGTGACGGTGGCGATGAAGGCGGTGGCGGCGGTGGGTACAGCCGCGGTGGCGACGACATGGGTGGTGGCCGCCCGGCAGCCCGCCCAGCCGCAGCTGCGCCGCGCCCGGCGCCCCAGCGCGCACCGGCCCCGGCGCCCAAGGCGTCGACCGGCTTCGACGACATGGACGACGACATCCCGTTCTAAGAAAACAGCTACGTAGTCGTCGTCAACATCAGGCCCGCAGCCCAATAGCTGCGGGCCTTTTTCGTTGCTTGCATCGCTTTCCTTGTTTGGTAGTGGGGAGAGCGGGCTTCTTTGCTACCCACAGCAAAGCTTTTCGCCGTGCTTGGCGGACAAGTTGCGACGCGGCCAGCGGCACCCACTGCTATCGCGGCGAAATGCTGACTTGAGGCTCATCCCCTGCTCAGGATTGATCTAGCCTGCACTGCGCCCACGCTCGTCAAGCAACTCAGCCACGCGAACGCTGAACACGGCTGCAAGCAGTTCCAGCGTATCCAAGGTGACGTTCAGCTTCTCCCGCTCGAGCTGGCTGATGTACGTGCGATGCAGTCCGGCCATCGCTCCAAGCTTTTCCTGGGACACCCCCAGCGACAGCCTCAAGGTCCGTACGTTCGCCGCAAGGATCGCCCTCACGGATTCCGGTTTTTTCATGAACCGGAGCGTCTACGGCTTCACTCTAAAAATCTACAGCACACAAATCTACTGCTTAAACATATACTGTCTATAAATCTCATTTGACCGCGATTTGCTTGGGTTGCGCGTGTTGAACAACGGCACCCATCGCGTGGTCGGGTACCCACTTGTGATCCAAGCGGAGGACAGCGCTATGAAGATTCTTGACGCGAAGGTGCGGCGCGACAGATGGCTGAGCCTCCCCCGTTGCCGGCGATACGCTGTTGTCGTGTTCAGCACCTTGTCGAAGCTGCCACTCAGAACCCAGACCGCGCACGGAACGATTTGCTGGGCGCTTGGTTCGCTGATCAAGGGCGAGTGCGAACTGTTGGGTGCGTGGAGGCTGAATGCAGAGGCCGGACTGCCGACCACGGTGTTCGGTGATCTTCATCTCCGGGGGGTCGAGTTCATTCGCTGCGGCTTGGGAAACCTTGCCGACGCCGAGCCGGCATTCCTGGCGACCTTCCGGAATGCCGCGCTGTACCCGTCGCTCGAGCAGGGGTTTGCCGCCGCCATCGATGCGGTGAAGCCCAGGCACCGTGCGGCCATGTCAAGCATGCTCCGCAATGCCGCCGGGCATACCGACGCAGTGCAGGGGACTGCTTCCTTGCACCAGGGCTCCGGCGCTGATCTGCGCCAAAGGTACCCGGAAGTCCTGGAGGAATGGGACAAAGTCGTCGCACGGCATGAGCCGTTGCTGGCCCTGCCCGAGCCGTATCCGCGCCTGGCGCAAGCTGCCGATCGGGCAGCCCTGGGCATCCAGGAGCGTCTGCTGAGGGCAATCCAGCGACGTGGTTCGTTTGCGGATTCGGCGGAGGCCTTCGACTTCGTCGTCGGCAAACTCATGCGCGCCGAACAGCACCTTCAGCCGGAGGCCGGTGACGTGGCGCTTGCAGCATTCAAAACACAGTCCGGCCGCCTCGTCGCGGTGCCTGGCGGTGCCGTGGCTGCACGTGCGTTGGCCTGAAGTGCATGGCCGTGGACATCGACTGGCGAAGGATGTTCCAGAGCACGAAGGCCATGCTGCTGCGGCGCGGCCAGTCAGCGCAGGACGCGGACGACCTGATGCAGGACGCCTACCTCCGTCTCCGACGCTTTTCCAAAGAGCACCACGTCGAGAACCCAGAGGCCCTTTTCATGACCACGGCCTTCAATCTCTCCATAGATGCCCATCGGGCAAGGAGGAGCAGAGGCGACGAGGTTCAGCCGGAAGACGTGGAACTCGTCGATCCCCAGCCGGACATCGAAGCCGGGGTGCTGGGGCGGGAATGCTTGCGGCGCATGGATGTGTGCCTGGGGCGGCTCAGCGACCGGACCCGGCAGATGGTCCTCGAATACCACCTGGAAGGTCTGACCTATGACGAGATCGCGGCGAGGCATGGCCTGAACACCAGCACCGTTCACCACCAGGTGTCGAAGGCCATCTTCAGGATGGCGGGTTGGATGCACGGCTGGTATCCATGAGTCATCCGCCTGGGGGCGATGACGGCCCAGCCCATAGAACGAGGGCAGCGCCCGAGAGGAAGACAGTGCCGCCGAGGCCACCCTCTCTTTCTGATCACGGAGAAGCGGGCGGAGCTGCCTGGGTGACCGGCTTGGGCTCCTTGTCGGGTGCTGGCAGCGGTGGCAGCGGTACTTCCTTGCGGCAGGCCGCCAGCGAGGACAACACCATCAGCGCCGCCGCCACCCGCCACAGTGTTCGGGAGTCCATGCCGCCCAGCCCGTTCGCGGACCGACCCGAAGCCGGCCTCAGTCGCGCAATTCGCCCAGACGCAGCTGGGTCTGCACGCGTGCCAGCAACACCAGCGGACGCAACGGCAGGCTGAGGCAGTCCGACGCGCCCAGGGCCAGGGCCAGTTCCTCGTCGCCGCCGGCGACGAAGAGGACGGGAATGGCGCGCGTGGCCGCCTCGTCGCGCAACCTGCTCAGCAGGCTGAGGCCGGGCTGGTCGGCCACCGTCTCGCCCAGCAGGATGAGCTGCGGCGCGGGCGCACTGCCGGCCAGGCGCAGCAGCGCAGCGGGCGAGGCCGCCGTGCGCACGCGGCAGCCAGCCTCGCGCAGCAACTCGGCGGCGCCCTCCGAGGCTTCGCCCGCCAGCAGGACGAGGGGTGCGGCAGCGCTGTCGGAGAGGTGAACCATGGGCATGGCGCTCATCTTGTGCGCCCCGGGTCACCCGTGCGAGAGGGTGATGAGGGGTTTCCCGCATCCCCGACAGCACCACACAAGAATCCCCTACACCGCCGTTACATGTCTTGTCGGACAGTGCCGCCATGCCCCGACGACAAGAAAGACAACCATGCGCGACAACGGACCGGTGACCCAGCAGGAATACGAGATCAGCGCCGACACGCCGCTGGTGTCGACCACCGACCTGCAAAGCCGCATCACCTACTGCAATCCGGCCTTCATCGCCGCCAGCGGCTTCGATCGAGACGAACTGCTTGGCCAGCCGCACAACCTGATCCGTCACCCGGACATGCCGGCTGAGGCCTTCCGCGACATGTGGGCCACGCTGAAGGCCGGCGAGCCGTGGACGGCGCTGGTCAAGAACCGCCGCAAGAACGGCGACTTCTACTGGGTGCGGGCCAATGTCACGCCGGTACGCGATGCCCGTGGCATCTGCGGCTTCATGTCGGTGCGCACCAAGCCCGGCCGCGAGGAGATCCGCGGCGCGGAGGCCTTGTATGCCCAGATGCGTCAGGAGTACCGCGCCGCTGGCGGCGGCAAGGCCCCCAGGCTGCCGACGCGTCTGCACAAGGGCGCGCTGCAGCGCGCCGGCTGGGCCGGCGTCAGGGGCCGGCTGGCCAGCCGCGCCGCGCTGTGGCAGGAAGGCGGCGCCATGCTCGCCGCGGGCACGGCGGCGGGTGCCGTGGCCATGGCGGCCGTTAGTGCGCTCGGCCTGCGCCCGGACGTCGCCGCGCTCGGCGGCGCCGTATTCACCATGCTGCCGCTGCTGGCCTGGCTGCGCACGCGCAACGACCGCGCCCTCGCCGAAGCCACGCTGGCGGCCGAGCGCCTGGCCTCGGGCGACCTGACGCAGGACCTGCAGGCCCGCAGAAGCGGCGCCGAGGGTCGGCTGCTGCGCGCGCTTGCCCAGCTCAAGGTCAACCTGCAGGCCGTCATCGGCGACGTGCGGCGCGAAGTGGACGGCGTCAACCTCGCCTGCTCCGAGATCGCCGCGGGCGGCGAGGATCTGGGCCGGCGCACGGAACAGCAGGCCGGCAACCTGCAGCAGGCCGCCACAGCCCTGGAAGAGGTGGCCGCCACCGTCAAGCACACGGCCGACGGCGCTTCGCAGGCCAGCGAGCTGGCCCGCGACACGGCCGCCGCCGCGCGCCACACCGGCAGCACCAGCGTGGCCGCCAGCCAGCGCATGGACGCCGTGCGCGAAGCGACGACGCGCATCAACGAGATCGTCGCCGTCATCGACGGCATCTCCTTCCAGACCAACATCCTGGCGCTGAACGCGGCCGTCGAGGCAGCCCGGGCGGGCGAGACGGGCCGCGGCTTCGCGGTGGTGGCGTCCGAGGTGCGTGTGCTGGCGGGCCGCACCCGCGAAGCCGCGCAGGAGATCAAGAAACTGGCCGAAGACTCGCGCAGCCGCGTCGAGGAGGGCGCGCGCATCGTGGCCGACACCGGCCGCTCGGCCAAGGAGGCCGAGACCGCGGTGGACCGCATGAACGAGCTTATCGGCCGCATCAGTGTCGCCGTGCAGCAGCAAAGCGGCGGCATCAGCGAGCTCAACGGCAATGTGTCCAGCATCGACGGCTTCACGCAGCAGAACTCGGCCCTGGTCGAGCAGCTGTCGGCGTCAGCGATGTCGCTGGCCCACCGCGCCGAGCTCGTGACGCAGTCGGTGCGGGTGTTCAGGCTGAACAGTGGCGCCGCCGTGACGGCATGACCCCCGCCGCCCGGCTGGCCTGGCGCTTCGCGCTGCTGCCCGCGCTGGCGGTGGCGACGCTGACGGTGGTCATGCTGGCCTGCGGCCACCGCCTGCTCGGCGAGGAGCTGACGCGCCGCGCGCTGGCCAGCCACCAGCAGCGCGCCGATCTGCTGGCGCTGCAGTTGCAGATGTCGCTGCGCGACGCCGTCGTGCAGGTGCGGCAGCTGGCGCGCTCACCGCTGATGCAGCCAGGCGCACCATCGGCGCGCATGCAGGCGGAGCTGGACCATGTCGTCGAGCGTTCGCCGCGCTTCGTCTGGGCCGGCCTCGCCGGCCCTGGTGGCCAGGCACTTGCCGCCAGCCACGGCCGGCTGGAAGGGCGCTCCGCGGCCCCCGCGCCGCCGGCCAGGCCATCCGGCGGCGTCCATGAATACATCGCCATCGGCGAGCCGGTGCGCAACGAGACCGGCGACGTCGTCGGCGTCGTCGCCGCCCACCTCGGTCTGCACTGGGTGCGCGAGCAGCTGGAGCTGAACCTCGGGTCGCCCGAACAGGCGCGCGACGCCGGCCTGCAAGGCCTGGTGCTGAGCGGATCGCGCGGTGTCGTCCCCGGCATGGTGGTGCCCGAAGGAATGCCGGACGACAACGGCCCGCCGCGCGTCTGGCAAGCCGGCGACGGACAGCGCTGGCTGCTGGCGCGCTCCGCGCTGCAGGGCCTGTCGCGCGACACGGCGCTGCCACCCTGGGAGGCCGTCGTGCTGCAAAGCGAAGAGGCCGCGCTGGCGCCGCTGCACGCATTGAGCCTGTCCATGCTGGTGCTTGGCAGCGGCGCCGCCCTGCTGCTGGCCGGTGTGGGCGCCTGGGCCTCACGTCGCCTGCTGATGCCCTGGGACCCCGTTTTCGGCGCCGTGCTGGATCGTCATGATGGCGACCAGGCCAGCCTTGCCGCGCGCGTGCAGGCCTTGGTCGCGCAACGGGTCCAACCCACGCCGGCCGAACGTCTGCTGGGCTGGCTGGCGCAGGACGCCGGCGACCTGCGCCGCGCCATCGATCACCTGCCCGTCGCCATCGCGCTGGCCGACCGCCACTACCGCTGCGAGTACGTCAACCGGGCCTACACGCGGCTGCTGGGCTGGACGACCGAGAGCACGCGCGGCGGCCTGGTCGGCGAGGCCCTGGTCGGCGAGGCCCTGGTCGGCCCGGCCGGGCGCGAGGGGCTGGCGCAGCTGCACCGGCAGCTCGGTGACCGGCCCGGCGAGTTCGTGCAGCGGCTGCAGGCGCAGACGCCCGGCGGCGAGACCGTGGCAGTGCAATGCCACCTCGTGCCCATGTTCGACGTCCAGGGCCGTCGGGTGGGTGCCCTGTCCGTCGTGTACGACATCCGCCCCGAACACAGCGCACGAGCGCATGCTCACGCCATGGCCGACCGGCTGCGCGCGCTGGCCGACGCGGCCCTGGATACCTTGCTCGCGACGCTGGACGCGGACGGCCGCGTATTGGAGTGGAGCCGCGGCGCCGAGGCCCTTACCGGCCACCCACCGGAGCTGGCCCTGGGCCAGACGCTGGACGCGCTGCTGCCCGGTGTCGAGCCCGCCGCCGGACTTCGCTGTGCCCGCGTCAAAGGCAGCTGCGAGCTGGCGCTGCAGGCCCGCACGGGCGGTCGCCAGCGCCGTTTCGAGGGCTCGGTCTACCGCCTCGGTACGGCGCAGGACACGACGCAGTTCGGCCTCATCCTGCGTGACGTCAGCGAGCGCGCCGCCCAGGCGCAGGTCATCGAGACGGCACGCGACGAGCTCACTCAACTCAACCGCCGCCTCCTGGAGCAGGAGAAGCAGACCAGCCGCAAGCTCGCCCAGGCCCTGCACGACGAACTGGGCCAGACGCTGGCCGCGCTGCGCTTGCACTGGGAGGCTTGGCGCGGTGCCGGTACCGAGCAGCGCGTCCGCATGGATGAGCGCATCACCACCCTCGTCGCGCTGGCCAATCGCCAGGTCCGCGGCGTGCTGGCCGAGCTGCGCCCGCCGCTGCTGGATGAGCTGGGCCTCGTCGCCGCCATCGACAACGAGATCCGGCAACACCACGGCACCGACGACGAGGCCCGCGTCGAGCTGCAGGCCAGCCAGCCGGCACAACTGCAGCGCTGGCCGGCCGACGTCGAGTACGCCGTCTTCATGATCGCCCGCGAGGCGCTGCTGAACGCGCTGCGCCATGCCGGCGCGCGGACCATCGTCGTGCGCCTGGATGGCGACGGGCGCCACCTGGCGCTGGGTGTCAGCGACGACGGTCGCGGCCTCGCGCCCGAGGCGCGTGCCGGCCGACCTGGCCACCTCGGCCTGGTCGGCATGCGCGAGCGGGCCCTGGCCATAGACGCGCACCTGCACATCGACGCCTCGCCGGGCCATGGCACCATCGTGGAACTGACCTGGGAGGACCTCCACGACGATGAGTCGCATCTACCTGATCGATGACCACGCCATCATGCGCGACGGCCTGCGCGTCGTGCTTGAGGCCGCAGGCCATGAGGTGATCGGCGAAGCCGCTGGACCCACACCGGCGCTGGCCGACCTCGGCCGGCTGCAGCCCGACGTCGTGCTGCTGGATCTGCGGCTGGGCCAGCGCTCGGGTCTGGAGCTGCTGGCCGAACTGCACAAGCGCGGCATGCAGCTGCGCGTCATCGTGCTGACCATGTCCGACCAGCCCCGCCACGTCGCGGAGGCGCTACGCCTGGGTGCCCGCGGCTATCTGCTCAAGGGCTCGGCCAGCTCCGAGGTGCTGCAGGCCGTGGAGACCGTGGCCGTGGGTGGGCGCTTCCTCAGTCCGCAGGCAGCCGAGTTCGCCGCTTCGGCGCTGACCGAAAGCGGCGGCGCGGATGAGGAGGCACTCTCGCCGCGCGAGCGCCAGATCCTGCTGATGGTGGCCCAGGGCGCCACGAGCAACGCCATCGGCGAGGCCCTGCACCTCAGCCCCAAGTCCGTGGACACCTACCGCAGCCGGCTGATGAAGAAGCTGGGGTTGAACGACATCACGGGCCTCGTGAAATGGGCCCTGCGTGAAGGGCTGATCAGCCTCGACGACCGCTGACCGGGGCCGCGCGTCAATTCGCGGCCGGCCCGCTCCTACAGCGCCTGGGCGCCCGGCCCGACGGTGCCGGCGGGCCGGCGCGCGCATATTGGACCCATGGTGCCCAGCACCTGGCGAGGCGGCCCGCAGCCGTCCCGTGCCCCGTGTCCAAACTTCAGGAGTTCCACCATGGCCAGCATCAGCCCCACCATTTCCTCGTCCAAGGTCGAAGGCACCAAGGTCTACAGCCCAAGCGGCGACAAGCTCGGTTCCATCGACGACCTCGTCATCGACAAGCAGTCCGGTCAGGTCCGCTACGCGGCACTGGAGTTCGGCGGCTTCCTCGGCATGGGTACCGACCGCTACCCCCTGCCCTGGGACCAGCTTCACTACGACACCTCCAAGGACGGCTACGTCGTCAACGTCGACAAGACCCAGCTGGAGCGCGCGCCACGCTACCCGATGGACGAGGCGCCCACCTACAACGACGAGTACGGCCGAAAGGTCTATGACTACTACGGCTCGACGTGGTGGATGTAAGCCCAGCCTGCCGCCCCGCGGCATGCTTAAACTTGACCAGGAGGGCGCCATGCCCAAACCGCATCGCACACCACCGATCCCTCCCGAGCCCGCCCCCTCGGCGCCGGCCGTCGACGTTGAGCGGCCGCCCGCCAAGCAGCGGCCGGCGCGCGACGTGAAGAGCGGCGTCTTCGACGACTCCGTGGCCGGCGAAGAGGACCCCGGCGCTGGCGTGGACACGCTGACGCCGCGGCGCGGCCGCTGACCCGGCCGGGGGCGGCGGCCGGTCAGACCCAGGTCTGGGCCACCGCGTCCCGCACGGCCGCCACGGCGGGCACAGCCATGCCCGCCGGACTGCTGATCCAGCAGAACCATGTCGACGCAGCCCAGCCCGGCCATATCCGTGCCTGGCCGGCCTCCTCCAGCAGCAGGGCCTGGTCGCGGCGAACCATGCCGGCGCCCATGCCCGCGGCCACCATGCTGCGCACAGCCACCTCGGTGTCGGCCGTCAGCCCCACCTCCAGCGTCATGCCGGCCTGGGCGAACAGGCGCTCCTGGTGGACGCGCAGCCCGCAGTCCGGGGGCGTCGTCACCCAGGGCAACGCCGCGAGGCCCGCCAGGTCGGGTGGCAGGCCATGGTTCAGCAGCAGGCGCTGCGGCACGACGGGCACGATCTCGCAGGCCTGCAGCCGCCGCAGCTCCAGGCCCTCGATCTCCGCATGCTCGTGCAGCACGCAGGCGCAATCCAGCTCGCCACGGCGCACGGCGGCGATGGCGCGCAGCGACACCAGCTGCTGCAGTTGCAGCTGCACCAGAGGATGATGCTCGGCCAGGTGCACGAAGACCTCGCCCAGCCGCAGCGCCACCGCGTCGCTGACCGTGCCCATTCGCACCTGGCCACGCGCCTCGCCGCGGATCTGCGCGGCTGCAGCCTGCATGGCTTGGGCGGCGGCCAGCGTGCGACGTGCCTCCGCCAGCAGCCGCTCGCCCGCCGGTGTGAGCGACATGCCGCGCGCGCTGCGCTCGAACAGTCGCACGCCGAACTCATCCTCCAGCGCCTTGAGCTGGGCACTGACTGCCGGCGGGCTCGTGAACACGCGCTCGGCGGCCCGCGTCAGGTTGCCCTCGGCCGCCACGGCGACGAAGGTCTTGAGCTGGTAGATCTCCATGCCCGGCATTCTGCGCAGCAAGCGCGACGCGGGGGGTGCGGATTTTCCGAACGAGGCGGTCCACCGAAACGAATGGATGGTTTCGCGCGGGAGCACCAAAGTGGCGACATCCGAATCCGTCCGGGGATCCTCCATGACCACCCACACGCGGCCGGGCGCCATCGCGGCGCTTCTGTTCGCAACCGTTGCCTGGGGCAGCCTGTTCCTTATCGGCAAGCCCATCACAGCCCAGCTGGACCCGACGTGGTTCACCCTGGTGCGCTACACGCTGGCCACGGCGCTGCTGGCCCTGCTCGTGCAGCTGGCGGGCGATCAGCCCTGGGCCAAGCTGCGACGCCACGCATTGCGCCACAGCCTCGCCGGGCTGGGCGGCTACGGCCTGTTCAGCATCCTCGTCTTCCACGGGCTGAAGCTGTCCCAGCCGTCGCACGGCTCGGTGATCATGGCCACCATGCCCTTCACGACGCTGGCCCTGCGCTGGGCGCTGGACGGCCAGCGCCCACCCCTGCGCGCAGTGGCCGGCGCCGCGCTTGCGCTGGCCGGCGTGGCCACCGTGGCCAACCTGCTGGGCCACGCTGGCGTGGTCAACAGCCGCATGCTGCTGGGCGACGCCCTCACGCTGGCGGGTACGCTGGGCTGGGTGCTCTACACCCGCAATGCCGCCACGCTACCCGACCACAGCCCGCTGGAGTACACCGCACTGACCGCCGTCGCCGCGCTGCCCTGGCTGGCGCTGGGCACCGCGGGGGCTACGCTGGCGGGCCTGATTGACGCGCCCCAGCCCGGGCTGCTAGCGGAGCTGGCGCCGCAACTGGCCTACATCGCTGCGATACCCACCGTGGCTGCAGCGCTGGCCTTCAACGCCGGCGTGCGCAGGCTGGGTGCGCCCATGGGCACGCTGTTCCTGAACATGGTGCCCGTGTCGGTCATCGCCCTGCACGCAGCATTGGGCGAGGCGCCGCACGCCAACGAGATCGCGGGTGCCGCCCTCGTCGGCCTGGGCCTGGCCTTGACGGTGTGGGCGCCTGGCACCGCAGCCGCCCGGCGTCCGGGCAGCACACGCCTCGGCGCCGCGCCCTGCCCGCGCTGAGCCACACAGAGCCGGGCGGCCGGGTTGCTGCAAGAATCCGCGGCACGATGAAGAAGACGCTGCAGACCCTGGCCACGGCGGCGGCCGTCGCGACCGCCGCTCCCGCCCAGGCGGGCGATGGCCAATTCCAGCTGCTGGTGCTGGCCATGCCCACGAAGTACCACTACGAGTACATCCCGGTGGCACGCGAGAGCTTCGAGAAGCTGGCCCGGCTGCATTCGTTCGACCTGACCTGGGTGGCACAGCCCTGGGCCTTCGAGGGCGACCTCGGCAAGTACGCCGCCGTGGTGCTGCTGAACAGCTCTGGCGAGGAATTCAACGAGGCCCAGCGCGCGGGGCTGGAGCGCTACATGAAGGCCGGCGGCAACGCCGTCGTCGTGCACCGCGCCATCATCAGCAAGCCGGGCCTGTGGCCCTGGTACGAAAAGCTCGTGGGCCGCAGCTTCGTCATCCACCCCATGCTGCAGACGGCCACCGTCACCCAGGTCGACGCGAGCCACCCAGCCGCCTTCGGCCTGCCGGAACACTGGATCTGGTCGGACGAGTGGTACGAGTTCAGCAACCCGCACGGCGTGAAGATCAACCCCGTGCTGGCCGTGGACGAGCGCAGCTACGACCCCACCAGGATCTGGCCTGGCCAGGTTGCCAAGGGCATGGGCGCCGACCATCCGGTGAGCTGGTGGCATGCCTACGAGAAGGGCCGTGTTTTCGTCACGGCGCTGGGACACAACGGCGATGCGTACCGCGACGGACGCTATCTGGAACATCTGTGGGGCGGCGTGTGGTGGGCCGCCACCGGCCGCGGGCGGCTGCCCGGGCCCTGAGCCCTCAGCCTGCGCTGAAGGCGTCGTCGTAGCCGACCGCGCCCGCCGGCAGCGCACGCGCCGCATCAAGCCGCAGCGCCTGGAAGTGCGTGGCCGGCACGCCGGGCAGCACCAGGCCTGGCTCGGCGCGGAAGCCGAAGCGCGCGTAGTAGGCCGGGTCGCCCAGCAGCACGCAACCCGCGGCCCCTGCGGCGCGCAGGCGCGCCAGGCCGGCCTGCACCAGCAAGCGGCCCACGCCCTGGCGCTGGCACTCGGGCCGCACGGCCAGCGGGCCCAGGCCCAGCCAGCCGAGGTCCTGCCCGGCGATGCGCACTGGCGAGAACGCCACGTGGCCGATGGGCTCGCCGCTGGCCGGATCGCACGCCACCAGCGACAGCGACAGCGCGCCGCGCTCGCCAAGCCGCTGCAGGATCCGCGCCTCGTCATGCCGACTGAACGGGTGGTCGCGGAAGGCCGCATCCAACAGCGCCGCAACGACGGGCCGGTCGGCCGCAGTCTCGTCGCGGATCAGCGGCCCAGCCAGATCTCGCCGCATGATGAACTGGTGCAGCGGCTCAAGCGCAAAGCCGCAGCGGCGCAGCGCTGCGCCGCCCAGGTCGGGTCGCTGCAACGCTGGCACGCTGACGTGTGCGCCCGGGTGGTCCGCCAGCAGCGCGTGCAGCAGGGCCTCGGCGTCGTGCTGGGCCGGATCGAGGTCAATCAACGAGCGCACGACCAGGCCAGCTGCGGCATCGCCGCTGAACACCAGCTGCGCGCTGCCGCGGCGCCAGGCCGTCCAGCCCGCCGGCAGCGTCGCAATGACGTCGGCCGCAACCTGCAGCGGCAAATCCGCGACGCGTTGCTCGGCCTGCCGCAGCCAAGCCAGCGCATCGTCGGCGCCTACTACGACCGGCGCAGGTGCGGTGGGTGCCCCGCCAGCGTCCGCGGCCACCCGCTGCCAGCCCTGCAACGCATGGCGCTCCACGAAGCCATTGCGGCGGTACAGCCTCAGGGCACGCTCGTTCTGCGCAAACACCTCCAGCTCCACGGCTGCCAGCCCGGCAGCGCGGGCGCGCCGCACGAAGTCCTGCAACAGCCTTACCGCCGCGCCGCCGCCGCGCGCCTCGGGCACCGCGCCCATGGTGCCAAGGCGCCAGCGCGCCAGGCCTGGCCGCGGCGCCACAAGGGCGAAGGCACTCACCTCCCCACCATCCAGCACGGCCCGGCCCAGTGCCAGGTCAATGCCCTGGCGCTGCAGGAAGCCGGGCCACTGCGCCAGCGGCAGCACAAAGGGGCCGGCAACGTAGTCGGCAAAGGCGCGCCCGAAGGCTGCGTGCAAGACGTCGGGGGCGATCTGGTCGGTGGAGACGAGGCGCAGTTCGGGCATGGGCAAGGAGCAGGCGTCGAAGCGGATTGGCCCATCTCGACGGGCACGGTTCATTCTGCGCAACCCGCGGCCCGTTGCGCAAAGTCATGTGGGGCACAAGCGCGGCTCGATGCCGTCGCGGCGGTCAGCGCTGCAGGGTCGGCCGCTCGAGCTCACCCTGCGCGGCCGGCGACTGCGCGTCGCCATGCCAGCGCCGCAGCACGCGCTGGAAGAACAGGCTGTTGGGCAGCTGCAGGCTGGTGCCATTCTGGGCATCTCCGCTTTCGAGCAGCGTCGTGTAGACGAGGTTGATGTCCATCACGCGCCCTTTCATACCGGGCTTGTCGCCGGCCTCAAGCAGCTCCACCTCGTCACCGACCCGGAACGCGCGGGTCACGAAGATCAGCAACGCACAGAAGAGGTTGGACAACACGCTCCATGCAGCGAAGAACGCCACCGCCCCCACCGTGGCGAAACCTGTGAAGGCCGTCCAGAGCACCGCGCCTGATACACCCAGCCGCTCCAGCGCCCACAGCGCCGCGCCGCCGTAGACCAGCACGGCCACGGCGCGCAAGAACAGTGCCGCCACGCTGACCGGCAGCGCATAGATTCGCGTGAGGCGGCGGGTCAGCAGGTGCACCAGCCGCATCACCAGCCACGCGGCCAGGCCGATGAGGCTGACCTCCACCAGCGGCACCAGGACATCGAGCCAGTCGGCCCAGGCCGGCGAGCGGTCGTGCAGGGATTGGATGAGCTTTCTCATGGACATGGGGGCGGGGATTGCAGCCGCGAGGCGTGGAGCACCGCAGGGGCTCACGGGGCGTGAAGGACGCCGCCTTGCCGGTCGGTGGCCTGGCGCACGGCGGAACCATACCGCACGACGGCTACCCGCACGCCCGCGCCTGGCAAGCCGGCATCAACCAGCAACCGCGTTGCGGACACCGCGACCCGCCGTCTCGTCAACGTGTTGAGCGGTTGAGGTCGCGCGTCCCCGCGAGGCCATGGCGCCGGCACACTCGCCGCCATGAAGCCGACGCGCCGCCTGTTGACCCTGTTGCCGCTGGCCGGCCTGCTGCCGGCGTTCCTGCCCGCAGCGGCTGCGCCGGCCGTACTGCCGCTCTGGCCCGAAGGCGTGCCAAGCGCCGTGCGTGCCGACACCGCGGCTGCTCGCGGCGACATCGGTGCCGAGCGGATGGACGCCAACGGCAGCATCGCCAACGTGTCACAGCCCACGGTGACCGTCGTGCCGCCAGCCGTGGACCGACCCAACGGCACCGCCATCATCCTGTGCCCCGGCGGCGGCTACAGCGTCCTGTCGGCCGCCCGAGAAGGCCAGCAGTACGCCGCCTGGCTGAGCACGCTGGGAATCACCACCTTCATCCTGAAGAGTCGGCTGCAGGAATGGGGCCATCCGGCACCGCTGCAGGACGTGTTGCGCGCGCTGCGCCTGGTGCGCTCACGCGCGGCTGAGTTCGGCGTGGACCCGAAGCGCATCGGCGTCATGGGCAGCTCCGCCGGCGGCCACCTCGCCGCCAGCGCCAGCACCTTGTTCGACCACGCCGACGGCCGCACCGGTGCGGCGCTGGACAGCATCAGCGCTCGACCCGATTTCGCCATCCTCGTCTACCCCGTCATCACGATGACCGCCCCGGCCGCCCACGCAGGCTCGCGCAAGGCCCTGCTGGGCGCAGCGCCCGGCCCGGCGCTGCTGACGCAGCTGTCCGTGGAGCAGCAGGTGACGGCCGCCACGCCACCCACGCTGCTGTTGCACACGCAGCTCGACAGGACCGTGCCGGTGCAGAACAGCCTCCTCTATTACGAGGCGCTCACGCGTGCCGGCGTTCCGGCCGAGCTGTACGTGTTCGAGCAGGGTGGCCATGGCATCGGCATGCGGGACGGCCTGGGCAATGCATCCGCCTGGCCGCGACGCGCCGAGGACTGGTTGCGCCAGCGCGGCCTGCTGACCAAGGAGGCGGCTCGATGAAACGCCGCGAACTGTTGACGGGCGCGGCCCTGGCCGGCGCGCTGCCCGCCTGGGCCCGGGCCGCGGACACGATGACGCTGCCCGACATGGACCTGCACGACCCCTTCATCGTGACCGACGCCACCAGCAGGACCTACTGGCTGTTCACGAAGAACAACCCGGCGGTCAGCGGCAAGAAGGCGTTGGGTGTGATGGCCTACCGCAGCCGCAACCTCAAGCACTGGAGCCGGCCGGAACTGGTGTTCCAGCTTCCCGCCAGCACCTGGGCCAACGATGGCTGCTGGGCGCCCGAAGTGCACCGCTAGCGCGGGCGCTGGTACTTGTTCGTCACCGTCCACAACGAGAGCCTGCCGCTGGCCGAGCCCAGCCCCGTGCCGGGCCAGCGCACCTATCGACGCAGCACCGTGCTGGCCGTGGCCGATCAACTGGGAGGCCCGTTCACGCTGGTGCGCGACGGCGAGCCGGTCGTATCCAGGGAGCTGATGACGCTCGACGGCACGCTCTACATGGACCCGGCCGGCAAACCATGGATGGTGTTCGCCCACGAGTGGCTGCAGCTGCGCGTCGGCGCCTTCGCCGCCGTGCCGCTGGACGACGAGCTGCGCGCCATCGGCACGCCGCGCGAGCTGTTCCGCGGCGACGCCTCGCCTTCCGCCAAGCCGCAACAAGGCGAGGGCATCATCGTCACCGACGGCCCGCAGCTGTACCGCACGGCTGACGGCAGCCTGCACATGCTGTGGTCCAGTTGGGGCGACGACGGCTACTTCCAGACGCAGTCCCGCTCCAGGTCCGGCGACCTGTTCGGGCCGTGGGAGCACCTGCCCGTGTGGCTCGGCAAGGGGTCCGGGCACGGGATGTTGTTCCGAACGCTGGATGGGAGCCGGATGCTGGTCGTGCACCGGCCGTTCAAGAACGCACGCGGGAAGCTGTATGACGTGCGCGAGCGTGCGGACGGGTTCGAGCTGGTGGGACAAAGGGTCGATCTCGACCTTGACGCGCAGCCTCTGCCACCGCGCTGAGTAGACAGCCTCAGCCGACATTCAGTCGCGTCACTGATCCGCCTCGTCGCCCATCAGAATCATGAACACCCCACCCGCCTCGACGGCGCTATCAATCTTCGCGTGGCGGACGACGGGCGGCGGCGTTCACCGTCGTTTCCCACGGCTACTTGGGGCTTGTTTCGCCACGGACGTTCAACTTCAAGGCATTGCACGCGTGCCTCGACAACTGGGAAAAGCAGAACACCCCCAGAACTGGTTGCCCGCTTGTGCACCGCGCTTTGCCGAGCGCAACACCATTCCTTTGCCGCACTGCGGGCACGCTGGCTCGCCGCGAGGAGGGGCTGATGCCGCCTGCGACACGCCTCCCCCGGCCAACAAGCCCTTCAGTCGCTCGCCATCGATCAGCTGGACACTTCGCCCATCTGCAAACCGCCTGGCCTCGTCAGTGAAGCGGCCGGACGTGACGATGAAACCGCCCGCCGCACCCCGAGCCGCCATGACGCCGTACAGCTCCCGCACGACCGTGACACCGACTCGCTGTGCGCGCCATTGCTTGCATTGCACGAGGTTCAGCTCGGCGTCGCGGCGAAGCTCGAGGTCCACGCCACCATCCGGCCCAGCCTGGCCGGTCTCGCCAACTTGATAGCCCTGCCGCCGAAAACCTTCGCCCACCAGTTGTTCAAACTGCTGCCAGCTCATGCCGTTGACCGCGTCGGCGGCCGGGTTGGCCGTGGTTCGTTGAAGAAGCTGACCGCGGCTGCGCCTCTTGATTGCTGAAGCCGCTGCGCCGATGAGGCACAGCAAGGGCAGCAGGTATTGCCCATAGAAGGCCAATGTCCGCCACATCACCTGAGCAGCCATCGCGCCCAGCTGGCCCGGCTGTGTCGCCTGCGGAACCGGCCGCGACACATACGCGTGCAGCGCGAGATAGAAGCCTGCGGCCAGAAGTACTCCCGCCCACCACGGCAGTTTCGCCACGAGGTCCATGATGTCCTCGGCTACGCTGCGATTACGTCGTCTCGCCATGTCGTCCTCCCTTGCTGCCGACGCCTCAAGTCGTTAGCCTCTTCGGGCTGATTTGTACTCTTGCTGGCGCCAGCATAACCGGCAGATTGCAGGCATTCTCCGTATGGCAACCACCGAGGCAAGGCTGAATGCGCCGAAACGGCGTCAGACGCTGTAGCGCCGACTATCGACACTTGGCAAGCGCGTCCCGAGCCATTGCAACATCGCCGCCTTACCCATGGTGATGCTCAACGATCCACAGTTTTTCCGAACGCTGGTGCAAGCTGTCGCGTCGCGCCCGCGGGAGTTCGAGAACGCCAGCGGCACGACGGTGAGCTAGCCGCTATGAACAACCTGCGCCTGTGCCAACGCCCGCGGCGCCATGCTTATTCGAACTGGTCCGATTCACGGCCCGGGCGCGTTGGTCATCAAGATCTTCGCGCCTCACTGCGACTCATGCCTGACGCGAAGACCGCGCCCACGAATCTCGAAGAGCTTGGCTACAAACGGCTGCTCATGCCAGCGCGTCTACCTTCTCCGCGTCCTCCGGACAAACCAGCCAGAACAGAGCCCACTTCGCGCCTTCCGAAAGATATTGCAGCTGCTTCGTCAGCGCTGAGCGCCGCGCGCCGTATGCCTGCCACGCGTTCGACAGATTGGTGCTTGCTGCCGCAACACCTTCTTGTGCGGCTTCGATCTGAGCCTGAATACGGTTGAGCCCTTCAAACAACTCTTCGAACGTCGCCATTCCCAGAACCTCGGTGCCCCCGCCCAACATGTCATCAGCCGCTGCTACACGTATCCGCTCGACCATAGAAAGCACAAACTCACGGCTCCGCCCGTAGCTTTGGGACGAATCGACGGACAAGCATGCGAAGCTCAGATCCAGTGATGCGCGAAATTCCGCGGCCCTTGCGATGGGCCAGGACTTCTTCAACTCAGCAATCTCATGCTCCTGCGCCCGTCTCCCGCGATCCCGCAGACAGTCCCGAAATTGGTTTGCGCCAGGCTGCCACCTTGTCAGCGCGGCATCCAACTCGGCGCTAGCGCTCCCAAAGGCGGCGTCGGCCGCGCGCAACTCTTGCCGCGCAGCCTTCAGCAACGCCTCCGCTGTGCGGAAAATCGGAAACAGCTTCTGGACGAGTTCGCCAAGAAGCAAATCCGCAGCAACGGCTTGGCGCACACATTGCCCGCCTTGGCTCACGCTCCTGAGGCTTTGCTTAAGTGCCTCTACGCCCTCTTCGGCAACGAAGTCCACGAGGACACGAGAGCAAAAATCAATGCCCCCGTTGGGGCTGTACAGCAGGGCCTCATGGCGGCCGACAATTATCTTGAGCGCTCAGCGACAACTATCGTGAGCGGTTGACGCAGGCCGCCGGGGAGCGTTTTGCGGGTGGGTTCCTACAGTGGTTGGCTTCCAGAGGGAGGCAGCCACGGTGCCCGGCAAACGCATAACGGACCTGCAAGTGAGCAAGTACAAGGAACTGAGGGGCAAGCACAGCCAGGAGGCTGCTGCAGCCAAGACGGGCATCAGCGTGGCCAGCGCGCGGCGGCTGGAATCAGCGGTGGTATTGCCGTCGCAGCGGTCACCGCGGCACTGGCGCACGCGCGTCGATCCGCTGGCCGAGGTGTGGGCCAGCGAGGTCGTGCCCATGCTGGAAGGCGCGCCGTCGTTGATGGCCGTCACCGTGCTGGAGGAATTGCAGCGCCGCCACCCCGAGCGGTTCGCTGATGGCGTGCTGCGCACGCTGCAGCGGCGCGTGAGCCAGTGGCGCGCCGAGCACGGCGGCGAGCGCGAGTTGTTCTTCGCGCAGGAGCATCCGCCGGGCCGGCTGGGGCTGTCGGACTTCACCGTGGCCGACGATCTGGACATCAGCCTGGGCGGACTCACCTTCCCGCACCGGCTGTACCAGTTCGCGCTGGCCCACAGCGGCTGGCGCCATGCGAGGGTGGTCCTGGGCGGCGAGAGCTTCCAGAGCCTGGCTGCTGGGCTGCAAGACGCGCTATGGATGGCCGGTGGCGTCCCGCAGGAACACCGCACCGACAGCCTGTCGGCGGCCTTCAACAACCTGGCCGAGCGCGAAGAACTGACGCGGCGTTACCAGGCCCTGTGCAAGCACTATGGCATGCGGCCCACGCGCAACAACACCGGCGTGAGCCACGAGAACGGCTCCATTGAAGCGCGCCAAGGCAGCCTCAAGCGCGGACTGGACCAGGCTCTGCTGCTGCGTGGCAGCCGCGAGTTCGATGACCTGCCGGCCTATGAGCAGTTCGTGGCGGAGACCGTGCGCCGGCTCAACGCGCGCTGCGCGCGCGCATGGGAAGTCGAGCGCACCAGCCTTCAACCGCTGCCGACTCGGCGCACGTCCGACTTCGAGGAGATGGATGCGCGCGTCAGCAAGTTCGGCGTGTTCAGCGCCAAGGGCGTGCTCTACAGCGTGCCTTCGCGCCTGGCCGGTCAACGGTTGAAGGTGAGGCTGCACAGCACCCATCTGGAAGCTTGGCTGGGCGGGGTGAAGGTCTTCGAGTGCGAGCGGCTGCATGCCAGCACGGCCGACCGGCATCCCAAGCGCATCGACTGGCGCCACATGCTGCCCAGCTTGAAGCGCAAGCCCGGCGCCTTCGCGCGGTGGGTGCTGCGCGATGCGATGTTCCCGCGCAGCGAGTACGCCCGGGCCTGGGAGTACATCAGCCAGACACTGCCAGAGCGGGCGGCTTGCCGGCTGATGGTGGAGCTGCTGGACCTGGCTGATCGCGCCAATGTGGTGGCGGAGCTGGCCATCGAACTGGGTCGCGTGCTGGACTGCGCCGAGCTCCCAGATATCGATGTGCTCAGGGACAGGTTCGCGCCGCGACCTGCGGTGATGCCCCAGGTGGTCGTGGTGCTGCCAACGGCTGCGGTGTACGACGAACTGCTGGAGGCCGCATGAACGCCGACACCGGCGCATCGGGCGCGGCGGTGCCGCTGATGCTCACCGAGCTGCGCCTGCCGACCATCAAGCGCTTGTGGGCCGATGTGGCCGCGCAGTCCAACCGCGAGGGCTGGCCGGCCGAGCGGCTGCTGCACACGCTGCTGGGCCATGAGATGGCTGAGCGCGAAACGCGGCGTCTGGCCAGGGCGCGGGCCGACAGCCAACTGCCGCCAGACAAGAGCTTGGCAAACTTCGACTTCGCAGCAGTGCCGGCCGTCTCCAAGGCCCATGTGATGGCGCTGGCAGAGGCCGACAGCTGGATTGCGCAAGGCCACAACTTGCTGGCCTTCGGCCCGCCGGGTACCGGCAAGACGCATCTCGTAGCGGCCATCGGCCACGCGCTGATCGACCGTGGGCTGAAGGTGCTGTTCGTGCGCACGAGCGAGTTGGTGCAGCGCCTTCAGGCGGCGCGGCGCGACCTGCGCCTGCCGGCCGAACTCGCCAAGCTCGACCGGTTCGATCTGATCGTCCTGGACGACCTCAGCTACGCCCGGCGTGACCAGGCGGAGACCTCGGTGCTGTTCGAGCTGATCGCCGAGCGGTACGAGCGCAAGAGCCTGGCCATCACCGCCAACGCACCGTTCTCGGCGTGGGATGAGGTCTTCCCAGACAAGGCCATGACGGTGGCCGCGGTGGACCGGCTGGTGCATCACTCGACCATCCTGGAGATGAACGTGGACAGCTACCGACGCCGCGCTGCGTTGCCGGCCCGCCGGCAACGCAGCGCACCTCCAACATCATGATCAACACCCACCCGCACCGCTCAAGATAGTTGACGCTGACCGCTCAGAATAGTTGACGCCGGGCAGCCTCACGGCTCGTTGGGTAAGTCAGAGTCACCTGGGCCTCGCTTTCGGCGCAGTTTGCGGGCATCAAGTCTGACGCGTTTGCCGAGCTGATGCCCGCCCTGACTAAGGGGATTGATCTCTAAAGACCGTCCCTGACCAACCACAAATTGCCAACTAGCGCGTCAGCGGCCCTACTTTGGTCAGCGAGCTAGCCATGGGCGCCGGAGAAACGTAGGGCAATCGCACAACTTCGGCGCCGGTCTCAAACACCGCGGCGCCCTACGCGCGTCCTCTGCCTCATGTCAGACGACAGAGAACGTGAAATGCCGGGCAGCGTCAGCGGGCGGTTTTTTCAGGTCTCGTGTCACGGCGGTTCCGGGGTTGCGCCACCGGAAGTGTAAAAGGCCGGATCTCGTGACAGGGAAGCTGCAAAGAGCTGGCGCTCCCAGGCAGGAGGCAGTCACCCATCGGGAACGCCTTCAGAGTGGCTTGAAAATCGACGCGCCGTCGCCGAACAATCGGGCATGGAGTTCCGCCGCGTATCGGTCAGTCATGCACGCCACGTAGTCGCAGACCAAGCGGCTGGCCTCCGTAATGCCCACCGCGGCTGCTTCTTTGTAGCGTAGCCGCCAGTCCTTTGGCAGTAGAGCCCCCTTGCTTTCAAGCAGCGTATTGAAAAGCTTCGTGACAACGTCTCGCCCACGGTGCTCGACAACAGCGAGCCGCGGGGACCGGATCACAAGTTCATAGTTCAAATGCTTGAGGACCTCGACCTGCAGCATCGCCTCGCGGTTCATGGTGACGCTTGAGAGCTGAGGAAAATCCTTGTTCGGCTTCAGTTCAACCGCACCAATCAAGCGGCCTACCCGCTCAGCCGTAAGCTGTGTGCGAAACAGAGGGTCCGTTGTCAGCGCCTGATCACGCAGCCATCCCTCTAAATTGGCCTTGAGCGGCTCGTCGTCTACAAACGCCTTATCTGCTCTATCGAGGACCTCGATCACCGTCGGCGGCAGCTCAATGCCAAAGACATCAACGATGACTTCCAGCAGCTCTTTGACCGACTTGACCTCGGCGTGGCTCGCTTCCTTGAGTGCCTTGTTGGTCTTACGAAGCACTTCTTCTCTAACTGCGCCATCGTTCGCCAAGGAATTGGCCAATGAGAGTGGGGATACGAAGCCCGCGTGCAGGCTGTCTTCAAGGTCGTATGTCGAGTACGCGATGTCGTCCGCAATATCCATGATTGCGCACTCGATCGTCTTGAATGGCGCGCCCTCTGCGAGCCCAGGCGCTACGCGTTTCTTGATTTCGGCAACGAGGCGGGCCTCTGTTCGGTAGTACCCCTTCGCAAGCTTGTCCGCCTGTCCCCTAACCGCCGGAATCAAGCGGTCGTACTTCAGGACCGCTGCAAGGGACCGGTACGTCAGATCGAGACCATGGGTTGAGACCGTCGCTCCGTTTGGGTCCCGGACCAACTTGCGCTCGACCGCTGCGAGGATTCTCAATGTCTGCGCATTGCCCTCGAAGCCTCCGTGCTCGCGCATCAAGGCGTCAAGAGCATGCTCGCCGTTGTGACCAAACGGTGGATGACCGAGGTCATGTGCCAGAGCCGCAAACTCGACCAGTTTCGTGTTGATGGCGGCGCCGGGAAAGACCTCTGGCAAAGCCTTCACGTTGAGACGACCCGCGATACCAGCCGCAATCTGGGCGACCTCTAGCGAGTGGGTCAACCTGTTTCGGAAAAAGTCCGATTCAGCTCCCGGGAACAGCTGAGTCTTACCCTGCAGCCGCCGGAAGGCCGGGGCATGAAGCAGCCGGGCGTAGTCTTTCTGGAAGGGATCGCGTCCCTCCTCATTCTCGCGGACACCCAGATTTCCTGAGCAACGAGCAAGCTGATCTAAGCCAGCGTAGAGCGGGTTCTCCACCTTCAGCTCCTCCCTTGTGTAGGACACCGACTTTACTCGGCGTCTACCCAGGCAGGAGCCAGTGAGTTCGCTACGTCGTGCTCTTGGCTTCTCGCTGGGGGATGGCCCCTTGAGGCTGATGCGTCCTCTGGGTACCCTGCGCAGCCCCTGATCCGAGAGCGTTGTGTACGCCCGCCATCTGACGAGCAACCTGCTCGCGGAGGTACTGGAAGGCCACAGAGTCCGCCGGCGCTGAACCGCGCTTGAACGTCGCTTGTGTCATCGTCACTCCTTCATGGCATCAAGGCCGTGATCATACGAGACGTATGTGGAGGACGGCGTTGGGGTTGCCCCACGGGGGTAAGGGGTGTGTCAAAGTCCCGTGCGTGGGTCAACCATCGTGCAACCGTCAACCCTGCGATGGGACGACGCGGAGGTTTGCGCCCTTCGCGCGCGTAGCTGGCTCTGCGCCAGCAGACCCGCTCAGGACGGTAAGCGCCAAGCCAAACACCAACTGGTCCAGCTCTTCCGCGGGGATACAGAGCTCGCGAGCGATGCTCGCCCGCGACACGCCTTCCTCACGCAGAGCTGCAAATACCTTCTGCAGTACTTGCGACGTCTCGCGTTGCCCCTCATCGGGCTCCTTCTTGCGATACCCCCGAGACGACAGTTCAACGAACAACGTCTGATAGTGCCAGTCGCTGATCGCTCCCACTGCGTGCAGTCGGTAGGTCAGAGCAGCGAGTGAGACTGACCAGAACTTTTTCAGCCGGATGAGGTGTTCAAGCGTTGGGATACGAGGCGCTTGAGCAAGCACGCTCGCCCGCGGCATGAGGAGCGCAGATGCGAAAGCATTGGCTTCCTGCTCAGCTGCGCGTCCCTGCGGTGAGCCGTGGCGATGAAGCACTAGATGGCCCAGCTCGTGTGCAGCATCAAAGCGACCATGCTCGGCAGACTTCTTGGTGTTCAGGAACACGTAGGGCGTGGACTGGCGCCACATCGAGAACGCATCGACCTCGGCGGCGTCCAACGCCAAGGAGAACACCCTGACGCCCTTGGCCTCCAGAAGATGAATCATGTTCTTGATCGGCAGCTCTCCGATGCCCCACGCTCGCCGCAACTCCTGCGCGGCCGCCTCCGGGCTCGCTTCGCGACTGAGGTCAGGCAACTCAGCTTGAGGAAGATCGAAGCGCACCTCCATCCAATCGTTGAACAGGAGAGCCATGGCGCCTGCACCAAGAGCCGTGTCGCGCTGGCCTGCCGTCATCTTCGACAACGAGCGAAAGCTCGCCACGTCAGGCGTCGGCTCGTCCAAGTCGTCGCCGAAGAAGAAGGCCTCGGGGAACCGAAGTACGCCTGCAATAGCTGCCAGTCGCTCTGCCTCCGGCTTGAATTCGCCCTTCTCGTATGCAGAGATCGATCGCAGCTCCAGCCCAACTTGCGCAGCAAGCTTGGTCATCGTCAATCCACGGCGCTTCCTGGCAAGAGTGAGACGCGATGGATTGAAGAGTCCATCCGCGTTCATGCCCGACGCTTCACGTCGATCTGGATATCCGGCATGACGGGGCTGGGCGGATTGATGTCGATCTCGGTAGGATCGGTCGGCATCGAGCCCAGAATGATGCGCTCCTGCCAGCTCTCAATGCGGCCGTCGGCTCCCATGGACATGGGCAAGGACAGCTCACTGCGGACCTCACCGACGCCGCGGTGCACGAGCAGCATCCAGGTGATGCGCTCATCGCGAGCTACATCACCGTCCGCGGGAGCTGCCGTCTCTGGCACGTAGAAATCGAAGGTCAGTTGCGCCTGGTTGGCGATCACAGCCTCAGCGGTGCTTGGCCCCTTCGACGACTTGGTCGTCGGCATGGCCTCGAGCCGGCCGGTGCCGTCATCGCCAGTCGCAACGGCAATCGCCATGGTGCCCGCTGGATTGATGACGAGGGAATAGTTGTTCTCGTCACACCGGTCCCATCCCTCGGGAACGAGGTACTCGCGCAGCGCACGCACCGTCTGCGCCCACGCTGCAAAGCCAGGGTACAGGGGCGGGTCGTTGGGCGTGCACAGCGTGAATGCCACATAGCCGCGCTTGATCACCTGCGCCAGGGCGTCAGCATCGAGCCCTAGCTCCGCCAAACGGCTCTGTACATCACCGGCCTGAAACAAAACACGCTGCTGCATCGGGAACTCCTACGCCTTGCTGACTTCCGGTTTTTTTACCATACTTCAGGAAGAAAAACCAGAAGTCAGGGAACAATGTCGAACCTCTCCAAGAAGCGGACTCACTTTCTCAAGAGCAGCCACCCCACCAGCGGGCGCCTAAAACTGGACCCGGTACGGGTTGCGCAGAACTGGTCGCAAGGCGTCGCAACGTCGCTGCTGTTCGACACGAACATCTTGATTAGCATGGAGCGCGTCGTCGCCGCCGGAAACAAGCCGGCGCTGTTGAAGCAGTACGGGCTGGAGAACTTGATCACGTTCCTTCGGCGCGGCCCGCCGAAGAGCACATACCTGTGCCCAGCATGGGGCTTCAGCGAGATGCCGCCAGGGCTCGCGGGCCCTTGTCGCCAAGCCTATGAGGTGTTCTTCGCAGCCCACTTGCCGGAGTTCCACGACGACCCTCAGTCAAAGGATGCACAGTACGCCGGGAAGGCTGGCGACTACGGATTCTTCGATCTCGATGAGGTGGCGCAGGCCGCCCTCGCCGTGCCCTTCGCTTCGTTGACCTACCTCCAGTTGGTGGACCGAGAGCCCGGCCTCACCCCTGTCGAGCGATTTGGTCGGTATCTGAAGTTGGTCATCGAGCACGTGGGAATACTGAGCGCCAAGGAGGTGCAGATTGCGCGCTTCTGCTTCGCCAATCCGCCGGCGGACGCGAAGGAGACGATCAGCATCAGAAAGGCCTTCCGACGGAACTTCGTCAAGCGCAAGGACGATGCACTGCCCAGAAGCGCCGCCGAGCTACTCCATGTTTCCTTCAATGGCGCGAATGACTTGAGCCTGCTGACCAGTGCCGACACCATCGATGGCACGGTGGAAGATGGCATCGTCCATGAGTGCTGGGTCGCAACGACCGATGACAAGCTGGCAAAGTTCGCTGAGCACTTCCACCTAGTCAACATTCAAGGTGGATCAACGCCCTTCGCCGCCGTAACCAAGCACCCGGAGCACACCACTGATTCGTACTGGGACAAGACCGTCGAACTCTGGCAGCGCGCCACACTACGGGACGTTCCAGCGCTCCACCGCCCGAGGGAGCCGGAAGCCCTGAGAGCCGTTGCTCGTCGTGCGGCGGAAACTGCCGAAGTTGCCTTCTTGGCGACTGCTATCTGACCGTGCCGGCGAACTTCGCGAGCGAGCATCGCTGTCAGGAAAGGTCCCACGCCTCAATGGTGAGTGCTTGCGATGTAGGGCAAGCCTCGATGCGATCGCGATGCATCTCGACCTTGCCGATCCATTTCGGCGGCATCACGTAGTCGTCTCCAATAACCATGGCCCCGTCGTGCGCTGGCGGTCCGTCGACCAGTAGCGGAATCACCGTCTCGGCCGAGGCCACGTAGACGTTGGGATAGCCATCGCTGCGAACCTTTTGCGCAGCGGACTTCGCCACCAAGCGTTCAACCCAATCGAGCCCGCCCAGGCCAACTTCCCACGTCGCCAGGATGTGATCCCTCCGCTCGCTGTCGGCATGGCGACTGCGCTCTTCTGGGGTCTGCGTCGAAATCACTATCCACCAGCCAATCATCTGGCCTCCGATTGCGTCAGGTCGGCAGTGGCCCCGTGCGGTCCGACCTCACGCGATGAACTGTTGCGAATTGCCGGCTCGCGCGAGCGTCCAAGGCCTGCCGCAACCAAGCAGCTTTGCCCGCGAGGGCATTGGACATCCAAAGCGCCAACTGCGTGCGCGCAGCCGATCTCCCTTCGAACGGAACTCATACAACAACCTCCGACAAGCTTCCGGCAGACACCTTTTCGAGGTCTTCCAAGCCAGCTCGGTGAAGGTCGGTGCGGCGGAAGAAGTATTGACGCGCCCCGTCGACCGCTGGCCCGGTCACTGGAGCAACCTGGAACGCCTTGAGCAACGCCCGCGGCGCCTTGCCGGTCGCCTTGGCCAGAGTCGCCAGCGATACGTAGGTCTCACGGAAAGCCTGCAACTCGCCAGGGTCGATACGGTTCAACCAGCCTCGCCCACCGCGCGTTCGCTTCGCTCCGAGCAGGTCCCGCTCAATCAGTTCATAGACGACCTGCTCTTTCAGGCCGAGAACTCGGGCTGCCCGCGTTGGGGTCAGCCACGACACCGACTCGGCCCGGTACGCCTTCAACCAGGCGCGCGCCTGCTCCCTATCCACCAACATCGCCGACATGCGTGCCTCTTCCGGCAAATGAAGAGCCACCGGGCCGGCGAGCAACGCGTCCATCAGTGCTTTCAGCTCCAGCGGCGCAAGTCGCCAGAACCGCAGGATGGATTTGAACTCGATGCCGTTCGCCGGCGGCGCTTGCTGACTTCTGCTGCGCAGGCGCTCGACCAGGTTCTCCAGGGTCTTGCCCGCGAAGAACCAATGCGAAGTTCGGTCCCACTCGGGGTGAGATTCAGCGGTCAGTACGCCCAGCGACACGAGCTGGCGAAGCCGTGATCGCTTCAGGCCCAAGAGGGCCGCTGCGCTCTTCAGGCACTTGTAGTCCGAAGCTGATGCGACCAGCGCCGTGACGTCGGCCGGGTCCATCGTGATGACCTCGCGGCCGGCAACAGGCGTAGGCCGAGACCGATAACCCGGCACTGCAGCGCATTCGACCATCCGCTTGAGGCCAACCCGACTGACGCCGGTTTGGCGCGAGACCTTCGCCAACGCTTGAAAGCGATGCCCCGTGACCAACTCGGGCATCAGGGAGCGATGTCGCTTGCTGAGGCTGCCCCGGAAATGGACTTTCAGTGCTTCGTAGAAGGCGTCTCGGACGAACTGGAACTCTTGGGCGCTCAGCTGCTGGTTCACGACGGCGTGCGCCGGCTTGAACATCTGGTCCAAACTCGCACCAGAGGGTGCATCCGCAGCCAAGCCCCCAAGATACTGCAGGAAGGCATTTGGCCATCGGTCCATCAGGTTGACCACACCCAGCAAGCGAACCCGATCAATATTGAACTCGATCGTCTCCACAAGGGTCATCCGTTCCTTCGGGTAAGTTAGGGGCACCAGGCTACCGAGACACTGAAACAGCTTGACCCACTGCGCGGTGCTCAGCGAAACGCTGATCTCGCCAAGTTGCATCTCTGACGGCTGCGAGAGGCCTTCCGCTATGACGCGTGCGATTCGCAACTCTCCGGGCTCCGCCCGCGACGCCACACCACTGAATCGCACTCCGCACGAGCAGCGCACCAACAACGCTGAGCGATAGCTGATGAGCTTTTTACATTCCGGGCAGATCATCATCAGCACGCAGCCGTGTTCTGGGCATGCTGTGAAAGGTCGAAATCGCCAGTACAGCCGGACCCACCCTTGCATTTCCATGCACGCTGGACAGATCCGCTGGCTCCACAACCACGCTGTCGACTGAATCCCCCACCATTCCACCTCAATGTCTAGGCCACCAACACGTGGCCCGCTGAACCTGGGCAATGTCGTACCGCCGATCAGCTTGGACAGAGTTTCTGCATGGTCAGGTCCGCCGCTTTGGATGTAGTTGGTGAGACCCTCGGGCGTCCAGTCGTTGGCCTCAGCCAAGCGCTCGATGTAGTCCATCAAAGACTCCGTCGGAATAGGTTGGGGTCGAACTGGGAGGATCTTCATGAACGCCTCCGACCCGAAGGTGCACCTGGATCGCCGGCCTGGAATGGTTCGCCTGCACGATCAAGTTGCCGCCATTCGAAGCGGCCGTCGAAGGGGTTGAGGGCGCCGACTCCGGCCGGCCAAATCGACTCGGTGAACGCTTTTTCCAGATCCTCGACAGCCATGCATTCGCTGCCGCGATCGGTGGCGCAGCAGTACGCGTGGACCAGCAGCTGCTTCACGTAGGCAACGCGCCCCTGCGTGGCCGAGTGAAGTCTCTCTCCCAGTTCGGCCCAGTCGTACGGCCGTGGATCCAACGGAAGCGGGAGCGCATCAGCCAGCGATACGAAAAGCGCCTGGCTTTCCGTGCAACGTAGCTCTGCACTCCCGCTCGTCACCGACAACGAGACCTGGTGTGCGAAACGGCGGCGCAGCTGCTCGTTCACTTGGAGCAGCACCTGGGTGCGCGGCAGCCCGAGCATCGTCACCGGCACCGCCAAAGCATCCATGAAGGTCTTGAGCCAGTCGCCGACGAAGTATTGGCTTTGTGGCGGCGGACAATTATCTTGAGCGCTCAGCGACAACTATCGTGAGCGGTTGACGCAGGCCGCCGGGGAGCGTTTTGCGGGTGGGTTCCTACAGTGGTTGGCTTCCAGAGGGAGGCAGCCACGGTGCCCGGCAAACGCATAACGGACCTGCAAGTGAGCAAGTACAAGGAACTGAGGGGCAAGCACAGCCAGGAGGCTGCTGCAGCCAAGACGGGCATCAGCGTGGCCAGCGCGCGGCGGCTGGAATCGGCGACGACATTGCCATCACAACGCCCACCGCGACACTGGCGCACCCGCGCCGACCCGCTGGCCGAGGTGTGGGCCAGTGAGGTGGTGCCCATGCTGGAAGGCGCACCGTCGTTGATGGCCGTCACCGTGCTGGAGGAGTTGCAGCGCCGCCACCCCGAGCGGTTCGCCGATGGAGTGCTGCGCACGCTGCAGCGGCGCGTGAGCCAGTGGCGCGCCGAGCACGGCGGCGAGCGCGAGTTGTTCTTCGCGCAGGAGCATCCGCCGGGCCGGCTGGGGCTGTCGGACTTCACTGTGGCCGACGATCTGGACGTCAGTCTGGGGGGGCTGGCCTTCCCACACCGGCTGTACCAGTTCGCGCTGGCCCACAGCGGCTGGCGCCATGCGAGGGTGGTCCTGGGCGGTGAGAGCTTCCAGAGCCTGGCTGCAGGGCTACAAGACGCGCTATGGATGGCCGGTGGCGTCCCGCAGGAACACCGCACCGACAGCCTGTCGGCGGCCTTCAACAACCTGGCCGAGCGCGAAGAGCTGACGCGGCGTTACCAGGCCCTGTGCAAGCACTATGGCATGCGGCCCACGCGCAATAACACCGGCGTGAGCCACGAGAACGGCTCCATTGAAGCGCGCCAAGGCAGCCTCAAGCGCGGACTGGACCAGGCTCTGCTGCTGCGTGGCAGCCGCGAGTTCGATGACCTGCCGGCCTATGAGCAGTTCGTGGCGGAGACCGTGCGCCGGCTCAACGCGCGCTGCGCGCGCGCATGGGAAGTCGAGCGCACCAGCCTTCAACCGCTGCCGACTCGGCGCACGTCCGACTTCGAGGAGATGGATGCGCGCGTTAGCAAGTTCGGCGTGTTCAGCGCCAAGGGCGTGCTCTACAGCGTGCCTTCGCGTCTGGCCGGTCAACGGTTGAAGGTGAGGCTGCACAGCACCTATCTGGACGCCTGGCTGGGCGGAGTGAAGGTCTTCGAGTGCGAGCGGCTGCATGCCAGCACGGCCGATCGCCACCCCAAGCGCATTGACTGGCGTCACATGCTGCCCAACTTGAAGCGCAAGCCCGGCGCCTTCGCGCGTTGGGTGTTGCGCGATGCGATGTTCCCGCGCAGCGAGTACGCCCTGGCCTGGGAGCACATTAGCCAGGCGTTGCCCGAGCGGGCGGCCTGCCGCTTGATGGTGGACCTGCTGGACCTGGCCGACCGAGCCAACGTGGTGGCAGAGCTGGCCATCGAACTCGCTCGCTTGCTGGATGGCGCCGAGCTCCCCGACATCGATGTGCTCAGGGACAGGTTCGCGCCACGACCGGCTGCGATGCCTCAGGTGGTCGTGGTGCTGCCGTCAGCGGCGGTCTACGACGAACTGCTGGAGGCCGCATGAGTGCCGACACCAATGCATCGGGGGCAGCGGTGCCACTGATGCTCACCGAGCTGCGCCTGCCGACCATCAAGCGCTTGTGGGCCGATGTGGCCGCGCAGTCCAACCGCGAGGGCTGGCCGGCCGAGCGGCTGCTGCACACGCTGCTGGGCCATGAGATGGCCGAGCGCGAGACGCGGCGCCTGGCCCGTGCACGGGTCGACAGCCAGCTGCCGCCGGGCAAGAGCCTGGCCGACTTCGACTTCGCTGCGGTGCCGGCCGTCTCCAAGGCCCATGTGATGGCGCTGGCCGAGGCCGACAGCTGGATTGCGCAGGGCCACAACTTGCTGGCCTTCGGCCCGCCGGGCACCGGCAAGACGCATCTCGTGGCGGCCATCGGCCACGCGCTGATCGACCGTGGGCTGAAGGTGCTGTTCGTGCGCACCAGCGAGCTGGTGCAGCGCCTGCAGGCAGCCCGGCGCGACCTGCGCCTGCCGGCGGAGTTGTCCAAGCTCGACCGGTTCGACTTGATCATCTTGGACGACCTCAGCTATGCACGGCGCGACCAGGCCGAGACCTCGGTGCTGTTCGAGCTGATCGCCGAGCGGTACGAGCGCAAGAGCCTGGCCATCACGGCCAACGCACCGTTCTCGGCGTGGGATGAGGTCTTCCCGGACAAAGCCATGACGGTGGCTGCGGTCGACCGCCTGGTGCATCACTCGACCATCCTGGAGATGAACGTGGACAGCTACCGACGCCGCGCTGCGTTGCCGGCGCGCCGGCAACGCAGCGCACCTCCAACACCGTGATCAACACCCATCCGCACCGCTCAAGATAGTTGACGCTGGCAGCTCAGGATAGTTGACGCCGGGCAGGCTTTGGGCCCTGCCTCGGTCGTGGATGTGTTGAGCCTCGTCGAATACCAGCATCTCGACTGCGCACGCCTTGGCCAACCGGGCCGCCCGTGCTGTCTTGACAGAAATCGTCCCGCGCTCAGGCTCGATGTCACCGAGCTGTGTGAGGATGGCCTCTACCGTTCCAGCAATGGTGGCCGCGGCAGGCACGCTCACATACAGCACCGGCAGCACGTCCCGCTCCAGCAACTGCTGCTTGGGGTAGCGCCGGGCGAACCAGCGTGCCAAGGTCGTCTTCCCCGTTCCGCTCTCACCCAGAACCAGTAGGTTCTGGGCGACGCCCGTACGCCGGAACAAGCGCAGGTTCGCTTCCATCCGCTGGTATGCCGCCTCAAAGGCAGGGAACATCAGACAGGTCTGCTGCAGTTGCTGGACAGCCTCATGGAAGTTCAAGCTCATCGCCGACCTCCAGGAAATGGTGGGTCGTCCCAACGCGCCAGACGGAACTTAGGAGCTGGCCGGTCGTTATCACCGGGCGCCGCAACCGGCGATCGGTTGAGGGCCACCTCCAGCGGCTGCGGGTGCTGACTGCGCTTTGCGGATTTGGGGCGTGCCGGCGGCGGAGGCCTATCGGCACCGGGATTTGGCTGGACATCGGGCTTTGAGCTCGTTTGGCCAAGAATGCGTGCAGAGCGTTTGCGGTCGCGCAGCTTGCGGCTGCCCATCAGCTCTTGGACCATGCCGATCAACTCGGAACGCGCTTGTTGCAGAGCCTTGGCATCCGTCTGTGGTGCTCCCTTCTCCTGGAGCAATCTGCGCACTAGGGCCTGTTAACACTAATTGCACCAAAGCAATTGGGCTGCGACAGTGAGTGCATGGAGATCACAGCAGCCCAATTCGCGCAGATCGAGCACTGCTTGCCGCTGCAACGCGGCAACGTCAGCCTGTCGAATCTGCAGGTGTTGAATGCCATCCTTTACGTTGCTGAGCACGGCTGCAAATGGCGCGGCTTGCCCAAGCGCTTCGGCAACTGGCATACGATCTACACGCGCATGAGCCGCTGGGCAAAGTCGGGCGTTTTGGACCGGACCTTCGAGCAATTGCAGCAGGCGCAGATCGTGCAGATCAAGATTGAAGCGGTGTCGCTGGACAGCACCAGCGTCAAGGTGCACCCCGATGGCACCGGCGCGCCAAAAAAAACGGTCCGCAAGCTATCGGCAAATCCCGTGGTGGGTGGAACACCAAAATCCATCTCGTCGCGGCGGACGCGCGCACGGCCATAACCTTCTCGCTGTCACCAGGGCAGGCGCACGATGCTCCCGAGGGGCGAGCTCTGCTGAAGCGGCTCGGTGCGCCCAATCGGCCTTTGCATCTGTTGATGGATCGCGCCTACGAGGGCAACGAAACTCGGCAGCTCGCACTCGACCTGGGGTTCATCCCTGTCGTGCCGCCCCTGAGCACGCGCATCGAGCCCTGGGAGTACGACCGCGAGATGTACAAGCGCCGCAATGAAGTCGAGCGCCTGTTCCGCCGCCTCAAGGGCTATCGCCGAATCTTCTCCCGCTTCGAGAAGCTCGACATCATGTTCACCGCCTTCATCAGCTTCGCTCTGATCGCTGACGGATTGCGTTTGTGTTAACAGGCCCTAGTCGGTGCTGGTACTGGGTCAGCCCGTTCGCATAGGCCCAGTTCAACGCACGCACAGTGATTGGATCTTGGGCGTCCGGTGCCCAGACCTGAATCTCGCCCATGTCCTCCGGGTCGAAGACCACGCGAACCCGCACGCCGGCGCCATGGGTCCTGAGCATCGCCCCCAGTTCGGGGCCGCTGTAGCGGATGCCTTCGATGACCAGCCCATCTTGGCGCAACGAGCGTTCGGTCACGTCGCCGATGCGCTGCGAGAGCGCCTGCCTGCTGCGGGGCAAGGTCGGCTCAACGACCCGGAGCCCCTCGTGCCACCGCGCCCACGGCGTTTGCTGCGTCGAGCGATGGACCGTCTGTGCGTAGTCGTCGAGCAGCCATTTCTCGAAGAGCTGCGTGAACTCCCCCAGCGTCAGCACTGCATGCTTCAGCGGGTCGTAGTCACCACGCTCGTGCCAGCGGGCCAGGCTGGTTCCTGGCATGACGTGGAGGAACCTGCGCGAGATGCTGCCGAGGAAGCGTTCTATCGAGCCCTTGTACCAAGGCTGGTACTTCGGGCAGAACAGCAACTCCGGGCCGAGGTCCATCATCTGGCTCTGAAGTGCCTGCGAATGAAACTCCAGGCCGTTGTCGACGACGACGACCTGTGGCACGCCATAGCAGGGCCAGCTATGGGCGGTAGCCAAGCCTTCGGCCCTGCCATTCCCGCCGGCCATGGTTTCCTTGGGAAGAATGGCATGTCGCAAGGCGCCAATGACCGCGGCCAACGAGGGCGCGCTGAAACTGAGGTGATAGCCCAAGGGCATCTTGCTGAAGTGATCCAGGCACATCGTCAGCGTCGGCCGACCGCAGGGCAGCCCGGTTCGGTCGTCGACGAGGAACAGATCAAGCGGCGTGTGGTCGATCTCTACGCGCTCCAGGATGCGGGTGGTTTGAACGCCGCCTCTCAAGATCCGAAACTTCCGGTCCGCCGCAGTCTGCCCGTCCTTCAGCGCAACCGAGGTATAGGCCTCGACGCTGGCCATCAAGCGGTACAGCGTACGGCGTGACGGCATGCAAATAAGCCCTGGGTTCAGCGGATTGAGATTGGCCTGGTCGACCTTGCGCCGCAGCAAGGTCTCGATGACGGTCATGGTCGTTCTCGGCGAGAGCTGATAGGCCTCGGTGATCGCCTCCTGAGCCAATTCAAGGACCCGCTCCGATTGACGGCTGCCCCTTCGCCCACGCAGGTCGTGCCGCGGGATCAGGGAGCGCTCGTCCTGATTCCTCAGGTAGCGCCTGTACCAGCGCCAAAACGTGACTGTCGACGGCGGCGATGCGTCACCGATTCGGCCAGCTACGTCGACCAAAATCGGCTGCAGATAGCTGGCCGTGAAGCGAGGCTTGCCATGTTCGAGGACGCCGCGGAGATATGCGCGCTTGCGCTCCGTCTGGCTGCGCTGCAGTGGCGTCAGGTCGACGAGCGGACGGGCGTAGACATTGCCCGGCATCGGTCCATCGGACACAGCATCACCGGGCTCGGCGGCTTGGATCGCGCCGGCCGCGAACTCTTTGAGCAACTGGTCTTTGGTCACGATGGATAGGTGCCCGTCGGCCACCCGCTCGACCAAGATCTCTCCGTTGGGCTGCAGCCGCTCCATTCGGTACCGAGCGCCCGACCAGTCAAAGACCATGTGCTTGCGAAAGGCGAAACCATTCATGGTCGGTCTCCGAGTTGAGTTGAAGAAGGGTCGCTGGCGTCAGGGGCTCGTCTAGCTCGCAGGTGAGGAAGCCCATCAGCAGCAGGGCGGCAGGGCTGGCGCCAGCTCCGGCGAAGACCTTCCGCGCCTCGGCCAAGGCCATGGGAAAGCGCTGACGCTGCGGACGCAACGCGATTTCGGCCGCCATGCGGGTTGGCATGACGCGCGGGGCTTGCTGGAGGATCTGCCGCAGGTTGGAGAGCCGCGGCTCGCGTCGAATCACGGAACTGCTCAGCACCACGAAGGGCTTGCCCATCCGGGTCAGGTGTTCCGAAATGCGCTGCAGCTTGTGGCGCACCTCCGGGTCCTGCAGGCTGCGGTCGGGCTTGATCTCGACCAGGAGAGCCTCACCGGTATCGAGGATGACCTCGAAGTCCGGCGTGTAGCGACGCAGCCGCGGCCCATCGGGGTACTGCAGAGTGATGGGCTGCTCGCGGTATTGCGCGACGCCGTGGTGCGCCTCGAACAGCGTGATTGCATCACGCTCCAGCAGGCCTTCGTGGTGCACCAGGCGGCCGTTCTTGCGGCTGGGCACGAAGCCGCGAAGGATGCCGCCGGTGGGACGCACGATTTCGCGGGCGCGTTGATGCGGCTGGCCTGCCGGATGACGGCCTTGCCACTGACCACGCCAGAAATGCGTAGGCATAGGTTTCCCCTTCCATCGACCGCGCTGCGGCTGCGATGGGGTCAATCAGCTGGATTGCCTCGCAAGCGGGCGACAGTACGCCCTCGCACGGTCATAAACCGACGATTCGCGAGAGTGGCGATGGGGAGGAAGCCTTGACGCTGGGGAAGCGGCTCTGGATACTGGCGTCGCACAACGAGGTATCGACAGATGCTTCACCCGGCGGGGCGGACCGAAAGGCTGTCCCGCTTTTCTTTGGGCGCTTACATGGTGGCCTCCTGGCGGGAGCGACGCCGCAGGCGCCGGACGGGATCTTGCGCGGCTACTTGCCCCTCGACCCGCATGCGCAGCACATCGCGCAGGACACGGATCTGCGTGGTGGACAGGTTGTGAAACTGGTCCCGCAGCTCCTTCAGGAGCCAGTACGCGTCTTGTGGGGCGTCGATGTCGATGACGAATTTGCGCTGCGATGCTTCAGCGGCCTCGTGAAGGGCGAGCTTCTCTTCATCCGACAGGTCGAGCGCCTTGGATACCTTGTCGATGAAATCAGCAGCGGGTACGCCTTTCAGACCGACCTCGACGGCAGAGATGTAGGTCTGGTCGTAGCCGATGAGTTCGGACAGCTCCGACTGGCGGACGCCATGCCGAAGCCGCAGTTCGTGCAACAGGTGGGCGAAGGGACTCACGTTGACTCAAATCGCGTTTTGCTACGCCGAGGAGCGTATGCGGACTCGATATGAAAGTCAAAAACACCAACCGCATCAATGACTTAGTGATATATATGTGTCACCAAGCCAGTTGAAGCGCCCTCTTGAAGGCGTCTTCCGCGCCTCAGATCACACAGGCGTCGAGCTTGCCCTGACCCAGGCCTGGCTAACGTCCTAGTCACCCGAAATTTCGCACCGCGCCTACTGGTACCGGGGGTCCTTGCTGTTGTTCGCCGGGTCGAACATGGCGGGCACTCGTTCCTTCCCCCAGATCGCCCGGCCCGCCCTTTTCGGGTGGCGCGCGAAGTGGTCATTCCGCTCGATGAAGTAGCGGTCGATGGCAGCTCTCGCGAGGTCCACCGACGCGTAGTCACTGTTGTGGATGATGGCTCGCGCCATCCCGCTGAAGACTGACTCGATAACGTTGAGGAATTGAGCGGACGCCGGCAGCGGCACGAGTTCGATGCGAGGCGACCCGTCGCCGCGGCTGTTGCGATCCTCAATGAAGGCATGCAACTGCTTGGAAAGATGCCAGGATGCGGCATCCCACGACAGGTACAGCGTCCGCATTCCGGCGTACTCCTCCAGCAACACCGTTGCCATTCGGATCATCTCCGTCGTGTTCTTCGCCCTGGAGTAGAAGTGGGTCACCCGATTGCGCGACAGCTCCACCGCTGCGGTCAAGATGAGCCAGCCTTTTGACTTCTGCCATTGCGCGACGCTTGGCTGCTCGTCCGGCCCAACCAGCAACCTTCCGGCCTTCGCCTTCACTGCGAACGGCCCGTATTCGTCGACCGAGAAGAACCGCTCATCCTCTCCGAGGTTCGACAACACGTCCTGCACCCGCGCGAGCTTTTCACGATATTCCGGATCGGTGCTGGTGAGGACCACCTTCGCTGCCTTCCACCGAAAGCCGGCACTGCGGATGGCCTCGCGGATCACTTCCATGCTCGCTGGGGCACCTTTCCGAGCGAGCGCGTCCTTTAGATCTTCCAGCCGCCAGCTCGTACGGTTGTACCCAGACAGACTTGGTGGCTCATGCAGCAGACCGAACAGTACCTTCTTGAATTCATCGTCGTCCGCCTTGTGTGGCCGGGGCCTGCGTTGGAGCAATGCTTCCACTCCACCGGCAGCGTACGCAGCGAGGCGACTGCCAACCGTCCCGCGCGCAAGGCCGAGGTGCTCAGCTATGGCGCGGCGTGAGAATCCTGCATCGCTCGCCAACGCTGCCATGACGATCTTGCGACCTGACGGACTGCAGCCAGCGAGCGCTGCGCCAAGAGGCGTCGCACCGAAGTCGCCCCGCTCCAGCCGGTAGAGCCATTCAAGCCATCGTGCGCGCTCAGTCTCATGGCGGCTCAGCTTTCGTGGAACCTGGGGCTGAGTCGCCACAGGCACGGGAGTCGGCCGGCCTCCGTAGCGCTGCGGCTTCTCGAAGGTGATGACCTTCCGCAAGGTTGTGCGGCTCATCCCCTCACGCTTGGCCACCGAGCGGATGGACTGCCCCTCGACGAGCACATGCCGGCGCAGGCGCTGCCATTGCGAAATATCGGAGTACATGACCAACTCCTTGCCGGCTTTGCTGGTCCGGCGTGCCTGGAATCATGCAGCTTCTGACTCAATGACCCGTGGGCGTGGACGCAGCCAGATTCCCTCTGGTCAAAGATCGCGATGCTCAGCGCCCGGGCTGGACGATGTTCAACGTGGCGGGCACGAAGATGCTCGACGACGTGAGAGCCTTCGTCGGGTAGATCAGCAAGAAGACGTTGTACTTCGTCGCGAACGCCTCACCGAGGCATTCGTGGTCTACGCCATTCTTGTCGCGGTAGCGCAAAGGCGTCGGCCACGTCATCTTCTTGCCTATTGGCAGGAGCGGCGAAAGCGCATGGTCGTTGTCAATGCGCTCGTCATTTGGCCGACCAAACTGAAGATTGAAGCTCGGGGACACCTCGATGCGGCGAACCAGTCCGCGCACCCCCTTGCCAGGCAAGAACTCAAGCGGCTCCAGCACATAGAGAACGCAGGGCCGGTGGTGAACTCGCACAAACTCGCGTGCCGCGGCGTAGTTCGAAGCGCCAAACGTCTTGGCCAAGCCGATGGGGGTCTTGATGCCCATGGGCATGTCAGCGGCCCGCTCCTGGAAAGCGGATCCTTGAAACAGGGCGAACCTCGCAAAATTGTTGGCCTCTCGCTCGAACTGGTCGGCGATCGCGGGCGCCAGCGTCTGCTCGCAGTCTTGGAAAAGACTGAAGATCTTGCGATGCGTCGGGAGCTCGTGGTGCCCCGTTTCGTGCAGCTTCAGGAAGGTCTGCTTCGACTCGACGACGGAGTCGTCGATGTGGATGATTTGTTCGTTCGCGTCGTAGATCCCCAGGACCTTCGAGAGCGCTGACTTCAGCAACTGCTTCGCACTGTCAGCCTTCTTCTTCACGTACGCGAGGAAGCCCGCCGCATCGAACAGCCCCTTCGGGGCCACCCGCAGCTTGGCGGCGAGCAGGATGTCGTCAACGGGCGTCGGGAATCGGCCCCAAGCGCCCGCCTTGTCGAGCGACAGCCTCGCACGGGCCTCCACTGCAAGCAGTTCGGCCGTCGTGAGGGTGCTGTCGTCGGGCTTTGTCACGGTTTCTTCCGGGTTCTCAGGTATTGAAGGTACTGCATGAGTTCGCCTTCCTCATCTGGGGTTAGGTTATGTTCCGCGAAGGTAGCAATGCGGCCATGCCGCTGCGTAGCGTCGCGGGCCTTGGCGGCCGGCAGGTAGCCGGCAAGCTCCATAAGCTGCACGTAGCTGATCTTGTAGATGTCAGCGAGCGTGTTCAGGACGTTTGGGCTGGGCTGAAGGATCTTGCCGGTTTCGAGCTGACTAAGGTAGGCGTTTGAAACCTCCTTGTTGCTAGCCTCCTCGACCTGTCGAAGCGACATCTTTCGATCAAGCCTGATGGACGCCAGGTACTGTCCTAGTGTTGGCTTCACGGTCTCCTTGTGGGCATGCCGTCAGCGGCGGACGCCCATCGTCTGCCGCCCGACCAACCCAGTTTAGGTTTAGCCGCTAGGTTCATCAAGCACGCACCATGCGCTTGACAAACTTAGCGCGCCGTCTCAAAGTAGCGGCCAGCAGCGCCTCTCCCGCTGCGGATTTGCAAAGGATCTTGGACATGGCAAAGAACGGAAAGACAGGCGACGGTCACCGCGTAGGCGCTGTGCGAGAGCGCAGCCAGACGCAAACGCCTTCAGGCCACTACGTGAAGCGGGATACCAACAACGGCCGCTTCCTCGACGTCAAAACCAGCGACACGACGCCCTTCAAGGGCGTCCGCCGCGAAAAGAAGTAAGGAACCAGCGTGAGCACTCAACAGCCATCCCAGGGCGCTGCCGAACATCGGCCCCCGCCTCACCCGCACCCGGTCCAGTACGAGATCTTCGTCAACGGCAAGCCGCGCAAGTACCACCACGAGCAAATCAGCTACGAGGACGTCGTGCGCCTCGCGTTCCCGGAGGGGCCTTTCGACATCCTGTACACGGTGGCCTTCGCCAACCTCCACGGCCACGACGGCACGCTCGCACCGGGCCAGTCCACCGCCGTTCACAACGGGATGGAATTCCGTGTCCGTAAGACCAATCGCTCCTGATTCTGGACTCGCCGCCCTTCTGGAGCAGGGCTATGAGGTCGAAGTGCGCCAGCAGCATTTGCTGGTGCACTCCGTCCCCTACGTCACCTCGAACGGCACGGTCGAGCGCGCCTCGCTTGTCTGCAAGTACGTGGAGGATGCCGGCACCATCCTGCCTCCGACGGCCGCTGGTGACGATCATCAGGTTTGGTGGACGGGCTCGTTTCCGTGCCGCAGCGATGGCACTCTGATGCTGGCGGAACTCGTCGCCAATGCGCAGCCGACGCCGTTCACGGTGTTCGCAGGTTGCGACTCTCAGCATCGCTTTTCGAACAAGCCGGACGAGTACAGCCAAACCGGTTATCCGGACCATTTTGAGAAGGTCACGCACTATGTGACCCTCATTCAGAGCCAAGCCAAGGTACTCGATGCGAACGTTGACGCGCGCACGCGCCGCGTCATCCCACCCGCGGAATCAGACTCGGTCTTCCGATACGCAGATACGGCCAGCGTGCGCGCCGAGATCGTAGCCACATCGGCCAGGCTCAAACTGCGCAAGGTCGCAATCGTGGGTCTCGGCGGCACCGGCGGCTACGTCTTCGACCAGATTGCGAAGACGCCCGTTTGGGAGATTCATCCGTTCGATGGGGACGACTTCAAGCAGCACAACGCCTTCCGCGCGCCCGGTGCCGCGACTGCAGAGGAACTGCGCCGGCGCATGAAGAAGGTCGACTATTTCGTCGAGCGCTACAGCCCAATGCGTGCGGGCCTTGTGCCCCATCCGTACTTCCTGGATGAGGCGAACGTGTCCGAGTTGTCGGGCTTCGACTTCGTCTTCGTGTGCGTCGACAAGGGGGTTGCGCGCAAGACCATCTGCGGCTACCTGACCGCGCAAGGCATCCCTTTCGTCGACGTCGGCATGGACGTCGCGATGGACGCCGAGACGCAGCAGCTTGACGGAACCTGCCGAGTCACGACCATTACGCCGTTCAAGCACGACCACATCGCCGGCTCCATCCCGATGGACAACGACGAGTCAGACGCGCTCTACCGCCAGAACATCCAAGTCGCGGACCTGAACGCACTGAACGCCCAGCTTGCGGTCATCAAGTGGAAGCAGCTGTTCGGCTTCTACGAGGACCGTGCGAGGTCACACCAGGCCACTTACACGGTGGCGACACAGTCGCTGACTCGAGGCGAACTCGCGGCTCGTGGCCTTGGCCCCGCGCCTGCCGCCTGCGGTGATGCCGCGGAACCAGCGACCGAATGCTCGGGAGCGGCTGGATGAGACAGACGCACCTGAAGCCACAGTTCGTTGAGTTCATCCCTGACCAACTGGACGAGGGCGTGCTGTACATCAGCGAACGGTTTCGAACCTGCTCGCACAAGTGTTGTTGTGGATGTGGCGACGAGGTCGTCCTGCCCCTATCCCCGGCAGAGTGGCAATTGAGTCGCGACGGCGACTTTGTCTCGCTTTGGCCGTCGGTGGGCAATTGGGACTACCCGTGTAGGTCTCACTACGTGATTCGCCGAAACCAGGTGCGCTGGGCAGCTTCGATGACAGCGCATCAGATCAAGCGGGTCAAGCAACGAGACGAGGTCGCCCTACGGTTGCAGATCAATGCCAACAACACCGCGCGAGCCACCAGCGCCGCCGGAACATCAGCGCCATCCGCCTCTGCCGACGCATCAGGAGCACCGTCAGGCATCTTAGGCATCTGGAAGTGGGTGCGAAGCCTGTTGGGTTTTGGAAGCGCCTGATGGATTCGCAGCCGGCGCAGCACGTCGTCGGTGCCGCGGACGTAAGGTGCGTCGGCGGACTTAGTCAGACAGCGCCAGGTCCCTAAGGCAGAGCCGGTTTGAGCCAGTGACGTAGCCCAGGAACGGTCGTTCAAGCAGGCACCGGGCGGTCGCCACTGTCGAGCGACAGGTTCGAATGATGAACCTGACTGTCAGCCCACCGGAACGCAGTGGTCGGTTTTGGTCAGAGCGGCCGGTCAGGCGCTGAACGGCGAACGACTGAGATCAGCCCGAGTTATCAGGAAAACCGCCCGGCAAGTCCGGGCGTTCGTATGGTGTGACAGCCGGTCCGATCGTTTCACCATCCGTGGCAAGAAGTTTTCACTTACTTGGCACAGATTTCAGTTTCTGTGGCACCCGACACCTCAAACGTCAATGTTCCCGGCGCGCAGCGCGTTGGTCTCAATGAAGTCCCGCCGCGGCTCCACCTCATCTCCCATCAGCATCGTGAACACCTTGTCCGCCTCGATGGCGTCCTCGATCTGCACACGCAGCAGGCGACGCACGGTGGGGTCCATCGTCGTTTCCCACAGCTGCTCGGGGTTCATCTCGCCCAGGCCCTTGTAGCGCTGGCGGCCGACACTGCCTTCGGCCTGGCTCATCAGCCAAGCCATGGCTGCGCGGAAGTCGTCGACCTTGGATTCCTTGGCCTTCTCGCCTTCACCCTTGCGCACGAGGGCTCCAGGCTTGATGAGGCCCTGGAAGCTCTGGCCGGCGTCAGCCAGCACTTCGTAGTCGGCGCCATGGACGAAGTCGGCGTGGATGACGCTGGCGCGCACGTTGCCATGGTGCATGCGCGCGATCTTCAGGAACAGCTTGTCCGTGCGCGGGTCGACCTCGACAGTGACCTCCGCGTTGTGCAGCGCTGCCTTGAGTGCGGCTGCGCTGGCTTCGGCATCCTCACGCGTGTCAACCTTCAGCGCAAGGCCGTTGGCCAGCACGTGCAGCGCCTCGCCGTCCATCCAGTTGGACAGGCGCTCGATGACGCTCTGCGCAGTGACGTACTTGCGCGCCAGTGCGTCGAGCGCGTCGCCGGTCAGCGTGGTGCCCGTACCAGTGTCCAGGTGAGCGTCCTGCAACGCGACCTTCAGCAGGAACGCGTCGAACTCGTGGCCGTCCTTCAGGTACTGCTCGTGCTTGCCGACCTTGACCTTGTACAGCGGTGGCTGCGCGATGTAGATGTGGCCGCGCTCGACGAGCTCGGGCATCTGGCGGTAGAAGAAGGTCAGCAGCAGCGTGCGGATGTGGGCGCCGTCCACGTCCGCGTCGGTCATGATGATGATGCGGTGGTAGCGCAGCTTGTCCGGGTTGAAGTCGTCGCTGCCGGCGCCGCGGCCGATGCCCGTGCCCAGGGCCGTGATCAGCGTGATGATTTCGTTGCTGGTCAGCAGCTTTTCATAACGCGCCTTTTCTACGTTCAGGATCTTGCCGCGCAGCGGCAGGATGGCCTGGAACTTCCGGTCGCGGCCCTGCTTGGCGGAGCCGCCGGCGGAGTCACCCTCCACGATGTAGATCTCGCACAGCGACGGGTCTTTCTCCTGGCAGTCGGCCAGCTTGCCGGGCAGACCCAGGCCGTCGAGCACGCCCTTGCGGCGCGTCATCTCGCGCGCCTTGCGGGCGGCCTCGCGGGCACGCGCAGCGTCGAGGATCTTGCCGCAGATGGTCTTGGCGTCTAGCGGGTTCTCAAGCAGATAGTCGGTCAGCAGGCGGGAGACGATGTCTTCCACCGGCGCGCGCACTTCCGAAGAAACCAGCTTGTCCTTGGTCTGCGAGCTGAACTTGGGCTCGGGCACCTTCACGGACACGACGCAGGCCAGGCCTTCACGCATGTCATCGCCAGCGACTTCGACCTTGGCCTTCTTGGCCAGCTCGTTGTCTTCGATGTACTTGTTGATGACGCGGGTCATCGCGGCGCGCAGGCCGGTCAAGTGCGTGCCGCCGTCACGCTGCGGGATGTTGTTGGTGAAGCAGAGGACGTTCTCGTTGAACCCGTCGTTCCACTGCATCGCGACCTCGACACCGATGGTGGCGCCCTGGTCGCTCGCCTTCTCACCGACCGCGTGGAAGATGTTGGGGTGCAGCGTCGTCTTGCCCTTGTTGATGAACTCGACGAAGCCCTTCACGCCGCCTGCGTAGGCGAAGTTGTCTTCCTTGTTGCTGCGCTCGTCGACAAGGCGGATCTTGACGCCGTTGTTCAGGAACGAAAGCTCGCGCAGGCGCTTGGCGAGGATGTCGTAGTGATAGTCGTTGTTCTGCTGGAAGATTTCCGTGTCCGGCAGGAAGTGCACCTCGGTGCCGCGCTTGTCGGTCTCGCCGATGACCTTCATGGGCCGCGTCTCGACGCCATCAACCATGACGCTTTCGCCGTTCTGCGGGATGCCCTTGGCGAATTCGAGGAAGTGCACCTTGCCGTTCTGGCGCACAGTCAGGCGCAGGAACTTGGACAGGCCGTTCACGCAGGACACGCCCACGCCATGCAGGCCGCCGGAGACCTTGTACGAGTTCTGGTTGAACTTGCCGCCGGCGTGCAGCTCGGTCAGCGCGATCTCGGCCGCCGAGCGCTTGGGCTCGTGCTTGTCGTCCATCTTCACGCCGGTGGGAATGCCGCGGCCGTTGTCGATGACGGAGATGGAGTTGTCGGTGTGTATGGTGACGACGATGTCGTCACAGTGGCCAGCCAGCGCTTCGTCGATGGAGTTGTCGACGACCTCGAAGACGAGATGGTGCAGGCCGGTGCCGTCCGAGGTGTCGCCGATGTACATGCCCGGGCGCTTGCGCACCGCCTCCAGCCCCTCCAGGATCTGGATGGAGCTGGCGTCGTAGGCTGCTTGCGGAGCCGGTGCCGGGGTGTTTTCAGGGGTGGCGTTGTCGCTCATCGGGGACTTTCAGGAAACTCTTGAAACGGCAAGGCGGGCCGCGTGGGCCCGCCTGCTAGGCATGCGGTCGTCTGGGAGGCGTCAGATCCGCATCGGCATGACGACGTACTTGAAGCCCGTCGTGTCCGGAATGGTGAGCAGCGCACTCGACGCGCTGTCGTTGAGGTCGATACAGACCATGTCCTGGCTCATGTTGCCCAGCGCATCCATCAGGTAGGTCACGTTGAAGCCGGTTTCGATCTTGTCGCCGCCATAGTCGATCTCGATCTCTTCCTTGGCTTCTTCCTGCTCGGCATTGCTCGACGCGATGCTCAGCAGGCCCGGCTCGAAGGTCAGGCGCACAGCCTTGAACTTCTCGCTGGTCAGGATGGCGGCGCGCTGCAGGCTGGACAGCAGCGGCGCACGGCCCAGCGTCAGGCGGAACTTGTGGTTCTTCGGGATGACGCGGTTGTAGTCGGGGAACTTGCCTTCGACCAGCTTGGTCACGAACTCCATGCCGCTGAAGCTGAACTTGGCCTGGTTGCCGGCAAAGCGCATCTCGATCGCGTCATCGTCCTTGCCGTCCTTCAAGAGGCGCTGCAGCTCCAGCACGGTCTTGCGCGGCAGGATGACTTCCTGCTTGGGAATGTCCGTGTCCAGCTCGGCCTGGGCCAGCGCCAGGCGGTGGCCGTCAGTGGCAACAAGCGTCAGGTTCTTGCCTTCGGCGACGAACAGGATGCCGTTCAGGTAGTAGCGGATGTCATGCACCGCCATTGCGAAGTGCACCTGGTTGATCAGGCCCTTCAGCGCCTTCTGCGGCACGCTGAACGCGGGACCGAAGTCGGCAGCCTCCTGCACCAGCGGGAAGTCGTCGGCCGGCAGCGTCTGCAGCGTGAAGCGGCTCTTGCCGCCCTGCAGCGTCATCTTGTTCTGGTTGCTCGTCAGGCTGACCGTCTGGTCGGCAGGCATGGAGCGCAGGATGTCGATCAGCTTGCGCGCGCCGACGGTGGTGGACAGGTTGCCGGCGTCGCCGTCGAACTGGACGGTCGTGCGCACCTGGATCTCGAGGTCGCTGGTCGTGAGCTCCACCTGGTTGCCGGTCTTGCGGATCAGCACGTTGGCCAGGATGGGCAGCGTGTGGCGCCGCTCGACGATGCCGGACACCGCCTGCAGCGCGCCGAGCACCTGATCCTGGGGAGCTTTCAAAACGATCATGGAGGCCTCTTGGAGGGAGAGTTTTTTTGACTGGGTACACCCAGAAAACGCGCGCGCGCGTGAAGCTGCGATTGTCGCCCGGAATGGGGACGTTGCCGGGCGGCAAGGGCTTGGTTGGTGATACGGGTCAACCCGAGTTTTCGGGCCGAGCGCCGGGCCACTCGCCAGGCCATCCTCTGGCGGGAGCAGCCGAAGCGCTCCTGGGACGGTGGGTCAGCCTTTCAGCGTCTGTTCGAGGACGTGCAGCTGCTGGTTCAGTTCGGTGTTCTTCTGACGCTCGCCACCGATCTTGCGCACGGCATGCAGCACGGTGGTGTGGTCGCGGCCGCCGAAGAGTTCGCCGATCTCGGGCAGGCTCTTCTGCGTCAGCTCCTTGGCCAGGTACATCGCGATCTGGCGCGGCCGGGCGATGCTGGCCGGGCGCTTCTTGGAGTACATGTCGGCAACCTTGATCTTGTAGAAGTCGGCCACCGTCTTCTGGATGTTCTCCACGCCGATCTGGCGGTTCTGGATGGACAGCAGATCCTTCAGCGCCTCGCGGGCCAGCGTGATGCTGATCTCCTTGTGCGAGAACTTGGCGTAGGCCAGCACCTTGCGCAGCGCACCTTCCAGCTCGCGCACGTTGGCGCGCACGTTCTTGGCAACGAAGAAGGCCACGTCCTCCGGCATGGGCGTGCCCTCGGCCTCGGCCTTCTTGATCAGGATGGCGACACGCATCTCCAGCTCGGGCGGCTCGATGGCCACCGTCAGGCCGGCATCGAAGCGCGACGTGAGGCGCTCGTCGATGTCCACCAGCCCCTTGGGGTAGGTGTCCGACGTCATGATGATGTGCGCTTTCTTGGCAAGCAGCGCCTCGAAGGCGTTGAAGAACTCCTCCTGCGTGCGGTCCTTGCCGGCAAAGAACTGCACATCGTCGATGAGCAGCAGGTCCAGCGAGTGGTACTTGGCCTTCAGCTCGTCGAAGGTCTTGCGCTGGTAGTTCTTGACCACGTCGGAGATGAACTGCTCGGCGTGCAGGTACAGCACGCGGGCGTCCGGACGGTCCTTCAGCAGCGCATTGCCGACGGCGTGGATCAGGTGGGTCTTGCCCAGGCCGACGCCGCCATAGATGAACAGCGGGTTGTAGGTGATGCCGGGCGCGCCAGCCACGTGCAGCGCAGCCGTGCGAGCCATCTGGTTGGCTCGACCGGGCACCAGCGTGTCGAAAGTGAGCTGCGGGTTGATGCGGTGCCTGCTCGCCGCCGGCGCCTGCGACGGCAGCACGATGGTGCTCGCCGTCGGCGCGACGGCGGGCTTGAGCGCCGCGCCCGCCTCGATCGGCAGGGCCGCCTGCTGCGGCACAGGCGCCGCGCCAGCCGACTGGCCGGCGACGGGCGCGGACATGCCAACAGGCTCGCGCGCGGCCAGCGCCAACTCCAGTCGCGTCGGGCGCCCGGCGAGCTCGGTCAGGATGGCCTCGATGCGGGCTGCGTACTGGCGGCGGATCCAGTCGCGCTTGAAATGGTTGGGTACCTTCAGTGTCGCCACCAGCGCGCCGGCAGCGTCATCGCTCACCAGCGTGGCGGGCGGCAGCGGGCGGATCCAGGTGTTGAACTGCTGCTCCGGCAGCTCGGCCGCCAGACGCTCGCAGCCGCGCCGCCAGAGCTCCGCTGCCCAGTCCGCCGAATCGGTGACCTCTGCGCCTGCCTTCAATGCCTGCACCCCGTCCACCCCATGCTCTTCTTCTCTCATTGTGGAAAACTTCTTTTCGAGCGGCCGGATTGTACGGACCCGAGGCTGCCGAAAGGCGGGTTATCCACAGAATTTCGAAGGGGGTCAATCCCTGGCAAACCCGGGCCGGGCCGGGCGACTTATTGACCGGGCCGGCGGCATCTGCTGTAATCACGGGTTTTCGCGCATTGCGACTGGTTCGCTGTGCGCTTTTTTCGCCGGGGTCGTACATGACGGCCCTGGTTGTCTTGCTGGGTGCCAACCGCTGTGCCCGGCCCGCACAAACCCTCACAAGAGGTTTCCCATGAAGCGTACCTACCAAGCCTCCAAGACCCGCCGCGCCCGTACCCACGGCTTCCTCGTGCGCATGAAGACGCGTGGCGGCCGTGCCGTCATCGCCGCTCGCCGCGCCAAGGGCCGCAAGCGCCTGGCCGTCTAAGCCGCGCGACGGCGCCCTCGCGCGTCGTCAGCCTCCGGGCACCCGATGATCGGCAAGCTGCAACGCCCGGTGGATTTCGAGCGCGTGCTCGGCCGCCAGAGCCGGGCGCGCAGCGCGCATTTCGCGCTGCACCACCTTCCGGCCAACCCGGCGCCCAGCGCCTGGCACGCTGCGAAGTTACGCACAGCCTCAGCCGAGTTATCAACAGGCGACGCACAGCCTGCCCACAAGCTTGTGGAACACGACCCGCCTCGCATGCCTTCGGTCCAAGTTGAAGGCTGCTGGGTGGGTATCGTCGTGCCCAAACGGCATGCGCGCCGCTCCGTGACGCGCCAGCTCTTGAAGCGTCAGATTCGCGCCGCATTTGCTGAACGCCCCGGTATCCCGCCGGGTTTGTGGGTCGTCCGCTTGCGCTCACCCTTTGATCGCCAGAAGTTCCCGAGCGCCGCCTCCGACGCGCTGCGTGCAGCAGCGCGCGCTGAGCTGGCGCAGTTGCTGGACCGTGCGATGAAGCCGCCGTCGCCCAAATCGGCGACGCCCGCCGCATGACGCCGAGCTGGCCCGCCCGCGTGCTGATGGCCGTCGTGCGCGGCTACCGGCTCATGCTCAGTCCCTGGCTGGGCAATGCATGCCGCTTCGAGCCGACCTGCTCGCGCTACTCGCTGGCCGCGCTGGAACGACACGGCGCGCTGGCCGGTAGCTATCTGACCGTGCATCGCATCCTGCGCTGCCAGCCTTGGTGCAACGGCGGCCACGATCCCGTGCCCGACAATCCGCCGCGGCTCTTTTCCCGCCTACTCTCCTCGTCCGAGTCTCTCCATGACTGATATTCGCCGCACCGTGCTGTGGGTGGTGTTCACGATGTCCCTCGTCCTGCTCTGGGACGGCTGGCAGAAGCACAACGGACATCCTTCGATGTTCAGCCCCGCGGCGCCCAAGGCCGCGTCGTCGGCAGCCCCCGGCACACCGGCCTCCAGCGGAGTGCCTGCGGCCACCGCAGCCGCCGGCCAGGCGCCCGCGCCGGCTGCCACGCCAGCGGCTGCGCCGTCCGAGAAGATCACGATCCGTACCGACGTGCTGACGGTCACCGTGGACACGCTGGGTGGCGACATCGTGCGCGCGGAACTGCCCAAGTACCTGACGTCGCCGGATCCGACGGTGACCGACCAGCTGCTGCAGATGGTGCATCTGCAGAAGAAGCCCGAGTTCACGCCCGAGCCCGTCGTCCTCTTCAACGCCGCCCAGCACTACCGCGCCCAGACCGGCCTGGTCAGCGCGCAGGGTCCGCTTCCCGCGCACACGACGCCCATGACGGCGGTGGCCGGCGAGCGCGAGCTCAAGGCCGGCCAGGATCAGGTGCAGCTGCGCCTGGAGTCGGCCGAGGTCGGCGGCGTCAAGCTTGTCAAGACCCTCACGTTCAAGCGCGGCGCCTACACGGTCGGCGTCACGCACGAGGTCATCAACACCGGCACGGCGCCGGTCACGCCCCAGGTCTATCTGCAGCTGGTGCGCGACGGCAGCACCGTCACGGGCGGCGCAGCCTTCACGCCCAGCTTCACCGGCCCGGCGGTCTACAACGACAAGGCCAAGTTCCACACGATCAAGTTCGAGGACATCGACAAGGGCAAGGTCGACATCGAGAAGCAGGCCGGCGACGGCTGGGTCGCGATGGTCCAGCACTACTTCGCCAGCGCCTGGCTCGTCAACGAACCGGGCAACCGCGAGTTCTTCGTTCGCAAGCTGCCGGGCCAGCCCGGCGTGAGCGCCGACACCTACGCCACCGGCCTGGTCTTCACGCTGCCGACGCTGGCGCCCAATGCCACCGCGACCCAGCAGGCCACGCTGTTCGCCGGCCCGCAGGAGGAGAACAACCTGGCGAAACTGGCTCCGGGGCTGGAGCGCGTCAAGGACTACGGCATGCTGACCATCCTGGCAGAGCCGCTGTTCTGGCTGCTGGACAAGCTGCACGGCTTCATCGGCAACTGGGGCTGGACCATCGTGGCCCTCGTGCTGCTGCTGAAGGTCGCGCTGTACTGGCTGAACGCGAGCGCCTACCGCTCCATGGCCAAGATGAAGGCTGTCGCGCCGCGCATCACAGAGCTGAAGGAGCGCTACAAGGACAAGCCGCAGGAGATGCAGCAGGCCATGATGCAGATCTACCGCGAGGAGAAGATCAACCCCATCGGCGGCTGCCTGCCCATCTTTGCGCAGATGCCCATCTTCATGGCGTTGTACTGGGTGCTGCTGTCCACCGTCGAGATGCGCCAGGCGCCGTGGATCTTCTGGATCACCGACCTGTCGGTGCGCGACCCCTACTTCATCCTCCCGCTGCTGATGATGGCCTCCAGCCTGTTCCAGGTCTGGCTCAACCCGCCGGCTGCCGACCCCATGCAGCAGAAGATGATGTGGATCATGCCTGTGGCCTTCGGCATCATGTTCTTCGTCTTCCCGGCCGGCCTGGTGCTGTACTGGCTGACGAACAACATCCTGTCCATCGCCCAGCAATGGATGATCAACAAGCAGCTCGGCGTGAACTGAGTCACGTGAATCTGCACGGCCCCCGCACCCGGGGGCTTTTTTCTGCCCGCCATCAGCAGTTCAATGGCTTCGCGGGGCAGAGAACACCGGCCCGGACGGGGCTCACGAGAGCGCCCGAACCCGGCCTCCCCCGCGCCAACACCGTGAAACAGCCGCCCTCACTGCCCGTGACGGCGGCTGTTTCCTTTGGCGCCGCGACAATCGCGCCATGCTCGCCCGACACGCCGATCCCATCGCCGCCATCGCCACCGCTCCGGGCCGCGGCGCCGTCGGCATCGTGCGCGTGTCATCGCCGCAAGACCTGACACCACTCATCGAGGCCGTCTGCGGACGAACGCTGAAGGCACGCGAGGCGACCTACCTGCCGTTCCGGGACGCGGCCGGCGGGTCAATAGACCAGGGCCTCGCGCTGCATTTCCCCGCACCGCATTCCTATACCGGCGAGCATGTTCTGGAGCTGCAGGCCCACGGTGGCGCCGTCGTCATGCAATTGCTGCTCGCCCGCGTCATCGAGGCCGGTGGCAACGTACGGCTGGCCGAACCGGGCGAGTTCACGCAGCGCGCCTTTCTGAACGGCAAGCTGGATCTGGCCCAGGCCGAGGCCGTGGCCGACCTCATCGACGCCAGCACCGAGGCCGCCGCGCGCAGCGCCAGCCGTGCGCTGGGTGGCGCACTGAGCCATGAGGTGGGCACGCTGCGCGACCAACTCATCCAGCTGCGCATGCTGGTGGAGGCGACACTGGACTTCCCCGAGGAGGAGATCGATTTCCTCGAGAAGGCCGACGCCTTCGGCCGGCTCGATCGCCTCAACAGGCAGCTGCAGGCCGTCCAGGCCCGCACGCGCCAGGGCGCGCTACTGCGCGACGGCCTCAAGGTCGTGCTGGCCGGCCAGCCCAACGTGGGCAAGAGTTCGCTGCTGAACGCGCTGGCCGGGGCCGAGCTGGCCATCGTGACCCCCATCCCTGGTACCACGCGCGACAAGGTCAGCCAGACCATACAGATCGAAGGCGTGCCGCTGCACATCACCGACACGGCCGGCCTGCGCGATGACGCGGCCGACGAGGTGGAGCGCATCGGTGTATCGCGCTCCTGGGATGCCATTCGCAACGCCGACGTCGTGCTGTTCCTGCACGACCTGGGCCGCGTTGGCGAGGCCGGCTACGAGGCCGAGGACGAGCGCATCCGCGCGCGGCTGGATGGAGTGGAAGCGGAGCGCATCGTGCAGGTCTTCAACAAGGCCGACCTCGCAATGCCGCCGGCCGGCGAGATCGCGCTGAGCCTCAAGACCGGCGAGGGACTGGAGACGCTGCGCCAACGTCTGCTGCAGACGGCCGGCTGGCAGGCTGTGCCGGAAGGGCTGTTCATCGCCCGCGAACGCCATGTGCAGGCGCTGGCCCGCACGGCCGAGCACCTGGCGCTGGCCCGCGGCATCGCCGAACAGCGCGACGCCGCGCTGGACCTTCTTGCCGAAGAGCTGCGCCTGGCACACGACGCGCTGGGCGAGATCACCGGTGCCTTCTCGGCCGACGAGCTGCTGGGCGTCATCTTCAGCAGCTTCTGCATCGGCAAGTGACTCGGCTCAGCGCAGCGCCGCCTCGAACAGCGGGCGCTCGGCCGTCAGCGCGCCCACGAGTTCGGCCTCGAGCGCCTCACTGAACACAAGGTGGACCTCGACACCGATGTCGTCGAGCAGGCGGCGGGCGACGACGCCCGGGTAGCGCAGCGCCGTCATCGCGGCCGGCATCACCGTGCAACCCCGGCCCGCGGCGATCTGGGCGATGGTGGCCGAGGTGCCGGGCGCCGCAGCCTCGGCCGTGGGTCGAAAGCCTGCCGCCTCGTACTGACGCTGGTAGTGCATCCACAGCGCCGGGTTCTGGCGCCTCGGGAAACGAAGGAAGGGCGGTAGCGCCTCGAGCTCGCGCAGCCGCAGCGCCCGCTTGCGCGCCAGCACGCTGCCGCTGGGCAGCAGCGCAACGTGGCGCAGCCTCGCCACGGGCACATGCCGCAGGCCGTGCAGCTCGTGCGGCATCGCGATCAGCGCAGCATCCAGCGTCTGCCGGCGCAGGCCGTCGAGCAGTTGCGGGCCGATCTCCAGCACCGGCTCCAGCGGAATGCGCCCAGCGGTGGCGCGCCAGCCCGCATCCAGTGCCTGGAAGGCGCTCATGTCCATCCACCAGGGCAGGCCCAGGCGCAAGGCCCCGCGTGGGCGGTCGGCGGCAGCCTCGACGAGGGCGGCATCGAAGGCCCGCACGGCGGCCTGGAAGGCCGTGCGCGCGCGCTGGCCGGCAGCGGTCAGCCGCGTCGCCGGACCGTCGCGGTCCAGCAGCGTGACGCCCAGCGCCGCCTCCAGCGCCGCGATCTGGCGTGACAGCGGCGGCTGAGTTAGGTGCAGACGCTCCGCGGCGCGGCGGAAGTTCAGCTCTTCGGCCAGCACGAGGAAGTAGCGCAGCTGGCGGATGTCGATGCTGCGGTGGCCAGGGGGCGTCATGCCGAAAAGGTATCACCAATTCGGCAATTCACGCCATCGCCGCCAAGGCCCAGCATGCCGGCCCTTGGACCATTGGGAGAGCAGACATGACACGAATGCAAGCCGCCACGCGTCGCGCGGTGCTGAAGGCCGGATGGGGCGCGGGGCTGGGCTGGGGCCTGGCCGCGTGTGGCGGCGGCAGCGGCGAAAAGACGCCGGACGGACCGACCGTGCACAGCTTGGAGGCTGGCGTGGCGCGGGTCGGCGAAGCGGTGACCATGACGGCCATCTTCAGCGGCGGCACCGGACGCATCGAGCCCGATGTGGGCACGGTGCAGAGCGGCGTGCCGGTCAGTTTGCCGCCGGTCACCGCGCCGCGGCGCTACACACTGGTCGTCGAAGCCCAGGGGCGGCCCAGCGCGAGCCGGGTGCTGGACGTGAAGCCGGTCTACCGCGACCGCTACGTCTTGCTGGACGACGCGACACCGCGGCAATACCACGCGGCCGCCACGACGTCGGACGGACGGGTGCTCGTCATCGGCGGATCGCGCGGGATGGCCGTGCTGTCCGAAGCCGTCGAGCGCTACGAGCCGGCGACGCGACGCTTCACGCGCATCGGCAACATGTACACGGGCCGCGCGCTGCACACGGCGACGCCGTTGGCCGAGGGCCGCGTGCTGGTGGTCGGCGGCAACGTCGGCCTCAGCAACGGCGGCTTCGCGGAGCTGATCGACGAACGTCGCGGCAGCATCGAGCCGGCCGGCTGGCCCACGTTGCCGCGCATCCGGCATGCCAGCGTCGCGCTGGCGGACGGACGCGTGCTGGTGGTCGGCGGTGCGCAGCGCGACAGCGTCGAACTCTGGGACCCGGCGACGCAGCGCTTTCGCCTTGTCGCGGCGCGCATGGCCAACGTGCGCGAGTTCCCGACGGCAACGCGGCTGGCGGATGGCCGCGTGCTCATCGTTGGCGGGGACCACGAAGGCGCAACGCAGCGTCTGGCCGAGATCTTCGATCCGCAGACAGAGAGCTTCACGCCGGTGGCGTCACCGCTGAACGAGCAGCGTCGCACGATGCACGAGGCCCATGCGCTGGCGGATGGCCGCGTGCTGGTGGTCGGCGGCGAGCTGCGCACCGGCACCGGGCTGGAGCCGCTGGACACCGTGCTGGTCTACGACCCCGCCACGCAGGCACTGACGCTGCACGGCCGGCTCGACGTGGCGCGCACCCTGGTGCGCGGCCTGCTGTTGCCGGACGGCCAGCTGCGCCTGTTCGGCGGCCAGACCGCGGCCGAGGCTGCCGCACGCACGGCCAGCGCCTACGCGCCGGCGACGGGTGGGGCCACGGCGCTCGCCGCACTGCCGGCCGGCCGTGCGTGGCACACCGTGTCAGCCCTGCCGGAAGGCCGCATCCTGATCGTCGGTGGCGACAACGAGGGCGGCGGCGCCGTGCACGGCGCGCTGCTGTACGAGTAGCGCGTGCGCTCCCGATCCGCGCTTCAGCGCTTCAGCGCCGCGCCACGCAACACCTGGCCGCCCTGGCGCAGCACGGCCGCGACGACCTGGCCGGCCGCGTCACGCTCGAACTCGACAACGGCACCGACGCCCTTGATCTCGATGCGGTCCGGCCCCGCCGGCTCGGCAGCAATCGCACTCTGACCGCTCCCCTGCACCATCAGCCGGCCGTCGCGCTCGAATATGCGCAGGCTGAACTGCGGTGCAAGCTGGTACTCGCCGGCCCAGTCACGCCAGGCCGGATTGGCAATGGCGGGGGCCGCCTCGACGCTGCCGATGCGGCGCCCCTGCATCAAGCCACCGCCCTGGTGCCAGCTCAGGCGCTGCACCGGCCGGCCCTCCGCTTCGGGTGACTCCGGGCGCAGCAGCGCGGAGAAGCTGGTCGGGTAGAGATCGCCGCGACTGTCCTGGCGCAGCTCGAACTCGCTCTGGCCACGCGCCTGGCCCAGCAGCCGCCCATCGGCGGCTTCGCGGATCTGGAGCGTCACGCCGCCCACGTCCCAGTCGCCGACCATCGCCCGGCGCAGCGCGGCCGGCATGGCGACCTCGCGGCGCGGAAGCAGCGGAACGTCCAGGCCCAGTAGCGCCAGGCCCAGGTCGCTGAGGCCACCGAGGTCGGTCAACGCCGTATCAGCCAGCAGCACGACGGCGCGCTGCTGGCCGGGCTCCAGCACCACCAGTGACGAGAAGCCGCCCGTGCCCCCTTCGTGCAGCCGCAGCTCGCGGCCCTGCGGCTTGCCAACCACCCAGTTCATCGCAAAGCCGTTGGCCAGCGGCTGCTGCGTGAGGCGCAGCGCCTCGGTCAGCGCGACGGGCGTGTCGGGCAGACTGCCCAGCTCGGCGCGGGCATAGCGCACCATGTCGTCCAGCGTGGCCTTGACCATGCCGACGCCGGCCAGGTTGGGGGTGATGGTCCAGGCCGGCGTGGCCGCGCCGCCAGGCAGGTGACCGCCAGCAGGCCGGGCCGTCAGCGGCCTCGTGACGTAGGCACCGCCCATGCCCAGCGGCACGAACAGGCGCTCGCGCAGCGCCGCCTCCAGGTCGCCGCCCAGGCTGCGCGCGACGGCCAGGGAGACCAGCATCATGCCGAAGTTGGAATACTCGGCCTGGCTGCCTATGGCACGGGTCAGTGTCACGCGGCCCAGCGCGGCCAGCAGCTGGGCCTCGGTCAGCGCGGCGTAGGGATCCTCGGGCTTGGGCATGGGCATCCCGGGCGGCAGCCCAGGCAGACCGGCGCTGTGAGTCAGCAGGTCCCGCACGAGGATCTGGCGCTCGCCCTGGCGTGGTACCGCGGTGCCTTCGGGCAGGTGGCGGGCGATGGGGTCGTCCAGCGACCATTGGCCGCGCTGGATGAGGCCGGCCACGAGGAAGGCCGTCATGGTCTTGCTGACCGAGCCGATCTCGAAGGCCGCACCCGGGCCCGGCGCACTATCGCTGCGCGTGCCGGCGCAGGCGCTGCCACGCACGACACGGTCGCGCTCGATGACCGCGGCCTGCACGCAGGCCCCGCTGCGGTCACCGCTGAGGCGCGCCGCCAGCCGCTGTTCCAGCGCCGCCGGGCTGTCGGGCAGCGGGGCGGCCCAAGCCGGCAGCAGGGCGGCGCCCAGCGACAGCAGGGTCAACGCGCGGGACAGTGTCAGCAATGGCGGCATGGGTTCTCCAGATGCGATGGGTCGCCCATTCTGCGGCTGCGCTCAGCCGTCGTTGAACAAAGGCTCTGGCAGCGCGAGGCCGTGCTGGAGCGCCATGCCGAACAGGCTGCCCGACAGCGGCCGGGCCATCAGGTCGGCACTGCTCAGGCCTTCGCGGGCGGTCGTGACGAGAACCTGCTCGCCGCCCGGGCCGCCGAGGGCGGGACAGGTGACATGGCTCACGGGCACCGAGTAGCGCGCCAGCAGCCGGCCGTCCGGCGCGTAGCGTGCGACGGCAGCATTGCCCCATTCGGCATTCCAAAGGCAGCCCTGGGCGTCGATGGTGGAGCCGTCGGGCCAGCCCTCGTCCGGCTCCTTCTTCACAAAGAGGCGCGGCTCGCTGACGCGGGCGCTGGCCGAGTCGTAGTCGCAGACCATGATGCGACGCGTCGTCGTGTCGCAGAAGTACATGCGTCGGCCATCGGGGCTGAAGCAGATGCTGTTGGCGATGGCCACCCCGTCCAGCGCCAGCCGGCGCAGGCCGCTGGCCAGCGTGTACTGGTAGAAGCCGCCCACGGCCCGGCGCGGCTCGGCCTCGTCCAGCGTCCCGAAGACGAAGGCACCACTGCGGTCGCAGCGGCCGTCGTTGGCGCGCGTGGTGGGCAAATGGGCTTCCAGCTCCGCAATCGCCTCGGGCTGCACGGCGATGCTGCCGGTGGCCTGCAGGTCGGGCAGAGTCAGGCGCGCGACACGCTTGGCCAGGGCCAGCACCAGGGCGCCAGAGCGGCCGTGCACGAAGCAGCCGACGCGCTCGGGCAAGCGCAGCTGCAACGTGGCGCCCGCACCGGGTGTCCAGGCATGAATGCAGGCGCCCTGGATGTCGACCCACCACCAGCGGCCGCTGGGAGCGTGCCATTGCAGGCCTTCGCCGAGGTGGTTGGCCTGGGCCAGGGCGAGGCCGAAGGGATGTTGAGTGCGCATGGTTCAGCCGAAGCGATGGACGGTGGTGCTACGCCACACGGCGCCGGGCCGCAGCACGGTGGAGGGCCAGTCGGCGCTGGCGGCGTGGTGCGGCGAATCGGGGTTGTGCTGGGTCTCCAGACACAGGCCGTCGCCCTGGCGGTAGATGCGCCCGCCCGGGCCGGCCAGGCTGCCGTCGAGGAAGTTGCCGGAATAGAACTGCACGGCGGGCTCGCTGGTCAACACCTGCATGCGGCGGCCGGAGTGCGGATCCTCCAGCACGGCGGCGAGGCGCAGACCGTCGGCGTCCTGCTCGCCGTCGAGCAAGAAGTTGTGGTCGTAGCCCTTGGCGCGCAGCAGCTGCGGGTGGGCACGGCGGATGCGCGCCACGATAGCCGTGGGTTGGCGGAAGTCGAAGGGCGTGCCTTCGACCGGGGCGTGCCGCTGCGGGATCAGATGCTTGTCGACCTCGCTGTAGCGCGATGCGGGAATCGTCAGCCGGTGGCGCAGCACGCTGCCGTCGCCGGCGAGGTTGAAGTAGTCGTGATGGGTCAGGTTGACGACGGTGGCGCGGTCGGTCGTGGCCTCGTAGTCGATTCGCCAGCTGTGGTCAGTGGCGCTGAGCGCGTAGCGCACGCGCACGCTCAACTCGCCGGGAAAGCCCTGCTCGCCATGCGGACTCGTATAGCTGAAGGCCAGCGCCGCGGCCTCGCCGACACGCGGCTGGGCCGCGGCGGCCTGCCACAGCCGATGGCCGAAGCCCTCGGTGCCGCCGTGCAGGCAGTTGGGCCCGTCGTTGCGGGCCAGCGCGTGGGTCTCGCCATCCAGCTCGAAGCTCGCGCCGGCGATGCGGTTGCCGTAGCGACCCACGATGATGCCGAACGACGGGTTGCGGTGGACGTAGTCGTCAAGGTTGTCGAAGCCCAGCACGACGTTGCCGCTGCGGCCTTGCGCATCGGGCGTCCACAAGCCGGTGACGATGCCGCCCAGCGTGATGGCGGTGAGCTTCAGGCCCAGGCCGTTCTCCAGCGTGTATTCATGGACGACGCGGCCATCGGGCAGGCGCCCGTACTCGATGCAGCGCATGCTCAGACCCACCCGCCGTCGACGATGAAGTCCTGGGCCGTGCACATGGCCGAATCGTCTGCCGCGAGGAACAGCGCCATTGATGCGATGTGCTGCGGCATCAGTGGCTCATTGATGCACTGGCCCTTGGCGATTTCCTGCTTGGTTTCCTCGGTGACCCAGAGCTTGAGCTGCTTCTCGGTCATGACCCAACCAGGCACCAGCGTGTTGACGCGGATGTTGTGCGGCCCGAAGTCCCGCGCCAGGCAGCGCGTCAGCCCTTGCGCGGCGGCCTTGCTGGCGGTGTAGGCCGGCATGCCGCCTTGCTTGAGCATCCAGCTGATGGAGCCGAAGTTGACGATGGAGCCACAACCGGCCGCCTTCATGTCGGGCAGCACGGCCTGGGCGGCGAAGAACTGGTGCTTGATGTTGACGGCGACGCTGGCATCCCAGAACTCGGACGTCGTGTCTTCCACGACGTGGCGCTTGTCGTTGGCTGCGTTGTTCAGCAGGACGGTGAACGGGCCGGTGCGCTCGCGCAGGGCGGCTATTGATCCGCGCAGCGAGTCGACCCGGCTCAGGTCCGCCGCCATGAATTGCGGCGCGTGGCGCGATGTGGCGGCCAGACGCGCAGCCAGGGCGTGACCCTCGTCCGCGGCCAGGTCGATGAAGGCGACCCTGGCGCCCTGGGCGGCAAAGGCCTGGACCAACGTCTCGCCGATGCCTGTGGCCCCGCCCGTGATCAGGACACCCCGGTCCTGCAGGCTGGGGTAGTGCGCGAGGGAACTCATCGGGCTGTCTCCGGTCGGATGCGGGCCAAGCTTCTCTGGCCTGGCGATGTCCGATTATTAGTCATACTTTTTTGTTTGCAAAGCCGCAAATTCTCGGGTTAACCCCGATGATCATCGATAAATAGTCATACTTTAATTCGGGCAGCCGGCGGCAACAGCCGGCCGCGCGCCGCCTGCGGCGCTGGATCCAACCTTCCCCAGAGACAAGGGACCGCACCATGAGCGCCTCCGCCATCCGACCCTATCGCGGCGTCTTCCCCGTCGTTCCAACCATCTTCCACGCCGACGGCACGCTGGACCTGCCCGGCCAGCTTCGCTGCGTCGATTTCATGATCGACGCAGGTTCCAACGGACTGTGCATCCTCGCCAACTTCTCCGAACAGTTCGTGCTGTCGGATGCCGAGCGCGAGACGCTGACCCGCGCCATCATGGGTCACGTGGCCGGCCGTGTGCCCGTCATCGTGACGACCACGCACTACTCCACGCAAATCTGCATCGAGCGCAGCCGGCTCGCACAGGAGCTGGGTGCGGCGATGGTGATGGTGATGCCGCCGTACCACGGCGCCACGTACCGCGTGTCCGAAGGCCAGATCGAGGGCTTCTACCAGCGCCTGTCCGACGCGATCAACATCCCCATCATGATCCAGGACGCCCCGGTGGCTGGCACGCCGCTTTCGGTTCCGCTGCTTGCGCGCATGGCGACCAACATCGCCAACGTGAAGTACTTCAAGCTGGAGATGCCGCAGGCGGCCGCCAAGATGCGCGAGCTGATCCGCGTTGGCGGCGCGGCCATCGAAGGCCCCTGGGATGGCGAGGAGGCCATCACGCTGCTGGCTGACCTGGACGCCGGCGCTACCGGCGCGATGACGGGCGGCGCCTTCCCCGACGGCATCCGCCAGATCTTCGATGCCTTCCACGCCGGGGACCGTGAGACCGCCGTCGTCGAGTACGGCCGCTGGCTGCCGCTGATCAACTACGAGAACCGCCAGGGCGGCATCCTGACCGCCAAGGCACTGATGAAGGCCGGCGGCGTCATCGAGAGCGACGCGCCGCGCCACCCCTTCCCCGAGATGTCGCCTGAGACGCGCGCCGGCCTGCTCGACGCCGCCAAACGACTCGACCCCCTGGTCCTGCGCTGGGGCAAGTGATGCGTGCCCTGTGGGCACTGGTGGCGACGCTGGCGCTGCTGCTGGCCGCGCACGTGGACGCCGTCGAGCCGCAGGCCGACCCCGGTGCGCACGACCCGACACTACTGATCCAGGGCGACCGCTGGTTCGTCTTCACGACCGGCAAGGGCCTGCAGCGGCTGTCGTCGGCCGATGCCGGCAAGACCTGGCAGCGGCTCTCGCCGGTCTTTGCGCAGGCACCTGCCTGGTGGGCCGAGGCCGTTCCCGAGCACAAGGGTGTGGACGTGTGGGCGCCCAAGCTCTTCACGCATCGCGGCCGCGTCTGGGTGCTGTACTCCATCTCCACCTTCGGCAAGAACCGCTCGGCCATCGGCCTCGTCAGCAGCGACCAGCCGGACGGCAGCGAGTGGCGTGACGACGGCCTCGTCGTGCTCAGCCGCGCCGAGGACGACTTCAACGCCATCGACCCCGACCTCTTCGTCGACACGGACGGCAAGCTGTGGCTGAGCTACGGCTCGTTCTGGGGCGGCCTGCGCCTGACCGAGCTGGACCCCGAGACGCTGCGCCCCGTCGGAGAGACTCGCTTCATCGCCCGCCGCAAGGGCGGCATCGAGGCCCCGACGATTGTTCGGCACGGCGAGTGGGTCTACCTGTTCGCGTCCTACGACCTGTGCTGCAAGGGCGCCGAGAGCACCTACAACATCCGCGTCGGCCGCGCGCGCAGCGTGACGGGGCCGTATCTCGACCGCGACGGCAAGGCCCTGATGGACGCGGGCGGAACAAAGCTGCTGGCCGGCGGCACGCGCTGGAAAGGTCCGGGCCACCAGGACGTCGTCGGCGACTGGCTCGTGCACCACGCCTACGACACCGAGCGCGGCGGCAAGCCGCACCTGCGCATCAAGCGCCTGAGCTGGTCCACAGAAGGCTGGCCCGTGATTCCCCAAGAAGAATGAACCGGAGACACCCACCGTGGCTGGCTTGAAGTTGGAGAACGTCTGCAAGCGCTACGGCGCGGTGCAGGTCATCGCGGACTTGTCGCTGGACGTGGCGCAGGGCGAGTTCGTCGTCTTCCTCGGCCCCTCGGGCTGCGGCAAGACGAGTCTCTTGCGCATGGTCGCCGGGCTGGAGGAGGTCAGCGGTGGCCGCATCCTCATCGGCGACCGCGACGTGACCGCGGCACCGCCGGGCCAGCGCAATCTGGCCATGGTGTTCCAGCACTATGCGCTGTACCCGCACATGACGGTGCGCGACAACCTCTCGTTCGGGCTGAGGAACCTCGGCATCCCGGCCGACGAGATCGCCAGGCGTATCACCGAGTCGGCCCGCATGCTGGAGCTGGACACGCTGCTGGAGCGCAAGCCGGGCCAGCTCTCCGGCGGACAGCGCCAGCGCGTGGCCATCGGCCGCGCGGTGGTGAAGGAGCCGGGCATCTTCCTGTTCGACGAGCCGCTGTCCAACCTCGACGCCGCGCTGCGCGGCCGCACGCGGCTGGAGCTGGCCCAGCTGCACCAGCGCCTGGGCGCGACGATGGTGTTCGTCACGCACGACCAGATCGAAGCGATGACGCTCGCCACGCGCATCGTCGTCATGAAGGATGGCGCCATCGAGCAGGTCGCGACGCCGGCCGAGCTGTATCGCCGCCCATCCACGCGCTTCGTCGCGAGCTTCATCGGCACGCCGGGCATGGGCTTCGTGCCCGTCGAGCGCGCCGCGGACGACCGCGGGCACGCCGTCGTCACGGTCCCGGGTGGCCAGGCCATCACCACGCGCGTGCCGGCGCAGGGACTGCCAGCACAAGGTCTGGTGCTGGGCGTCCGGCCGGAGAACCTGCGTATCGCCGAGCATGGGCCGCTGCGCGGCCGCGTCGAGCTGGTCGAGTTCCTCGGCGAACGCACGCTGGCCCACCTCAAGCTCGACGGCGGTACCCCGCTCGTCGTCACCGTGCCGACCGGCGCGTCGCCCCGGCTGGGTGCCCCCGTTGCCATCACCGTGGATATGGCCGAGGCCCACCTCTTCGACGAGGACGGCCTGGCCCACCACGCGCAGGAGTCGCTGGCATGAGCGCCGCCGTCGGGCTGCGCGCCTCGCGCCCGGCCTACGCCCTCTTCGTACTGCCCTTCGTGGCCATCTACCTGCTGCTGCTGCTGTGGCCACTGGCCAAGGGCGTGTGGATCAGTTTCCACGACCACGACCTGCTATCCGACGACAGCCTGTGGGTGGGCCTGGCCAACTACGGGGAGCTGTGGGAAGACGAGGTCTTCCACCAGGTCGTGTGGAACACCCTCCGCTTCGTCGCCATCAGCACACCGATCTTCGTGGGGTTGTCGCTGATGCTGGCGCTGGCGCTCAACCGCCCCGGCAGGCTTGCAACCTTCCTGCGCGCCACCTTCTTCTGCGCGTCGGTCTTTTCGGTCACGCTGATCACCCTCGTCTGGAAGCTCGCGCTGATGCCCGAACGCGGCCTGGTCGCGCAGGCCTTCCACGCGATGGGCCTGCCGGAGCTGCCGCTGCTGACCAGTGACAACCTCGCGATGCTGACCGTGGCGCTTGTGACCGTGTGGTGGATCATCGGCCTGCCGATGATCATGTTCCTGTCGGCTCTGCAGCAGATCCCCTCGGACATCTACGAAGCCGCCGCACTGGACAACACGCCACGCTGGCGCGTGCTGACGCACATCACGCTGCCCTGCCTCAAGCGCGCCATCATCCTCGTCGCGCTGATCGAGGTGATCCGCCAGTTCCAGGTCTTCCCGCAGATCATGCTGATGACCAACGGCGGGCCCAACAACACGACGCGCTCCGTCGTGCAGTTCATCTACGAGCAGGCCTTCATGCAGCTCTCTCTGGGCTACGCCACGGCAGCGTCGCAGGTGCTGCTGGCCATCATGCTGGTCGGCGTGTCGACGCAGCTCTGGCTGGAACGCGACAAGAAAGGCCAGCGATGAACCCCTTGCTGAGACGCGGTTGGTTCGACCGCTTCGTCCTGGCGGCGCTGACGCTGTTGGCCCTGGCCTGGATGGCGCCGCTGCTGTGGGTGCTGGCGCTGTCCTTCAAGCCCAACGAGTTCTTGCTGACGCGCACCGACGTCTTCCTCGCGCCACCCTACACCCTGGCCAACTACCTGGACATCCTGCAGACCTCGCAGGTGTTCCGGTGGCTGGGAAACAGCGCCCTCGTCGCTCTGTTGCAGACGGTGGGAGTGCTGGTGTTGTCGTCGCTGGCGGGCTATGGGTTCGCGCGCTGCGAGTTCCCGGGACGCAAGTGGCTGTTCGCTCTTGTCATGTTCGGCCTGGCCGTGCCGGCGCAGTCCGTCTTCATCCCGCTGCACCGGCTGTTCTCCGACTGGAACCTGCAGAACACCATTGCGGGCCTCGCGCTGCCGGGCTTGGCCGCGCCCTTCGGCGTCTACCTGATGACGCAGTACTTCAAGGCCATCCCGGCCGAACTGGAAGAGGCGGCGATGCTGGACAACGCGTCGCGCTTCAAGACCTTTTTGACCATCATCCTGCCGCTGACGCTGCCGGCCCAGGCCACGCTTGGCATCTTCACCTTCCTCGCCTGCTGGAACGACTACCTTTGGCCACTGGTCATTGCGACACAGCCGGACATGTACACGCTGACGCGGGGCCTTGCGTCCACGCAGACCAACTTCGCGCAGTCGGAAGGGCTGGGATTCCTGATGGCGCAGGCCGTGTTCGCGGGGCTGCCAGCGCTGATGCTGTATCTCTTCTTCCAGCGCCACCTGGTCACGGCCGTCGCGGGGACGGGCAAGTCATGAAGCGCCTGGCAGCTCTCATCTGCACTGTCCTTCTCGCCGCCTGCGGCGCGGGCAAGGACGGCGCGGGCAAGACCGAGATCACGCTGATGCGCTTCTTCGGCAGTTGCGAGGCGCAGTACGGCCAGGTGGCGAAGGCTGCCCAAGGCGTGGGCGAGTGCGGCATCATCACGGCGCTGGTCAACGAGTTCAACGCGACCAACACCGACGGCATCGTCGTGAAGACGCAGATCGGCGAGTGGGGACCGTACTACGACCAGCTCACCGCCCGCCTTGTCGCCAAGGACATCCCGACCATCGCCGTCATGCACGAGTCGGCCCTTGGCGACTACGTGCGCCGCAAGCTCGTGCTGCCACTTGACGAGGACTTCGCGCGCGTCGGCGTGCCGGTGGACGACTTCACCGAACACGCACGCCGCGGCACGTCGTTCAACGGCCAGACCTATGCGCTGCCCTTCGACACCTGGGCCTGGCTCTGGCACATCAACACCGGCCTGATGAGGAAGGCCGGCCTCGCGAGCGCCGATGGCCAGCCCACGCTGCCGCGCTCGCCCGGGGAGCTGCTGGCGCAGGCGCGTCAGTTCAAGCAGCGCACCGGCAAACCCTATTTCGCCTGGGCCGTGGCCAACGAGACGGCGGCCAACGACCGCACCTTCCTGACGCTGGTGGCGCAGCAAAACGCCCGGCTGTTCTCCGACGACGGCAAGACCATCGACATGCACCAGCCCGCTGTCGTGAATGCGCTGACACTGATGCAGACGCTCTATCGCGAAGGGCATGTGCGGCCCAACCTCGACTACGCCGCGGCCAACCAGGCCTTCCTGAATGGTGAGGCAGGCGTCGTCGTCGTCGGCACCTGGACCATCGACCAGTTCCTGCGCGAGTCGCAGAAGCCCGACTCCAAGCTCAGGGGCGCATACACGGTGAGGCCATTCCCGCAGCTCTACGAGAAACCCGCGGTGTTCGCCGATGGGCATTCATGGGCGTTGTTCAAGGGCGGCGCCAAGGACGCCAAGGCGCACGAAGCCAGCGTCAAGTTCCTGAAGTTCGTCTGGGACCGCACCGCCGAGTGGTCACGCACGGGCCATCTGCCCGTCAGCAAGACCGTGGCCGAGAGCGCGGCCTTCCGCGCCTTGCCCATGCGCGAGGCGTTGACCGAGATTACGCAGACCGGCATCGGCATGCCGGGCAATGTGCCGACGCAGCGCGCCATCGAGTTGCTGATCGGCGAGGACGTGGCCAACGTGATGATCTCCGGCAAGCCGGTGGAAGACGTGCAGAAGAGCGTCGAGAAGCGTGTCAACAAAGCCCTGAAGAAGGCGCGCCGCTGATGTTTGAAGCCAAGCTCATCGTCGATCGCGACTTCGTTCTCGCGCCGCTGGACCGCCGCCTGTTCGGCGTGTTCGTCGAGCACCTGGGCCGCTGCGTTTACAACGGCATCCACGAGCCTGCCCACCCGACAGCCGACGAGCATGGCTTTCGTGGCGACGTGGCCGAGCTGACGAAGGAGCTCGGCGCCACCATCGTGCGCTACCCCGGTGGCAACTTCATGTCGGGCTACAACTGGGAAGACGGCGTGGGGCCCAAAGAGCAGCGACCGCGCCGGCTGGACCTGGCCTGGTTCTCTACCGAGACCAACCAGGTCGGCACGCACGAGTTCATGGCCTGGTGCCGCAAGGTTGGTATCGAGCCCATGTTCGGCGTCAACCTCGGCACGCGCGGGCCGGACGAGGCCCGGCACTATCTCGAGTACTGCAACCACCCTGGCGGCACGGCGCTGTCGGACCTGCGCCGTTCGCATGGCGCGCAGGAACCGCTCGGCATCAAGTTCTGGTGCCTGGGCAACGAGATGGATGGCCCCTGGCAGATCTGCCAGAAGACGCCTGACGAGTACGGCCGCATCGCCAAGGAGACCGCCAAGCTGATGCGGTGGGTGGATCCGAGCATAGAGCTCGCGGCCTGCGGCTCGTCGGCCTACGACATGCCGACCTATGGCGTCTGGGAAGACCGCGTGCTGGAGCACTGCTTCGAGTTCGTGGACTACCTGTCGCTGCACAGCTATTTCGTGAAGCCGCCAGCTGGTCAGGGTTCAGACACCAGCACCGAAAGCTTCTTCGCTCAGATCGAGACGAATGCCCGCTACATCGAGGACACCGTCGCAATTGCCGATGCGGTGGCGACGCGCAAACGATCGACGAAGCGCCTGAAGCTGTCCTTCGACGAGTGGAATGTCTGGTATCGCGCCCGCCATGGCGAACACCTGAAGCAAGCGGGCTGGCCCGAGGCGCCGCGCCTGCTGGAAGAGATATACACAGCGGAGGACGCGCTGCTCATCGGCGGCATGCTGACGATGTTCATAAACCATGCGGACCGCGTGAAGGTGGCGTGCATGGCGCAGCTGTGCAACGTCATCGCTCCCATCATGACCGAGCCCGGCGGGCCGGCCTGGCGGCAGACCATATTCCACCCATTCGCCCAGGCCGCACGCTGGGCGCATGGCGACGTGCTTCGCTCAGTCGTCAAGTCGCCCGGCTATGCGAACGCCAAGCATGGCGAGCTGCCCTATCTGTGCGCCAGCGTCGTCCACGACGCGGCGACGGACCAGACGGCGGTGTTCCTGCTGAACCGCCATTTGACCGACCCGATGGAGCTGTCCATCACGCTGCGCGGCCTGGGTATGGATCGAGAACTGGTGCTGGCCGAGGAGCTGCATTCGGCGGACCTCAACGCCAGCAACACCGCCGACGCGCCCGACCGTGTCGCACCGCAACCCCTGGAAGGCGTCGCCATAGCCGGCGAGCAGCTGCATGTGAGGCTCAAGCCTGCCTCGTGGAACATCATCGTCACGAAAGTCCTGCGCCCATGACCTGCTGGAACAACCCCCTCATCGAGCAGCGCGCCGACCCGCAGATCACGCTCGTAGACGGCCGCTACTGGTTCACCGCCTCGGTACCCGGCTATGACGCCATCGAGGTCCGCAGCTCGGACAGCATCGCGGGTCTGGCCACCGCCACGCCCAAGACCATCTGGCACAAGCACGACAGCGGACCGATGAGCTGGCATGTGTGGGCGCCTGAGCTGCACCGCATCGATGGTCGCTGGTACGTCTACTTCGCTGCGGCCGAGCGCGGCGACATCTGGAAGCTGCGCATGTACGTCCTCGAGTGCGCCGGCGGCGACCCCTTGCACGACGACTGGGTGGAGCGCGGCCAGATCACGACGCCCGAGGAAGGCTTTTCGCTGGACGCCACTCAATTCGAGCACGGCGGCAGGCGCTATCTGTGCTGGGCGCAGAAAAGCCCGCCGACGGAAAGCAACCTCTACCTCGCCGAACTCTCCAACCCGTGGACCCTGAAGACCGCGCCGGTCATCATCACGCGGCCCGAACTGGCCTGGGAGCGCATCGGCTTTTGCGTCAATGAAGGCCCCGCACTGCTCAAGCGCAACGGCCGCGTCTTCATCGCCTACTCGGCGGCCGCGACCGACGCAAACTACTGCATGGGCCTGCTGTGGGCAGACGAAGGCGCCGAACTGTTGGACCCGGCGAGCTGGAGCAAGTCGTCCGTGCCGGTGTTCCGAACGGACGAGACGGTCGGCCAGTACGGCCCCGGCCACAACAGCTTCACGACGACACCCGACGGCCGGACCGACCTGCTGGTCTATCACGCGCGCAACTACCGCGACATCGTCGGCGACCCGCTCAACGACCCCAACCGCCATGCGCGCGTGCAGGCCTTTGGCTGGCGTGCGGACGGCTTCCCAGACTTCGGCACGCCCGCGGCCGATGGCCCCTATTCGCTGTGAGATCGACCATGCGCTTCATTACCCTGCTCCTGCTCGTCGCACCCGCCCTCGCCCAGGCCTTGAGCAGCCCCGACGGGCAGTTGCAGGTCGCCGTGTCGGTCAACGACCGGCAGCAGCTCGTCTACGCGGTGCAGCGCGCCGGCCAGCCGGTGCTCCTGTCCTCTCGGCTGGGCCTGATGCTGGAGCAGGGCGACTACGCCAACGGCCTGAAGCTGGCCTCGACATCGCCGGTCAAGGTTCACCGCGAGCGCTACACGCTGGCCGCCGGCAAGCGCACCCAGATCGACTATGTAGCCAACGAGCAGAGCTTTGCCGTCGCGAACGCGACCGGCCAGCACATGGTGCTCACGGTGCGCGCCTCCAATGACGGCGTGGCCTTGCGCTACTCGGTGCCGGGCACGGGCCGGAAGTCCTTCAAGGACGAGCTGACCAGCTTCGCCTTCGCGCCCCAGGCGCGCGCCTGGCTGCAGCCCATGTCCGTCGCCAAGACGGGCTGGAAGCGCACCAACCCCTCCTACGAGGAACACTATCTGGCCGACATCCCGGTTGGCACCGCGGCGCCATCTCATGCCGGCTGGGTCTTCCCGGCGCTGTTCCGCACGGGCACCAACTGGGTGGCGCTGACCGAGTCGGCCATGGACGGCAGCTTCCACGCATCGCGCCTGGCCGCCGATTCGACCGGCGGCACCTACCGCATCGGCCTGCCGGAAGCGAGCGAAGTCAACACCAACGGCCATCTGCTGGCGACTGTGGACGGGCCGCTGACCACGCCTTGGCGCGTGCTGGCCATCGGTCCGCTGAAGACGGTGATGGAGTCGACCATCGGCACCGACCTCGCTACACCCGCCGTCGCGTTCGACAAGGCCAAGCTACAGCCCGGCCACGCCTCATGGAGCTGGGCCATCCTGAAGGATGAGGGCACCGTCTACGACGTGCAGAAACGCTTCATCGACCATGCGGCCGACATGGGCTGGAACTACACGCTGGTGGACGCCGACTGGGACCGCAAGATCGGCGACGCGAAGATGAAGGAGCTGGCCAGCTACGCGAAGGCGAAGAACGTCGGCCTGCTCGCCTGGTACAACTCCTCGGGCGCCTGGAACGACACCGAGTACAGCCCCAAGGACGCGCTGCTGACCAAGGAGGCGCGCGCCAGGGAGTTCGCTCGCGTGAAGGCCATTGGCATCAAGGGCCTGAAGGTGGACTTCTTCGGGGGCGACGGTGCGTCCGTGCAGGCCTACTACGTGGATCTGCTGAAGGAGGCGGCCGCCGCCGGCCTGCTGCTGAACTTCCATGGCGCAACGCTGCCGCGCGGCTGGAGCCGCACCTACCCCAACCTGATGACGGTGGAGGCGGTGAAGGGCTTCGAGTTCGCCACCTTCACGCAGGACGACCAGGACAAGGTCGCGCGCCACGCGGCCATGCTGCCATTCACGCGCAACCTCTTCGATCCCATGGACTTCACGCCCATGGTGTTCCATGACATCCCCAACATCCGGCGCGCCACGCGCAACGGCTTCGAGCTGGCCGAGAGCGTGCTGTTCCTGTCCGGCATCCAGCACTACGCCGAGACGCCCGAGGGCATGGCCACCGTGCCGGCCTACGTGAAAGCCTTCCTGCGCGAGCTGCCGCGGCATTGGGACGACGTACGCTTCATCGACGGCGAGCCCGGCAAGTTCGTCGTGCTGGCGCGCCGCGCCGGCAAGCAGTGGTTTGTCGCCGGTCTTAACGCCGACGACACGCCGCGCGAGATCAAGCTCGACCTCGCCTGGCTGGGCGCCCGGCAAGGCCAGCTCATCACCGACGGTGCCGGTGAGCGCGAGTTCAGCGAAGGCAGGCTCGCGGCACCGGCAACCACCATCACGCTGGCGCCCCGGGGGGGCTTCGTCGCCCGATTTCGATAATGAGGGCTTTTCCGAAAAGCCTGCCGCTGATGAGAACCCGCGCGGACCATTCCACCTACAGCGCCCAGACGGAGGGCAAGAGCCAGCACGGCCGCATCGTCAGCGAGCTCGGGCTATCCATCGTCGGCGGCGAGCTCAAGCCCGGCGACAAGCTGCCGCCGGAGGCCCAGCTGCTGGAGCGCTACGAGATCAGCCGCCCGGTGCTGCGCGAGGCCGTGCGCGTGCTGGTCGCCAAGGGCCTGGTCGTGTCGCGCCAGCGCGCCGGCGCCATCGTGCGGCCGCGCAACGAGTGGCATCTACTGGACCCTGACGTGCTGTACTGGCTCATCCAGGCCCAGCCCCAGCGCGACTTCGTGCAGACGCTGCTGGAGGTGCGCCAGATCTTCGAACCTGCCGCCGCCGCACTGGCCGCCAAGGCTGCGACCGACGAACAGCTCGCCGGCATCGCCACCGCCTACGAAGGCATGGCCGCCGCAAGGACCACGGCCGAGCTGCTGGAGCCCGACCTGCTGTTCCACCGGCGCATCGCCGAGGCCACGGGCAACGACTTGCTGGCCTACATCGGCAACATGCTGTCGCTGGCGTTGCGCGAATCCATCATCCTGTCCAGCCAGCTGCCCAACACGCATGAACTCTCGCTGCCGCGCCACAAGGCCATCCTGACCGCGCTGCAGGCCCGCGACCCGCTGGGCGCCCGCCAGGCCACGCTGGTGCAGTTGGACGAGACTGAGGACGACCTCAGCAACGTGCTGGCCAACGACGGCCGGGTGAACCTTGCTTAAGAAAGCTGCCATGGCCCGCGACGACGACGATGACGACCGCGGGCTGACAGACGCCAGCCCCAACCCCAACTGGTTCCTGCGCGCGCGCCTGAAGACGCGCCAGCTGCTGCTGCTCATCGCGCTGGACGACGAGCGCAACATACACCGCGCGGCCGAGGTTCTCTGCATGACGCAGCCAGCCGCCTCCAAGCAGCTCAAGGACCTGGAGGACATGCTGGACGTGAAGCTCTTCGAGCGCCACCCGCGCGGCATGGAACCCACGCTCTACGGCGAGACCATGATCCGCCACGCACGGATGGCGCTCACCAGCCTGTCCGCTGCACATGACGACATCGTCGCGCTCAAGCACGGCCTCAGTGGTCAGGTCGAGGTGGGCGTCATCATGACGCCGGCCATGGGCCTGCTGCCACGCGCCATCTCGCGCATCAAGCTGCAGGCGCCCAGGCTGCGCATAGGCGTACACATGGAGAGCAGCAAGGTGCTGCTGGACATGCTGCAGCGCGGCAAGCTCGACTTCATGATCGGCCGCATCGTCGAGGAAGACGGCGCCTCAGGCCTGCACTACGAGGAGCTGACGGTCGAACCCGCCTGCGCCGTCGCCCGCGTGGGCCACCCCCTGCTGAAGGCCGACAACCTCAAGCTCGCCGATCTTGCCGACCAGCCCTGGATCCTGCCGCCACCCGGCAGCGTGCTGCGCCACCGCTGGGAGGTCATGTTCCGCCGCGCGGCGCTGGAGCCGCCGGGCAACGCGGTGGACACGACAGCGCTGCTGCTCATTACCGCGCTGCTGCAGCAGACGGACTCACTGCACGTGATGCCGGTGGAGGTGGCACGCTACTACGCGTCGCTGAATGTGTTGGCCATCCTGCCCATCGAGCTGCCCTGCCACATGGATGCGTTCGGCATCATCACGCGGGAAGGACACTTGATGTCGCCAGGGGCGAGGCAGCTTCTGCACGAGGTGCGGCTGGCAGCACGGGATCTGTACTGAAGCGCTGCTACAGCCGCCTCGCAAAGAACCGCACGACGCGTTCGCGGGATTGGTAGGCCTGATCGACGTCGGGCGTGAAGCGCACCGTCGGCGCAACGCCGGTACTGAAGTAGCTGCCCTGGTTGGCAAACGGGTCCGTCACCGTCACGGGCACCATCAAACGGTCCCAGCCATGTGTGGCACCGGAGTAGGCGTTCACGCTGACGACGGCGCCGTTGCTGGCATTGGCCGCACGCGCCAGCGCCTCGCACGGCGCGCTGCTGTTGTCGTAGTCGTCCTTCGTGCCAACCTGGATCAGCACAGGCGCACCCGTCAGGGCCAGCCATTGCACGCCATACTGAGCCGGCGTGCTGTGCACTGCGGCCAGCAGCGCCGTGTTGTTCCACGCGTAGCAGACAGGGTAGTGCGCCACATGGGCCTTGAACGTGAGGCCACCGCCGAACTGGCCGGCGTACAGGCGCTCGGCCGTGCCGAGGCTGACAAGGCCGCCCCATGAGAAGCCGAGCACGCCGACACGCGTCCCGTCGATGCCTGGCTGCTGCGCGAGGAAGGCCAGGGCGGAGAACGCATCGGGATAGGTCAGGATGGGCGCGGCGGGCCGCTGGCTCGGACTGGTGATGCCGCGCGCCTGCCACATATCGATCTGCAAGGTGGCGATGCCGGCCGCGTTGAGGGCCGTCTCGTAGAAATCGCCCCGCGCGTCGACGCCGGACGAACCGTGCAGGATCACCACGGCCGGCAGCTTTCGGCGGCCATGCCCCCACTCGCCATGCCGCGGCACGCTCAACTTTCCCTGGATCGTCAACGGCGTGCCGGGAGATGCCAGGTTGGGAGACTGGAACTGGACGAACGAGATGTCCGTGGGCGGCGCGGGACCAAAGCCCACTTCGCCCGCGGCCCACGCTGGCACCGCAGCCAAAGTTGCGACGGCGACCCACGCCGCCAGACCTGTCGACTTCAACCATTGCCAAGCCATGCTTATCTCCGTCGCGGTCGGGTGGATCCGATGGCACCGGAGAACCGCCGATCCGGTGCAGGCGCCAACGTAGCACCGCGCCCTCCGGCAAGCCGTCGGGACTTGCCTGTCGCACAAGCCGGCTTCGCGGCCGGCAGGCTTGCCAACGCGCACGGGCTCGCAAGCGCTGTACCGAACCGTGACAACCAGGGTGACCGGCACTGCTCCACGCCGGAGCGCTCGCGTCGCGGCCATGACGCGCGCCTGTTCCACCCTGGCAATTCCGCCGGTGCACTTGACGCTCGTCAAAGTCGGTTCAGAAGGGCCTCCATAGCCTGTGGTCGAACTCGGCTTCGTCCAAGGAGGGACGCCATGACACCACGCACCATTTCACTGATCGCCATCACGGTCGCCGCCTTGCCGGCATGGGGGGCGCCAGCGGCCGACGACGCCGCCATGCTCAGGCTGGCCAGCGGCAGCGGCTGCATGACCTGCCACCACATCGAGCCCGGGGCAAAGGGGCCTGATGGCCTCGCGCCGATCGGCCCGGCATGGCGCGACGTAGCCACCCGGTATCGCGGCACGCCCGGCGCGGCAGACCAGCTGACGCGCACCGTGATGGCGGGCTCCAATCCGTACAACAGCCACTGGAAAGGCAAGGCCAGCGGCCTGGCCATGCCGCCCAACGAAGTCGCCATCAAGGAGGCCGATGCCCACCAGCTGGTCGAGTGGATCCTGAAGCTCGACGCGGCGAAGTGAGGCAGGAGCGCCCGGCGGGGCGCTCGGGCTCGGCGCATCAGAACCCGAACCATCTCGCCCGGCGGCTGGAGCCGAAGTGCTGCTTGTCCGCCCGCAGCTCCATGCTTGGCTCGTAGTAGGTGCCCGTCGGCTTTGGGCCCGAGAAGAAGTCCACCTCCACGCGCCCGATGCGACCAGCCCCGAACTCGATGTAGCAGGTGCCCCGTCCGCCGTACAGCTGCCCCTCGCCCTCGCCGCGGATCTGCGCGATGAGCGCGCTCGCGACGGCACCGGCAGCCCCTTCCGCGAACACGCCCGCCTTGGGCGTGCCGGTGTTGGCGATGTCGCCGCAGGCATAGACGCCCGGGAACCGGGTCTGCAGCGTGCGCGGGTCCACCGTCACCCAGCCGTTCTCGACCAAGCCCGCCGCCTCCACGACCGCCGGCGCTCGATGTCGCGGCACGCCCAGGAACAGGTCGTAGGCCATCTCGCTGCCGTCGTCCAGCGTCGCGACGCGGCGAGCCGCATCCACTTCGGCGATGCGGCGGTTGGGCAGGAAGCGGATGCCACGCTCCTCGAACGCCGCGATCAACGCGCGCGATGTCTCCGGCGACGGTGGCACGGGACTGGAAAGCGGCAGCACAAGGCTGATGTCGCATTCGCCACGCACGCCGGCTCGGGTCAGGTAGTCATGCAGCATCAGCACGCATTCGCTAGGTGCGGGCGGGCATTTGTACGGCGCACCGCACACGCCTACCAGAGCGTGGCCGCGCCTGAACGCAGGCAGCACGTCACGCAGCCTCGTTGCACCCGGCACGGAGTAGAACTCGTGCTCGTCCGCCAGGCCAGGAGTCGCGGCGATGTCGTAGTCGGCACCCATGGCTACGACGAGATGGTCGGCCTCATGCACGCCGACGTCGGTCGTCACGCGGCGCGTCACGGGGTCGATGGCGGTGACCGTCTCGCGTAGCAGCCGCACGCCGGGCTTGGCAAAGCGGGCATAGGGCAGGCGCACGGCGGATGCCTCGGCATGGCCGAACATGACGTCCAGCTTGGAGAAACCGAAGACGAAGGCGTCGCCCTTGTCGATGAGCGTCACCTGCACGGCATCGCCCAGCGCCTCAGAAAGCTGCGTGCTCAACTCCAGGCCGGCGAAGCCGGCGCCCAGGATGGTGATGCGGGTGGCCATGGCGTTTTCCTTGCCCTGGGCGTCAGCCAGGTTGCTTGGTGATGCGCAGATAGGGCTTGGGTGCCTTCCAGCCCTGCGGGAACAGCGTCTTGGCGTCCTCGTCCGACACCGAGCCGGCGATGATGACGTCATCGCCCTGCTTCCAGTTCACCGGCGTGGCGACCTTGTGCTTGGCGGTCAGCTGCATGCTGTCCAGCACGCGCAGGATCTCGTCGAAGTTGCGGCCCGTCGTCATCGGGTAGGTCAGCATCAGCTTGACCTTCTTGTCGGGGCCCACGATGAAGACCGAGCGCACCGTGGCGTTGGTGGCGGCCGTGCGGCCCTCTGACGTGCCAGCCTCATCGGCGGGCAGCATGTTGTAGAGCTTGGCGACGGCCAGCTCGGTATCGCCGATCATGGGGTACTTCACCGTGGCGCCCTGGGTCTCCTCGATGTCGGCGACCCAGCGGCCGTGGGCGTCGATGGGGTCCACCGACAGGCCGATGAGCTTGGCGTTGCGCTTCGTGAACTCGGGCTCGATGCGGGCCATGTAGCCCAGCTCGGTCGTGCAGACGGGCGTGAAATCCTTGGGGTGCGAGAACAGGATGGCCCAGCTGTCACCGATCCAGGTGTGGAAGTCGATGACGCCTTGCGTCGTCAGGGCCGTGAAGTTGGGGGCAGTGTCATTGATGCGCAGGGACATGTTGCAGGCTCCATGGGGTGGTTGATGGCCCCAGTGTCTGCAACGCCAGCAGCGCCGTCTGTGATGAAGGTTACCGACGCTTCTTGGTGCAAACCCGTAGCTCGCCGCATCGGGGCGGCCTATGCCGCTGACAGTCGGGTTAGGGCGGGCGCATCCAGCACCTCGATCTGCTCGCGGCCCAGCGCCACCCAGCCCTGATCGGCGAAGTTCTTCAGCACGCGGCTGACGATCTCGCGCAGGCTGCCGAGGTCGTCGGCCAGCGCCTGGTGCGTCACGCGCACGGGGCTGGGCCGTTGCACCAGCCAGTGGGCCAGGCGCTGGTCCAGCTTCTGGAAGGCAACGGCGGAGACGAGCTGCAGCAGGTCCGAGATGCGCTCGGAATAGCGGCTGAACACATGCTCGCGAAACGACTCGCTGGCCGTGAACAGCAACCGGAAGCTGGCCGGCGGCAGCACCACCAGCTCGGCCGGCGTCAGCACCGTGCAGCGCGCCTGGTACGTGGACTTGCCCAGCAGGCAGCTGCTGGTGAGGATGCAGGCCTCGCCGGGCGTCACGTCGTAGAGGTGCAGCTCGCGGCCATTGGGTGCCGCCTTGACGACGCGCGCCGTGCCCGACAGCAGCAGCGCAAAACCCATGCAGGGCTGGTTCTCGTCGAACATCATCGAGCCGGCAGGCACCTGCATGTAGGTGGCACTGGCCATCAACACATCCAGCGTGTCGCGGGAGGTTTCGCCCAGCACGGGGTACTGGTGCAGCAGGCGGGTGCGGGTGTCGGCGTCGATCATGGGCGGGCTCGGTCGGGTGGGGGAGCTGCGGCGGATTCTGGCGCGTCGCTGAAGTTGAGGGGCTGGCGGGTCCAGGCGCCGGCTTCAGTCCTCGCCGGGCTCACCAAATGCTGCCTGAAGTGCCTCGGCAAACTCGGCAGACGCGCTGAAGGTCAGCGTTACCGTCACCCAGCCGCCTGCCTCGTGCTGCACGAGCAGCTCATGGTCCCAAGCGTTGCCATCCTCCACCGGCCCCTGCCGGTCGCCGAACTCGGCCTGCGCCCAGCCCAATACCTTTGCCACCTCGGCCATTGCGGCCGCATGCTCGACCTCGCGTGTGGAAGCCATGGCTTCAAGCGTGAGGATGCCGTCGGAGCTGTCGGTGAGGTCGAAGGTGAGATGGAGCATCGCCGGATTGTCGAATCGGGAGTCCGCGTTGCAGCAAGGCTGCGTTGAACGGCGCCAACGCCTCGCTGGCGTGAAAGCGGCCGCTCTGTTCGCTTTTGGCCAATGAATGCGGAAATACCAAGGATGTCGATCGCCAGAAATGCATTCGAGATGCATGTCCTTGCACGACATCTGGCGAGATGCGGACATCGCCCTTCTTTGGCTGCCATGCGCCATGGACGACCTTGCGGCAGCGGCATTTGGCATTTGGCGCATATGCGTGAATACCAGCGAGAACCCGTTGGAGACGCTCCCTCGGTTCACCAGCAGCCTGGCCGCCCGAAGCCCAGCGCAACCGGCTTGGGGCGATGAACTAGCACCCCGCCGGCAGTTCCGTCGTTTCAGTCCGGTAGCAAGTCGGAAGGCCCGTTCCAGGGCGCTTTCAAACGATCACGGCTTGCAAGCCGCCGAAGGATTCGCCTTCGGCCCTGCCTTCGTCTGATGGATGAACGGGATCGTCCCGTCCGCCCGGTACGAGAACTCTTCGACCGCCACCGACCGCCGGTGCTCCCCGCCGCCCGGCAACTCGGCGTTGTGATACGCCACGTAGCTCTTGCCGTTGAACTCGAAGAAGGCCTGATGGATGGTCTTGGTCTTCAGGTTTCGCTCCATGACGACGCCCTGCGGCGTCCACGGCCCCGTGGGTGACGGCCCGGTCATGTAGGCCGTCTCTTCGGGCCAGTGCTGCGAGTAGCTGAGGTAGTACGTTCCCTTGCGCTTGTGCAGGTAGGGTGCCTCGACGAAGTTCGCCACCGGCACGGCCGTGATGGGACCGTCCAGTTCGGTCATGCTGGCCTTCAACTTCGCGTACTTCAACACCGTGTTGCCCCAGTAGAGATAGGCCTGGCCATCGTCGTCGACGAACACGCCAGGGTCGATGTCGTCCCAGGCGATGTCGGTCTGCTTGGTCATGTCGTTGGTGACGAGCGCGGAGCCGCGCGCATCGACGAAGGGGCCGGTCGGCGAATCCGACACGGCCACACCGACCGCGAAGCCCGGCACCGTCGCATGCTCGACGGTCGAGTAGAACCAATACCTGCCGTGGCGTTTGACGATGTCTGAAGCCCAGGCTCGGCCCTTGGCCCAGGCGAAGTCCTTCGCCTTGACGGGCACTCCCTCGTCCTTCCAGTTCACCATGTCGCACGTCGAGAAGACGCGCCACTCGTGCATGACGTAGTCCTTGCCGTCGGGCAGGGCCTCGTCGCGGCCGGTGAAGAGGTAGACGCGGCCGCCATCCACCAGCACCGCCGGGTCCGCGGTGTAGAGCGGCGCGAACAACGGGTTGGTGGCCTGGGCGGCCCCCAGGCTCAGCAGCAGCGCAGCTGCCACGGCGGTCTTCTTCAACATCAGGCTTTGGCTTTCTTCAAAGAGAGCAGGCGCTGCACGGCGCAGAACACGAACAGCAGCGCGCCGATGACGATCTTGGTCCACCAGGAACTGAGGGTGCCGTCAAAGGCGATCAGCGTCTGGATCAGGCCCAGAACCAGCACGCCCGACAGTGCGCCAGCCACGTAGCCATAGCCTCCCGTCAGGACGGTGCCGCCGATGACCACCGCCGCGATCGCGTCCAGCTCCACGCCCTGCGCATGCTGGCCGTAGCCGCTGAGCATGTAAAACGCAAACAGCAGGCCGGCCAGCGACGCGCAGAAACCGCTCAAGCCATAGACGGCGATCTTTGTGCGGCCGACGGGCAGGCCCATCATCAGCGCGGACGCCTCATTGCCCCCCAGTGCATAGACGGTACGGCCGAAGGCGGTGCAGTGCGCAACCCACAGGCCGACTGCCAGCACACACAGTGCGATGACCGCGCCGGGAGACAGGAAGGCATCGCCAAGAGCATCGGGCAATGGGATCTGCGTCTGCGACAGCGTGACGAACAGCGGCGCGTCAATGGTGATGCTGTCCACGCTGATCAGGAAGCACAGGCCGCGTGCCAGGAACATGCCGGCCAGCGTGACGATGAAAGCCTGCAGCTTGAAGACGTGGATGACCAGGCCCTGCAGGGCGCCGAAGGCGGCGCCGCCCAGCAGCACCGCGACGATGACGGCCTCCGCCGGCCAGTGCGCCACATGAAGCAGCCAGGCTGCGACCATGGTGGTCAGCGCCAGTACCGAACCCACCGACAGGTCGATGCCGCCGGACAGGATGACGAAGCTCATGCCCACAGCGATGACGAGCAGGAAGGCGTTGTCGATGAGCAGGTTGAGCACCACCTGCGTGGAGCCGAAGCCCGTGTAGCTGCCAGCGCCGACGGCGAAGAGCAGCGCCATCAGCACGACGCTGACCCAGGTGGTGAAGGAGGGAGCGGCCATCGCCGCGCGCAACGCGGCCCCGACAGGCCTTCCCGCGTGCAACGCTTTCATGCAGACCTCCGTGTCGACCAGAACGACGACTGCGAGATGCAGACAGCGAACACGACGACGGCCTTGACGACCATGGTCACCTGCGGCGGCACGCCGAGGGCGTAGATGGTGGACGTCAGCGTCTGGATGATGAGGGCGCCGATGAGGCTGCCGGCCAGGCTGAACTTGCCTCCGCTGAGTTGACCGCCGCCCAGCGTGACGGCGAGGATGGCGTCAAGCTCCAGCAGCAGGCCGGCGTTGTTGGCGTCGGCGCTCTTGATGTTGGACGAGATCATCAGCCCCGCCAGGCCCGCACCGAAACTGCAATAGACGTAGACGAAAAAGACGATGGCCGCCGTGCGCACGCCGGCCAGGCGCGCGGCGACGGGGTTGATGCCCACCGTCTGGATGAACAGGCCCAGCGCCGTGCGCTTCATCAGGAGTGCGGTGAGGCCCCCCACGGTGGCGACAACGAACAGCGACACCGGCAAGCCCAGCAGGTAGCCACCGCCCAGCCAGAAGAAGCTGGCGGGTTCGTACACGGTGAGGATCTGACCGTCGGTCAACAGCTGTGCGAGACCGCGGCCGGCCACCATCAGGATCAGCGTCGCGATGATGGGCTGCAGGCCCAGCGCCGACACGAGCAGCCCGTTCCACAGGCCGCACAGCAGCGCCGCGCCCAGCGCCGCCGCGAAGGCGACCGCCACGCCGTGCGTGCCAACGAGGGCGCAGGCCACGGTGCCGGAGATGGCCACGATGGCGCCCACTGACACGTCGATGCCGCGCGTGGCGATGACGAGGGTCATGCCCAAGGCGGCCAGCATCAGTGGTGCCGCGCGGTGCAGGATGTCGACGAGGCTGCCGTAGAGGTGGCCGTCCTTGATCTCCAGGTGCAGGAAGCCAGGCACGAACATGGCCGCGACGGCCAGCAGCAGGGCCAGCGCCGCGAGGGGGCGCGCGAGCGGGTGTTTCCAGGCCCGCGAGACCGCAGACGGGGCGCTTGGTGTTGGCATGGTGAGATGGGTGGAATTCATGCCGCGGCCGGCTCCGCGGCGATCACTTCGAGCACGCTGCGTTCGTCCAGCTCTCCGCGGCGATAGACGCCAGCGGCGCGGCGGTCGCGCAGCACGAGAACACGGTCGCTGCAGTGCAGGACCTCGGGCAGTTCGGAGGAGATGAAGAGGATGGACATGCCCTCGCCGTCGTCCTTGTGGGCCAGCGCACGCACGGCGTCCATCAGGTCCTCCTTGGCGCGCACGTCGATGCCGCGCGTGGGCTCGTCAAGGATGAGCACGGCCGGTTCAGTGGCCAGCCAACGCGCCAGCAAGGCCTTCTGCTGGTTGCCGCCGCTGAGCTGGCCGATGGGCGTGTCGGCGCTGGCGGTCTTGATGCCCAGGCGCTGGATGTACTCGTCGGCCAGCGCCTGCTGCTGCTCGAGGTTCATGACGAGACGCAGGCCCGCCCTGGCCTGCAGCGCCAGCAGGATGTTGTCACGCACCGAGAGGTCAAGGATGGCACCCTCGTGCTTGCGATCTTCCGAGCAGAAGGCCACCCCCGCGGCGATGGCCTCGCGCGGCGAATGCCAGCGGCCACGGCGGCCTGGCGTCGCGACGTGTCCGCCATCGGCCGGGTCGGCACCGAACAGCAGGCGCGCGGCCTCGGTGCGGCCGGAACCCAGCAGGCCGGCCAGACCCAGCACCTCGCCGCGCCTGAGCTCGAGGTCCAGCGGGTGCAGCGCACCGTGCCGGGTCAGCCCCTCGGCCTTCAGCACCGCAGCGCCGGTATGCGAAGCGCGGCTATCCAGGCGGGTGGGCTGCTGGTCCGGCGGCGCACCCACCATCTTGTTGACCAGCGCCAGGCGGCCAAGATCGCAAGCGAGGTATTCGCCCTCGGTCTCGCCGTTGCGCATGACCGTGATGCGGTCCGCCAGCGCGTAGGTCTGGTCCAGGAAGTGGGTGACGAACAGGATGGCCAGGCCCTGGTCGCGCAGGCGGCGCAGCACCGTGAACAGACGCTGAACGGCCGCGTCATCGAGGCTGGACGTGGGCTCGTCGAGGATGAGCACGCGCGCCGAGATGCGCAGCGCACGAGCAATGGCAACCATCTGCTGGATGGACAGCGAGTAGCGCGACAACGGTGCGGTGACGTCGATGTCCAGGTCCATCTGCGCGAGCACGCGCCTGGCTTCGGCGTTGACGGCGGCCCAGTCGATACGCCCCCATTTGCGCGGGAAGCGCCCGGCGCAGATGTTCTCCGCCACGCTCAGGTTGGTGCAGAGGTTGACCTCTTGATAGACGGTGCGGATGCCCAGCTCCTGCGCGTCCTCGGTGCGCTTGGGCGCGATGGCACGGCTGTCCAGCGTGATGGTGCCGGCATCGGGCTGGTACAGGCCCGTCAGCACCTTGATGAGCGTGGACTTGCCGGCGCCGTTCTGGCCCATCAGCGCATGGACCTCGCCCGGGAACAGACGCAGGCTGACGTCACTGAGCGCCTTGACGCCAGGGAAGCCTTTGTGGATGCCGGAGAGCGCCAGCACCGGCGCGGTTTTATCGACGTTCATAGCGTTCGTTCAGCCTTCAGCGCCCGCGGGCGCCGAGCCCTTCGGCAGGTGTCGGACGGGACGCAGGTCCGGGTCCCGCCCTCGGCCCTGCCTCAATACTTCCGGTTCGGCAGCTCCTTCGCCGCCACTTCGGCCGGGAACACGCCCTCGTTGACGGTGATGCGCTTCTCCACCGGCTTCTTGGCGACGACGTCCTTGGCCAGCTGCATCAGCTGCGGCCCCAGCAACGGGTTGCATTCCACGGTGACGTTGAGCTTGCCGGCCTTCATCGCCTCGAAGGCACCGCGCACGCCGTCGATGGAGATGATGACGATGTCCTGGCCCGGCTTCAGGCCGGCTTCCTCGATCGCCTGGATGGCACCGATGGCCATGTCGTCGTTGTGCGCGTAGAGCACGTCGATCTTCTTGTCGCGCTGCTTCAGGAAGGACTCCATCACTTCCTTGCCCTTGGCGCGCGTGAACTCGCCGGACTGCGAGCGGATGATCTGCAGCTTGGGGTTGGATTTGATGACTTCCTCGAAGCCCTTCTTGCGATCGATGGCCGGGGCGGAGCCCACGGTGCCCTGCAGCTCGACGATGTTCAAAGCGGCGCCCGGCGTCTTCGCGGCGCGCTCCAGCAGCCAGCGCGCGGCCTTGCGACCTTCCTCAACGAAGTCGGAGCCGATGAAGGTCACATACAGAGACGGGTCGCTGACCTTGACGGCGCGATCGGTCAGGATGACGGGGATGCCGGCCTTCTGGGCTTCCTTCAGCACCGTGTCCCAGCCGCTTTCCACGACGGGCGAGAAGGCGATGACGTCGACCTTCTGCGCGATGTAGCTGCGGATGGCCTTGACCTGGTTTTCCTGCTTCTGCTGCGCGTCGGCGAACTTCAGCGTGATGCCGGCTTCCTTGGCCGCGGCCTTGATGGAGGCAGAGTTTGCGGTGCGCCACTCGCTCTCGGCGCCTACCTGGGAGAAGCCCATGGTCAGCGGTGCGGCCAGGGCGCAGAAGGCGGGCAGGGCCAGGGCTGCGGCGAGCAGCGTGCGGCGGGCGATGAGCTTGATCATTCGGGGGTCTCCGTGGGTGGGGCTGAACGGGTGAACGGCCTAGCGCAGCAGTCGCAGGCCGTAGAGCCCGCCCGCAATGCTGCCTGGCCTGGCAACGAATTTCAGGTTGAGCCGGCCGCCAGCGGCTCGCACAAGATCCGGCGGCAGCGCGAACTCGCGCGTGTAGATCTCTTCCTGCGCGTCGGGGCGGTCCAGGACTATTTCGGCGACGAGCTGGCCGTTGACGATGAGGTCGAAGCGGCGGCCGGCGTCGCCCTTGGCGAAGCTCAGGCGCAGCGTGCGGGCCTCGGCCTTGGGGTCGCTCAAGTCATAGCTGAACCACTGCCTGGCATGGCGCCAGCGGCCGGCCGGCGCGATGCCGTTCTCGGCACCTTCGCCCTTGAAGCCATGGTCGGACTCAGGCTGTTGCTCGCCGGGGGCGACCTGGTCTATGGTCTGCGCGTCCAGTGCAAGGCGGTCGGCCTCGGCCTTGGCGAGTTCGGCCCGCAAAAGACTCTGCTGGGCAGGCGTGCTGCGTGCCCAATAGACCATGTAGCGCGAATCGTGCAGGCGGAAGAACGGCATCAGCTGCAGGCGCTCCGCGTCCTTGCGCCCCTGGATGAGGTCGGGCGCGGTGAAGGTCAGCGGCTGGCCAGGCACGGGCTTGAAACGGCGGATGAAGTCGGCCTCGTTCAGGTTCGGGCTGACAAACACCGGAGCCGCATCCTGCGGACAGACCGCGCCGTGCGCGATATGGCCCATGCGCGAGCCGTCGGCCCTGAAGTTCAGCTGCTCTCCAGCCTGCGGCGTCTTGGCAGCCAGCACGATGGGGCCGTGCAGCACGGCCACGTAGTTCTTCAGGCCGGGCATGGGCTCCAGCGTCGTGCGCATGGGCAGCTCGACATCGATCTGGTCGCCCGCCTTCCAGGCCCGGCGCAGTTCGACATGGCCGCCCGGCTTCGCCGTCACCTTGACGGCCTTGCCGTTGAGCCTGACCTTCAGGGCACCGGGCGCGACCCAGCCGGGGTAGCGGATCATCAGTGCGAAATCGCCCGCGTCGTGCACCGTCAGCCGCGTGCTCGACTCGTCGGGAAAGCGGGTGCTCTGCGTGAGATGGATGCCGCGCTCGCGCCAGTCCAGCCTGGAAGCGATGAAAAGGTTGACGTAGAGCGAGTCCCCGTCGTGCGCATAGATGAACTCGCCGTGGCGGGCATGGCTCTCCAGCCCCGATCCCACGCAGCACCACATGCCCTCGTCCACCTTGGAATAGACGCGGTAGTGCTGCGGCCGCATCGGCGTGAAATAGACGAACCCGCCCTCGCCGGGATGCTGCGACGCAAGGATATGGTTGTAGAGCGTGCGCTCGTAGAAATCGGCGTAGCGCCCCTGGGCCGGCTGCTCGCGCTGCAGCAGCGCCGTCAGCTTGAGCATGTTGTAGCTGTTGCAGGTCTCCGGGCCTTCCACCTCGTTGAGCATCGGCCGGAAATCGTCGGCTGGATGGAAGTGCTCCTTGACACTGTTGCCGCCGATGGCGACCGTGCGCCGCTCCACCACCGTGCGCCAGAAGAACTCCGCGGCGCGGCGGCCCTCGTCCTCGCCACCCAGTTGCGCGATGCGCGCGAAGCCGATGACCTTGGGGATCTGCGTGTTGGCGTGCAGGCCGCTCAGCCGGTCCTGGCCCGCGGCCAGCGGCTGCAGGATGGCCTGGTGCGAGAAGCGCCGCGCCAGCGCCAGGTAGCGCAGGTCACCGGTCATCTCGGACACGTCGGCCAGGACCTCGTTCATGCCGCCGTGCTCGGCGCGCAGCATGTCCTGCATCTGCGCGTCGGTCAGCGGCGTGGTCAGCCGCAACGCCCAGTCACTCATGCGCACCAGCATGGCCTTGGCATCGGCGTTGCCGGCGTAGACCCAGGCGTCGCGCAGTCCGGCGAACATCTTGTGGACGTTGTACCAGGGCACCCAGCGGCCGTTGACGGAGAAGCTGTCGACCTTGAGCTCGCCCTTGGCGACCTGGCTCCAGGCCCTTGCACCGTCAGGTATGCCGCCGATGTAGCCGGTGCCAAGCGCCTCCTGGCAGCGCTTGAGTTCGGCAACGAAGTCATCCAGCCGCTGTCTGACCTCGGGATCGCCAGTGGAGGCCCACATCAGCGCGAGCGCCGAGACATAGTGGCCTCCCATGTGGCCGTCCAGGCCGCTGGATTCCCAGTTGCCATAGCTGGGCGTCGGCACCGGCAGGCCTGCCTCGCGACGGAAAGGAGCGAGCAAGCGCTCGGGGTCCAGCGCCAGCAGATAGCGCAGGTCGGTGGCCTGGGCCTCGAGGAAAGGCCCGCCAAGCAGCCGCACTCGGTCCAGCGGGAAGGCCTGCGTCGCTGCGTCCACGCCGTGAGCGCACAGCGCGAGGGTCAGGCAGGCGAGCAGGCGTTTCATCAATGTCAGCCCGTCCTGACGGCCCACAGCGACACGCCGCTCGACGACAGCGCACTGAAGCTCACGACGAAGGCATTGGCGTTGGTGTTCCACTGCCGCGACAGTACGCCCGCATAGGTCACGCCACCGCTCACAACGCTGAGTTTGTTGGCGCCCTTGTGCGCCCACGTGCCCGTCATGCCGCCCCCGAGCGTGCCATCGGCGTTCAGCGTGACGGCGATGGAGGGCTTGCTCGTGGCCGTGATGTCCTTGCCGTGGTTGACGAGCTTGTAGCTGCCGGCCGCCTGGGCCGCGCTGACGTCGGCCGTCTGTGCCGGCGTGGCCAAGCTCAGCGGCGCATAACGCAACGGCGCGATGACCGGCCAGCCTTCCTCGTTGAGGTGCATCTCGTGCACGCGCAACTCGTGAACCTCGCCGGTGTTGGGGAAGCGGGTGTGGAAGACGATGAAGTACTGGCCCGTCGCCGCGTCGTGATAGGCCGAGTTGTGACCCGGCGACACATAGCCCAGCGCCGTGCCGGTCTCACCGGTGGCCAGCGCGAACTGGTAGCCACCCATCAGCTTCATGCCGTGGGGCGTGATGCTGGCGTCGTCGAACAGGGTGCCGGCAGCGCCCTTGACGCTGGCCATGTCGGTGCCGGCACCGTCCACGAAGGGACCGTCAGGGTTGCGCGAGCGGGCCACGCGCACGTTGTAGCCGCCCGCCGCGTCCAGGCCGCCGAACGAAACGAACAGGTAGTAGTACTGGCTCTGGGGGCTGTAGAGGACGTAGGCGCCCTCGATGCGAGCGTGGTTGCCGCCCATCAGGTGCTTGCCGTAGCCCTGGCCGGCCAGCGGCAAGCCCGTCACGGCATCGAGCTGCATGACGAAGATGCCCCCCGAGTAGGAGCCATAGACCATCCACAGCCTGCCCGTCGCGTCGGCGAAGACCGCGGGGTCGACGACGTTGGGATGCTTGGTGGCGTCGTAGACGCTGCCGTCCTCGCTGGGCAGCCCCCACTGGCCGGACTTCAGCAGCAGCTTCTTGTTGACATAGGGGCCGTCGACCTTGTCGGCCACTGCGATGCCCAGTGCGGAGCGCGGCGAGTCGCCCTTGCAGGCGCAGTAGTACATGTAGAACTTGCCGTCGGCCAGCTTGGCAACGTCGGGCGCCCACAGCGTGCTGGACTCGGCCCAGGCCAGCGTTTCGGCCAACTCGGTGGTGACCTTGTTGCCGAACAGCGGGTTGGTGTTGTTGACGCCATCGGCCAGCTTGGTCCAGTTCATCAGGTCGGGCGTCCTCGCTGCGGCGAGGTGGGAGCCGAAGACATAGAACTGACCGTCGGCGCGGATGACCGAGGGGTCGTGCACGGAGGCGTTGGTGAAGCTCACCGGGGACTGCGAAGGTGCGGGTGCAGGCGCCGGCGATGGGGCCGGCGCGGGAGCAGGGGTGGGTGCTGGCGACGGGGCTGAGCTGCCACCGCCACCGCCGCAGGCGGTGAGGGCGAGCGCAGCTCCGCCCGCGATGAACTCGCGTCGATTGGCGATGCCCATGGCTCAGCCCTCGATGGCAACGACGACGATGGACTTCGCCGGCAGCTTCAGCGTGAGCTTGCCGTCGGCCGCCTGGACCTCATAGGCCTGGGGTACGACCTGGGCCGGCTTGCCGAGCTCGTTCTGCGCGTCCATCGCGCCGGCCGTCAGCAGCCTGCCTTTGGCGGCCTTGGGCGTATTGGCGCCCACCTGCAACGTCAGCGCGGCGGCCTGGGTGGCGTCGGAGTTCACGAGACCCACGTAGAGCTTGCCGTCCTTGCCGCGCGCCGCGGTGGCGCTGAGGCCCGGCATCTCGGTCGCGCCGACCTTGTAGACCGGGTTGTTCTCGAGGGTGACCGGCAGCGAAGTGGCGTCCTGGAAGGGCGTGTAGAGGGAGAACGCGTGGTAGGTCGGCGTCAGCACCAGCTTGTCCTTGCTGGTGAGGATCATGGCCTGCAGCACGTTGACCATCTGCGCGACGTTGCTCATCTTCACGCGGTCTGCATGGCTGTGGAAGACGTTGAAGTGCAGGGCGGCGAGCAGCGCATCGCGCAGCGTGTTGCGCTGGACCAGGAAGCCCGGGTTGCTGCCGGGCTCGGGGTCGTACCAGCTGCCCCACTCGTCGAAGTAGATGGCCAGCTTCTTCTTCGGGTCGTTCCTGTCGAGGATGACGGTGCTCCTGGCCAGCACGTCGTCGATCTTCTTGACCTGGGACAGCATGGAAATCCACTCGGCCTCGGGGAAGCCCGCAGCCGAGCCCTTGCCCTCCCACTTGCCGCTGGGGAATGTGTAGGCGTGGTGGGCAATGGCGTCGAAGTTGTGGCGGATGTTCTTGCTCAGCACCTCGGTCCAGGTGGTGTCCTGGTCGTTGCCGCCGCTGGCGATGAACTTGGGCCGGTTGTGCTCGGGCGTCTTCAGGAAGGTGGCCCAGTGCCGGTACATGTCGGCGTAGTACTCCGGCCGCATGTTGCCGCCGCAACCCCAGGTCTCGTTGCCCAGCGCGTAGTAGTGCACGCGGAAGGGCTTGTCGCGGCCATTCTTGCGACGCTGCTCGACGATGGTGGCATTGCCCTCGCCGGTCATGTATTCCAGCCACTCGGCTGCTTCCTGCGGCGAGCCCGTACCCATGTTGGCGTTCACATAGGCCTCGGCGCCCAGCTGCTCGACGAGGTCGAAGAACTCGTGCGTGCCGACAGCATTGTTCTCGGGCACGCCACCCCAGTGCGTGTTGACCTTGATCGGGCGCTTGTTGCGCGGGCCAATGCCATCGCGCCAGTGGTACTCGTCGGCGAAGCAACCGCCCGGCCAGCGCACCAGCGGCACCTTGAGTTCCTTCAGCGCCGCGACGACGTCCTTGCGCCAGCCACGCACATTGGGGATCTTGCTCTCGGGGCCTACCCACATGCCCTCGTAGATACCGGTACCCAGGTGTTCGGCGAACTGGCCGTAGATGTTGCGGTGGATGACGGGGCCGGGCTGGTCGGCGTTGACGACCAGCTTGATGTCGGCGGCCTGCGCGCCGAAGGCCCAGGCCAGGCTTGCCGCAATGGCGGCCAGTTGCTTCTTCATGTCTCTTGTCTCCTTGGTTGTTGTGTTGGAGCCGACGCGTCTTAGTTGCGCGTGAGGGCTCCATCGCGGCGCCGCCAGACGCCGCGTTCATTCGGTTCCCGCAGCACTGCAGGCAGCAGCGCACGCGGCAGGTTCTGGTACGACACCGGGCGCAGGAAGCGCTGGATGGCCGCCGTGCCGACAGAACTGCTGCGGCCGTCGCTGGTGGCCGGGAAGGGGCCGCCGTGCACCATGGCCGTCGAGACCTCGACGCCGGTGGGATAGCCATTGGCCAGGATGCGGCCGACCTTGCGCTCCAGCGCCGGCAGCAGGGTGCGGGCGGCAGCGAGGTCCGCCTCGTCGTCGTCCTGCAGCTGCAGCGTGGCGGTCAGCTGACCCTCCAGGCCCTCGATGACGGCCAGCAGTTCGGCGAGATCCCTGCAAGCCACCAGCAGCGAGGCAGGGCCAAAGATCTCCGCAGACATCGCATGGTTGGCCAGGAAGGCCGCGCCGGTCGTCTTGAACAGGCTGGGCGCGCCCAGGCAACCGCCAGACTGACCGCGCACCAGCGCATCGACCTGCGCCTGGGCCGCGAGCTGGTCTTCGCCGCGCTGATAGGCGCTGGCGATGCCAGGGGTCAGCATCGTCGCGGCGGGCACGGGCTTGAGTGCCTCGGCAGCGGCAGCCGCGAAGCGGTCGAAGTCGGCTCCGGCGATGCCCAGCACCAGGCCGGGGTTGGTGCAGAACTGGCCCACGCCCATCGTCAGCGACGCGGCGAAGCCCGTCGCGATGTCGGCGCCGCGTTGGCTCAGCGCACGGGGCAGCAGGATGACGGGGTTGATGCTGCTCATCTCCGCGTAGACGGGAATCGGCTGCGGCCGGGCCGCGGCCGTGGCCATCAGCGCCGTGCCGCCGCTGCGCGAGCCGGTGAAGCCGACGGCCTGGATGGCCGGGTGGCGCACCAGGGTGTCGCCGATGCCGTGGCCACTGCCGGTCAGCAGCGCGAACACGCCCGCCGGCAGCTTGGACACCTTCACGGCTTCAACGACTGCGCGACCGACCAGCTCCGAAGTGCCCGGATGAGCCGAGTGCGCCTTGACGACGACGGGACAGCCGGCGGCCAGTGCCGCGGCGGTGTCGCCGCCGGCGACGGAGAAGGCCAGCGGGAAGTTGCTGGCACCGAACACGGCCACGGGGCCGACACCCACGTAGCGCAAGCGCAGGTCCGGCCGCGGCGGCGTGCGCTGGGGCAGGGCGGTGTCGATGCGGGCGTCCTGCCAGCTGCCTTCGCGCAGCAGTTCCGCGAAGAGCTTGAGCTGGTTCATCGTGCGGCCGCGCTCGCCCTCCAGACGGGCGCGAGGCAGGCCGGTCTCGGCCATCGCGCGCACGATGAGCTCGTCACCCAGCGCCAGGATCTGCGCGGCGATCTGCTCCAGGAAGTCGGCACGCTCGTGGTCGCTCGTCGCACGGAAACCGTCGAATGCGGCACCGGCCAGCGCACAGGCTTGCTCCACCTGCGCGATGTCGACGGCGTTGAAGTCCGGGCCAATGGCTTCATTCCTGCTCGGGTCGAAGGCCTGGAAGGCCCGGCCATTGCCACGCACCGGCTGGCCGTTGATGAGGGCCAGGCCCTGGATCGTGTTGCTCATGAAGCGTCCTTAATGCGAATGGCGCGGCACGGCGGAGCCGCGCTTGCCGCGCAGGAAGTCGAAGTCGCAGCCCTCGTCGGCCTGCAGCACGTGCTGAACGTAGAGCTGGCGATAGCCGCTGGCGTCCTGGGGGTCCACGGTCTGCGCGGCGGCCCAGGCGGCAAGGCGTTGCTGCAGATCGGCCTCCGGCACATCCAGGTGCAGGCGGCCGGCGGCGCAGTCCAGCTCGATGAAGTCGCCCTCCTGCACGATGGCCAGCGGCCCGCCGGCACGCGCCTCGGGCGCCACGTGCAGCACCACGGTGCCGTAGGCCGTGCCGCTCATGCGCGCGTCGGAGATGCGCACCATGTCCTTCACGCCGGCAGCCAGCAGCTTGGGCGGCAGGCCCATGTTGCCGACCTCGGCCATGCCGGGGTAGCCCTTGGGGCCACAGTTCTTCATGACGAGGATGGAGCTGGCGTCCACGTCCAGGCCCGGGTCATTGATGCGGGCCTTGTAGTCCTCGAAGTTCTCGAACACGACGGCGCGGCCTCGGTGCTTCATCAGCTCGGGCGTGGCTGCCGAGGGCTTGAGCACGGCGCCGCGCGGCGCCAGGTTGCCGCGCAGGATGCAGATGCCGCCGTCCTCGATGAGCGGGTTGTCGAGCTGGCGGATGACTTCGTCGTCGTAGATGGGCGCGTCGACGCAGTTGGCCCACAGGCTCTTGCCGTTGACGGTCAGCGCCTCGGGATTGGGCAGGCGGCCGGCCTCGCCCAGGCGGCGGATGACGGCGGGCAGGCCGCCGGCGTAGTAGAACTCCTCCATCAGGAAGCGGCCCGAAGGCAGCAGGTCCACGACGGTGGGCGTGCCGCGGCCGATGCGGGTCCAGTCCTCCAACTCCAGATCCACGCCAATGCGGCCCGCAATGGCTTTGAGGTGGATGACGGCGTTGGTGGAGCCGCCGATGGCCGCATTGACGCGGATGGCGTTCTCGAACGCTTCCTTGGTCAGCACCTTGGACAGCGTCAGCTGCTCCCAGACCATCTCGACAATGCGCATGCCGGACAGGTGTGCCAGCACGTAGCGGCGTGCATCGACGGCGGGGATGGCGGCGTTGTGCGGCAGCGAGGTGCCCAGGGCCTCGGCCATGCAGGCCATGGTGGAGGCTGTGCCCATGGTGTTGCAGGTGCCCGCCGAACGCGAATGGCCGGCCTCCGCGGCCATGAAGTCGTGCATGCTGATCTCGCCAGCCTTGACCTGCTCGTGCAGCTGCCACACGGCCGTACCGGAGCCGATGTTCTTGCCGTTGAGCTTGCCGTTGAGCATGGGCCCGCCGGTGACGACGATGGCCGGCACGTCGCAGCTGGCCGCACCCATCAGCAGGGCGGGCGTGGTCTTGTCGCAGCCCACCAGCAGCACGACGGCGTCCATGGGGTTGCCGCGGATGCTTTCCTCGACGTCCATGCTCGCGAGATTGCGCGTGAGCATGGCGGTGGGGCGCAGGTTGCTCTCGCCGTTGGAGAAGACCGGGAACTCCACCGGCCAGCCGCCCGCTTCGATGATGCCGCGCTTGACGTGCTCGGCCAGCTTGCGGAAATGGGCGTTGCAGGGCGTCAGCTCGCTCCACGTGTTGCAGATGCCGATGATGGGCTTGCCCTGGAACTCATGGTCGGGGATGCCCTGGTTCTTCATCCAGGAGCGGTACATGAAGCCGTTCTTGTCCTGGGTGCCGAACCACTCGGCGGAGCGCAGCTTGACCTTGCTCTTCTTGTCGTCAGTCGTCATGTCTTGTCTCGGGGGTCGTTCCGGCGGCACGCAGGTCTGCCGTCTGAAAACGATGCTAGGGGCCGGGGGATACGCAATCCAATCAATTTCCTCGGCGTATTGATATCGAAATCCGTATCAATCCTGCCGGGAGGGCCTGCCGAAGAGCGGCATGCCGTCGGCGCTCCAGCGCAGCGGCTTCACGAAGGTGTGGCGGTCGGGATTCCAAAGAGGGTCGCCGACGATCTCGGTGTAGGTGCGGGCGTGATAGACCAGCAGCACCTCGTCCGGTTTGTCGGTCACGGTGAAACTGTTGTGGCCGGGGCCGAAGACGCTGTCCGCGGCGCAGCTGCGCATCACCGGCTGGGCGGACTTGCGCCAGCTCGTCGGGTCCAGCAGGTCGGCGCCTTCATCGGCCCAGAGCAAGCCCATGGCGTAGTTCTCGTCCGTCGCGCTGGCCGAGTAGCTGATGAAGACGCGGCCGTTGCGGATCAGCACCGACGGCCCCTCGTTGACGAGGAAGCCGCGGCACTCCCAGTCGTACTCCGGACGGCTCAAGCGCACCGGTGCGCCGGCCAGCTGCCAGGGCGTCTTCATCGGTGCGATGTAGAGGTTGGAGTTGCCCGGGATGGTCGGATCCTTCTGCGCCCACAGGTAGTAGAGCCGGCCGAGGTGGCTGAAGGTGGTGGCGTCCAGACAGAAGCTGTCAATGCCGGTGTCGACCTGGCCGAGGAACTCCCACTCGCCCGTGAACGGGTCGGCCGCGACATTCCTGATGGCGTACATGCGGTGCTGGAACATGCCCAGGGCGTCCAGCGCACGGGTATGGGCGGCGGCGAAGTAGACGTACCAGGCGCCCTCGTTGAAGTGCAGCTCGGGCGCCCAGATCAGCTCGGAATACGGGCCGGTGTCCGGCTTGCGCCAGGCGACGTAGGCCGGCGCGTCGACCAGCCCCTGGATGCTCGCCGCACGACGGATCTCGATGCGGTCGTACGCCGGCACCGACGCGATGAAGTAGTAGAAGCCGTCAGCGTGGCGGGAGATGTGGGGGTCGGCACGCTGGCGGATCAACGGCTCAAGCAGGTCGGACATGGGTACTTCGGCATGAAAAACGGGCGTTGCCCGGGAAAGCCCGCGCAACGCCCCAAACGAGAAAAGATGTCAGTCCCTCAGGTCACAGCTTCCAGCGGAAGCCGACCGACAGCGAACGTCCGGTCTGGACCGTTCCGAAGTTGGTCGTATCCGGGTTGCCGGCATCGCCAAAGTGGTAGTACTGCTGCTGCATCTCGTTGGTCAGGTTGACGCCACTGATATCGAACGCCATGCGGTCGTTGATGTTGTAGGTCAGCTGGAAGTCCACGCTCTTCTCCGGCCGGCGCCAGATGCCGATCGGATTGGCGAACAGCGCGGCTTCGTTCGCGGCCAGGAAGGCGGCGCGACGGACATAGGACAGGCGTGCACCGATGGGGCCCTTCTCATAGGCCAGGGTGGCGTTCCACGACAGCTTAGACACGCCGAAGAACGGCGCCTCGAGCTGGGAGACGATCTCGCCGGCATTGTTGGCGGTCGGCACGTTCTGCGACGAGGTCAGCCGCGTCACGCTGCCCTGCACACCCAGGCCGTCCAGCAGGCCCGGCAGGCCCTTCGGGAAATAGATCGCGCCGAGTTCGATGCCACTGATCTTGCCGTTGGACGCATTGACCGGCGAGCTGATGACGTAGTCATAGCCGTTGGTGTGGTCGCCACCGGAGGTCGAGTTGCGGAACGGGTCGTTGGCCGGATCGACGTGAACCCGGCGACGCAGCGGCACGACCAGGCCGTCGATCTTGCGCTGGAACAGCGTGCCGTACAGCGCGCTGTCCTTCTGGAAGTACCACTCACCCGTCAGGTCGAGGTTCTTGGAGCGCGTCGGCTCCAGGCCGGGGTTGCCGCCGCTGCCGCCGCCGTAGCCGACCCGCGAGACGTCATCGCTGAGCTGCAGGACCGGGTTGAGATCGCCAAAGCCCGGCCGGCGCAACGTTTCACCATAGTTGAAGCGCACCAGAACGTCCTTGACCGGCTCGTAGCGCAGCGTCAGGCTGGGCAGGAACTTCTTGGCCGTCTTCTCGCCGTTCGTCGGCGTCACCACCTTGGTGGTGGCATCGACGCTGTAGGCCGTCATGCTGGTGTCGACCTGCACGTAGCGCACGCCGAAATTGCCGCGCAAGGGGCGGCCGAACAATTCATGCTCGGTATCCGCCATCAGGAAGAAGTTGGCAGTGTCTTCCTTGACCTGGAAGGTTTTCTGCAGGGCCAGCTTGTCGGTCGTCAGGAAATTCGCATCGACGGAGTTATACAGTTTGCGCCACGCATCAATATTGTCGCGAATGTAATAGGCGTTCGGCTCCATCCAGGCGCGCGGGACTTCCGAGATATCCGTGCCGAAATTCGAGTTGACGTGGTAGTAGTTCGCGCCCAGCGAGGCCAGGCTGCGGCCCAGGAAGGCCGATTGCGTCCGGTTGGCCTCAGACGCCTTGCGGCTGTCGAAACGCAACCCGAAGTGCAGCGTCTTCAGCGGCCCCCAGTCGGCGTCGTAGACGCCCGACAGGTTGGCGGTTGCCGCACTGCCCTCGTTGCGGTTGGCGTTGTCATAGAACTGCGCCACGTTCCACTTGGCAGGGTCCACCAGATCGGCGTTGTTGTTGAAGCCGAAGGCCATGTTGCCGCCGCCCGAGTTGAAATCGACGGTGATCGACGGCGCAACGCGTTCGATCCGGGTGGCGGTGAACTCCGAGTGGAATTTGCTGGTCTGGTACGAGACGTCGCCGTCCAGCCGCAGGCGGTCGCCGATATTCCACTTGCCGTTCAGGGCATAGATATAGGAATCCGTGGCCGACGTGGTGTAGTCACCGCTGTTGAAGCCATAGACGTCATTCACGGTCCGCGTCTTGATGACGTTCGTTCCGGGGAACGTGGTGATCGTTCCGGCGGGGTTGCTGCCGAGGCTGCCCCACCAGTCAACGAAGCTGAACAGCAGCTTGTTGAACACCTTGTCGCGATAACCGTTGTACATCGCCTCGAACGTGTAGACGGCATCCTCGTTGGGCTGCCATTGCAGCGCGACATTGGCGGCCGGACGCTCGCGCTGTCCCTGCACGTCGCTTTGGAAGATGGCGTCGCGCGACAGGTAGTAGGGATAGGCCTTGCCGTTGAAATTCAGCGTCGAGCCCGCCTTCTGCGGCAGGCCGGTGTAGGTGCCCGGCGTCCAGATGGCGTTGTCGAAGATGCGCTGCAGCGGGGTGTAGCCTGCCGGAACTTCGGCGGCGTTGGGGCTGGTGAACGGCACCATGGCGCCCGGCGTCACGCTCTCATTGCGGTACTCCGTCTTGAGCGCCGACAGGTTGACCAGGGCCCCGAATTCTCCAGCGCCGGTTTTCCAGCGGTTGCTGGCCATCGCACTCAGCTGCGGGTTCCACTTCTCGGCGGGGTCGAGATAGGTCTCGCGCGCCAGAAGCGAGAACTTGGCGCCCTTGAAGTCGAATGGACGCAGCGACTTGACGTCGATCTGGCCCGCAATGCCGTTCTCCAGCTGGCTGGCGTCGCGGGTCTTGTAGACGTCGATCTGGCGGACCAGCGTCGACGGGATGTCCTGCAGCGCCACCTGCGTGCCGGATGCGGTGAAGATGTTGCGGCCATTCCAGGTGGTGGCGATGTCGGGCAGGCCGCGGATGGACAGGGTGCCGACTTCTCCACCGGCGCGGTTGGTGACCTGGATGCCCGTCACGCGCTGCAGCGCTTCGACGACGTTGTTGTCAGGCAGCTTGCCGATGTCTTCGGCCACGACCGATTCCACGACCTGGTCGTTGGTGCGCTTGTTCGCGAGGCTCTTGGTCAGCGATGCCCGCACGCCGGTGACGGTCACCGTCTCCAGCTGCGTATCGGCCTTGGCGGCTTCCTGGGCCACCGCAGTGGCGGACAGGGCGGCCAGCGCGGCAGCGGCGGTCAGGCTCAGGGCGAAGCGCTGGGTGTGGGTGCCTGCGCGCAGCAGCACCAGGGCTGGGTTCTTCATCTTGTCTCCGGGAATCGTTATGGGGAGCGGCCAACCTCAGCAGCCGTTCAAGACCTCTACTCGGGCCGTGGGGCTGGGGTCTGAAACTCATGCTAGGGGGCCAACCGATTCGCGACTAATCACATTTTTGGACTTCCCGATGCTGCTTTTCGCATCGTTACCGCGGGTATCCCCTAAGGTCCGCACGCGGGCTTCGGAAGCCCGCCGGCGCCACGCCCGTATTATCGAAAACCCACTCCAAGAACCTGAAACCATGTCCGCCGAGGCGATGTCCCTGCCCACCTCAAAACCCCGCCAGCCCGCCGGCCTGTTCGTTCTCGCGGGCTCTGAAATGTGGGAGAGATTCAGTTTCTACGGCGTGCGTTCGCTGCTGGTTCTGTATTTGGTGGAGGCCCTGCAATATTCGCGCTCCGATGCGCTTTCGGTATATGGCATGTATACCGGCTCGGCATTCTTCTGCGCCATCGTCGGCGGCTGGCTGGCCGACCGCTTCCTGGGCCAGCGCCGGGCTGTCGTGCTGGGCATGCTGCTGATGATGGCGGGCCATGTGGCGCTCGGCCTGGATCAGCCGGTCGGCCTCGCGCTGGGCTTGCTGGCGGTGGGCACCGGGTTGTTCAAACCCACGACGACGGCCATGGTCGGCGCGCTCTACACGCCGGACGACGCGCGGCGCCAGGGCGGGTATACGGTCTTCTATATGGGTATCAATATCGGTGCGGCGCTGTCGGCGCTGATCGGCGGATACCTTGCCCAGCATTACGGCTGGGGTTATGGCTTCATGGCGGCGGCAGTGGGCATGGCCATCGGCATGGTCGTCTTCATGGCCGGCTGGCGCTGGTTGCCAGCCGTCGCCGCGCCAGCCCCCGGACCGGCGCGCGCCGCCTGGACCGATGCGCGGGCGCGACGCCGCATCCAGGTCATCCTGATGATGTCACTGGTGGCCATCTGCTTCTACCTGGGCTACGAGCAAGCCGCTGGCGCCATGACGCTGTTCGTGCGCGACCACGTCTCGCCACAGTTCCTGGGCTTCGAGCTGACGGCCGCACAGTTCCTGGCCGTGAACCCCGTCCTCGTGATCCTGCTGGCGCCGCTGTCGGCACGGCTGCTGTCGCGGCTGGACTGGCCGGAGTTCCGCGTGCAGGGCCTGGGCATGCTGGTGCTGGGCGCGAGCTTCGTACTGCTGCACATGCTGCAGGGGCGCGCCGCGCAGGGCGAAGTCATCCCGGCGTGGATGATGGTGGGCGTCATCGGCGTGCAGACCGCCGCCGAGCTGCTGGTCATCCCCATCGGTCTGGCGGTGGTGTCGCGCTACGCACCCGCCGGCTGGGCCGCCACGCTGATGGGCGCCTGGATGCTGGCCAAGGCTGCGGCGGGTTTCCTGGCCGGCCAGCTCTACGGCTGGCTGCTGCCGACGGGGCTGTCGCTCTATGCCGTGCTGACCGCCGTCTGCCTGGCAGGCGGACTGCTGCTGATCGCCCTGTCCGGCGCGCTGCGGCGCTATGCCGGCATGCCCTGAGCGACCTTTATCGCCGCCTGGTGCAGGCGCACCATGTGATATGGGTCAGGCTGCTCATCCTTGCAGCCGCCACTCTTGCAGGGCAGGGCCTCGGCGGCACGCCAGCCGCCCTGCTCGATGTCGACGAGCTGCTTCTTGATGAGGCCCTGGGTCTGCTCGTAGCGTCGCCACACGTCGTTGCGGCCGGTGGCCTGACCGGCGACGAGCAGGGCGTGCAGGCATTCGGCCTGCTGCCACCATCCCTTGCGCAGGTCTGCCTTGCTGCCGTCGGTAAAGGCGCGCTGGCCGCAACCGCCGTCGATCTCGTCATAGCCTACCGCCAGCGCATAGGCCAGGACGCGCTCGGCCACCTGCGCATAGACGGGCGACACGGCCGCACCCATGGTCAGCAGGTGGCTCCATTCGAACTGGTGTCCCAGGTCGACGTAGCCACCCGCTGCCTGGGTGGGTAGCGGGTGCCAGGCCTCGTCGTACCACTCGGGAATGAGGGCACCGCCGTCGGCCTGGCCCTGCAGCAGCTTGTAGGCGACGAAGTCGCCCAGGCGCCGTGCGATGGTCTCGGCCAGCATGTCGCCGGTGGCGCCCCGCAGGGCCAGCAGGGCCTCGAACATGTGCATGACGGGGTTCTGCGTGCGCCCGCCGGACATGGGCTTGAAGTCGCGCTCACATTCGTTGTAGAGGCCTCCGACCGGGTCGGTGAAACCTGGCTCGATCTCACGGCAGAGCTGCATCGCCGCCTCGCGATAACGCACGCCGCCACCCACGCGGTAGACCTCGGCCAGGGCCAACAGCGCGAACGCATGGCCGTAGGCACGCTTGATCATGGAACCAGGCCGACCGTCGGCCCCCAGCGTGTGGAAGAAGCCGCCATGCGTCGGGTCGCGGAAGCGCTCCAGCATGAAATCGACACCACGCCGGGCGATCGCGAGATAACCCGCGTCCGGCATGAACTCGTGGGCAGCCGCGAAGGCGTAGACCAGCCGCGCATGGCCAGTCAGGCCCGTCTCGGGCTGTGGCCTGGGCTTCCAGGAGCGGTCGAAGTACAGCTGGAAGCTGCCGTCCGGCCGCGGCGAATGGCTTTGCCAGCGCAGCATCAGGGCATCGAGATCGTCGCGGTGCCAGCCGGTATCGATGCGATTGCGGATGCGCGCATCTGGATCGGTGCAGGCCGCAAGGCCTGCCAGCAGCGCCAGGACTGGGCGGCGTGCGAGCCTCACGTCAGCGCCCATGCGGCCAGGTGGCCTTCTTGGTCGGCCCCTTGCTCGTCTTGGCGCGCCCGGCCCAGAGCTTGTAGGCCGCCGGCGTCAGCTCGCGCTTGAGCAGGGCCACCAGCTCGCCATGGCCGATGCCATGCATCAGCAGCACCTTGTTGTAGGGCGGCACATCCTCGAAGGCTGTGGCGATGACGCTCTGGGTTTGCTGGGGGCTGAGTCGGGGTGCGGGCTTGGCCATGCGGCGCATTGTCATTCGCGCCAACCGCCTTGTCCTACACCGTCACAGCCGCCGCGCTGGCATGCAGCGGTTTCGCCACGCGCGAGCATCGGGTCACGGATCGACCACCGGCACTGCCGCCCGCCGCCATGACTTCAAGCTCGCTGCCACTGCTTCCCCACGCTGGTGCCGCCGGCGTCGTCGCCGCGCCACGCCGACGGCCGGCTCTTTCGCTGCTGGCCTCGGAGCCGCTGCGGGCCACGCTGGAGGCCGTCCAGGCCCTCGGGCACTGGCGCGCCCCGCCGCAAGCCACCGGACACGGTCACACGGTGCTGCTGTTCCCGGGCCTGGGCACCGACGGCCTGACGCTGTGGCCGCTACGCCGCCACCTGGAGCGCGCGGGCTATCGGGCGCTTGACTGGGGACAGGGCAGGAATACCGGGCCGCGCGGCGACGTCGATGCCTGGCTGGATCAACTGGCCGAGACGCTGCATCCCCGCGTCGCGCCGGCACGCGAGCTCAGCCTCGTCGGCTGGAGCCTGGGCGGCTTCTATGCCCGCGAGCTGGCCAAGCGCTGGCACGACCGCGTGCACCACGTCATCACCCTGGGCACGCCGTTCAACGGCAGCGCGGACGACACGAACGTCGGCTGGCTGTTCCGCCTGCTCAACGGCCGCCGCCCGCCCGATGAGGCAGCCCTGCGCGCACGCCTGGCCGAGCCGCCGCCGGTGCCGACGATCTCGCTCTACAGCCGCCGCGACGGCGTCGTCTCATGGGAAGCCTGCACTCATGCACGCCGCTGGCCGCTGGCGCGCGACATCGAGGTGCAGGCCAGCCACCTGGGCATGAGCTGGGCGCCCGAAGTGCTGGCACGCGTGGCAGGCCTGCTGGCCTGCCGTCCCGGCATGCTCAGGCTCCGCGCGTGATCGGCATGCTGATCCTGTCAGTCGGCAGCTTCATGTGCCGGGCCAGCTCCAGCTTGGCGAGCGAGTTGCGGTGCACCTCGTCCGGGCCGTCGGCCAGTCGCAGCGTACGCTGATGTGCCCACATGGTGGCCAGCGGCGTGTCCTGCGAGACGCCCGCGCCGCCGAACACCTGGATGGCCCAGTCGATGACCTGCAGGGCCATGTTGGGCGCGACGATCTTGATCATCGCGATCTCGGCCTTGGCGACCTTGTTGCCCACCGTGTCCATCATGTAGGCGGCCTTCAGCGTCAGCAGGCGGGCCTGCTCGATCAAGCAGCGCGCCTCGGCAATGCGCTCCTGCGTGACGGTCTGCTGGGCCAGTGTCTTGCCGAAGGCCGTGCGCGCGATGGCACGCTCGCACATCAGCTCCAGCGCGCGCTCGGCCGCGCCGATGCTGCGCATGCAGTGGTGGATGCGGCCCGGGCCCAGGCGGCCCTGCGCGATCTCGAAGCCGCGGCCCTCGCCCAGCAAGATGTTGGCGGCCGGCACGCGCACGTTCTTCAGCTCCACCTCCATGTGGCCGTGAGGCGCGTCGTCGTAGCCGAACACGGACAACGGGCGCACGACGGTGATGCCGGGCGCAGCGGCCGGCACGACGATCATGGACTGCTGCTCGTGCTTGCCGGCCTCGGGATTGGTCTTGCCCATGACGATGTAGACGGCGCAGCGCGGGTCGCCGGCGCCGCTGCTCCACCACTTGCGGCCGTTGATGACGTAGTCGTCGCCGTCGCGCTCGATGCGGCACTCGATGTTGGTCGCGTCCGACGAAGCCACGGCCGGCTCCGTCATCAGGAAGGCCGAGCGGATCTCGCCGCGCAGCAAGGGTTCCAGCCAGCGATCCTTCAGCGCTTCGGTGGCGTAACGCTCCAGCGTCTCCATGTTGCCGGTGTCTGGCGCCGAGCAGTTGAAGACTTCGGGCGCCCAGAACACGCGGCCCATGATCTCGCACAGCGGCGCGTACTCGAGGTTGGACAGGCCCTCGGGCGCACGGCTGGACTGAGGCAGGAACAGGTTCCACAGCCCGGCGGCCCTGGCCTTGGGCTTGAGCTCCTCGATGACCCGGGTGGCCTGCCAGGGGTTGCCGGCACGGCGGTTGGCTTCGACTTCCTCGAGGTAGCGGCGCTCGTTGGGATAGATGTGCTCGTCGAAAAACGCGAGCAGGCGTTCGCGCATCTGCGCGACCTTGGGGCTGTAATCGAAATTCATGGCGCGGCTCCTCTGGCGGATGGCGCCAGTGTGGCGCAGCGCGGCGCGCGCGCTTGTCGCGCAGGCGGCATCAGCCGAGCAGCTTGGCCTCGGCGAGCGCGAGGGCTGCTGGCATCCCGCTGATTACGAGCGTGTCGCCCCCAGCCAGGGTCGCATGTCCGTCGACAAGGACGGCCTTGCCGTTGGCGCGGCGCAATGACACCACGGCGACACCCATGGCCTGCAGCGCCAGATCGTCCAGCGCGCGGCCAGCATGGGCGCTGGCGGTGGGCAGCGTGACGGAGGCCAGGCGGGCCTGGTCGATCTCGTCCGCGGTGTCGTCGTCTGCTCCGTGGAAATAGCCGCGTAGCAGACCGTAGCGCCGGTCGCGGGCGTCGCGTGTGATGCGGATGACGCGCCGCATCGGCACACCCACGAGCGCCAGCGCGTGCGAGGCCAGCATCAGCGAGCCCTCGATGGCCTCGGGCACCACCTCGGTGGCGCCGGCGGCCTTGAGCTCCTCCAGATCGCTGTCGTCGATGGTGCGCACGACCACCGGTACGCGCGGCGCGTGCGTCTGCACCAGGTGCAGGATGCGCAGCGCCGACGGCGTGTCGTGGTAGCTGACGACGACGGCACTGGCGCGCGCCAGGCCCGCGGCCATCAGGCTCTGCACCTTGGCTGCGTCGCCAAAGACGACACTCTGCCCGGCCGCCGCGGCCTGGCGCACCCGGTCGGGATCCAGGTCCAGCGCCATGTAGGGGATGTGCTCCCCCTCCAGCAGCCGCGCAAGGTTCTGTCCCGAGCGGCCGTAGCCGCAGATGATGACGTGGGCCTCCGTCTTGATGCTTTTCCTGGCGATGGTGGTCAGCTGCACGGACTGCATCAGCCAGTCGCTGCTGGACAGCTTCATGACGATGCGGTTGCTGTTCATGATGAGGATGGGCGTGAGCAGCATGGACAGCACCATGCTCGCCAGCACCGGGCTCACCCACTGCGGCGCCACCAGTCCCTGCTGGGCGCCCAGCGTCAGCAGCACGAAGCCGAACTCGCCGGCCTGGGCCAGGTACAGGCCCGTGCGCAACGCCACGCCCGGCGGCGACTTGAACAGCCGCGCCAGGCCGGCGATGAGGGCGAACTTGGCGAAGACGGGCAGGGCCGTCAGCATGATGACCAGCCACCAGCTCTCCACCAGCGGGTGCCAGTCCAGCTTCATCCCGATGGTGATGAAGAACAGCCCCAGCAGCACGTCATGGAAGGGCCGGATGTCGGTCTCCACCTGGTGCTTGTACTCGGTCTCGGCGATCAGCATGCCAGCGACGAAGGCGCCCAGCGCCAGGCTCAGGCCGGCATGTTCCGTCATCCAGGCCAGGCCCAGCGTGACCAGCAGCAGGTTGAGCATGAATAGTTCGTCACTCTTGCGCCGCGCCACCAGTGTCAGCCACCAGCGCATCAACCGCTGGCCGCCGTACAGCAGCAGCGTGAGCAGCACCACCGCCTTCAGCCCCGCCCAGGCCAGGGCCTCGGCCATCTGGCCGCCGCTGCTGTTCAGGGCTGGGATCAGCACCAGCAGCGGCACGACGGCCAGATCCTGGAACAGCAGCACGCCCATCACCAGCCGGCCGTGCGGGTTCTCCAGCTCCAGCCGCTCGGCCATCAGCTTGACGACGATGGCCGTGGAGCTCATGGCCATGGCCGCGCCGAGCACCAGCGCACCCTCCCAGGGCAGCTCCCAGGCCCGGCCCAGCAGCGCGAAGCCGGTGGTCAGCAGCGCGTTGCCCGCCAGGGCGCCGGCAATGGTCAGCAGCACCTGGCTCATGCCGAGGCCGAAGACCGCCGTGCGTAGCGCCCGCAGCTTGGGCAGGTTGAACTCCAGCCCGATGGCGAACATCAGGAAGACCACGCCGAACTCGGCCAAGTACTGGATGCTGGCCGAATCGTGGGCGAAGGCCAACGCGTTCGGCCCGATCAGCACGCCCACGGCCAGGTAGCCCAGCATGGGCGGCAGCTTCAGCGAGCGGCAGACGACGACGCCCAGCACGGCAGCGACGAGGTAGAGCAGGGCGAGGTCGAGGGAGGTCACCGGGCGATGGTATTCGGGCGCCTGGGGCTTCCCCGCCACACCCGGGCGGGCGTGAAATCCGCCACTGGAAACCGACGCCATGCGTTGCGTGCATGACGGCATGAGCACTTGGCTAGACAAGTCCTGGCAGCGCAGGGAAGCTTCGCGATACCGTTCGCCCCACTAAAAGTTACGGAGCATTTCATGCCCAACCTGTCGTTCGTTTCGCCCACGCGCAACAGCCCGTGGGGAACCTATCTGTCCCAGATCGATGCCGTGGAACCCTATCTGGGCCATCTGCGTCGCTGGGTCGAGACGCTGCGCCGCCCCAAGCGCGCCCTCATCGTCGACATCCCGATCGAGCTGGACAACGGCACCATCGCCCATTACGAGGGGTTTCGCGTTCAGCACAGCCTGACGCGCGGCCCCGGCAAGGGAGGCGTGCGCTACCACCCCGACGTGACGCTGGAAGAAGTGATGGCCCTGTCGGCCTGGATGACGGTGAAGAACGCCGCCGTCAACTTGCCCTATGGAGGCGCCAAGGGCGGCATCCGCCTCGACCCCGCGCAGCTGTCCATGAAGGAGCTGGAGAAGGTGACGCGCCGCTACACCAGCGAGATCGGCATCATCATCGGCCCCAACCAGGACATCCCGGCGCCCGACGTCAATACCAACGGCCAGATCATGGCCTGGATGATGGATACCTATTCGATGAACACCGGCGCCACGGCGACCGGCGTCGTCACGGGCAAGCCCATCCCACTGGGCGGCTCGCTGGGCCGTGTGGCCGCCACCGGCCGCGGCGTCTTCGTCGTTGGCCGTGAGGCCATGCGCCGCCTGAACGTGGAAATGGACGGCGCCCGCATCGCCGTCCAAGGCTTCGGCAACGTCGGCTCCATCGCCGCCAAGCTGTTCGCCGCCAATGGCGCCAAGGTCGTCGCCGTGCAGGACCACACCGGCACCATCGTCAACGCCAATGGCTTCGACATGCAGAGCCTGCTGGACCACGTGGCCGCGACCCGCGGCGTGGCCGGCTTCAAGGGCGGCGACATGATCGCCAGCGAGGATTTCTGGGACGTCAAGAGCGACGTGCTGATCCCGGCCGCGCTGGAAGGCCAGATCACCGCCGAGCGTGCCCAGCGCATCCAGACCCGCGTGGTGCTGGAGGGCGCCAACGGCCCGACCACACCGGACGGCGAGGCTGTGCTGGCCGACCGCGGCATCACCGTGGTGCCCGACGTCATCGCCAACGCTGGCGGCGTGACCGTGTCCTACTTCGAGTGGGTGCAGGACTTCTCGTCCTTCTTCTGGACCGAGGACGAGATCAACGTGCGGCTGGACAAGATCATGATCGGCGCCTTCAAGCACATCTGGGAAACCGGTGAGCAGCACAAGATCCCGCTGCGCACGGCCGCCTTCACGGTGGCCTGCACGCGGGTCCTGCAGGCGCGCGAGGAACGCGGCCTGTATCCCTGAGGCAGGCGCGACGCGACCCGGTGCAGGTTTGGCCGGGCCTCAGCCCTTGAGCACGGCGCCCGTGCTGTCCAGCACGCGCAGCGTGACGGGGATGGCGGGCGCCACGCTCTGCGTCACGGTGCAGTAGTCCTCGAAACTGTCCAGCACGCGCTGGATATGGGCCAGCTCGCCGGCCGGCCGGCCCAGGTGCAGGTCCACGGCCAGGCCCTGCACGCGGTTGCGTCCGCGCTCGTTGCGGCCCACCGTCGCCTTGACCTCGGTGCGCAGCGGCGACGGGTCGTCCTTGTACTTCTGGCTGGCGAACCACAGCGAGGCGCTGAGGCAGTTGCCGACTGCCGAGGCCAGAAGCTCGACCGGATCGGGGCCGAGGCCGGTACCGGCCGGCGGCGGTTCGTCCGACAGCAGCACCGGCAGGTCCGGTGCGTAGTGGTGTTCGAACTGGTAGCCCTGACGCTGGATCAGGGTGACGCTGGGGGTGTCCATTCAGGCCTCTCGAATCGCGAGGTAGTTGATAGCAAAGTGTCGCAGCGGCGGCCAATGTATCGGACATCCTCGCCCGACCTCGAAGGCGGGTGATGGCGAGGTGTCGGCCGAACCACGCGGCCATCGCTCAAGTGAGCGCAACTACGGCGCCACTGGTGCCGCCTTGGCGCCATGTCTCGGCGCCATGATCAGCCGGTTGCAGGCTTTGACCGGCCTTTCGATCCGTCTTGCGAAGCGGAAGCCGCCGATTCCCGCGGCTCACCCTCCGAAGAACATCTTGGCGGTGATGAACGGCACCTCCCGGACGCGTCGCGTCTTGGGGCGCAACGGTAAGGCTTTGTTCGGCCTGGTTAACGGCGCAAGGATTGCTCACAGCTCGGTACGTTTGCCCTGGAGGACTGCCTAAAGTCGCGCCTCTTTCTTCCTCCACGAGTCCCCCGATGTCGAAACTTTCGCCCCTGATCGTCGTCAGCAGCGCCGTGTTGCTGAGTGCTTGCGCCACCAAGGATTTCGTCAGAGAAACCGTCGCCCCGGTGCAGACCAGCGTGGACGGCCTCGGCACCCGCGTGCAGGCGCATGACGACGGCCTCAAGGCCCTGGATGGCCGACTGCAGGGCAGCGAGGCGCGCATCCAGGCCCTGCAGCAGGAGGCTGCGGCGCGGGCCCAGGCCGCCAACAATCTGCCCGCGCCGCCCGGCCTGCTGATGAGCACCCTGCTGAGCGATGACAAGATCAAGTTCACCTCGGGCCGCGCCGAACTCACCGAGCAGGCCGGCCGGGAACTCGATCAACTCGTCGCCAAGCTCAAGGCCGACAACCAGCCGGTGTTCGTCGAGATCCAGGGCCACACCGATTCCACCGGCAGTGACGCGCTCAACCAGCAACTGGGCCTCAAGCGGGCCGAGGCCGTACGCCTGCACCTGTCCCGCGCCGGCCTGCCGCTGGCGCGCATGGCGACCATCAGCTACGGCAAATCTGCCCCGCTGGCCGACAACAGCACCCGCGAAGGCCGCAGCACCAACCGGCGGGTTCAGCTGATCGTGATGCGCTGAGCCGCAGGGAGGCCCCAAGCTCCGCCGAGGGCCATGGGGGCGGCTGGGTCTTGAGCAGGGCGACCTCTTGCAGGGCCCCGCGCGGCTCAATGACCCAAGGCGTGCCCGCGTTCGCCTTGCCAAGTGCGTCTGGCGGCCGTCAACGAAGGCAGTATCTGGATGGAGATGGCGTGCATGGGACGCTGAGTTGCGTTGGTTGCCACTGACGGGGACGTAGCTTGTGCAGCGGCGGCGGACACGCCAGCGGCCCGACAGGCGCAGTACCCGGCCCGCAAAGGCTCGACGCCTTGCAGCCCCATATGACTGGGAAGTCGGCTTCGCCTTCATAGGCGTCGGCGTTTGAAACCCTGTGTCACGCTACTTTGCGCGCAGGTTTCTCTTCACACCGGCGCCGGCCGGGACGCCGACGGCGGAATAATCCCTGCATGCGTCGCCCTCTTTTCCTGATCCTGACCTCGCTGCTCGGCCTGCTGCTGGCCGGCTGCGGCGCCCTGCCTTCCCTGCCGGAAAGGCCCAGGAAGGCCGTCTACCAGGGCGAGAGCTTCACCGCCGAAGAGACCTTTTCGCGCCTGTTCGATGCCGATGTCGACGCCACCTGTGAGGCCGCGCGCCGCGCGCTGCTGAGCCAGGGGTACGTCATCAGCAAAGCCGACGGCGGCTTGGTGCGCGGCAACAAGCACTTCCAGCCCGAGGGCGAGGTGCACGTGGAGATCTCGTTCAACATCGTCTGCGTCGGCGACGGCCCCAAGCAGCAGATCGCGACCGCCTACGTCAGCGCACAGCAGGACCAGTACGCGCTCAAGAAGAACCCGCAGGCCGCGAGCTTGGGTGTCAGCGCGCTGGGTTCGATCTCGGTGCCGTTGTCGTCGACGCAGGACTCCCTCGTCAAGGTCGCGTCCGAGACCATTCCCGCCGGCGAGTTCTACGATCGCTTCTTCACGCTGATGCAGCGCATGCTGCGTGAGAACACAGCCGAGCGCTGAAGCCGGCTGGTCCTCGTCCTTCGCGATGAATCGACTCCAGTCCGAGCAGCAGCGCCTGTACCTGATGGCGTCGCCCGACCCTGGCCGGACGCGTGCGATGGTGCTTGAACTGGCCCGGCCGGCCGACTGGGAGGCCCTGTCGCAGGTATGGCGCGGCGTGCAGCTGGACCTGCAGCTGCCGGCGCCCGGCATCGCTGTATCGGGTACGGACGGGATGCAGCTGTGGTTCTCGCTGCAGGCGCCGGTGAACGTCTCCCGGGCGGCGGCCTTCCTGGTGATGCTGCGGTCTCGCTATCTGGCAGGCATCGCGCCGAGCCGGCTGCAGGCCTCGCCATCGACCGGGACCGCGTGGCAGGCGCAGCCCGTGCCCGCGCAGCAGGCGGGCACGGAGAACTGGTCGGCCTTCGTCGCCCCCGACCTCGCGCCGGTGTTCGCCGACGCCCCCTGGCTTGACATCCAGCCCAGCGCAGATGGCCAGGCGGACCTGCTGGCCAGGCTGCAGCCGATCAAACAGGTTGCCTTCGACGCGGCGATGCAGGACGCAGCAACCGGCGACATCGCTGGCGAGCTGCCAACGCCGAGTCAGGCCGCGGACGACGTGGACCCGCGCAGCTTCCTGCAGCGCGTGCTGAACGATGAGGCGGCCCCGTTGGCGCTGCGCATCGAGGCCGCCAAGGCGCTGTTGCCGCGCCACTGACCAGCAGCCTGCAAGGCAGGCCCTACACGGATGTCAGGGTGTGGGCGTCGCGCGCCAGCAGCCAGCGACCATCGGGCTGACGGCGGTAGACGGTCAGGCGGTGACCGGCCAGGTCGATGGCGTCACCGCCAGCCCGCGGCTCGAGGTGCAGCGTGTCGCGGCACACCGTGTAGGCGAGCTCGCCCATAACCGTGATCTCCAGCGGTTCGCTGGAACAGCGCAACAGGAATCGCTCGTGCGCGGGCGAGAACTTGTCGGGGAAGCCGGCCTTGCCCAGCGGCGGCCCGCCCGGGTTCAGCAGCACGACGTCATCCGCCATCATCGTCATCAGCCGCGCCAGGTCGCCAGCGTTGACGGCCACCATCCAAGCTTCATGCGTATCGCGGACGGCTTGTTCCTCGGATGCCATGTCAGTCTCCTGCAGAAGGTGGGTGTTCAGCTCGCCAGACGCTTCGCGCGCTCCAGCAGCAGGGTGCGCTGCACCTCGTTGTCGGTGAGCTCAGCCGCGCGCAGATACGCCTCCCGCGCCTCGCCGACGCGGCCCAGTCGCTCCAGCACGTCGGCCTGCGCGCCAGCCAGAAAGGGATAGCGCTTGAGCTGCGGCTCGGCGGCCAGCGCCTCCAGCAGCGGCAACGCCGCGGCCGGGCCATGCGCGAAGCTGACGGCCACCGCGCGGTTCAGCGCGATGACGGGCGAGGGATTGAGCGCAAGCAGGCGGTCATAGCCGGCCACGATGGCGTGCCAGTCGGTGTCCTCGGCCCGTGCCGCGCGCGCATGACAGGCGGCTATCGATCCCTGCAGCGTGTAGGGCCCCGGCTCGCCCAGCGACAGCGCGCGCTCCAGCGCGGCCAGGCCGCGGCGGATCAGCAGCGCATCCCAGCGGCGGCGGTCCTGGTCGGGCAGCAGCACCGGACGGCCTTCGGCATCCAGCCGCGCAGGCAGGCGCGAGGCCTGGATCTCGAGCAGCGACGCCAGGCCGTGCACCTCGGAATCCTGCGGCAGCAGATGCTGCAGCTGGCGCGCCAGGCGCAGCGCCTCGTCGCACAGGGCCGGGCGCAGCAGGCTGGCGCCGCTGCCGGCGCTATGGCCTTCGTTGAAGATCAGGTAGACGACGGCCAGCACGGCCGACAGGCGCTGCTCGCGCTCCGTCGGCCCGGGCAGCTCATAGGCCTGACCGTTCAGTGCCTTCTTGGCCCGCACGATGCGCTGGGCCACCGTCGCCTCGGGCTGTAGGAATGCGCGCGCGATCTCCGCCGTCTCCAGGCCGCCCAGCAGGCGCAGCGTCAGCGCGACCTGGGCCTCACGTGGCAGCACCGGGTGACAGGCAATGAAGATCAGGCGCAGCAGCTCGTCACCGATCTCGGCCTGGTCGCGCGCGGCGTCGAGGTGGTCGACGAAGTCCGGCACGACATGCGCACCGGCGGCCTCGTCGTCGGCCGCCAGGTGCGCGTGTTCGCGCTCCAGCATGGCGCGACGGCGCAGCCGGTCCAGAGCCTTGTTGCGGGTGGCGGTCATCAGCCAGGCGGCGGGATTGGCGGGCTGGCCGTCGCGCGGCCAGGCATCGAGAGCGGCCATGAGGGCGTCCTGGGCACAATCCTCGGCCTCATCGAGGTCGCGCAGCAGCTTGGCCGCCGCACCGACCAGGCGGCTACGCTCGATGCGCCAGACGCCGGCGGCGATGTCCGCATGGCTCACGGATTCAAGCGCCGTCGTAGGCGCGCTGCAAGGCGGCCAGGTCGATTCTCTCCATGGCCCAGATGGCCTGGAAAACGCGCTGCACACGGGCCGAATCCGGGTCGCGGATCATGTCGAACCAGGCCGCCGGGATGATCTGCCAGGACAGGCCCCAGGCGTCCTCGACCCAGCCGCAGGACTTGGGCCTGCCACCGTTGGCCTGGAGCTGCGCCCAGAGGTGATCGATCTCGGCCTGGTCCTCGCAGGCCACCATCAGCGAGAAAGCCTCGGTCAGCTTGAAATGCGGACCACCATTGAAGGCCGTCATCTGCTGGCCGAGCAGCTCGAACTGCACCACCATCACCGTGCCGGCTTGGCCGGGCGAGTTCTCGCCCCAGCGCTGCGTGTGCTTGACCTGGCCGCTGCCGAACACCTTCAGATAGTGCTCCACCGCATCCTCGGCCCCCTTCTCGTACCAGATGAAGGGCGTGATCTTCTGCTGGATCTTCATGGGGCTGACTCCTGCGGCGGCATGCCGGTCATGTGGACAAGTTCCCAGTGGTGGCCATCCGGGTCTTCGAAGCCATGGCCGTACATGAAGCCATGGTCCTGCGCCTCGCCCGGAATATTGCCGCCGGCGGCCCGGGCCCTGGCGACAAGGGCATCGACCTCCTCACGGCTCTCGCAGCTCAGGCACACCCAGCCGGTAGTCGCGGTCTTGGCGTCCGGAAAGGCCTTGGGCGTGAAGGTACGGGCGAAATCCTCGGCCAGCAACATCGCATAGAGGTTCTCTCCCAGCTCCATGCCGGCACCCTTGTCGTTGGTGAAGTGCGGGTTGAAGGTGTAGCCCACGGCCTCGAAGAAGGCCTTGCTGGCGGCCAGGTCCTTGACGGGCAGGTTGACGTAGATCTGCTTGTGCATGGCGTTGCCTCAGAGGGGTTGCACGAGGTGGAGCAGGTTGCCGCAGCCATCTTCGAACATGACGGCCTTGATCGGTCCCATGTCCACTGGCTCGCCGCGGACGACGACGCCGCGGTCGCGCAGCTTTTGCGCCTCGGCGGCAACATCGCTCGTGACGAAGGCGTTGATGGGCATGCCGGCCTCGTACAAGGCCTTCTGGTAGGCCTTGGCCGGCTCGAAGTGCAAGGGGTCCAGCGACAGCTCGACACCTTCGATGCCATCGGGCGACACCACCGTCAGCCAACGGTAGGTCGGACCCATCTGGATGTCGGCCATCTTCCTGAAGCCGAGCTTGGACGTGTAGAAGGCGAGCGCCTTTTCCTGATCGTCGACCATGACGCTGGTGACCTTGATCTGCATGTCGTGCTCCTTCAATGCGTGGATTCGGCCAGCGCCTTGAGGCGCTGCAGGGCCTTGGGCCAGAGGCCCGCCATCATGTCGGCGAAGGCGTCGTCCCAGCCGCGCAGATGGATGGCAAGGCGCGTGCCACCGTCAGCCGCCACGCTGAACTCGTAGATCTCGCGCGCGGGGTCGCTGGCAAGGGTGCTGCCCGGCGCCGGGCGGCCTTCGGTGAGCTCCCCCACCAGCTTCAGCGCCAGGCGCCGCTGCGGGCGGTTCTCCTCGACGACGGCGTCCATGCCATTGCCCTCAGGGTCCAGGAAACGCATGCGGCTGCCCTGTGCCCAGGATCCCTCGAAGTAGGAGCCCTCGCAGAAGGCACTCGTCCAGTCGCGGTAGGCGAGCGGGTCCAGCATGCAGTCCCAGACGCGGGCGACGGGCGCGGCAATCTCGATACTGAAGTCCAGGTCCTTCATGCCCTGGCCTCCGCGATCTGGCGCAGGTTCCGCAGGCCGTCCTCGAAGTCGCTGCCCACCATCTTGTCCATGTCGATGAAGACACCCATCAGCTTGGCTGCGAAGTTGGCGGGGCCGCTCATCGTCCAGCGCACCTCGGTGGCACCGTCGGCCGTTGGCCGCAGTGCGAACTCGGCCTGGTTGTGGGCCTCGAAGGGTTTCACGAAGTCCAGCTTCAGCTGCACCGCGCGGCCGGCCTGCTGGCCCGTGATCTCCAGGCTGCCGCTGCCGACCTTGTCGCTCTCCCATGCATAGCGCGAGCCGACACCGCTGGCTGCGCCGCCATACTGGCTCTTCAGCAGCGGGTCCTTGCGCTCATAGGGATTCCAGCGGTTGAAGGAGCGCAGCTCGCTGATCAGCGGCCAGACCTGGTCGGCCGGTGCGGCGATGCGCGCACGGCGCTCGACGCGGAACTCGTCGGGCCGGGTTGATGCATAGCCCAGCAGCAGCAGTACGGCCAGGCTGGCGCAGAGGAGCAAGATGGACAGGTTGCTCATGTCACGCTCCTTTCAGGCTCGTATGGCCATGTCGCCGCCGGGGGCGAAGTCGGCGTCCTCGTACAGGCGCCTGACCTCGATCTCGCAGTCCATGCCCACGAACGGCATGGGAAAGCGGCTGGCCCAGGCCCGGGCCTCCTCGACAGAGCGGACCTGGATCAGCGTATAGCCGGCGATCAGCTCCTTGGTCTCGGCGAAGGGGCCGTCGACGCTCGCGATGCGTCCGTCGGTACCGTAGCGCTGGCGCCAGCCGTCGCGGCTGGGGCGCAAGCCGGCGCCGTCCAGCAGCACGCCGGCGCGCGCCATCTCCTCATGGAAGGCGCCCATCTCCTCGAACAGCTTGGCGTACTCGGGACCGGGCGGGTCGCCGCGCTCGCTCACCGCGTTGGCGCGAACTTGGATCATGAATCGCATGGCAGGTCTCCTGGAAGGGTAGAGCAGCACGTGGGCTGCCTTCATGCCTACGACGATCCATGCGACAAGACTTCGACGAACCTCGGGAAACTACTTAAATTCCCCCAGTCGGCGTATCGGACGTGTTCAGGTGTAGCAGGGCCCCACGCCGCGGATCTCCACCGTCGCCCATTCGGCCGCTGGGCAGCGCTCGGCCCAGGCCAGGGCGACGTCCGCGTCCTCCGTATCGAGCAGGAAGTAGCCGCCCACCATCTCCTTGGCCTCGGCAAACGGGCCGTCCCAGACCTGGGCGCCGCCGTCACGCTTGCTCAGGCGCCGGGCCGCGGTCCCCAGCGAGTTGACCCCCAGAAGCAGGCCCTCGGCCTGCAGCTCGGCGGCGAAGTCCACCATGCGCTGGTAGACAGCCTCGCCGGCCGCACGGCCTCGTTCGGCGCGCTGGCCGATAGGTTCGACGATGAGCAGCATCTGGGGCATGGCGTGGCCTGCTGTGGGTGGCGATGAGCACCATTCTGGCGCCTGTCCCCTACCGGACTTGGCAGTTGGGGCCGCCGTCGAGATGCGGCACAGTTGGGAGCCTAGCAATCTCAGGTCAAAAAACAGCGGAGGCCGAGATGGACGACATGACCCGTGTCGCGATATTGCTCGTGAAGGCCACGCCCGAACTGCCCATCGTCGGCACGGCCTCGGGGCACGCCAAGCTGCTCGGCTACGACCCGCAGGCCCTGCGCGGCATGCCGCTGTCGCTGCTGTGCCCGTTGCGCCAGCCCGATGGCCGTACCTCGGCCGAGACGCTGGAGGGCATGCTGGCCGAGCTGCAGCAGGCCGGCTCGCTGAGCCAGCACTGGAGCCTGCTGACCCGCGCTGGCGAGACCCGGCCCCACGAGCTGCACCTGACGTTGACCGAGCGCGATGGAGAGCCACAGGTGGCGGTCTGCCTGGTGGACATCAGCCGCATGGAGTTCGCCGAGGTGCTGAACCACACCAAGAACGAGTTGCTGGAAATGGTGGCCACCGGCCAGCCGCTGCAGGTCGTGCTGACCCGCCTGACCACACTCATCGAGTCCCAGTTCGAGGGGCTGTACAGCACCGTGCTGCTGCTGGACCTGGACGGCCGCCACGTGCACGTGGGCGTCGGGCCCCGCATGCCGGCCGAGTACATGCAGGCACTGGACGGCTTGGAGATCGGCCCTACGGTGGGATCCTGCGGCACGGCCATGTTCGACGACCGCCTCGTCATCGTCGATGACATCGCCACGCATCCGCTGTGGACACATTACCGAGGCCTGGCCCTGCCCTACGGATTCCGGGCCTGCTGGTCCTCGCCCATTCACGGGCCGGACCGGCGCGTCATCGGCAGCTTCGCGATGTACTACCGCGAGGTACGCCGGCCCTCGTCCGAGGAGCTGGCCGCCCTCAACACCGTCAGCCACCTCGCCGGCATCGCCATCGACCAGGAGCGTCGTGCCGAGGAGCGGCGCCGCGCCGCGCAGTGGCTGGAAGAGCAGGTGCAGCAGCGCACCGCCGAGCTGCTGGCCACGCAGGACGAGCTGGTCAACAGCCGCAAGCTGGCCGCGCTGGGCCAGTTGCTCGCCGGCATTGCCCACGAGATGAACACGCCGCTCGGCAACGCCCTGCTCAGCGCCAGCGCGCTGCGGGCGGGCAGCGCCAGCTTCGCGCAGCGCATGGCCGACGGTGCACCGCTCAAGCGCCAGGAGCTGGTCGACTGGGTGGCGCAGACGGCAACCGGCACCGAGCTCGTCGAGCAGAACGTGGATCGCGCACTGCGCCTGGTCAACCGCTTCAAGGAGCTGACCGAGGGGAGCGGCCGCGCGGTGCGCTCGCGCTTCGACCTGCGCGAAGCCGTACTGCAGGCCTGGGCACGGGTGCAGAGCCACCTCAGCGTCGAGCATGTGCAGCTGGCCTGCGAGCTGCCAGACGGCTTCATGCTGCACGGCTATGCCGAAGTGCTGCAGCAGGTGCTGGAGCAGCTGCTGGAGAACGCCTGCCTGCACGCCTTCCGCAACGGCCGCGGCGGCCAGATCCGCATCGGCGCACACCGCAGTGCCGAAGACCGGCTGACGCTCGAGGTGCGCGACAACGGCGCCGGCATGCCGGCGGCCGACCTGGCCCGCGCCTTCGAGCCCTTCTTCTCCACCACCTTCGGCCAGGGCGGCAGCGGATTGGGCCTGTTCGTGGCCCACAGCCTCGCCAGCGGCATGCTGGGCGGCAGCCTGGAGCTGGAGAGCCAGCCCGGCCGAGGCACCGTGGCGCGACTGGAGCTGCCACTGCGGGCCGACGCGCCGCTGGCGCTGGCCACATGAAGCGAGGCCTCCTCGTCCAGGGCTTGCCTTGGACGAGGAGGCGCCCGTCAGCGGCGCATCGGCGACGCTGAACGCCAGGCCGGATCGGACCAGCGCTGGAAGGCCCCCAGCAGCGCAGGCTCGCCGGCCTGGCGCTCGGTAGCCAAGTTGTCGAGCGACACAACCTCGAAGCTGCGGCGGTACCGGCCCTCGGCGCGGAACTCGCGCGCCAGCAGCATCTGCGCACCGCCCGGCACCCAGCCGGCGAACTCGGCCACGCCCAGGCCTGGTCGAGCCGGCGCAGGCGGCATGACTTCCACGCGCCAGCCGTCGCGCCCCTTCAGGAAGAGCCACAGCTCACGCCAGCCGTCCAGCGGCTGCACGGCCAACGCCAGCGCACGGCCCTCACGGTTCAGCGACGCGGAGGCCAGGGCCATTTGGCCAAAGCCGCAGCGGCGCGCGGCCAACCTGCCGCCTTCTTTCAGCTCCACGCAGCGCCCGCCGTCGGCGCCAGGCTGCAGCGCAAGCTGCACGGCGCCGAAGTCGCGGGCGCCCGAACCCATGCCCAGCCAGCGCACGGCGTTCACCCGCATGGCCGCGTCGGCATAGGCGGCCTGGTCGTCCTCGGTCAGCTCGCCGGGCACGATGGCGGCGAACTCGGCCAGGGCCGGCGCGGCGTCGCCGGGCGCACCGCGCCGGGCCGACGCGAACGCCAGGCTGGCCGCGACCGCGGCGCGGCGCATCTGCAGGCGATTCCTCCAGTGAGGCGCCAGCGCGGTCGCATCGACCTGGGCCAGCACCTGCCGGCGCCACTGGTCACGTTCCTCGGCCTCGCGCGGCGTCGCCAGCGGATTCACGCAGTCTTGACGCGTCAGCGCCAGCGCCGCGCGCACGCGCTGCTCGGGCGTGGAAGCCGTGCCAAGGACTCGACGAAAGGCCTCGCCCTCGTAGCAGACCTGCACGCGCCCCTCCTCGCTATCGAACTGCTCGAACTTCAGGCCGTAGCGCGCGGCCACGTCGAGCTGGGCGGCAAGCTGGCCCTCATTGGGCCTAGCAGCCGGGGTTGAGGCGCGGTCGGCGATGCGCTCAGCGAACTGGCCCATGGCCTCCAGCGCCTCGGCGCCACCGGGGCCAGCCAGCTCAGCCGGCGTCGCGGCCTGCACGTAGGCGGCGGCAAGACCGAGCCCCAGGCCCTCCGTACCGAATTGCTGGCGGGCCAGTCGCAGCTGCGCCAGTAGCTCGGCTGCAGCGCCATCACCGCGCGGCAGCAGCAGCATCTGGCTCTTGCGCAGCCAGCCGCCACGCTCGCGGCGATAGTCCCAGACCTGCCAGTGGTCGCCTCGCTCTGCGCGGATCTCCAGCGCCTCGCCACGACCCATCTGGGCCTGCAGTGAGGCGGTGTCGCGCGGCGCGCCGCGCAGAGGCGAGTCTTGCGACACCAGGCCGGCGCGAGGGAAGGCCGGCAGCTCGGCAGCCTCGGCCCGGGTGATGACCACGGCCGCAGCCATGGCGCCAACGACGATCAGCGCAAAACGACGCATGGCCTACTCCCGTTCCGCATCGGGGCCTTCGGACGCTGCTTTCGCGGCCGGCGCCATCCCAGAAAGCAGCGAGTTGCCGATAAAGCCGCCCGAGCCCGGCGGCGCGATGATGACCTGCACCTTGTCCGAGAGCTTGTCCGCCATGGCCTTTTGCACCAGCAGCGGATGCCGGGTCAACAGAGCACCCTCGACCGCCATCTGGCCAGCGTTGGCCTTGCCGACCTGGGCCACGCGGTAGGCCTCGGCGTCGGCCAGCTTCTGGCGCGCAGCGGCCTCGGCATCGATCTCGATGCGGCGCGCCTGCGCCGCGCCCTCGGCCTGCTTGATGCGTGCAGCGCTGTCGGCCTGGGCCTCCAGCGCACGTTGCTCGATCTGCTTTTGCTTGAAGGGCAGCACATGCTTCATCGCCTCCTCCTGCGCCCTGGCCGCGATGATCTGCTCTCGCCCGGCGGCCTCGGCGGCGGTCTCGCGGCGCACCTTGTCGGCGGCTGCCTGCAGCTCGGTCTGCTTGACCTGCTTCTCGCTGATCTCCAGCGTGTAGCGCATGCGCTCGCTGGCCAGGCTGTCGGCCAGCAGGCGGTCCATGCCGCGGCGGTAGTCGGGCGGCAGGTCGACCGAGCCGATCTGCACGCCCTTGAGCAAGATGCCGTCGCCAGCCAGCCTGGTACGCAGCTCGGCCTCCAGCGCTGCGGCGATCTCGGCACGCTGGCTGGAGAAGATCTCGCGCACCGTGTGCATGGCGATCTGCTTGTAGACGACGGCCTGCACAGCCGGCGTGATGACGTCAGCCTCGATGTCGTCGGGCAGTTGGCGCGAAAGCTCTGCCAGGCGCGTGGCGTCGACCGTCCAGCGCAGGTTCATGTCCAGGCCCAGCGACAGGCCCTCGACCGACTGCAGCGGTGCCGGGCCGTCCGCCTTGGCGATGGCCGCGGGGTGGTAGCTCTGGTCGCGCAGCGGGAACAGACGCACCTCGTGCAGGCCCGGGATGCGCAGGAAGCTGCCCGCGCGGAACTCGCTCGTGGCGCCGCTGAACTGGTTGGTACGCAGCGCGGCCTGGCCGGTTGGAACCGCCCGCACGGGCGGGTGGGCGACGAGCGCATAGCCTGCCGCGGTCACGGCCGTAAGCATCAGCAGCGGGGGCAGGGCACGGCGCAGCGAGCGCGCGGCGGTGGGTATGGCGCCAAGGCCGCGGCTGGCGCCGCGGCCGAAGGCTTGACGCAGGGATGCAGCGAGGGTCTTGAGGCGTTGCAGCATGGTGGGCTCCTTGGCGGTATTCGCATCGGACGGCTGGCGCGTCCGACGCATGGCGGCCATGGTTGCCCGTCGGTCGGGAAGGGACGAGAGGTGCGCGGGGCAGATGTCTTCCGGCAAGGCGGAAGAAATCTTCCGGAGGCGCCAGAATCCGCCCATGCCCCAGCTGACCGCCGCCGACACCCCCCAGGCCGTGGACCGCTTCATCGCGGCGCTGGACCATCCCTTCAAGGCCGAGATCGCGGCGCTGCGACGGGCCATCCTGGAGGTCGACCCGGCGATTGCCGAAGGCATCAAGTGGAATGCGCCGAGCTGGCGCACGACCGATTACTTCGCCACCACGCATCTGCGCGACAAGTCCTGCCTGGGGCTGATCCTGCACCTGGGAGCCAAGGCGCGGACGCTGCCCGACGGCGGCCTGGACATCCCCGACCCCACCGGCCTACTGAAGTGGCTGGGCAAGGATCGCGCCAAGGTCGAGTTCCACTCGGCCGACGATCTCGCCGCAAAGCTGCCCGCACTGCAAGCCATCCTACGGATGTGGATCGGCCACCTCTGATCCCGGGGGCCTGTACCACCAAGCCGGTACGCACTTCGGCGCCCGGGCGGCGCCACGGTTGCTAGGCTTTCGCGCATCACATCCAAGGAGACCCCCATGAAGAGCGTGCTCATCGCCACGGCCTGCCTGCTCGCCGGCACCACGGCCCTCGCGGCCGACCTCACCGTGACCGTCAATGCTGCCGAAAAGCAGGGCGACGGCGCGGCGCTCGGCAGCGTGCGCATCGTCGAGACGCCCTACGGCCTGGCCTTCTACCCCGAGCTCAAGGGCCTGCCGCCCGGCCTGCACGGCTTCCACATCCATGAAAAGCCCTCCTGCGCCCCCGGCGAGAGCAACGGCGCGGTAGTGCCGGCACTTGCCGCCGGTGGCCACCTGGACCCGGCGGGCACCAAGAAGCATGGCGAGCCCTGGGGCGATGGCCATCTGGGCGACCTGCCACCGCTCTACGTCGCGGCCGACGGCTCGGCCACCGCGCCCGTACTGGGCCCCCGCCTCAAGCTGGCCGACGTGAAGAATCGCGCGCTGATGATCCATGCCGGCGGTGACAACCACGCTGACCACCCCGCCCCCCTCGGCGGCGGCGGCGCGCGCGTGGCCTGCGGCGTCATCGGCGGCTGAGCCGGCGGAAGATTCCTTCCACCGCCGCGCCGGGCGGGCTCCACATAATCCCGCCATGCCCCGCATCGCCGTCATCGAGGATGATCCAACCACCAGCGAGCAGCTGGCCGGCTGGATACGCGCCGCCCGCCCCGAGCTGGCGGTGGACCAGTGGTTCGACCGCGACGCCGCCGAGGCCGCTCTGCGGCGCGAGCGCTATGACCTCGTCGTGCTGGACATCGAGCTGGGCCGCGAGCGCAATGCCGGCGTCGCGCTGATCAACGAAATCAACAAGCAAGGCCTGGGCACGCCGGTGCTGGTGGTGTCGGCCATGCCGGCAGCGATCTACCGCAGCATCATGAAAGCGTTGGACGCCTGGGACTACCTGCAGAAAACCACCTTCGATGAAGCCGAGTTCGTCGAGACCTTCCTGGACATCCTGCGCACAGCGCGGCTGCGCGAGCCGGCGCCACGGCCGGCCGCCAGGGCCGTCGACGACAGCCTGCAGCTCGACCCGCTGAAGCAGCGCACGCCCATGTGGCGCGGCCAACGCATCAACCTGCCGCTGACGGCCCAGCGCATCCTCGCCACGCTGCATGCGCGCGCCGGCGAGGTGGTCAGCTACGAAGAGCTGTTCGACGTCGTGAAGAGCGGCCGCAACCGCGACAACGTACGCAAGCACGTAGCCACCATCCGCGACGCCTTCCGCGACGTGGACCCGAGCTTTGACGACATCGAGAACATCCCCATGCGCGGCTTCCGCTGGACGGGCGGATGAAGCTGGGCCGCGTCGAGCTGCCCTTTCCCGAGCTGCCGGACATGCCTCGCCTGGGCTTCGCGGCTTTTCGCAACCGCATCGTCTTCCACCTCGTCTTCGTCGCGCTGGCCCTGGCCACGCTCGCGCTGGCCGTGGCACTGCTGAACGAGGAGCGGCAGCGCAACGCGCAGCGCTACGAGCAGACCTTCGCCAAGTCGCTCGCCGGCATCGTGGCCCAACTGCGCCACCCATCGGGCCAACTCGCACTGATGAACCCCGAGCCGGCGCAGGTGGACGCGGGCTGGGTGGCGCCGCAGCTTCTGCCCTTCGCCGCCATCGACTTTGACGACGCCACCAAGGCCCAGCGCGCCGTCGAGATGGCGGGCTGCGGACTGCAGTACCCGGACGGCAGCAGCCTCTGCGCGGCTGTCGGAAGCAATGCCTATGCGGGCGGCTTCATCTACCTCGTGGCCGGCATGGACGCGCCGCCCCTGGTGAGCCGCGAGCGCGGCGCGCTGGACCTGGCCGGCGTGCACCGCGTGCAGGTCAGCCTCAGGCAGGGCGACACCGAGCAACATTGGCTGGCGCCCGTCGAGATGCTGGACGTGCAGCGCGGCCAGTTGCCCGGCTTCACGGTGGACGGCGCCGGCAACACGACGCTGCTGCGCGCCCGGGCGCGGCCACAAAGAGACTTCCGCGGCTGGGTCTGGCGCGAGGGGCCCTGCCTCGCCAACACACCGCCGCAGGCAGAACCATGCGCGCGCCGCACCACAGTCTCCATCCGCTTGCCTGTGGAGGCCTTCCGCGAGGCGCTCTTTCGCCCCGGCGGACCGCAGTGGCCGCCAGCCGACCTGGCCCGTACCGGCCTGCGCCTGGCCTTGCTGGGCCCCGATGGCGCCACGTGGTTCGACAGCGCCGCCCCGGGCGCGCAGCCGCCGCTGACCATCGGCAAGCTGGCCGCCGCGCTGGCGCCGGGCGAGACGCTGCGCATCACGCGCGGCGGCCATGTCGTCGCGCTGCTTCAAGGTGCCGACGCGACCGGCGCACCGCCCTCGCCCTGGTTGATGGCACTGATCCAGCACCTGCCCGCGCCGGCTGCGCCGCGTACGCTGTCGGCCCGGGACGGCGTCACCACGCCGGGGGGGCGCTTCGACATCACGCTGACAGGCGACCTGCAGGGCCTGGACCGCACGCTGAGCGCCAGCGCCGCCCGCCTGGCCTGGCCGGTCGCCGCCATGCTCGCCGCCATCGCGCTGGCCTGGCTCATCATCGAGATTGGCCTGATCCGCCGGGTCGCGACGCTGACCCGGCGCGCCGCCGCGCTGTCGCACCAGTTGCAGACGCCGGAGCGCTTCGAGCTGGGCACGCTGGACGTCGCCGACCTGCGTGGCCGCGACGAGCTGGGCATCCTGGCCGGCAGCCTGTCCGACCTGTTGCAGCGCGTGAAGGACAGCCTGCACCGCGAGCAGCTGCGCGCCGAGCGCGAGCACGACCAGTGGCATGCGGTGGGTCACGAGATCATGTCGCCGCTGCAGTCGCTGATGCTGCTGCACGGATCGGAGGCCGACCCGAGCCGACGTCACGTGCAGCGCATGCAGCAGGCCGTGAAGGTGCTCTACGGCCAGGCCTCGCCCAGCGAGGCCCTGGCCGCGGCGACGCTGGCCGTGGGCCGGCTGGACCTGGACGCCTTCCTGCGCCAGGTGGCGGCCAACGCCGCCTACGCGGGCATCGCCGGCGTCGTCTACGCACCGGCACCCGACGCGGTCTGGGTGCAGGCCGACGAGTACCCGCTGGAGGACGCCATCACCCATGTGCTGACGAACGCGGATCGCTACCGCCCCCCCGGCACGCCCATCACGCTGGCGCTGCGCGTCGAGGGTGGGCTGGCCACGGTGGATATCCACAACCAGGGCCCGCGGATCGCCGACGACCAGCTCGCCCGCATCTTCGACTACGGCGTCAGCGACGCCCAGCCCCAGGACGGCGCGCGCCGCGGCCAGGGGCTGTTCGTGGCCAAGACCTATCTGGCCAAGATGGGCGGCAGCATCACGGCGCGCAACGTCGCCAACGGCGTGACGTTCGAGATCGGTCTGCGCCGTAGTTAGGGCTTACTGCCGTTTTGCTAACAGGCTCTAGCCCTTGCGTACCCGGTCCAGCAGCTCGCGCGTCGCCAGCTCGGAGCCCAGCGACAGCTCCAACGGCGCGCGGCACAGCCCGGCGTAGGCGTACTGCAGGTTCTCATAGACCTCGGCTGCGGCGGGGAAATGGTCCAGCAGCCCCGGCAGCGCCGCGTGGCCCTGGTGCTCGCGCAACTCGGCGCCGAGCTTCTCGACGAGCAGCCGGTACTGGTGCGGGTCGGCCGCACGGCCCTCGCCTTCCAGGGCCTGCAGCAATTGCGCCAGGCGAACCAGGGACAGCAGTTCAGCGGGGACGGCGAGCTTGATGACTGAGGGCATACGGCACCCGGTGTGAGAAGTTCCTGCAGCGCAGATGCCCCCGGACGCCGGTTTTTCAAGGCAGCCCGCCGCGGCATCCGTCCCGCCAGGGCCGCGCACAATCGGGCGCAGACTTGAACGCCTGCGCCGCGCCACCACTTCCGAACCTCCCCAGCTGCTCCGCCCCACGATGAAATCCCTTGGCAAGCGAGCCTCCGGCCTCCGCCTCGAACGCATGCGGGCCTCGCCGCTGTACCGGGTGACCGAGACGGGCGAAGGCTTCCGCAACGTCCATCCCATCCAACCCGGGCTGCGCGACAGCAGCGAGCGGCCGACCCTGACCGATTTCCTCTGTGCCGAAGGTCGTCGCACTCCGGCCGGCCCGCTGCCGGCGCTGAATCCGCTGGATGCCTGGCTCAAGCCCGCCGACACCGGCCTGCGCACGACCTGGCTGGGGCATTCCACCGTGCTCGTCGAGATCGATGGCCTGCGCGTGCTGACCGACCCCGTCTGGGGCCAACGTGCCTCGCCGTCGCGGCTGGCCGGCCCCAAGCGCTTCCAGCCCGTGCCGCTGGCACTGAAGACGCTGCCCAGGCTCGACGCCGTCGTCATCTCCCATGACCACTACGACCACCTCGACCTCCCCACCATCCGCGAGCTCATCAGGCTGCAAGACGTTCCCTTCATCACCTCGCTGGGTGTCGGTGCCCACCTGGAGGCCTGGGGCGTGCCGGCAGCGCGCATCGTCGAGCTGGACTGGTGGGAGTACTGGCAGGCCCCCGGTGCCGAACTGCGCATCCACGCGGCGCCGTCCCAGCATTTCTCGGGGCGGTCGCTGGGCGACCGCAACGCAACGCTGTGGTCGTCGATGGTCATCGAGACGCCGAAGCACCGCGTCTTCTTCAGCGGCGACACCGGGCTGACCAGCGAGTACGCGGCCATCCGCGAGCGCTTCGGAGCCTTCGACCTCGTCATGTTGGAAGTCGGCGCCTTCCATCCGTCCTGGGGCGACATCCATCTCGGGCCCGAGAACGCGCTGAAGGCGCTGCAGCTCCTGGGCGGCGGCGCTTTCCTGCCCGTGCACTGGGGCACATTCAGCCTGGCCCTGCACGACTGGGACATGCCGGCCGAGACGCTGCTGGAACTTGGGCCGAGGCAGGGCGCCCAGCTGCTGATGCCGCGGTTGGGCGAGGCCGTCGAACCCGCCAAGGGCGAACCGGCCACGCCGTGGTGGCGCGAGGCCGACGCGCCGAAGCGCGCCCCCAAGAAGTCCGCCGAGCCGAGGGATGCAGGCCGGCCGACAAAGCCGCTGCCCTGGCCGCTGGACTGAGGGCCCGCCCTCAGCGGGTGACGATGGGGAAGGTGCCCGGCGCCTTGTCGATCAGCCCAAGGAAGCGGATCAGGTCGATGCGGCTGCCGCTGACCTTGATCTCATCGGAGGTCAGCATGTCCTTGGCGCCCGCGGTGCCGGCCATCATGCGCACGAAGAAGCCCTGGGTCAGCGTCAGCGTCGCGTTGGCATCGGCCGCCGGCGCGGCGCGCTTGTGGTGCAGCACGGCATTCTCTATCCACAGCACGTAGCTTTCCCTGGTGTCCGTCAACACGAGGTTGATCTTGAAGTCCTTGCCTTCGGCGGCGGGACCGTTGAGGCCGGCGGCCATGGCTTCGAGGAAGCGCTCGATGGGCGTCTGCGCAAGCACATCGATGAGGCCGGCGCGGTCGATGCCGCGCTTGGGCGGGCCGCCGCGCAACTCGGCGGCTGCCGTCAGATAGCTGTTGCGCCAGGTGGAGGCCTCGGCCACGTAGCCGAGCTGGTCATAGGTGCGTGCCAGCAACTCCCGCGCGGCCTGGTTGCCGGCGTCAGCGAAGACGACATGGTTCAGCAGCTCAGCGGCCCAGCGGTAGTCGCCCTGGTCGAACGCGGTCTGCGCAGCGGCCTGGGCCTTGTCGGCGCCGCCGGCCAACGCCACATAGCGCCTGGCCATCTCCACCGGAGGCAGCGGATCCAGGTGGGCGGGGTTGCCGTCGTACGCGCCCAGGTAGAACTGGTACACGGCCTTGACGTTGTGGCGTAGATCGCCGTAGTAGCCGCGGGTGCCGAAGTAGGCCTGCAACGACTTGGGCAGGCGGATCTGGTCGGCGATCTCGGCGGGCGTGAGGCCGGCATTGATGAGACGCACGGTCTGGTCGTGGGTGTACTTGTAGACGTCGCGGTGGCGGGTGATGAACTCGACGATGCGCTCATGGCCCCAGACGGGCCAGTTGTGCTGACCCACGTAGACCTCGGCGTCACCGAGCTCGTCCAGCGCCGCCTGCAGGTAGCCGGCCCAGCGCAGCGCGTCACGCACCTTGGCGCCGCGCACGGGCAACAGGTTGTGCATGGTCTGCGCGAGGTTCTCGGCGCCGCCATAGAGCTTGAGTGACGGTACCGAGAAGCTCATCTCGGCCGGCGCCTCGGCGCCCGGCACGTTGTGGAACACGAACCTCACACCGTCCAGCGTGCGCTCTTCGGAGGGCTGGGTGATGAGGTCCGTGGGCGCAAGGATGCCAAAGCTGCCGTAGCCCACACCCTTGCCCAGGCCGGTGTCCACCAGGCCCCCGGCCGAACGCTCGAGGTTCTTGCCGAATTGGTAGCCGGACCGCCGGCCCATTGCGGTGCCCACCAGCACGTTCTCGCTGGTGGCTTCCTCGATGAATCCGGCGGACGCGATGACCGGCACGCCGCCCTTCACCTGCTCCGGCGACAACACGCCCAGGGCTCCGCCGAAATGGTCGATGTGGCTGTGCGAGAACAGCAGCGCCGTGACGCGCTTCTGGCCCAGGTGCTGGCGGGCGAAGGCGAGCGCTGCGGCCGCGGTCTCGCGGCAGGTCAGCGCGTCCACGACGATCCAGCCGGTCCGGCCCTCGATCAGCGTCATGTTGCCGATGTCGAAGCCGCGCAGCTGATAGACGCCATCGACGACCTTGAACAGCCCCGCTTGCGCGTTGAGCTTGGCTTGGCGCCACAGGCTGGGATTGACGGTGGGAGGCGCGTCGCCGGTGACGAAGCCGAAGGCGTCGAAATCGGTGATGACGCTGCCATCGGCCGCGAGGATCTTGCCCGTGGGTCGGGCGATGAGGCCGCGCTTGGCGTCCTCGAAGCCCTGTGGCTCGGCCAGCGGCAGGGTGGCGGCGAAGGCCGCATTGGCCTGCACTGTCGCCGCGCTGGCGTTGCCCGACGGCGGCGGCGCCTTGTCCGCGCCACGGCTGCAGCCAGCCAGGACCAGGGCCGCCGTCAGCGCGGCCAGCGTCGTCATCTTCATCAGTGCGTCTCCTGCGGTCGTTTGGAGTCGAGGATGCCGGCAGCGGCGCATTTCGTCCAACGCATAATTTGCGGACATTCGTTGCACAAACTGCATATGAACCTGCGCCAGCTCAGCCACCTGATCGCGCTGGCCGACGAGGGACGCTTCGTCGCTGCCGCGGAACGGGTGCATCTGAGCCAGGCCGCGTTCAGCCGCTCCATCCAGGCCCTTGAGACCCATTGGGGGCTGAAGCTGTTCGAGCGTGGGCCTGCGGGTGCGGCGCTGACGCCCGCAGGCCGCACGCTGGTGGAGCGTGCCCGCCGCCTGGTGTTCGACGCCGACTGCCTGGCCCGCGACGTGGCGCTGCTGCGCGAGGGCCTGACTGGCGATCTGGCCTTCGGCGCCGGGCCGGTGCCAGCCGCAGTGCTGGTGCCGCCACTGCTGACCGAGCTGCGCCGGCAGGCACCCGGCGTCGTCGCACGCGCGCGCTACGGCAACGTGGGCAGCCTGCTGGGCCAGCTCGCCGACGAGGGCATCGAGTTCTTCGTCGCCGACCCACGCATGCTGAGCGACGCGAGCCGGCTGGAGATACAGCCGGTGGCGCGCATCCACGGGGCCGTCTATGCCCGCACCGGCCATCCGCTGCTGGGCGCCGCCCGCGTGTCACCGGCAGACCTGGCACGGCATGGCCTTGGCATGGTCGCCATGTCTGCGCAGCTGCGGACCTACATGGCCCAGGGGCTGGGCTTTGCCGGCCCGGCCGAGTTGCCGGTCGTCGTGGAATGCGACGACCTCGCCACGCTGGCCCGCCTTGCGGCCGATGGCGACCTGCTCGCCGCCCTGCCTCGCGAGCTGCCGTGGATCGCCAGCCTGGGGCTGCAGCCGCTGAAGGGCGTGAAGGCGATCGGCGACCTCTACGTGGACGCCCACGCCATCTGGCTGCGCGGGCGCACGCTGGCACCGGCAGCACAGACGGCGATCCGGCTGCTCACGGCGACGGCTTGAGCTGCGGCGTCAGCCCCGCCGGCGGCCATGGTCGATCACCACCTCGCCGTCGGACTTGGTGAACGGCGGCAGCGGGCCTTGCGGCCCGAGAGGCAACAGCTCCAGCACGGCCTCCGACGGCCGGCACAGCGCCGTGCCCAGCGGCGTGACGACTATGGGGCGGTTCAGAAGGATGGGGTGGCGTTCGATGGCATCCAGCAGCGCGTCGTCATCCAGCGCCGGGTCGCCCAGGCCCAGCTCGGCGAAGGGCGTGCCCTTCTCGCGCAGCAGCGTCCGCAGCGGCTGGCCACTGGCTGCCGCCAGTGCGCGCACCTCGTCCCGCGATGGCGGATTCTTCAGGTACTCGACGACGCGCGGCTCGAAACCGGCGTGACGGATCAGCGCCAGCACATTGCGCGAAGTGCCGCAGGCCGGGTTGTGGAAGATGGTGATGTCGGTCATGGTGAAGTGGCGGGAACTGTGCCCGGGGCGTGGTTCAGCAGCAACTGCCTGCCGCCTTCACCGGAATGGGCGCCGCGCCGGCACAGCAAGCCGATGCCGCTGGCGCCGCCTGCCGGTCGACACCGAAGGTCGGGATGTCGCGCAGCGTGTGGAACTGCTCCCAGGCGATGCCCTGCGGATCGACGACCCAGTACTTGTCGCTGCGCGCGTAGCAGCAACTGGTCTCACCCTCATCCTCCAGGCTCAGCTCGGCGGCCGCAGCGCGGGACTTGAGCTCCGCCAGCTCATCCTCGCTGTCGGCCTGGATGCCCAGATGGTCCACGCCCGGCTTGCCGCCGCGCGTGGAGATTGCGAAGTTGATACGCGGGTCGTCGAGCATCCATTTCGCGTAGTCGCTCTCCTGACGCGCCGGTGCCTGGCCGAACAGCTTGGAATAGAAGGCAATGCTCTGGGTCAGGTCCTCGACATGGGCATGGACGTGAAAACGCTTCATCGCGGGCTCCTTCAACAGCATGAGGCCGCCGGCACGGCGCAACCGGCGCCCTGGCAGCAGTTCTCGGTCAGATAGCCCAGCAGCGCATTCATGCGCGGATAGGCGGCACGGTAGATGAGGTTGCGGCTGGCTCGCTCCTGCGTCACCAGGCCGGCATTGACCAGCTCCTTCAGGTGGAAGGACAGCGTGTTGGCCGGGATGCTCAGCCCCTCGGCCATGGTGCCGGGAGTCAGCCCGGCATCGCCGGTCACGACCAGCGCACGGAACACCTTCAGCCGCACAGGCTGAGCCAGCGCAGCCAGGGCCTTGACGACATCATCTTCATCCATATTTCCAGAATACTCGAACAATTGATGGAGGCGCAACCCCCTGCCCGGCACCGCCAGGGATCAGCGAACCACGTCGTAGACCAGCAGCTGGATGCCGCTGGGCCGGCTGTCGGCCGAGACGAGCATAAGCTCGATCGGCCCGCCGGCCGGCAGCATCGGAATTCCACGTGTCAGCAACACCGGCATCACCGCCGGCTCGACACGGTCGACCAGCCCGGCCGCGAACAGCGCGGCGGCCAGCTCGCCGCCGCCGAACAGCCAGATATCGCGATCCGAGTCTTCGGCCTTGAGCGCTGCCACGGCGGCCTCGATGCCATCGCGGACGATGGTCGCCTCGCCGCCTTCGGACAGCGTGCGCGAGGCCACGATGACCCGCCGGCCACGCAGCGGGTTGGCCTCGCCCTGCGCCTGCATGACCTCCCAGGTCTTGCGTCCCATGACGAAGGTGTCGAACTGCGAGAACAGCCCGTCGAAGTCGATGCCCTTGTCGTCCACGATCCAACCGTAGCCGCCGTCGGCATCGGCGATAAAGCCGTCCAGGCTGCAGGCGAAGTTGTAGCGAAGGCGGCGGGTGCGGATGGCTGGCAGGAGCTGGTCGTTCATGGCGTGCAGGGGGCAAAGCGGACACATTGTTCCGACCATCCCGGCCAGACCTTGTCAGCAGAGGCAAGCCGCTGCGACGCCTCCTGTGTTCCACTTCCGCCGTGAATCCCGAAGTCTCATCGAACAAGCCTTCCCGGCAGCCCGCGCCGGCCTTTCCCCTCCCCCAACCCCGCCATGCCGCGCGCCTGCCCACGGGCCTGGCGCCCGAAGATTGGGCCCGCATCCGTCAGGCTGCCTATGCGCTGCCGCAGGTGCTGGTGCCGGCCGACCTTGACGACGGCAGCGACGAATCGCTGGACCGGCTGGGCTGCATCCAGATCTCTAAGGCCGCCGGCGGCGGCCGGCCCAGTCGCTGGCTGCTGCCGGCCCACATCCCCGTCGCCCTGGCCCAGCTGGACGCCACGCCGCTGGCCAACACGCTGCGCTCGCAGATGCAGCAGCGCCTGCACCAGCTCGAGAGCCTTGGGCTGCGACGCGAAGGCCTGGTGTTCACCAGGCTGTGCGTGCATCCGATCACGTTGGCCCACCAGGGCTGGCGCATCGACCTGTCGCACCGCGTCCCGGTACCCGAGGGGCCTGTCTGGTCCTTCTTCCGCGATGGCGACACGGCCGCCCTGCGGCATGCGCTGGGACAGGCGCCCGAGTATTCGTACAAGGCCGAGCTGGCCCTGCACCTGAACCACCTCGTCGCACGCAGCGAGGCCTTGGTCAACGAGGCCCAACTGGCCTCTTTGCTGCCACGCCTTCAGGCCGAATGCGGCGTGCCAATGCCTTTCGACGACCTCAAGGCCGCGCTGACCCGCGCCCAGGACCGCTGGGAGCAACAGGTAGAGGAGCAGGACACGCTGGCCAGCCTGGGTCGCGAGCTGGCCTTCCAGGGCTACCCGGACAGTTTCGATGCGGCGCGCAAGCTGGGCCGCAAGGTGACGCTCTACCTCGGCCCGCCCAACAGTGGCAAGACGCACGCCGCATTCGAGCGGCTGGCCCAGGCGCTGGACGGCGCCTACCTCGCGCCACTGCGGCTGCTGGCGCTGGAAGGTCGTGACCGCCTGGTGGGCCGCGGCGTGCCCTGCTCGCTGCTGACCGGCGAGGAGAACGTGCCAGCAGCGGATGCCCGCGTAGTGAGCAGCACCATCGAGATGGTCAACACGCGCGACGTGGTCGACGTGGCCGTCATCGACGAAGCGCAGATGATCTTCGACGACTCGCGCGGCTGGGCCTGGACCCAGGCCATCGTCGGCGTACCGGCACGCGAGCTCATCATCATCGGCTCAGCCTATGCTGCGCCGGCTATCGAGCGGCTGCTGCAGCTGTGCGGGGAGAAGCCTGAGCGACGCAGCTTCGAACGCAAGCAGCACGTGCAGCTGATGCCAGCGCCGGTGCCGATGACACATCTGCACGCTGGCGACGCCGTCGTCGCCTTCAGCCGCCGCGATGTGCTGATGCTGCGCGACCAGATCTCGCAGAACGGCCATGCCGTCAGCGTCATATACGGCGCACTGCCCCCCGAGGTGCGCCGCCGCGAGGCCGAGCGCTTCGCCGTCGGCGCCAGCGACGTGCTGGTCGCGACGGACGCCATCGGCATGGGCCTGAACCTGCCCATCCGCCGCGTGCTGTTCTCGACGCTGACCAAGTTCGACGGCATCGGCGACCGCGAGCTGAGCGTCAGCGAGGTGCACCAGATCGCCGGGCGCGCGGGCCGCTACGGTTTGCACGACGAGGGATTTGTCTCGGTGCTGAAGGAAGCCGAGGCTGACGCGCTGAAAACACTGCGCGCGCTGCTGCCCAAGGAGCCGCGCGCGCCGCGCGACTTCAAGGCGTCGGTGGCGCCCAACTGGCGTCACGTGCAGACCATCTCGCAGCGCATGGGCGTCAACAAGCTCTATGCGGTGCTGAGCATCTTCATGCAGCAGCTGCGCCTGGACGACGCCCATTTCGCCGTGGCCGAGCTGGAACAAATGCTCGAGCTGGCCGAGATGCTGGATCGCAACGCCGGCACGCTGCCACTGCAGGAACGCTTCCGCTATGCGCAGGCGCCAGTGGATGCACGGCTGCCGATGCTTGTGGAGCAGTTCGAGAGCTGGGCGACCCATCACGCCCGCACCGGCCAGGCGGGTCAACCCCATTTCCTCGACGAGTACGACCAGCACGGCCGCCTGGACCGCATGGAGCAGGCGCTGCGCATCTGCACACTGTGGCTGTGGCTGGACCTGCGCTTCCCCGGTGTCTACGGATACGTGGAAGAGGTCATCGACCTGCGCGGGCGGCTCAACGACGGCATCGAGCGCCAGCTGAAGGGGAAGAAGGCGCTATGGCAGCGGAGGGGGCGTTAGTAGCCACTAGCATGTACGGCTCTTGACCAGAGTCCCACATGAAGCTGCCATCCTTGCTCGCCCTGTTGTTCTGGACCGGCGCCGCCCTGGCGCAGGACACATCCGGCACCGATGCCGCAGTAAGCCTGTCGGCCGCGAGCGCCGAGCTCAAACGTCTTTTCGACGAAGACCAGGCCGAGCGCGCGCCGGTCCCGGGCAAGGCCACGGACTGGGGCACCGTGATGCTAAGGGACGAGGCACGCCAGCAGCGCGTCAAGGATTTGATCGCGAGCGGCAACCTGTCGACCGGCACCGACTACTACCACGCGGCCATGGTCATGCAGCACGCCAGCGAACCGGACGACTACCTGCTGGCCCACGACCTGTGCGTGGTTGCCATCAGCAAGGGCGAGACACGCGCCAAGTGGCTGGCCGCCGCCAGCCTGGACCGGTTCCTGGTCAGTATCGGGCGCCCCCAGCGCTTCGGCACCCAGTTCAGAAGCAACCATCCATCGCGCCCGCCCGCGCTGAGGCCTGTCGATCCGAACGTGCCTGATCAGCTTCGCCGTGAGCTGAACGTACCCACCTTGGCGCAGGCCAGGGCACGGGAACTCCAGATGGCCAAGGATGCCAGGGGTGACAAGCCAGTGGGCAGCGCCACGAAATAGGGCTGGCCCGCCTCCCGCTCAGGCTTGCACCAAGCCCAGTCCAATCAAGTCCCGCGCCGTCGCCACGATGGCATCGCGCGGCGCCCTCGGCGCCCAGCCCAGCACGTCCTGCGCATGGCTGGAGTCCTGGTGCCGCACTGTTCCCAGTTCGCTCGCAGCGACTCGCACCGTGGGGCTGATCCGGGCCAGCAGCCGCACTGCCCAGTCCGGCATCTGCAGGGTGGGAACACGCCGCGCCTGCTCGCCCAGTTCCGCGCGCAGGATCGCCGCGATCTCGCGCAGCCACAGGAAGCCGCCACAGGCGATGAAGCGCTCGCCGGCCATGCCGGGGGCCGTCAGCGCGTCCAGATGAAGCTCGGCCACATCGCGCACGTCCACGATGCCGAAGCCGATGCGGGGCAGCGCCGGGATGCGGCCCTGCAGCAGGCTTTGCACGATGACCACGCTGGCCGAGTAGTCGGCGCTGGCCACAGGCCCCAGCACGACCGAGGGGTTGACCGTGCAGAACTCCAGCCCGCCGCCCTCGCGCGCCACCCAGTCGCGCGCCGCGCGCTCGGCAACGGTCTTGGACTGCACATAAGGCGGGATGCCGGGCGTCTCCAGCCGCGTCCAGTCATCCTCAGTGAAGCGGTGCTCTCCGGGGCCGTGGCCGTACGAGATCGCGGCGACAGACGAGGTCATGACGACCCGCCGCACGCCCGCATCGCGCGCGGCCCTCAGCGCCCGCAGCGCTCCATCGCGGGCAGGAACGATCAGTTCGCTGGCATCGCGCGGCACTCCCACCGGCAGCGGCGACGCGAGGTGGGCGAGATGGCTGCAGCCGGCTGCAGCTTCGGCCCAGCCGGCATCTGCCGTCAGGTCGGCAGCGAAGCAGCGCAGTTGCTCGCGCGCGTCGCCCACATCCGCGCCGAGCAGCCGCCGCAGCGCCGGCTCTCGCCCTGGATCGCGCACCGTCGTGTGAACCTGCCAGCCGGCGGCCAGAAGCCGGCGGATCAGCACACCTGCGATGAAGCCGCTGCCGCCAGTGACGAGGACGCGCGGGCTCATCGAGCCTCCGCTGCGCTGGCCGGGACAGCGGGTGGGGGCTGCAGCAGCGCCTCGATCAGACGTCGCCCATTGACACCGTTGGTCAGCATGACGACGCCGTCGCCACTGCCCGGGACGAACCCCGCGAACGCGCGGTACTCGCCGTTGCTGCCGTTGTGGCTGACCCGCGTGCTGCCGCCCAGATACGTGATGACCCAACCCAGGCCGCGCGACGCGCTGAATGGCGACTCGCCCCGCGGCATCGGCGCCTGAGGCCGCAGCATGTCGTCATAGGCCGCGCGGGACAGGCCCTCGCGCTTGCACACCAGCGACAGGAAGCGGGCGTAGTCCTGCGCGGTCGTCACCAGCGAAGCTGCAGCCATCGGATAGTCGGTCAGGTTGCTCATGTCACGGCCGCCGCCGGCCTGCCGGGCGCTGCGATAGCCGCGCGAGGCCTGCGTGCCCGACGGCAGGGGGAGGGTAAAGCTGGAGTGCGGCATCCAGCGACCCAGGCGCGCCCGGAACAGCGCCTGCAGCGTGAGCCCGGTCTGGCGCTCGACGAAGGTCTGCAGCAACTGGAAGGCCTCGCCGGAGTAGCTGTAGGCCGTTCCGGGCGGGTGCTCGAAGGTGATGGGCGCGGTGCGTTCTGGGAAGTGGGTGTCGCCATCGACCCAGTTTGGCAGTCCGGTACGGTGGGTCAGCACCATGCGCGGCGTCAGTAGCGCGTAGGCGGCCTTGTCGGGGATGCGCGCGTAGTCGAAGGTCTGGGCAAAAGGCCGGTCCAGGTCAATGAGCTTCTCGTCGACGAGCTGCATGACCAGCCACGCGAAGACGGGCTTGGACAGCGACGCCGCCTCGAACACCGTGGCCGGCGTGACGGCGCGCGGCGGGTCCAGCTCTGCCTGGCCGGCCACCATGGCCTCGTCCGGCTCGCACCGCTTCAGCGTCGCGATGGCAATGCCCGGCACATCGAAGGCCGACAGCTGGCCCGCCAGCCGCTGCGCGCCGGGCAACGGCCGCAGCGCCAGGTCTGCAGCCATCGCCGACGGCAGGACAAGCGCCAGGGCCAGCGCCGCTGGCGCCAGCCGTCCCGTCACAGGTTTTCTCACACCGCTCTCCCGTTGCGCTGGCCAGGCCTCATCATTCCATGCCCTACGTCATGCCCGGGCCACTCCCATTGCCACGGCCCGGCCGTGCGGGGACAGTCGCGGCTTTCGAATCCACGGGAATCCTCTTGACCTCCGCCAACCCGACCGCGGCTGCCAGCGCCACGAACGACGTCCGCGCCCGCCACGACCGCGCCTTCCTGGGCCACCCCGCCGGCCTGGGCTGGCTGTCTTTCTGCGAGCTTTGGGAGCGCTTCAGCTACTACGGCATGCAGGCCCTGCTGGTGCTCTACCTCAGCAACTATCTGTTCATGCCGGAGAACATCGGCAACGTGGCCGGCATGGACGCCCTGCGCGCGGCCATCGAGAACATCACCGGGCCGCGCTCGCCGCAGCAGTTGGCCTCGGCCGTGTTCGGCCTCTACGTAGGCCTCGTCTACCTGACACCCATCTTCGGCGGGCTGATCGCCGACCGCTGGCTGGGCCGCACCAAGACCGTCGTCATCGGAGCACTGCTGATGGCGGCGGGTCATTTCCTGATGGCTTTCGAGACGGCGCTGCTGCCAGCGCTGTCCTGCCTGCTGCTGGGCGTGGGGGCGTTCAAGGGCAACATCGCCGCCCAGGTGGGCGACCTCTACGCGCCCGGCGACAAGCGCCGCGCGAGTGCCTTCCAGATCTTCATGCTGGCGGTGCAGATCGCCGTCATCGCCGCGCCGATCGTCTGCGGCACGCTGGGCGAGAAGGTGGGCTGGCACTGGGGCTTCGGCTCGGCAGGCGTGGGCATGCTGATCGGGCTGTTCGTCTACCTGGCCGGCCGCCGCTGGCTGCCACCCGAAGCACCACGCGGCAACGCCAGGGCTCAGGCCGAGGAGCACCCGCCCGTCGGCCGGCGCGGCCTGCTGCAGGTGGTGCTGCTGATGGCCATCCTGCCCATCCTGATGCTGTCCATCGTGGGCAACCAGCAGTACAACAACGGCTTCCCGCTGTGGTCGCAACAGCACATGGACATGACGGTGGGCAGTTTCACCGTGCCGGTGACCTGGCTGCAGGCCGTCGACGCGCTGCTGAGCACCTCCACCATGCTGGCCTCACTGGCGTTCTGGCGCTGGTGGGCCAACCGCAGGCGTGAGCCGGACGAGATCACCAAGATGGCCCTGGGCTGTTTCGTCGCGGCTGGCGCACCAGCACTGCTGATGATTCCGGCGCTGTCCATCGAGGACGGCGGCGCGCGCATCAGCATCCTGTGGTCGTTCGGCTATGCGCTGGTCAACAACATCGGCTTCGCCAACATCATGCCGGTGGGCCTGGCACTGTATTCACGCGTCGCGCCGCGCGGCTTCCAGGGCGTGATGCTGGGCATCTACTACCTGCACCTGTTCCTGGGCAATATCTTCGTCGGCTGGCTGGCGGGCCTGCTGGAGGTGATGAAAGGCTCCAACTTCTGGGCCCTGCACGCCGTGCTGGTGGCCTGCGCGGGCGCGGGGTTGCTGGTCGTGAAGCTGGTGTTCGGCAGGCTGCTGGCGCCGGACGAGGAGCAGGCCGCATGATTACCGTCCACCACCTGAACAACTCGCGCTCACAGCGCGTGCTGTGGCTGCTGGAAGAGCTGGGGCTGGCCTACGAGATCCAGCGCTACCAGCGCGACGCCAAGACCTCGCTGGCGCCACCTGAGTTGCGCCAGGTGCATCCGTTGGGCAAGTCGCCCGTCATCACCGACGGTGCACTGACGGTGGCCGAGAGCGGCGCCATCCTGGAGTACCTGGTGGACAAGTACGGCCACGCAAGGCTCAAGCCTGCGGGCGAGCAGGAACTGCTGCACTACCGCTACTTCATGCATTTCGCCGAGGGTTCGGCCATGCCGCCGCTGCTGATGAAGCTGGTGTTCAACAAGGTCAAGCGCGCGCCAATGCCCTTCTTCATCAAGCCCGTCGCCAGGGGCATTGCGGACAAGGTGCTCGGCAGCTTCGTGCAGCCCAACATTGACGCGCAGCTGAAGTTCCTGGAAGCCGAGCTGACGGCGCGGCCCTGGTTCGCTGGCGCGGAGTTCTCGGCGGCGGACGTACAGATGAGCTTCCCGCTGGAAGCGGCGGCGGCGCGGGGCGGCTCGATGGATGGCTACCCCAAGCTGCACGAGTTCCTGGACCGCATTCATGCGCGGCCGGCGTACAAGAGGGCGCTGGAGCGCGGCGGGCCTTACAGCCTGATGACCTGATCAGCGCGCGCCTGGCGATGCGCACCACTGGCGCTCGCAGGGCACGCCGTCGTGATCGCCGTCCATCTGCGTGCCCGGACAGTGGTTGATGAACCAGGTGGCTTCCGCGCAGGACGTCATCTGTGAACAGTGCGTTCGACCATCGCAACGAAAGCCTGTTTCCATGGGCGTGGCCGCCTCCCGCGGGGCTCCTGGCGCCGGCTGGGCCATCGCAGGCGGCATGCTCTCGAGATGCCGTCTATGGGCGGCAGCTTGGTACCAACCATGGCCCCACCAGCTGCCCATGACGACGGCCAGCAACGCCAGGCCCAGCCCCAGCCGACTCGACTGGCCAGCACGGGCTCGTCCATGTACAGGCTGGACACTTGGCCGGGCACCTGACTGGGCACCTGACTGGACGTTTGACCGAGTGGACGTCCCTATGGCCGTGCGCAGCACGTTGACGGCCTGCACGCGACCGTCACGGCCGCGGCCCAGCTCGAAGCTCAAAGTCTCGCCGACGACTGGACGAGACCCGTCGCGCGGCGGCGCGCTGACATGCACGAACAGCTCAGCGCCCCCCTGGGTTGGCGCGATGAAACCGAAACCTCGCTCGTCATTCCAGGAGCGCAGGATGCCGGTCGATCTCATGAAGCGCTCCCCAGCGTTCAACGCCCGGCCGGCCTGCGCCCGTACTCCACCACCTGACACCCCGCCCCCTTCGGATCCTCGCAGCACGCCGCCAGCTTCTTCAGGCTGTCGGCGAACTGCTGGTCCCACTGCGCCTGGCTGTGCAGATCGCCCGGGCTCATCCAGTGCGACTGCGGGAACCTCTTCGACCAGTCGTCCCCGCCCTCCTGGTGCCCGCGTCCCGTGGACTGGTCCATGGCCACCTTGCAGGAGTTCATGTTGCCCATGCGGTGGCAGGCAGTGCAGGTGTTTCCGCGCGTCGTGATGCCGAAGGCGTCCAGCCGGGCCCAGGCCTTCTTGAAGTCCGCGCCTATGGCCTTGGGCTCGTAAAAGCCGAAGGGATCGCCGGGCAGCTGGGTGGTCTGCGCAATGTAGGGGCTGTACATGAAAGGGCCGCTGTCGTGGCAGTTCACGCAAGCGGGCTGGCTCCAGGCCACCTGGTGGGGCGTCTGCCAGACCCTGTCGGCCGGCAGCGCCTTGACGCCCTCGGGACTGGCGGCCTGGGCTTTGCGCGTCAGCGTACTGGGGGAAGGCACCCAGCGGCCATCTATGCCCTTCTCCTTGGTCAGCGGCGCCTTGGCCTTGGCGGTGAACCAGCACGTCTTGCCGTCCTTCAGGCTGTGGGAGATGACGTTGATCTCGTCGAACAGAGCGCTGCCCGCTGGCCGCGCGACCTGCTTGCGGCAGATGGCGCTGATCTGCGCGGCCTTGTCGTCGCGCAACACCAGCGCGCGGCTGCCGGGCACGCACTGGCCCTGGCTGCCTTGGTCATGCTGGGGCAGCAGCGATGGCCGGTCGCAGCGCGCTGGCGCGTGCTCCGCCGGCACGGGCCGGCCGTCGATGGTGATGGGAATCTCCTGGCCAGCCATGCAGTTGAAGGCCGGGATCTCGCTGATCTGCGCGGCGCACTGGCGGCCGTACTCGAACAGCGTCTCGGCCTGCGCGGCACCGGCCAGCAGCAGCAGCAGCAGTGCGCGCTTCATACGATCACCAGCCCTTTCTCTGCCATCGCCACGGCACGAATGGCCTGGTGATAGCGGGCATAGCCGGTGCAGCGGCAGATATGCTGGCCGACGGCATCCTCAATGGCGGCGTCCAGCAGCTCGCGCCGCACGGGCTGCACGCGCAGCCGGGCCAGCAGCATCTCGGTGGCCATGACGAAGCCCGGCGTGCAGTAGCCGCACTGGAAGGCAAAGTGGTCCAGGAAAGCCTGCTGCACGGCGCTGGGCTTGTCCATGCTGCCGGTGCCCTCCACCGTCGTGATGCTCTGACCCTGCAGCAGTGCCACCGGCGTGGAGCAGGCCAGCAGGGGTTGGGCCTGGCTGGTGGGCACGCGCCGCGCGGCCACGGTGCAGGCCTTGCAGACGCCGATGCCGCAGCACAGCCGCGTGCCGGACAAGCCCAGCTCCTCGCGCAGGAAGTCGACGAGGGGCAGGTCGGTGGGCACGTCGGCCTGCACCGGCCGGCCGTTGACGTGGAACTGGACGGGAACGAGGTCGCTCATGACAAGGCCTTTTCGATGTCGGCTGCGGTGATGGGCAGGGTGCGAAAGCGCTTGCCCGTGGCATGCGCGATGGCATTGCCTATGGCCGGTGCGATGGGGCAGAGCACGGCCTCGGCGATGCCCTTGGCCGTGGACTCGTCGCCCGCCAGCGTCGTGATGTTGAGGCGAGTCAGCGGGACATCGGCGCTCAGCGCCACGTGGTAGCGGTCCAGGTTCCAGCGCCCGTCGCCCGCACCGCCGGCCTCCAGCGGCAGGTTCTCCAGCAGCGCGTAGCCGATGCCCATGGCCACGCCACCCTGGGCCTGGCCCAGGAGCAGGTCCGGCTGCAGCACCTTGCCGGCATCCAGCAAAAGCTCGACGGCGACGACGCGCGGCTCGAAGCCGCGGGGCCCCAACTCGATCGCCACCAGCACGCCGGAGGGCGCGTACAGGCTGCGACCGTAGAGCCCCGCCTCGGGGTTGGGCGGGGCGACGTCCTGGCGCGGAATGGGCGTCCAACCCGCCTGGCCACCCGCGCGCAGCGACAACCCGTCGATGGGCAGCAGCAGCGCGGGCCCGGCCGGCACGGCGTAGGTCGCCGACACCCACGCACCCTCGTAGAGGCCGTGCACCATGGCCGCCGTCGTCAGCCCGGCCTGATGGACCTTGGCGGCCAGCGCAACCAGTGGCAGGGGCGCCAGGCCCGGCGCCGTGAGGCGGCCCGCCTCCCAGCGGGCCTGGCTCTGCAGCTGCGCCAACGGCACCCCCCACAGCGCCGCCGCCGCCGGCAGCAGGCCGGCCTGAAACAGCACGCGGCTGGCTTGCTCGGTGACGTGCACCTGGTGGAAGGCCGTCAGGCAGGCACTGCTGGACATCGCAAAGCCGGCCGTCCAGTTGGGCTGGCTCCAGTCGCCGCCCTTGTAGCTGCTGACGTCCAGCGCGTTGAAGCTACCAACGTCGCCCATGACGACGTCGTGGGCGTTGTGGCCCAGCCAGCCCGCGGTGGAGAGGGCGAGCGTCGTCGCCGAGCCGTTGCCCATGTCCACGCAGTTGGTGCGCACGGCCAGGCGGCCGTCAGGCGCAAGGGCCACCTCGGCCATGACGCCGTCCTTGCCCGTGCCGTAGGCCTGGTTGGCCAGCGCAAACCCCACGCCGTAGCGCACGCCCTCGCGCGCCTTGCGGGCCTTCACGGCCTCGCGTTCGCGCCACAGCGGATGCTCGCGGGCCCGGCGACAGATCTCGCGCAGCGTCATCGCCTGCGTCAGCGGCGCCCCGGTGATGGTGCGGTCACCCTCGCGCAACGCGTTGATCTCGCGCAGCAAGATGGGGTCGCGCTTCAACGCCACGGCCACCTCGTCCACCAGCGTCTCCACTGCCCAGCTGGCCTGCGGCCCGCCAAAGCCGCGCATGGAGCCGGCCACCACGCCCGTGGTGGGCTGGGCGATGGCGTCCACATAGGCCTGCCTGATGTCGTAGCCGCTGAGGCCGCAGTAGGCCGCCAGCATGGCGACGAACTGGCTGTAGTTGTTCTGGCCGCCAGCGGGCAGCACCTGCTGGCTGCTGAAGGCGAGGAACCTGCCTGTCTTCGCGTCGACAGCGATGCGCTGGCTGATGTTGCTGGCCAGCTGCTTGAGCCCGCCCTGGAACTGCTCGTAGCGGTCCTGCGCGATACGCACTGGCCCATCAGCCAGCGCGGCCGTGACGGCAAGCAGCGACGCAAAGGTGGACACGTCGCGCCCACCGAAGCCGCCGCCGGGATAGCACGAGTTCAGCACCACGGTCTTGACCTGCACTGGGCAGTCCTTGCCGAACAGGGCCAGGCTGTCGCCGCTGTCTCCGTTGGTGGCCTGCGTGCCCAGTACGAGGTTGAGCGTGCCGGTGCCGGCGCTGTCGAGCCACGCCAGGCCGGCCTCGGGCTCCATGAACATTGGATCCAGCACCTGCGTACCGTAGCTGCCGCCCAGCTGCAGCACGGCAGGGCTTGCGGTCCTCAGCGTGGCGTCGATGCGCTGTCGCAGGGCCTTGGCCGTCGTGTTGTAGGGCGCCGAGGATGAATCGGGCTGGAACGGATCGGACGCAAAGCCCACCTGTACCTGCGAGAAGGGCGGCACGCCCGCAGCCTCGTAGCGCGTCAGCGTGGTGGCGGGGTTGTAGGCCTTGAGCCGTGGCGGCGCGGGCGGGGCGGCGGCTGTCTTCACGACCCCAGGCTGGAACTGCAGCGCACGCTTGGCGCGGCGGTAGGTGTTGGCATCGGCAAAGACCAGGATTGCCACCGGCTGGCCGTAGAACTGCGGTGCCGCCCCGACCGGCACCAGCAGCTGGTACACGCCGTCGTTACCCTGGGTGGAGAAGGGCAGCTGCAGGTTCAGCGCGGCCAGGTCGCGCTGCGGCCAGGGGAAGCCAGGCAGCGGCTGCTGCGTGATCGTCAGCAGCGGCCGGGCCTGCGCAGCGTCCAGGGGCGACAGATCCAGGCCCGCGAAGGCCAGGCCGGGCTGAGTCGCGCGCAGGATCATGGCCATGCGCTCGGCCTGAGGCCAGCCAGGCATGTCGGCGGCACGGAAGTCGCGGGCATAGATCTTCTGCCCTGTGACCTTGGCCAGGCCGTCAATGCGAAAGCGCGCCTTGCCGGGGGCGCCGGACCAGCTCGGCGCCCCGGAGGGCGTGCGCGGCTGGGTAGGCGTGCCCTCGGGCTGCGGCCGAGCGCCGGGGTTCTTCAGCGCAGCCGGCTTGGCCAGGGCCAGCTCGTTCACCAACAGCGTCACCGCACCGGCGCCCGCGCCGATGACGCGGCGGCGGGTCAACCTGAACGGTCCGTTCGAGTTCGCCGTGTCCGACACACCTGCCTCCCATCGTTGTGATGGGGAGCGAGTGTGTCACCGCAACAAGGCGCTAGGGACGGCAATAACGTCCGTTGGACCCCGGCAGTTCTGCCGGGTTACGGCGCGGGGCGGCTGCGGTAGAAGGTCATGGGCTCCGCCTTCAACTGCTTCAGCACGTTCTTGCGCATCGCGCCGACGACGTGCATCTCGCAAGGCTTGCAGTCGAAGCGCAGCGTCAGTGTGTCCTCGCCGTGGGTCAGTGTCAGCGGCTCGGCCCGCACCGTGCCCTGCACGCCGGTCACACCCTTGGCCTGCTTGGGGCACAGGCTCAGGCTCCAGCGCACGCAGTGCTTGGTGATCATCAGCGGCACCTCGCCCAGCTCTTCGTGGCTCTCGTAGGCGGAACCGACGACCTTGACGCCGTGGCGGGCGTAGAACGCGGCGGCGCGGCTGTTGTAGACGTTGGCAAGGTAGCTCAGCGTGTCCTCGGGGTAGGGCGCGGGCGGCTCCACGGGCGTGGCGCGCGGCAGGCGCTGGAAGGCGGTGTCGCGGGCCGACTCCAGCGCGGCAACCGCGTCGCGGCGCAGCGCATTGAGCTTGCTGGCGGGCAGGAACAGCGGCTCGCGCATCGACAGGCGCACGCGGCGGGCCGTGAAGATCGTGTCGCCCAGCCGGGCCAGGCCTTCCTTGAGCTGGGTCTCGGCCTGTTTGGCGTCGCGGGCTGGCTCGTGAGCATGCGGCAGGTGCACAGAGGCCTTGGTACCGGTCCCGTCCTTGAGGCTCAGCTCAAAGCCATCCTGGACCTGGGCCAGCGAGACGTCCACGGCGATGCGCCGTTCGCTGCTGGGCTTGGCGAGCATGCGCTCCCATGCCATGTCGCGGTTGCGGTTGACGGCCGTGCCCGGGAAGAGGTCCTTGAGGTCGCCGAACGCCTGGTCCTTGGACAGGTTGGGCGCTATGCGCCAGCGCGTGCCGCCCAGGGGCGTTGCGACATTGACAGGCACGCCCTGCAGCTCGCCCTGGCGGTCCCACCAGGTCAGCGCATCACCGTTGTTGACGACCTTGACCGCATCGCCTGTGTCGATGTCGAAGTCCTCCGGGCCGACGCGCACGATGTCGCCCAGCGGCAAGCCGGCGTGCTTGGGGCTGTCGAAGGCGCCAATGTCGATCTTGCGGCCGTTGACGAAATAGTCGGTGCCGCCGCGGTTGAAGGCCTGTTCGGGCTCGGGCGTGAACGTGAACGTACAGCGGCCGTGGCCGGTGGCAGCCAGTTCGGGACGGGCGTCCATGATCGCGTCCAGCAGCGTGCGGTAGTGCGCCGTCACGTTCTTGACGGTGGCCATGTCCTTGTAGCGGCCTTCGATCTTGAAGCTGCGGATACCGGCGTCGATGAGAGCTTCCAGGTTGGCGCTCTGGTCGTTGTCCTTCAGGCTCAGCACATGCTTGTCGTGGGCCACGACGCGGCCTTTCGCGTCCTTCACCGTGTAGGGCAGGCGGCACTCCTGGCTGCAGCTGCCGCGGTTGGCGCTGCGGCCGGTGTGGGCATGGCTGATGAAGCACTGTCCGCTGTAGGCCACGCACAACGCGCCGTGCACGAAGAACTCCAGCGTGGCCTGCTGCACCTGCTCACGGATGGCCAGGATCTGCTTCAGGTCCAGTTCGCGGGCCAGCACCATCTGCGAGAAGCCGACGTCCTGCAGGAAGCGCGCCTTCTCCGGCGTGCGTATGTCGGTCTGCGTGCTGGCGTGCAGCTGCATGGGCGGCAGGTCCAGCTCCAGCAGACCCATGTCCTGCACGATGAGGGCATCCACGCCCGCATCATGCAGCTGCCAGGCCTGCCGGCGCGCACCCTCCAGCTCGTCGTCACGCAGGATGGTATTCATCGTGACGAAGATCCGCGCGTTGAAGCGGTGGGCATGCTTCACCAGCCGCGCGATGTCTTCGAGGGTGTTGGGTGCCTTGTCGCGCGCGCCAAAGCCGGGGCCGCCGATGTAGACGGCGTCGGCGCCATGGTTGACGGCTTCGATGCCGATGTCGGCATCGCGGGCGGGGGCGAGCAGTTCGAGCGGAACGCGTGTTGGGTGAGCGGCGGCCATGCGCGGATTTTCACCGCTGCGCACCCTTCAAGCCGGGTCGACGAGGGCGCTGCTGCTGGCCATCTGCAGCCGCTTCTCGCCGCGCCAGGCCGCCAGGCCGTCCGGCGCCTCGCGCGGCGACAGGCCGCTTGCGCGGATGGCACCCACATAGCCATCGCGCCCCTGGGCCTTGGCCGCGTAGAGCGCGGAGTCGGCCAGTGCCAGGCAGGCGCGCCAGTCCCACAGCCGCGGGTGACGCGGATCCAGCGGGAATGCGCAGAAGCCGATGGAAACCGTCACGTGCACGGTCTCGCCGGGCGCGATCTCGAAGGGCTGGTCACGCACTGCTGCGCAGACGCGCGCGGCCAGCTCGGCGGCATCGCGCCGATCAGTCTCGCGGGCCAGGGTCAGCACCTCCTCGCCGCCCCAGCGCACCAGCGAATCAGTCTCGCGGAAGACCTGGCGCAGGCGCTGGGCCAGCTGCACCAGCACCGCGTCACCCGCCGCATGGCCGTGCACGTCGTTGATGCGCTTGAAGTGGTCGAGGTCCAGCAGCAGCAGCAGCAGGTCGGCGTCAGGTCCCGGGCCGGCGTCGTCCGGCGTCTCGAAGCGGCGCAAGCACAGGCGCAGGTCGTCATCCAGGCGCAACTCCAGATAGCGGCGGTTGCGCAGGCCTGTCAGCGCGTCCGTCAGGCTGAGCTCGCGCAGCTCGGCCGTACGCTCATCCACCAGGGCCTTGAGCTCGGCCTCGCGCCGGCGAAGCGAGCGCGTGCGCCAGCGCATCCAGGCCCACAGGGCCAGCAGCGTCAGCAGCACGCCGGCCACGCGCGCCATCGTGGTCTCCCACCAGGCGGGCTCCAGCGTGATGGGCAGCTGCAGCTGCTCGCTGCCCCACAGGCTGTGGTGGGCCGTCGCACGCACCTGCAGCAGGTAGCGACCGGGCTTGAGCGGCCCGAAGCTGGGGTTACGGCCCGCTGCGTCGACGCGCGTCCAGTCGCTGTCAAGCCCCTCCAGCCGGTACTCGTAGCGCAGCCGCGTCGGGTCGGCGTAATCCAGCGCCGCGAACTCGACGGACAGGCTGCGCTTGCCCGGCGGCAAACGCAGGCCCTCGCGCAACGTGTGGGGCTGTTCGTACGGCTGACCGTTCACGCGAAGGCCGCTGATGACCAGCGGCGGGCTGGATGGCAGGGTGCGCCAGGACTCCGGCAACACGCGCAACAGGCCGCGGCTGCCGCCGAACAGCAGGCCGCCGCCAGGCAGCTCCGCGCTGGCGAAGAACCAGAAGCTGCCAAAGTTGGCTCCCTCGGCGCTGCCGAAGCTGTCCAGCCGGTCTGCCGCAGGGTCGTAGACGTAGAGCTGGCTCCAGATGCGCCCCTGGCCGTCCTCGTGCAGGTTGCCACCGAACACGCCCTCCATGCCGTGGCGCTCGCTGATTCGCTCGAAGCGAGCGCGTCCCTCGGTATCCCAGTCCTTCAGACGGTGCAGGCCGCTGACGGGCGTGTCCACCCATAGCCGGCCGTCGCGCCCCCACAGCAGTCCCATGACGATGGGACTGCCCAGCGTTTGCCTGGGCGCCTGAGGCACGACCTCCAGCCCGCCCGCACCAGCCACGCGCTCGCGGAACAGGCCCTGCTGGCCACCCACCCACAGCCGGCCGTCCGGCGCCACACGCAGCGTGTAGACGCCGCCTTGCAGCAGCAGGCCATCCAGTGGATGCACGCGCTCGGGCGCTGCAGCGACGCCGGCCAGGCGGTAGAGCCCTTCCTGCATGCCCAGCCAGACGCTCCCGTCCTGTCGCAGCAGCAGCTGCTGGGCCCGGCCGCCGTCCAGGGGCCAGTCGCGCAGCAGGCGGCCGTCTGCGGCACGGTGCTCCAGCCGGCCGGCTGCCGCCATCCAGAGGCTGCCGTCGGTCGCCTCGGCCAGGGCCTCGACGACGCTCTGCCGCTCGCGCGGCAATTCGCCCAACGTGGCCAGCTCGCGGCCCGGGCGGCCGTCCAGGCGCACGACATGGCCACTTTGCGTAGGCGCCAGTACCTCGCCGTTCCTCAGTGCCAGCATGGCACGCACGTCGGCCTCGGCCATGGGGCCGGCGGGGTCCGCGTCGGGGCCGCGCACGGCCAGGGCCGGGTGGGACAGATGCCGCTGCACGCCCAAGCCATAGCCACTGACCCACATGGCACCGCTGCGGTCACGCAGCAGGCCGCTGACGTCGTTGCCGGCCAGGCCCATGACGCGACGCGGATCCTGGCGCAGCCGGGCCTCAACGGCGCCACTGGCCGGATTGACCCAGAACAGGCCCACCTTGCCACCCACCCACAACCGTCCGTCGGCAGCCTCGGCCAGCGCATTGATGGGCATGCCCAGTGCCTGCACCCAGCGCACCTGACCTTGTTCGACGACGCCCAGGTGCCCGTCCTGCGTGCCCAGCCAGATACGGCCGGCGCGGTCCTCCACCAGAGCCTGCACCGGCATGCCGTCAGGCAGGCCGGGCAGGACGACGTTCTCCCAGGCCCCCTTGGCGAAGCGAGCCAGACCGCGCCAGTGACCAGCCCAGACTGCGCCATCGCTACCCACGCGCAGCGCCAGCACGCGTGTCTCGGCCTCGTCGCGCCAGCGCAGCTCGTGCGCCTCGAAACGTCGGGCCGCCGGGTCGTAGCGATAGAGGCCTCTGCCCAGCGTGCCGACCCAGACCACGCCATCCTGCCCCGTCGCCAGCGCACGTATGGGCGCCTGCGGCCCGTTGCCACCTTGCGCGCCTCCATGGCGTTCGACGCGGTCCTGCTCGGGGTCATAGGCCATGAGGCCCTGGAACTCGGTGCCTATCCACATGCGGCCGTCAACCGCCGACGCCATCGCCCGCACCCAGCCCAGGCTGCGGCTGGCCGTCGTGTCGCCGGCCAGCTCGATGGGACGCAGCCGGTAGCCGTCGTAGCGCGTCAGGCCCTTGCTCGTGGCGATCCAGACGAAGCCGGCGCGGTCCTGGGCGATTGCAGGCACCGTGTTCTGCGGCACGGCCACGCTGCGGAACTGCACCTCCAGCACACCCACGCCGGCGTCGGCGCGGGCCAGGCCCAGCCCGCAGCAGATCAGCAGGCCGGCCAGGCCACGAACCAGGAGTTGCATAGGCCCGGCATCCTAAGGGCGCCGGTTGACGCAACGGCCGCGACTCGAGTGCCGACGGCCTCAGTCGGCCAACAAGTCACGCAGCCGGCGTTGCGGATCCGCCATGAAGTCGCGCAGAACCCGGAAATGGGCGGTGTCTTCATAGTCCACGCGGCGGATGCCGTCGGCATCGAAGTGGTAGATCCAGGCGTCCGGGTACGCCATCAGCATGGATGAATGCGTCGCGATGACGAACTGCGAGTCCTGGCGCACCAGCGCATGCAGCCGCACCAGCGCATCGAGCTGGCGCTGCGGCGACAGCGCCGCCTCCGGTTCGTCGAGGATGAAGAGGCTGCGACCGCCAAAGCGCTTGTTGAGCAGCTTGAGGAAGGACTCGCCATGGGACTGCTCGTGCAGCGAGTGCCCACCGTAGGCGCCGATGATGGGCGGGCCGCCCGGCCCCTCGTCCAGCCGCTCGATCTCCGTGGCGACGTTGAAGAAGCTCTCGGCGCGCAGGAACCAGCCGTCCCGCGGACGCTTTACGCCCCTGGCCACGCGCAGGGCCTCATGTAGCGCCGAGTGCGAAGCCCGCGTGCCGAAGTTGAAGTTCCTGCTGCCGCCCTCGGCGTTGAACCCCATGGCGACAGCCAGGGCCTCCAGCAGCGTGGACTTGCCCGAACCGTTCTCGCCGACGAAGAAGGTCACCCTGGGGTGCAGCACCAGACGGTCCAGCGTGCGCACGGCCGGCAGGTTGAAGGGATAGCGCTCGAAGGACCCTATCTTGTCGCGCTGCAGTTCGAGATGGAAGACGAATTGGGAAGCCAGCATGCGCCGACTATGCCAAGGCCGGCGGGCTTCAGGCCATCGAACTCACCGCATCCACCACCACCCGCCCGTCCAGCAGCCGCAACGTGCGCGACGCCTGGGCGGCGTGCTCCAGCGAGTGCGTGACCATGACCAGTGTCGTGCCCTCCGCGTTGAGCTCGCGCAGGATGCGCATGACCTCCGCACCGTGGGCGCTGTCGAGATTGCCGGTCGGCTCGTCCGCCAGCAGCAGGGCCGGCCGCGCGGCGATGGCACGGGCAATGGCCACACGCTGCTGCTGGCCGCCGCTGAGCTGGCTGGGCCGGTGGCCGGCCCTGTGAGCGATGCCCAGCCGCTCCATGACCTCCACCACGCGCTCGCGGCGCGCTCGCGCCTGAAGCTCGCCATACTCCAGCGCCAGCCCGATGTTGTCGGCCACCGTCAGGTCGTCAATGAGGTTGAAGCTCTGGAACACGAAGCCGATGCGGCCGCGGCGCAGCGTGTTGAGCTGGCGCTCGTTCCAGCCGGCAACGTTCTGGCCATCGAACCAGTACTCGCCGCCGCTCGGCGCGTCCAGCAGGCCCAGGATGCCCAGCAGCGTGGACTTGCCGCAACCCGAAGGTCCGGTGATGGCGAGGTACTCGCCGGTCTCGATGTCGAGGTCGACACGGTCCAGTGCCGTAGTCTCGACGTCAGTGGTGCGGAAGGTCTTGGTGAGGTGACGGAGCTTGAACATGGCTCAATCCAGTTGGAGGGTGGAAGCGCCAGCAAAGGCGCGGTAGGGGGAAACGACGACCTGCTCGCCGGCTTGCACGCCGCCCAGCACTTCGACAACGCCGTCGGCGCGCCGGCCCAGTTGCAGCGGACGGTGCCGCGCGCGACGGCCGTCGGCGTCAAGCACGAAGGCCCAGGCGCCGCCCGTATCGGCGTAGAAGCCGCCATCGGGCAGCAGCAGCACCTGGCTGGCCTGGCCCAGCGTCAGTCGCACGTCCAGGCCCTGGCCGACCTGCAGCGGCGGCGACTCCGCGTCGAAACCCAGCTCGGCGGAGAAGCGGCCTTCCTTGACCTGCGGGTCGATGCGGGTGACATGCAACGCGTGGCTGCGGCCCCCGTGCACCAGCTCGGCGGCCAGGCCTTCGCGGACTCGGGCAAGATGGAACTCGTCCAGCCGCAGCTCCAGCTTGAAGCGGCCCAGGCTGTCCAGTCGCGCGATGCGGGTACCGCTGCGCACGCTCTCGCCGACCTGCAGCGCCAGGCCCGTGACGCGGCCCGCCACGGGCGCGCGCACGGCCAGGCCTTCGCTGGCGGCGCGCATCGCAGCGAGGCGCTGCTCCAGGTCGGTGACGGCGCGCTGCATGGCCTGCACCGACTGCTCCCGTGTGCGCAACTCCACGCGGCTGTCCGCCAGCAGCTGGGCGTGCAGGCGCTCTGCAAGCGCCAGCTTGTCGGCCGAGTCCTCCAGCGCAGAGGGCGACAGGAAGCCCTGCACGGCCAGATCGCGGTTGCGCTGGTGCAGGCGGCGCACGCGCTCCAGCTCGAACTCCGCCTGCGTCAGCTCGCGGCGCTGCGCCGCCTGCGCTTGCGCCAGCCCTGCGCGGAAGGTGGCCAGGTTGGCCAGTTGCTGGGCTGCCTCACTGGAGCGCGCCATCAGCTCCTGCGCGCGCTGGCTGCTCGCCAACACGACCAGCAGCTGCCCGGCCTCGACGCGCGCACCGTCCTTAACCAGCACCTGTTCAACGCGGCCGTCTTCGGTCGCGTCCAGCATCACGGACTGCAGCGGTTGCGCCGTCGCACGACCCACGACCACGTCGCGGAAGGCGCCGACCTTGACGGTGGCGATCTCCACGTCGGCCCGGGCCACCGGCACGCCGCGCGGCCAGTACCGCGCGATCAGGGCCACCATCACGACGGCCGCCGCGAGGCCCGACAAGACGATCCAGCGCCGCGACGGCGCTGTCACGTGCCGATCCATCGCAACGCCGGAACTGAGCGCGGCACTCATCCGGTCAGGGCCTGCAGCGGCCGCAAGGCAAGCGCCGCACGAAGATGGCGCGCCACGGCCAATGCCGTCACGGCCCCCAGCAGCGCCACCGCCGCCAGCAGCACCCATAGCGAGAACGGCCCCACGGGGGCGCGCTCGACGAAGTCGGAGAGATAGCGCTGCGAAAGCCACGCTGCCACCGGCAGCGCCACCGCGCAGGCCACCGCCAGCACGCCCGCGAACTCCCGCACGAGCAGGCCCGCCACGGCGCCCGCACCCGCTCCATGCAGCTTTCTCAGCACGATCTCACGCTCGCGCCGGCGCAGCGTGTAGGCCGCCAACGCGTAGATGCCCACGGCCGCCAGCCCCAGCGCGAGCAGGCCGGCAATGGCAACGAGTCGGCCCAGTCGCGCGTCGTCGGCCACCTTCTGCAAAAGCATGTCGCGCGCCGGCAGCGCCTCGACGTAGATGTCCGGGAAGCGCTCCCGGACCAGCGCCGCCAGCTTGGCGCGCGTGGCCTGAGGGTCTCGGCTGTGCACGCCGATGACGCCGGAGCCGCGCTCGACGACGGGCCGGATGCCGTGCGGCTGCGGCGGGCTGCGCGGGCCCTCCAGGCGGATGTCGTCGATGACGGCCACGACCGTGGCCGGCCTGCCTTCGTCGATGTTCGACGGCGCACCCAGCTGCTGGCCGATGGCCGCCTCGGGGCTGGCAAAGCCCAGCGCGCGCACGGCGCTGCGGTCGAGCACTATGCCGCGCCGCGCCACCTCTGACACATGATCCGCCGACAGCCCGCCAGCGAGGATGCGCATTCCGTAGGTCTGCAGATAGCCCGGCGTGAAGTCCACGCCCGTGCGCAGGCTCACCGGCTGGCCGCTGGCGCCCCGGAACTCCCCGTACCAGCTGGAGAAGTCGCGGCCGGGCACGTCGTCGGACGCGGCAGCGGCAATGACCTCGGGCCAGCGACGCACCTGCTCGACCAGCGACGCCGTCTGCGCCGGCTGGGCCCACCAGGGCAGCTCAACGGCCACGCGGTCCTCGATGTCGAAGCCCCGCGGCATGCTGACGGCTTGCTGGGCCTGCCACAACACCGTCAGCGCCAGCGACGCGAACACCGCGGCGGCACCAAACTGCAGTGTCGTCATCAGCCGGCGCAGCCAGCGGCTGGCCGCGCCCTCAGTGTGGCTGCGGCCGGCCAGCGACTCCGCCGGCCGCACGCGCAGCGCGATGTGGGTGAGCGGCAGCGCACTCACGGCGGCGATCGCTCCACACAGCAGCGCCGTCAGCAGTCCCATGCCGGCGCTCAGCACCGGCGCATGAAACTGGCGCTGCAGCAGTACCTCGGCCCAGGGCGTGGCCCACCAGGCCAGCAGCAGGCCCAGAGCGCCTGCAAGACAGGCCACGAGAGAGGCCTCGACGAAGAACTGCAGCGCCAGCTGTGACGCCCCGGCGCCCAGCGACTTGCGCAGCCCGATTTCGCGTTGGCGGCGCAAGGTGCGCACGCTCCACAGGTTGATGAAGTTGATGACGGCCAGCGCCAGCACACCTGCCGACGCCGCAGCGAGGCTGCCCAGCTGCAACCGCCGTTGCGGGCTGCCGGCGCCGAGCAGGCCGATGTCGGCCACCGGCAGCGCGCGCAGATAGGCCGCCTTGCCACCACCCTTGAGGAAATCGGCCGGGAAGCCGGGTGGCAGCGGCTGCTGGTCGGCCAGGCGCTGCGCCAGCCCGGTCAGCGTGTCGGGCGTCGTGCCCGGCCGCATGCGGGCGAACAGTCGACCGCTGGTCTGGTACCAGTTGTCCGACAGCTTCAGGTAGGCCTTGGCGGCCGGCGCATGGAAGCCGGCGATGGCGTCGAACACCAGCGTGCCGTTGCGGTTGGGGGTGGGCAGCACCGCCTTCACGGTCAGCGAGAACTGCCCGCCGGGCGCGCCGCCGGGCATCGGCGGCAGCGAGATCGTGAACGAGCGGCCCAGCGCCTGTGCGGTGCCAAAGAGCTTCTCGGCCGTGTTGGCCGTCAGCGCGATGCCTTCGGGCGTGGACAGCGCAGCGCCCAGGTCGCCCGCCAGCGGCCGCATGCCGAACAAGGTCTGCAGATCGGCGTCGGCCAGCGCGATGGACAGCCGCGTACTGCGCTGCAGACCTTTCGCATCGGCGGCCTGCGCCGGCAGCTGGGTGAACAGCAGGCGGCTCATCTCGGCCACCGGTGCCCCGGCGTCGCGCAACCCGGCATACAAGGGCACGGCAGGCACGTCGCCGAACCATGCTGTCGTGATGCCTCCGGGGCCGCGGGCGCGCCATTCGAAGGTGACGAGCCGGTCTCCCTCTGGCAGGTCGCCATCGGGCCATAGCGTGTCCTGCAGGAAGCTTGTCGTCAGCAGCGTCAAGGCCAGGCCCAGGGCCAGGCCGAAGATGACGAGGGCGGCCGGGCCCGGCTCGGCACGCAGTTGGCGCCAGGCGCCGCGCCAGAAGGTGGGGGAAGGAAGCAGCTTCATGGCGAAGTTCAGTGCAAAAGACGGGCCAGCCTGCGATGCCTGGTAAAACGGCAGCACCCGGCTGCGCATCGTCCGCTTGCGGACACCCGGACTGTTCGGTTCCGGACACTGCCTTGCCCAGGCGCACGCCCGGCGCTTAGAGTCCCGCCCTTCCATGAGCGGCCTGCTGATCCTCGATGACGACCCCGACGTGGCCCTGGCCGCGCGCCTGGCCCTGCGCAAGCTGGCGCCCGTGGCAGTGCGTCATTCGCCCGCCGAGCTGACGGCGGCACTGGACGAGATCGCACCGGACGTGCTGCTGCTGGACATGAACTTCACGCCGGGCGCCAGCGACGGCGCGGCGGGACTGGCGCTGCTGCGCGAGGTCGTCGCGCGCCAGGGGGGGCAGCCGGCGCCGGCTGTCATCGTCATGACGGCCTATGCCGAGGTCGAACTGGCCGTGCAGGCGTTGAAGGCCGGCGCCGTGGACTTCATCACCAAGCCCTGGCCCAATGAACGCCTGGTGGCTTGCGTGCAGGCGGCGCTGGCGCGGCGCGCCCCCATCCAAGGATCGGCGGCGGCGGGCGAGCTGCTGGGCGAGTCGGCCTCGATGCACGCACTGCGCGCGCAGATCGCCCAGGTGGGCGCAAGCGACGCCAGCGTGCTCATCCTGGGCGAGAACGGCGTGGGCAAGGAGCTGGTGGCGCGCGCGCTGCATCGCGCATCAGCGCGCGTCGACGGTCCGCTGCTGGCCGTGGACATGGGTGCACTGCCCGAGGCCCTGGTGGAGAGCGAGCTGTTCGGCCACCGCCGCGGCAGCTTCACGGATGCGCGCGAGTCGCGCCCTGGCCGCTTCGTCGCGGCGGCGGGCGGCACCCTCTTCCTCGACGAGATCGCCAACCTGCCGCTTGCCGGCCAGGCCAAGCTCCTGGCCGCGCTGGAGCGGCGCGAGGTGACGCCGCTAGGCAGCGACAAGCCCGTCGAGGTGGACGTGCGCGTGCTGGCCGCCACCAACGTGCCCGAGGCCGAGTTGTTCGACGCACGGCGCTTCCGGCCCGACTTGCTGTACCGCCTCAACACCGTGGTGCTGCGCGTGCCGGCACTGCGAGAGCGCGGCGCAGGCGACGTGGCGCTGCTGCTGCGCCACTACCTTGCCCACTTCGCGCGAAGCAGGCCGGCGCGCGACATCGAGGCCGGCGCGCTGCACAGGCTGTGCGCCTACCGCTGGCCTGGCAACGTGCGTGAGCTGCGCCAGGCCTGCGAGCGCGCGACGCTGATGGCCCGCGGCCCGGTGTTTACCTTCACGGACTTCGGCTTGGCCGAGATCGCTGCGGCGCCAGCCGTCGAGCCGGGCCTGGACCTCGCCCGGCGCGAGCGCGAAACCGTGCAGGCCGCGCTCGCCCAGGCCAACGGCAACATCAGCCAGGCGGCCAAGCTGCTGGGCGTCAGCCGCGCAGCGCTGTACCGTCGGCTGGAAAAGCATGGCCTCTGAGACCGGGCCGAAGGTCCCCCCCGATGGCCTGACTGACACCGGTCGAAGGGCCGGTGCCACGCAGGGCGCGGGCCACGACAAGTCTCGCGCGGCCCTCGCGGCCCTGGTGCTGGCGGCCAGTTCGGCCGGCGTCGTCGCGACGCTGGACTCGCCACGCGGAGCTGTCGCCTGCGCGCTGGCGGGCCTGGTCGCGGCCGCGCTGGGCTGGGCCGCGTTGGGGCGCCTGGCCCACCGCCCCGTATCACTGCCGCCCGAGCCGCCGCCGGCCCCGCGGCCGGATCTGGACGCAGCCCTAGAACACGCGCCACTCGCGCTTTGGCGGCTCATGCCCGGTGCGCAGCCGCTGGCCCTCAACGCCGCCGCGCGCCGGCTCATCGCGCCGGGCCGCGCCGCCGAGGCCGCCTCGCTGCTTGCGCTGCTGGATGCAAGCCCTGGCCGGCGCGTCGTCACCCTGCCTACCGAGCATGGCCAGGAGCGCGCCGTGCTGGCCGTATCGGCTCTGACGGTGCGGGGCCAGGCCTGGCGGCTGGCAGCGCTCGCACCCATCGAATCCGAGCTGGAGACCGAGGCCCTGGTCGCCTGGCGCCAGCTGGTGCAGGTGCTGACCCACGAGATCATGAATTCGCTGACACCCATCGCTTCGCTGGCCGCCAGCGCGCCGGCGCTGCTGGAGGCCGGCGAGCTCGAGGAGCTGCAGGCGGCTCTTGCGGCGCTGGCCCGACGGGCGGCGCACCTGCAGGGCTTCGTCGAGCGCTACCGCAGCGTCAGCCATCCGCCAGCGCCGACGCTGGCCGACACGCCGCTGCTGCCGCTGCTGCAGGCCGTGCAGCGCCTCGTTGCGCCGGCCTGGGACGCCGCGGGCGGCCGCGTGGACATCGCCGTCGAGCCCGCCAGCCTGGCCTTGCGAACTGACGCCGCGCAGTTGGAGCAAGTGCTGATCAACCTGACGCAGAACGCGCTGCAGGCCTGCACCGGCCGGCCGGCGCCCGCGCTGCGGATCGAGGCCCGGCTGAGCCGTGGAGCACGGCTAAGGCTGGAGGTGGCCGACAACGGCCCGGGCGTCGCGCCGGGGCTGGAGGGGCACATCTTCACGCCCTTCTTCACGACGCGCGAGGGCGGCAGCGGCGTGGGCCTGGCCGTCGTTCGCCAGCTGGTGCACGGCCTGGGAGGCACCGTGCGCCATGCCAGGCGGCCCGGCGGCGGAGCCTGCTTCGTGCTGACCTTCTAGCGCGAAGCGCGCCTTCGCCTGCACAGGGCCCGGCTTTTCTCGGTGGTGCGCTCCCCCGGGCGGGTGTTAGGCTGCCCGCTGTCACACCCCGGGGATGGAGATGTTTCACGATTTGCAGGAGTTGCTGGGCGCCTATCTGATGCCGGTATTGATCGCGATACCGCTAGCCATCATCGTGCTCATCGCAGCCTTCAAGCGTGACGACTATCGGCCGTCGCGCGAATACACGCCGCCGGCCCGCCCGCCTGGCGTGCCCCGCGCCACTGCGCCTGTGGCGCTGCCGCCGCTGCCGGTGTCGCCCAACGCCGGGCCGTCCATGGCCAGCCCGTTCGTCACGGCACCCACGCCCATGCAGCCGCCGGCCGCCGCGCCCGTCATCCCGGAGGGACCGCCCACGGTGCTGGTCGCCGACGACTCGGCCGTCGTGCGCACCAAGCTCAAGCGGCTGCTGGAGGGCGCTGGCTTCGTCGTCGTGCAGGTCAACGATGGCAACGAGGCCCTCACCCAGCTCGAAGACAAGCCCGAGATCGCCGTGCTGATCACGGACCTGGAGATGCCAAACAAGGACGGCTTCGAGCTCATCGCCGATGTCCATGGCAGCCTCACGACCGAGGATCTGCCGGTCATCGCCATCACTGGCCATGACGAGCTGCACGGGCGTGTGGGCCAGATCGAGGGCGTCTACGGCATCTTCAAGAAGCCCTGGAACGACCGCGAGCTGCTCAAGCGCGTGGAGTCGCTGGTGCACCTGCGCACGGCCGCGAACCGGCGCGGCCGGCGCGTGACGGACATCCGCCCGCCCGCCGGGGCCTGAGCCCCGTCCAGGAATCGCCGGCTCAGGCCGGCCGGAAGCTCCATTTCAGCTTGATCTCCGTCTGGCCGCTGCCCGCGGGTAGCCGCGCCTGGTCCTGGCCCTCGGCGCTGAGCTGCAGCAATCGCTGCTGCAGCCAGTCCTGGGCCTCGCGCCACTGCAGGCCGATGCGGCCCTCGTGGCGCTGGGCGCGGCGGTTGGTTTCTTCGCGGGTGCGCACGCCCTGCACGTCCTGTGGCACGGTAGCCAGGAACGTCCAGACGCGGCCGTTGCGCGTGTCGAGCACTGCCTGCAACGTGAGGCAGGGTGTGTCGTCGCGGCGAGTCTCCTGGCCGTGGGCGGCCTCGGTGTAGATCACGACGCCTTGCACGTCGTTGAAGCGGCCCTGGACGCGCTCGTCCAACCGGGCGCTGAGCTGCAAGCCGCAGGCGGCTACGCCGTTGAAGTGCAGATAGGGTGCGGCGGTGCCACCATCGTCGGGTGCCTCGGAGCCGCCGCCGGCCTGGCGGCGCGCCCCAGCACGACAGGCCTCGCGCGCTTTGCCGGCAGGCTGGCGCTCGCAGGCGGCCGCGGCCTGGCCATAGGCCTGCAAGCGGCCCTGGCTGCCAGGGTTGACGCCGGGCATGGCCGCGGCACTCTGGGCCGAGGCCTCGCGCATCAGGCAGGCACTGTCCTGGCCGCAACGGGCCTGCAAGGCCTGGGCCCTGGCCTGCATGGCGCGCCAGTCGGGCATGGGCGCGGCGGCAGTGATGCGCTCGGCGGCCTGGGCCTGGCGGCGGTGGTCATCGGGGTCCAGCGGATTGTGTGGCATGGGCACGCCATCGCTCTGCATCAAGGCGCTGAACTGCCAGCGCTGGTTGAGGGTCTGCTCGCCACGCTCGGCGCCGGCCTGCACGGGGCCTTGGCGCTGCAGCTCGACGTCGAGCACGAGACGGCGCTGCTGGACGGCCTGGGCCTCGGTGACGTCCGCCAGCAGCCAGAAGCTGGCGATGGCGGCCAGCAATGGCAGTGCGATGCGCGGGGCGGACGGGGTGGGGGCAGTGGACATGTGGGGCTCCGGCAGGATGGGATGGATGGCCGGCATCGTCGGCCGCCGTGCGCCGCGCCGCATCGCCCACGAGGAGCCACCGCGTGCGGCGTGGGCCATGGCTCCGGCATGGCTCCTCCGTCGGCCGGAAGGCGGGCGGCGGCCATGAAATCACCCGCGCGACTCACGGTTACTCGACCGCGGGCACGTGCAACATCGATGATGCGGACACCTCTATTGCGGAGCCGCTCGCATGTCCCTCCTGGACCCACTCGACCAGCAGACGCTGGACGTCCAAATCTCCGAGCTGCTGGTAGCCACCGCCGACAGTTACGACCCCCAGCTCGACCGTCGCATCACGGGCGTGCTGCTGATGCTGCGCAAGCAGCTTCGCATGGACGTGGTCTTCGTGTCGGAGTTCGTCAACGGCGAACGTGTGTTCCGCTTCGTGGACGGCGGCGACGCCATGGACCTGCATGTGGGGGACTCGGCGCCACTGGAGCAGAGCTACTGCCAGCGCATCGTCGAGGGACGCATTCCGGAGCTGCTGCCCGACGCCGCGGTGCTGGTGGCGCGTGGCGAGCTGCCCGACACCGGCATCCCCGTCGGCGCCCACCTGAGTACCCCTGTCGTGCTGCCGGATGGTCGCGTCTATGGCACCGTCTGCTGCTTCAGCGCCGCCGCGCAGCCGGACCTGCAGCAGAGCGCGCTGGCCTGCCTGCGGCAATGCGCACGGCTGCTGGCGCGCAAGGTGGAACACGAGCCTCGCGCCAGCTTCGCACCGATGGCGACGACACCTTTCCCCGAGATCACCGGGGAAGGCTAGGCATTGGCGCCCAGCCGCGGCTGGGCGCGGGGGCTGATCAGCGCAGCGGCGGCCACCAGCGCCAGCGACATCAGCAGCACGGGCAGGACCTGACGCGTGGCCGGGTTGAACAGCAGGCCGGCCAATGCCAGCGCGGCGCTGCTGGTCAGCGCATCGCTGAGCTGCAGCGACGAGGTGTTGCTGCCCTGGCTGTCGGGCGGCGACAACTGCAGCAGCAGCACCGACAGCATGGGGAACGACAGGCCTATGCCCAGGCCCACCGTGCTCCAGCCGGCGAACACCAGCCACGACGGCAGCGCGAACAACAGCGGCGCGATGACGACCAGCAGGCCCAGCGCCGTCAGCGCGAAGCCGCCCGGCAGCAGCAAGCGCCGCGTCTCGGGCCGCTGCGCGCGCGCCTGCAGCGCGCTGCCCAGGCTCCAGGTCACCGCGCCGGCGCTGAGCGCCATGCCGGCCTGCGTAAGGCTCCAGCCGAAATGCTGGGTCAGCAGCAGCGGCAGGAAGGCCTCGGCGCTTGCAAAGGTTGCTGCGATGAGGCCGCGCAGCAGGATCACGGTAGGCAGGCCGCGCGCCGCGCTCAGCGTGCCGGCGGGCAGCAGCAGCCGGGCGGCGACTCCAGCCGCCAGCAGCCCCGCCGCGAACAGCACCGCCGCACCGCTGCCGCTTTGCTGGCTGGCCGCGTGCAACGTCAGCGCGCCGCCGCTGGCCAGCAGCGCCCAGCGCATGGCCCCCCAGCGCAGTACCTCGCCGGTGCCCGAACCCACGCGTCTGAGGGCCGGCAGCATCATGGCGGCCGCCACCGGCACGGCGGCCGCGACGGCCAGGAAGACCGAGCGCCAGCCGAGGAACTGCACGAGGAAGGATGCCAGCGCCGGGCCGACGAGGCCCGGCACGACCCAGGCGCCCGCGAACATCGCGAACAGCTTGGGGTGCAGCTGCGGTGGCACGACACGGCCGACGCCGACATAGAGCGTCACACCGAGCACTCCACTGCCCAGGCCCTGCAGCGCACGGCCCAGCACCAGAGCCGGCATAGACGACGCGAAGCCGGCCAGCAGCAATCCGGCGAGGAAGGCCGCCAGCCCGGCCAGCGCCGCACGGTAGGGACCACGCTTGTCGCAGAGCTGGCCGGCGGCAGTCATGCCCAGAACCGAGGTCGCCAGTGTGGCACCGAAGGCCAGCGCGTAATAAGGCAGCCCATGCAAGGCCTCGGCCACGGCAGGCATCGCGGTGGCGACGGCGATGGATTCGAAGGCGAGCATGGAGATCAGCGCCACCGCACCCAGGCAAGCGGCGCGGCGGCCCGGGGCGAAAAGCTTGTCGGCACAAGAGGAGGGGGCGACGGAATCGGAAAGGTTCATGGGGCAAAGCCTAAAAGCTCAAGCCAACTTCAAGTCAAGCAGGCCGGGAAAGGGGCGGGCGACAATCGGGGCATGTCCCTTTCCGTGTTGCACTGTGCCTCGGCCGGCTTCGAGTCGGCCTGCCGCATTCCCGCCCTGCCCGCCTCGCATCGCAGCCATGGCCTGCACGGCCACAGCTATTTCGCCACTGTGCGCACGGCATTGCCGACGGGCTGGTCGGCCTTTCCCGGCGGTGAGGTGGAGGCGCTGCGGTCCCGCATGGCCAGTACCGTCGCGCCGCTGGACCACGCTCTGCTGAACGACCACCTGCCCGAGCCCACCGACGAGAACCTGGCCCGATGGGTGCGTTCGCGGCTGGACGTGCCGGGCATCGTGCAGGTGGGCGTGCAAAGCACCACGCACAGCGGCGTGGACCTGGACGGCGCGGGCCACGCCCATGTCTGGCGGCGCTACCGCTTCCAGGCCGCGCACCAGTTGCCCAACGTGCCGGCCGGCCATCAGTGCGGCCGCATGCACGGCCATGGCTTCGAGGTCATCCTGCACGCCAATGTGAACATGGGAGCCGACATCGGTGAGCGTGACCTGGCCATCGACTACGACCACCTCGACGAGATCTGGGCGCCGCTGCACTTCGAGCTGAACTACCGCTGCCTGAACGACATCGACGGCCTCGCCAACCCGACCAGCGAGAACATCTCGGCCTGGCTGTGGCAGAGGCTCAAGCCCGCGCTACCGGAGCTGAGCTGGGTGACCGTCTACGAAACCGGCTCCAGCGGCGCCAACTTCAACGGCCAGAGCTACCGCATCTGGAAGGAGATGACGTTGGACAGCGCCGTTCGCATGAGGCACGCGCCCGCCGGCCACCCACTTGCCGGCATCCACGGCCACACCTTCACCTTGAGGCTGCACCTGGCTGCGCCGCTGGACCAGGTCATGGGCTGGACGGTGGACTTCGGGGACGTGAAGACCCTGTTCAACCCCATCTTCAAGCGACTGGACCACCACCCGCTGTTCGAGATTGCCAACCTGCCCGACGGCGATGCAGCCACGATCGCCGCCTGGGTGCTGCGCGAGGGCGGCAACGTGCTGCCGCAGATCGACCGCGTGGACCTCTACGAGACGCGCGGCTCGGGTGCCATCGTCAGCCGGGCGGATTCCGAGGAGTTGATCCCCGTATGACGTACTCGGTGAAGGAGCTCTTCTACACGCTGCAGGGCGAGGGCGCCCAGGCGGGCCGCGCGGCGGTGTTCTGCCGCTTTGCCGGCTGCAATCTCTGGACCGGCCGCGAGCAGGATCGCGCGGCGGCGGTCTGCACGTTCTGCGACACGGACTTCGTCGGCACGGACGGCGAGGGCGGCGGCAAGTTCGCGACCGCCGACGCACTGGCCGATGCCGTTGCGAAAGCCTGGCCCGGTGGCGCCGAGGGTGCCGCTTCCGATGACCGGGGCCGACCCTACGTCGTCTGTACGGGCGGCGAACCGCTTCTGCAACTGGACACGCCGCTCATCGCCGCGCTGCATGCGCGCGGCTTCGAGGTGGCCGTCGAGACCAACGGCACCCAGCCGGCGCCAGCCGGGCTGGACTGGATCTGTGTCAGCCCCAAGGCCGATGCGCCGCTGGTACTGACCTCGGGGCACGAGCTCAAGCTGGTCTATCCGCAGCCGCTGGCGCCGCCGGAGCGGTTTGCGCATCTGGACTTCCAGAACTTCTTCCTGCAGCCCATGGACTCGGTGCTCAAGCGCGAACACACGAAGGCGGCGGTGGACTATTGCCGGGCCCATCCGCAATGGCGGATGTCGGTGCAGCTGCACAAGCTGCTGGGAATTCCATAGCGAGCCTTCCCGGCGCTGCGCTCATATCGCCGCCTTGGATGCCGCTCCTTCGAACATCAGGCCGTTCACATCCTGGCCAAAGGCCCGGACGGTCAGTTGCTGGCCAGTGCCAAAGTACAGCGGGTTGAGCATCAGCGTCAGCGTCAGCCCGCCGGTGCCAGCGGTGTCAACGGTCAGCTCGGTGACGCCGATATCCGACATGCCCCGGAGCAGGAAGTCGTCCAGCAGGGCCCGAACATCCGTCGTTGCCGGGTTCAGGCTGCGCCCCAGCATCTTCACCTGGCCTGTGCCCTGGACGTCCACGAGCACCAGCGGTAGCTTGATCGTGCCCACATAGCCCGGAGGCACCCACAGCCGCATCTGCGCCATGTCGACCTGATAGCCGGACTCCGTCGACGGTCGTGCCAGGCTGGCCCCCGCCTCGAACTCGGCATAGCCGCCCGAAGGGATCTGCAGTTCATTCCCCATGGGCTTCACCGCAGGGTCCATCACCCAGTACATCAGAAAGTTGTCGTCGGTGCTGCGGTAGATGTCTGCGACCAGCTGCGAATAGGCCGTGTCTGACAGGGGCAGCAGCGGCGTCGCCGGGTTGCTGACGAGGCTGGGATCCTGCTCGAGTTCAGCGACGCCAACGATCTTCTGGCCGCTGCGGTCGGTGTAGTAGGTCGCAAGGTAGGGGTCGAAGACCTGCCAGCGGCCGTCAATCTTGATCTCGGGCACGACATGACCCGTGAGCCCGATGACTCGCGCCTCGTGACCCATGGCTTTCCAGATGAAGTGCAGCGCGGTGGCCTGCGCCTCGCAGTAGCTGGAGCCGATGGAGCGCAACCACAGGTCGGGCTGATACTGGAAATTGCCGGCAGCGACCGGCACGGTGCGCTGGCGATGGGCGATGACGTAGCGCCATGCCTTTCGGTACAGCGGTTCGTCGGTGTAGGCAACGGGCAGGGCGAGGATTTCCTCCAGAACGCCGTTCAGGTTGGCCATGTTCTGGCCGTTGAAGGCCAGGCGCACCTGCCTGTCGACATCGCCATGGTTCCACAGGCGCAGCGATGCCAGTGCATCGACCGTCGACGTAGCTGTCGCCTGCAGGGTGCTGACGATCTCGCCCGCCGACGTGACCGTCAGCAGGGCGGACGTGGAAGAGGTCGCCAGCGCCTGTGTCTTGCTGGCAGGCGATTGCTTGTACTGGGCCATGACGAAGTCGGAGCTCAGCGACAACTCCTGCCCCGCCACCCCGGCGGCCTGTGGCTTCAGGGCCTCCGTCTGATCGGGGTACTCGAGGAGCTGCATGCGCCGGCCCAGCAGGGCCAGCCCCTGGGCTCTGGCACCGACGATGGCGGATTCAAGGCGGGTGGCGTCCACGGCCTGGATGTTCATCTCCGCCTGCAGCCTGGCAAGCTGCGTTGCCTTCCAGCCGGTACCCGAGACCGTGGCGGAATACTGGCACAGCTGGGACAGCAGCTCACCGTGCTTGCCGAGGACATTCGCCCACCCCGTGAAGTCGCCCAGCGGGCCGAGGCCGATCTCGCGCGTGGCCTGAAGGTAAGCCGAAGCGGCGCTGAGCAGCCAATCGTGGTTCTTCTCGGGCACGATCATGTCCGCATAGACATGTCCGGCCTGCTCGCGCTCCGCCGCATCGGACTGTGCCAGGCAGCTTCCGCCAACCAGCGCCGCGATGCGACTGGCCGCATCGCTCTCGGCCACACCATGTTCGCGCAGCTGGTCGTACCAGGTGGTCAGCGCGGTGACCTGCAGGCCCTCGGCCTGCAGCGACTCCGACCGAAGTTGCGTCGAGTACACCGGAGGCACTCGACTCTCGGGCGTGCTTCGCAAGGCCTGCAGCCGCGCCCCGGACAGCGGGTCGGCGAAGCTGAAGCTGCCATCGGCGGCCGTGGCCGTAGAGCGCTGAAGCTCGTTGCCGTCGGCGTCGTACTCGACGAAAACCAGGCCCTGAACAGCGGGGTAGACGCTGCCCGTCCCGGCGGCGACCGTACCTGGCGAAGCGCCGTCGTCGACTCCATTGGGACCGCTCTGGGGAGCTTGGCTCGCGCCGCTGCCCCCGCCGCAGCCTGCTACGGAAGTGAGTATGGCGATTCCCACCGCGGTTATTCGATTTCTAATTAATACCATGTTGCGCATTGGTTTCAATTTCGCAACAATTTGTTGCAGTATGTTTATTTGTGGCGTTAGCAGGTATATAGTTTAGATTAAATTGAGCGCAGGAACTGCACGAGTCGGTGCGTGCATCGGGAGATCCAGCCTAAGGCCTTGATGGGCATGGGACTGGACCATGCCCCAGATACTGGCGAAAACCTTTCGAGGAGAACCGGCGACCCAATCGGCATAGGGGGCCTCCTTGAGGAGGCGCCCCTGCCACACCACCTGGCATGCGGGTCCGCACCAGGCGGTTCGAGAGCTTGAGGTCAGGAGAGTCGGGGCAGGCCAAGTCGGTCGAACGACGCAATGTCCAGGACCGCATTGAGTCCCTTTGCGCTGTTACGCCACCAGCGTCGGCTGTTGGCCGCTACACGGTGAGCAACATCAGCGCGGGCGCCCAGCGCCAGCAGTTCCCGATACATAGTCGTTCCGCGTTTCCAGTGCTTAAGCTGTAGGGCCCTCAGCCGGTGGCGTAGCCATTCGTCCAGCTCGCGCCAGACGGTTGGTGTTTGCGCCATCCCGAAGTACGCCTTCCAACCCAGTAGATAGGGCCGCAGCCCTTGCACCACCTGCGCCATGCTGCGCCCGCCTGAGCGGCCGGTGAGTTGCCGGATGCGCGCTTTGAAGTTGTTCAGGGCCTTGTGAGCCACTTTGCATTTCACCTCGCGCCCCTTAGCCACCCACAGCGTGTAGCCCAGGAATTTGCGTCCGAAGACGCTGCAGACCGCGCTCTTGGCTTCGTTGATCTGAAGCTTCAGCTTGCCGTACAGCTTCCTGAGCCACGCCATCACCCGCTCGCCGGCCTTCACGCTGCCCACATAGACGTTGGCGTCGTCGGCATAGCGCGCGAAGCTGTAGCCCCGCGCCTCCAGTGCCTTGTCCACCTCGTCGAGCAGCACATTGGCCAGCAGCGGACTCAGTGGCCCGCCTTGCGGCGTGCCCTGGTCTCGATCCACCTTGACCCCGCCCTCCATGATCCCGGCGTTCAGGTACGCGCGGATGAGCCGCAGCACGGCCATATCCGGGATGCGTTTCTTGAGCCGGTCCATCAGGATGTCGTGGTTCACCCGGTCGAAGAACTTCGCCAGGTCTACGTCCACCACCACGCGCTTGCCGGACTGGACATACGCCCGCGCGGCTTTCACCGCGTCGTGCGCTCGCCGGCCCGGGCGGAACCCGTGGCTGTGGTCGCTGAAGCTGGGGTCGATCAGCGGTTGCAGCACTTGCAGCAGTGCCTGCTGGATCAACCGGTCCGTCACCGTCGGGATGCCCAGCTCGCGCTGGCTGCCGTCCGGTTTGGGGATCATCACCCGCCGTACCGGCGATGGCCGGTATCGCCCCGCCAGCAGCTCTTGGCGGATCTGCGGCCACTTCGTTTGCAGCAGGCGCTGGGTGTGCTCAATGTCGAGCCCGTCCACGCCCGCTGCGCCCTTGTTGGCCTTGACCCGCTTCCAGGCCGCTTGCAGGTTCTCTCTCGTCAGCGCCGCTTCCAGCAGGGTGCCAGCCCCCACCGTCTGCTTTGCCGACCCTGTGCCCTGGTGTTCATGGGACGGGCCGCAGGCTTCGTCACTGGCAGGATCACGCCCGGCTTCACCGTGCGCTACGCCTACCCGCCCGGACGCTGCCGGCATCTGACGCATGGCCTTTGGCATTCCCACGTCCTTGGTCACTCACTCCCGTTCGGTCCTTCGCCTCTCGCTGGCGGCCTCGGCGGCCCCGCTACCCAGCTACTACGACCTCTGCTGAGACCTCGCTCCGGCAGCGCCGTCGGCCTTTCAGCCATAAGGCGAGGCGTCCCCAGGTAAGGCACGCGCTCCTTCACCGCACAACCGCCGCATCTACGCCGCCTCGCCTTGATCACGAGAGCTTCGCGGTTTTCAGCCCGCTCGCCCTGCTCGGCAGCGCCTTCTATGCGGTTCTTGTTCATCGGCTCGCGGTTTGCGCTCCACGCTTCCTTCCCACGCTCGGTCGCCCTCACGCAGTTGCGCTTCGCTTCGTTCGTCGTGATCAACTTACGACGGGACTTGCACCCGTAGGAGTGCGCCCATGCTGGGCGCACTGAAAAAAGGGAGCCATAGGCTCCCTTTTAATTTCTACCGGACGACTGGTTTCAGAATCGATAACCAATCCCGAATTTGATAGACACCGGGTCCAGCGTCGCCTCGATGGTCTGGCCCGTGGACAGGCTGCCCGTCGTCTTGATGAAGGTCTTGGTCACCGAAAGGCTGGCGGACCAGTCCTTGGTGAGGTTGACCGCACCGCCGAGTTCCAGCGTCGTGCCCAGGCGGCTCTTCATGGACAGCGTCGTCGGGTTGCCGACAGTGCCTCCAGTGATGCCTGACAGGGCGGTCGTGGCCCGCGGCTTGAAGAAGTAGCCGTAGCTCAGGCCCGCGCCGACGTAGGGCCGGAACGTGCTGCCGGCGTCGCCGAAGCGGTACTGCGCCAGCAGCGTGATCGGCAGCGACTTCACGGTACCGAGCTTGCCCACGCCTTCGATGGCGCCGGCACCAACGACATCGTGCTTGAACGGCAACGCGAGGGGCAGGTCGATACTGATGTTGTCAGTCCAGTAGTAAGTGATGCCGCCGGAGAACTGGCTGGCCTTCTTCACGTCCACCTTGGTGCCGGCCAGGCTGGGCGCGGTCAGGTCACCGCTCTCGACCTGCGGCTTGATCTGCACGGCGCCACCGTAGACGACGACGCTGCCGGCAGATTGCGCAAAGGCGCCACTGTTGGCGACAAGGGCGGCCACGGCGGCAACGGCGCCAGTGAAGAGCTTGGTTTTCATGAGTCGTCTCCGAATGGGTGGGCCGAGGCTCAGAGCCAACCCTTGGTAGCCAGGGACTTGGCGATCAGCTGCTGCGTCAGCTGGTGGCCGTAGGGCGTGGGGTGGAAGCTGTCGGCAAAGGCATAGCTCTTCCACCAGTCGGCACCGCCCCCAACGCCGGCCGGCGGCGCGGCGGACAGGGCCGTGGCAGTGCAGGTCGGGAAGTCGTAGACGGGCAGGCCGTCGCTGCCCAGGCCCGTGATCGGGCAGGCCGGCGTCTTTACGTTGCTGAGCCCGAACTGGGCCGGCGTGGCCACTTCATCCTGGAAACCCTTGTAGAAATCGACGACGATGACGCTGTCGTTGCCGGCGAACTTGGCGGCGAGCTGGGTATTGAAGGCTGTCATCCAGCTCTGGAACAACGCCTGCGACTGCGCGCGCGCCGCCGCCCCGGCCGTGCCTCCGCCGCTGGCCTGGGCAATGGCGTCCAGCACCATCTGGAAGCGCGGCGTGATGCTCACGTCAGGCATGTTCATGACGACGATGCGGGTGGCGCCCTTGTCGAGCACGCTGGCCTTGATCTGCGCGGCGAACTTGTCGGCCAGCGCCGTCATGTAGGTGGCGCCGATCTGGGCTACCGCCGTGGCACCGCCCTGCAGCGCGGCACCGATCTGGGCCGGCGTCAGCAGCGTACCGAGCAGGGCCGAATAAGCCGCGGCAGCGTCCTTGGGAATGTTCAGATAGGCGCCGACGAGGTCGGCCGCATCATTGCCGCCACCATCGATGATGACGAGGTCGCTGGCCGTGTAACTGCCGGCAGCGGCATAGGTGGCCATCTGTGTGCCGATGTTCAGCGGATTGGCCGCGCCCCCCGCACCGGTGTAGGTGATGCGCCCGCCGCCGATGGAGAAATTGGTGCAACCCGTCTTGGCCGTATTGGCCGCAAAGGTGGTGCCGGTGAAGATGAAGAAGTTGCACAGCGTCTGGCCGTAGTTGGCCGCGACGCGCTCGGCGTAGATCAGGTTGTCGCTGCTCTGGACGGTGAACTTGTAGCCGAAGGTGCCACTGTCCTGCAGGGAATCGCCGAACACCTTGACGGAGGAGATCTTGACCGCAGGCGTCGTATCGGCCGTTGCGCCACCGCCGCAACCCGCCACCAGCAGGCTGCCCAACAGCGCCGCCGATGCGGCGGCGATCCGGGTGAGGGAGGACTTCATCGTTGTCTCCTGGGCGACAGCACGGCACGGTCGCCACGAAATTCTGGGACGGCAACTCTAGCCGCGGCCTCCCCGCAAGACTGCCTCTTTCATCCGGTGGCTCACGTAAAGAAACAAGACTGGAGGCCTGGCAGCCACCTGCGCGGGATCCACGGCTGACGCGCGACCCGCGCCTGGGCAAGTCTGTGGATGGCGCTGGGACAACCTCATGGATATCCACAGGCTTGGAGCCCGGCGACAAGTTGTTCCCAATCGCGAGCTGTTTCATCCCGGCTGCGGCGCACAGCCTTGTTCGGAAGGCAAACTCTTGCCACACAAGGACTTTTCCGGCTTGTCCACAGCGTGGAGCGCCCTCTACTACGACCACCAATTTGAAATCTTGAATACCGTTTGGAATACGTTGGACACTTCCAGCATGGATATTCCCGCGCTGCAGCATCGTCTGCGCCAGTTCGCTGCGGACCGCGACTGGCAGCCTTACCAGACCCCAAAGAACCTCGCCATGGCCATGACGGTGGAGGCCGCCGAGCTGCTGGAGATCTTCCAGTGGCTGACCCCCGAGCAATCGCTGGACCTCAGTGACGACCAGCGCCGCCATCTCGGCGAGGAGCTGTCCGATGTGCTGCTGTACCTCGTTCAGATCGCCGACCATGGCGGCGTGGACCTGGAAGCCGCCATAGAGCGCAAGCTCGCGATGAATGCCATCAAGCACCCGCCCAAGTCTTGAAGATGATGGAAACCATCGCCGTCGTCGACTTCGAGACCACCGGCCTGGGACCCACCAGCGGAGGGCGAGCGACCGAGATTGCGGCCGTGCTGGTGCGCGGCGGCGCCGTCATCGATGCCTGGGCCAGTCTGATGAACAGTGGCAGCTGGGTGCCGCCCTACATCCAGTCCCTGACCGGCATCACGAACGAGATGCTGGCCGACGCACCAGACTCGGCCACGGTCATGCGCGAACTGGCCCGCTTCACGCGAGGCTGCCGGCTCGTTGCACATAACGCTTCATTCGACCGGGGTTTCTGGCAGGCCGAGATGGCACGTGCCGGCATCGAACCCGACCCGGCGCACGAGTTCGCCTGCACGGTGCTGCTGTCACGCCGCCTCTGGCCGGAAGCAAAGAGCCATGGTCTGGGCGCGATGACACAGTTCCACGACCTGCATTTCACGGGCCGTGCCCACCGCGCGATGGCCGATGCGCGCGTGACGGCTGAGTTGTTACTGAAGGTTCAGGACGAGGTGGGGCGGCGTTTCGCAATGGACCTGGACGGCCTGCCTGTGGACCACGCGCTGCTTGCCGATCTGCAGCGCACGCCGTTGCGCTGGCTGCGGCGGGGCGTGGTTGATCACGTGAAGGCGCGAAGAAGCGCCGCGGGAGTGCAGGAAAAATTTCTGTCAAGAGCTGACTCGGGCGCGATGGGCTAGGACAATCACGCCCTTTCGTCCCCCGTGCCATTGCTCAAGAGTTCCATGTCCGTGATCCAGGTTCGCCCCGCCACCCTGCGCGATGCCAAGGCCATCGCCGAGATCCACGTCGCCGCCAGCCAGGATGCCTACAAGACCCTGCTGCCCGCTGCCGCGCTGGATGCGATGTCGGTGCAGAAGCGCCAGGCCTTCTGGCGCGAAGCCATCGACCTGTGCGAGCCCCAGGTCATCGTCGCCCATCTGGACAACAAGATCATGGGCTTTGCGGGCTTCGACCGTTCGCGCGACAAGGGCACGCCGGCCACGACCGGCGAGGTCTGGGCCCTGTTCGCCGACCCGGTGCACTGGGACAAGGGCGTGGGCCTGGCGCTGTGGGATGCCACGCGCGACGGCTTGCAGGAAGAGGGCTGCACCAAGGCCACGCTGTGGTGCTATCTGCGCAACGAGCGCGCACTGCGCTTCTTCGAGCTGGCCGGTTTCAAGCGTGAGCTGGGCAGCGCCCGCACGACGGAAGTCGGCGGCGCGCGTGTCGAAGAGATCCGCCTGCAACGCTCGCTGGTCTGAAGTCGGCGCGCAACAGCAAAAGCGCCTCTCGGGGCGCTTTCTTCCTCGCGGGCGTCGGTCTCAGGCCATGTAGCCGTTCGTAGCCAGGGCCCAGCCGTCGGTGGCGTCATCGTGGCGCTGCACGTGCACAGGGCTGAGCTTCTTGACCGCGGCGCGCTCGACGAGAGCTTCGGCCTGTTCAGGCGTCAGCTGCAGCGCGAAACGCGTCCAACGCTTCTGCACCAGCGGCAGAGCCCAGGCGTCTTCCAGGGCCCAGCGTATCTGGTGCGGCTCCTGCAGCTCGGCTGCGGCCAGCACACGGGGGGCGAGGGCAAGCAGGAAGCGGTTGAAGTCGGTGCGAAGCTGATCTGTCGGCAGCAAGGCTTCGACGCGGCTCAAGCGGGCGCTCCAGCCTGGCGTGGCGAGCTGACGGGTCACGAAGGCCTGCAGGGCCTGGATGGGGTTGAACAGGCGAAGCCGGTTGGGCGGCAGCACGCACAGCGGGATCTGCGCGGCATCTTCATGGCTGAGCGGCGTGACGAAGCTGCTCAGCACGGCAAGGCGCTTCCAGTCGGCTTCGGGCAGGCCGGCTATGCGCGTGATGGGGCCGGCGGCGCAACTGGCGGCCATGTCCTCCAGGGCCTGCTGGCCGCGGCTGCCCTTGGCCCGGTTGGCGCGTCGGCTCATGACGACAAGGTTGCCGGCTGCGTAGCCGGCGTCGTCGCGGACGCGGTCGATGCTGCGGTTGTCGTCGGCCAGCAGCTCGCGAGTGATCGGGCAGTGCGAGACGTCGAGCTGGGCCAGATGATGGGGCGTGAGCTGGATGTCCTCGTAGCTGCGGCCGCGCGTCCAGGCATGGGTGCGCAGGGACAGCCACAGCTCGACCTGGGGCGTGGCCGGCGTGCGCACGGCCTTGCCGCGGGCGGCCATCCAGCCGCGTTGCAGCGGCGATTGCGGGTAGAGGTGGGCAATGGGCGGCGTCAGGCCATGCAGTGCGTAGTCGCGGCCCAGAGCCAGGCCTACGCGCTCATGGGCGCTGGTGGTGGAAGGGGCGTCGCCCATGTCCAGCGCGAACTGTGCGAGAGCGGGGTGGGCAGGTTGGATCCGGGTGTTGAGGACGGCTTGCATGGTCGGGCTCCTGTCGGTTGGGCTCGCCGATGAATTTCGCGGGCCTTGGAGAGCAGTTTGTGAGCCAGCTGGCTCATGAGATGATCCACCTGGAAAACCACTGTGAATATTTTCAGGACCAGGCCGCATGGACCGTACCGAGCGCTTCTACAAGATCGAGCACCTGATCCGCTCTCGCGGCTGCGTGTCCTTCGCCGAGCTGATAGAGGCTCTGGAGGTGTCGCCGGCCACGCTCAAGCGCGACCTGGCCTATCTGCGTGAGCGGCTGGATGCGCCCATCGAGTACGACGCCGCCGACAACGGCTACCGCTTCGGCCAGCAGTGGCGTGGCGGCAAGCACGAGCTGCCGGGCGTCTGGTTCAACGAGGCCGAGCTGCATGCGCTGCTGACCATGCAGCAGATGCTGGCTGGCCTGGATGAGCAAGGCGTCGTCGGTCGCCACCTGCAGCCCATGTTCGACAAGATCACCGGCATGCTTGGCGTGGATGCAGCCGAGGCCGACGAGCTGCGGCGCCGCGTCAGGCTCATCGGCACGGCGCGGCGGCGCATGGCCAGCGACAGCTTCGAGACCGTGGGCAGCGCCGTCGTCAAGCGCAGACGCCTGGCCATCCGCTATCGCAAGAAGCGTGATGGCACCAGCAGCGAGCGCGAGGTATCGCCGCAGCGTCTGGTACACCACCGCCATGCCTGGTACCTGGACGCTTGGTGCCATGCCAGCGACGCCTATCGCCGCTTCGCGATGGACGGCATCGAGAGCGCCGTGCTCCTGGATGCAGAAGCCAAGGCCGTGCCGCTGGCCGAACTGGAGGCGGAGCTGGACCAGGGCTATGGCATCTTCGCCGGCGGCACGCCTCGCGAGGCCGAGCTGCTGTTCAGCGCCGATGCGGCGGCCTGGGTGTCGCGCGAGGAATGGCATCCGGCCCAGCAAAGCGAATTTCTGCCTGATGGCCGCTGGCGGCTGCGCCTGCCCTATGTGGACGATACCGAGCTGTTGATGGACCTGCTGCGCCATGCCGGCCAGGTGGAGGTCGTGGCGCCCGCAGCCCTGCGCGAGGCCCATGCGCAGCGGCTGCGGCAGGCCGTCGCGGTGCTGTAGGGCCATGTAGGACAAGCTCCATTCATTTGCGATGCGTCATATCGGCAGCGCTCAATCGGGTTAGGCTTGGTCCGTGTTTGACCCCCCGACCGAGGAGCCGCAATGAGTGACGCAACCCAGGCGAAAGAAAAGTTGGCCTCTGATTTCCGTGCGGTGATGGACGACATCGACGCGCTGATGACGGCCACGACGAACAAGGCGGACGGCGAGGTCAAGGCCTTGCGCGCCCGCATCCAGGACCGCTTGTCGGGTGCCAAGGAGAAGTTCCTCGACGTGCAGCACGAGGCCGTGCAGCGCGCCAAGGATGCTGCCACCGCCACCGACGATTACGTGCATGCCAAGCCCTGGCAGGCCATTGGCGTCGCGGCAGCCGTGGGCTTGGCCCTGGGTGTGCTGATCGGCCGCCGTTGAGCCTCGCTTGAGCGACGACAAGGAACCCGTCTCCGCGCCGCTGCGGCGGCTCGGGGCTTCTTTGCTGACGCTCGGCCGCATCCGGCTCGAGTTGTTCGCCATCGAGGCCCAGGAGGAGAAGGAGCGCATTGCGGGCCTGCTGCTGTGGGCCGTGCTGGCCGCTTTGCTGGCGGGCTTCGGCCTGCTGATGTTGCTGGTGCTCGTCACAGTGGCGCTGTGGGACAGCCATCCGCTGCTGGCCCTGGGCTGTGGCACGCTGGTCCTCGTGGCCGCTGCTGTTTTCGCGGTGCTCAAGGTCCGAGCCTTGATCGCACAGCCCGCGAGCCTGTTCCAGGCCAGCATCGGCGAACTGCGCTCGGATGCCGAAGCATTGCGGCGTCGAACGGGGCCATGAGGGTCGCGCAAGGAAAGGTGAGTCTGTGATCCCCCGCATCCCAGCGGACCCGGTCGAACGCGCCGAGCGCAAGGCCAATCTGCTGCTGGCATCGGAAGTGATGCGTGGTCAGGCAGCGCTGGCGGTAGACGACCTCGGCCAGCGTGCCGACGGCTGGGTGAACCGGGTGAGGGCTTGGCGCAGCCTGCTGTCCAACCCCTGGGTGGCGGCCGCTGCAGGCACGGGCGCAGCCTTCTTCGCGGGAGCGGGGCAGAAGCGGCGTGGCCAGCTCTGGCGCGGGTTGCGTTGGGCCTGGCTGGCCTGGCGGATCTGGCGGCGTCGCTGAGCCGGTTCAGAGCGCCACGAAGCGCTGACCATTCCAGCCGAAGCGCTTTTGCACACGACCCGCTTGGCCATCCGTGCAACGTGTGGTCGTGATGTCGAAGACCAGCTGCACGGCGCCGGTGTTCTCGCTTTCGGCACGCAGGCCTTCGAGTGAGGACGCAGTTGTCGCCTCCGGCGGGCATGGGCCGTCGCCTCCTGCATGCGTCTCGACGAGAAGTTGCCGCGCAAAGACCTGGCCGTCGGACTTGGGCGTGAGGAACAGTACCTCGTAGCTGCTGGCATGGTCGCCACGATGCATATCCGAGGACTCCAGCAGCGCGAAGTGCTTGTGGTTCGGGCCATCGAACTCGAACCGCACGCGTAGGTTCGGGCTGGACCGGGCGTTGGCCAGGCCATAGCTGCCAGTGCCTGCGTCGAAAGCGTACAGACCTGCCACGCGGCGGGCTAGATCGGGCAGCGTGACAAGGAACGCCCGGTCGTTGAGCCGGAAACAGGATTGCGGCCGGGCAAGTCCGGGCTTGCCGGCGTAGAAGGCTTGCAATGCCTTGAAGGGCAGCGTCTGCAGCGCCGACTCACAGGGCTCGAAGAAGGTGGCGGCATGGGCGGCGCCGTGGGCGGCAATCAGGACTACGCCAAGCCAGCGCTTCATTCCGCGTCCAGCCGCTTCATGCGCTCACTTTGCCAGTAGACGTCGTCGCCACCCAGGCCGTCGAGGTTGGCGCGGTTCAGCACGCGGGCCAGTACGAAGAGCAGGTCGGACAGCCGGTTCAGGTACTGGCGGGGTGCGGCGCGCACGGTCTCCGTCGCGGCCACCTTGATGACGGCGCGCTCGGCACGGCGGGCGACGGTGCGGCAGACATGGGCGATCGCTGCGCTGCGGGTGCCCGCCGGCAGGATGAACTCCTTGAGCCGAGGCAGGTGTTCGTTGTAGTGCTCCAGTGCATCGTCCAGGCGCAACACGGCGGCTTCCTTCAGCAGCTCGCCCCCGGGCCACGAGAGCTCGCCGCCAAGGTTGAATAGCTCGTGCTGGATCGTGATCAGCAGCTCACGTACATCGTCGGGCAGGGGCTCGGCCAGTAGCAGGCCGAGGTTGGAGTTCAGCTCATCGACATCGCCCATGGCCTGCACGCGCAGGTGGTCCTTGGGGACGCGGCTGCCGTCGCTGAGGCCGGTGGTGCCGTCGTCGCCTGTGCGGGTGGCGATCTGGGAGAGTCGGTTGCCCATGGTTGTCCTGGCGGATGCAAAGCCGCCATTCTCGTCAGGCCGTCAATGTCGGCGGCCGCTGCGATGGAAGTCGGGCTTGTGCGTGGGCGCTGCATGCGGGCGCAGGCCGGTGTTGCCGGGCTGGCGCTCGGCGGCCGGGTCGGGCGGCGGTGCCCCGCCCACGCCGGGCTGACGGCCCGTCAGTTCGCGCCAGCGCGCCAGAAGCACGTCGAAGCGCAAGGCCCCGAGTGCAATCAGCGCGACGGCCAGGATCAGCAGCAGCCAGGTCATGTTCATGGTGGGAGGCTCCCGGTGTGGACAAGGTCCATGCTGGCACTGTCGGCGGCGCACTGCAACACAATCGGCTGATGTGGATCAGGAGAGTCACCGATGAACGCGCCCGCCCCCATTGATGCCGTCACCGTGGCGCTGCCGCAAAGCCTGCTGGCCGTGCTGCAGGCCGAGTTCGGCACGCGCTGCTCGACGGCGCTGGCCGTGCGCGAACAGCATGGCCGCGACGAATCCGTCTTCGATGTGCCCCCGCCGCAGGCTGTCGTCTTCGCCGAGAGCGAGGCCGAGGTGGCACGCGTCGTCGGGTTGTGTGCCGAGCATCGCGTGCCGGTCATTCCCTATGGCGCGGGCTCGTCGCTGGAGGGTCATCTGCTGGCCGTGCGGGGTGGTATCAGCCTGGACGTTTCGCGCATGAACCAGATCCTGCGTGTCGATGCAGAAGACCTGACAGTGACGGTGCAGCCCGGCGTCACGCGCAAGGCGCTGAACGAGGCGCTCAGGCACGAGGGCCTGTTCTTTCCCATCGATCCCGGCGCGGACGCATCGCTTGGCGGCATGGCCGCGACACGTGCCAGCGGCACGAATGCGGTGCGCTACGGCACGATGCGCGAGAACGTGCTCGGGCTGCGCTTCGTGTCGGCCGCCGGTGAGGTCGTCCGCAGCGGCTCGCGTGCGAAGAAGAGCAGCGCGGGCTATGACCTGACGCGCCTGGTCATCGGCAGCGAAGGCACGCTGGGCGTCATCACCGAGCTGACGGTCAAGGTGCATCCGCTGCCTGAGGCGGTGTCGGCGGCGGTCTGTTTCTTCCCCAGCATCGACGCCGCTGTGCGCACGGCCATGCAGGTCATACAGATCGGGGTACCTATCGCGCGCTGCGAGCTGCTGGACACGAATGCGATCAAGGCCGTCAATGCGCATGACAGTCTGGGGTTGAAGGAGCTGCCCATGCTGCTGATGGAGTTCCACGGCAGCGAGGCGGGCGTGGCCGAGCAGGCAGCCGTGGTGCAGGAGGTCGCGGCTGACCATGGCGGCGAGGCTTTCGAGTGGGCCACGACGCCCGAGGCTCGTACGCGCCTGTGGACGGCACGGCATCACGCCTATCTGTCAGGCCTGCAGATGCGCCCTGGCTGCCGCGCGGTCACGACGGACACCTGCGTGCCCATCTCGCGGCTGGCCGAGAACATCAATGCCAGCATCGCCGAGGTCGAGGCCACCGGCCTGCCCTATTTCATCGTCGGGCACGTCGGCGATGGCAACTTCCATATGGCCTATCTGCTGGACCCGGCGCGGCCCGAGGAACTGGCCATGGCCGAGCAGCTGAGCGCGCAGATGGTGGCGCGGGCGATCGCGCTCGAGGGCACATGCACCGGCGAGCATGGCATTGGCCTGCACAAGCAGCGCTTCTTGCTCGAAGAGACGGGCGAGGGGGCTGTAGCGGTGATGCGGGCGGTGAAGGTGGCGATGGACCCGGCGGGGATCCTCAACCCGGGGAAGATTTTTGCGGCCTGAGATGCCGCATCTCTGATGCCTTGCTCATCGCCGCGAGCCGCCCGGCCTGGCATTCGCCCCGGAGATGCATGAATCTGCGGAGGGTGCACTCAGTGGCGTGAATGGGTTTGCACCCACTGCCTTGAACCAGAATGCGGCGCATGCAACGCCGTCCCCTTCTCGCTGGCCTGGCCTTCGCGCCGTCGGCTGTTCTCGCTGCCCAGCTCCCCGATTTCGCCGTGCTGGAGCGACGGGTGCGGGGGCGGTTGGGGTTCTTCGCCATCGACACGGGCAGTGGCCGCATGCTCGGGCATCGAGCCGACGAACGCTTTGCCATCGCGTCGACCTTCAAGATCTTGCTGGCCGCGCGTGTCGCACACGGCGTGGAGGCCGGCCGCTGGGGTTGGGACGACACGGTACCGCTGCGGGAGAGCGAGCGCGTGCCGCATTCGCCGACCTTCGACCGCCTGCTGCCCCGCGGACGCGCGACACTGGCCGAGCTGGTGCAGGGCATCGTCGTAGAGAGCGACAACCCGGGCGCCAACGTGCTGCTGCGCCACTGCTGCGAGTCGCCCGCGGGCCTGACGGCGTGGCTGCACCAGCAGGGCGACGACGTTACGCGCCTGGACCGTTGGGAAACCGAACTCAACGAGAACGTACCAGGGGACCTGCGCGACACCAGCACGCCCCGCGGGTTCGCGAAGTCGCTTCGGCATCTGCTGCTCGGCGCCGGCCTCACGCGCACCAGCCAGGCACGGCTGTGGGCGGACCTGCAGGCCTCGCGGACGGGCCTCAAGCGGCTGCGTGCTGGAGTACCGGACAGCGGTTGGCGCGTCATCGACAAGACAGGCACGGGAGCGCGCGGGGCCGTCAACGACGTGGCGCTGGTGTTCCCGCCGCACGGGCGTCCGCCCTGGGTGGTCGTGGCGCTGCAGTCGGACTCAACGGCAACGACGGACGACCTCAGCACCGTACTGGCCGATGCCATGCGGCTGCTGGTCAAGGCCTGGACCTGATCCGATTCGGCGTCAGCACGAGGAGCACACGCACCGCGTGCAGCTGGACGGGCGGCCAAGCTTCGAGCATTCCTGGCCACGGTCGGGTTTCGATGTCCGGACCGGCGCGTTCGACAGCGAGCCGTGCGTTCCAGTCGTGCAGCCGGTAAGCGGCGACGCTTCGCTGCACGCCTAAGCGTCCGGCGCTGATGACGGCGCACATTGTCGGCTCGACAAACCTCCGGTGCCGCCATGTCCGCTATCACCTGCTTCATCCGCTACGAGCTGGACCCCTTCCAGCGCGAAGCCTTCCGCGAGTACGCCCAGGCCTGGGGCCGCATCATTCCGCGCCTGGGCGGCCGACTGCTGGGCTACTGGCTGCCCTGGGAGGGCACGAACAACGAAGCCTGGGGATTGGTCGGCTTCGACTCGCTGGCCGACTACGAGGCCTACCGCGTGCGGCTGAAGGCCGACTCTGAGGCGCTGGCCAACTTCGAGTTCGCCAAGGCGCAGCGATTCATCCTGCGCGAGACGCGTACTTTCTGTGAGGATGTGCAGCCATGATCGCCGTCATCTTCGAAGTTCAACCCGCGCGCGAGGGCCGTCAGACCTATCTCGATCACGCCGCTGCGCTGAAGCTGCTGCTGGAGCAGATGGACGGTTTCATCTCGGTCGAGCGCTTCCAGAGCTTGACGCAACCGGACAAGCTGCTGTCGCTGTCCTTCTGGCGTGATGAGGAGGCCGTGCGGCGCTGGCGCGAGATGGAGCGACATCGCCAGGCCCAGGCGGTCGGCCGGGACGGGCTGTTTGCGGACTACCGGCTGCGCGTCGCCTACGTCGTGCGCGACTACGGCTTGAACGACAGAACGCAGGCACCGTGATGAATGCCGAGCCGCGGTTGGCCCGCGTCGCTGCAGCGATTGCCGACCCGACGCGGGCGCGCACGCTGGCGCGTCTGCTGGACGGCAGGCTGCACACAGCGGGCGAGCTGGCGGTGAATGCCGGCGTCAGCGCTGCGACGATGTCGGCGCACCTGAAGCTGCTGGTCGACGAAGGCCTGGCCCATGTGCGCCCGCAGGGCCGGCACCGCTACTTCGGCCTGGCCGACGGCGACGTGGCGCATGCGTTGGAGGCGTTGCTGCGCGTTGCTGATGCGCGCGATGGCGCTGGCAGTCAACCGGCAGTCAACCGGCAGCCGACCTGAAGCGCTGGCAGCGCCCCGACATGCGCGGCCTGCGCCATGCGCGCACGTGCTACGGACATCTGGCGGGCCAGCTGGGCGTGCAGTGGCGAGAAGCGTTGCTGGCCAAGGGCTGGGTCGCGGCCACGCAGGATGGTCGTTACGAGCTGACCGTCGCCGGTCGCGCGGCGCTGGCGGAGCTGGCGCCGGACGGCTTGCGGCCGAACGGCCGCGTGTTGTACGACTGCGTCGACTGGTCAGAGCGCCGCGACCATTTCGCGGGGCCACTGGCGGTGGCCTGGCTCGACGCCTTGCTGGCCAAGGGTTGGTTGCAGCGAGTTGTCGGGTCGCGAGAGTTGCGGTTGACGCCTACCGGACGGATCGGACTTCTCGATGGCTTGCTGGGTGCGGCTTGATGGCGCGCGTCCATGCAGCGCGACCGGCCAGGCCGTTGGCGCAGTTGCAGTCAGGACGACATCCGATCCGCTGAGCGGGGCAGAGGTCTATGCGGCCTATGGTCGTACTGCGTGGGCTATCTCATTGCTCAGGCAGGCCTTGCAGACACAGCCCGGGCGTGCGGACATCCGGCGGCGTCTGGAGGCGCCGGAGCGTCGAGACAAGGCCGGAACGCCGTGGCATCAGGCATGGAAGGTGAGCTGATCGCGTTGCTGGTGCCGACGTTCCTGGCATTGCACGGCTAGGGCCCGCGACAGGGCGAGGCAGCTGGGTCAGTCCGCCTGCGCCGGCACGTTCCATCGCCGCGTCACGTCGCCATGACCGTTGACGCTTTCGAGGTTGACCGCGAAGCCCCACAGCCGGCCGACATGCTTGAGTACCTCCTGCGCGCTGTCGTGCAGCGGGCGGTTCAGGTGCTGCACATGGCGCAGCGTGAGGGATCGGTCGCCGCGCAGATTGACGTTCCAGACCTGGATGTTGGGCTCGCGCGTGGAGAGGTCGTACTGGCGCGACAAGGCCTGGCGCAGGTGGCGATAGCCGCTCTCGTCGTGGATGGCGGAGATCTCGTACTCGCTCTTGGACTCGTCGTCGAGGACGGAGAAGAGCCGGAAGTCGCGCATCAGTTTCGGACTCAGGTATTGGCCGATGAAGCTCTCGTCCTTGAAGTTGCGCATTGCATGGTCCAGCGTGGGCAGCCAGTCGCTGCCGGCGATGTCGGGGAACCAGTCACGATCCTCGTCGGTGGGGTTCTCACAGATGCGCCGGATGTCGGTGTACATCGCGAAGCCCAACGCGTAGGGGTTGAGGTTGGCGCCCGGGTGCTGATAGACGACGTTAGTGTGCGACTTGAGCCACTCGATCATCATGCCGTCCGACAGGTAGCCGTCGTCGTACATCTGGTTCAGCAGCCGGTGATGCCAGAACGTGGCCCAGCCTTCGTTCATGACCTGGGTCTGGCGCTGCGGATAGAAATACTGCGCGATCTTGCGCACGATGCGCACGATCTCGCGCTGCCAGGGTTCCAGCAGAGGTGCGTTCTTCTCGATGAAGTACAGCAGATTCTCTTGCGGTTCCTCGGGGAAGCGGCGGCTCTCGGCGGCCTCGTCGGGGCGGTCGGGCTTGCGCGGCAGCGTGCGCCAGAGGTCGTTGATCTGGGACTGCGCGTGGTGCTCGCGATCCTTGACCCGCGCGCGCTCTTCGGCGAGCGACAGTTTGGCCGGGCGGCGGTAGCGGTCCACGCCGTGATTCATCAGCGCGTGGCAGCTGTCCAGCAGGGTTTCGACGGCGTCCAGCCCATGGCGCTCCTCGCAGTCAGCGACGTAGTTCTTGGCGTAGACGAGATAGTCGATGATGGATGAGGCATCCGTCCACATGCGGAACAGGTAGTTGCCCTTGAAGAAGCTGTTGTGACCGTAGCAGGCGTGCGCGATGACCAGGGCCTGCATGGCCAGCGTGTTCTCCTCCATCAGATAGGCGATGCAGGGGTCGGAGTTGATGACGATCTCGTAGGCCAGGCCCATCTGGCCACGCCGGTAGTTGCGTTCGGTGGCGATGAACTCCTTGCCGTAGCTCCAGTGGCGGTAGTTCACTGGCATGCCCACGGAGGCATAGGCGTCCATCATCTGCTCGGCGGTGATGACCTCCAGCTGGTTGGCATAGGTGTCCAGGCCGAAGCGCTCGGCCGTTTGCTTGATGACGGAGTGGTAGTCCTCGATGAGCTGGAAGGTCCAGTCGTTGGGCGATGGCAGGGGCTGGCTGGGCCGCTGCAGCAGTGGCTTCATGTGCCGCAGTGGCTGGCGCTGGCGGCGGTCGGGCGTGCCGGCCGGCGGCAATGCCGGATGGCCGTGGCGACGGCGGTCCTCCTTGCTGCTCATGCTGCCGCCCCTTCCTTCTTGAACAGATCGCGGAAGACCGGGTAGATCTCCGAGGCCTCGACGGCCTTGCGCATCGCGAAGTGGGGCTGGTCCTCGGCGAGCTTCTGGTACTCGTCCCACAGGTTCTGTTCGGGCTCGGCAACCTGCACGTAGGCGAAGTAGCGGCATAGCGGCAGGAGCTTGTCGGCCAGAAGCTCGCGGCAGCGGCCGCTGTCGTGGTGCCAGTTGTCGCCGTCACTGGCCTGGGCGCCGTAGATGTTCCACTCGGTGGGCGAGTAGCGCTCGCGGATGATCTGCTCCATCAGCACCAGGGCCGAGGAGACGACGGTACCGCCGGTCTCGGTGGCGTGGAAGAAGTTCTGTTCGTCCACTTCTTGGGCCTGCGTGTGGTGGCGGATGAAGACGACGTCGATCTTCTCGTAGTGCCGCGTGAGGAAGAGGTACAGCAGGATGAAGAAGCGCTTGGCCAGGTCCTTGCGGCTCTCGTCCATGGAGCCTGAAACGTCCATCAGACAGAACATCACGGCGCGCGTTGTGGGCACCGGGATGCGCACGCGCGAGCGAAAGCGCAGGTCGATGGGGTCGAGGAAGGGAATCGCGCTGATGCGCTCGCGCAGATGCTGGATGCGCGCCCGCGTCTCGGCGAGCAAGCGGGGGGTCTCGGGCCGGTCTTCCTTGAGCAACTCCTGCTCGCGCACCTCCAGCTCGTGCAGCTCGCGGCGCTTGTCCATGCCAAGCGCGATGCGCCTGCCCAGGGCGCCGCGCATGGAGCGCACCACGTGCAGGTTGGTGGGCGTTCCATCGGACACGAAGCCGGCACGCTGGGTGCGCCACTCTGGCGTGTCGGCCAGCGTGGTGCGGGCGAGGTTGGGCAAGGCCAGATCGTCGAAGAAGACCTGCATGAACTCTTCCTTGCTGAGGTGGAAGACGAAGTCGTCCTCGCCCTCGCCGGAATCGCTGGCCTCGCCGCCACCGCCACCACCTTGTCCACCCTTGGGCTTGGCGATGCGGTCGCCCTTCACATACTCCTGGTTGCCTGGCCGCACGACCTCGCGGATGCCGCCATCACCGTGACCGAAGATGGGTTCGCTGAGGTCCTTTTTCGGGATGTGCACGTCCTCGCCGCGCTCCATGTCGCGGATGCCGCGGCCGTCCACGGCGCGTTTGACCGCCTCGCGGATCTGCTCCTTGTGGCGGCGCAGGAAGCGCTCGCGGTTGCCGATGGACTTGTTCTTTCCGGACAGTCGTCGGTCGATGATCTGTTGAAGCGACATCGCGCGGCCTGCTTTCTTAGCTGGACTTGCGAACCCTCAGATACCACTCGCACAGCAGGCGCACCTGCTTGGCGGTATAGCCCTTGTCCACCATGCGCTGCACGAAGTTCTCGTGCTTCTTGGCGTCTTCCGCGCTGGCCTTGGCGTTGAAGCTGATGACGGGCAGCAGCTCCTCCGTGTTGGAGAACATCTTCTTCTCGATGACGGTGCGCAGCTTCTCGTAGCTGGTCCACAGCGGGTTCTTGCCCGCGTTGTTGGCGCGCGCACGCAGCACGAAGTTGACGATCTCGTTGCGGAAGTCCTTGGGGTTGGAGATGCCGGCCGGCTTCTCGATCTTCTCCAGCTCGGCGTTCAGCGCACTGCGGTCGAACACCTCGCCGGTGTCGGTGTCGCGGTACTCCTGGTCCTGGATCCAGTAGTCGGCATAGGTCACGTAGCGGTCGAAGATGTTCTGGCCGTACTCGCTGTAGCTTTCCAGGTAGGCGGTCTGGATCTCCTTGCCGATGAACTCGGCATAGCGCGGCGACAGCTGCTCCTTGATGTAGCCGACGTACTTCTCCTCTAGCTCCTTGGGGAACTGCTCGCGCTCGATCTGCTGCTCCAGCACGTACATCAGGTGCACCGGGTTGGCGGCGACCTCTGATGAATCGAAGTTGAAGACCTTGGACAGGATCTTGTAGGCGAAGCGCGTGCTGATGCCGCTCATGCCCTCGTCCACGCCGGCGTAGTCGCGGTACTCCTGGTAGCTCTTGGCACGCGGGTCGGTGTCCTTCAGGTTCTCGCCGTCGTAGATCTGCATCTTGGAATACAGCGACGAGTTCTCGGGCTCCTTCAGCCGGGTGAGCACGGCGAACTGGCTCATCATCTTCAATGTGCCGGGGGCGCACTTGGCTTCGGCCAGTGACGAGCCGCGGATCAGCTTCTCGTAGATCTTCACTTCCTCGCTGACTCGCAGGCAGTAGGGCACCTTGACGATGTAGACACGGTCGAGGAAGGCCTCGTTGTTCTTGTTGTTGCGGAAGGTCTTCCACTCGCTCTCGTTGCTGTGTGCCAGGACGATGCCGTCGAAGGGGATGGCGCCGAAGCCCTCGGTGCCCTTGTAGTTGCCCTCCTGGGTGGCGGTGAGCAGGGGATGCAGCACCTTGATCGGCGCCTTGAACATCTCGACGAATTCCAGCAGGCCCTGGTTGGACAGGCACAGGCCGCCGCTGTAGCTGTAGGCGTCGGGGTCGTCCTGCGCAAAGGTTTCCAGCTTGCGGATGTCGACCTTGCCGACCAGGCTGGAGATGTCCTGGTTGTTCTCATCGCCCGGTTCGGTCTTGGATACGCCGATCTGCTTGAGCACGCTGGGGTAGCGCTTGACGACCTTGAACTTGCGGATGTCGCCGCCGAACTCGTCCAGCCGCTTCACGGCCCACGGGCTCAGGATGCGGTTCAGGTAGCGGCGCGGGATACCGTAGTCGCGCTCCAGCAGCGGGCCGTCCTCGATGGGGTCGAAGAGGCCCAGTGGCGACTCGTTCACCGGCGAGCCGGCCAGCGCGTAAAAGGGTACGTGCTCCATCAGCTGCTTGAGCCGTTCGGCGATGGAACTCTTGCCGCCGCCCACTGGCCCCAGCAGGTAGAGGATCTGCTTCTTCTCCTCCAGGCCCTGCGCGGCATGCCTGAAATAGGACACCACCTGCTCGATGGCCTCTTCCAGGCCGTAGAACTCGGCAAAGGCCGGATAGATCTTGATGGTCTTGTTGGCGAACAGGCGCGACAGCCGCGGATCGTTGCGGGTGTCCAGCATCTGCGGCTCGCCGATGGCCTGCAGCATGCGCTCGGCAGCCGTGGCATAGGCCAGCGGGTTCTTCTTGCACTCCGCGAGGTAGTCCTCCAGCGAGAGCTCCTCGACCTTGCTGCGCTCGAAGCGCGCTGCGAAATGGCTGATGACGTCCATGCGACCTCCTGCGGTTTGAACTCCACAGGGCCGCAGGCACGATCCGTGCCCGGGGGACTGGGGGGTTCTGATCGCGCCTCAACTGCAAGGCGTCATCAGAACTCTCCACTCGGCTGGCCAGCAACTCCGGGCTGCCGGCTGCGTCTCAACGCAAGGATAAGCCGCCGCTAGCCCACCAACACGTCTGCCCGCTTTTTCGTTGACAGGGTGCCGGACCAGCATACGCCCGCAGACCAGGCAAGACCTGTCACCCGCCGGGCAAACCACACGAACAGGGAGGCCTTGTGGCGGGCCGCAGACACTGTCGCCCGTGAAGAACTGTTGCGGTGCCGGAGCATGGTGGCGCAGGCTTCATCAACCGTCCCCGGAATGCCGGGGCAGCGTTGTCACACACCGTGGTGCAGCGCATTGCCGCACGGCACGGCGGCAAGCGTGTCAGGCGCCGCGCAGCTTGTCGAGGATGCCCGACAGTGCGTCCAGCGAATCGAAATGGATGGCCAGTTCGCCGCTTTGGCCGCCGCGCTTGGTGGCCTTCTTCACGCGCACTTCGACCGTGGCACCAAGTGCGTCGGCCAGCTCCTCTTCCAGGCGCAGCACATCGCGGCTCTTGTCGCTCTTCACGCGCAGCAGCGGCGCCTGGCGCGCGGCGCCCTGGGTCTTGGCGACCAGCTTCTCGGCCTCGCGCACGCTGAGCTTCTTGGCCGCAATCTCGCTGGCCGTGGTGATCTGCACGGCGCCGTCCAGCGGCAGCAGCGCGCGAGCATGGCCCATGTCGAGATCGCCTGCCATCAGCATGTTCTGCACCGGCGCGCTGAGGTTGAGCAGGCGCAGCAGGTTGCTCGCCGCGCTGCGCGAGCGGCCCACGGCCTGGGCCGCCTGCTCGTGCGTCAGGCCGAACTCGTCGGTCAGGCGCTTGAGGCCCTGAGCCTCTTCGAGCGGATTCAGGTCCTCGCGCTGGATGTTCTCGATCAGCGCCATGGCGGCAGCGGACTCATCGGGCACGGCCTTCACCAGCACGGGTACCTCGCGCAGGCCGGCAAGCTTGGCCGCGCGAAAGCGCCGCTCGCCGGCGATGATCTCGTAGGCTGCGGCTCCGCCGGGTGCTGTACTGGACGAAAGGGGCCGCACCAGGATGGGCTGCATGATGCCCTGTGCCTTGATGCTCTCGGCCAGCTCGTACAGCGAGCCCTCGTCCATGCGTGTGCGCGGCTGGTACTTGCCGGCCTGCATCTGTTCCAGCCTGAGCGTGCTGGGCGTGCCGTCGCGCTCGGGCGCGGGGCTGTCGCTGACTTTGGGGCCGAGCAGGGCTTCGAGGCCGAGGCCGAGGCCTTTGGGTTTCTTGGTCGCCATGGACGCGGATTGTCCTTCAGCCCTTCTTCATGCCCTGAGCAGGCCGAGCAGCAGCTCGCGGCCCTCCGGCCAGTCGCCCAGGCCCGACTCGGCATTCAGGTGACCCCGCGGTCCGGCGATGACGACGCTGCTGCCCCAGTCGGCCGCCATCTGCGTGGCGCGCTCTGCGGCGCCATACGGGTCATCGCTGCTGATGACGGTGACGCTGGGAAAGGGTAGCGCCGAGCGGCGTATGGGGCGCCAGTTGTGCAGCTGCGGCGGCATGTCCTCACGCTCGGTGTCCGGTGGTGCGACGAGCAGGGCACCCCTCACGCGCGCCGTGTGCTGGGAGTGCTCCGCCCAGCTGGCCACCAGCTGGCAGCCCAGCGAATGAGCCACGAGCAGCGCTGGCGCATCGTCCTGCAGCAGCACTTCATCCAGCCTTGCCATCCAGTCGCCGCGTCGGGGCCAGTGCCAGTCGTGCTGCTCCACGCGCTGGTCGCCGTGCAGCCGTTCCCAGCGGCTTTGCCAGTGCTCGGGGCCGGAGTTCTGCCAGCCGGGGAGAAGCAGTACGCGCGATGGATTCATGGTTTGCCCTTATCCTTGACGGCTCGATTTTCAGTGCTTGGAGCAGCGGCAATGACGTTCAAGGTGTTTGTGGATGGCCAGGAAGGCACCACTGGTTTGCGGATCCACGAGTACCTCGCGGCCCGTACCGACATCGAGGTGCTGCGCATCGACGCCGACAAGCGCAAGGATCCGGCCGAGCGTTCGCGCCTGCTGAACGCAGCCGACGTGGCCTTCCTGTGCCTGCCCGATGCGGCTTCGCGCGAGGCGGCCTTCATGGTCAACAACGCCAACACCTGCCTCATCGACGCCAGCACGGCCCACCGCACGGCGCCAGGCTGGGCTTTCGGCCTTCCAGAGCTGGCCCGTGGACAGCGCGGCGCCATCCAGGCATCCAAGCGCATCGCCAATCCGGGCTGCCATGCAAGTGCCTTCATCCTGGCCGTGCGTCCGCTGGTGGACGCCGGCCTGCTGCCGCGCGACGCGGCGGTCAGTGCGACTTCCATCACCGGCTACTCGGGCGGTGGCAAGACCATGATCGCCGAGTACGAGCAGCAGCCGTTGCCCGCCCATCTGCAGGCGCCGCGGCCGTATGCGCTGGGCCTGAAGCACAAGCACCTGCCGGAGATGATGGCCCACACCGGCCTGTCCGCGCCGCCGGTGTTCGTGCCCATCGTCAGCAGCTTCTACAAGGGCCTGGCCGTCAGCGTGCCGCTGCATCTCAGCCAGCTCAAGGCAGGCACGACGCCGGAGCAGGTGCGGGCCGCGCTGGCCGCGCACTACGAAGGCGAGCGTTTCATTGACGTGAAGCCGCTGCGCGACGCGGCCACGCTGGAGACCGGCTTCTTCGACGTGCAGGCCTGCAACGACACGAACCGCGTGGACCTGTTCGTGTTCGCGTCAGATACCCAGGCGCTGGTCATTGCCCGCCTGGACAACCTCGGCAAGGGCGCCAGCGGCGCGGCCGTGCAGAGCATGAACGTGCACCTGGGCGTTGAAGAGACGCTGGGCCTGGTCTGAGCCCGCATCGCAGCGTTGCGTCGAACGCTGCGGCGCGCTGAGCTTCATCCGCAAGACTGCGGAGGTGGAGCGCGCTTGAAGCAGCTCCCGCCGGCATAGGATGACGCCTCTCAGTGGGGGGCGTGTGATGTCGAAGACTGCTGGCACCGATGCGGTTCTGGCCCGGATCTCGTTGGTCATCCCGGGTCGCACGATCACTCTGGGCGGCGAGCCCGAGGGCGTTCCTGCATGCCGGCTCGACACCGAGGCCATGCGCTGGACCTATGTGCTCAGGGCGCGTGAACGCTGGCTCGGTTCCAGCGATGCCAGCTCAGGGCGCGAGGAGCAGGCTACACGCACGCTGAAGGGCTTTGGCCTGAAGGACACCGATCTGGAGGCGCTGGCCCGCGCGCCGCGCGTCGTCGTGCGCATGCCTTACGTCTCTGAACGTGAGGGCTGGCAGGGCCGCATCTTTCCCTGGGAATACCTGCTGGCCAAGGCCACGCGGCGCTATCGCAACGTGGACAACCACCATTTCACGGTGATGCGCGAAGTGGTGACCAAGGCACCGGCGAGGTGGCGCAAGTCCGCGCAGCCCAGCCTGCTCTACGTGCAGAGCGCACCGGGCGGCCTGCGCCAGGCCTGGGATTTCAGCGCCGAGACCAAGCGACTCAAGCGCGCGCTGGGCGGTATCCAGCTGATCGAGCTGAAGGACCCGAGCTGGCAGCAGCTGCATGACGTGGTGAAGCAGCGCAAGCCCGACCTGATCCACCTGAGCGGCTTCGACAATCTGGCCGGCCTGAAGGCCTTGCGCGACCTGGTACCGGATGGTGAGCCTGTGGAGGCCGAGTTCGGCCCGATGCGGCTGGACGACGTGCTTGCCAAGGAAGCCAGCGTGCCTGACGGCATGTTGCTGGCAGGCGAGAGCAGCGGTACGGCGGTGATCGGAGCGCAGCGGCTGGCCGAGGCGCTCAACGCGGGCGGCAGCCACTGCGCCTACTTCGTCGCGGTGAGCATCGACAACTCGGCCGCGCGCACGGCAGCGCTGATCGCGGCCGAGCGCGCGGCCCTATCGGCCGTCGGCTTCCAGGACGCAGTCGAGAACCAGCTGGCAGACTTCTTCTTCGAGTTGGTCTACAGCCAGCTCGATCAGGCTGTCTGGAACTTGCCGCTGGCGTTCGAGAGCGCCTGGCTGCGTGCGCGCAAGGAGCCCAACGCGACGCGCGCCACCGGCGTAGCGCTGTGGATGGGCGCGCCGCTGAACGAGGCCGCGTTCACGCGAGGCGAGCCTGCCGCAGCCGAGTTGCCTGATGCCGACACGCCGCCGCGCCTGCTGGCCTTGCCCGAGGAGGAGCTGAATTATTCGGTGCTGCACAATAACGGGCGGCTGTTCCGCCAGATCGTCGTGGAGCGTGGCAGCGCCAGGCCTGACGACTGGCTGAGCGTCGACGTGGAGCTGCAGCTCGGGCCCGAGCAGGCGAGCTATCGCAAGCGGTTCGCGGCTGCTGCGACGCGCTTCGACCTGACCAGCGACGTGCATGTGCCGCTCACGGCCGCGCTGATGCGCTCGCTGCAGGAGGCGGTCAACAGCACCCTGATGGTCCAGCTCAGCCACAACGACAAGGTGCTGACGCGCGACAGCCATCGGCTGCGGCTGCTGCCGGTGGACCAATGGCGCGACAACGAGAAGGACGGCCAGTGGCTGCCCTCCTTCGTGCTGCCGCGCGATCCAGCCGTGGTCGGCGCCGTGGAGCTGGCGCAACGATATGTGCGCATCCTGCGCGACAACCCGGCCGCGGGTTTCGAGGGCTACCAGGCCGCTCCCACCACCGAGGAAGAACAGTTGCGCGAGGTCGATCTGCAGGTTCAGGCCATCTGGTCGGCCTTGCTGCACGAATGGCGGCTGGGCTACATCAACCCGCCGCCGTCGTATAGCAGCAAGCTCGACTCGCAGCGCCTGCGCACGCCCAGCACCATCCTTGGCGCACGCTCCGGCACCTGCATCGACCTGGCCCTGCTGTTCGCCGCCTGCCTTGAGCTGATCGATGTCTATCCGGTCATCTTCCTGCTCAACGGCCATGCGCTGCCGGGCTACTGGCGGCACAACAGCTTCCAGGCCGACTACCTGGCGGTCAGTGGCGACGGCGCACATGCCGCGATGGCCGGTGCCGCGGATCCCAACTCGTCCGCCAGCTTGCAGCGGTTTGCCTGGCAGGCGATAGGCAATGCCCCGTACCGCGAGGTCAGGCAACTGATTCGCGCCAGGCGCCTGGTGCCGATCGAGACGGTTCGTCTCACCGAGCACTGCGGGTTCGTGGAGGCGGTGGAGTCGGGCATCGATGCGCTGTCCGAGGCCGATGACTTCCATTCGGTGCTGGACATCGTGACAGCGCGCATGAGCGGCATCACGCCCCTGCCCATCGTGGAGGAGAGGCCATGAGCCCGGCACGAGCGCCCGAAGGGGTTCATTTCCGCTTGGAGGGGCAGGGCGCAGCGCGAAGGGAGCACCCATGAGCAGCCATGACATCTGGGCCGACGTGAGCACCCGGCTGGCACTCGACGAGGCGCCGAACCTGGTCAGCGCCTTGCCCATTGGTCAGCGCCGCCGGCGTGCCGCTGCCCGCGATGCCGATGGCCGCGCCAAGGTCGAGCTGGTGCGTGACGAGGACGGCCTGCTGCGCTGGGTCTACTCGCCGCCGACCACGCCAGGCGGCACGGGGCGGCGGTCCTATCGGTCGATCCGCGTGGCGCCTGCCGACGTGGTGCAGAGCTTTCGCTTCAACGATTTCGGCGCCAACGCGGTCACCGACAAGCTGATCGCGGCCGATGGCTGGCTGACGCCCGACCAACGCATGCAGCGCTGGCAGGACGGCCACCTGGTGGACGACGTCCAGCCCAGCATCGACAAGGGGCGCGTTCTGCTGCTGGTGCATGGCACCTTCAGCAAGTCGCAGATGTGGTTCGACGAGCTGCAGGCAAGCGATGCCGGCAAGAAGCTGCTGGCCAGCTGGCAGCAGAAGTACAGCGCCATCCTGGCCTTTGGCCACCCAACGCTGTCCGTGGCGGCCTGGTCCAACGCGCTGGACCTGCATCGCGCGCTGCTGAACGTGAGCGCACCCATCGACGTGGTCTGCCACAGCCGTGGGGGCCTGGTGGTGGGCTGGCTGATGCGGCTGCGGGCCGTGCCGGTGGAGCGCGTGGTCTTCGTGGCGTCGCCGCTGGTAGGCACCAGCCTGGCGGCGCCGGACAAGCTGCGCGCCGCGCTCGACATGATCGCCAGCTACGCCGATGCGGTGTCCAAGGTCAGCGCACACGCCACGGGCATCGTGCCATTCGCCGAGGGCGTTTCGCTGCTGGCCAAGATCTTCGGCAAGGTGTTGCACCTGGGCAGCACCACGCCCATCGTCGACGCGGCGGTGGGGCTGGTGCCAGGGCTTGCGACGCAGCAATTGGTCAAGAACAACAGCGACGTGCGGCAGTTGTTTGCCGACCCCTGGCTCAGCACGCCCCAGATGTCTGGCATTGGCGCGGCCTTCCAGCCCGACGAGAGCGCGCAGCCGATCTGGAAGTTCTGGAGGCGTTTCAGCCATATCGGCGACCAGATCAAGTACGGCGCAGCCGACATGGTGTTCCCCGGCCCCAATGACCTCGTGGTGGACGTGGACTCGATGTTCCGGCTGGGCGAGGGCGGCAACATCACGTTCGAGGCCCTGGGCGTGGGACCGACCACGCATCACACCAACTACTTTCGGGACGAGCGCGTGATCGGCTATCTGGGTGATCGGCTGTCGATCCAGAACTGAACTCGCCGCTGTCGCAATTCAAGGCGTCGCCAGCGACGCGAGCTGCCAGGCTGCGAATCCCGCGAGCAGCACCGCCGACCCGCGCCGTATCCAGCGCAGGTGTACTGCCTGCATGCGCTCGCGCAAGCGGCTCACCAAGCCCACCAGCACCAACCACCAGACCGCAGAGCCCAGGAAGACGCCGGCGATCATCCATGCTGGCGATGCCATCGTCAGGCCCGCAGCCAGCGACGAGAAAACCGCGATGAAGGACAGGATGGTTGCTGGGTTGGACAGCGTCAGCAAGAAGGTGCCGCCGAATGCATGCCAGCCCCTGACGCCGCCCTTGGCGGCGGCCGCCTGCCCGGCTTGTGCGCCATGCCAGGCGGTCCAGGCCAGCCACAACAGAAAGAGCGCTCCGCCCACCGCCAGCGGGGCGCGCGCCTCGGTCAGCAGCCGGATCACCGCCGTCACGCCGAAGGCACCGATCGCGCCGTAGAGGGCATCCGCGACGGCCGCGCCCAGGCCGGTGGCCAAGCCGACGCGCGCGCCATGGTCCAGCGTGCGCTGGATACATAGCAGGCCGATGGGGCCGACGGGTGCGGCAATGGACAGGCCGATCAGGGCCGATTTGAGGAGCAGGGGCAGGGGCGAAGCTTCCATGCCAGAAAGTCTATGCAGTAGAACCGCAACCTAGAATGCAGAATCTCAGGCAAGATAGATGAATTGTCTAAATATTTAAGGTGAATCAGTGATTGGCATGGTGGATGAGAAGGCCTGGCGCATTCTGTCGGCGCTGCAGGAGGATGCTCGCGTGTCCCTGAAGACGCTGGCCGAGATCGCCGGGCTGTCACTGCCGGCCACGGCCGAACGGGTCCGGAAGATGGAGGCAGCCGGCCTCATCCGTGGGTATCACGCCGATATCGCGCCGGAAGCCCTAGGCTATGTCATCAAAGCCGTGGTGGCCATCACGACCCAGCATCCCTACAAGCAGAAGTTCATCGAGGTGCTGAGGGCCAAGCCGCAGGTGCTGGAGTGCCTGCACGTGACCGGGGCGGACTCCTGCCTGTTCACCGTGGTCGCGAAGGACATGCAGGACCTGGAGCAGTTCCTCGCCAGCATCAATCAGTATGGCGAGACGCGCACATCCATCGTGATGTCATCGCAAATCCCGCGCCGTGGGGTGCAGCGGTTCTAGGAAGGCCGCGCGCTACTGCGCGACCAACTCCACGCGCCGGTTCCTCGCGCGCCCCGCCTCGTCTGCGTTGCCTGCCATGGGGGCCAAGCTGGCCAGCCCCCTGGGCACGAGCCGCTTCGCATCGACCTTGTAGGGCGCCGCGGTCAGCGACGCGACGACGGCCTGGGCGCGGGCGAGGCTGAGCTTCTCGTTGGCCTCGAAGCTGCCGACGTTGTCGGTGTGGCCGACGATCCAGGCCTTGAGCGCGGGCTGTGTCTTCAGCAACTCGGCCATCGCGTCGAGCTGGGGCCTGGATTCGGGCTTGAGCTCGGCCTTTCCGGTGTCAAAGAAGAGGCCGGTCAGCGTGACCCGTCCTTCCGCCGCCAGGCCGGCTTGCAGGCCAGCGGGGTCCACGCTGACCTGGCCGGTGGCCATGGCCCGGGGCTCGATGATCTGCAGGTAGGTGGCGACCAGCCCGGTGTTGGCATTGGCGGCAAGGGAGTTGTAGAGCAGCACCGTCGCCTCCTGGCCCGGCCGACCCAGCGTGCCGACCAGCATGCGCCCCTGGTCGTAGGTCAGGGCCGAGCTCAGGCTGTAGCGGCTGCCTGTGGGCGTTTCGATGGAACCCTGGGCCCAGGCGAAGCCCTTGGCGGGGTCGAGTTGGCGGGCCCAGGCGAAGTAGAGATCGCTGCAATCGCGTTCGCAGGCGAAACGCTTCTTGAAGCCGGCCTGGGCCAGCGCCTGCTCGTAGTTGCGCCACACCTCCAGTGCTGCCTTGCCGCGTGGTGCGATGTAGAGCAGCCGCGTGACCTTGCCTTCCAGCTCGACGAGGTCCTTGAACTTGTACCGGTCGGCCTTCTGCAGCTCGGGCGTTGCCGGCACGGTGGCGGAGTCCCATTCGGAGACACGCTGGCCCGCCAGCCAGGAGCCAGCGAAACGCCGGACGAGCGGATGGTCAGCTGCGCCGGCCACGTCGGCCTTGGGTTCTTCGGCCCGGGCGCTGGCGAGGCTCAGGGCGGCGACGATGGGAAGAAGGACGGCGCTGGCGTGGAGCATGAGGACGGCGTCTGTTGCAAAGGCACGATGTTGACGCAGCCAGTGCGCCCATCCGACGCACGGCCAGCCTGCAAATGTGGGAGCCGGAAGAGGCGACGCGGCGCTCAGCGCAGTTCGGGCTCGGGGCTGCGGTAGTGGTAGCGGTAGGCGAAGACGAAGCCCAGGCGCGCGTACAGCCGCTGTGCGATCGCGTTGTCGCTGCCGACCTGCAGATACGCCTGGCGCGCGCCCTGGCCATGGGCGAGGGCCAGCAGTGCTCGGCACAGGCGCTCGCCGTGGCCCTGGCGCGGCGCGGCCGAGGCGATGTCGTAGAGGCCAACGATGTCGCCGTCGACAACCATCTGGCCGCAGGCGAGCAACCGGTTGTCGGGGTCTTTCAGCGCGAAGCCCTGGTAGATGACCGGCGCGTTGGCGATGCGCTCGGCGTGCGCGGCAATGGCGGTGTCGGATGAACCGCGCAGCGCACCGACCAGGGCCGCATAGGCGGATGCATCCAGGGCCTGGAGGGCGACTGGCGGGGCGGCGGGCGCGAGGGCGTGCAGCACCATCACGTCGGCGGCGTCGAAGGCGCCCCAGCCCCGGGCGGCGAGCAGCATGTCCAGGTCGGCCGGCTGGCTCCAGGGCGTCACGCGTACGGCCAGGGGCAGGCCGGCGGCGTCGTAGGCCTGCTGGCAGCGGGATAGCAGCTCGTCCAGCGGCAGCGAGCCCTGGCGCAGCGCGTTGATGCAGCGCGAGCGCTTGGCCTTGCCCGGCGACAGGCGGATCAGCCAGCCATCGATGTCAGCCTGCTGGGGTGGGGCGCTGGCGTCCAGTCCGGCCTGTTCGGCGCGCAGGGCGAGGGCCTGGAGGCGGGCGTCAGGCATCGCCGAGCAGGGCCGAGGGGCGGCGCCACACGCAGCGCCATACCGGGTGCTGCTGACCAGCGAGCGGCTCACTCAGCTGCCGGTCGCTGATCTCGGCACCCAGGCGCTCGTAGAAGCCCCGGGCGGCCCAGTTGACGTCCAGCACCCAGAGATAGAGCGGGCGGGTGGAGCCTTCTCGCTGCAGTTGCGCTGCCACACCCTGCATCAGCCGACGGCCGATGCCGCCGCCCTTGAGATCGGGGGCTACGTGCAGGTTGTCGATGTAGTCGCCCCAATCCGGGTCATGGTCGGGCATGACATAGGCGAAGCCCAGCAGGCGACCTGCTGAATCCTCCGCGATCAGGCCCCATTCGGCGCTGGCGGTGCCGGCCTGCAGGCGCGCGTGCCATGCCTGGCGGCGTTCGGCGGCGGCCTCATGGTCGAGGTACTGGTCCGTGAAGACACCACGGTAGGCACTGCGCCAGCTGGCAGCATGGAGGGCCGCGACGGCATCGGCGTCGGCCGGCGTCATTGGGCGGAGCGTGATGTCGGGCAGCGCCATGGCGCGTCAGCGCATGGATTCGATCCGCCGCACCATCTCCTTGGCGAAGTCGACGAAGGCCTGCGCGCCCTTGGAGCTCGGATCGAAGACGACGCCGGGCAAGCCATAGCTGGGGGCCTCGGCCAGCCGCACGTTGCGCGGGATGACGGTGTCGAAGACCTTGTCGCCGAAATGGGACTTGAGCTGGTCGCTGACCTGCTGCTGCAGCGTGATGCGCGGGTCGAACATGACGCGCAGCAGGCCGATGATCTCCAGGTCGCGGTTCAGGTTGGCGTGGATCTGCTTGATGGTGTTGACCAGGTCGGTCAACCCTTCCAGTGCGAAGTACTCGCACTGCATGGGCACGATGACGCCGTGGGCGCTGCACAGACCGTTGAGTGTCAGCATGGACAGCGAGGGCGGGCAGTCGATCAGCACGAAGTCGTAGTCGGCGCCGGCCTGGGCCAGTGCCGACTTCAGGCGAGCCTCGCGGCGCTCCAGCTCCACGAGCTCGACCTCGGCGCCGGCCAGTTCGCGGTTGGCGCCCAGCACGTCGTAACCGGCCTTCTCGGCGCGGGTCTTGGCCTCGGCGACGGTGGCTGACTCCAGCAGCACGTCATAGACCGTCATTTCCAGCTTGCGCTTGTCGATGCCCGAGCCCATGGTCGCGTTGCCCTGGGGATCCAGGTCGACGACGAGGACGCGCTGCCCGATCTGCGCCAGCCCGGCGGCGAGGTTGACGGTGGTGGTGGTCTTGCCAACGCCGCCCTTCTGGTTGGCGATACAGAAAATCTTGGATGCCATGGGGTCTACCTGGACAGCGCCAGCCTGATGCCGAAGCCGAGCAGGCAGATGCCCGCGATCTTGTTGAGCAGGGTGGTGATCGAGGGCTTGGATCGCAGCCGCTCGGCGAGCTGATGGGTCAGCAGCACGGCCGCCAGGCCGTAGAGGAAAGTCAGCGCAGCGATGGTGGCGGCCATGGCGGCGAAGGTGGCCGTACCTTGGTGGCGGGCAGGGTCGACGAACAGCGGGAAGAAGGCCATGTAGAACACGATGGCCTTGGGGTTCAGCAGAGTGATGACCGCAGCCTGCCGGAAGTAGTGGCGGGGCTTGATGTCGAGCACCGGTCCTTGCCCCGGCTTGGCGGTCAGCATGCGCCAGCCCAGCCAGGCGAGGTAGGCAGCACCCGCCCACTGCACGGCGTTGAAGGCCGCCGGATAGGCCGCCAGCAGCGCCGCCACGCCCGCCACGGCCAACCACAGCAGCACCTGATCGCCAGCGATGATGCCGAAGGTGGCGGCCATGCCACCAGCGATGCCGCCCTTGCTGGTGGAGGTGATCAGCGCCAGGTTGCCGGGGCCCGGAATGGCGAGAAACAGCACGATGGCGGCGACGAACGCGCCGTAGTCAGCGATGCCAAACATAGGGGGCGGCAAGGGGAAGGGCAGCCAGTTTAAGCGACGCGCATCCAGCCAAGGTGGCGTGTTATCTCTGACGCATCCAGACCAGGCAGCGTTGAGCATCCAGGCCCGGGACGGTCAGTTGTTCCACGTGAAACACGTCCACGTCGGAGGGCAGGGCGGCGATCTCGTCGGCCGGATGCTGGCCCTTCATGGCCATCCAGGCCGCACCTTCGGCCAGGTGCTGGCGGGTCAGGCTGGTGAAGTCGAGCAACGAGGCGAAGGCGCGTGAGGTGATGACGCCGAAGGGCTCCGTCCCCAGGGCCTCGACGCGGCTGTGCACCCCGTGCAGATTGGGCAGCTTCAGTTCGGCGGCGACCTGCTGGATGAAGGTGGCCTTCTTGGCAACGGCATCCACGCAGCTGACATCCGTATCCGGGCAGCAGATCGCGATGACCACGCCGGGCAGTCCGCCGCCAGCGCCGACGTCCATCAGGCGCGCGGGCGCACCGTGCCTGCGCAACGGCGCGATGACCGACAGGCTGTCGACCAGGTGGTGGCTCAGCATCTGCGCCGGATCACGCACGGCGGTCAGGTTGTAGACCTTGTTCCACTTTTGCAGCAGGGTCAGGTAGGCCAGCAGCTGCTCTTGCTGGTGCGGGCTGAGTTCAAGGCCCAGGGACGCCACGTCCTGGGCCAGTCGGTCTGCGAGGTTCAAGCCAGCACCTCGGCCAGGGTCGTCAGTGGAATACCGGCCTCTCGAAGTTCGTGGTTCACGCGTTCGCGCACGGCGGCGGCGGTGAGGTTGTTCTGCGGCCAGGTATGGTGGGCGTCGGAAACCAGCGTCACCGGCAGGATGCGGCGCTGCCCGCCCAGGGCGGTGGCCTGGACACAGCAATCGCTCTGCAGCCCGGCGAGCAGGATGCGGTCGTGCCCGGCCAGCAGCTGGACGAGGGCGGCATTGCTGAAGGCATCCGCCTCCACCTTCACGATGCGTGGTTCGTCGGCGGCAGGCGCCAGCCGCGAGTCGATGGCGAAGCCGGCGCCGTCCATGGCACCGGCGGGTTCGTGGTGCTGCACCCACAACACAGACCAGCCTTGGGCTCGGGCATGGGCGACTGCACGCTGACAGGCAGCGATGAGTTCATCGCCATCGGGCATGGCCCAATCGCCGCTGAAGGCGCCTACCTGGGTGTCGATGATGACGAGGGCGGTGCTCATGCTGCTTCCGCTTCGGTGAAGCCCTTGAACTTGCCCTTCTTCAGGTGCACCAGCAGCAGCGAGATCGCGGCGGGTGTGATGCCGGAGATGCGCGAGGCCTGGCCCAGGGTCTCGGGCCGGTGGGTATTCAGCTTCTGGCGCGCTTCGAAGGAGAGGGCATGCACAAGGCTGTAGTCCAGATCCTCCGGCAGCCTCAGGTGCTCGAAGTGGGCGGCCCGGGCGACATCGTCGATCTGCTTGTTGATGTAGCCGGCGTACTTGATGCTGATCTCGACCTGCTCGGCGACAAGGTCCGCCAGACCACGGCCCAGCTCGGCGACCAGGGTTTCACGTGAAACGCCAACGTCGGGTCGTGCAATCGAAGCAACCTCGGCCACCGTGTCGAAGCCTACCCCCGGCCTGCGCAGCAGGTCGGCCAAGCTGTATTCACGCTCCAGCGCCTTGCCGACGAGGCGCTCGGCGTCAGCCGCCGGCAGGATGCCGGGATGCACCCAGGTACTCTTCAGCTTCTCGGTTTCACGTGAAACAGCATCGCGCTTGCGGTTGAAGGCGGTCCAGCGCTCGTCGTCCACCAGGCCCAGCAGGCGGCCTGTCTCGGTCAGCCGCGCATCCGCGTTGTCCTCGCGCAGCTGTAGCCGGAACTCGGCGCGGCTGGTGAACATGCGGTAGGGTTCGGTCACGCCCTTGGTGATGAGGTCGTCCACCAGCACGCCCAGGTAGGCCTGGTCGCGGGCCGGCGTCCACGGGCCGTCGCCGCGCACCTGCAGCGCGGCGTTCAGGCCGGCGAACAGGCCTTGCGCCGCCGCCTCCTCATAGCCCGTCGTGCCGTTGATCTGGCCGGCGAAGAACAGGCCCTGGATCACCTTGGTCTCGAAGTTGGCCTTCAGTCCGCGCGGATCGAAGTAGTCGTACTCGATGGCATAGCCGGGACGCAGAATGTCGGCGTTCTCCAGTCCGGGGATGCTGCGCACGGCGGCGAGCTGGATGTCGAAGGGCAGCGAGGTGGAGATGCCATTCGGATAGAACTCGTGCGTCGTCAGGCCTTCGGGCTCCAGAAAGATCTGGTGCGAGTCCTTGTCAGCGAAGCGGTTGACCTTGTCCTCGATGCTGGGGCAGTAGCGGGGGCCTACGCCCTCGATGACGCCGGTGAACATGGGGCTGCGGTCAAAGCCGCTGCGGATGATCTCGTGCGTACGGGCATTGGTGTGCGTGATCCAGCACGGCACCTGCTGTGGGTGCATGGCCGTGTTGCCGATGAAGCTGAACACGGGCACCGGATCGAGGTCGCCCGGCTGCGCCTCGCACTTGGAAAAGTCGATGGTTCGGCCATCGATGCGTGGTGGCGTGCCCGTTTTCAGGCGCCCCTGCGGCAACTTCAGCTCCTTCAGCCGCGCCGACAGCGACACGGCCGGCGGGTCGCCAGCGCGGCCGGCGCTGTAGTTCTCCAGGCCGACGTGGATGCGGCCGTCCAGGAAGGTGCCTGCCGTCAGCACGACGGCACGGGCACGGAAACGGATGCCGGCCTGTGTGATGGCGCCGACAACCCGGTCGCCGTCCACCATCAGGTCATCCACGGCCTGCTGGAACAGCATCAAGTTGGGCTGGTTCTCCAGCCGGCGGCGGATGGCGGCCTTGTACAGGATACGGTCGGCCTGCGCGCGCGTGGCGCGCACGGCCGGGCCCTTGCTGCCATTGAGGATGCGGAACTGGATGCCGCCCTCGTCGGTGGCCAGCGCCATCGCGCCGCCCAGTGCATCGACTTCCTTGACGAGGTGGCCCTTGCCAATGCCGCCGATGCTCGGGTTGCAGCTCATCTGGCCCAGGGTCTCGATGTTGTGGGTCAGCAGCAGTGTCTGCGCGCCCATGCGCGCGGCCGCGAGCGCCGCCTCAGTGCCGGCATGGCCGCCACCGACGACGATGACATCGAATTCCTTGGGGTAGAGCATCTCGGTCCTGAAAGAACGTACAGCCTGCGCGAGCGCTGGGGCAAACCCCGAATTTTACGAAGCGGCTGTGGATAAGTCACCCCGTCCGACATGGCGGCGCAGGGACAATTCGCCGATGGAATGCCGTCCCCGCTGCGCCGCCTGCTGCATCGCTCCGTCGATCAGCTCGCCCATCCCCGGCCACCCGAACGGCAAGCCTGCGGGCGTGCGCTGTACGCAGCTGGACGACGAGGATCGCTGCCGCATCTTCGGCCGACCCGAGCGTCCGGCCGTCTGCGGCTCGCTGCAACCCAGCGACATCATGTGCGGCGACAGCCGCGAGCAGGCGATGCGCTGGCTGGGCTGGATGGAGCGCGAGACCGCGCCGTCTCAGCTTGGCTGAGGCTGGGAGGGGCGGCCCAAGCGCGCCCGCCAGGCCCGGGCGCGCGGGTGGTCCCAGTATTTGTCGAAGAAGTAGTGCAGCACCGTGTTGGCCAGCGGTTCGATGAAGGTGACCGCGCCGGCCACGCTGAGGCTGCCGGTCAGCGCATAGGTGACGCTGAACGAGGTGCCGAGGTGGAGAACGCCGAAGCTGACGGTCTTGGCCATGGCTGATCTATCGACAAGAAGGCTTGGATAGTCAAATGCTAATCATTCTTGCCGCCGCGGGCCAATCACTTGCCTCAATCGCCGTGATGGGCGTTTAGGCTTCGCAGGATCATGACGCCACAGAGCATGCCGTTGCCACCCACCAGCCTGCTGGCCCGGCTCGCTCGCGATCGTGGAGCCTTCGCCGATGCCTATGCGTTGCAGCTTCCGCGGACCGTGACGCTGGCCGAGTTCGTCGAGGCCTTCTATACGACGCGGCTCTTCAAGGCGGAGCGTGTGCTGCTGCGTCTGTTCGGCAAGCCGTCTACCGATGCGATGGCGCGGGCGGTGGCACGCGGCGAGGGCCCCCGACTGGCGATTTGGACCGTCGAGGCCCGCGAGGGCGACGAGTTGCTGATGCACGAGGACAGTGGTGCCACGCGCTCCTGGTTCCGGGCCGAATCCGGCGCGGGCGGCACGACGCTGTGGTTCGGTTCCGCCGTTCTGCCACGCCGGCGCGTGGCCGGTGGCGAGCCCCGCTTTGGCGTCGTCTTCCATGCCCTGCTGGGGTTCCACCGCTGGTACTCGCGGGCACTGCTGACCGCGGCGGCCCGGCAGCTCTAGGACCTGGTGCCCTTGCCGGTGATCCTGTCGGTTACCGGCTGCTTTGTGTCGCGGTCCTCGATCCACGCTTCGCAGGCCTCGGGCGCGATGCGCCCCGACACGCGGTAGGCCTTGCCCGCCTCTGGCGTGAAGGCCACCTCCCCCTGCACGCGGCAGGTTGGGCTGGTCATGGCGAGGATGGGGGCGGCGTACTGCGTCATGGCCTGCAGCTGCACGCGGGCCGGCCGCAACGGCAGCTCGTTGGTCAGCGCCACAGGAGATACGGCAAAGCCGCGACCCTGGTTGGCACTCACCGTGGCCCGGCTGGTGGTGGACAGGCGGCGCCCGTCCACCTGCGTCATCTCGAAGACGTGCAGCAGCCGGTCGTTGACCTGCTGGGCCTGGTCGGCCACGTTGACCGTGGGGCCGTCGTATCCGGGCGGCGTGGCGGCCTCGAAGCTCGCGCAGCCGGCGAGGGCCAGCGTGGCGGCCAGCGCCAGGGCTTTCATCGTGCCACCGCCGCACGCATCGAACGCGCCACGTACATCAGCGCCACGGCCGCCAGCGCGAAGCCGACGACAACGCCGGGCAGCACTTGACTCCAGCGCAGCGCCTCGCCCTTGAGCACCGCCAGCATCAGCGTGTTCTGCGCCAGCCCCGGCACCCACAGATACCAGGGAGCATCGCCGCCAGGGTTGAGCAGGCTGACCATGGGCATCAGGCTGACGGCGGTAACGACCAGCGTGCTGCCGGCCTGCGCCTCCTTGAAGGTCTTGGAGCGTATGGCCAGCGCCATCAGCAGCGCCGACAGGCCGGCTGCCAGCGGGATCTGCAGCAGCCAGAAGGCCAGCACCTCGCCAGGCCCGAACTGGAACATGGCCTGCAGGCTGTCGCTTCGCAGCAGCCACTGCGCCGGCACGAAGCTCAGCGAGGACAGCAGGGCCACGGCCATGCCCAGCAGCGCGACGGCGCCCCACTTGCCGGCCACGATGGCGCCGTGCGGCGCGGGGTTCATCAACAGCGGCTCCAGCGAGCCGCGCTCGCGCTCGCCGGCCGTGCTGTCCAGTGCTGCGGTCAGCGCGCCATAGAGCACAGCCATGATGATGAACATCGGGATCATGGCCGTCAGCCGCGACGCACGGGCCTGGGCGTTGGCGAGGTCGCGCTCTGAGACGTCGATGGGCTCAAGCAGCTCGGTGGAGACGCCGCGCAGGGCAAGGCTCAGCGTCGCGCGTTCCTGGCTGAAGCCGCGCAGCAGGCCGCGCAGCGCACCAGCGCCGGCGCTGGCCCGTTGGTTGGCGCTGTCCGTCACCAGCTCGACGACGGGCGATTCGCCATGCAGCAGCTTCTTCTCGAAGTCCGCCGGGATCACAAGCAGGGGCGCGAAGATCTTGCCCCGGCGCAGTGCAGCCTCGTAGTCCTCGCGCATCTTGGCATTCCCAAGCGTGATGACGGTGTAGGTCTGCCGCTGGATGAAGTTGACCAGCGAGGGTCCGTTCTGCGTGCCGTACACGACCACTGTGCGCTTCTCGGCCTGGGTCTCGAGCGATGCGATCAGGCTCGACAAGGCCATCAGCAGCAGCGGACCCATCAGCAGGGCGGGGATCAGCAAGCGCAGCAGGGTGCGGCGGTCGCGCAGCGCATCGGAGAGTTCCTTCGCGAAAACGATCAGGGCCTGTTTCATGCGGCCACCTCTTCAGGGAATGCGAGTTTCACGAAAGCGTCCTCGAACCGGGCCTCGCCGGCCTGTTCCAGCAGGCCGGTCACGCTGCCATGGGCCACGCTGCGGCCCTTGGACACGACGACGACCTCGTCGCAGAGCTGTTCCACCTCCTGCATGATGTGCGTGGAGAAGACGATGCATTTGCCCCCGCCCTCGGCGCTGCGCAGCCAGCGCAGCGCCTCGCGCAGTGCACGCGTGGCCAGCACGTCCAGGCCGTTGGTGGGCTCGTCCAGCACGATGTTGGCGGGGTCGTGGACCAGTGCGCGGGCGAGCGCCGTCTTCATGCGCTCGCCCTGGCTGAAGCCCTCGGCACGGCGGTCCAGGATGGCCTGCATCTCCAGCAGCCGGGCCAGTTCTTCGGCACGGGCGTTGGCGGCCTCGGGTGTCATGCCCTGCAGCCGACCGTAGTAGACGATGTTCTCGCGGGCGCTGAGGCGCGGATACAGGCCATGAGCGTCGCCGAGGATGCCCATGCGGGCGAGGGCCTTCAGCGGGGCGTCCTTCACGGCCAGGCCGTCGACCGTGATACGGCCGGCGTCCGGAGGGAAGAGCCCGCCCAGCATGCGCAGCGTGGTCGTCTTGCCCGCGCCGTTGGCACCCAGCAGGCCGGTGATGCGGCCGTCCTCGGCCCGCAGGCTCACGCCCTGCACGGCATGGACCACGCGCTTGCTGCCGCGCTTGAACAGGCTGCCTCCGGTCTGTGCCGTGAACTGCTTGTGAACGTCCTGGATGTCGATCATTGGGCCGTCCCTCCCTGGACGGGTTGGAACGCGGGGGGGCGTGGGATGCGGATCGCGCAGGCGGCGTCGTCCATGAGGGTCTTGGGCAGGGCGGTGGCGTCGGTCTTGGCGTCTATGAACCGGAACATCAGGTCGCGCACGCAGCCCAAGGCCATGACGCCGTGGCCCGCCTCGGGCACGACGAGATGCTGCACGCGCTCCGGATGGCCGGCCCCCAGGGCCTGGGCGACACGTTCGCCATGGCGCGTCGGCGTGGCCGGGTCGGCACCGCCGCTCATCACCAGCACCGGGCTGGGTGCGGGCGGGACCTTGTAGAAGTCCGTCGGCACATCACCGCGCGGCCAGGTCTTGCAGACGCTGCTGTACATCTGTGCGTCCACGGCCTGGAAGTCGGCGCCGGGCGCGTCCTTGGCGCCCGCGAGGCGGGGCACGTCCTCCGCGCATATGACAGAGAAATGCATGCCCATGGCCAGGCGCGTTGCCGGGCTGCTGCCGAAGGCCGTGCTCAGCCCGAACAGGCCGGTGAAGTTGCCGTCCACCGCGGCCGCATGGATGGCGGCGGGCAGGGCGGCGCCCAGCGAGGGCTGGTACAGCGGCACGCGCACGGTGCGTAGCAGCAGCTCGCGGGTCACCGTGAAGCGCTCGGGCACGCCGGTCAACGGCTGGGGCACGACCACCTCGCGGGGCAGTGAGGCGAGCAGTTTCTGCCAGTCGGCCCGCAGTTGGGGCCGGGTCTTCGCATGGGCCTCGAAGAGCTTGTCCAGCGCGGCCTGGCCGTCAGTGGAGAAGCTGGCCGGCAGCACCATGTCCGGTGGCGCCACGCCGTCGATGACGGTGCGTCGCACCTTGCTCGGGAACTGGCGCAGGTATTCCAGTGCGGCGCGTGTGCCGTAGCTGCCGCCGACGAGGTTCCACTGCGGCACGCCCAGGGCCTCGCGCACGGCCTCCATGTCCTGCATGGCGATGGTGGTCGTGAAGAAGCGCAGGCCGCCTTCCTTGCCATAGGGCAGCTTCTCCAGCGCCGAGCGGCATGCGTCCAGGCGGCGCAGCTGCGCCGCGCCGTCGATCTGCTCAGTGAGGGGCAACTGGCTGTCATCGGGGCATTCCAGCGGCGCGGACTGGCCTGTGCCGCGTTGATCGATGAAGACCAGATCGCGCCGGTTGTTCAGCCGCGAGAGCCGGGGCAGCATGTGCGGCGCGATCTTGATCGCGCTCTGGCCGGGCCCGCCGGCCAGCATCAGCACGGCGTCGGGCTGCTTGTTGCGCGCCATCGCCGGCACGACGAGGTAGTGGATGTCGACCTGGGCGCCGTCCGGCCGGGCCGGGTCTAGCGGGCGCTGCAGGCTGCCGCAACGCACCTCGGTGGGGATGCCGACAACGCGACAGGGCTTGAGCGGCTCGGCCTGCGCGACATTGCCGAGGCCCATCAGCAGGACTGGAAGAAGGAGAAGGCGCTGCCTGGATTCGCGCATGCCGGGTCCGGGTTGTTGAAACGGCCCGCAGTATGGCGCCCACCCCTGGGCGAGATGGCGGCTCGCAGGATGAATGGCGGGGTCCGCAGCATGAATGGCAGCGGGGACTGTCCGAGGAGCGAAGACCTGTCCCGGGCAGGGATTTGGTGCGGTCGCTTAGCCTCGCGGCCCCGTCATTCGAACCTTCCCTGGAGACGCCCTTGAAGCTCTACTACAGCCCCGTTGCCTGCTCGCTGTCGCCCCACATCGTGCTGGAGGAAGCCGGCCTGCCCTACGAGGCCGTGCTGGCCAGTACCAAGACCCACAAGCTGCAGGACGGCACCGACTACTACTCGATCAATCCCAAGGGCTATGTGCCGCTGCTCGAACTCGACAACGGCGAGCGGCTTTCCGAGGGGCCGGTCATCGTGCAGTACATCGCCGACCAGGTGCCCGGCCGCGGCCTGATCCCGCCTGCCGGCACGCTGGCCCGCTACCGCGTGCAGGAGTGGCTGAACTTCATCACCAGCGAGCTGCACAAGGGCTTCTCGCCGCTGTTCAACCCGGCAGTGCCTGAGGAGGCAAAGACGCTGTTCCGTGCCAAGCTGGTCGAGCGCTTCACGTGGGTGGACGGCCAACTGGCGGGCAAGCCCTATCTGATGGGCGAGGCCTTCTGCGTGGCCGACGCCTACCTGTTCACGGTGGCCAACTGGAGCCAGTTCGTCGGTGTGGACATCGCCGGCCTGGCCCAGCTGGGCGCCTTCATGGAGCGGGTGCGCCAGCGCCCCGCCGTGCAGGCCGCGATGAAGGCCGAGGGCCTGATCAAGTAAGCAGGGCGCGGCAGGCCGAGCGTGCCTTGGCGTCGCTCGCGTCCAGCTTTCCGCACACGCCGTCGAGCTGGGCCTTGAGCCGGCCGACGGCGGCGGTCTGCGCCGGCGTCTGGCCCCACTTCGCCAGCAGGCCGGTCACCTTCTTCAGCGAGCGCTCGCTGCGCTCGTAGAAGGCGCCGGGATCCTTGGCGGCCTCAGCGAAGAGTTGCGAAGCAGCCTTCTCGATGCGGGGCGTGTCCTCCGGTGCCAGCTCTACCAGCGCGCTGAAATAGTTCGAGCCCCATTGCAGCCGCGTGGCCGGGCCCTCGCTCTTGTCGAAGGCCTCCTCGTACCAGCGCAGCGCGTCAGCCTTCTTTCCCTGCTTCTTCGCGTTGCCGCCCAACTGGCTCATCAGGTAGTAGGGTGAGTGGCTGCGCGCCAGCGCGGACTTCAGCAGCTCGTCACTTTCCTTCCACAACCCGGCACGGCCCAGCAGGTAGGCGGCGCCGGTGACGACGGCCTGGCGCTCATAGCCGTCGGTGATCTCGCGGTTGGCCTTGCTGGCCTGATCGCGCGCCTCGCTCAGCAGTGCGGCGGGGATTCCCTTGGGCTGCGGATCGTCCTTGGCGGAGTCCAGGCGGGCCAGATCGATGCGGCCCTGCAGCGCGTTGAGGCGGTCGGCGCGCGACAGCGAGGCATCCTCGTTGAGGCGCTTCAGCGCGGCGTCGAACTCGGTGACCAGCGCATTGCGTGTCGCGCCGGGCTGGGGCGCGAAGGCCTTGGCGAGGTCGGGGGCCTCGTTCGTCAGCACGTCCATCTGCGCGCGCGACTGGGCGGCATCGGCCAGCACGGCGCGCAGGCGCGGCAACTGGGCCGGATCGGCGACCTTGCCGTCTGCCATCGCGCCAATGGACTTCAGCCACAGCCGCGTCGTCGTTTCGGCGTCTCCTCCTTCGCTGGCCTTGGCCAGCTGGGCGAGCGTCGCTGCGCGCTCGGCCATGGGCAGCAGTTGCTGCTCGTCGGTTTCCCAGCCATAGAAGCCCAGCAGCCTCCATTCGTTGGCGCTGAGTTTTTTGCCGGCCCTGGCGTCGGCCAGCACGGCCTTGACCGGGCGGCCGCTGGACAGGCCCAGCTGCAGCACCTTCATGACCTGGGCCGCGTCGGCCTCGCCGGGCAGGCGGGTGACCTCGCTGCCGTTGGGGTTGAACAGGATCAGCGTCGGGTAGCCGCGCACCTTGAAGCGCGTACCCAGCTTCTGGGCGCCGGGCGCGTCGCCGTCAATGCCCACCGCGACGAAGGACTTGCTCTGCTCGATGAAGTCCGCGCGGTTGAACAGCGTGGCCTTGAGCTGGTTGCAGGGCGGGCACCATTTGGCGCCCCAGTACAGCAGCACGGGCTTCTTCTCGACCCGGGCCTGGGCGAAATAGCGGTCGATGTCGGCGTCGGCGGCGGCAGCCTGCCAGCTCACGCCGGGGCCGGGCCCGGCGTGAGCCGCGGGTGCGCTGGACAGCAGCAGGGCGGCCGCGATGGCGGCGAACAGGGGGGAGAGCTTCATCGTGTGAAGAGGACCAGGCGCTCGTGGCGGAGTCCGGATTCTGCGTCGCCCGCGCCACTGCAGAATCTGCGCATGCCGAATAAGCTCAATCGGCGCCTGGATGAGGCGCTCCAGGCGCTGCGTTCGCAGGCCCGGCCCGACCAGCTTGATGCCATGGCCCGCTTCGGCCTGACCGGTGACGGCCGCCTGGGCCTGGCCGTGCCGACGCTGCGCACCCTGGCCCGCCAGCTGGGGCGCGACCATGAGCTGGCGCTGGCACTTTGGGACAGCGGCATTCCCGACGCGCAGATCCTCGCCGGCATGGTGGCCGAACCGGCCAAGCTGACCATGGCGCAGATGGACCATTGGGTGGCCGGCATGCGCGCCTGGGACGTTTGTGACCAGGCCTGTCTCAACGCGTTCGTGAAGAGTCCGCTGGCATGGGACGCCATCATGCGCTGGGCGGCGCGCGAACCCGAGTTCGAGAAGCGTGCCGGCTTTGCGCTGCTTGCCGTGGTCGCGGTGCACCAGAAGACACGGCCGGATGCCGACTTCCTGGCCCGCCTGCCGCTCATCGAGGCCGCGGCGGGCGATGACCGCAACTTCGTCAGGAAGGCCGTCAACTGGGCGCTGCGTCAGATCGGCAAGCGCAGTACCAGCCTGTGTGAGCAAGCGCTCGCTGTGGCAGAGCACCTGTGTCAGCGTAACGAGAAATCAGCACGCTGGATAGGTAACGACGCGCGGCGCGAGCTGAACCGACGTGCGGCGTGAGCCGGGCGGGGCTGCGGGGCATCGGGAAGACAGGCTTCGCCGCCCCCCTTTTTTCATTCCCTCTTTGGAGGGGACTCGGGGGATGTCGCTGGCAGCCTCCCCCTCGGACCCACCCAAAGGGCGATGGCCCGGAGGCGGGCTGGCGTCGATGCTGATGGGGTGACGCCTTCGCGCAACCTCGAACATCTTCAGGACACCCGCCATGCAAGCCTTCAGCACCTCCTGGCACTCCTGGTCCGGCCCCGGGCTGTCGCGCGTGGTACCGCCACGCACCCGCGATGCCGCCAGCGCTCGCGTGCCCGATTTCTGCGGCTGGTACGACTCCAGCTTCGATCTGGCCCAGGGCCTGCTGGTCGTCGAGCAGGACAGCGACAGCCTGTATCAGCTCTGGGAACTTTCCCTGAACTGAGCCCGTCCCGACCGGCCTTGCGGAGGTCGGCTCGGGGCCTAGAGGGCGCAGGCCAACCGGGTGCCCTGCAGGATGGCCCGCTTCGCATCAAGCTCGCCGGCTTCCAGTGCGCCGCCAATCAGGTGGACGGCGACGCCCGCTGCCTTCAACGGAGCCTCCAGCTCGCGCAGTGGCTCCTGGCCGGCGCACAGCACGATGGTGTCGGCCTCGATCAGTTGGGCGTCCACCCGCTTCTCGCCATAGCTGACCCACAACCCCTCGGGCGTGATCTGCTCGTAGTTGACGCCGGCAAGCATGTCGACGTGCTTCATCTTCAGCGCCGCGCGATGGATCCAGCCCGTCGTCTTGCCCAGACCTGCGCCCGGCTTGCCGGCCTTGCGCTGCAGCAGCGTGATCTGCCGGGTGGGTGCCTCGGGAGCCGGCCGCAGCAGTCCGGCGCGCACCTGTTCCGGATCGCCGACGCCCCAGTGGCGGCGCCAGGCGGCCGGGTCCAGCGTCAGCGAATGGCCGGCCTCCAGCAGGTACTCGGCCATGTCGAAGCCGATGCCGCCTGCGCCGACGATGGCCACGCGGGCGCCCACCGGCCTGTCATGGCGCAGCACGTCGATGTAGCTCAGCACCTGGCCACGCGCCATGCCCTCGACCTGGCCCTTGATCCTCGGATCGCGGGCACTGACACCGGTAGCCAGCAGCACCTCGTCGAAGCCCTTGAGCTCGTCCGTCGAGGCGCGACAGTTCAGCCTCAGCGTCACGCCGGTCACCTCGATGCGACGGCGGAAGTAGCGCAGCGTCTCGCTGAATTCCTCCTTGCCCGGGACGCGCTTGGCCATGTTGAACTGGCCGCCGATCTCGGCCGCCGCGTCGAACAGCGTCACCGCATGGCCACGCTCGGCCAGCGTGGTCGCCGCGGCAAGGCCCGCCGGACCGGCGCCGACGACCGCGATGCGCTTCTTCGTGCCGTTGACCGGCCTAAGCACGATCTCCTGCTCGTAGGCCGCGCGTGGGTTGACCAGGCACGTGGAGATCTTCTGCGCGAAGGTGTGGTCCAGGCAGGCCTGGTTGCAGGCGATGCAGGTGTTGATCTCGTCGGCACGGCCCTGGCGGGCCTTGCTGACGAAGTGCGAATCCGCCAGGAACGGGCGTGCCATGGACACCATGTCGGCGCTGCCGTCGGCCAGCACGCCGTCGGCCACTTCGGGCGTGTTGATGCGGTTGCTGGTGACCAGCGGCGTCGTGATGCCCTCGGCCCGCAACCGTGCGCGCAGCTTGGCTGTCACCCAGGAAAAGCCCGCGCGTGGAACGCTGGTCGCAATCGTCGGGATGCGGGCCTCGTGCCAGCCGATGCCGGTGTTGATGATCGTCGCGCCGCTGCGCGACACGCGGCGGGCCAGCTCCACCACCTCGTCCCAGCTGCTGCCATCGGGCACGAGGTCCAGCATGGAGAGGCGGTAGATGATGATGAAGTCCGGCCCCACGGCCTCACGCATGCGCGACAGGATCTCCAGCGGCAGCCGCATGCGGTTCTCGTAGGAGCCACCCCAGCCATCGGTGCGCTGGTTGGTGTGCGCCACCAGGAACTGGTTGATGAAATAGCCCTCGGAGCCCATGACCTCCACGCCGTCGTAGCCGGCCTCGCGGGCGAGCCTGGCGCAGCGGATGAAGGCACGAATCTGTCGTTCGATGCCACGGGCACTCAACTCGCGCGGTGTGAACGGGCTGATGGGGCTCTGGATGCGCGATGGGGCCACGCACAGCGGCGAATAGCCGTAGCGGCCCGTGTGCAGAATCTGCAGCGCGATCTTGCCGCCCTCGGCATGGACGGCGTCCGTGATGATCCTGTGCCGCCGCGCGGCGCCCGAAGTGGCCAGCGTGCCCGCGAAGGGCTTGGCCCAGCCTTCGATGTTGGGTGCGAAGCCGCCCGTCACGATCAACCCCACCTCGCCCCGAGCGCGCTCGGCGAAGAATGCCGCCATGCGCTCGAAGTGCTTGCTGCCGTCTTCCAGTCCGGTGTGCATGCTGCCCATCAGCACGCGGTTCTTCAGCGTCGTGAAGCCGAGGTCCAGGGGGGCGAGGAGGTGGGGGTAGTTCATGCCGGCGATGCTAGCGACGCGGCGGTGTCGCAAGCGGAGGGTTCTCCAGCGTGTACCCTGCCTCAGCAACAGTTCTTCACCGGCCGCTAGTTGGTGGAAATCGTGACATCCTCAGCTTGAGTTCTAATCACGAATCCGCGTTTTGGGAATTCAGCCCGGCGGTTTGGTTTTTTCGGAGAGTTTTCGATGCGATTCACCCCCTGGGCCACGCGACTGGTCCTGACGCTGAGCCTGTCGGCCACTGCATTCCTGACCGCATGCGGCGGCGGCGGCAGCAGCAGTAGCTCGACGCAGATCCGTCTGCTCAACGCCACCCAGTCTTATGCCAACCTCGACTTGGTGGTCAACGACAAGACCATCAACTCCAAGGTCGGTCAGACCACCGTCGGCAGCTACGGCGGCGTGGACACCGCCAACACGGCGACCCAGGTTCAGACCAGCGACGTCGGCAACAGCGTCGCCGCGCTGGCGCCGTCGCTGGCCGGTGACAGCAGCTACACGCTGATCGCCTACGGCTTTGCCGGTGCCGTGCGCACCAGCCTGCTGCAGGAAGCCCAAGATGCGCCGGACTCCGGCAAGGTCAAGGTGCTGGCGCTCAACCTGGCTCCGGATGCGGGCCAGCTGGACATCTACATCACCACGGCCGACACGGCGCTGGTCGATGCCACGCCCTTCTCGACCGGCCTGGTCGGCGGCGCGGGCAGTGGCTACATCCAGCTCAACGCCGGTACCTACCGCGTGCGCGTCACCGGCTACAACAACAAGACCGACCTGCGTCTGGACATCCCGGCCGTCACGCTGGATTCCGCCAGCGTCAACTCGCTGATCCTGACCTCCACCAGCAGCGGCACCCTGGTCAACGGCTACAAGCTGATCCAGAAGGGTGCCGTGACCAGCTATCCCAACGCCCTGAGCCGCGTGCGCATGGTCAACGGCCTGGCCGGCGGCACCTATGCCAGCTCGACCGTGCAGGGCAAGACGCTGCTGTTGAACTCGCCGTCGCCCAACCGGGCCGACTACATCAGCCTGCCCGCTGGCGCCAGCAACCTGGTGGTGAACGTCAATGGCACGGTGCAGAACTTTGCAGCCCCCAATCTGGTGGCCGGCACGGACTACACCCTGCTGCTGTACGGTACCCCGACCAGCCCGCTGTTCAATGTGCTGGTCGACGACAACCGCCTGCCGACCACCAGCGGTAGCGTGAAGATCCGCCTCATCAACGCGCTGTCGGGCAACAACCCGCTGGCCTCGCTGGTGGTGGATTACACGACGCTGGCCTCCAACGTGCTGACCGGCTCCAGCTCGGCCCCGGCGATGATCTCGTCCACCACGGGCTCGACGGTGCAGATCACGTCGCCGCTGCTGGCCAATCCGCTGTACAACCCGGGCACCAACGGCAGCACTACCAGCCTGACCCCGCTGACGGCCAACGGCGTCTACACGGCGCTGATCATGGGCGACTCCACCGTCAACACCGGCACGACGCCGCCCACCATGCCCGGCGCCACCGGCATGTTCATCAAGGACCGCTGATCCCGATCCGGATTCCGGCCTTCCTTCGAAGCCCCTCGCGCCCAAAGGCCCGAGGGGCTTAGTTTTTTTGCTGGCCGGCAAGCCGGATTGCGGCGCTGCGGGCCTGCGCGCCGACAGGGCGCTTGCATCGGCCTGTCCTGTCCGAGCGGCATCGCGGGCATGATGACGTCATGTCCGCACCCACCCGCATCCACCTGCAGCGACTGCGCCTGCTCTGGCGCAGCGCCGGCTGGCCGAGCCAGGACCTCGTCGAGGTGGAGCTGCTTGCGGCCGGCTGGGTGGAGCGCCTGCAGGAGGTCGATGGCCGCGAACGTCTGCGCGTGACCGATGCCGGGGTCGCCCATATCGCCGCCTCGCTGAACCGCAACCGGGCCGCGCGAGATGCGCATGAACTGCTGGTAGAGCGTGTCGCCATCGAGATGCAGCGTGCCGGACGCATCGCCTGGCGCGGCCTTGCACTGCGTGCGGGGCTGCCCGCGCCGGACGCGGCGGAAGGTGGCAAGACGCTTTGGGTCAACGCGATGCCCGACGTCTATTCCCTGCGCAACAGCACCGTCGAGGACTATCTCGAACCTGCCATCCATGAGATCAAGGTCAGCCGCGCCGACCTGCTGGGCGAGCTGCGCCGCCCGGCCAAGTCCGCTGCCTACCGGGCGCTGTGCGGCCAGTGCTGGTTCGTCATCAAGGCCGGCATTGCCGAAGCTGAAGAGATCCCGCCCGAGTACGGCGTGCTGATCGGCCACGACAGCCACCTTGAGCTCGCCCGCCCGGCACCCAAGCGTGCTCACAAGCCCGACTTTGCAACCTGGATGGCACTGGCCCGCGCGACGCCGCTGGTGCCCGACGACGACACGCAAGCCGAGCTTTCCTGAGAAGCTGCCCATAATCGTCGCCACAAGACAAGGGAGGCGCCGGATGATGCGCAGATGGAGGGAATGGCTGTCCAGCGCTTGCCTGCTGTGCGGCCATGCGGCGGGTGCCAACGCTGCGCCGCCGAAGGGCCTGAGCTTCTCGCCAGTACCGGCCTGGGTGGATTCGCAGACGGTGCCACTGGATGCCGTGGCGCCAGCCGATGGCCTGAGCCAGGGCCGGCATTACCTGCTGGCGGACCAACAGGTCCGTGTGGCCGGGGCGATGCTGGCTGACTACCGTCACGTGGCCGCGCGCGCGGTCAACGAGCGCGGTGTCGAGGACATCGCCAACGTGCAGATCAGTTTCGACCCCAGCTACCAGACGCTGGCCATCCACCGCATCGAGGTGCGCCGTGACGGCAAGCACGTGTACAGCGCGCCACGCGACGCCGTGAAGCTGCTGCAGCGCGAGACCAGCCTCGAGTCGTTGATCTTCGATGGCCGGCTTACCGCGCACGTCGCGCTGCACGACGTGCGCGTGGGCGATGTGGTTGAGATGGTGTACACGGTGCAAGGCCGCAATCCTGTCTTCGGCGAACGGCTGTTCGGCGGTTTCGATCTTGAGTGGGGAGTGCCCGTCGCCTACCGCCATGCCCGGCTGCTGTGGCCGAAGGGGCGGCCGCTCTACTGGAAGCTGCACAACGCTGCTCAGCCTGCCAATGTCGCCGAGTTGAACGGGGAGCAAGACCATCGCTGGCGGCTGCGCAATGTGCCGGCTCGTCTCGTGGATAGCGACGCTCCCGGCTGGTACGACCCCTATTCATGGGTCGAGTGGGGCGAGTTCGAGGATTGGGCTGCCGTTGCCCGCTGGGCTGTGCCGTTGTATCGCCTGCCCGCCAAACCGCTACCTGCAGTGCAGCGTGAGGTGGAGCGCATCGCCTCCACGACGACCGACCCCGAGCAACGCCTGCTTGCTGCGTTGCGATTCGTGCAGCGCGAAGTGCGCTACCTAGGCATCGAAATGGGCGCCAACTCCCACGCGCCCCATGCGCCCGACCTTGTGCTGCAGCGCCGTTTCGGCGACTGCAAGGACAAGACCCTGCTCAGCCTTGCGCTGCTGCGCGGCCTTGGCATTCCGGCGCGCGCTGCATTGGTGAATACCGCCCTGCGTCAGGCAGCGAGCGAGCGCTTGCCCACACCAGGTGCTTTCAATCACGTCCTTGTGCAGGCTGACCTCGGCAACCAACGTGTGTGGCTGGACCCCACGCGCGCGCCGCAGGCGGGCAGGGGTGTGGCGCAATGGGTGCAGGCCGATTTTGGGCGTGCGTTGCTTGTTGATTCCGCCACGCGTGAGTTCCTTCCCATGGCTGGCCCGGAAGTTCAGGCCGTCAAGCGCGAGTTGCACACCTTGCTGGATGCCAGTGCGGGCTTTGACAAGCCGGCTACGCTGACCATCACCACCCGGCTGCAAGGCCTGTCGGCCGAGGTTTTCCGCGGCGCGCTGGCCACCACTTCGCGCGACGACCTGCAGAAGCAGTACCTCGACTTCTACGCATCCAGCTACCCCGGCCTGGTCGTGGACCAGCCGTTCACGGTGCGTGACGACACCGACGCCAACGCGCTGCAGTTGGTGGAGTACTACCGCATGCCCACCTACTGGGTGCGCGACGACAAGCGTGCCCGCTGGACCGGCGCAATGGAGGTCCCGGACCTGCACGAGTGGCTACGCCGCCCCAAGGGGGTGAACCGGCAAGGCCCGCTGGCATTGCGCCATCCGGTCGACTTCAAGCTGGTCAGTGAGTTTCGCCTGCCGCAGGCATGGTCCGTCAAGCCCGACGACCTGATTTACGAAGATGCCGCCTTCGTGCTGCGGCGCGAGGAATCCTGGCCCGACAGCAAGAAGCTGGTGCTCACAGACCACTATCAAAGTCGTGCCGATCACGTGCCCGCCGCCGACATTGCGCGCTACGTGTCACAGCTCGACAAGGCCCGCACGGGCGTTGGCTACAACCTCTACTTGGAGGACGTCGCCGCACCTGTCGCCGGTGGTGATTCACCGCATTGGCTGCCGTTGCTGACAGGGCTGCTTGCCCTGGGCGGGTGGGTCTGGGTGGCTTTCCGGCTGTACCGCTGGGATCCTGAGCCCGAGGTGCCGGGGGCACCGGTCCACGCAGCTATTGGCGGTTGGCTGTGGCTGCCGGTGATCGGCCTGCTGGCGTCCCTGGTGCGCGTGGCCAGCACGCTTGTCGAGTCGATCCCGGCGATGACCGTGCAGGTCTGGAGCACGATTGCCCTGACCGGCTCGTCGGCCTATCACCCGCTGTGGGCTCCCACATTGTTGATGGAGATGGTGCTGAATCTCGCAATCTGCGTCGGTGCCGTGCTGCTGCTGCGGCTGATGATCAGCCGGCGCAGCAGCTTGCCCCGGCTCTACATCGGTTGGTGGGTGCTCGCCTGCACGACCATGCTGCTGGATGCGGCGGCGCATCAGCTGATTCCAGCCCTGTCGGACGAATGGACGGGCAAGGACACCGGAGAGCTCGTGCGCAGCTGCTTCTTCGGCGTGGTCTGGATTGCCTACTTCCTCCGCTCCGACCGCGTGCGCAGAACCTTTGTCTGCCGGCGCCTCACCCCTGCCGCTCCATCGCAGGTCGTCGCACAATCGGCACCGGACCTGCCCGCCTGAGCCACCATGGCCTGTGCCGTCGTCAAGAACGCTGTTTCCGCCGATGCCGACGCGTATTTCGTGGCGCAGCCTGAAACCTGCGTGGCAGGCTTATGGCCGCACCTGCGGGGCGGCATGGCTGGTTTCGGCCATCATCCCTATGTCCACGGCAGCTGCCGTGAGGGTGCCATTTTCGAAACCTGCCTCGCCAGCGATGTTGGCAACAGGGGCGACATCAGCATCTTCTGGAACGTGGGCGCCATCTCGGCGAAGTGCAAGCCGTTGCCGGCCATGTTCGGCGAGTGCCATCTTGGCAAGGATGGCGCCGTCGTGAAGGGCCGGGCCGATGCGGACCTTGAATCGCCCGGGCAGCTTTGCGGGCTGCCGATCCAGGGGCGACGCTCATGACAGGCCCCATGCTCGACCTGCGCTGCCCGCGCTGTGGGGGTGACTTCGCATGTGGCGTCAACGCCGGCCATTGCGCCTGCTTCGGTATCCGCCTGACCGATGCGCTGCGTGATGAGCTGGCTGCGAACTACCGCGGCTGCCTGTGTCTTCCCTGCCTGAATGAACTGATCGATGCAGACCAGGCGCGCCAGGCTGCTGTAAGGCCGGCCGGGGCTTCCGACTGACGCGAAGGGTTCCTGGGTGAGACGCGCGGGACCGCTCACCCAGCAGGCATGATGGCTGTCCAATGACCGCACTCGACCGCCTGGCCCCGCCGCTGTTCATCTTCATCTGGGCCACCGGCTACATCGTCGCCAAGCTGGCGGCGCCGCATGCCGATCCGCTGACCTTCCTGTGCTGGCGCTATGCCGGCGTCGTCGCGCTGATGCTCGCCCTCGCGCTGGCGGCCCGTGCACCGTGGCCCGCGCCGCGCGAGATGGCGCATCTGGCGCTGGCCGGCATCGGCATCCAGGCGCTGTACCTGGGCGGCGTGTGGGTGGCCATCCGGCAAGGCCTGCCGGCCGGCACTGCGGCACTGATCGTCAATCTGCAGCCGGTGCTGGTCGCCGCGCTGGCGCCGCTGATCGGCGAGCGCGTCGCGCCGCGGCAATGGGCGGGGGTGGCGCTGGGCCTGGTGGGCGTCATCCTCGTCATCTGGCACAAGCTGGCGTTGGGCGCGGGCTTCGGACTGCCGCTGTTGCTGAGCGTGATGGCCCTGCTCGCCATCACCGGCGGAACGCTGTACCAGAAGCGCTTCGTGCCGCACTTCGACCTGCGCACCGGTCAGGTCGTGCAGTTCGCCGCGGCGCTAGCGGTGACGCTGCCGGCGGCATGGATGCTGGAGCCCATGCGCATCGAATGGAATGCCGAGGTGTTGGTCGCCATGGCCTGGAGCGTGCTCGTGCTGACGGCCGGCGGCATCAGCCTGATGTTCTACATGCTGCGCCACGGCCGTGTGACGGCGGTTAGCAGCACCATGTATCTGGTGCCCTCTGTCACCTCGGTGATGGCATGGCTGCTGTTCGGCGAGACACTGGGCGCACAAGCCATCGCGGGCATGGGTGTGACGCTGCTGGGCGTCTACCTCGTCGTTGCGAAGAAACCGGAGACCCGTGCATGAGCCCTCGTGCGCACTACAAATTCTGGCCGGCGCGCGTGCCGCATGCCATCGAGCCGCCCGCCACGGCGCTGCACGACAACCTGCTCGTCAGCGCGCGCCGCTTCCCGCATCGACCGGCACTGGTCTTCCTGGGCCAGGTGACGACCTATGCCGAGCTGGCCGGCCACGTCGAGCGCGTGGCCGCCTGGCTGGCGCAGCGGGGCATCGCCAAGGGCCAGCGCGTGCTGGTGGGCCTGCAGAACTGCCCGCAGCTCGTCATCGCCCATTACGCCATCCTGTGCCTGGGCGCCGTCGTGGTGCCCGTCAACCCGATGAACCGCGCCGCGGAGCTGAAGCATCTCATCGAAGACAGCGGCGCCGTCCTTGCGGTCACCAGCGCCGACCTCAGCGCCGAATGGCTGGCCGCGGGCATGGCGGCGCGGGACCTGCTCGTCACCCGCCTGGGCGAAGTGCTGCCCGGCGGCTGCGCCGACAACCCAGGCCTGCCTGCGGGCTGGGTCGACTGGCTCAATGCCGACGTGGCCTTGCCCGCCGGCTCCACGCCCTGGGGCGAGGCCCTGGCCTGCGCAGCTTCGCTGCCGGCTGTGGACGTGGGCGCAGAGGACCTCGCGCTGCTGCCCTACACCAGCGGCACCACGGGCAATCCCAAGGGTTGCATGCACAAGCACCGCAGCCTGCAGCACAACGTTGTCGCCGGCGGCCTTTGGGCCAACGTGTGCCACGAGGACGTGGTGCTGGGCGTGGTGCCCATGTTCCACATCACCGGCATGGTGGTCGTCATGCATGGCACGCTGGCGGCGGGCGCGGCCCTCGTGCTGATGCCGCGCTGGCAGCGCGAGTACGCCGCCCGGCTCATCGCCGAGCACCGCGTGACGCGCTGGACAAACATCCCGACCATGGTCATCGACCTGCTCGCCAGTCCGCAGGTCGACAGCTTCGACATGAGCAGCATGGTCAGCATCGGCGGTGGCGGTGCCGCCATGCCGCAGGCCGTGGCCGAGCGGCTGCTGAGCCGCTGGGGCCTGCGCTACATGGAAGGCTACGGCCTTACCGAGACCGCCGCGCCCAGCCACAGCAACCCCTACGACGCGCCAAAGCAGCAATGCCTGGGCGTGCCCTACCTAAGCTGCGACGCCCGCGTCATCGACCCTGACACGCAGCGCGAGCTGCCCGCCGGCGAGGCCGGCGAGATCATCGTCAGCGGCCCCATGGTTTTCGACGGCTACTGGGGCCGGCCCGATGCCACCGCCGCTGCCTTCATCGAGGTCGGCGGCCGACGTTTCTTCCGCACCGGCGACATCGGCTACGTGGACGCCGACGGCTATTTCTTCATGACCGACCGTCTCAAGCGCATGATCAACGCGAGCGGCTTCAAGGTCTGGCCGTCGGAGGTCGAGAACCTGATGCACGCTCACCCGGGTCTGGCCGAGGTCTGTGTCATCGCGGCCCCCGACGCCTATCGCGGCGAGACGGTCAAGGCCGTCGCTGTCAGGCGTACCGGCCACGAAGCGCTGACCGAGTCCGAACTGAGAGACTGGTGTCGCGCGCACATGGCTGCCTACAAGGTGCCTGCACGCATCGAGTTCGTCGACAGCCTGCCCAAGAGCGGTGCCGGCAAGGTGATGTGGCGGACATTGCAGGAGCGCGAGCGCACCAAGGCATGAGCCACGACGAGGCGCGGCTGGCGGGACTGGTGCGCGCGGCACCAGGGTTCATGGAGGCGTTGCGGGCGGGCCGCGAGCTGGGACTTGCGCAGTGGTGCATCGGTGCCGGCGCGCTGCGCAACCTCGTCTGGGACGCGCTGCACGGCCACGCGCATCCGTCCGAGCCTGCCGATGTCGACTTCGCCTACTTCTGCTCCCTGGATCTTGGCGCCGAACGTGATGCCGCATTGCAGCGTCGGTTGGGCGAGCGTCTTCCCGGCCTGCCCTGGGAGGTCACCAATCAGGCCGGCGTGCACCTGTGGTTCGAGCGCTGTTTCGGCCATGCCGTGGCCCCGCTGCACTCGCTGCATGAGGCCGTCGCCACCTGGCCCGAGCCGGCCACGGCCGTGGGTGTCTGGCTGGACGATACCGACGCGCTCCAGATCATCGCGCCGTACGGGCTCGGCGACCTGCTGGGTATGCGCATCCGCCGCAACCCGGTCCGTGCCAGCTTGGAGACCTACCGCCAGCGCTGCGCGAGCAAGCGCTACACCGAGCGCTGGCCGCGCGTCGTCGTGGAGCCGGCCTGAGCGCTAGAGTGCATGGCGCGGCGAACAAGCCTGCAGGAGAACCCCATGCTTTACCAAGGAAGCTGTCACTGTGGACGCATCGCCTTTCATGTCGAAGGCGAGCTTGACGGCGTGATGAGCTGCAACTGCTCGATCTGCCAGCGCAAGGGAGCGCTGATGTGGTTCCTGCCGCGGGTGGCTCTGACGCTGCAGACGCCCGACGAGGCGGCCAGCAGCTACACCTTCAACAAGCACGTCATCCGCCACCGCTTCTGCCCCCACTGCGGCATGCATCCCTACGGCGAGGGCCGCGATCCCAAGGGCAATGAAATGGTGGCGGTGAACGTGCGTTGCCTGGAAGGAGTCGACCTCGACGTCCTTGCTGTGACACGCTACGACGGACGTGCGGCCTGAGCCCGTTCGAGGCGGCTAGCGGCCCGTGGCGCCGGTTGCGGCGCCGTGTGCCGCGAAGTCCGCGCGCTCCGAGGGCCTGAGCAACAGATACAGCAGCGGCCCGAACGCGCCTGTCGCAAGGGTGATGAGCGCGAACGGCCAGAACGTGCGGCCCGTGCGCTTCGCGTCGCGCCAGATGAAGCCCAGTGCGATGCATGACATGACGACCAGGTCGAGCAGCACCTGCCAGGCGCCGATGCTGCCCATGCCGGCCTGCCAGATGCCGAGATAGCCGACCTCCCACATCGCATAGCTCGAAAAGGCGCCGAAGGCGGCGAGGGCGAGGATCAGAACGGTTCGCATGGCAATCTCCTGCGGGTTGACGATGGCGCCATGCTCGACAGCCGCGTGCATCGCCGCAATGACCTCCGGGGTCATCGCGCCTGTGTCCGCCCGAGCCGCAGAATGGCTGCATGACCGCCACCCTCGCCGCCCTGCGCAAGTCGCGCCGCGTCAGCCAGCTTGAGCTGTCGCTGCGCACCGGCGTCTCGCAACGCCACCTCAGCTGCATCGAGACCGGCCGTTCCCGAGCCGGCCGGGAGACGCTGTTCGCCCTGCTCGATGCCCTAGGCGCCACACTGGAGGAACGCAACCAGGCCCTGCTTGCCGCAGGCTATGCGCCGGCCCACGCCCAGCGCGCGCTTGACGCGCCCGAGATGGCGCCCGTGCGCGCCGCACTGGAGCAACTGATCCATGCCAATGGCGCGGCGCCGGCCCTGGTGCTGGACGGCGAGTACAACGTGGTCATGGCCAATGCCGGCCTCGCGCGACTGCTGGCGCTGCTGGGACTACCGGCCGAGCAGCTGCTTGCCCAACCACTGAACCTGCTGCGCGCCGTCTTCGCACCGGGTGGCCTGCGTACGCTGTGCGTGGACGAGGCCTGGCTGTGCAACGAGATGTGGGCTCGGGCCAGCCGCGAGGCCGAGCACCTGCCGCGCCTGCGCGCGCTGCTCGACGAGCTGCGTCCCGAGCTGCAGCCTTGGGTCGCCACCGAGGCGGGCAACCTGCCCGTGCTGGCCTTTCGCCTGCAGGCGGCCGACGGGCGCGTGCTCAGCTTCTTCTCCACCATCACCAGCTTCGGCACGCCGCTTGACATCACGCTGGCGTCGCTGAAGGTGGAGCACCTGTTTCCCGCCGACGAGGACACCCGATGTGCGCTGGCTGAGATTGCTGGTCCCGGCGAGCCTGAAGGATTTCCGCAACGATTTCCCTGGCCCTAGAGGCCCGATGTGGGCATGTGCCGGAGTGCGGCGCCGACGAGATAGGTGCCGAACGCGCCCAGGGCGCACGGCAGGGGGCTTGGCCAGCGTGGACGAGCCCAGCATGCCGACCAGAAACAGATCGCGCGGCGCGGTGACTGAACGACGCTCCTGCCGGCCCATGATGCGGTCGTTTGCATCCCGGCGAGGTAGATCAGCGGTGCCAGCAATGCAACGTACTCGGCCGTGCCCGCAGCGTGCGCACATTGCGCTGACGTCGAGGTCGCTGAGGACGAGCGGGAACGCGCAGGACATCGTCCCGTCCCAGCCAGGAGGCGTGCTGCGGCGCGAACAGCTCGACGGTCAACCGGCAGTCCCCGTCGTTGTCGTGGGCGTGCCCGTCGGTCCGGGGCTCACCGGAATCTCGCAATGCACCTCTTCGTGGACGCCCGGGTGGAGGAAGGTGCAATCGAGCGCCTAGGCGCATGACTTGGCCATGGGGTTCGCTTTGCGGTGACGAATGCACTTGCCAAAACCGACGCGCCTCTCTGGAGCGCCAGGTCATCTAGGCAGTATCCCTGATGGTCATCGATTTGTTAGTTGTAAACAATACTAATAATGAGTGATGACGATCTACAGGGCCGGGCGCTGCTTCCGTTCGGTTTCACCGAACTGGAGTCGCGGGTGTACTGCGCCCTGCTGAGCCAATCGCCAGCGACGGGGTACAAGCTGGCACGCGCCGTCGGCAAGGCGGCCGCCAACACCTACCAGGCGCTCGCCGTGCTGGTTCAGAAGGGCGCGGTCATCGGCGATGAGTCCGAACCGCGCAGCTTCCGGCCCGTGCCGCCCGCCGAACTCTTCTCGCGCCTGCGGCATTCGTTCGACGAGCAGGCGCAGGTGGCCGAGCAGCGCCTGTCAGCGCTGTTCGCTCCATCGCCGGAGGACCGGCTCTATCAGCTGAAGAACCTGCCACAGGCGCTGGAGCGCGCTCGCACGCTGATTGCCAGTGCCCGCGAGACCTTGCTGTTCGACTTGTTCCCTATGCCGCTAGCGCAGCTGCGCCCGGAACTGGATGCGGCCCATGCGCGCGGCGTGCTGGTGGGCGGCACGACGTACGAGCCGCTGGGCGATGCGGGCTTCACGCACCTGTTGTCGCCGGGCGCCGGCTCAGTCGCCGAGCGCTGGCCGGGCCACCAGATCACGTTGATCGCAGACGGCCGCGAAGTCCTGCTGGCCTTGGTGGCGCCCAACGGGCTTTCGCTGCACCACGGTTTCTGGAGCGATTCGGCCTACTTGGCCTGCCTGCACCACTCCGGCCTGGCGGCCGAGATGCGGCTGTCGGCGACGCTGGCAGAAGGGGCGACAGACCCCTTGCGCCGCTTTGGCCTGCTGAGCGCGGCGCCTGACGGGTTGCGCGGGCTGGTGGGGCGCGAACCGGAGTCCGTTGCATGACCTCGCGATCGTCGCTTCTTCCGAAAGCCGCCGCGTCCTGGCGAGTGCTGCTGGTTGTCGCTGCACTGCACCTGGCGGGGACGGTACGGGCCGAGCCGCTGTCGTTGCAGCAGGCACTGAGCAGCAACGATGTGGAGCGCCTGGAACAGCTGGCCAAGTCCTCGGGGCTGCAGGCTGGCGTGGCCCGGGCAGTGGCCTTGTCGCTGCGCCACCGGGACACGCAGGCACGGCCCGCGCTGGAGCTTGCTGTCGCATCTGTGGCCGCTCCAGAGGAGCGCTTCGCGGCGCTGCAGGAGCTTGCGGCCCTGAACACGCGCCAGGGGCGCTATCAGACGGCTGCGCAGGCGCTGGATGCTGCCGCCCGGCTCAAGCCGCTGGATCGGGAGAGCGAGCAGGCGCGCAGCTTCCTGCACGCGCTGGCAGCGGTGCCGCCAATGCGGGTAGAGGCTTCGCCCCGGGCGCGCTTGCCCGTGACGCGTGACGCGGCTGGCCTGGCCCGCGTCAATGGCAGTGTGGCGGGCGGGGCACAGGATTTCGTCGTCGACACCGGCGCGGCGTTCTCTACGGTGACCGTTTCGGCCGCAAAGCGGCTCGGTTTGCAGATGCTGGACACCGAGGCCAGCGTTGGCGGCGTCGCCCGCGATGCAGTGGCGACCCGCTTCGCGGTGGGGGCGGAGCTGCGGCTGGGCCAGGCAGTCCTGCACGACGTCGTATTCATCGTGCTGCCGGACGAAGCGCTCAGTTTCGCCGGCGGCGCCTACCGAATCGACGCGATCCTGGGCCTGCCGGTCTTCCTTCAGCTGGGGCGCCTGGCCATCGAGACGCGCGACGGGCAGGAGCAGCTGATGCTCGGGGCCGCCGCACCGACCACGACGCAGGCTCCGAACCTCATCCTGAGCGGGGTGCAGCCACTGTTGCTGGCGCGCAGCGAGGCGGCAGGGCAGACCTTGCGCCTGTTCGTGGACACCGGTGCACGCAGCAGCCAGCTGTTTCGCAATGCCGCCGACGAGTCGCCGTTGCTGATGAAGGGCGCAGCCGCTCGACCACACACGCTCAGCGGTGCCGGAGGCTCCAGCACCGACGACGAGGCGCGCGTGCTGCCGCGGCTGGATCTGCGGCTCGGCGACAGCGTCGTCGAACTGCACGATGTCGTGCTGCTGTCCAAGGCCGCCACCGACCGGCACGGCGCGGTGGGTCAGGATCTGCTGCGCCAGGGGCATGGCTACGTGATGGACTTCGAGCGCATGTGCCTGATCCTGCTGCGCTAGCGCGCGCCACGCCCACCCACCCAACATCACGACCGAGGCCCATGCAAGCCCCCAACGTCCTTGCTGCTGGGCAGCCCGGCATGCGGCTATGAGTGCAAGGGTCCTGCATGCACCAGCCGGGTGGCGGGCTCGCATTCGCAGGCGCCCGGTGCTGTGCTTCTACTTGCTGACGCTCGGGCTGTCCTGGAGCTACTGGCTCGGCCTGCTGGCTATGGGGCAGCGGGTAGGGCCGGGCTCGCCAGCGACGCACTTCCCGGGGCTGCTCGGGCCACTGGTCGCGGCGCTGATCGTCGTAGCGCTCGAATCCGGGCCGCAGGGGGTGTGGCGCTGGATCGGTCTGGCCTTCCGGTGGCCAGGTCTGCCGCTCTGGTGGCAAGGGCTCTCGCCGCTGCTGCTCGGAGCGCTCGCCTTCAGCCTCCTGCGCCTTGCCGGACATGCCTGGCCGGAGGTGTCGGAGTTCACCCGCTTTCCCGGCCTGCCGCAAGGATGGCCGCTGGCGGCGGTGATGATCGTGATCCTGGTGGTGAACGGCCTCGGCGAGGAGGGCGGCTGGCGCGGCTTCGCCCTGCCGCGGCTGCTCCAGAGGCATGGCCGCTTTGGCGCGACCTGGCGCGTCTGGGCCCTCTGGGCGCTGTGGCACGCGCCGCTGTTCTGGCTCAATCAGAGCATGCACGCCATGCTCGGTCCGACCCTGCTGGGGTGGGCCCTCGGCCTGTTCTGCGGCGCCTTCGTGTTGGCTCAGCTGCAGTTGCGCAGCGCCGGCAGCGTGCTGCCTGTTGCCCTCTGGCATGCCAGCTACAACCTGATGGTGGCTTCCGGGGCCGGAGTGGGCAGCGCCGCCATGCTGTGCAGTGCGGCGGTGATGGCATGGGGGATGGTCGTGGCGCGCCTCTGGTGGCGGGACGAGCGTGGGGGCGCACACGTGTAGGCAAGGCGCCTGCAGTCTTGCGCCGGTATCTGTCGCAGGCGCGCTATCGTTGCCGCCCTTAGCAAGCCACGTCCTGACCCATGCCCCGCTATGTCGCCCTGCTTCGCGGAGTCAGTCCGATGAACTGCCGGATGGCGGTCCTCAAGCGCTGCCTGGAGGCGGCCGGCTTCACGGACGTGAAGACGCTGCTGAGCAGCGGCAATGTCGCCTTCAGCACGCCACGGGCGGCCTCGGCGGCGGCGCTTCAGAAGCGCGTCGAGACCGCAATGCTGGCAGGCGCTGGCTACCGATTCGCGACCATCGTGCGCAGCACCGCGCACCTGCAGCAGCTGCTCCACGCCCAACCGTTCGCGCGGCACGAGTTGCCGGCGGGCGGCAAGTGCGTCGTGACCTTCTTGCGCGAGCCCGATGCGGTGGTGGAGGTCGAGCTGCCCCTCACGCTGGACGATGCCACCGTGCTCGAGCGCAGCGGTGGCGAGGTTTTCTGCGTCTACGTGCCCAACGACAAGGGGCCGGCCTTCATGCGGCTGCTGGAGAAGGCCTTCGGCAAGTCCATCACGACGCGCACGCTGGACACCGTAGCCCGCTGCGCAGAGGCCTGACGCTGCCGCCGTCCGCCGCGTCTCAGTCCTCGCCGGCCTCGGGAAGATGGATCAGCCCGGTGTGGAAGTCGTACTCGAAGACCTCGCCGTAGCGCGCCCATTCGATGGCCACGCGCAGCACGCGCTCCGCCTCGGCGGCGTCCATGCTGTCCATCAGCAGCTTCAGGAAGGGCTCTTCCTTCAACTCGCCGTGGGCCTCCTGCTCAAGGCTGTGGCGGATGAAGGTTGCCAGCGGCACATGTGCGAGCAACTGCTGGCCGAAGATCTCGCGACGGAACTCGTGGCTTCCCTCGACGTAGCGATGACCCAGCGGCGTCATCAGCAGATCGCCGCCGCTGAGCTGCGCCAGGCCCAGGCGATGCAGTGCATCGGCCAGCGGCAGCACGGCCTCGTCGGTGAGCTCGCTTTCCTCCACCAGTTGCGGCAGGTCGGCGCGGCCTTTGAAGGGGTCGTCGGCCAGCAGCTCCAGCAGGCTCTCCATGCGGCCCACCTCGGCTTCGGGCAGGCGATCGGACAGGTGCGGCTTTGCGGGCTCCCCGGCAGCGCCCGGGATGCCGCCAACAGGCGTGGCACTGGTCATCAGCTTGTAGACCTCGTCGATGAGCAGCCGCACCTCCGCACTGTCGGCGCGGCGCGGGCGTGGCAGCGTGATGGGAAGTTCGGCGCGCACGCGGCCCGGGTTGCTCGCGAAGATCAGCACGCGGTCGGCCATCATGACGGCCTCCTCGATGTTGTGCGAGACGACGAGCATCGCCTGCGTGGGCATCTGGCCGCCGTCCCACAGCTCCAGGATCTCGTTGCGCAGTCGCTCTCCGGTCAGCACGTCCAGCGCCGAGAAGGCCTCGTCCATCAGCAGCACGGCCGGCTGCATGACCAGCGCCCGCGCCAGGCCCACGCGCTGGCGCATGCCGCCCGACAGCTCGCGCGGCAGGGCGCCCTCGAAGCCTGCGAGGCCGATCAGCTCGATGGCGGCTTCGGCGCGCTGTGCGCGTTCCGTCTCGCCGACGCCGGCCGCCTCCAGGCCCAGCTCGACGTTCTGCTGCACGGTCAGCCAGGGAAACAGGGCGAAGCTCTGGAACACCATCGCGATGCCATGGGCAGGGCCGAACAGCGGCTGGCCGCGGTAGTGCACGTCGCCGGCATCAGCCGGGATCAGGCCTGCCATGATGCGCAGCAGCGTGCTCTTGCCTGAGCCCGACTGGCCCAGCAGCGCGACGATCTCGCCCTTGGCCAGCGTGAAGTCCACGCGCTCCAGCACCGTGCGCAGGCTGCCGTCTGCGGACTTGAAGCCCTTGGCGACGTCCTTCAGTTCGATCAAGGTGTCCATCAGAAGTGCATCCTTTCTTCAGCGATGCGGTACAGCCTGCGCCAGACCCAGTGGTTGAGCGCCATCACGAAGATGCACATGACGCCGATGCCCAGCGCGATGCGCGGGAAGTCGCCCGCCGTCGTCATCTGCTGGATGTAGCTGCCCAGGCCCGCCGCCTGCAGCTTGGTGTCGCCCCAGGTCACGTACTCGGCCACGATGCTGGCGTTCCAGGAACCGCCGCTGGCCGTGATGGCACCAGTGACGAAGCTCGGGAAGATGGCCGGCAGCAGGTAGCGCCGCCAGGCCAGCCAGCCCTTCAGCCCGAGGTTCTGCGCGGCCAGGCGCAGCTCGGTCGGGATGGTGGAGGCGCCCGCCACGACGTTGAAGAGCAGGTACCACTGCGTGCCGAGGATGATGAGCGGTGACAGCCAGATGTCGGGGTCCAGCCGGTACTTGACGATGACGAGGACGGCCACCGGGAAGACCAGGTTGGACGGGAAGGCAGCGAGGAACTGCGCGATGGCCTGCACACGGCCGGCGATGCGCGGATTCAGGCCAATCCACACGCCTATGGGCACCCAGATCAGCGACGCGACCGCGATCAGCAGCAGCACGCGTGCCAGCGTGTGCAAGCCGAGGCGGAAGACATGCGCGGCTTCGCCCCAGCCGACTTCGGTGTGGATGAAGCTCACCAGGCGCCAGATCGCGAACAGCACGAGGGCGGCGACCACCGCATCCCAGGCACGTGCCCACAACGGGTTGGGCGCGCGCGGTCGGGCGCGGATGGAGCGACCGTCGTAGCGCCGCTTCAGCGGCGCGAAGCTGGCGGTGATCCAGCGTCCCGGCCAAGTCCCCAGCCTTTGCAGCAGCTCGGTGCGGCGCAGCCAGGTCAGCAGCCAGGACTGCGGTGCATGCTCGCTGCCGGACTCCTCGAAGCGGAAGCGGTCGGCCCAGGCCAGCAGCGGCCTGAAGAACAGCTGGTCATACAGCAGGATGCCTATCAGCATGCCCAGGATGGCCCAGCCGATGGCGCCCAGGTCGCGGGCCTCGATGGCGACTGCGATGTAGGAGCCCACGCCGGGCAGCTTGATGTCCTGGCCCGCCACCGAGATGGCCTCTGCTGCGACGACGAAGAACCAGCCGCCGCTCATGCTCATCATCATGTTCCACAGCAGTCCCGGCATCGCGAACGGCAGCTCCAGCCGCCAGAAGCGCTGCCAGCCCGACAGCTGGAAGATGCGCGCTGCCTCCTGCAGCTCCGCAGGCACCGTGCGCAGCGACTGGTAGAGGCTGAAGGCCATGTTCCAGGCCTGCGACGTGAAGATCGCGAACAGCGCGGCCAGTTCCACCCCCAGCAGGTTGCCGGGAAACAGCGCGATGAAAGGCGCCACGGCAATTGCCTGGAAGCCCAGGATGGGTATGGACTGCAGGATGTCCAGCAGCGGCACCAGCACCTTCTCGGCCGCGCGCACCTTGGCCGCCAGCACGGCGAACACGCAGGCGAACACGACAGATGCCGCGAGCGCGATGAACATGCGCAGCGTCGTGCGCAGCAGGTAGTAGGGCAGCCAGGCGACGTCCAGTGTCAGCGGCAGCGGCTCGCCGAGGTGGAAGGGCCGGGTCATCTGGGAAGCAGCAAGTCCCAGCAGGCTTAGGACAGCGAGGACGAGCGGCAGCAACGCCCAATCCCAACGATTGAACGTGGCCTCGACGGCGGGGCGGGGGAAGAAGCGGCGGGCTGGCATGGTGGGCTGCGCAGGCTAAGAGGCCAGTGTCACCGCAGCATGAAGCCCCGCTGTCGCCAGCCTTGCGGCGGACTGGCGCCCGGCCACGCCCGGTTTCAGATCAGGCGTCTTGAAGCCTAACGGCACGGCTTGTCGCCACGGCTTGCAATTCAACCACGCAGGCGGCGCCTTCTCCTACAGGCAGCTGCAGCCGGCGGCCTAGGGTTGGCAGTGTGGCGGTGCGCGGTGCGCCGTCGCATCTCTCGTCAAGGAACCCTCATGTCCAACCAGCGTCAATCCAGCAACAAGCAGCAGCCAGGCGGTCAGCAGAACATTCAGCAGGGTGGTCACAGCCGCGACCCGAGCCCCGGCCAGCAGGGCCAGTCCGGCCCAGGTCGTGACACCCCGCAGCAGGGTGGAACGTCCGCCGGCCGCGACAACCCGAGCCCGCAAACCGGCCAGCAGGGCAGCAAGCCGCGCTGACCGCAAGGTCCGGCACTCAACTCACGCCCTGTCCGGCCTTGGCGCCGGGCAGGGCGTCTGCGCTCATTCGAAGAGATGGCCCAGGTCGTGGTGGCCCATGGACTCGGCCTTGGTGCGCAGGTAGCGTTCGTTCTCGGGGCCGGGGCGGGTCAGCGAGGCCTCCCGCTCCACCACCTCGATGCCGAACTCGGCCAGCGCCGCCATCTTCAGCGGGTTGTTCGTCAGCAACCGGATGCGGTGTACACCCAGGGCGCGAAGCATGCAGGCGGCGGCGTCGTAGCGGCGTGCGTCGATGGGCAGTCCCAGGGCGGCATTGGCCTCGATGGTGTCCTTGCCTGCGTCCTGCTCGGCGTAGGCGCGCAGCTTCTGCACCAGCCCGATGCCACGGCCCTCGTGTCCACGCATGTAGACGATGGCACCGCGCCCTTGGGCGGCAATGCGCTTCATCGCGCTCTCCAGCTGGGGCCGGCAGTCGCAGCGCAGCGAGCCGAAGACCTCGCCCGTCATGCACTCGGAATGCACGCGCACCAGCGGCGGTTCCTCGCCAGGCGAGCCGGCCAGGTCGCCCAGGCTCAGCACCACATGCTCCTGGCCGCCGTCGCTCTCGCGAAAGCCGTGGATGACGAACTCCCCATAGGGCGTGGGCAGGCGGGTGGAAACGATGTGTTCGATCTTCATGGCGAGCCCGCATTGTCCCCCTGAGCGGGAAAACCCCGGGCGAATGCGGCAGGATAGGCCTCCACAACACCGACATCGAGGAACACCATGGCCCAGAACATCCACTTCCAGCGTCCTGATGGGGGCAGCCTGAGCGGCTACCTCGCAGAGGCCAACCGGCCGCTTGGCGCGGTGGTGGTCATCCAGGAGTGGTGGGGATTGAACGACCAGATCCGCGGTGTTGCCGACCGCTTCGCGAGCGCCGGCTTCACGGCGCTGGTGCCCGACCTGTACCGTGGCAAGCGCACCGTCGAGGCCGAGGAGGCCCACCACCTGATGACGGGCTTGAACTTCGGTGACGCCGCGTCGCAGGATGTGCGCGGCGCCGTGAACTACCTGAAGGGCCTGAGGCTGGGCACCGGCAAGGTGGGCATCACCGGCTACTGCATGGGCGGCGCGCTGACGGTGCTGGCATCGACGCTGGTGCCCGAGGCCGACGCAGCCGTCGTCTGGTACGGCATGCCGCCGCTGGAGTACGTGGACGCCAGCAAGCTCAGGATCCCGCTGCAGGCCCACTGGGCCACTCAGGACGAATTCTTCGCCATCGCTGGCGTCGACAACCTGGAGGCCAGCTTTGCCCAGGCCGGCGTGAACTATGAAGGCCACCGTTACCTGGCCCACCACGCCTTTGCCAACGAGACAGCCCAGGGGCCGCACCGCATTCCGCAGACCCAGTACGACGCGGCCTGGGCGCAGCAGGCCTGGGACCGGTCTATGCGGTTCTTTGGCAAGCACCTGGGATGAGCCACTTTGAGCCATTCGGGGGCTGACACCTGGGACACGGCGATGGCTGGCACCCTGGCGGTTTCGGCGGAGCTCCTGGGTGCAGGCTGGACAGTGCCCGGCGCTCGGCCGGTGCATTTGCAGGCGATGCCAGATGGAGGTTGGTGCCGGGGCGCGATGCTCGGGGCTGCCGTACCGCCGGAGGTGAAGCGGAGCTGTTCGGTGCCGATACGTCGGCCTCTTCCGTTGTTGGCGCGGGTCGAGTCCGTGCAGCCCATGCCGCGCGCTGCGCCCCATGCGCTGCAGCGGGACTTGGTGGGCCATCCGGAGTTGCTTTGCGCGATGCAGCCCGCGCCTGCCTGGACAACCTCACCCGTGTGAAAGCAGATTGCTCTTCAATCGTGGTGTTGCAGCGCATGCTGCCTGAGCTGCGTGCCTGCACGGCCTGCGAACCGGCCCTGCCGCTGGGCGCCAAGCCCATCTTCCAGCTCGACCGGCGCGCGCGCATCCTCATCGCCAGCCAGGCACCGGGCCGTGTTGCGCACGAGAGGGGAAGGCCCTTCGACGACGCCAGCGGCGACCGCCTGCGCCGATGGCTGGGCGTGTCGCGTGAGACCTTCTACGACCCGGCCTGCTTCGCCATCCTGCCGATGGGACTGTGCTTCCCAGGCAAGGGCGCATCGGGCGACCTGCCGCCGCGGCCGGAATGCGCGCCGCTGTGGCGCGAACGCGTGCTGAGCGCCCTGCCCGAGATCGCGCTGACGCTGGCCATCGGCCAGCATGCCCTGGCCTGGCATCTGCACAGCCGGGCGCCGGTGGACGCGCTCGTGTCGGGTTGGCGCGAGCGCCTGGCGCGCGGCCTGCTGCCCCTGCCCCACCCCAGCCCGCGCAACCAGAACTGGCTGAAGACCCGGCCCTGGTTCGAGGCCGACGTGCTGCCGGCGCTGCGCGAGGCCGTGACCACCGCCCTCAGGTCCGCCGGGCGCGAGCCGAGCTGACCGTTCCCGTCACCATGCCGGGGCGGATTCGGCAGTGCCCCGCACGCTGCGCCGGATCTGCAGGCGCGGCTCATCCGGCCAGCCATCGGCGTCCAGGTCCAGCTCGTCGGGCCGCAGACCGGTGGCGCGCAGGGCACCGACGTAGCCGTCGCGGCCCTGTTCCTTGGCGGCATACAGGGCGGCATCTGCCAGGCTCAGCGTGGCGTCCCAGTCCCAGACGCGCGGCGCGTCGGGGTCCAACGGGAAGACGGCAAAGCCGATGGACACGCTGACCGGCAGCGTGCGCCCGTCGGGAAGCGTGAAAGGCTGGTCGCGCACCGTGGCGCAGAAGCGCGCAGCTAGCTCGGTCGCGCCGCTGCGGGCGCCGCCGCGCGCCAGGGCCAGGAATTCCTCGCCCCCCCAGCGCACCAGCACGTCGCTCTCGCGGAAGACCGTGCGCAGCCGGCGCGCAAACTCCACCAGCACCTGGTCGCCTGCGGCGTGGCCGTAGCGGTCATTGATGCGCTTGAAGTGGTCGATGTCCATCAGCATGACGAGCAGGTCGGCCTCGTCGTCGGGGTTGCGGTGGCGCGGCTCCGTGTAGTGGCGCAGGCACAGCTGCAGGTCGGAGGCGACGCGCGAGTCCAGGTAGCGGCGGTTGCGCAGGCCGGTCAGCGGGTCGGTGGTGCTGGCCTCGCGCAGCTCTGCGGTGCGCTGCTCTACCAGGGCCTGCAGCGCCGTCTCGCGGCGCACCAGCTGGGCGGTGCGTCGCGCCACACCCCAACGCAGCAGCGCCCAGGCCGCGCCAAGCAGCGCCAGCAGTGCGCCGGCCTGGGCCCAGCGTGTCTGCCACCAGGCAGGGAGCAGCTCGACGTCGAGCAGCAGCGGCCGATCGCTCCACACGCCATGGTGGTTGGTGGCGTAAACCTCCAGCCGGTAGCGGCCCGGTGACAGGCCGCCGTAGCTCGCGAAGCGGGCACTGGCGTCGGTGAATGCCCAGCGCGCGTCCCAGCCGTCCAGCCGCATCATGTAATGGAGCTTGGCGGGGTCGATGTAGTCCAGCGCGGCGAATTCGACGGCGAAGCTGCGCGTGCCCGCCGGCAGCTTGAGGCCTTGGCTCAGATCCTGCTCTGGGCGAAAGGGCTGGCCGTCACGGCGCAGGCTGCTGACAACCACTGGTGGCGCGTAGCGCGACGGCGCGAAGGCCAGCGGCTCCACCACCAGCAGTCCGCGGCTGCCGGAGAAGAGCAGGCGGCCATCGGGCAGGGCGGCATCGGCGAAGAAGCGCGGCGTGCCCATGGGCGGACCTTCGGCGCCGCTGAGTTCGTCGAGGCGGTCGGCAGCCGGGTCGTAGACGGACTGCTGGCTCCACACCCGGCCCTTGCCGTCCTCGTGCAGGTTCACGCCGAAGGGCCGGCCCGGCGCGCCCAGGCGCTCGCTGATGCGCTCAAAGCGCGCGCGGCCCCGTTCGTCGTAGCCCTTGAGCCGGTGCAGGCCGCTAACGGCGGTGTCCACGTAGAGACTGCCGTCGCGCGTCTGCAGCAGGCCCAACACCGCGGGAAAGCCCAGCGCTTCGCCAGGGACCGTCTGCACCTCGGTCAGGCGCTGGCCGTCCCAGCGGAACAGGCCGGCTAGCGCGCCCACCCAGAGCCGACCGCCGGACTCAGCGCGCAGCGCATGCACTCCGCCGCGCAGCGGCTCGCCGTCGGCACGGCGGGCGCGTTCAACGCGTGGGGCCTGCGGTGATGGCAAGCGGTACAGCCCGTCCTGCATGCCGACCCAGACTTCGCCCCCCGCGTCGGTCGGCAGCACCAGCACACGGTGGGCGCGGCCGCCCTCCAGCGCCCAGCTGGCGAGCAGGCGGGCGCTGCGCGGCTCACGGCGCTCCAGACGCCCATTGGCCACCAGCCAGACGCTGCCGTCCGGCCCCTCGGCGAGGTTGTCCACCGGCGTGTCGGCCTCGCGCGGCCAGCGGCCCACTGTGTGCAGCTGCGCGTCCAGCAGCGCCACCGGGCCGCTGTGCGTGGCCACCATCAGCAGGCCATCGCGGCGGGGCAGCAGGCCGCGCAGGTCGCTGCTGGCCAGCGGGCTGCCCGGGTCGGCGTCGGGACCGCGCACGGCCAGGGCCGGATGCCGGTGATGGCGCTGCAGGCCTACTCCATAACCGCCAACCCACATGGAGCCGGTCTGGTCACGCAACAGCACGTTGACGTCGTTGCCGGCCAGGCCGCCGGGCAGGTAGGGGTTGTGGCGAAGCTGGCGCACCAGTGCGCCGCTTGACCCGTCCAGCCAGGCGATGCCGTCGGTCAGGCCAGCCCAGATCATGCCGTCCTCGCCCTGCGCAAGTGCCTGCACGCCGCCCTTGAAGCGCGCAGCCAGCCAGCGCGGCTGGCCGTCGATCTCGATACGGCCCACGCGGCCGTCCACGCTGCCGAACCAGAGTCGCCCGCTGCGGTCCTCCAGCAGCGTGCTGACGCCGACGGCACCTTCAGGCAGTACCAGCTGCGTCCAGCTGCCTTTTGCGTCACGATGCGCGAGACCCTGCCAATGGCCAGCCCACAGCGTGCCGTCGGTGCCCACGGCCAGCGCCAGCACGCGGCGCTCCGGCTCGCCGTCCACGACCAGTGGCTCGGCGTCGAAGCGGCCGGTCCTGGGCTCGAAGCGCAGCAGGCCCTGGCCCAGCGTGCCCACCCAGACCCGGCCGGCGCGGTCCTCCGCCAGTGCGCGTATGGGCGTGGGGCGATCGCTGCCGCCGCCCAGCATGCGCACCCGGTCGAAGGCCGGCTCGTAGCGGGCCAGGCCATTGATCTCGGTGCCTATCCACATGCCGCCGTCGGCCGCCGACGCGAGCGAGCGTACCCAGCCTAGGTTGCGTTGCACGGGCGTGGCGCCCTCGCGCTCGATGGGGCGCAGGCGGTAGCCATCGAAGCGGGCCAGGCCGTCGCTGGTGCCTATCCAGATCAGGCCCTGCTTGTCCTGGGCCAGGCTGCCTACCACGTCGCGTGGCACCGCCACGGTGGCGAACTGCGGCTCCAGCGCATCGGTGAAGGGCCGCGCTGCGGCCAGCGGGGCCAGGGCGGCCAGCAGCAGCGCGGCCAGGCCGCGCCAATGCGTGGGACGGCGTGCTGTCATGGGGCGGATTCCATCACAAGGCCGGCCTCAGAACGGCAGGGCATTCGTCGACTTGACTTCCTCCATCACCGCATAGGTCCGCGTCTCCCGCACGCCCGGCAGCGACCAGATGACGCTCCCGATGAATTCCCTGTAGGCACCCATGTCGCGCACTCTCGTCTTCAGCAGGTAGTCGAAGCCGCCGGCGACGAGGTGGCACTCCAGGATCTCGGGCCGTGCCTGGACGGCCGCCTTGAAGGTGTCCATCACATCCTGCACCGTGCGGTCCAGGTGTACCTCGATGAAGACCAGCATGGCCGCGCCCAGCTTGGCCGGATTCAGTCGCGCTTCGTAGCCCAGGATGTAGCCGTCGCGAGTCAGCCGCTTCACTCGCTCCAGTACGGCGGTGGGCGAGAGGTGCACCGCCTCGGCCAGCTTGAGGTTGGAGATGCGCCCGTCGGCCTGCAGCACGCGCAGGATGCGTTCGTCGATCTTGTCCAGGTTGTCGATCATCTGGATTTTTAACTGTTGATGCGTTGATTCTCGGAATTTAATCCAAGGGAGCCCTGGATACATTGCCGTATCTCACCAGGAGTACGCCATGTCCACGCCCTTCGTCGCCCCACCCGAACAGCCCCGGCTGCCTGATGCCTACCGGGCCGAGGCCGGCGTCGTGCAGGCCTTGGCCGAACGCGTCGGTGGTGCGCTGAACTGGCCTGGTGTCATCACGATGGCGGGCCCCTGGGTGGAGCAGGTGCGCAAGAACCCGGCGCCGTTCTGGGCCATGGAATCGCTGCTGCGCGAGTACCCGATCACGAGCGCCGAGGGCCTGGCCTTGATGCGCCTGGCCGAGGCGCTGCTGCGCGTGCCAGACGCACCCACGGCCATCGCACTGACGGCCGACCAGCTCGGCCGGGCGGACTTTGACGGCGCCAGCGAGGGCAGCCCGCACAAGATGCTGGCCGCGCTGTCGGCTTCGGCCATCTCGTTGTCCAAGCGCTTCCTGCCCGGTGCCGACGATGACGGCGGCCTGTTCAAGCGCCTGGGCGCGCAGACGGTCGTGGCGGCCACCGTGCGTGCCATCCAGTTGCTGGGGCGGCAGTTCGTGCTCGGCCGCAACATCCAGGAAGCCATGGGCGAGGCCGATGCGGCGCGCAGGCAGCAAAAGCAGCTGCGTTTCAGCTACGACATGCTGGGCGAAGGCGCTCGCACCGAGCATGACGCCGAGCGCTACCAGGCCGCCTACGTCGGCGCCATCCAGGCCATCGCCGGCGGCCGCCGTGCCGAGTCGCCCGAGGGCTCCGACGGCATCTCCATCAAGCTCAGCGCGCTGTTCAGTCGCTACGAGGTGCTGCAGCGTGATCGCGTGTTCGCCGAGTTGCTGCCGCGCGTGTGGCGGCTCATCGAGCTGGCTGCCGAGGCCAACATCAACCTCACCATTGACGCCGAGGAGGTCGATCGCCTGGAGCTGTCGCTGGACGTGCTGGACACGCTGGCCGCCAGGATCGCCATGGTCCACCCGCAGTGGCGCGGCTTCGGCCTCGCGGTGCAGGCCTACCAGACGCGCGCGCTGGCCGTCGTCGACGAGGTGGCGGCTATCGCCCGCAGGCACGGCCTGCGGTTCATGGTGCGCCTGGTCAAGGGTGCCTACTGGGACGGCGAGATCAAGCGCGCCCAGGAGCTGGGCCTGAATGCCTACCCGGTGTTCACGCACAAGCAGCACACCGACGTCAGCTATCTGGCCTGCGCCCGCGCGCTGATCCAGCATGCCGACGTCATCTACCCGCAGTTCGCCAGCCACAACGCCGGCACCATTGCCGCCATCGTGCAGATGGCCCGCGCGACTGGCGCCCGCTTCGAGATGCAGCGCCTGCACGGCATGGGCGAAGGCGTCTACCGGGAGGTGCTGAAGGACGGCACCATCCCCTGCCGCGTCTACGCGCCGGTGGGCGAGCACCGCGACCTGCTGGCCTACCTCGTGCGCCGGTTGCTCGAGAACGGCGCCAACTCATCGTTCGTTCACCAGCTTGCCGACCCCAGCGTGCTGGTGCCCGAGTTGCTGGGTTCGCCGTTGGCCGAACTGCGCGACAGCAGCGCGCTGCCACTGCCGCCGGAGCTGTACCTCGATGAGCAGGGCCGCGGCCGCGCCAACTCCACGGGCGCCGACCTGACCGCGCCGGCCCAGCGCGTGCCGCTGCAGGCTGCGCTGCAGGCGTGCGAAATCCGTGCCGTCGCCGAAGCCACGGCGGCGGATGTCGACGCTGCCATGAGCCGCCTGCAGGCCGGCTTTGCCGGCTGGAACGCCACACCCGTCGTGCAGCGGGGCGCCATCCTGCGCCGCGCCGGCGACGCGCTGGACGCGCGCCTGCCCGAGTTCTGCGCGCTGTTGGTCAAGGAAGCCTTCAAGACCCAGGCCGATTGCGTTGCCGAGGTCCGCGAGGCCGTCGACTTCCTGCGTTACTACGCGGACCAGGCCGAGGCCGACGCGGCGCTGATGCAGGGCCGTGGTGTCTTCGTCTGCATCAGTCCGTGGAACTTCCCGCTGGCCATCTTTGCGGGCCAGGTCGTCGCGGCGCTCGTGGCGGGCAATACTGTGGCCGCCAAGCCCGCCGAGCAGACGCCCTATGTCGCGCTAAAACTAGTCGAGCTGCTGCACGAGGCCGGTGTGCCGGACGACGCGCTGGCGCTGCTGCACGGCGCGGGAGAGACGGTGGGCGCGGGCCTGGTGGCCCATGCCCATACGGCCGGCGTTTGCTTCACCGGCTCCACGGCTGTCGCGCAGATCATCAACAAGGCCCTGGCCGCCAAGCCCAACTCGCCCGTCCCGCTGATCGCCGAGACTGGCGGCCTGAATGCGATGGTCGTCGACTCGACGGCCCTGCCGGAGCAGGTCATCGATGCCGTCGTGCAGAGCGCTTTCCGCTCCGCCGGCCAGCGCTGCTCGGCCCTGCGCCTGCTGTGCGTTCAGTCGAGCATCGCCGACGGCGTTATCGAGATGCTCAAGGGTGCGCTGGCGCAGCTGCACGTCGGTCAGCCAGCCCGTCTCGCCACCGACGTCGGCCCCGTCATCGACGACGAGGCCCATGCCAGCATCAGCCAGCACGTCGAGCGCCTGAAGCGCGATGCCCGGCTGTTGGCCGAGGCCCCCGTGGCCGAATCCATGCCGCGCCAGATCCGTCCGGTCGCTTTCGAGCTGCCGCGCATCGCCCACCTGGGCGATGAGATCTTCGGCCCCGTGCTGCACGTCGTGCGCTTCGAGGATTCGGTCGACGAGGTCATCCAGGAGATCAACGCGCTGGGCTATGGTCTGACGCTGGGCATCCAGACCCGTATCGACAGCCGAGCCCTTCGCCTGGCCGACGAGGCACGCATCGGCAACGTCTACGTGAACCGCAACATCATCGGCGCGGTGGTGGGCGTGCAGCCCTTCGGCGGCGAAGGCCTGTCGGGCACCGGCCCCAAGGCTGGCGGGCCGGACTACCTGCGCCGCTTCTGCGCTGAGCCGCAGCTCGACGCACCGCTGCCCACGCTCGCCATGGACGGCCGCGGCGAGGCGCTGGCCGTGGCCGCGGACGACGCCTGGCGCGACACGCCGCTGGCGGAGCGCATCGCCACGCTGCGCCGCGCCGCCGACACGCTGGATGCGTCGACAGCCCTCGCGTTGCGCGGCCTCTTCACCGCGGCACAGGCGCAGTTCGCCGACATCACCCTGCCCGGCCCCACCGGCGAGAGCAACACGCTGCGCCATCACGCCCGGGGCGTCTTCGCCGTGCTGGGCCGCGGCGAAGCAGGCCTGGCGGCGGTCGTCAGCGCACTGCTGGCGGGCAACAGCGCCATCTGGCTGGGCGGCGACGAGCGTGCCCGCCAAGCCCTGCTGCGTGCCGGCTTGCCGGCCACTGCCCTAACGCTGCTGCCCGACACGACGCTGCCGGGCCTGATCGCCGCGCCGCATCTCGCTGGCATTGCGCTCGCATCCTCCGACGCGGCGGCGGCTCACGTGCTGTCCCAGGCCCTGGCTGCACGCCCCGGTGCCATCCTGCCGCTGGTGACGGCGGCCGGCCATACGCGCCAGCTCTACCGTTTTGCGGCGGAGCAGACGCTGACCATCAACACGGCGGCGGCGGGCGGCAACGCCGCCCTGCTGGCCGGTGTGCATTGATGCACTGACAGCACACAAGAAAAGGCCCTCTGCAGGCGGCAAGCACCGGGAGAGGGCCAAATCCACCCAGGGGCGGTGGAGGAGACAAGCGGTATTGCGACGTCGCAATGTTGCGATGCAGCATAACCGAATCCGGGCCGGTTTGTGTGACAGAACGGAGTCACTTGCGGAATCACCTTCTGCGTCGTGGCGACCTTGACGGCGTCGGCCGGTTGCTGGTGACGCGCGGGCCCGGACGCTTCAACGCGTGGTTGACCTCCCGGGCAAGGTGAGCAACCACTCCGGTTGGCGTGCGTGGCGGTGCGACGGTAGCCGCGTGGGCGCCAGGCAGATCAGGGTGAAACGACGCGTCGACGCAGGCCGGTGCCAGGCGCCACGACGTGCGCGAACATCCAGAAGTCGCCTGGCTGGCCCCGGACCAGGCGGTAGCTGCGCAACAGGCCCTCACGCTCGAAGCCGCAGCGCTCCAGCACGTTCATGGACCTCAGGTTGGAGGCCAGGGCCGTCGCCTGCACGCGCAGCAGGCCGACATGGCCGTGCGCCCATTCGACGAGGGTGCGCGTCAAGTGGCTGGCGATGCCCTGCCCCCAGACGGCCGGTGACAGGTCGTACGCCAGTTCGGCCGTGCGGTGCTCAGGAGAGACGGTGTGAAAGCCGATGGAGCCCACCATGTGGCCGCCGGCCCGCTCGGCAATGGCCAGGCGCAGCGGGGATGAAGGCGTGCGCGGCGTGTGTTCGGCGGCGTAGGAATCAAGCTCGTTGGAGGCCTGCGGACTCCAGCTGGTGTGCTCCTGGACGGCGGGCAGGGACAGATAGTCGAACCAGACCGGAACGTCAGCCGCCGTGATGGGGCGCAGCCTCACGAGAGGATGACCGGACTCGGGCAGGGCGGTGAATTGCATGGAGGGGATTCTGCTCACCCGCACAATCCATGGCGATGCTGCCGATGACACCGCCCCCAGCGCCCGACGCGGATCCCATGCCCCAGCCGCCGCTCCAGCCCGACCTGGAGGCCTGCTGCGGCAACGGCTGCGACCCCTGCATCTTCGATCTCCATGACCTGGCGATGGACGAGTACCGCCGCGCGCTGCGCGAATGGCGGCAGCGCCAGCCGGCGATTGCCTCCGGTGCCGATCAGGCCAGCCTGAACACCGCCACCGACTGAACGAGCTGCTGGGCCTGTTGCTTCAGGCTTTCCGCGGCGGCGGCGGACTCCTCCACCAGTGCGGCGTTCTCCTGCGTTGCGCGGTCCATCTGCGTGACGGCCTCGCCCACCTGGGCCACGCCGGAGCTCTGCTCGCGGCTGGCGGCGCTGATCTCGCCCATGATGTCGGTGACGCGGCGGATCGAGGAGACCACCTCGTTGATCGTTGCGCCCGCGCCATCCACCTGGCTGCTGCCCAGCTCCACGCGCTCGACGCTGGCGGTGATCAGGGCCTTGATTTCCTTGGCGGCCTCGGCCGAGCGGCCGGCCAGCGTGCGCACCTCGCTGGCGACGACCGCGAAGCCGCGTCCCTGCTCGCCGGCCCGCGCTGCCTCCACCGCGGCATTCAGTGCCAGGATGTTGGTCTGGAAGGCGATGCCGTCGATGACGCCGATGATGTCGGCGATCTTGCGCGAGCTGTCGCTGATCTCGCGCATGGTCTGCACGACCTGACCCACCGCATCGCCGCCGCGCACAGCGACGCCCGATGCGGCCAGTGCCAGCTGGTTGGCCTGCTGCGCGTTGTCGGCATTGCCGCGCACGGTGCTGCCCAGCTCCTCCATCGATGCTGCCGTTTCCTCCAGCGCAGAAGCCTGCTGTTCGGTGCGTGCCGACAGGTCGTGGTTGCCCGACGAGATCTCGGCCGAAGCCGTTGCCACGCCCTCGGCGCCCTCGCGCACCTCGCGCACGATGGACGCCAGGCGGCCCTGCATCTCGTGCAGCGCCGTCAGCAGCTTGCCCGTCTCGTTGCTGCCGCCGCTGGTGATATGCATCGCCAGGTCACCCGCGGCGACGCCGGTGGCTACCCGCACTGCCTCGTTCAGTGGTGCCGTCACCGTGCGGATCAGCCACCAGCTCATGAAGCCAGCCAGGCCCAGCGCCACCAGCACCAGCACGATGACCTGGGTGCGCGCGCTGCTCGCCTCGGCCTCGGCTGCCGCGGTGGACAGGGCCATCAGCTTGTCGCCCAGAGCGACCAGCTCGTCCACCGCGCCCATGTAGGCGGCCTGCTTGGGCGGCAGGTCCACCAGCAGGCCCTGCGTGGCGCCGGCGACGTCGCCGGCCTTGAGCTGCTTGATGATCTGGTCGCGCACGGTGCGGTAGCCGCCACGCGCATCGTTGAGCTTGGCAAGGCCGGCCTTGCCAGCGTCGGTGGTCATGATCTTGCCGAGCTGCTCCAGCGTCTTGGCGGTGGACTTGGAGCCCGCGTCGATGACGGCGTACTCCGCATCGATGGCAGCCTTGTCGCCATTGGGTCCCAGCAGCACCAGGTTGCGCAGCGCGCGCGCCACGTTGTTGTTCGTGTCGCGGATCGAACCGAAGGCCTTCACCTTGGGATATCGGTCTTCCATCGCCAGCTTGAACTGCGCGTCCATCGCACCCAGCCGCGCCAAGGCCAGCGCACCCATCAGCACGATCAGCAGGCCCATCGCCGCGAAGCCCAGCATCAGCAAGGTCGCGATCTTGGTGTTTTTCAAGCTCATCCGGTCATCCTTCCCATGCCCCGGCCGGGGCGACCAAGAATTCTTCATCGCGGCGGTCGATTGCGACAGATGCCACCTGGGACGGGCATGCGATTTGCGGCAGGACTGCACAATCGCTGCTCCCGGATTCAACGCCTTGTCTCATGCGCCTGAAGCTCGCCCTGTCCTTCATCGCCCTGCTGCTGCTCGTGGCGGCCTGGTTCGCCTTCGCCTGGCGCTGGAGCTATGCGTCGGGCGAGCGCGCCGGCTGGGTGCAGAAGTTCTCGCGCAAGGGCTGGATCTGCAAGACCTGGGAGGGCGAGCAGGCGCTGGTGTCGCTGCCGGGCTCCAGTACCGTCGAGAAATTCCAGTTCACCGTGCATGACGAGGCCGCGGCCGATGCCATCAACAAGGTGATGGGCCGGCGCGTCAACCTCCACTACGAGGAGAAGGTAGGCCTGCCAACCTCCTGCTTCGGCGAGACCCGGCATTTCGTGACGGGCGTCACGCTGGTCGACGAGATCTCGCTGTCGCCCGGGGTCACGGTGCCCCAGCCGACCCAGCCGGCCTCGGCCGCCAGCCGCTGAGGGCCTTGCCATGGCCATCGAACTCGAGCGCGGCCAGCGCGACCAAGCCATCCAGTCGCTGACGCGCTATGTCGATCAGGAGCTGGAGCTGAGGCTGGGCAATGTCGCAGCCGGCGCGCTGCTGGGCTTCTTCCTTGAGGAGATCGCCCCGCTTGTCTACAACCAGGCGGTTGCCGACGTGCAGGAGCGGCTGGCGCAGCGGGTGGCCGAGGTGGACGTGGACGTGCATGAAGACGCCTTCCAGTACTGGGGCCGGCGGGACGCCAGGCGGCCAGGGCGACGCTGATGCCATCAGCTGTCAACACAGTCCGGCGACACTAGCCGGATGTCGTTGTTTCAGCCGCTGACCTCGCGCTTCGAGCGCCTTGTCGACCCTTATCCCGAGACCGCCGGCGTCGCCCCGCCGACGCGCTTCTTCGCCTTCCTGTGGCGCTGCGCCGACGGCGTGCGGCCGCACTTGTTCGCGGTCATGCTGTTCACGGCCGGCATCGCGGCAGCCGAGGCGCTGCTGTTCAGCCTGATGGCCTCACTGGTGGACTGGCTGTCCACGCTCAAGCCGGCCGAGCTCTGGAGCCAGCCGCAGCCCGTCGTGCTGATGCTGCTGGGAGTGCTGGCTGCCAGCATCGTGCTCGCGTCGGCCCAGGCCCTGCTGAAGTACCAGGGGGTGTTCGGCAACTTCCCGATGCGGCTGCGGTGGATCTTCCACCGCCGCATGCTGTCGCAGAGCCTGGCTTTCTTCGGCGACGAGTTCGCCGGCCGCATCGCCACCAAGGTCATGCAGACGGCGCTCGCCGTGCGCGACACCTGGCTCATCGTCGTCGATATCCTGGTCTACGTGGCCGTCTACTTCGGCACGTTGGTGGGCATCGTCGCCAGCTTCGACGCCTGGCTGATACTGCCCTTCGCCGCCTGGCTGGGCCTGTACTTGCTCGCGCTGCGCTTCTTCGTGCCTCGGCTGGGCAAGATCGCCCAGGCCCAGGCCGACGCGCGCAGCCTGATGACGGGCCGCATCACCGACGCGTACACCAACATCGCGACCGTCAAGTTGTTTGCCCATGGGCGGCGCGAGGCCAGCTATGCCAAGGCGGCCATGCAGGACTTCATGCTTACGGCTTACGGCCAGATGCGTCTGGTGACCGGCTTCGAGGTCGTCAATACGCTGCTGTCGGCGCTGCTGGTGGGCAGCACGGCACTGCTGGCGTTGTGGTTGTGGGGCGTGTCGGCCGTCGGTGTGGGCGCCGTCGCTGCGGCCACCGCGATGGCGATGCGACTCAACGGCATCTCGCACTGGGTGATGTGGGAGATGGCCTCCCTCTTCGAGCACATCGGCACCGTGCAGGACGGGCTGGCCACGCTGTCCAAGCCGCAGGCCATCGCCGATGCACAAGGCGCTGCCGAGCTGACGGTAACGCATGGCGAGGTTCGCTTCGAGAACCTGCGGTTTGCTTACCCCAACGGCAAGGTCGTCGTCGACGGGCTGGACCTGACCATCAGGCCCGGCGAGAAGATCGGGCTCGTGGGCCGCAGCGGCGCGGGCAAGAGCACGCTGGTCAATCTGCTGCTGCGCCTGTACGACCTGCAGGACGTGAACGGGAAGAGCGGTGGTCGCATCACCATCGACGGTCAGGACATCGCCCACGTCACGCAGGACTCGCTGCGCCAGCACATCGGCATGGTCACGCAGGACACCTCGCTGCTGCACCGCTCGGTAGCCGACAACATCCTCTACGGACGCCCGGGCGCCAGCCCCGCCGAGCTGGTGCGCGCCTCCGAGCGGGCGCATGCCGAAGAGTTCATTGCGGCGCTGTCCGATCCCAAGGGCCGCACTGGCTTCGAGGCTTTTGTCGGCGAGCGCGGCGTCAAGCTCAGCGGCGGCCAGCGCCAGCGCATCGCCATCGCTCGTGTGATGCTGAAGGACGCACCCATCCTGCTGCTGGACGAGGCGACGAGCGCGCTCGACAGCGAGGTCGAGGCCGCCATCCAGCAAAGCCTCTATACGCTGATGGAGGGCAAGACGGTGGTGGCCATCGCCCACCGCCTGTCAACCATCGCAGCGCTGGATCGCCTCATCGTCATGGACGCCGGCCGTATCGTCGAACAGGGCACACATGCGGAGCTGCTCGCTCAGAACGGCATCTATGCGAGGCTCTGGGCGCACCAGAGTGGCGGCTTCCTCGGGTTGGAGGACTGAGCACGGACCGAGGACAGCGCCTGCGCGTTGTCCAAGCGGCGTGCAGGCTGCTTGACTTAGCGCGGTGTCAGCGAAGTGCTCTCAGGCATCGCTGCACCTCGCAGCTGTGCGTCCAGGAAGGCCGTGCTCAGCCGCATGGCCTCGTTCAGATCAGCCTGTGCGGCCTCCGTCGCGCTCCCGCTGCGCGGGCCGCGGGGCGAGCCGCCGGCCGGTCCCTGGTCGCCGCGTCCGCCGCCCATGCCGCTGCGCTGCCCGCCCATGGCCTCGCGGCCATGGTGCTGGTCCTGGGTGTGCCAGCCCTCGGGCGCCAGCGTGCCGGACAGCGCGGCATGCGACGGGCCAGGCGGGCTCAACAGCCAGCCGGCGCCAGGGCGCAGGGTGTCGAAGGCGCGGCGACGCTCGGCAGGCTGCCTGACGAGGCCCAGCGCATCGCCGTCGGTGTCACTCGTGATCAGCATCGCGGGCGGCGTCGCGGCGGCCGCGGCCATCGGGGGCGGACTGATGGCGATGACGGCACGTGGCAGCCAGGCACCGGTGTCGCTCCCCAAATCCAGCACCGCCTGCGCGCCGGTCTCGTAGCCGGCCACGGCTGCGCGCTGCCAGTCCAGCTCCGCGCCGATGGCCAGTGGGGTGGCGTGCAGCGCCGCAAGCAGGCGCCGCAGCGCGTTCAGGCGGGCGGCACGCATCGTGTCGCCGTAGTGAAGCTCGCCCAGTTCGCGAAACTCGCCGGCGCGTGCGAGTGCCGATCGCCAGGCGGCGGCATCTTCTTCCAGCGGCTGCACGGCCAGTACGGCGTAGCCGGCCTTTGCCCATGTGGCGGCCCAGCGCTGGCCGGCCTCGCTGCCCTGGCCGATGCCGGGCAGGTAGACAACCACCGGCAGAGGCCCGGAGACGACGGCACTGCGCGTGACCGTCACGCGCCGGCCCTGCAGCTCAAAGCTGGCAAGGGACAGGTTCAGCTCGCGCGCTGCAGTCTCGGCCCAGGGCTTCGGGGGCGGCGGTCCGCCAGCGCATGCGGTCAGGGCGAGAGTGGCGGCGAGGGCGAGGGCGCGGGCAGGCAGCATGCCCGGACGATAACGCCCACGACGTGGCCGTGTGCGAACCTGTCGCTGCACTAGCATGGCGCCGCTCATGCCTCTCGACCTTGCCACCACCTTCACCATCAGCGTCATCGTCCACGTGATGATGGGCGCCCTGCTCGGCCTGTTCTGGCGCAGCGCGCGGCGGCGGCAGACGGCGGGCATGGGCTGGTGGGTGCTCAACGAGGCGGCGCTGGGCGCGGGCGCGCTAATGCTGATGGTCAGCGCTGTCAATCCCGCCTGGCCCATCCTCGCAGCCGGCAATGCCGCCTTCCTCATCGGCATGCCCATGCTGGAGCTGGGCCTGCGGGTCTGGTTCGGCCGCCGCCTGTGGCCGGGCCTGGCCTGGCGCTGGGGTCTGGCTGCGCTGGGTTTCGCGGCATGGTGGTGGTCCTGGTCGCAGGGCTGGGACTATGCGGCCCGCTCGGTCGTCTTCACCGGCGTCAACACACTGCAGGCGCTGCTGTTCGCACAGTACCTGTACTCCCAACTGCGCGATACCGCCGATCGGCCTTCGCGCCTGGCGCTGCAGCTGATCGGCGGTGGGGCGCTGCTCATCATCTTCATGAGCCTGTGGCGGGCGATGCAGAACTGGCCCTATGCCGGCACGGGCATGTCGCCGCCGGGCCACCTGCTGGCCGTGCTGATGGTGGTGAACATCGCAGTGGCCGTGACGCGCGTGTCAGCCATGCTGCTGATGCTGCATGGCCGCGTGGAGGCTCGGCTGCAGCAGGCCAGTGCCGAGCTGGAGCGGCGCGCCAATGTCGACTCGCTGACCGAGGTGGCCAGTCGCGCCCATTTCGAGGCGGCCAGTGCCGTGCTGCTGCGGCAGGCGCGCGCGAGCCGGCTGCCGGCCTGTCTGATGCTGTGTGACATGGACGGCTTCAAGGCCGTCAATGACCAACTCGGTCACCCCGAGGGCGACGCGCTGCTGCAGCGCTTTGCCGACCAGCTGCGCGGCGCGCTGCGTCAGGGGGACCTGGCCGGCCGCATGGGCGGTGACGAGTTCGCCGTGCTGTTGTTCAACTGTTCGCTGCCGACTGCCTTGCGTATCGGCGGGCGGCTGCGCGAGGCGGTGGCTGGCCTGCGCGCCCGCGACGGCCGCGGCGTGACGCTCAGCGCCGGCCTGGCCGAGGCAGCGCCTGGCGAGGACTTTGCGGCCCTGTACCGGCGCGCCGACCAGGCGCTCTACGCGGCCAAGGCCGCCGGCCGCAACTGCGTCATGCCCGCTGGCGGAGTTGACAGGCCCTAGACTCGTTCCCATGAGTGCAGAACAGATCGCTTTCATCGGCGGCGGCAACATGGCCAGCGCCATCATCGGCGGGCTGTTGCGCGCCGGCATGAAGCCCGCCCAGTTCACCATCGTCGAGCCCCATGCGCCGCAGCGGGAGAAGCTCGTCGGCGAGTTCGGCGTCGCGGCCCTGGCGGCAGGCGACGCAGGCCTGGCGCGTGCCGGCGTCGTCGTCTGGGCCGTCAAGCCGCAGCTGTTCGGTGCGGCGTCGGAGCCCGTCAAGGACTGGGTGGGCGGTGCGCTGCACCTGTCGGTCATGGCCGGCATCCGCTCGGACGCGCTCGTTGCCGCTACCGGCAGCGAGCGCGTCGTGCGCGCCATGCCCAACACGCCGGCGCTGATCGGCCAGGGCATCGCCGGCCTGTTCGCGCGGCCGGCCGTGTCGGCCGACGAGCGTGCCACCGTCGAGCGCCTGCTCGCGCCCACCGGCCAGACGCTTTGGGTTGCCCGCGAGGATGATCTCGACGCTGTGACGGCGCTGTCGGGCTCGGGGCCGGCGTATTTCTTCTTCTTCGTCGAGGCCATGATGGCCGCCGCTGTGGAGATGGGCCTCACGGCCGAGCAGGGCCGGCGCCTAGCGCTGGCCACCTGTGCCGGTGCGGCCGCTCTGGGCCTTGCGTCGGACGAGTCGCCCACGACGCTGCGCGAGCGCGTGACCAGCAAGGGTGGCACGACGCACGCGGCTATCACCTCCCTTCAGGACGATGCCGTCGATGCGACCATCCGCCGCGCGGTGCTGGCGGCGCACAAGCGTGCGGCGGAACTGGGTCGAGAATTCGGCTGAATGGGCATTGCGACGAGAGACAGTCTGCGCGACTGGTTGCGCGCGCCGGGCTCGCTGAGCCGCCGTCTGGCCCGTCTCGGAGAGCGCTTCGAGGTCCAGGTGCTGCGCCAGGGCGTCGTGCCGTTCCGGGCACTGGAGCGTGCTGCGCTGGGCCTGCCGCCGCGCGGGCTGACGGTGGTGCGCGAGGTGATCCTGCGAGTGGACGGCGAGCCCCTGGTCTGGGCGCGTTCGGCCGTGCACCAGCGCGCCACCACCGGTCCCTGGCGGGCGCTGAAGGGCCTGGGCGCGCGGCCGCTGGCCCACCTGCTCTACGACGACCCGTTCATCAGCCGCAGCGAACTGCAGCCGCGCCGCCTGTCCCGCCAGGGACACACCCGCCGTCACGCGGCCCGCCAATGGCAGGAAGCCACGGGCGCTGCCATGTCGTCGCAGATGCTGTGGTCGCGCAACTCGGTATTCAGCCGCGCCGGTACGCAGTTGCGAGTCATGGAGCTGTTCGCGCCAGCGCTGGCCGCTCACCGTCCGGGCCGGCCCGTCAGCTAGCTGTCGTAGAGCTGACGCCCCCATGATGGAAGTGTTTTCATGACGTCATAAATTCGTGCTTCGCCCATAAACGCTCATAAACTTGGTCCGTACCAGAGGGGCGTTAGTAGACCGAGCCGTGCAGCGATGCACAGGCCGGCAGGGTGACTGGAATTGGGGGCAATCATGAACACGCGAGACGTGGTGATCTTCAGCGGCGAACGCTTTGTCGTGCCGCAGTGCATTCAGAGAATCGACCATCTGTCGACGCACGGGTGGCAGCTGCGCTACGGCGGTACCAAGCTGTTTTCCGACCACAGCCAGGATGGCAGCGGGGCAAGACGTGCGCTGGCGATGGCGACCAAGGAGTTGCTCAGGCGCATTGCGACGCTGCCCGCGCCGTCGCGGCTGCGCCGCACGCCCAGCCGCAAGAAGCAAAGCGACCTGCCTTCGGGCATCTCGGGTCCTATCGTGCGACAGCGTGCCGGCAGCCGCGTGCGTGACTGCAGTTTCGCCGTGACGCTGCCGCGCTTCGGCGAGACGCCGCTTGCGCGCAGCGTCTACATCGGCACGGAGAACACCTACACCGTCGAGCGCTACCAGGAGGCGCTGCAGCGCGCCGTCGCGCTGCGCGAGAAGGCCGAGGCCGCCTACCAGCGCGCTGCGACCCGCGAGCGCCGTGCCCAGGCCCAGGCGCTGAAGCTGAAGATGGGCAGCCTGCTCGGCAAGGCCTGACGCCCGGTTCAATTCACCGGGCGGTTCAGGCGGCTGAAACCCGCTTGAACCGACGCGGGTGCTGGCGGCGGACACAATCGGCGGCCCTGGCTCCGATGCCGCCTGCTGCCCATGCCACCTGCCGCCTCCCTGCCCCACCGCGCGCTCGCGCTGCTGAACGCGTTGCGGCCTGCGCCGCAAGCCGTCAATGCGCGTGAGCGCCTGCGCGTGCTGCTGGGGGCCGGTATCGGCATCCTGCTGGCCGGAGCGCTCAGCCAGACGGCACTGACGCCGGGCCTGCCCTGGCTGGTGGCGCCGCTGGGCGCGAGCGCGGTTCTGGTCTTCGGCCTGCCGGCCAGCCCGCTGGCCCAGCCCTGGGCCGTGCTGGGCGGCAACACGGCCTCGGCGTTGGTTGGCATCGCCTGCCTGCACTGGCTGCCGCTGCCGCCCATGGCGGTAGCCGCCGCCGCGGTGGCGCTTGCCATCGGCACGATGTTCCTGCTGCGCTGCCTTCATCCGCCCGGCGGCGCTGCAGCGTTGCTGATGGTGCTGACCGCGACCCAGGACTGGCATTTCGCGCTACTGCCCGTGGCGCTGAACTCCTTGCTGCTGGTGCTGGCCGGCATGATCTACAACAGCCTGACCGGTCGCCGCTACCCGCATGCCCAGCAGGCGCCCGCGCCGGCCGGCGCGCAGGTGGCGCCGCCCCGCTTCGGTGATGCCGAACTGGATGCCGTGCTGGCCCGCTACAACCAGGTGCTGGACGTGCCGCGCGACGACCTTGCCGACCTGCTGCACGAGGCCGAGCTGCTGAGCTACCGCAACCGCATGGGGCGGCTGCGTTGCGCGGACATCATGTCCAGCCCGGTCATCACCGTCGAGTTCGGCACGCCACTGGCCGAAGCTTGGACTCTGCTGCAGGAGCACAACATCAAGGCCCTGCCGGTGGTGGACCGGGTGCAGCGCATTGTCGGCATCGTGACGAGGGCCGACTTCATGCGCGCCGCGCAAGGCCAGCGACGCGAGGGGCTGGGCGAGCGGTTGCAGGCGCTGCTGCGACCCTCGCCGTCCACGCATTCGACCAAGCCCGAAGTGGTGGGCCAGATCATGAGCCGCCAGGTGCGCGTGGCCAGTGCCGATCGACCCATCGCCGGGCTGGTGCCGCTCTTCTCGGACACCGGCCACCACCACATCCCCATCGTCGGCGAGCAGGCCCGGCTCGTCGGCATCCTCACGCAATCCGACCTCGTGAAAGCGCTCAGCCATGGCCCATGACCACGACATCTTCCGCTGGGGCGTCATCGGCCCCGGCGGCATCGCCAACCGTTTTGCCGCCGCGCTGGCCGGCGTGCCAGGTGCCCGCCTGGCCGCCGTGTTCGCGCGCGATGCCGCCAAAGGCAAGGCCTACGCGGCGCAGTGGCAGCGCGACGGCGAGGCGGCGCGCGTGACGACAGCGCTGCCAGACCTGCTGGCTGACCCGACCGTTGACGCCATCTATGTCGCCACGCCGCATTCCCACCACGGTGAGTACGTCCGGGCCGCGCTATCGGCAGCAAAGCCTGTGTTGTGCGAGAAGCCGCTGGTGACGACGCGGGCCGAGGGCCAGGCCCTTGTGGACCTGGCGCGCAAGCGGCAGGTCTTCCTGATGGAGGCGCTGTGGACGCGGTTCCTGCCCGCCTATGAACTTGCCGGCCGTTTGCTGCGCGACGGTGCCATCGGGGAGCTGCGCGCGATGCAGTCGAGCTTTTGCTTCGCCGCGGAATACGACCCGCTGCACCGCCAGTGGAACCCGGCGTTGGCCGGCGGCGCGCTGTGGGACATCGGCATCTACAACTTGGCCGTCACGCGCTGGGTGCTGCAGCAGATGAACGATGGCGTCTGCCCGGAGCCGGTGGCGATGGACGTGCAGGCCAAGATGGCGCCCACCGGCGTGGATGCGGCCGTGACGGCGACGCTGCACTTCCCCGGCGGCGTCACGTCGCAGTTCCGCTGCGGCTTCGACGCGGCGTCGGTGAATTCCTTCGAGGCCATCGGTTCCAGGGCCGGGCTGCGCTTTCCGGTGGATTTCTGGGGCTCGGAGGCCGTCGAGCTGGTCACGCGCAAGGCACCGCCCGAGCGCTTCGCAGCGCCCTTTGCCGTCAATGGCTTCGAGGGCGAGATCGCCGAGGCCCAGGCCTGCATCCGCCAGGGCCTGGTCGAGAGCCCGCGCATGTCACACGCAGAGACGCTGGCCCTGCTGGGCTGGATGGACGCCATCCGCGCGCGCTTTCCCGGCGCTGGCAACCAGTCCTAGCGCGGCAGCCAGATGCGGTTGCTGCGTGCCGGATTGCGCTTGAGTGTCATGGCCACGCTGCCTTCTCCGGCCGCACCCTGCGTGCGCACTACAGCTTCCGAGGAGGTCGCCCGCACGGTGCAGATGCCGCGGTCCACGTGGTCCAGCGCAGTGGCCAGCATGGCCTCGGTCGTGTCGCCCAGCGCGCGGCCGAAATCATCGGCAACGCTGCAGCCCTTGACGAAGCGCGTGCCGGCTGTGCCGCTGGCCGTGGGCTCGAAACCGTCCGCATAGTCGCCGAAGCCCTGGGCATTCACGCCGGCGAACTCGATGGGGAAGTAGCTGAGACCGCAGTTGTCCTTGGCCGTGAAGCCATAGGGCTTGCCGCAGGTCTTGCCGCCGATCAGCACAACCTCCACCCCCACGCCGCGCAGGCCGTTGATGACCGCCTCGCTGGCGGAGCAGGTACCCGACTGTGCCAGCACGTAGACGCGGCTCAGGTTCAGCGCCGGCAGCGCTTCTTCCTTGGTGCAACGGTTTCCGACGAGGATGCACGACGTGTTGTAGAAGGGCGTGACCTGGTTCTCGGCGCTGCGCTTGGCGCTGAAGCGCAGCGTTTCGAAGGCCTGGTTGCCGGTGCGTGAGGCGCCGGCGATCATGGTGGCCAGCTCGCTGGCGATGTAGAGGTAGCCGCCACCGTTGTAGCGCAGGTCCAGCACCAGCTCCTGCACGCCCTGGGCCTGGAAGCTGCGCACGGCCGTGATGAGCATGCCTTCCGCCGGCGCGACGTGGTCGTTGAAGAGCAGATAGCCTGCCCGGGTGCCCAGCGGAGTCGTCACGACGCGGGCGATGGGCACCGGCGTCTTGGTGACGACCGCGCTTGTCAGGCTGCGCGTGACGGTACTGCTGCCGGTGCGTGTGAACGTGAAGCTGCGCGGCGTGCCGGCCGTGCTGGGGTAGAGCGCCGCGTTCAGCAGATCGATGCCGGCGTTGTCGGTCGCGTCGGCGTTGATGCCGTCCACGCTGTAGAGCTGGTCGCCGCGCACCACGCCCGCCAGATCCGCGGGGCTGCCGGGCTCGACATAGGCGACGCGGATCTGGCGCGGCGGCGTCGCGTTCGTCATCTTCCACTCGATGCCGTAGCCTGCCTCCATGCCGTCGGCGCTGAGCGCCCGCCACTCGTCCGTCGGGTAGGTGAAGCTGAAGCGGTCACGCCGCTGGCCGGTGTCAGTCAGGTTGGGCGTCTTCAGCGCCTCGAAGTAGTTGTCCATCGCGGCATAGACGTCGCTGCCGCTGTAGCGCGCGCCGCTCGGGTCCACGCGCGGCACTTCGTCGCGCCACAGGTAGGCCTCGTCGAAATAGGCGCGCAGCCATTTCTTCTCTGTATCCAGCGTGCTGGTGCGCAGCCCGGCGGCGGCCATCGTGTTGTTGGCCGCGCATTGCTGGGCAAAGCTGGACGACGGGCCGGCCGGCTCGGTCGAAAGGCCGCCCGAGTTGCCGCCGGGATCCGTCGGACCCGACGAGCCGCTCCCACCTCCACCCCCGCCGCAGCCACTCAGGGCCAAGCCCAGAGCCAGGGTCAGCGCCGAGGCTCCGCGCAGTGCATTTGACATCGTTCTCACTCCCTGCAGATTCGCAGGGAATGTAAGCGCTATTTCATGCCATGGCGGCCTTGCCATGCCGCGCGAACCTGGCGTTATTCACCTCAGCGCAGGGCCAAGTCGACGACTGTGCCGACAAACACCGCGAAGCCCACCCAGTGATTGGCGCGGAAGGCACGGAAGCAGTCGTTGCGCTGGCGCTTGCGGATCAGCGTGAAGTGCCAGACGGCCTGCGCCGCCGCCGCCAAGATGCCGAGCAGGAACCAGCCGCCCAGGCCCAGGCGCAGGCTCAACGCCGTCCACAAGCCCAGGTAGATCGCGTAGAACGCCATGATGCCGGCCACGTCCCAGCGGCCCAGCGCGATGGCCGAGGAGCGCACGCCGATGCGCAGGTCGTCATCGCGATCCACCATGGCGTACTCGGTGTCGTAGGCCAGCACCCAGAACAGGTTGGCCACCAGCAGCGCCCAGGCGGACAGAGGCACTGAATGCAGGTGCCATTCCATGCCACCGAGCGCGGCCGCGAAGGCCATCGGGATGCCAAAGGAAAACGCGACGCCCAGCACCGCCTGCGGCATGGCCAGCACGCGTTTGGCGAAGGGGTAGACGATGGCCACGGCCAGCGCCGCGAAACTCAGCAGGATGGCCGGCGGGTTGGTCGTCAGCACCAGGCCGAAGGACGCCAGCGACAGCGCCGCGCCGAGCAGCAGTGCCTCCTTCACAGTCACCGCGCCGGTCGTCACCGGTCGCTGGGCGGTGCGTTGCACATGGCGGTCGAAGTCCCGGTCAGCCACGTCGTTGATGCAGCAGCCGGCCGAGCGCATCAGCACGGTACCCAGCGTGAAGACGACCACCAGATGCAAGCCCGGCCAGCCGTCGGCGGCGATCCAGAGCGCCGACAGCGTCGGCCACAGCAGCAGCAGCCAGCCGGCCGGGCGGTCCCAGCGGATCAGCTGAAGGTAGAGGGCCAGGCGCGAGGGCGCGGGCGCGGGAACAGAAGTCATGGGGACATTCTCTCAACTCCACAATCGCCGCTTCGCCCCTTGACCGCCTCGTCCCATGACCGATCTCAGCGCCTTCCCCATCACGAAGAAATGGCCCGCCGTACACCCGGACCGTCTGCAGCTGTACTCGCTGCCCACGCCCAACGGCGTGAAGGTGTCCATCGCGCTGGAGGAGATCGGCCTGCCCTACGAGCCGCATCTGGTCCGGTTCGACACCAACGACCAGCTCAGCCCCGAGTTTCTGTCGCTGAACCCGAACAACAAGATCCCCGCCATCATCGACCCCGATGGCCCCGGGGGGCGGCCGCTGGCGCTGTTCGAGAGCGGCGCCATCCTGGTCTATCTTGCCGGCAAGACCGGCCAGCTGCTGCCTGCGGATCCGGCCGGTCGCTATGAAGCCCTGCAGTGGCTGATGTTCCAGATGGGCGGCATCGGGCCCATGTTCGGCCAGGTCGGCTTCTTCCACAAATTCGCCGGCAAGGACTTCGAGGACAAGCGCCCGCGCGACCGCTACGTCGCCGAGGCGCGCCGCCTGCTGGCGGTACTGGACGGCCACCTGCAGGGCCGGGCCTGGTTGGCGGGCGACGAGTACGGCATCGCCGACATCGCCACTTTCCCCTGGATCAACAACCTGCTGGGCTTCTACGGCGCCGGTGAACTGGTCGGCTATGGCGACTTTCGCGAGGTGGACCGGGTGCTACAGGCCTTCCTTGCGCGGCCGGCCGTACAGCGAGGACTGAAGATCCCAGCGCGAGACTGACGTCGGCGCTCCCAAGACCGCAGTCTCAGCGGGCGGCGATGCGACGAGCCAGCTCTGCCTCGTCGCGGTAGAGCGCCGGCACGGTGTCGCCCCAGAGCGCCAGCGCCCGGGCGGCACTGGAGGCTGCCAGCGCCGAGTCACCGGCCTCCTGTTCGGCCTGGGCCTGCAGGCCCAGCGCGAGGGCCAGCATCCAGCGACGGCTGGCGTTGTCATCCGGCCCTGAGCCGACCTGCATCAACGCCCCGGCCTCACGGGCAAGGCGCAGCTTGTCGGCCGGGCGGGCGCTGGAGCGGCCGGCCCACCAGGCGGCCTCGGCACGCCAGCGGCTCAGGTAGAAGTCGCCCGTCAGCGCGTCTGGCGGCGGGAAGGCGGCCAGCGCGTTGCGCAGCTCGCGGGCGGCATCAGGGCCCGGACGGGCCTGCCAGCGGGCACGGGCCTGAGCCAGGCCCAGCAGCGCGAGGTCGCGCCGAGCGGCTTGGTTGCGCGGGTCGCGCGCGAGCTCCTGGCGCAGTGTGGCGCCGCCATCGTCCAGCAGGCGCTGCGCCTCGTCGTGCTCACCGGTGGCGCTGGCGATGCGCGCGGCCGAGATGCGTGCCAGAGCCTGCTGGTAGCGATAGTTGCTGTTCTGCGGATTGCCGCGCGTGGCGATGTCGCGCAGTTCCAGCATGGCTGCGGTGTCGCGCTGGGCCAGCGTCAGGTTGCCGCTGAGCAGCGCCCAGTTGGCGCGCAGCTGGTGGCCCCAAGCGGCCTGGTGTGCCCATTCCGCGGACTCTGGCTGCAGCGCGCGCAGCCGGCCGAACAACTCCACGGCTTCGGCCAGCGTGCGTCCGGCGCCGGCCACGTCGCCGAGCTGAGCCTGCACCGGGCTGCCACCCTGGATCAGGCCCATGCGGCCGGTGACGGTGGCGAGCTGGGCCAGGTTCTGCGGGTCTTGCGGGTCCAGCTCGAGCACCTGCTGGTTCAGGGCGCGGGCACGCTGCAGCGCTGCGACACTGTCACCCAGCCGGCCGGCACGACTGGCCAGCAGCGCGCGGCCCTGGTGCATGTCGGCGGCCTCGCGCAAGGCGGTGGCGTCGCGTGCGACGGCCGGCAAGTAGAGCGGCTGCAGCGCGATGGCCTTGTCGATGTCGCGTCGTGCGGCATCCAGTCGCTCTTGGCTGGGCGAGAAGCCGTCGCCCTGCAGCTCGGCAATGCGGGAGTAACTCTCGGCCAGCTCCCGAGCGAGCGCTGGCTGGCGGGCCAGCTCGGGACCGAGTTCCGTGGCCAGGCCGTCGAGGTAGCGCAGCGCGTCCTGCAGCAGCGCCTCTCGCGTGGCCAGGCTGCCAGGCAACTGGGCGATCTGATCGTGATAGCGGAACACCAGCTGGCGTGCCAGCTCGCGCACTTGAGTGAAGCGGGCTTCCGCGCGCGACTGGGCGGCGCGGGCCTCGCGCATCTGCCAAAGTGTGCCGGCGAGGCCGGCGACCAGAGCCAAGGCTGCGACGCCCGCGAGGCCCACGGCGAGGCGGTGGCGGCCGACGAAGCGCGCCGCCAGGTAGCCTGGCGTGGGCGCCCGCGCGCTGACAGGGCGGCCGTCCAGGTGGGCGCGCAGGTCGGCGGCCAGCGCATCGACGCTGGCGTAGCGGCGCGCGGGGTCCTTCTCCAACGTCTTCAGCAGAATGTTGTCGAGGTCGCCCTTCAGGCGCAGGCGCGTGCGCCACCAGTCGGCAGGGGGCTCTCGAGGCTCGCCCAGGCTGGACGGGCGTGTTGGGGCCTCATTCAGCACCGCCTGGGCCAGTGCCTGTGGTGTGCGCGCGTCGCGGCCGTAGGGGCGCTGGCCGGTCAGCAGCTGATAGAGCAGCACACCCAGGGAATAGACGTCGGTGGCCGTGCTGACCGGCTCACCGCGTACCTGCTCGGGGCTGGCGTGACTGGGCGTGAAGGGGCGGGCCAGGGTGTGCTCGGCACCCGCCTCGCCATCCGTGGGGTCCAGCGCCTTGGCGATGCCGAAGTCCAGCAGCTTGACCTGCCGGTCGGCGGTTACCAGCACGTTGCCCGGCTTGAGATCTCGGTGCACGAGCAGGTGGCGATGGGCGTGGGCCACCGCGTCGGTGAGCTGCAGGAAGAGCTGCAGGCGCGTCTCCAGCGGAAGCCCGGCGCAGGCGGCGTCGAGCGGCCGGCCCAGCACCCGCTCCATGACGAAGTAGGGCAGGCCCTGGGGACTGAGGCCTGCGTCCATCAGCCGTGCGATGCAGGGATGGTCCAGCCGCGCCAGCGCCTGGCGTTCCTGTGCGAAGCGCTGCAGCACGGCGGCTGAGTCCATGCCGCGCTTGAGCAGCTTGATGGCTGCCTCACCCTCGTAGGCGCCGTCGTCGCGCAGCGCCAGCCAGACCTCGCCCATGCCGCCGCTGCCCAACGGTTCGGTCAACCGCCAGGGCCCGAGGCGCAGACCAGGATGGCCGGTGGCGGCGGCCGGCGTGGCCAGGAAGCCGCTGTCGGCCCGGGTGCCGTCCAGGCTGTGCGTCAACAGCGACAGCACCTCGGCAACGACCTCCGGCGGCTCGCCGCTGCCTTGCAGCCAGGTCGCGCGCGCGTCAGCGGGCAGTGCCAGCGCCGCGTCGAACAGCCGCCGCACGGCCGGCCACAGCTCAGGGGGGCACTTGGGCGTCGTCATGCGTGCAGTGTGCCCGCCCCGCGTGCCTGGTCCTGGCTCAGCGCGGCGCCTTGGTCAGCGCGATCAGCTCCTGTGTGCTGATCACCACGCCCGCCGGCGCCGGCAGGGTCATTGTCGTGACGGTCTTGGGCAGCATGAAGGGCACCGCGTTGGTGGTCCACAGCGACACCTGTGTCGGCACCGCGAAGCTGTCCTTCAGCAGTGGCAGCATCGTTGCGAGCAACGGACTGGAGGCCGCCGGGCCCTGGGCCTGGAAGTCCTTGACCGCGAACTCAACGCGGAACTTGCACGAGTTGGCGAAGCTGCCGGCCGGTGTCGTGACGGTCTCGTTGGCATCGCGGTTGATCTGGAACTCGTACTTGATGACGATCGCGGTGGCGCCGCCCAGCGGCGCGAAGCCATCGCTGACGCTCTTGCCGGTGACGGTGGCCGTGACGTTGATCTTGCCGCTGCCACCACCGGGAATGCCCGCGGCGGTGAGGCGCTGCTGCCAGTCGGGCGGGTCGTAAGTGGTGACGGTGTCGTTGGCGCCGGGCGTGGCGGGGTCCTCGCCGAGTACGGCGCCGGTGACCGGGTCCAGGTAGACCGTGCCTGCGGCGACGCCGTTGGCGGTCAGCGTGGCGACGGTAGCCGCCTGACCCTTGTAGCTGCCGGCCGTGAAGTCGTATTTCACTGTCGTCGCCAGCGTGCCGGCCTGGCTGGAGGTCTGGCGCAGAGTCAGCGAATCGCCGGCCTTGGCGACGAGCGGCGCGCATTCGCTGCCGGCCGCGGCCGGAGGCGGTGCCGGTGCCGGGGTCGGCGCAGGGGCTGGTGCGGGGGCTGGTGCGGGGGTGGGAGCTGGGGCCGGCGCGGGCGTCGGTGCCGGAGCAGGTGTTGGCGCTGGCGCTGGCGCTGGCGCGGGTGCGGGTGCGGGTGCGGGTGCGGGTGCGGGTGCGGGTGCGGGTGCCGGGGCTGGCGTCGGTGCCGGAGCAGGTGCGGGTACCGGTGCAGGCGTGGGGGTCGGTGTCGGATCGCCACCGCCACCGCAGGCGACCAGTGCGGTGGTCAGCAGCAGCGAGAGTGGAGCCAGGGTCTTGGGTCGGGGTGCGGGACGCATGGTGAACCTCATCGCGGAAAGCCGGAAAAAGCCGGATCTGTCTGCTTACGCCGCGCCGCGGCGCCGAAAGGCTCACACGGGTCCGATAAAACCTGCCGCTAGGATGCGCCGCGATGAGCGACGCAGTGCCACTGTCCGACGTGACCGTCTGGCTTAGCCAGCAGCCGGCCGATGCCGACGGCGTGGGCGACCGCCTGTTCGCGACGCTGTATGACGAGCTGCGCCGGCTGGCGCGCAGTCATCTGCGCCACGAGGATGCCGGGCACACGCTGTCGGCCACGGCGCTGTCGCACGAGGCCTGGTTCCGGCTGGCCGCACAGACACGCACGCAGTGGCGCAACCGCGGCCACTTTCTGGCGGTGGCGTCGATGATGATGCGGCGCATCCTCGTCAACCACGAGCTGGCGCGACGGGCCAGCAAGCGTGCGGCCGAACTGCAGCCACTGACGCTGTCGGGCCTGGAGCAGTTGGCCTTGCCGGCCGACCGCGACGTCGTCGCCGTGCACGAGGCGCTGCTGGCGCTGGAGGCCGTGGATGCGCGCGCGGCCAAGGTCGTGGAGCTGCGCTTCTTCGGCGGACTGGAGAACGACGAGGTCGCCGAGGTGCTGGCCGTATCGCTGGCGACCGTCAAGCGCGACTGGGCGCTGGCACGGGCCTGGCTGCACCGCGAGTTGACCGCTCCCTGAGGGCTTCTTGCCCGATCCCGTCCCGCTGGATGCGGAGTCGTGGTGCGTGGGGCGAGCCCCGGGGCACATTGCGGGCCGGGTCGTGCATAGTCCGGCGCTTCACGGTTTCTTGCGTTCGGGAGGCACATGCGGGTGGCAGCGTTGCTGTTGAGCTGCGCGATCGCGCTGGCCGCCGGGCGGGCGCAGGCCGTGGAAATCCGCCTTGGTTCGCTGTCGTTGGATTGGCCGGCAGGCTACGCTGTCAAGTCGGCGCGGCCGCCTTTTGAGCTGAGCGGCCCGGGCGGCGCCAAGGTGCTGGTCACCGTGATGCGGCCGGGGGCGTCAGCCAACAATGGCCAAGAAGCGAGGGCCAAGTTGGAGGAGTCCGTCGAAGGCATGGTGACGGCGCAGGCGCAGAAGGCGGGCAAGGTGGTGCTGCCGCTGGGCAGGCAGGTGTTGCCCGACGGCACGCAGCTGCGCTTCATCGGCAGCGAGGTCAACAGGCTGATGCGCGGCACCGGCTATCTCCTGCAGTACGTACTGCTGGCGCCCAGCGGCCAGATCGGCCTGCTGACATTCGAGGGCCGTGGTGAAGTTCTGCGCGAGCACGAAGCCGTGCGAGCCCTGTTCCAGACCGTGCAATGGAGCGTCGGTGAAGGCAGCATGGCCGAGCGTGCGGCATTCACCGAAAAGGTTGCGGGCCTTCTTCGCGCGCGTCTCACGGACAGCGAAGTCGTTGTTGCGGAGCCGTTGACGCTCAAGGTCGGCGAGCTGCAGGCCAACCTTGACCGCGTTTTCGGCTTCTGCCGCGCCAACGTGCAGAGTTGCGACGGTGAACTGCAGCGCTACGTGCAGGCCGTCGTCGATGTTCACACCAAGGCCGGCATGCCAGCGACCAAGGATGCGCTGCGCCTCACGGTCCGCGCGGCCGACTTCGGCAGCACCGGTTTGCCGCCCGCTGCGGCCAAAGCCGTGACGCTGCATAGGCCCTTTGTTGCGGGGCTGGTGGCCGTGCCGATGCTGGACAGCGTGCGTAGCGCGCGACTGGTGACCGAGGGTGACTGCGACGCATTGCATCTGTCGCCGGACCAGACCCACGAACTTGCGCTGGCCAACGTGCGCGCGATCCTCAAGCCGTTGGCCGAGGTCGCCCAGCCCGTCAAGCCCGGTGCCATCGGCACCATCGGCGGTGACTTCTACGAGTCCAGTCGAGTGCTGTCACCCAACGACTGGGCGCCGCTGGCGCAGGCTCAGGGCGGCGTGCTCATCGTCGCATTGCCTGCCAAGGATGCCGTGCTTTACAGCGCCGATGATTCGCCAGCCGGCATCGATGCGTTGCGCACCTACGCGCGTGACGTGGCCAGACGCTCGCCAGGCCGGCTGACCGACGTGCTGCTGCGCTGGACACCGACCGGGTGGCAGGCCGTCCCCTGACGCATCAGCGCAGCGACGTCACTCGATCCCCCGGTTGTGGCACGCAGCCCGCCGCCAGCGGCGCGCCGCCCTCACGTTGCACGATGCCCAGCCGCCCGTGGCACAGCTCGATGCGGCGCGCCTTGGGCCAGCGCTGCAGCGCGAAAGCCTCCAGGCTGGCGGGCAGGCTGGTCTGCACCAGGCCGGCGTCCAGCTGCTCCAGCGGGTGGTCGTGGAAGTGCAGCCATGGCACGAAGCGGCCGGCCAGCATCAACCAGGGCGAGACGCGCACCGGTTCGGGCGCGTAGCCCTCGGTGCGCAGCCAGGCCTGGGCGTCGGAGCGGGCGGCGCTGCCGGTGACGGAGGCGGCCAGCAACTCCACCACCCACTGGTTGCAGTTCTGGTAGCTCGTGCTGAAGGGGTAGGCGTTGGCGCTGTAGCGCGCGTTCAGCAGGCCCAGCGCGAGCTGCCGGTCCAGTGCCGCCCGCGCCAGCGCCGAGGCGGCCTCGGGCGGCAGCAGCAGCAGACTGACAAAGCCGAGGTCGGCATCGTCGCTGCCCAGCACGAAGCCGGCCAGGCCCTGGTCGAACAGTCGCGGGCGGTCCTCGGCGCAGGCGTAGTAGAGCTGGCGCACTGCCCAGGGTGTGTCCAGGCCTTCGCCGAGGGCGACGGCCGCATGCGAGTAGCGTATGCCGAAGCGGGACAGGTCGGTGCCGGAGCGCGCGATCAGCGCGGCGGAGTTGCCCGAGGCGGCGAGGGCCTCGCGCACGACGGCGGCAAAGCGCAGCAGGCGGTCCTGCTGGGCGGCCGTGACGTCGACGGGGCGATCGCAGCCTCGCGGCAGCAGCGAGCCGGCCTCGACGGAGGCTGCGGCCAGCGCGAGTGCCAGCGCGGCGATGCCACGGATCAAGGCGTGACGACGCGCGCGGCCAGCTCGCGATGCCAAGCGTCTTCCAGCACCAGGAAGAAGGCTCGGCCGGTGTCGGCGTGGGCGAAGGCCACTCCGTAGGGCTGGGGCGAGGCTTGCACTTCATCGCCGACGTTGACGGCCCGAGCGGCCAGTGCCTGCTCGGGCAGTGTCAGCTCGACGGGCGCGGCGCCGTCGCGGGTCAGTGTGAGGCGCAGCTTGCCGGCCACGTCGGCGCGGGCTACCTCGGTGACGCGGTAGCGGCCTTCGGCGCGATGCTCGCCGCCGCCGCTGCTGCCGGACGAGGCCTTGAGGGAGTCTGACACGCTGCCGGATGCGGACGAGCCAGCCTCGGCGGCCGACGAGGCGAAGGAGGTGGCCTGGGCCGCCGTGGCCGCGGCCAGGGCGAGGGAGGCGAGGAGGGCAAGGCGCATGGGAGAACTCGCGGACTGCAGGGGGTTCGACGATAGCGCGGATACGCAGCCGCTCTTAGTGCGCCGTGCCGCGCCAACGCTTCAGCGTCAACGCGTTGGCAACCACGCTGACGCTGCTGAAGGCCATGGCCGCCCCGGCGATGACCGGGTTCAGCAGCCCCAATGCCGCCAGCGGGATGCCGACCACGTTGTAGGCGAAGGCCCAGAAGAGCCCCTGGCGGATCTTGGCGTAGGTGCGGCGCGACACGTCCAGCGCGTCGGCCACCAGGCGCGGGTCGCCGCGCATGAGCGTGACGCCGGCAGCCTCGGTTGCGACGTCGGCGCCGCCGGCCATCGCGAAGCCCACGGAGGCTGCCGCCAGCGCGGGCGCATCGTTGATGCCATCGCCAACGAACGCGACCACGGTGCCGCCGCCGCGCAGGCCCTGCACGACCTGGGCCTTGGCGCCGGGCAGCACTTCGGCATGCACCTCGGTGATACCCAGCTGCCGGGCCACGCCGGCGGCCGCGCCGTGGCTGTCGCCGCTGACCATGACAGTGCGGATGCCGCGTGCCTGCAGCTGCGCGACGGCCGCGGCAGCCGAGTCCTTCACGCGGTCGCCGAAGGCCAGCAGGGCCAGCGCGCGGCCATCCGCCACTAGCCAGGAGACGGTGTGCCCCTGGGCCTCCAGCCTGCCCGCCTCGTCGGCCAGCGCCGCGTCGTCCACGCCCAACTCCTTCGCAAGCCGCTCGCTGCCTAGCGCCAGCCGGTGGCCTTGCACGACGCCCTCGACCCCGCGGCCTGGTAGCGCGCGCGCCTGCTCCACAGGCAGCGCCGCCAGCGGCTTGGCCTCGGCCAGCACGGCCAGCGCCAGCGGGTGGCTGCTGCTGCGCTGCAGCGCAGCGGCCAGCTGCAGCACCTCCTCGCGGCTGCGACCCGGTGCGGGCACGACGGCGGTCAGCGTGGGCTGGCCCACCGTCAGCGTGCCGGTCTTGTCGAAGGCAACCACCGTCACCGCATGTGCCAGCTCCAGCGCCTCGGCGTCCTTGATGAGGATGCCCTGGCGAGCCGCGACGCCGGTGCCGGCCATCAGCGTGGTTGGCGTGGCCAGGCCCAGCGCGCAGGGGCAGGCGATGACCAGCACGGCCACTGCGTTGACGAGGGCCTGCCCGGGGTCCCCCGCATACAGCCACCAGCCGGCGAAAGTCAGGGCCGCGATCAGCAGCACGACCGGCACGAATATGGCGCTGACGCGGTCGACGATGCGCTGGATGGGTGCTTTGGCGGCCTGGGCCGACTCGACCATGCGGATGATGCGCGCCAGCGCCGTCTCGGCGCCTGTGGCCGTCGTGCGGACCGTCAGCGCGCCCTCGGCATTGATGGCGCCGCCGGTCACGCGCTCGCCCGGTGCCTTGGCCACCGGCAGGCTCTCGCCGGTGATCAGGGACTCGTCCACATGGCTGCGGCCGGCGACGATCTCGCCGTCCACCGGGATGCGGTCGCCGGGGCGCACGGCCACGATGTCGCCCACGCGCACCTCAGCGACGGGCACCTCCAACTCCACGTCGCCGCGCAGCACGCGTGCCGTCGTGGGCCGCAGCGCGTTCAGCGCGCGGATGGCATCGGTGGTCTGGCGCTTGGCGCGCTGCTCCAGGAACTTGCCCAGCAGCACGAGCGTGATGACGGCGGCCGATGCCTCGAAGTACAAGTGACCGTGGCCAGGGTGGCGCAGCAGCAGGTAGACCGACAGCCCGTAGGCCGCCGACGTGCCCAGCGCCACGAGCAGGTCCATGTTGCCGCTACCGGCGCGCAGCGCGCTCCAGCCGGCGCGATAGAAGCGTGCGCCTAGCAGGAACTGCACCGGGGTGGCCAGCAGCAGCTGCCACCAGCCAGGCAACATCGCGTCGATGCCGAATGGCCCCAGCAGCATGGGCAACAGCAGCGGCAACGTCAGCACGACGCCGATCGCGACGGGCCACCACGCGGGCAGCGTGCCTGCCGCGGCATCGGGCGCCACAGGGTTGGCAGGCGTGATGACACTTGCGGGGTAGCCGGCCTTGTCGAGTGCTGCCGTCAGCGCTGCGACGGGCACATTGGGCAGCGCCTGCACCGAGGCCTTCTCGGTCGCGAGATTGACGCTGGCCGTCTGCACGCCGGGAACGGCCTGCAAGGCCTTCTCGACGCGGCGCACGCAGGATGCGCACGTCATGCCGCTGACTTGCAGCGTCACGTCGTTGAGGGCGGAAGAGAGGGTGGCGGTGCTCATGGCAGTTTTTGGTTGTCCGGGAGGGGCAGGCGAATCCTCAGGCTTCCCATGATGGCAAGGTCAAGCGCTTGGGCCTTGACCCCGCGCAAGCGGCCTTGGCGACTGGCCACAATGGCCGCATGAGCATGATGCGCCGAACCCTCCTTCTCGCGCCCTTTTGGCTGGCGGCGGCCCAGGCCGTGGCGCAATCCGCTTACTTTCCGCCGCGTGGCGACTGGCAGCGTGCCGAGCCTGCGGCCGTGGGCCTGGATGCCGCGAAGCTGGCCGAGGCCGTGGCATATGCCCAGGCGCATGACAACCCCGCGCCACGCGACCAGGCGCTGGCGCTGGCCCAGAGCTTCGGCAAGGCCGAACCCTATTTCGGCGGCCAGATCGGCCCCACGCGCGAGCGCGCCGCAATCAATGGCCTGGTCATCCGTCGCGGCCGGGTGGTGGCCGAATGGGGCGACACGCGGCGCGTGGACATGAGCCACAGCATTACCAAGACCTTTCTGTCCACCGTGGTGGGCCTTGCCTGGCAGCAAGGGCTGATCGGCAGTACCGACGACCGCGCGGCCGACGCCATGCCGCCCGGCGTGGACCTGTTCGCGTCGCCCAAGAACGCGCCCATTACCTGGGAGCATCTGCTGCGCCAGACCAGCGACTGGCAGGGCACGCTGTGGGGCAAGCCCGACTGGGCAGACCGGCCTGTGGGCAAGACGCCGCAGGACTGGCCCAGCCGCCCGGTCCACGCGCCGGGCACGCACTACAAGTAGTCAGGCCTGCAAAACGCCTGGAACCCGCATGAACACTGGCATTGCGGGTGATCGCCGATAGTCCGAACTCCCAGTTTGCGTTGCAATGACGCGCAGTTCCTGGGAGTTTGGAGACCACCGCCGATGGCCACCGACGACTTCTTCCGCGCGCGCCTGGAGCAAATGATCGACATGCGCCACGCGCTGGCGGTGCTGGCCACGCGCATGCCGTGGGCGCAGATCGAGGCGTCGCTGGCGCCGCTGTTCGCGCACCAGGATCGCTCCGGCCGTGTGATCGAGGACACCGACCTGTTCGGCCCGACACTGGCGGTGGCCGGAGCCGGCGTGAGCCAGCGTGGCCGCCCACGGCTGCCGATCCGGCTGATGGTGGCGCTGCTGTACTTGAAGCACGCCTATGGCGAGAGCGACGAGTCGGTGGTCGAGCGCTGGGCCCAGGACGTGTACTTCCAGTTCTTCAGCGGACAGGTGTACTTCGAACCGCGGCTGCCCTGCGACGCGACGCAGATCGGGCGCTTCCGGCGGGTGCTCGGCGAGGCCGGCGTGGAGCAGTTGCTGAAGTCCACGATCGAGGCGGCCGTGGGCATGAAGGCGATCCGGCCCGCGGAGTTCGAGCGCGTGATCGTCGACAGCACGGTGCAGGAGAAGGCCATCGCTCACCCGACCGACAGCCGGCTGCTGGAGGTGGCGCGCGAGAAGATCGCGCGGCTGGCGCAGCGCGCGGGCTTGCAGCTCAAGCAGACGCATCAGCGCGAGGGCAAGACGCTGCGCCGGCGCGCGGCCGGCTATGCCCACGCCAAGCAGTTCAAGCGCTTGAAGCGCGTGCTGCGCCGCCAGCGAACGATCCTCGGGGCGCTGCTGCGCGACGTGCAGCGCAAGATGGTGACGCTGCCGCAGCAGGCCCAGGATCAGCTGAACATCTGGCTGCAGCGGGCCGAGCGCATCCGCACACAGCGTCCGCACGACAAGGGCAAGCTCTACGCCTTGCACGCGCCGGAGGCGGAGTGCATCGGCAAGGGCAAGGCCCGCCAACCCTACGAGTTCGGCTGCAAGGTGAGCCTGGCGGTGACGCACAGGCAAGGCCTCATGGTGGGCGCCAGGAGCTTCCCCGGCAACCCGTTCGACGGCCACACCCTGGCCGCACAAATCGAGCAGACCACGGTGCTGCTGCAGGACCTCGGTGTGAAGCCCACGACGGCCATCGTCGATCTGGGCTACCGCGGCGTGGATCACGAGGTCGCGCCGGTGCAGGTGATCCATCGCGGCAAGCACAAGACGCTGACCAACACGCAGCGCCGCTGGCTGAAGCGTCGTCAGGCGATCGAGCCGGTGATCGGCCACACCAAGCACGACAACGGGATGCATCGCTGCTGGCTCAAGGGCAGCGAGGGCGACGCCTTGCACGCCGTGCTGTGCGCGGCCGGCTTCAACATCCGCTGGCTGCTGCGTGCCATCGTGCGTCTGGGCCTGGCGGCCCTTCTCTTGTACTTGCGCAGCCTCGCTGCATTGGCCTGGCTGGCCCTGCATCGCTCCGCGACCGCCTCAGGCCGATCAACGGCCATCGATCACCGGCTCGCCTTCACGCTGCGCTGAGTTGGTGGAATAGAAATTTGCAGGGCCGACCAAGTACAACGACGTGCGTGTCAACGTGCTGGCGCTGGCTGCGCTGCAGGTGTGGCGCAGGCCGCTGCCCGAAGTGCTGCGAGAGCAGGTCATGGATCCCATCGGTGCGTCCGGCCGCTGGCGCTGGCATGGCTATGACAACAGTTGGGTGGAGCTGGACGGGCAGCGCATGCAGTCCGTCTCCGGCGGCGGGCATTGGGGCGGTGGCATGTTCATCGACGCCTGGGACCTGGCCCGCTTTGGCTACCTGTTCCTGCGTCAGGGCGAATGGGACGGCCGCCAGCTGCTATCGCGTGACTGGATTGCCAAGGCCCGCGCACCGGGGCCTGCCAATGTCGAATACGGCTACTGCAACTGGTTCCTCAATACCGGTCGCAAGGCCTTGCCGGCGGCGCCCGAGAGCAGCGTGACCTTCCGCGGCAACGGGCAGAACATCATTTATATCGACTGGGAAAATGACCTCGTGGCCGTGGTGCGTTGGATAGACAACGGGCCGGCGTTGAACGAATTCATTGGGAGGCTGCTGGCGGCGGTGAGGGGTTGAGGGGAGGCTCCTCAAGCTCGTGAGCCACGGGATCGAGCGTGCTGGCTAGCGGTTCGATCTTCATGCCTTGAATCACTGCCACTTCGGCCTGCCTGCAATCGATGATTGCAAATTCATGCGCAGAGTCGACCGATCCGTTCAGCATCGGAATATTCAAACCAACAGCGGTCAACTCACCACTTGCATCCAGCCAGAAGCTATCGAGCACGCCTCTGTATCGCCGCGGTTCATCCGAGCCCGACATGAACAGCTCAAGGACGAGATAGTCAGGCTGGGGGGAAGTCGAGACGGTCGGCGTTTCGGCACGCAAGAGATAGGTCCAGCGACTGCGATATTCGAACCATCCAAATCGGCGATGGAGCTGAGTCCGTCGAACAATGAATCGAGCAGTGCTGCCCAATGCATGGGAGCCACACACGGTGGCGACCGCATAGGTCGCGGCCAGTGAAACGCTATCAGCGAGTTTGGGAATGGCTGACTTGACCAGGTCATCATTCCCGGTGAGCAGCGACAGGAACGAGACCCAGTCGATTGAATATCCCAACTGGTCAGAAACTGCGATCGCGACAAGATGAATGGTCAGGCTGAGCGGCAGCAGCCAGCGCAGCTCTTCGCCAAGAGTCAGAAACGTGGGCTCCACGGCTTCAGGGCTGCTGCTGCCATCGGTCCCGGACCGGAGGGCGGCGCGGAAGGTCAACGCGGGAGCCAAGCAAAGCGCAAGCACAAGCGCGCCAAAGGCGATATCCATTCATGGCCTCGGAAGTGCGCAGCGGGGGCGTGATCACTCACGAACCGCGCGTGCTTGATCGTGTGCAGTCAAACGCTCGCGAAGGTCGCTCAGGAACACGGCTAAATCGGTACAGCTCCGGCGGATTGTTCCCAGTCGCGCACCGGCAACCAGTCGGGATCACCCGAGAGGCTGTTTGCCAGGGGCTCTCAAACTCGACGAGTCAAGACGGGCCGACCCCTCGCGACTACGCTCAATCCAGGAACGTCCATGAATCCGCTCCATCGAAGCGCCGCACCTGAACTGCCGCCACCAGTCGCGGGTCGAAGTTGTTGAGGTTCACGCCATGACGGGCCCCAGCCTCGGGGACCAGCGGCTCCCAATGCGTCACGCAACCGCAGTGGACGCAGCGCAGCGTGCGCAGCGTCCTGTCGCCCCAGATGTAGGCGGCAGTGTGCTCGGGGTGGCCCTCCACCGTCACGCTGCCGAACTCGTAGTAAGCCCACAGGCCGCCCAGGCGACGGCACAGAGAGCAGTTGCATCGGGTCGCCTTGTCCGGCGCGGCCGGCAGCGTGAGGCGCACGGCGCCGCAGTGGCAAGTGCCTTGCAGCAGCGGCAGCGAGGAGGCGGGTTCTGGTGCGGGCATGGTGTTCAACGTGCGGGGCCGTTTTGGGCCTGCCGGGCGCGCAGCTCAGCCAGGCCGGCCAGCGCCTGTTCGGTAGAGGCGGTGCGCGGGTCGTTCAGCTCGCGGCGGATGGCCAGCGCCTGCTCGAACTTCGCCTGTGCGGCGTCGAGGTCACCCTGCTCGACGAGGTTGCGGCCCCAGTGCTGCAGCACGAAGGACTGCAGGCGTCGCCAGCCACCGGCGCACGACAGGGCCAGTGCCTGAGCAAAGGCCGCGTTGGCCTCCCCGCGCAGGCCGTTGTACTGCAGCGCCGTGGCATAGGCATTCCAGAACCAGCCAGCCATCTCCAGGCCGGAGAAGGCCTGGATGCGGTCCAGCTGGGTCCGCAGCAGCACCAGCGCCTCCGCCTCGCGCCGCGCCGTGGTGAGCAGGGCGCCGAGGTCGGCCGCGTGTTCGGCGATGGCGGGCTCGTCCCCGGCCTGCCGAGCTGCTGCCAGCCTGGCCCGGTGCTCGGCGATGCTGGCTTCCAGTGTCGTGGCGTCGGGGGCGGTGAAGCGTTGGAATTCCATACCCGCGGGGCTCCGGCTAGTCCAGGGTGGCGGGCACGCGCACCGCCACCCTGGCGGCCTCGATGGCGGCGATCAGCGCCTCTTCCGAATAGGGCTTGCCCAGCAGCTGGGTCACGCCGGCCGCGCGGGCCTCGTCCAGTTTGTCGTCGGAGGACGTGATCATCAGCACGGGAAGTTCCGCAGTCGCGACGCTGGCGCGCACTTGGCGGGTCAGCTCGAAGCCGTCGATACCGGGCATCTCGACGTCGGTGATCAGCACATGTGGGCGCTCGGCGGCCATCAGCTCCAGCGCCTGTTCGCCGCTCTCGGCCAGTGCGATGCGATAGCCCTGGGCGGCCAGCAGGCGGCTGATCTTGACCCGGACGATCTTGGAGTCGTCGGCCACCAGCACCAGGGTCTCGTCGACGCGCAGCGCGCGGGTGGCTTGTGCGGCGGCGGCCGCTTCGGCCTCGGCTCGGCGCCGGGCTTGCTCGGCAGCCTGGCGGGCGGCTTCAAGGGCCTCCCGCGCGGCGGCCTCTTGTTCCACCAGGCGTCTGGCGGCTTCACGTTCTGCCTCGGCGTGCTCGGCGGCCAGCCGCAGGGTTTCGGCTTCGCGGGCCAGTTGCTCTGCCTCCAGCCGCTCCGCCTCCGCGGCCTCGCGTGCCGCCTGTTCGCGATCCAGCCGTTCGGCTTCGGCCTGCTGTTCAGCCCGGCGGCGGGCCTCGGCCTGGCGGGTGGCTGCTTCCTGGGCGAGGCGCCGGGCCTCCGCGGCCGCAGCGGCGTCGCGGGCGGCCTGGGCTTCAAACCGGGCGATTTCCTCGCGTTCGGCCGCGACGCGCGCCTCCTCGGCGCGCTGCTGTCGTGCGGCGTGTTCGGCCGCCTCCTGCGCGATACGGTGGGCCTCGCGCTGCTCGGCGGCGTCTTGGGCGCGGCGCTGGCGGCGCTTGCCCACCCAGAGCAACAGCAGCACGACGGCCACCGCGGCGGGGGCCAGGGTCCAGGTCAACAGCTCGTTCATCGTCGGGGTGATGGCGCTACGTCAGGGACGCCGATCATCGCGCCGCTGGCTGCCGTGCTTCTCGCGCAGGCTCTTCGGCAGCGGGCTGGTGGCGTCGTTTGTCACGCCCGGGCGGGGCCAGGACTCAGCGCTGGGGTGGCGGCAGCACGCTGGCGGTGTGGATCGGGCTGTCGGCCGAGTCGTTCTCGCCGGGCACGAAAAGCGTCAGCACGACGGCAGCCACCGACACCAGCAGGGTCGCGGTGAACTTGAAGCGGGCGGACGTGACCATGCCCCGATGGTGGGCCATTCGGGCGCGGCGTGGTCCCCCTAAGTCGCTTGTGAATGCTGACGGCGTGGTGGCAGCAGTCAGTCACCGCACAGGGTGCGTCGCAGCTGTCCTGGCGTGGCGCCGGTGGTGGCTTTGACGTGCCGGCTGAGGTGGCTGGCGCCGGCATAGCCGCAGGCTGCAGCGATGTCGGCCAGCGGCAGCGCTGTCCCGCGCAGCAGTGTGCGGGCGCGGGCCAGGCGGCGGGCGGCCACCCAGTCGTGCACGCTGCAGCCCATGCAGACGCGGAACATGCGGGCGAAGTGGAACTCGGACAGATGCGCCTGGGCTGCCAGGCCGGGCAGGTTGAGGTCAGGGCCGTCCAGGTGGGCATCGATGAAGTCCAGCACGCGCCGCCGTGCCGCGCTGGACAGGCCGCCCGCCGGACGTTCGGCCCGCTGCCGCTCGCGCGGCCGCGCAGCCTGCAGCACCAGGTGGTCCAGCGCGGACTGGCTTAGCGCGTCGATGCGCAGGCGCTCGGCCGGATCCTGCCAGTCGCGTGCGGCCACGCCCTGCGCCCAGGCCGACAGGGTGTCGTCCCGGCCGAATATGCGTTGCTCCAGCGTGATCGCTCGGGGCTCGGCATCCAGCAGTCGCACGACGCGGTCGGCCCAGCTGCCGTCCGACAGGTAGAGGTGGACGAAGCGCAGCGGCCCCGCCACGTTCCAGTGCGATTCATGCTCTGCCGGAAGGATGCAGTGTCGACCGGGGGCGCCGGTTTCCTGGGGTGTCTCGATCAGATGCGTATCGTGGCCGCCCTGCAGGTAGACGGACAGCGTGTGATGCCCGGGGCGCCGGTAGTCCATGCGGCCGCCGTGGTTGCACCATTGCACCAGGCGCAGTCCGTCGGACAGCGCCAGCTCGCGCTCGCGGCGCGCGCTGGAGCGCCCCAGCGCGTCGAAGACGGGCTGTTGTGGGGTTGCACCGGCGGTGGGGGCGAGCATGGCGCCATGCTAGGGCCAAGGTGCCGGCCGGCACCGGAGGAGGTGCGGCGATGCGCAGGAATGTGCAACCGCGACGGCGGCCGGCGGGCCATGCTGGCGGCATGAATGCCGTTCTCTATGTGCTGGTCGTGCTGATCTGGGGCACGACGTGGATCGCCTTGAAGTGGCAGCTAGGCCCCGTGCCCATCGCGCTGTCCATCGCCTATCGCTTCGGGCTGGCGGCGCTGCTGCTGTTTGCTTGGTTGGCCTGGCGGAGGCAGCTGGTTGTGCCGCGCGGCCGGGCGCTGGGCTGGGTGCTGGCCCAGGGTGTGTGCCTGTTCTGTCTGAACTTCGTCTGCTTCCTGAAGGCCAGCCAGACGCTGGCCAGCGGGCTGGTGGCCGTGGTGTTCTCCAGCGCGGCGCTATGGAACGCCCTGCTGGCCCGGCTGGTGCATGGCCGGGCGATCGTGCCGCAGGTGATGGCCGGCGGTGCGCTGGGCCTGACGGGCCTACTGCTGCTGTTCTGGCCCGAGATCGTCGGCCACCATGCGGGTGCCGCGACGCTGGCCGGCCTGGCCTGGGCGCTGGGAGGTACGCTGTGCTTCTCGACCGGCAACTTGCTGTCGGCCGCGCTGCAGGGCCAGGGACTGAGGCCCGTGCAGACCAATGCCTGGGGCATGGCCGTAGGCACCGCACTGCTGCTGGCCTATGCACTGGCGGCAGGACTGCCATTGGCGTTCGACACCAGCCCGCGCTATGTTGGTGCCTGGCTCTATCTGGCCATCCCCGGCTCGGTGATCGGGTTCACGGCCTATCTGACGCTGGTGGGACGGCTGGGTCCGGAGCGGGCGGCCTACAGCACCGTGCTGTTTCCGGTCGTCGCGCTGAACGTGTCGACCTGGGCCGAGGGCTATCGCTGGACGGCGCCAGCCCTGGTGGGCCTGGCACTGGTGATGGCTGGCAACGTGCTGGTCTTCAGGCGGCGCGCCGCTTCGTTGCCAGCTTCTCCCACAGCGCCATCGCCTCTCCCACCAGGCCGCGCCTGAAGGCCAGCACGCAGACGATGAAGATCAGCCCGGTGACGAGGCTGACCGACTCGCCCAGGCCGTTGAACCAGGCGATGCCGGTGACGTCGGCCAGCAGGTTGCCGAGGTCGCCGATCTTGTTTTCCAGCGCAATGATGACCAGAGCGCCCACCATGGGCCCCACCAGCGTGCCCATGCCACCTACCAGCGTCATCAGGATGACCAGGCCCGAGGTGGTCCAGATCGCGTCGGTCAACGTCGCGAAGCCCAGCACCAGCGTCTTGGTGGCGCCGGCCAGGCCGGCCAGCGCGGCTGACAGCACGAAGGCCAGCAGCTTGAAGTGGGCCGTGTCATAGCCCAGCGAGGTGGCGCGGGCCTCGTTCTCGCGGATTGAGGTCAGCACCTGCCCGAAGGGCGAATGCACCGTGCGGTAGATCAGCCAGAAGGCGGCGATGAACAGGCCCAGCACGACGTAGAACAGCACCAGGTCGTTCTCGAGATTCAGTCCGAGGAAGCTGCCTCGCGGCACTGCCTGCAGGCCGTCCTCGCCGCCAGTGAAGGGTGCCTGCAGGAAGTAGAAGTACAGCATCTGCGCGAGCGCCAGCGTGATCATCGCGAAGTAGATGCCTGAGCGGCGAATGGCAAGCAGGCCGAACAGCAGGCCCACAGCGGCCGCGGCGGCCGTTCCGGCGACCAGGCCCAGAGGGGTGGGCAGGCCCCAGACCTTGAGTGCATGGCCGCAGACGTAGCCGGCCGTGCCCAGGAAGGCAGCGTGGCCGAAGGACAGCAGCCCGGTGAAGCCGATCAGCAGATTGAAGGCGCAAGCGAAGAGGGCATAGCACAGCACCTTCATGACGAAGATGGGGTAGGCACTCAGCATGGGTAGCAGCGCAATGGCGCCGAACAGCGCGGCGTAGCCGATGAGCTTCTTGTTCATTTCTCTTTTCCGAACAGGCCCGCCGGGCGGACCAGAAGCACGATGGCCATGACGACGAAGACGACGGTGTTTGACGCCTCCGGGTAGAAGACCTTGGTGAGGCCTTCGATCAACCCCAGGCCCAGGCCGGTCAGGATGGAGCCCAGGATGGAGCCCATGCCGCCGATGACGACGACGGCGAACACGACGATGATGAGGTTGGACCCCATCAACGCCGACACCTGCAGGATGGGCGCGGCCAGCACGCCGGCGAAGGCTGCCAGCGCCACGCCGCCGGCATAGGTCAACGTGACCATGGCGGGCACGTTGATGCCGAAGGCCTGCACGAGCTTGGGGTTCTCGGTACCGGCGCGCAGCTTTGCGCCCAGCGACGTCTTTTCGATCAACGCCCACACCGCAAAGCACACCACCAGCGACGCGACGACGACCCAGGCCCGGTAGTTGGGCAGGATCATGAAGCCTAGGTTGGTGGCGCCGGTGAGCTGATCCGGCACCGAATATGGCTGGCCAGACACACCGTAGAAGCTGCGGAACACACCCTCGATGACCAGCGTGATGCCGAAGGTCAACAGCAGGCCGTAGAGGTGGTCCAGCTTATAGAGCCACTGCAGCATGGTGCGTTCGATGACGATGCCGATAAGACCCACGGCCAGTGGCGCCAGGCCCAGCATGAGCCAGTAGTTCAGCCCCAGGTACTCCAGCCCCATCCAGGCGAAGAAGGCTCCCATCATGTACAGCGCCCCATGGGCGAAGTTGATGATGTTGAGCATGCCGAAGATGACTGCCAGTCCCAGCGACAGCATCGCGTAGAACGAGCCGTTCACCAGGCCCAGCAGCAGCTGGCCCAGCAGGGCCGGCAGGGGGATACCGAAGATCTCGGTCATGTCAGTGGCGCCGTCGTGTCAGTCAGCATTCAAGGGCCGTGCACCGCGTGCCCGCCCCTCAAGCGGCACCCGTGGAGCCGGCGTTGCCGGGCCACCGGGTGGGCTCCCTTGAAGGCGGGTGCGCGGTGCAGCGGGAGTGGGTCATTTCTTGACCAGCGGGCACTTGCTGTCGGCCAGGCTGGTGAAGGCCTCGTCGCCGGGGATCTTGGAGACGACCTTGTAGTAGTCCCAGGGCTCGGTGGAATCCTTGGGGGACTTCACCTGCATCAGGAACATGTCATGCACGCCGCGGCCGTCCTCCTTGCGGATGGTGCCCTTGGTGTAGAAATCGTTGATGGGCGTGGCCTTCATCTTCGCGACGACCTTGTCGGCGTCGTCGGTCTTGAGCGCCTCGACGGCTTTGAGGTAATGCGTGACGGCAGAGTAGTCGGCGGCCTGCAGCGACGAGGGCATGCGCTTCATCTTCTCGAAGAAGCGACGGCTCCAGGCGCGGGCCTCGGGGCTCTGGTTCCAGTACCAGGAGTCGGTCAGGTACATCCCCTCGGCGGTCTTCAGACCCAGCGAGTGGATGTCGTTGATGAACATCAGCAGGCCGGCCAGCTTCATCGTCTTGGTGATGCCGAACTCGTTGGCGGCCTTGACCGAGTTGATGGTGTCGCCGCCGGCATTGGCCAGGCCCAGGATCTGCGCGCCCGAGCCCTGGGCCTGCAGCAGGAAGGAGGAGAAGTCGTTTGCGTTGAGCGGGTGCTTGACGGCACCCACCACCTTGCCGCCGGCCTTCTGGATGACTGCGGTGGCATCGGCCTGCAGCGCGGCGCCGAACGCATAGTCGGCGGTCAGGAAGTACCAGCTCTTGCCGCCGGCCTTGACCATGGGGTTGACCGTTCCGCGGGCCAGCGCGACGGTGTCGTAGGCGTAGTGGATGGTGTACGGGGTGCAGTTCGCGTTGGTCAGCGCGGAGCTGCCGGCGCCGATGGAGATGAAGGGCTTCTTCTTCTCGGCCGCGACGGTGGCCATGGCCAGGTTTGCGCTGGAGTTGGTGCCACCTACCAGCAGGTCCAGGCCCTGGGTGTCTATCCACTCACGGGCCTTGGCGTTGGCGATGTCGGCCTTGTTCTGGTGGTCCGCAAAGATCAGCTCGATCTTCTTGCCGCCGATATTGCCCTTCATGTCGGCGATGGCCATCTTGATGGCCTCCACGCCGCCGGCGCCGTCGATGTCGGCGTAGACGCTGGACATGTCGGTCAGGAAGCCGATCTTGATGACGTCGCCGGAGATTTGGGCCTGGGCGGCAAGGCCGCAGCTGGCGAGAGCGGCTGAGGCGAGGGTGGTGCGAATCGCTTTCATGGATGTTGTCTCCTGGGTGTGAGTCTTCGTGGGTTCAAACACTGAGCAACTCGTCCATCTGGGCCTGGTGGGCCGGCAGGTCGGCTGCGGGGAAGGAGAGCACGACCTCGCCGTGCTCGATGACGATGAAGTGGTCGGCCAGGGGGGCGGCGAAACGGAAGTTTTGTTCCACCATGACGATGGTGAAGCCCTGCTTCTTCAGCTCGCGGATCATGCGGGCCAGGGCCTGGACGATGACGGGGGCCAGACCTTCGGAAATCTCGTCCAGCAGCAAGATGTCGGCTCCCGTGCGCAGGATGCGCGCGACGGCGAGCATCTGCTGCTCGCCGCCCGACAGCCGCGTGCCGGGGCTGTGGCGGCGCTCCGCGAGGTTGGGGAACATCGCGTAGATCTCGGCCTCGCTCATGACCTTGCCGCGCCGGCTCTTCAGCAGCGGCGGCAGGCGCAGGTTCTCCTCCGCCGTCAGCGACGCGAAGATGCCGCGCTCCTCGGGGCAGTAGCCGATGCCTAGCCGGGCGACGCGATGGGGAGGGAGGGCAATGGCCTCGTCGCCGTGGATCCTGATCGAGCCCTTGCGCGCACCGGTCAGGCCCATGATGGCGCGCAGCGTCGTCGTGCGCCCGGCGCCGTTGCGGCCCAGCAGCGTGACGACCTGGCCGGGTTGCACGCTCAGGTTGATGCCGTGCAGGATATGGCTCTCGCCATACCAGGCGTGGAGGCCGGTGATCTCGAGGGCAGGCGTGGCCATGTCAGTGGGCTCCCTGCAGTTCGGTGGCTTCGGTGCCCATGTAGGCCTCGAGCACGGCCGGATGCTTGGACACCGTGGCGTAGTCGCCCTCGGCCAGCACGGCGCCGCGCGCCAGTACGGTGATGCGGTCGGCGATGCTCGCGACGACCTTCATGTTGTGTTCGACCATCAGCACAGTGCGGCCTTCGGCCACGCGCTTGATGAGGGCCGTTACGCGGTCAACATCCTCGTGACCCATGCCTTGCGTGGGTTCGTCCAGCAGCATCAGCTGCGGCTCCATGGCCATGGTCGTGGCGATCTCCAACGCGCGCTTGCGGCCATAGGGCAGGTCGGCGGCGCGCGCGTTCGCCATGTCGCGCAGGTCGACCAGCTCCAGCAGCGTCAGCACCTTGGCGTCAAGCGTCTTCAGCCCCGTCAGGCCCTTCCAGAAGTGGAAGCTCGTGCCAGTGAAGCGCTGCAGGCCGATGCGCACGTTCTCCAGCACAGTGAGGTGCGGGAAGACGGCCGATATCTGGAAGCTGCGGATGACGCCGCGGCGCGCGATCTGGGCCGAGGTCTCGCCAGTGATGTCCGCACCGGCGAAGACGATGCGGCCGCGCGTGGGCGTCAGAAACTTGGTGAGCAGATTGAAGCAGGTTGTCTTGCCTGCACCATTGGGGCCAAGGAGCGCGTGGATGTGGCCGCGCCGCACCTGCAGGTTCACGGCGTCCACGGCGGTGAAGCCCTTGAACTCCTTGGTCAGGTCCTGGGTCTCGAGGATGTATTCACTCATGGACTTACCGGTTGCTGCGCGACTCTAGGCCCTCAGGCGCGAGACTGGCTTACGGGCATTCACGGGGTTTGGTCAGCGGAGAGGAAGCGCTCGATCAGGCCGATCTGCTCGGGCGTGTTCAGCGCGGGTGCATGGCCGCAGCCGGGGATCAGCGCCACGGCCGCGCGCGGGCCTCGTTCGCGCATGGCCTGGGCAGTCTCGGCGGTCAGCAGCGTCGAGTCTTCGCCGCGCAGGCACAGCACCGGCAGGTCGAGCTGGTCCCAGGCACTCCACAGCAGGTAGTCGTCGGGATGGTGGTCGAACTGCTGGACCATCGCGGGGTCGTAGTGCGTGGTCACTCGGCCGTCGGGCAGGCGGCGCAGCGAGGTCTCGGTCAGGTGGCGCCACTGCATGTCGCTCAGGTGACCGAAGCTCGCGTAGATCTCGCGGAAGTAGCGCTCCAGCTCAGTCACGGCCGCGAAGCTGGGTGGCAGGCCGGCATAGGCCTTGATGCGTGCCAACGCCGGCGCGGCCAGCTCGGGGCCGTTGTCGTTCAGCACAAGCCGCTTGATGCGGCCGCGCAGCCGGGTCGCCGCGCCCAGCGTTCCGATGGCACCGCCCATGGACGTGCCTACCCAGTGCACCTTCTGCAGGCCCAGTTGATCGAGCAGCGCCTCGGCCTGCTCGACGTAGAACTCCAGGCAGTACTCGCGCGCGGGGTCGACGGCCCATTGAGACAGGCCGCGGCCCAGGGTGTCGGGGCAAATGACGTGCCAGCGTGATGCCAGCGCTGTCGCGAAGTCGTCGAAGTCGCGGCTGCTGCGCGCCAGGCCATGCCAGGCGATGACCGGTGGCAAGCCCGCGTCGCCCCATTCGGTGAGGTGGATCTCGCGACCCAGGCAGGTCAGGTAGCGCGAGCGCATCATGTGCGGGCCCCCCCTCGCTTCCATGCCGCCAGCCGCAGCCGCCCGACGACGCCGCCCGGGAAATGGTAGACGGCCAGCACGAACAGCAGACCCAGCCACAGCAGCCAGCGGTCCGGCGCGACCAGGGTGCTCAACACCGGCACGCCCTCGACCAGCGTGCCTGCACCCTTGAGTAGCGCTTGCAGATAGTTCTGCGCGACGATGAAGAGCACGCTGCCAATGATGGCGCCGTAGACCGTTCCCATGCCGCCGATGACGACGATGAGCAGCAGGTCCAGCATGATCTCCATGCTCATGGCCGTCTCGGGGCCGGTGTAGCGCAGCCACAGCGCCAGCAGTGCACCGCCGCAGCAGGCCAGGAGCGCTGCGATGACGTTGGCGCCGGTGCGGTACACCACGGGCCGGTAGCCGATGGCTTCGGCACGGAACTCGTTTTCGCGGATGGCCTGCAGCACGCGGCCGAAGGGCGAGTTGACGATGCGCAACAGCACGACGATGAGGGCTGCGACCGCGACGAAGAGCAGGTAGTAGGTCAGCAGCCGGCCGTCGAGCATGACGCCCAGCACCGGTTCTTCCATGAATTCGGTCGACGGGCGAAGCAGCTCTGGCAGCTGGAAGTTCAGCCCATCCTCGCCGCCCGTGAAGTCGCTGAGCTGCGAGCACAGCGTCATGAAGGCCGAAGCCACGGCCAGCGTGATCATCGCGAAGAAGATGGCCTTCACGCGCAGGCTGGCGAGTCCCATGGCCAGCGCCAGCACGGCGCTCAATGCGAGGGCGGCGGCGAAACCGATGCTCAGCGACCCCCAGTCAGGCCCCAGACGAGTCGACGCGATCGCGATGCCGTAGGCGCCTATGCCGACGAACATGGTGTGCGCGAAGCTGACGATGCCGGTGTAGCCCAGCAGCAGGTCGTAGCTGGCGACAAGCAGGATGAAGACGAGGATCTTGGCAGCGACGTTCAGTGCCTGGGTGCCCGGGAAAATGAAGGGTGCGCCGAGCAGGCCGACGAAGCAGGCGATCAGCAGCGCGCCGAGGATGCGGCTGCGCGGCAGGTCATGGGACAGCAGCGCGCGCATCACTTGGCTCCTACCGGGTAGAGGCCTTGCGGGCGCCACAGCAGGATGGCGACCATCAGCCCGATGTTGGAGAAGAGGGCCGCCTTGGGCGCCAGGAAACCGGCGTAGTTGGCCACAAGCCCCACCAGCAGCGCGCCGACCAGGCAGCCCAGCGTGGAGCCCAGGCCGCCGATGATGATGACGATGAACAGCAGCAGGTTGACCTGGGCGCCGATCTGCGGCGTGACGCCTTGCTGTACCAATCCCCACAGCACCCCGCCAAGGCCCGCGAGCGCGGAGCCGGCGACGAAGACGCCGACGAAGAGGCGCCTGATGCGGTAGCCCAGCGCCTCCACCATCTCTCGGTCCTGTACGCCGGCGCGGATGAGCAGGCCGATCTTGGTGCGGTTCAGCACCAAGAGCAGCGCGACGAGCACGACCAGGCCGATGACCATGGCCAGCACGCGGAACTTCTCTACCGCCACGTCTCCGACCAGGAAGATGCCGCGTAGCGCCTCGGGCAGCGGCAGGGGGATCATGGCCGGTCCCCAGGTTGCCTTGATCAGCTCCTCGCCGATGATCATGCCGCCCATCGTGATGAGGATCTGCTTCAGGTGCTGGCCGTATACGGGCCGCACCAGCACGCGCTCGAACACCACGCCCACGGCCGCCGCGATGCCCATTCCGGCCAGGCACGCGGCAGCCAGCGCAGCGAGGTTGGCGAAGACGTCGGGGCTGCTCGCCCAGGGCGCCAGTGCGGCCAGCACTGTCGTTGCCATGAAGGCGCCCAGCGCGATGAACACGCCGTGGCCGAAGTTCAGCACGTCCATCAGGCCGAAGACCAGTGTCAGGCCGGAGGCGATGACGAAGATGATGAGGCCCATGGCCAGGCCGGCCAGGGTCAGGTTGAGCCAGGTGCTGGCGCTGCCAGTCAGTGGCAGCGCCAGCAGCATCAGTGCGGCGAGCAGCGCGAGGGGGCGGGGGTCGAGCTTCATTGGTGGGCAGCCAGCGAAAGGCCCAGCAGGCGCTGCTGCAGGCCGGAGTCTTCGATCAGCTCGCGCATCGCGCCGCGGTGCACGATGCGGCCGTCGTCCATGACGGCCACCTGGTCACCCAGTTCGGCGGCGACGCGGAAGTTCTGCTCGACGAGCAGCACCGTCGTTTGCGTGCCCTTGAGCTCGCGCAGCGCCGTGATGAGGTTCTGCACGATGGCCGGTGCCAGGCCTTTGCTGGGCTCGTCGATGACCAGCAGCTCGCGCGGCTCGATCATGGCGCGGGCAATGGCCAGCATCTGCTTCTGCCCGCCCGACAGCTTGCCAGCCGGATGGCTCCAGAAGGTCTTCAGCGCGGGGAAGAGACCGAACAGCCAGTCCAGGCGCCTGGTGTCGAGGTCGGCAATGCGCTTGGCGCCACGGGCCGCCAGCAGCAGGTTCTCCGCCACGCTCAGCTCGCCGAAGATGCCCATGGTCTCGGGCACGTAGGCGATGCCGCGCGAAGCGATGTCGGGCGTGGCGAGCCGGGTGATGTCTTCGCCCTTGAACGTGACTGCTCCGCTGCTGGCCGTCCACAGGCCCATCAACGTGCGCAGCGTGCTGGTCTTGCCGGCGCCGTTGCGGCCCAGCAGCATGGTGACCTGACCGGCTGGCACTTCGAGGTCCACGCCATGCAGGATGTGGTACGCCCCGACGTGGGTGTGGACGCCCTGGAGTTGCAACAAGTTCATGCAGCCACCCCCAGGTAGGCCTCTTGCACGATGGGCGAGGCGATGACGGTGGCAGGGTCGCCGTCGGCGACAAGCTTGCCCTGGTGCAGCACGATGATGCGGTCGGCGAGCTCGCGCACCACGTCCATCTTGTGCTCCACCAGCAGCAGCGTGTGCTTCTTCTCCGCCTTCAGCGCGCGGATCAGGTCCAGCACCACGGGCACCTCGTCCACGCTCATGCCGGCGGTGGGCTCGTCGAACAGATAGACCTTGGGGTCCAGCGCGATCAACATCGCGACTTCGAGCTTGCGTTGGTCGCCATGCGGCAGGCTGGCGGCGAGGTCGTCGGAGCGCGAGGCCAGGCGCACGCGTTCCAGGATAGCCTGCGCCTCGGCGATCAGCTCTCGGTGCGACAACCACACCGACAGCATGCGCAGACCCTTGCCGTGCCTGGCCTGCACAGCCAGCCGCACGTTCTCCAGCACGGTCAGGTGGGCGAACAACTGCGTCAGCTGGAAGGCACGCCCGAGGCCGCGCCGCGTGCGGGCCGGTGCCGGCTGACCCGTCAGGTTCTCGCCGTCCAGCCACACCTCGCCGCTGGTCGCGGCCAGCTGGCCTGAAATCAGGTTGAAGTAGGTCGTCTTGCCGGCGCCATTGGGGCCGACGATGGCCGTCAGCGTGCCGGGCTGGAAGGCACAGGACACGCCGTCGACGGCCACATGGCCGCCGAAGCGTATCGTCAGGTTCTTGGTCTCGAGCACGGGCCGTCGTCCACCGTCAGCGCTTGTTGCGGATGGGCACGTTCATTTCCTCGGGCTTGATCTCCCGCACCAGCTCCGGCACGCCCCACGGGAAGGCAGGGTCCGCCTTGATGCGGAAGTGGTACATGGACTGCATGGCCTGGTGGTCTTGGGGGCGGAAGGTCATCTTGCCCTTGGGCGTCTCGAAGCTCATGCCCTCCATGGTCTTGATGAGCTTGTTGGTGGTCGTGTCGCCACCGGTCTTCTTCAGCGCCTCCACAAGGGCGATGCCCGCGCTCATGCCGCCGGCCGTGAAGAAGTCGGGCGGCTGCTTGAACTGCTTGTAGTGGTTGGCCACCAACCATTCGTTGACCGGATTCTTCGGGATGCCGAAGTAGTAGTAGGTGGCGCCCTCCATGCCGGGGAACTGCTTGTAGGCCGTCATGGCCGGCAAGATGTTGCCGCCCGAGCCCACCGCGATGCCGTAGCGCTTCTGAAGGTCCAGCGCCGCCAGCGCCGGGAAGGGCGTCGTGGCGCCGGCCCAAACGACGGCGATGACCTTGGGGCCCGGCTTGTCCTTCAACGCGTCGACCAGGCGCTGGATGCCGGCGGTGAAATCGGTGGTGGCCGTCGGCAGGTATTCCTCGTGGACGATCCTGGCCTTCTTGAGCGCTTCCTTGAAGGCCTTCACGCCGTCGCGGCCGAAGGCGTAGTCCTGGGCCAGCACGCCGATGTTCAGGCCCGCCACGTCCGACGCGACGGCGTTGGCCAGCGCATCCTGGCTGGAGCTGCGGCCGGTGCGGAAGATGTATTTGTTCCACTTCTCGCCGGTGATGGAGTCGGCCACGGCCGGCTCCACCAGCAGGATCTTCTTGTACTCCTCCGCCACCGGCAGCATGGCCAGCGCGACACCGCTGGACGAGGGGCCTACGGCGATGTCGGCCTTGTCGTCGCCGTAGGCAGCGGCCAGCAGGCTCTTGCCAACGTCGGGCTTGCCCTGGTCGTCCTTCTCGATGACGACCAGCTTCTTGCCCGCCACGGTCATGGTGCCGCCGGTGGCGTAGTCCAGGCCCATCATCAGGCCGATCTGCGTCTGCTTGCCGTAGGCCTCCAGCGGGCCTGTCTTGCTATAGACGTGGGCGATGCGGATCTCTGTACCGGCGGCCGGCGCAAGGCCGGGGAGTGCGGCCGCGAGGATGGTTGCGGCGAGGGCAAAGCGGCGCGTGATAGGGCGCATGAGGCTTGTCTCCTGGGTTTCGTTTTCATCTGCTCTGTTGGCAGACGGTGTCTTCCCTTTGTGCAAGGGCCGTGCCCGGCAGGGAAGGGTTGCCGGGCACGGATTTCGTCCGGGTTGTCCCCAGGTTTTACGCCGTTAGGCGGGACATGAGTGTCTGAATTTCAGGCGTTGTCCGAAAGCTGGACTTCCAGGTCCGGCCAGCGCGCCAGCCTTTCATACAGCGACGCCCGCGAGATCTGCAGCAGCCGCGCGGCCGCCATGCGGTTGCCGCCGGTGGCCTGCAGTGCGCGGGCAATGGCGTCGCGCTCCAGCGCCTCGATGAGTTCGGGCAACGGTGCGACGGCCTGCGCCGTCGTCACCGTGGGCGCTGCTGCCACCTGCTGGGGCGGAACAACGGGCGAGTCGACCGTGGCCGGCAACGCCGCACCGCCCTGGAAATGCGCGGCGGTCAGCTGCATGTCATCGCTCATCAGGCTGATCTGCTCCAGCGTGTTGCGCAGCTCGCGGATGTTGCCGGGCCAGGCCTGCTGCATGAGCCATTCGATGGCGTCGGGGCTCAGCAGCTTTTGCGGCATGCCGCTGCGGCGGGCGATGTCCTCCCCCAGCGCCTCGGCCAGCGCCTCGATGTCTTCCAGCCGCTCGCGTAGCGCCGGCACGCGAATGGGCAGGACGTTGAGCCGGTAGTAGAGGTCGGCCCGGAACTGGCCGGCCGCAACCATGGCGGCCAGGTCGCGGCTGGTGGCGGCGATGACGCGCACGTCCACGCGCATGACAGTATTGCTGCCCAGAGGCTCCACCTCCTGCTCCTGCAGCACGCGCAGCAGCTTGCTCTGCAGGGCCAGCGGCATGTCGCCGATCTCGTCGAGGAACAGCGTGCCACCGTCGGCCAACCTGAACTTGCCATCGCGGCCCTTGCGGTCGGCGCCGGTGTAGGCACCAGGCGCGACGCCGAAGAACTCGGCCTCCAGCAGCGTTTCCGGCACGGCGGCGATGTTCACGCTGACCAGCGGCCGGTGAGCACGTCGCGAGGCCGAGTGAATGGCGTGCGCCATCAGCTCCTTGCCGGTGCCGGTCTCGCCCAGCAGCAGCACGGTGGAGTCGGTCTGGGCTACGCGGCGTGCCTGACGCTTGACCTCCAGCGCCGCGGGGCTGGTTCCTATGAAGCTGGCAATTGTGTACTTGGGCCGGCGTTGCGCGGCCAGTTGGCGGCGCGTGTCCTCCAGCTCCTGCTGCAGCCGCGCGAACTTTTGGATCAGCGGCTGCATCGTCGTCTCGGGATGATCCAGCAGCACCAGGCCCAGCGCGCCGATGACCTCGCCCGCGTCGTTCCTCAGCGGCAGGCGGCTGACGAGGAAGGTGCCTGCCTTGTTCGTCAGCAGGTCCACCAGGACGGGCTTGCCGTTCTCAAGCACCTGCAGCATCTGAGTGTTGGGGACCACGTCCTCCACGCGCTTGCCGACGAACTCGCGCTCGTCTGCGAATCCGAGGGCCGGCAGGAAGCGCTTGTAGCCGTCGCTGATCCATACGACGCGGTGGTTGCGGTCGATGACCATCATCCCTTCCGTCGAGCGGGCCAGCACGTCAAACATGGACTGCGCGGCCAGGCGCAACAGCCCGTCGACGTCCTGGGGGATGTCGAGCGCGGCGGGTGTCTGGCTTTTGGACAGCGGCATGGCCGGCGCAATGTACCGCGCCGCCCGGTCATCCTGAAGCGAGAACGGGCGGCCCGCCGGGCCGCCCGCAAAGCTCTGAGGCTTCACCGGCCTAGAACTTGAGCGTGCCGCCGATCGTGACGGTGCGCGGTGCCCCGTAGAAGGCGTCCAGCACGCCCAGGGCGGCGATGTTGTAGCCGTCGGTCTTGTAAGCCTTGTTGGTCAGGTTGCTGCCCTGCAGGAAGAAGCTGAGCTTGCTGTCCTTCTCCCAGATCAGGCCGGCGTTGACCAGCGTGTAGGCGTCTTGGGCCAGGGACTCGGCAAGGTCGGTGGTCGGGTAGACCTTGGTGCGGTGCGTGACGCCGAGGCGCGAGCGCAACGTGCCCACGGCCAGCTTGGCCTCGTGCTCGATGTTCAGGCCGGCCTGGAACTTGGGCGTGTTGCTGAACTTCTTCTGGCTGGCCACGTTGACGCCGCCGTCGAGGTACTCGTCGTACTTGGCGTTCAGGGCGGCGAGGTTGCCGCTCAGGCGCCAGGCCGTGGTGGGCCGCCACACGAACTCCAGTTCGGCGCCATTGATGGTGGCCTTGCCGGCATTCGTGAAGTCGCCAAAGAAGGCCGGCTGGCCGTTGGCGCCAATGTAGGACGTGAACACCGACAACTGAACGTTCTTGTACTTGTTGTGGAACAGCGCCGTGTTCAGCTCCAGGCGACCCTCGTCGAACACCATCTTGGCGCCGAACTCCAGCGAGTCCAGCTTCTCGTCCTGGAAGGGTTCGGCCGAGCGCGGCACGGCCACGGCCTGGGCGCGGATGTTGTAGCCGCCGCTCTTGAAGCCGCGCGAGGCCGTCGTGTAGAGCTTGACGGCATCGCTGGCCTTGTATTCCAGCGACAGGCGCGGCGAGGTGTTGGTGACGGAGCGGGTCTTGTCGAAGTCGGCCGCGACGGAGATGGGCGTGGGGCCGAAGTTTGCGTTCGGGAAGCCCAGGTTCAGCACCCGCGCACGCTTGGACTCGTCGGTGTAGCGCAGGCCCGCGCTGATCGCGAACTGTGGCGTCAGGCGCCAGCTCCAATCACCGTAGATGGCCTTGCCTTTGGTGAAGACGGTGCCATTGGTGGTACCGAACAGCAGGTTGAAGAAGTTGTTGCGTACCGTGCCGCCAGCGCGGCCATCGAAGTAGTACAGGCCGATGACGCCCGAATGGTTCTGACCCTCGTAGATGGCCTGGAGCTCATGGCTCTGCGAGCTGTCGTGGTATTCGGCGCGCACGTCGGCGATCTTGGCGGGCAGGCCGTCGAAGTCGATGCTGGTGTCGGTGTCGGATGCGCGATGGGCCAGGATGTACTTCAGGCTCCAGTCGGCGCTGGCGCCCCAGTTCAGCGTCAGCGACTCGCCCTCGCTGTTCGTGTAGTTGGCGTTGGGCATGCCGCTGGCGATGTCGTAGCGACCGGCCGTGGGTGGCGTTTTCGCCGGATCGGAGGGGTTCACGTTCAGGCGCTGGAAGCCGCGCATGTGCGAGTTGTCGCGCGTGCGGTCGGCAGACACCTGGGCGCTGAAGGTCGAGCCTGTCGGGAACCAGCCCAGGGACACGCGGCCGCTGGTAGTCGCCTGGTCGCTGACGGGGCTGCCATCGGTCAGGTTCTTGCCGTATCCATCGCGGTTCAGGCTGGCTCCGGCGATGCGGAAGCGGAACTGCCCGTCGTTGACAGCCGTGCCGACGGCACCCTTGGCGTTCACCTGGCCGTAGTTGCCCACGGCCAGCGTCACCTGCCCTTCGGTCTGCTGGGGCAGGGGCTTGGACACGTACTTCACCGCACCGCCGATGGTGTTCTTGCCGTACAGCGTGCCCTGCGGGCCGCGCAGCACTTCCACGCGCTGCACGTCGTAGACATCCAGCAGCGCGCCCTGTGGGCGGGCTATGTAGACGTCATCGAAGTAGATGCCCACGCCGGGATCCACGCCCCACAGCGGGTCGGCCTGGCCCACGCCGCGGATGAAGGTGGTCAGGGTCGTGTTGCTGCCGCGTGCGGCGTAGATGGTCAGGTTGGGGACCTGGCCTTGCAGGTCGCCCAGGTCCTTGATGGCGAGCTTGTCGAGCTGGTCGGCGGTCAGTGCCGTGACGGCTACCGGCACGTCCTGCAGCGTCTCCTCGCGCTTGCGCGCCGTGACCTTGACGACGTCCAGGGTCGTCACAGCCGGTTCGGCCGCGGGGGCGGTCTGGGCGGCCGCGGGCAGAACAGCGGCCGCGCCGAGGCCGGCGAGGATGGCGAAATGCAGGCGCGAACGCGCCGGATGGCGTCGGGGCATGGCTTGTCTCCTGGTTTGTTGTCTTGGGTGCCAGGCCCCCTAAGCGCAAAAGCCATGCCTGCGCCAACACGGGGCAAACCCCACGCAAACCCTTGCGAGCTAACCCGCGGTTTTGCCGTCTGGAATGCCGGCACTGTCTGGATTCCAGCCAATCCTCGTCCTCAGGGCTGTCCAGAGGGCAGACAGCAGCCCTGGGGGCTGCGGGGTCGCGCGGCCGCCGCTATCCTGCGCCGCTTCCCCTCATGCCCGGAGACCCACGATGCCCCAACGCCTGCTTCCCGCCGCCCTTGCCCTCATTGCCGGTCTTGGCCTGGGTGCCGCGCCGGCCCTCGCTGCCGGTCCGCAGCTCAAGAGCCAGGCACCCGGCTGGTATCGCCTGCAGCTTGGCGACTTCGAGATTACGGCGCTGAACGACGGTACGCTGGACCTGCCCGTCGACAAGCTGCTGCAGCAGCCCGCGCCCAATACGCTGCGTGCGCTGCAGCACGCCTACCTGGGCGTGCCGCTGGAGACCTCGGTCAATGCCTATCTCATCAACACGGGTAGCAAGATCGTGCTGGTGGACACCGGCACTGCCGGCCTGTTCGGTCCTACGGCCGGCCGCGTGCTGGCCAACCTCAAGGCCTCGGGCTATGCGCCTGAGCAGGTCGACGAGGTCGTCATCACGCACATGCATGGAGACCATATCGGAGGCGCCGGAGCCTTCCCCAATGCCACGCTGCGCCTGGACAAGCGCGATGCCGACTTCTGGCTTGCGCCCGAGCAGGTCGCCAAGAGCGATGGCGCCAAGGCCATCGCCGCCGTCGTCAAGGCTTACGCTGACACGGGTCGCTTCAAGCCATTCGACGGCAGCACGGACGGCGTCGAGATCGTGCCCGGTGTGAAGGCCTTCCCGGCCTATGGCCACACGCCTGGCCACAGCAACTATGTGGCTGAGAGCAAGGGTCAGAAGATGATGTTCTGGGGCGACCTGATGCACGTGGCTGCGGTGCAGTTCAAGGAGCCGGCGGTGACCATCCAGTTCGACTCCGATCCCAAGGCGGCCGCTCCGGCCCGCGAGAAGGCCTATGCCGCTGCGGCCCAGGGCGGCTACTACGTGGCCGTCGCGCACGTCAGCTTCCCTGGCATCGGCCGGCTGCGCGTCGACGGCAAGGGCTATGACTGGCTGCCGGTGAACTACTCGGCCAACCGCTGAGCCACAGGGTCAGCCGGACACGACGCGGTTGCGTCCGCTGCGTTTGGCGTCGTACAGGGCCGCGTCAGCACGCGCCAGCAGCGAGGCCATGTCATCGCCGGGACGGAACGAGGCGGTGCCAACGGACACCGTTGCCGTGACACCCTCAACCAGTGGCTCGGCGGTTACAAGCACGCGCAGCCGTTCGCCCACCTCCTCCGCGGGTTCGAACGGCGTCCCAGCCAACAGTACGACGAATTCTTCACCCCCGTAGCGGGCGCACAGGTCCGACCGGCGCAGTTGCGCCTGCAGTCGCTGTCCGAAGGCGCGCAGCACGGCATCGCCGACGGCATGGCCGTGGGTGTCGTTGATGGCCTTGAAGTGGTCCAGATCCAGCATCAGCACGGCGCAGGGCCGGCCCTCGCGGGCAGCCATGGCGCACTGCGCGGCCAGCGCTGCGTCCAGCGAGCGCCGGTTGGGCAGGCCGGTCAGTGCGTCGGTGCCGGCCTGGCGCGCCATGGCGTCCAGGGCGTGCTGCAGCTGCGCGGCCAGGGCGGCGTTGGCCAGTTGCAGGCGGATGCCGTCCACCATTCGCGCGCCCACGCCCTGCAGATAGAAGGACAGCAGCGCCAGCAGGAGCGCGAGGCCCAGCGCGGCGCCGTGCGCCATCGGAGGCATCGGGTCGCGTAGCGCGTTGACCAGCACCAGCAGCCACATCGCGGCGCTCTGGCAGAAGAATAGGTGGATGCGCGTGATGTAGACCGGCGTGTTGACGGCGGCCACGCCGCACAGCATCGCACCGATGCCGACGTTCAGGATCACGTCGTCGCTCATCAGGCACCAGGCCATGGCGCCCCAGCACAGCCCGTCGATCACGGCGGCGGCGGTCACCGCCGCGCCGTGGCGCGTCACGTCCGCACCATGCCGGCGCACGAACGCCAGCAGCAGCAGGCTCAGCACCCAGCCGGGGGCGGCCAGGGCCAGCCAGCCGGGTAGCCGATCGATGGCCTTGAGCTCCCGGCACAGCCATGCGGCCAGCGCCCAGCCCAGCGGCGTCGTCAGCATCGCGCGATGCATGGAGGTCACGCACTGCCTGAACGCAATGCGCCGCACATCGATCTCGGCGGGAGGGCCCGCGGCATCCTCGGCCCTGCCGGTCGGGGGGGCGGAGAGAGGTGGTGCGGCCTCGACGGACTGTCGTTCCCGCGCCAGCGAGGAATGCAGCTCGGTCATGGCTCGCCAGTATCGGTGTGACCCTGGACGTGGCAGGCCGTGCTGTCGCCTCAGTCGTGCAGTTTGACTGCAAGAACGGAAACGGCTGCCTGGGCCATGCCAGGCGTCAACCGGCGGTGCCCGTGCGGCGGTGCCGCGCCATGCGCCAGATCGTGCCGAGGTTGACCGCGGCTACCACCACCTCCAGCGCCGTGCCTCCGATGGAGCCGGCGATCAGGTTGTTTGCGATCCAGAGCCCGGTGCCGCACAACATCAGCAGTCGCATCGGGATGCCCTGGAGCGTGAAGAGGGCGATGGTGCCCAGGCAGGACGCCGTCAGCGGCAGCCAGTCGCTGGGCCGGGTCGCGATGGTGAGGCCAAAGCCGATGTTGCCCGCGACGATGCCCACCGCCACCCAGCCTGACCGCGTGTGCAGCGACAGTACCGAGCGCAGCATGGACAACAGCGAGCTGGCCACCGCAGTCGGGTTTCCCAGCAGCGCGAAGTGTGCGACGTAGGCGATGCATTCGCCCGTCATGAAGAGCTTGAAGCGCCTGTCGTCGGTCTGCAAAAAACAGCCGACGCCCAGCACGAAAGCTGCGTAGCCGAACAGCTGCGCGGGCGAGAACCAGTCGGAAAAGGGCATGCAGCAGGAACGCGGAGGTCGATGCCCCCCCCCAAGAACAAGGGGGGAGGGTGGGGCGAGGGCCGGATTGTCCTGCCCACGCCAGGAGGGTCAGGTCGTGCGAGGTGCAGCGGCGCATACCTGGTGGTTATGCCGCCCGCTTGAATTGGCAGCAGCGTTGCGGACTAACCCGCTGACGTCTGCGCAGCCGGTTTGCGGACCATGCGACCCGCCTCAGCTCCGCGACACGCTCGCATCCGCCATGATCCCGCTCAAGAACAAGCTGCTCGCCACCCTCGCCCTGACGGGCCTGTTGATCGGAGGCCCGGCGCATGCCGAGCTCCAGTTGCGCGCCAACGGCAGCATGGTCTACGACACCGAGACCAACCTGACTTGGATCGCCAACGCGAGCCTCGGCGGCTTGCGCACCCAGGCCGATGCGGTGCAGTGGGCGGAGTCGCTGAGCTTCGGCGGCTTTGATGACTGGCGCCTGCCGACCGTCCTGCCGGTCAACGGCCTGAGCCTGCAGTTCGACTACTCGGAAGACGGTTCGACCGACGTGGGTATCAACAACGCCGGCCTGAACAGCGAACTCGGCCACCTCTACTACGCCAGCCTCGGAAACACGGCGGCCGGCCTCACGAACACGGGCAGCTTCAGCGGGCTCGTGGACCCCGGCAACCCCGTCGGTCCGGTGTTCTGGACTGGGACGGCCGGCGAGTCCGGCTGGGGCCTGGCGTTCTTCATGGGCATGGGCGCGCAGGACCAGCTCTCCATGGACACCCTGGGTCAGGCCTGGGCCGTGCGCGTGGGTGATGTGGCTGCCGTGCCGGAACCCGGCAGCGTCATGCTGCTGCTGGCCGGCCTGGCCGCTGTCGCGGGCGTCGCCCGCCGCCGCTCGATCTGACACGGAGGCTAGCCATGAAACGACTCGCCTTCTTCGCCACGCTGTGCCTGGGCCTGGCCGGCTCCGCACAGGCCGCATACACCGCCACGCCCAACGACTGGGCCTGCACGAACAAGGTCGGCGGTGCCTGGACCCACGGGCGCGCGCCCTCAGGCTGCGACGCCTCGGCCTTCGGCCCCGACAGCTTCGTGCGCGGCAACTACACGGGTGTCGTCTTCAACGACGCCGCCGCCAGCCTCGTCGATGAGCGCAAGCGCTACATGCAGGCCATGTATCCGGTCATCCGCGACGCTAGCGAGCGCTATCTGCGCTCACGCAAACCCGCTGTGTCGGCACGCGAGCTGGAGGCGTTCCAGCGCGGCACCTACGCGACGCTGCGCCAGGAGACCTTCTGGTCGCATTACCGCGACGCCCAGCTCGCAACAGGCCAGCCCTATGTGCTGAAGATGATGCGCGGCGACAGCGGCCACGGCCACGGCATGATGCAGGTCGACGATCGCTACCACTTCGTCCAGCTCCAGGAAGGCAAGGGCTGGAACATGATGCAGAACTTCACCTACGCGATCGACATCTACTATGCCGCGTGGGAGTCTGCACCGGCCGCCTGCCTGGGCGGCGTGGCTGAACCCACTGGCACGACGGCCCAGGTCGACGAGTACTGGCGCGGCCGCGCGCGCTCGGCCTGGTCGGCCTACAACGGCGGCCCCACCAAGGTCTGCCGCTGGCAGAACACGGCCGATGTCAACGTCGCCAAGGACAACGGCTACCGAGACAACTACGACAACCGGCTGTGGCTGCCCGACGTGGCGGACCTCACCAAGGCTGCGGCCATCGACGTGGCTTGCCTGATGGATGACGGTCCGTCCTGCCCGGTGCCTACGGGCGGCAGCGTCGAGCCTGGCCGGCTGCTGCAGGTGGGCAGTGCCGCCTGCGTGCTCAATGGCGCCACGCTGGAATGCGTGGACGACGTGCGTGACGCCGCCTGCCTGGCTGGACGGGCCAGTTTCGACGAGGCCAGCATTACGCCCGTCTACGTCGCGCAGACCACCAGCTATGCGCGCATCGACCACAACCGCCACGAGCTCTGCCGAGCCCAGGTGCCTGGCCTGCAGTCGCTGGCCAGCGCCATCGCAACGCTGCAGCCTCTGGAGCTGCGTTCCGCCCCCAACGGCATGGTGCTTGGCCAAGCCGCGGCCGGCACCTATCAGGTGCTGGACTTCATGGTGGTCGGCGCCCAGCAGCAGAGTCGTCTGTACCGCATCCGTGCCTTGGTCAACGGCGTGCTGACCGATGGCTGGATCGACGCCGGCACCACTGCCACACAGGCCTCGCTGGCCGTAGGTGCGGCGCCCACCGAAGCCGGTGCCATCGCCTACGCCGGTGACTGGGTCAAGATCGTGCCCAACCTGAACATGCGCGCCACGCCTGGCGGCACGCTGCTGGTGGCTATCCCGGCCAACAGCGTCGTGCAGGTCAAGGAGGTCTTCGGCACGGCGTCGGCCAACAACCTCTATTACCGCGTCGAGTACACGCACACCGATGGCGTGCTGCGCGAGGGCTGGGTTTTCGCCGGCAACCTCTACCCGGCATCCACGCTGGCCAATTGGGCCGTGCCGGCAGCCGCGCCCTCTGCGGCCAAGCACGCCCACTGCCCCAACGGTACGCGCTACGACAACCACCTGCGCCAGTGCATGAGCGCCAGCCAGACCTACGGTCCCTTCACCGCGGCCAGCACGCAGGCCTGCGTAAACGCCGGCGGCGGCGCGGTCTGCACGGCCAACCGGCCCACCGTGGTGGACGGTGTGGCCGTCACGATGCCGATCTGGAGCAAGGCCCTGGCGCTGGCCGCCACCGGCAACGGCGACTGCCCGCGCGGTGCGGCGCGCTCCATGGCACACCGCTTCCACTGCACCGAAACCGTTACGCGCAACGGCGCCACCGAGACCGATGTGTACGGTCCGTTCGGCACGGCGCTGGTCAACGCCTGCCTGGCACGTACCGGCAACGCGGCCTACTGCCGCAGCAACCGCTGGCCGGCAGCGACCTTCCTGGCGCTGCAGCCCTGAGCGGCGATGAGGAAGCTTCTCGCGCCGGCCCTTGCTGCGGTTGTGGGGCTGGGCCTGTGGTGGGTCTTGCACGACGAGGCTGCCGCGCCGCCCGGGCAGGCGCCCGTCGCGGCCGGCGCCGCATCCGCGGCCCTGCCGCCCACCCTGCCGGTGCCGGCCGAGGCCGACGCGGCCAGTGCGTTGGCGGACGGGGCGGTCACGCCGGCCGCGCTCGCCGCCGTGCCACCGGCACAGGCGTTGCGGGCGCTGCAGCAGTGCTACGCCGCCAATGCCTGCCGTGTCAGCAGCCGTGAGGGCATGGACGAGCATTTCGAGGTCGTCGTGGGGGTGCTCCAGCAACTGGAACGACTGGCTGCGCAGGGCAGCACGGCCGAGCAGGTGGCCGCCGTGCGTGAACTGCTGGCCTTCCCGGACGGCCATGTGCAGGCCGCGGCGCTGGCACTGGCGGCCAAGCTGCCTCCTTCGGCCGAGACGGTGTCTGCTGCCGTGGCGGCGCTGGGCAAGAGCTATGACGCCGTGCTGCTGAACAAGGCCTACCCGGTATTGCAGCAGTGGCAGCAGCTGGGCCTGTCCAGCGGCTACGACGACATGTTCGCTGGCCTGGTGCACACCGGCGGCTGGCAGGCCGCGCAATCCGTGGCCGAGAACGTTGGCCCGTTCCTGAATGCCGGCAACGTGTCCCGCTTCGAGCAGGTGGCTCGCCAGCTGCCGCCGGGGGCGCGCCAGCAGGCGCTGCTGCGCACGTTGCGCGACTACCGGCTGCAGCAATCGGGCGGCTGAGCCTGCAGCAGGGCATCGGGCGAGGTGCCCACCAGGACGGTTTGTCCGGCGGAGCCACAGCAGGCGGTACCCCGCCTCTCTTCAGGGTCGCCACGCTCGGGTTCGCTCTGAAGCTGCTCGGCCTCAGGGCTGCCCCATCCTGGTCGATGGCGGCACCCTCCGGTTGTGGATGTCTGCTTCTGGGAGGCGCACGCGGCTGAGAACGCGCCGTGCCTCGCGTCAGAACCTCACCACCCAACTCGCATTCACCGCCCGCAACGTATTGCGCCACGTGCTGCTGCCGGCCGAGAAGCCGTCCAGGTCTTCCACCGCGTTGGTCGCCACGTTGTCTCGGGCCAGCAGGTTGGTGAAGCCCACGCGCAGTTGCGAAAAGCGGTCCACCTTCCAGGCGGCGAAGGCGTCCAGCGTGCGCACGGCGCTACGGTGTGCGACCTGCAGGTCGGTCTGGTTGGTCGCGTAGCCGGGCTGCAGCACCAGGCTGGCACCCACGGTCCAGCCGCTGTCGGCGATGCGCCAGTCAAAGCCCATGTTGGACAGCCATGGCGGCTGGGCCTCCAGGCGGTTGTCTGGGCCGTCCACCTGTTCGACCGCGGAGCGGTACAGGTTCAGCGCCGCGCGCAGATTGACGCCGCTGTCCTTGTCGAACAGTGCGGGCAGCCATTCCTCGCCGCGGCCCTTGATCTCCAGTTCGAGCCCGCGGGTGGTGGCGCGGCCGATGTTCATCGGGCGAGAGACCCAGCGCGGCATGTTGGTAATGTCCGGCGCCATGCCGCTCTCCAGGCGGATGCCTCGGCGGATCAGGTCATCGATCTGGCGGTAGAAGAAGCCGACGCTGAACACGCCGCCGCTGGCCGGGTAGTGCTCGAAGCGCAGGTCCAACCCCGTGGACAGCTCGGGCTGCAGCTGGGGGTTGCCGGCTGAGTCGGCAGCGATGGGGGTGTTGGTCTCGGTGCGTTCGTAGTTGCCGTTCAGCACGTAGCGGCCCACCAGCGCAGTGAGGTCGGGCATCTTGAAGCTGCGCGAGAGGCTGGAACGGATCTGATCGCGGCCCTTGGGGTCGAACTTGTAGTTGAGATGCAGGGTCGGCGCGACCACCCGGGCGCGGTTGTCGATTGCATGGCTGCCATCGTCGCTGCGGGTGCGCACTTCTTCGAGCCGAAGGCCCGGCAGCACGCCCCATTGGGGCCCGAGTGTCCAGTCGTCCTGGATGAATACGGCGGCCCGCCCGATGCGCGCGGCAAAGGGCAAGCCGGTGGCGCTGTCCAGGCGCTCGACGCCGAAGTCCCAGATGCGGCGTAGCTCGTCGCGCTCACGGGTCTCGATGTCCCAGCCGGTGACGACGGTGTGGTCGTCGCCCATCGGCTGGGTCCAGCGGCCGCCCAGAGCGGCGCGTTCCTCGCCGAAGTCGGTGCGCGTTTCGCGGGTCACCAGCAGCCGGCCGTCGGCGCGATAGCTGTCGTAGTGCAGCGCGTTGTCGCGCGTGGTGTCCTGCCAGGAACCTTTCAGCTCGACCTTGCCACCATCTTGTTGCTTGTGGACCCAGTTGGCAGCGGCGCGCCTGACATCGCCGCTGCCCTCCGAGCGGGCGTCGTCGTTCGCTGTCAGCCAGGGCGTGCCGAGCAGTGTCGCGATGCTGCGTTCGCTGGCGTTGCGCGACTGCCCGTGCTGCCAGAAGGCGCTGAGGTTGAGCGTGTCCCAATCGGTGGCTTTCCATTGCAGCCGTGGCGCGAGCTGGGCGGTGGTGCTGCGACCCTCGTCGCGGCCCTGGATGGCCTGGGACTGCACCTGCCCGCCCGGCGTGCGCGAGATACGGACCTGCTCGTAGTGCGTGGCCTGCGCGGAGCGCGACACGCTCACTGGCACGACAAAGGACACCGCGCCGATACGGTCCCCCCATTGGAAGGCGGTGCTGCCGCCGGGCTGCACCGCACGGTAGTTGACGTTGCCGCGCCATTCGCGCTGCAGCGTGCGCGGCGGCTCGCGCAGCACGACGTTGATGGTGCCGGCCACGCCGGGGTATTCAGCCGTGGCGCCGCTGACGACCTCGATACGCTCCACGTCCGCCGGGGCCAGCGAGTCGAGCGAGAAGCCGGGCGGGGCCGGCTCGCCGTTGATCAAGATCTGCGTATAGCCGCCGCCCAGGCCGCGCAGCCGTGGCGCGCCGCCGTCCATGGAGACACCGGGTAGGCGCTTGAGAACGTCGGTCACGTCGATGTCACCCTGCCGGTCCAGCTCCTCGCGGCCGTAGATGGACATGGCGATGGATTGGCGCCGGCGCAAGCTGTCGTCGGTCTCGGTGGCTGCGGTGACCTGCACACGCTCCAGCGTGTTGGCGGGGGGCGCGTCGGCTCCCTTCGCGGCCGCGGACGCCGCGGACGCTGCGGATGCGGCGAGGGCAGGTGCCGGTGCCGGTGCCGGTGCCGGTGTGGCCTGGGGCGGCGGTGTTTGGGCGGTGGCGCTCAGGCTGGCCAGCAGCAGGGCCATGGCGGGGAGGATGCGGTGTGCGGTCATGCCAAGGGGGCGCGTTTCGCAGCCATTGCGCGGTCGGCCCAAGCGCCGGGTGAGTCAAGGCAGGCCGAACTGTAAGAGCCCGACCGACCCTTGCGAGGGCTGCTTCAGCCGCGCAAGGGACCATGGCCGCAGGCGCGGGAGAAGCATGTCGGGCGGTGCGCGCGGCACGTCGTTGTCGAGGTTTGCCCTGGGCACGGCATGCCCCGACAGGCCGCTTCAGGTGCGCGTGATGCAGCGCGCGGCATAGCATGCCGTTATGGCCTCACCCGAACTTGGCATCGATCCCATGCCCCTGCGTTTGGGGCCTACCCCGCTCAGGGCTTCACACGCACCACCTTGCCCGCGCTTTCCAGCACCAGGTAGAGCAGCCCGTCGGGGCCTTCGCGCACGTCGCGCATGCGGCCGGCGTCGGGAAAAAGCTTCTCCTGTTCGGCCGGGCGGTTGTCGCCGTCGAGCTTCACGCGCTCCAGGTGGCCGAACTTCAGCGAGCCGATGAAGAAGCTGTTCTGCCAGCCCGCGCCGTACTTGGCGCTCTTCAACCGCACCAGGCCGGCGGGCGCGATGGACGGCACCCACTTGACGACCGGCTGCTCCATGCCGGCCTTGGCCGCGATGCCATCGCCGATCTTGCCGCCGCCGTAGTTCTCGCCATAGGTGATGACGGGCCAGCCGTAGTTGAGCTTGGGGCTGATGAGGTTGAGTTCGTCGCCGCCTTGGGGCCCGTGCTCGTGCTCCCAGAGCCGGCCCTGCGCGTCGACGATCAAGCCCTGCGAATTGCGATGGCCGTAGCTCCAGATCTCGGGCAGGGCGCCAGGGGTCTTCACGAAGGGGTTGTCGGCCGGCACGCTGCCGTCCTTGCCGATGCGCACGATCTTGCCGAGGTGGTTGTCCAGCGTCTGCGCGCTCTGCATGCCCTTGTAGCGCTCGCCCATGCTGAGGAAGAGCTTGCCGTCCGGCGCTTCGGCGATGCGGCAGCCGAAGTGCAGCCAGCTTTCCATCTTGGGCTTCTGGCTGAAGATGACCTTGACGTCGGTGAGGCGCTTCAGGTCTTCGCTCAGCCGGGCCCGGGCCAGCGCCGTGCCGTTGGTCTTGTCGGCGCCGGGCTCGGCGTAGCAGAAGTAGATCGTGCGGTTGCGCGCGAAGTCGCTGTCCAGCTGCACGTCCAGCAGGCCGCCTTGGCCGACCGCGTCGACGGCCGGCACGCCCTGGATGGGCGCACTGGGCTTGCCGCCCGGTCTGGCTGTGCGCATGGCGCCGTCACGCTCCGTGACGAGGAACTGGCCGTCGGGCAGGAAGGCCAGGGCCCAGGGCGTCTTCAGCCCGTCGACGACGGTTTCGAGCTCGGGGGCCGCTTGCGCGGCAGGCGCCGCGGCGAGGGCGGCGACAAGGGGGAAGAGGAGGTGCTTGCTCATCGAAATCGGACTCGGGCCAAAAGGCGGTCGTGCATCATCGCAGCCGTGTTGCACAGCCGCGGCGGCCTCAGTCTTCCCACAGGCTGCTGATGAGGCCCAGGCCCGCGCTGAGCAGGTCCACCGCCAGGATGCTGCCCACGGCTCCGGGGATGGGGGGCCTGGGGTTCTCGCGCTGCGCGCGCGAGTTCTCCCGCGCCATGGCGACGAGGGCATCGGCCACATCCGCGCTGCTGGACGCGGGGCGGGCCACTGCCTTCGAGTAGCTCTGCAGCGCCCGCTCCACGGCCTGCGGGTCCAGCAACGACAGGGCCGAGCGGCAATGCGAGCAGGCGTCTTCGCGGCGCAGGTCCACCGGTGCGCCGCAACTGCTGCAGTGGATGACACCCACCTTGGCGGCGATGTCGGAGATCTCGGGCCGGGTCAGCTGACGCACGAAGCCCTTCTCGATCATGAAGGACGCGAAGCTGCTGAAGCGGCCGTGTCGCTGCTCGCAGCGGTGGGTGATGTAGCGACCGCTGCGCACGACATCGAAGCCTTGCGCGAGGCGCCCATGGCACTGCGGGCAGCTCAGCCGCCCGGCCAGCGGCGTGCGCGGCTCGTCGCGGTGGCGATGCATCTCCTTGAACAGCGTCGCGATGGCCTCGGGAGCCAGCTTGAGATTCTCCAGGTGGTCGAACCAGAGGCCGTGACAGGCGAAGCAGAAGTCGATCTCCACCGCGCCGCCGTAGACGGCGGGCAGCACGTGCACCTGCATGGCCTGGCGGCAGGAAGGGCAGGGCCGCGTCATAGGTGCGTCAGCCGTCCAGCCGTTGCTGGAACACCAGCCCGGCGTGCTCGCGCAGCGCGTGGAACTTGATCTTGGGCCAGTTGGCCTCGATGGCGCGCAGCTCGGGCGCGTATTCGACCAGCACGGTCGGCGCGTCCACGGCGTCGTAGGCCATGCGGTGATCGTTGGCGTCGATGAAGCGCTTGAGCTCCTGCGGATCGTCGCAGGTCACCCAGCGTGCCACCTGGAAGCGGCTGCCGGTGATGCGTGCCTTGACGCCGTACTCGTGCTCCAGCCGATGCGCGACGACCTCGAACTGCAGCTGGCCCACGGCACCCAGCAGCAGCACGCTGCCGGCGATGGGACGAAACACCTGGATCGCACCCTCCTCGCCGAGCTGCTGCAGGCCAGCCTTGAGCTGCTTGGTCTTCAGTGGGTCAGCCACTTCAACCGAACGGAACATCTCTGGGGCGAAGAACGGCAGGCCGGTGTACTGCAGCGCCTCGCCCTCGGTGATGGTGTCACCCAGCTGCAGCACGCCGTGGTTGGGGATGCCGATGATGTCGCCGGCAAAGGCCTCGTCCAGCAGCTCGCGGCGCTGCGAAAGGAAGCTCACGACCGTGTTGGGCCGCAGCTCTTTGCCGGAGCGCACCACCTTCAGCCGCATGCCGCGTTCGAAGTGGCCCGAGGCCACGCGCAGGAACGCGATGCGGTCGCGATGCGCCGGGTCCATATTGGCCTGGATCTTGAACACCACACCGGTGAACTTCGGCTCCTCGGGCTGCACGGTGCGCTGCATCGCGACGCGCGCGTCCGGCGCAGGAGCCAGCTCAACCAGCGCGTCCAGCACCTCCTGCACGCCGAAGTTGTTGACGGCCGAGCCGAAGAACATCGGCGTCTGCTTGCCGGTCAGGAAGGCGTCGCGGTCGAATGCCGGCGCGGCGTCGGCCACCAGTTCGATCTCGCCCTTGGCGTTGTCGTACTGCATGCCGAAGCGGTCGGCGTAGGCTGGATTGTCCAGGCCGTCCAGCACCTCCTCCGTGCCGGCGACACGGTCCTCGCCTGGCGAGAACACACGCATGCGTTGCTGGCGCAGGTCCATCACGCCATGGAACTGCTTGCCCATGCCAACGGGCCATGTGAACGGCACCACGGTCATGCCCAGCTCGCGCTCGATCTCGTCCATCAGCGCCAGCGGCTCCTGCACTTCGCGGTCCATCTTGTTGACGAAGGTCAGGATGGGCGTGTTGCGCGCACGGCAGACCTGCAGCAGGCGCCGCGTCTGTGGTTCCACGCCGTTGGCCGCATCGATGACCATCAGCGCCGCGTCCACGGCGGTGAGCACGCGGTACGTGTCTTCCGAGAAGTCCTGGTGGCCCGGCGTGTCCAGCAGGTTGATGACGCAGTCGCGGTACTCCATCTGCATGACGGACGATGCCACCGAGATGCCGCGCTGCTTCTCGATCTCCATCCAGTCCGACGTTGCATGCCGCGAGGCCTTGCGCGCCTTCACCGAGCCGGCGATCTGGATCGCGCCCGAGAACAGCAGCAGCTTTTCCGTCAGCGTGGTCTTGCCGGCGTCGGGGTGGCTGATGATGGCGAAGGTGCGGCGGCGGCGGACTTCGGATTCGATGCGGGAGGGCAGGTCGGCGGACATGGTGCGGGCTCGGAGCGAACCGCGAATTATCGGTGCTGGCTGCATCTGGGACCTTCGAGGCGGCAATCCGTCCGCCCGCGCTGGCAGGTCCACGCCCCGTCCGGTTAGGCTGGACCTTCCATTGACCGCCCCCTGCCTCTCGCCATGAAGAGTCCCTTGTTCCACCCGCTGGCCCTGGCCTTGTGCACGCTGGCGATAGGTGCCGCCAACGCGGCCCCGCCCGACGACGACACCGAGGCCCGCATCGCCCGCGTGCTGGCCGGGCTGCGGCCGCCGGTCAGCTTCGTCGGCGACGGCACCTGGACGCTGCAGGAGCGCATGAAGCACTACGGCGTGCCGGGCCTCACCGTCACCGTCATCGACAGGAACGGCCTGGCCTGGACCCGCGTCTACGGCCTGGCCGACCGCGAGCTGGGCCTGCCGGTCAGGCCGGACACGCTGTTCCAGGCGGCCTCCATCAGCAAGCCGGTGGCCGCCCTCGGCGCGCTGACGTTGGTGCGGGACGGCAAGCTGTCGCTGGACGAGCCGGTCAACGAGCGGCTGAAGTCCTGGCGCATTCCCGAGAACGACTGGACCCGGCAGGTGCCGGTCACGCTCGCCCATCTGCTCAGCCACACTGGGGGGCTGACCGGGCATGGTTTCGCCGGCTACGCAGCTGGTGCGCCGGTGCCCGACATCCTTGCTGTGCTGGATGGCAAGCCGCCTGCCAACTCCGCGGCCGTACGCGTGAACCAGCTGCCGGGCCAGGCCTTCCGCTACTCGGGCGGGGGCTACACGGTGGCGCAGCTGCTGATGAGCGAGGTTGCCGGCGAGGCCTTCGCGCCGTTGATGCAGCAGCGCGTGCTCGGCCCGCTGGGCATGGCCGACAGCAGCTTCGTCCAGCCCCTGCCGGCCGCACAGCTGGCGCGCGCCGCCGCCGGCGTGCGGCCCGACGGCAGCGCCGTGGCAGGCAAGCACCACCGCTACCCGGAGCTGGCCGCGGCCGGCCTGTGGACCACGTCGCAAGACCTGGCCCGCTTCGCCATCGGCGTCCAGCAGGCGCTGCAAGGCCGCAGCCAGTTGCTGCCGGCGGCGCTGGCGCGCGACATGCTCACTGGCCGTGCCGGCGGCGACTACGGCCTGGGCTTCGGCCTGCCGCAGGAAAACGGTGCGGCCTACTTCGCCCACGGCGGCTGGAACGAGGGCTTCTGCGCCAGCCTGATGGCCAGCCAGAGCACGGGCCAGGGCGCGGCCATCATGATCAATGCCAACCAGCCCGCGCTGATGGACGAGCTGCGGCGCGCCATCGCGCACGAATACGGCTGGCCGGGTTTCAAGACCCTGGTGCCGGTGCCGGCCACGGCCGAGGCGCTGGAGCGGGCGCCAGGCCGCTACCGGCTCAATGCCGAACAGGTGCTGGCGGTGACGCGCCGGGGCGAGCGCCTTTTCATCGGCGCGGTCGGCGAGGAGGCCCGCGAACTGGTGCCGGTGGCCGGCGGGCGCTACTTCGAGCGCGGGCAGGAGCAGGCGCGCGCCTTCGAGCCCGGCCCCGACGGGCGCCTGGCCCTGAGCCTGGCGCAGCCGCGCGGGCCCGCGCAGCTGTTGCCGCGGCTGGGCGCCGCGCAACGCGCGCCGCGCGAACTGCTGCTGGCCGGCGACAAGGCTGCCGCGCTGGCGGCCTACCGTGCGCTGCGCGACGGCAAGGACGAAGCGGGCAGCGAGGCCTATCTGAACGACCAGGCCTACGGGCTGGTGCGGCGCGGCGACAAGGCGATGGGGCTGGCCCTGATGCAGCTGAACACCGAGCTCTACCCGGACTCGGCCAACGCCTGGGACAGCCTGGGCGAGGTCGCGCTGATGCAGGGCGACAAGGCGCAGGCGCGCGCCGCCTACCGCAAGGCGCTGGCGCTGCAGCCCGGCATGGGCTCGGCCGCGGCGGCGCTGCGCCAGCTCGGCGAGTAGGGTGGCGTAGCGCGGCCTACATCCCGCGAAAGCGCCCGCGGTGCGGGCGGCTAACTGGCAAGGCCTGGTCCAGCCCGCGCAGCTGCACCCACAGCTCGCCGTCGTCGCGGCGCTCGATGCGCTCGATGGCGCGCGCGTTGACGACCGAACCGCGGTGGATCTGCCAGAACAGCTGCGGGTCCAGCTGCCGCTGCAGCTCGCCCAGAGAGGTGCGCAGCAGCAACTGCTCGCCGGCCTGGCTCAGCGCCCGCGTGTGGCGCAGCTCCGAGCGCAGCGCGGCGAGCTGGTCCACCTCCAGCAGCTTCATCGTGTTGCCGGTCCAGGCCTGCAGGAAGCGCAAGGCCTCGCGCGGCGCTTGCGCGGCCTGCAGCCGCTGCACGGTGGCTGCCAGGCGGGCGGGCGTGACGGGCTTGTGCAGATAGTCTACCGCCGCGCGCTCGAAGGCGGCCAGCGCATGCTCGGCATGCGCCGTCACGAACACCAGGCGCGTGTCGGCCGGCGCGAGCTGGGCCAGGCCCAGGCCGTCGATGCCGGGCATGCGGATGTCCAGGAAGGCGATGTCGGGGCGCAGCTCGTCCAGCAGCCGGCGCGCCTCGCTGCCGTTGCGCGCCAGCGCCACGATCTCCAGCTCGGGCCAGGCCTCGGCCAGCAGCTGCCGCAGCTCCTCCAGCAGCTGGGGTTCGTCGTCGGCGATCAGGGCGGTGGTCATGTCGGTGCGCGAGGCGGATGCGGTGTCATGGCAAGGGCAGCATGAGCGTGGCCTCGGTCAGGCCCTGGGCGTTGGTCGCGAGCTGCAGCCGGCCCTGGTCGCCGTGCAAGGCCAGCAGGCGCTGGCGCAGATTCGCCAGCGCCAGGCCGTGCCCGGCGGGCCGCGCGTCACTCAGCCCGCGGCCGCTGTTGACGACCTTGAGCCGCAGCTGCCCGGCGGCCCGCTCGGCCTGCAGCAGGACCTCGCCGCCGCCCTCGCTGGGCTCGATGCCATGCTGGATGGCGTTCTCCACCAGTGGCTGCAGCATCAGCGGCGGCAGTGGCAGGTCCAGCAGCGCGGCGTCCACGTCCAGCCGGTAGCTGAGCCGTCCGCCCAGGCGCAGCGCCATGATGGACAGGTAGTGCTCGACGACCTGGCATTCCTGGCCCAGCGTCGAGTCCTCGGCCTGGCGCACGCGCTCCAGCGTGGTCTCCAGCAGGCCGCTGACGGCGTCCAGCAGCGGCAGCGCGCGGTCCGAGCCCTGGCGCACGAAGCTGCGCAGCGTGGCCAGCGTGTTGAACAGGAAATGCGGCTCGATCTGCGCCTGCAGCATCTGCAGCTCGGCGCGCAGCCGGGCGCGCTCCTGCTCCACGCGGCGCACCGCGCGCAGCCGGCGCAGGCCTTGCAGCAGCGGCAGGCCCAGCAGCAGCGCGCCGAAGCCGAAGTGCAGCCAGGCGCGGGTGACCCGGTCGTTGCCGCTCAGCGGCGCCGTCGTCAGCCCCTGCTCCACGCTCCAGCCCAGCATGGCGCCCAGCAGCAGGGCCAGGAACAGCAGGCTGGGCAGCGCGACGCGATGCTCGGGGCGCAGGCGCCGGCCCAGCAGCCCGGCCAGGCCGTCGGTGGCGGCATGGCCCAGCCACAGGCCCAGCGACAGCGCCCAGGCCGGCTGCCCGCGCAGCCAGGGCGCCGTCAGCCCGAACAGCGCCAGGCCGGCCAGCAGCGGCGTGGCGCGTTGCCAGCCCAGGCCTTCTTCCCGCAGGGCCTGGGCTAGGTCGCTGCCCGGCGATGGCGTGGTGGTGCTCAAGGCGGCGTCATGGCCCGGGGTTGGCGCGGCAGCACGGGGGTGCCGCCCTCGCCCGTGACCGCCACGTTGTTGGCGACGACTTCGAGCTTGAACTGCGTGGCCTGCAGTTGGCCGGCGCCATTGAGCAGGAAGCCGAAACTCAGCGTGGTGGCGTCGGGCGGGATGTCCAGCACGACCTCGGCCGGCTGCCAGCCGAAGCTGCCGCGCAGCGGCCGGTTGTACATGTTGTCGAAGGCCGTGGCGCGTTGGCCGCTGTCTGCGCGCATCCACAGCCCGCCCCAGGCGGCGAGCTGCTCGGCGCGCAGCTGGGCGCTCAGGCGCACGCGTTTGCCGGCGTAGTCGGTGCCGGCCACCTGCTGCATCAGCGTCGAGAAGCCCGAGGTACCGGGCTGGCAGTCCAGGCTGAACACGTTGGCGCTGGGGGCGCTGCTGGCCGACACGACGCGGCCTTGGCAGGTCTGGGCGTCCCCGGTCTGCAGCCAGCCCGCGGGCAGCCCCGAGGGGCTGGCCAGTGCCGTGGCCAGGGTGCCGACCGCGATGGCGGCCACGATGGCATAGGTCTTCATCCTTCATCTCCCGTTGCGAACCCGAATCGGTTCGCCTGCAGGCTAGGGCCGGGTGGCCCGGGCCGCGGCACGACGGGGCGAACGGAGCCTGGGCGCGCAGCAGGCCGCCGAAAACCGACACCAGTGGAGGCAGAGCATCCGGCGGCCGGCATCAGACCGGCGGCAGAAAGGGCGTGACGACAGCCAGCAGGCGGTCGACGTAGGCGTCCTTTTCGCCCACTGGTGCGGCGTAGTGCAATGCGTGGCGCGCAGCGTCCAGCCCTGCACGCGAGGCCATGACCCAGGCGGCCAGGTATTGCGAGGCCAGGCAGCCACCGGCGGTGGCGACGGGACCGCGAGCATGGAAGGGTTCCTCGACGACACGCACGCCAGCCTCGATGACCCAGGGCTTGGTCGTCGAGTCGGTACAGGCGGGCATGTCGGCCAGCAGGCCCAGGCGCGCCATCAGCAGCGTGCCCGAGCATTGCCCGCCGATGAGCTGGCGCAGCGGATCCAGCTGCAGCCGGTCCAGCAGTGCTCGGTCGGTGGCGATGGCGCGGGTGTGGATGCCGCTGCCGAACAGCACGACGTCGGCCTCGTTGGCGAACTCCAGCGGCTGCTGGGCCGTGACGGTGACGCCGTTCATCGACGTCACCTGTGCGCTGGGGCTGGTGATCGCGGCCGACCAGCCCCGGGCGTAGAGCCGGTTGATGAGGCCCAGCGCGATGAAGCTGTCGAGCTCGTTGAAGCCGTCGAAGGTCAGGATCGCGACCTTCATGCGGCCGCCCTCATGTCTCCAGCAGGCAGGGCCGGGCGGCTGGGCGGCCTCACGTCACTCCTCCAGCAAGCTCCGGAGCATCCAAGCGGTTTGCTCGTGCACGGTGAGGCGTTGCGTCAGCAGGTCGGCACTGGGTTCGTCGCCGGCCTTGTCGACCAGCGGGAACAGCGCGCGCGCCGTACGGGCCACGGCCTCGTGGCCCTGCACCAGCACTTCCACCATCTTCATGGCCTTGGGTGGCGTGGCCGGCACGTCGGGCAGGCCACTGAGCTTGGCGAACTGGGCGTAGCTGCCGGGCGCCGGGAAGCCCAGTGAGCGAATGCGCTCGGCGATCGGATCGACCGCATTCCACAGCTCGGTGTACTGGGCCATGAACATGGCGTGCAGGCTGTTGAACATGGGCCCGGTCACGTTCCAGTGGAAGTTGTGCGTCGTCAGGTACAGCGTATAGGTCTCGGCCAACAGCTTGGACAGGCCGGCGGCGATGGCCGCGCGGTCCTTCTCGCTGATGCCGATGCTGATGGAGGGGGTGGTGGCGGACTTCTTGGCCATGGGGGAGCTCCGTACAGGGGTGATGGTGCAAGCCTAACGGAAACGGGCGGCACGAGGCCGCCCGCCATCCTTGCCAGACCGGGTTCAGGCGCCGCGGAACAGCAGCGCCAGGGTGGCGAGGCCGCCGCTGGCGAAGACGAACCAGCCCAGGCCCCGGCGGGCGGTGCGGACGGTTTGTTTCATCGGGTTCTCCTTGCAGTTCGCGCGGGTCAGGCGCGCAGGTCGAAACGGTCCAGGTCCATGACCTTGGCCCAGGCGGCGACGAAGTCCTTGACGAAGCGCTGCCGTCCGTCAGCGCTTGCATAGACCTCGGCATAGGCCCGCAGCACCGAGTTGGAGCCGAAGATCAGATCGTTGCGGGTGCCGGTGTGCTTCACGGTGCCGGTCTTGCGGTCGCGGCCCTGGAAGATCTCGGCCGTCGCGTCCGTCGCGGCCCAGACCGTGTCCATGTCCAGCAGCTTGACGAAGAAGTCGTTGGACAGCACGCCCGGCCTGTCTGTGAACACGCCGTGGCCGCTGTCGTCAGCGTTGGCGCCGAGCACGCGCAGGCCGCCGACCAGGGCGGTCAGCTCCGGCCCCGTGAGCGTGAGCTGTTGGGCGTGGTCCACCAGCAGGGCTTCGGTCGGCGCGCCGATGGGGCCGCCGCGGAAGTTGCGGAAGCCGTCGACCACGGGCTCCATGACTGCGAAGGACGAAACGTCGGTCTGCGCCTGGGTGGCATCCACGCGACCCGGCGAGAACGGCACGGTCACGATGACGCCGGCGGCCTTGGCTGCTTGCTCCACACCCACCACGCCGGCCAGCACGATGACGTCAGCCAGTGAGGCCTTGCCCGAGGCCTGCTGGATCTCGACCAGCTTGGGCAGCACCTGGACGGCACGGCGGTTGACCGCCCAGTCCTTCTGCGGCGCCAGGGCCAGGCGGGCGCCATTGGCGCCGCCGCGCTTGTCGCCGCCGCGGTACGTGGAGGCCGAGGCCCAGGCCACCGAGACCAGCTCGCCCACCCCCAGACCCGAGGCTGCAATGCTGGCCTTGAGGCTGGCAATGTCTGCCGCCGTGGGCGCATGCTGGGCAGCCGGCAGCGGGTCCTGCCAGATCAGGTCTTCGGCCGGCACTTCGGGGCCGAGGTAGCGCGCCTTGGGGCCCATGTCGCGGTGGGTCAGTTTGAACCAAGCGCGCGCGAAGGCTTCGGCGAAGGCCTGGGGCTGCTCATGGAAGCGCTTGGAGATCTTGCCGAACTCCGGGTCGAAGCGCAGCGTCAGGTCGGTGGTCAGCATCGTGGGCTTGTGGAACTTGCCCGGGACATGCGCATCCGGAATGATCTCCGGCGCGTCCTTGGCCACCCATTGCTTGGCGCCGGCCGGCGAACGTGTCAGCTCCCATTCGAACTTGAACAGGTTCTCGAAGAAGTTGTTGCTCCACAGCGCCGGCGTCTTGGTCCAGGTCACTTCCAGGCCGCTGGAGACGGTGTCCTTGCCATGCCCCTGGCCGAAACCGCTGATCCAGCCCAGGCCTTGCGCTTCGATAGGCGCGCCCTCGGGTTCCGGGCCCTTGTGCGACTCGGGCGCCGCGCCGTGGGCCTTGCCGAAGGTGTGGCCACCCGCGATCAGCGCGACGATCTCCTCGTCGTCCATGGCCATGTTGTAAAACGTGGAGCGGATGTCCTTGGCAGCAGCAAGGTAGTCGCCGCTGGCGTTCGGCCCTTCCGGGTTCACATAGATCAGGCCCATGTGGGTGGCGGCGAGGTTGCGGTCCAGCTCTCGGTCGCCGTGCAGGCGCTTGCCGTCGCCCAGCCAGGCGGTCTCCGAACCCCAATTGACGTCCTGATCCGGTTCCCACACATCCTCGCGGCCGCCAGCGAAGCCGAAGGTGCGAAAGCCCATGGACTCCAGTGCCACATTGCCGGCGAGGATGAAGAGGTCTGCCCAGGAGATCTTCTGCCCGTACTTCTGCTTGATCGGCCACAGCAGGCGGCGGCTCTTGTCGATGTTGACGTTGTCGGGCCAGCTGTTCAGCGGCGCGAAGCGTTGCTGGCCACGGCCACCGCCGCCACGGCCGTCCGACAGACGGTAGGTGCCGGCGGCGTGCCAGGCCATGCGGATCATCTGCGGGCCGTAGTGGCCGAAGTCGGCAGGCCACCAGTCCTGGCTGTCGGTCATCAGCTTGACCAAGTCGGCCTTCAACGCAGCGTAGTCCAGCGTCTTGAATGCCGCGGCGTAGTCGAAGGCCTCGCCCAGCGGGTTGGATTTGCCGGAGTGCTGGTTCAGCAAGTCCACCCGCAACTGGTTGGGCCACCAGTCGCGGTTGGCCGTGCCGTTGCCGGCGGCGTGATGGAAGGGGCACTTGGCTTCACTCGTCATGGGGTTCTCCTCTGTAGGGGCCGGGCCGGCTACCGGCCAAGCCATCGGTGCGCAAAGGTTAGGCCGCAGCGAAAAATTGATCAAATCGATTGATCAAAACGAAGCGATAGCAAAAGCAAATGGGTGTCTTCAAACTTTTGCTGCCCCCATTCAGGACAGGCGCCGGACGCCCTCCAGCTGACAGGCATAGATGGCGTTGCGCAGCGCCGCGATGGCCTCGTAGCGTGTGAAGCTGCGCCGCCAGGCGAGCACGACACGACGCGTCGGGATGGGCTCGCTGAAGGGCACGAAGCGCAGATGCGGGGTTGGGTCGCGCGGCACGCTCAGTTGGGGCACGACAGTCACGCCCATGCCCGAGGCCACCATGTGCTTGATGGTCTCCAGCGACGAACCCTCGAAGCTGCGGCGTATGCCTTCGGCGTCGCTGGAAAAACGTGCGAACTCGGGGCACACCTCCAGCACGTGATCGCGGAAGCAGTGGCCCGTACCCAGCAGCAGCATGGTCTCGCGCTTGAGCTCCTCGGCGCTGATGGTCTGGCGAGATGCCAGCGCGTGCGAGGCAGGCAGCGCAACGACGAACGGCTCGTCGTAGAGTGGTGCCGTGGCCAAGCCTGCATCAGGGAAGGGCTCGGCCATGATGGCGCAGTCCAGCTCGCCGGTGCGCAGCATCTCCAGCAGCTTGATCGTGAAATTCTCCTGCAGCATCAGCGGCATCTGCGGATACAGCTCGATGGTGTGCCTGACCAGCTCGGGCAGCAGATAGGGCCCTATGGTGTAGATGATGCCCAGGCGCAGCGCGCCCGCCAGTGGGTCCTTGCCGCGCTTGGCGATCTCCTTGATGGCGCCGGCCTGGTCCAGCACCGACTGAGCCTGGCGCACGATCTCCTCGCCCAGCGGCGTGACGGTGACCTCGCTGCCGCCACGCTCGAAGATCTTCAGGTCCAGCTCTTCCTCCAGCTTCTTGATCGCTACCGACAGGGTCGGCTGCGACACGAAACAAGCTTCGGCGGCGCGGCCGAAATGCCGCTCGCGGGCGACGGCGACGATGTAGCGCAACTCGGTCAGGGTCATAGGTCCGAACGCTACACTGCGCCCGCCCTGAGGGGTGACCCAGGGTTTTCACCGAGAGGTGGCCATGACACGACCATCGCCAATTCAACGCCAGCGGGCCGAGCGCCGGGCCGCTCCCAAGTCGGCCCACATCCCCTCGGGGGATCGGCCGATGCACCCATCGGACGAGGGGCTGAGATGACGACCGACCGCAAGCCCATGACCCTGCCGCGCCTGGCGCAGATGCACGCCAGCGGCGAGAAGATCACCATGCTGACCTGCTACGACGCGGCTTTCGCGAGCCTGCTGGACGAGGCAGGAGTCGACATCCTGCTGATCGGTGACTCGCTGGGCAATGTGCTGCAGGGCCGCGGCTCCACGGCCCCGGTCAGCCTGGAGGACATGGTCTATCACACGTTTTGCGTGTCGCGCGGCCACAAGTGGGCCTGGATCATTGCCGACTTGCCCTTCGACAGCTACCACGTCAGCAAGGAAGAGGCCTGGAAGAGTGCGGCTGCGCTGGTGAAGGCCGGCGCCCATATGGTCAAGCTCGAAGGCGGTGGTTGGACGGCCGAGACGGTGCGTTTCATCAGCGAGCGCGGCATTCCGGTGTGCTGCCATCTCGGCTTCACGCCGCAGACCGTGAACGCGCTGGGCGGCTTCAAGGTGCAGGGGCGCGATGAGGCGGGGGCCGCCCGCATGAAGCGCGAGTCGATGGAGCTGGTCGAGGCGGGTGCCGCGATGCTGCTCTATGAGATGGTGCCGGCCGCACTCGCCGCGGAGATCACGGCCACTTCGCCTGTGCCCGTCATCGGCATCGGCGCCGGCGTCGGCACGTCGGGCCAGGTGCTGGTGCTGCACGACATGCTCAACATCACGCCCGGCCGCAAGCCGCGCTTCGTCAAGGATTTCATGGCCGGCAAGGATTCCGTGCTGGCCGCGGTGAAGGGCTATGTGGACGAGGTGAAGGCCAAGGCCTTCCCCGTGAACGAGATCCACGGGTTCTGAACATGCGGGTCATCCACACCATAGCCGAGCTGCGCGACGCACTCGCCATCCATCGCCAGCGCGGCTTCGTGCCGACCATGGGCAATCTGCACGACGGGCACCTGGCGCTCGTGAAACAGGCTCGCGAGCTGGTTGGCCCGGCGGCGGGCGCGGTCGTCGCAAGCATCTTCGTGAACCGGCTGCAGTTCGCGCCCCACGAGGACTTCGACACCTATCCGCGTACGCTGCAGCGCGACTGCGAGCTGCTCGAAGGCGCTGGCTGTGACATCGTCTTCGCGCCCAGCGAGAAGGAGCTGTATCCGGAGCCCCAGGGCTACAAGGTGCTCCCGCCGGCCGAGCTGGCGGATATCCTTGAGGGCCACTTCCGCCCGGGCTTCTTTACCGGCGTCTGCACAGTCGTGCACAAGCTTTTCAACATCGTGCAGCCCACGCTGGCGGTGTTCGGCAAGAAGGACTACCAGCAGCTGATGGTGTTGCGCCGCATGACGGCGCAGATGGCCCTGCCCATCGTCATCCATGGTGGTGAGACGCGCCGCAGCGAGAAGGGCCTGGCCCTGTCGTCGCGTAACGGTTACCTGAGCGAGGCCGAGAAGACGGAGGCGCTGCGCCTGTCAGGCACGCTGAAGGCCCTGATCGCCCGCTGGCAGGCTGGTGAGCGCGACCTTGTGGCCATGGAGGCGGATGCCATGCAGGCCTTGCGCGACGCTGGCTGGGCACCGGACTACGTGACGCTGCGCCGCCAGCACGACCTCGGGCCAGCCGTCGACGGCCAGCCGCTGGTCGCACTTGGTGCCGCGCGGTTGGGGACCACGCGGCTCATCGACAACCTCGAGGTCAGTTGACGGCGGTCAGCTGGACGTCGAACACCAGCACTGCGCCGCCAGGGATCTTGCCGCTGCCGTCGCCGCCGTTGCCGTAACCCAGGCTGGCCGGGATGGTGATGGTGCGCTTGCCACCCTGCTTCATGCCGGAGATACCCTGATCAAAGCCTGCGATGACGCTGCCTGCGCCAAGCTTGAACGTGTACCCGGCCGTGTTGTTCTCGATCTGCAGGCCCTTGGTGCTGGCGATGCGTGCGTCGTAGAGCCAGAGGGTATAGGTGACCGTCACGTTCTTGCCGGCATCGGCGGATGCGCCGGCCCCGGCGACGGTGTCCTGGGTTTTCAGGGCGGTCACGCCGGTCCAGCCGTTCGGGTCCATCACGATGTCGAACACGAGCGCCGCGTTGGCCGGCACGGAGGGGGCCTTGCCCGCACTGCCATAGGCCATGCTGGCTGGCATGGTGACGGTGCGCTTGCCACCTGGCTTCATGCCGACGACGCCCTGTTCGAACCCACTGATGAGGGCGTTGCTACCCACAACGAAAGACAGCGGCGCTGCGTCGACGTTACTGTCGATCTTGGTGCCCTTCGTATCGGCGACACGGGCATCGTAGATCCAGCCCGTGTAGGCCACGGAGGCCAGTTTGCCGGTCTCGATCGCGGTGCCGGTGCCGACGACCGTGTCCGTCGTCTTCAGCGCCGTCACGCCACTCCAGCCGTTGGGGTCCTGATTGACGGGCGTGCCCGCATCGCCGCCGCCACCGCCGCAGGCGGCGAGACCGAGGCTGGCGCTCAGGGCGAGCAGGAGGGCGGAACGGCGGCTGAGTGCAAAAGACATGGGGTGACAACAGGGGGTGGAAGTAGACGACAGCGGTAGGCTGGCGGCGCGGACTATAGCCACCGCAGGTAATTGCTTGTAAGCAGAGTCAACAGAACATGGCGTCAGGCGTTGAGCCGGCATTCCACGGAGACCGACATGCGCCTGCCCCTTCGTCTTGCCAGCCTCGTCCTTGCCCTCGGCGCGACAGCGCTGCTCAGTGCTTGCGGGGGCGGTGTCGAAGTCGAGATCGGCGGCGGTGGTGGCGGTGGTGGTGGTACGCAGTACCCGCGCCCCAATCCCAATCCGAATCCCCCGACCCTGTCCTGCAGCGCTGCCGGCCTGGCCGCGTCCACCGCGAGTGCCTGGCCCACGGTCTGCATGCTGACCAGCAGCGGCGAGATGGTCGTCGAGCTCTACGACACGTACGCGCCGCAGACGGTGACCAACTTCTACAAGTACGTCGCTGCGGGTTTCTATTCGAACACGTTGATCCACCGCGTCGACCGCGACTTCGTCATCCAGGGCGGCGGCTACACCAGCGGCATGGTGTCCAAGCAGCCGCTGTATGCGCCCATCAAGCTGGAGAGCAACAACGGCCTGTCCAATCTGCGCGGCACGATCGCGATGGCGCGCCGCAGCGACCCTGACTCGGCCACCAGCCAGTTCTTCTTCAACGTGCTGGACAACACCAGCCTCGACTATCAGAGCGCCGCCAACCCAGGCTATGCGGTCTTCGGCCGGATCATCTCGGGCCTGAACACGCTGGACGCGATCAACGTCGTGCCGACCTACACCTACAGCCCGACCGACATCCAGCCGCGCACCGAGGTGCTGGTCTACTGGGCACAGCGGCTGAAGTAGGCCGCCATCGGCCCTGCCTGCCAGCCATTCATCCGCGCGGCCCGCCGTTCGTCATCGGGCCGCTGGCGCCGCACGCGGGCCGCTGCAACATGCCTCCGTCAAAACGTAGATGGAGATCCGCATGTCAGTCCGCAAGCGTTCCTGGGGCGGCCTCTTCGCCGCCGCCGTGGCCATCGCGACGGCGCTCGGCGCTAGCAACGGCCAAGCTGCACCCGCCGAGTTCCGCGACCTGCGCGTTGACGTCGTGGGCCAGGGGCGACCTGTCCTCATGATCCCGGGCCTGAACAGCGCTGCCGCCACCTGGAAGCAGACCTGCGCCGCGCTACAACCCGGCGTGCAATGCCATATGGTGCAGCTGCCCGGCTTCGCCGGTGCACCGGCCGTGGCGACCGAGCACTTCCTGAGCGGCATGCGTGACCGCCTGCTGGCCTACCTCGACGACCGCAAGCTCGACAGTCCCGTCGTCATGGGCCACAGCCTGGGCGGCGCGCTGGCCTTGCAGATGGCGGCCGAGCGGCCCAGCCGCATCGACAGGCTGGTCATCGTCGACTCGCTGCCCTTCCTGGCCGGCCTGCGCGGCATGACGCCCGAGGCTGCCCAGGGTGCTGCGGTGGCGATGCGTCGGCAGATGCTGGGCGCCACGAAGGAACAGTGGGAAACCGGCGCCCGCCAGGGTTCCCTGGGCATGAGCCGCAGCCCCGCCAATAGCGAGCGCGTCTTCGAATGGAGCCTGGCCAGCGACCGGGCCACCTCGGCGCAGGCCATGGCAGAGCTCTGGGGCGAGGACCTGCGTCCACTGCTGCCTCGCATCACCGCTTCCACGCTCGTGCTGGGTGCCTGGGCCGCTTTCGAACCCATGGGCTCGACGCTGGAGAGCACCCGGAAGATCTTCGAGACGCAGTACGCCGGCCTGATCGGCGCGAAGGTCTCGATGAGCGAGCGCGGCTACCACTTCCTCATGTGGGACGATGCAGACTGGCTGGTCGGCGAGGTCAAGGCCTTCATCGCCGGCCGTTGAGCGGGGGGTGAGTGAGGAGCATGACGACGCGCAGACGCCTGGCCGTGCAGGCCTTGCTGTGGAGTGGCTATATGGCCGTCTCGCTCGCCATGGTGGCGAGCTTCCAGCCGGTCAACGGCTCGCTGGTTTTCGTGATGCTGTGCGTCGGCGCCGGGCTCTTCGCGGCCAGCGAGGGTCTGCGCGCGTTGGCACTGTGGCAGCGCTGGCTGGACAGGTCGCCGCGCTCGCTGCTGTTCTGCCTGGTGTTCATGCCGCCCGTGTTCGCCTTCGGCCTGCAGCTGGCCCTGTACGGAGTCAACCGCGCCGGGTTGTGGCTGGGGCTGCTGGAGTTCCCGCCCAACATGCCCCATGGCTGGGCGGTACTGGCGAGCTACACCGTGAACACCACCATCCTGCTGTGGCTGTGGATGGCCGTCTGGGTGGGATTGCAGATGCTCGACCGGTGGCGCCTGGGCGAGATCGCCAAATGGCAGGCCGAGGCTGCCGCCCGCGAGCTGGAGTTGCAGGTGCTGCGCGCCCAGATCAACCCGCACTTCCTGTTCAACGCGCTGAACAACCTGCGCGCTCTCGTCAACGAGGACCCGGCCCGCGCCCGCGAAATGCTTAGCCGCTTGTCCAACACGCTGCGCCACACGTTGCAGCACAGCGCCAAGGAGCGCGTGCCGTTGGCCGACGAACTCGCCGTCGTGCGCGACTACATCGCGCTGGAGCAGTTGCATCACGAGGAACGGCTGCGCGTGGACTGGAGGGTAGACCCCGCCACGGCCGATGCCTGCGTTCCGCCCATGCTGCTGCAGCTGCTGGTTGAGAACGCCATCAAGCACGGCATCGCGCGCACGCCGGGCGGCGGTGTGGTGGACATCGCCATCCGCCGCCACGGCGCCACCGTCAGCGTGGTCGTTGCCAACCCGGGCCGTTGGGCTCCAGGAGCCTCTGAAGGCACGGGTTTGGGCCTGGTCAACCTGCGCGAGCGCCTGGTGCGCGCGGGAGGCGCTGGCGCCGGCTGCCAAGTCACTGAGGCGAACGGGCGCGTGACCGTCGCGATGGATCTGGCCGCATGAGGATCTACATCGTCGAGGACTCGCGTCTGGCCCGGCAGGAGCTACGAACGCTGCTCGCCTCCATCCCAGATGCCGACATCGTCGGCGAAGCCGCCGAACTGGCACCGGCCCGCGAGGCCATCGAGGCGCTGGCTCCTGAGCTGCTGCTGCTTGACGTCGAGCTGCCCGGGGCCACCGGCTTCGACCTGCTGGACCGGCTCGAGCACCTTCCCTTGGTGGTCTTCACGACCGCCTACGACCAGCACGCGCTGGCCGCCTTCGAGCGCAATGCGCTGGACTACCTGCTCAAGCCGATCGACCCCGAACGCCTGGAGGCGGCGCTGACCAAGGCGCGTGAGCGCCTGCGTCCGGCGCCAGTCGCCGCGTCCGCAGGCCTGAAGGGGGCCGACGACATGGTGTTCCTGCGCGACGGCGAACGCTGCTGGTTCGTGCGTCTGGGCGACATCGCCGGCTTCGAGGCCTGCGGCAACTATGCCCAGGCCTGGTTCGACGGCCAGCGCCCGCTGCTCGCGCGCACCCTCACGGGCCTGGAGGAGAAGCTGGACCCGCAGCTCTTCTTCCGCGCCAGCCGCAGCCACCTCATCAACCTGCGCTGGATCCAGGCCATTGCGCCGTCTAGCAGCGACGGCTACCGAGTCACGCTGCGCGATGGCCATCAGGTCGAGGTGTCGCGGCGGCAGGCCAGGCTGCTGCGCGAGAAGCTGGAGCTGTAGCAGACTCGCGGCCATGCCTGCCACCGACGTCCAAGCCCTTCCCACCCTCCGTCGCATCGCCATCACCACTGGCGGCGGCGACGCCCCCGGCCTCAACGCCGTGATCTGCGCCGTCACACGTGCCGCGCTGCAGCGCGGTTGGAGCTGCATAGGCATCCGCGACGGCTACGACGGCCTGCTGCGCCCCGAGCGCTATCGCGCGGGCGATGGGTGCATCGAGCTGACTCGCGAGCGCGTCGAAGGCATCGCGGCCGTAGGAGGCACGCTGCTGGGCTCCACCAACAAGGGCGACCCTTTCGCCTACCCGACATCCCAGGCCAATGGCAGCGTCGCGTTGCTCGACCGCTCGCAGGACTTGCTGGATTCGCTGGCCCGGGAGCGTATCGATGCGTTGGTGGCGGTGGGCGGCGACGGTTCGCTGGCCATCGCTCACCAGCTGGCGCTGCGCGGCCTGCGCGTGGTGGGTGTGCCCAAGACCATAGACAACGACCTCGATCGCACGGTGACGACCTTCGGCTTCGACACCGCCGTGGCCTTCGCCAGCGACTGCATCGAGCGCCTGCACACGACGGCGGCCAGCCACCACCGCGTGCTGGTCGTGGAGGTGATGGGCCGCTACGCGGGCTGGATCGCGCTGCATGCCGGGCTCGCCGGCGGCGCCCACGCCATCCTGCTGCCCGAGCTGCCCTTCGACCTGACAAGCGTCGCCGGCATGGTGGCGAGGCGCGAGGCCCAGGGCCAGGCCTACTCCATCGTCGTCGTCGCCGAGGGCGCCTGCCCGCGCGACGGCGCGCGGGCGCTTACCGCACCGGCCGAGGCCGGCCACGCCGAGCGGCTGGGCGGCATGGGCGAGCAGGTCAGCCAGGCGTTGGCCCGGCTGACAGGCAAGGACACGCGCTGCGTGGTGCTGGGCCATCTGCTGCGGGGCGGCAGCCCGACGGCCTTCGACCGTGTCGCGGCGCTGCGCTTCGGTGCCGCGGCGGTTCGCGAGCTGGCGGCGGGCGCAAGCGGCATCATGGTGGCGCTGGACGGCGGCGATGTCCGCCCCGTGCCGCTGGCCGATGTGGCCGGCCGCATGAAGGCCGTGCCGCTGGACGGCGACACGCTGGCCACCGCCCGTGACCTCGGAATCTGCCTGGGCGACTGAGCGCGGCGCATCCCGCGCGGCTGCAGGCTGGCACCGCCGGCGTGCATCTCGTCGCATGCCGGGCGACGCCGTGCCGCGGCTCGCCTAGGCTGCGGCCTTCCTCCTCTTCAACCTCTGGACCCCGCATGACCCGCATCGCTTCCTTTTCCGCCATCCTGGCCGCCGCCGCCCTGCTCAGCGCCTGCGTCTTTGCGCCGCCCGTCACGACGTCGACCGACGCCAACGCCATCAGCAAGATGAGCGAGCAGGCCCTGGCGACCTGCGGCGCCGGCAACGTCAAGGAAGTGAATGCGAAGAGCTTCAGCTGTAAGTGAAGCCGGCCGGTCGGGCCGCAGTGCCTGGCGGCGGTCGCGCTCAGGCCTTCAGGAACTCCGCCTTCGTCCCGAGCCAGCGAGCCACCTGGCGGCGTGCGGCCTCGGGGTGCTTGTCCAGAAGCTGCGGTGCCAGCGCCCGCGCTGCCACCAGCAACGGGGCGTCCTCCTGCAGGTCGGCAAAGCGCAGCAGCTCGGCACCGCTTTGACGCGAGCCCATGAACTCGCCGGGGCCGCGAATGTCGAGGTCGCGTCGCGCGATCTCGAAGCCGTCTGTCGTCTCGGCCATGGCCTTGAGCCGCGACTTCCCCGTGTCGGACAGCGGCGGGCTGTAGATCAGCACGCACACACTGGCCTTGGCGCCACGTCCCACGCGGCCGCGCAGCTGGTGCAGCTGCGCAAGGCCGAAGCGCTCGGCATGTTCGATGACCATCAGGCTGGCGTTGGGCACATCCACGCCCACCTCGATGACGGTGGTCGCCACCAGCACGCTCATCGTGCCGTCGGAGAACTGCGCCATCACGGCGGCTTTGTCGCTGGGCGACATGCGGCCATGCAGCAAGCCCACATTGACATCGGGCAGCGCCGCACTCAGCTCGGCGTGCGTTTCAGTGGCATTGCGCAGGTCCACGGCTTCGCTTTCCTCCACCAGCGGACAGACCCAGTAGACCTGGGCGCCGTTGCCCACCGCGCCCCGTATCTTGTCGACGACCTCGTCGCGCTTTGACTCCGTGAAGACCTTGGTCACGATGGGGCTGCGGCCAGGAGGCAGCTCGTCGATGGTTGAGACGTCCAGGTCCGCGAAATACGTCATTGCCAGCGTGCGCGGGATAGGCGTCGCGCTCATCATCAGCAGATGAGGCTCGAGGTCCATGGCCTTGAGCTTGTTCCTCAGCGCCAGCCGCTGCGCGACCCCGAAGCGGTGCTGCTCGTCGATGATGGCCAGGCCCAGCCTGGCAAAGCGCACCTTGTCCTCGATGACGGCGTGGGTACCGACGACGAGCTGAGCCTCGCCCGACGCGGCGGCATCCAGCATCTTCTGCCGTGCCTTGCCCTTCACGCTACCGGTGATCCAGGCTACCTTCAGTCCCAGCGGTTCTAGCCAGCCAATGAGCTTGCGGAAATGCTGTTCGGCCAGGATCTCGGTGGGCGCCATCAGCGCGCACTGCCAACCGGCATCGATGGCAACGGCTGCGGCCAGCGCCGCGACGACGGTCTTGCCAGAACCCACGTCGCCCTGCAGCAGCCGGTGCATGGGCTGTGGCCGGGACAGGTCTTGCGCGATCTCCTCGGACACGCGCTGCTGCGCACCGGTCAGATGGAAGGGCAATGCTGCCAGCAGCTTCTCGTGCAGGCCACCCGGCCGGGCGCGCAGTGCCGGCGCCACCAGCAGCGCGCGCTCGCGCTGGGCCTGCAGCTGCGACAGCTGCTGGGCCAGCAGCTCTTCGAACTTGAGGCGCTCCCAGGCCGGGTGGTGGTGCTCATGTAGCGCGTCCTGAGACGCGCTGGGCGGCGGATGATGAAGGTAGTGCAACGCGTCCTTCAGGCTGGGCAGGCCGTGCGGCACGACACCCGCCGGCAGGATCTCGCGCAGGTCGGCGCGTGCCAGGCCGGTGGCCACGGCCTTGCGAAGATAGGCCTGGGGCAGCTGGGCCGAGGCCGGATAGACCGGCGTGAGCGACTGCGCCAGCGGCGTGCCATCGTCTACCACCTTGACGACCGGATGCACCATCTCACGGCCGAAGAAACCGACGCGGGCCTCGCCGCGTACACGCAGCCGGGTCGCCGTCGCCATCTGCTTTTGCTGCGAGGGGTAGAAGTGCAGAAAGCGCAGCAGCAGCGTGCCGGACTCGTCCTTCATGCGCACCAGCAGCTGGCGGCGGCTGCGCAGCTCCACCTGGCAGTCGACGACGACGCCCTCCACCTGCGCCGGCTCGCCCTCGCGCAAGGCGGCGATGCTCGTGAGCCGCGTCTCGTCCTCGTAGCGCATGGGCAGGTGCAGCGCCAGGTCGATGTCGCGCACCAAGCCGAGCTTCTCCATCGCCTTCTGGGGGGCGGACTTCGGCTTGTCCTGGGGCGGGGGCGGCGTGGTCATGGGTGCGATTCTGGCGGCACGCCGACGCGCGGCCCGGGCGTGCCCGCAGCGGTTGCGAAGGTCAGCGGAAGTAGCGTTGTCTCAGGCGCTCGTAACGTCCGTCGCGCCGCACTGCATCCAGCGCAGCCTGCAGCCGACGTACCAGGGTCGGGTCCGTGGCCGGGTGCAGGCCGTACCAGTAGGTGCGGGAAGCATCCTGTTCCAGCACGGGCTGCAGCGTGCCATAGGGCAGCTGCAGCTGGCGCAGGTTCCAGCTGGCGGCCCAGTCCAGCAGGGCCACGTATTCCATGCGACCGGCGAGCAGTTTGCGTACGTTGGTGGCGTCGTCCAGCCCGTGCTCCAGGTGTAGCCCGGGTTTGAGGCCCGAGGCCTGCAGCTGTCGGTCGGCCGCGGAGTCGCGCACCACGCCGATGCGAGCGCTGCCCAGGTCGCCAAGCTGTGCCAGCGACAGGTCCGTGCGACTGGCCAGCTTGTAGAGCAGGATGCGTCGCTGTGCGATCGGCCCCACCCACTGGAACTGCGCCTCGCGCTCGGGCGTGCGAGTCAGCGAGAACAGCACGCTGTTGGGACTGGCCTCGGCTGCCTGCACGGCTCGCAGCCAGGGCAGGACCTGCAGCTCGATCCCGATGCCGGCGGCCGTCGCCATCATCCGCAGCAGCTCGACACTGAAGCCCTGCGGCTCGCCGCCGTCCAGGTAGTTCAGCGGTGGCAGGTTCTCGGTGAGGCCCAGCAGGAAGTCATCGGCCGCAGCGACCGGCAGTCGCATGCCGAGGAGGGTGAGCAGGACAAGGCAGGAACGACGGTTCACGGCGGCAGGTGGAGCGCGCCGAGTCTATGGGCCTGATATGACGGGCCTTCGCAGGCGGATGCCTCGCGTGTGCGATATGCCCGCGCCCGGGCGCGCTCAGCTCGGGGTGGGCACGCCAGCCATGCGGTCGTGGGCGACGAAGAACTGGCGCGCCAGCGCCAGCATCTGGCCCTGGCTCAGCGGCGCGGCCGGCCGATAGTCGGCGATGCGCGGGGCCAGCCTCGGCCGGTGCGCCTCGACGTAGTGGCGGAACTGGCCGATGACGGGGTGCGAACCCGTGACCAGTACCTCGGGCGTGTCCTGAACGGCCTGGCAGACCGCCTCGAAGAGGGCGTGCTCGGCGTGCGCATCATGGCCCGGGGCGCGGCGGTCGTGGGGCTCGATGCGGGCGGCATGCACCTGGTGGGCGTCGAAATGCAGCACCTGGGCATGGTGGTGGTCGAGGTGGACGACGGCGTGGAACATCTGGGGTCTCCTGGGGATGGTGTGGGATCAGCGGGTGGCCTCGGTGGCGGCCTGGCAGTCGACGCAGCGCAACGCCTGGGGCTGGCGCTGCAGGCGATCGAAGGGGATGACGGCGCCGCAGTCGATACAGCGGCCATAGGCGGGCGTCTTCAGGCGCATCAGCGCGTCATCGATGTCCTGCAGCTCGGCCAGCAGCAGCTCGCTGCGGGCCTGATCCAGCTCGCGCTCGGACTCGTGCTCCTGCGGGTCGTCCTCCAGCAGCGTGGCGGCATGCGCCAGACGGTCACTGCCGTCGCGCTGAGCCTGCAGTGCGGCCTGCGCGCGCTGGCGCGCGAGCCGCAGCTCGCTCTCCAGCAGCGCATGTTGTCCGTGTGTGAGGGCAGTGCTCATGGAACCTCCTGCGACCATGCTGGCACCGCGCCGCTGGCGCCGCCTTGAGCTGCATCAAGGTGTGGCGATGGGAGAATCCACTCTCTTTGGCACGGGTCTGTCCGGCCCTCAAGCGCGTCCATGAGCCTTCCCGCCTCGCCGGCCCACACGGTGGCCGACTTCGATTTCGATCTTCCCCCCGAGCTGATCGCCCAGCATCCCGCGGCCGAACGCAGTGCGTCCCGACTGCTGGACGCCACCGGCCGCGAACCCGTGGACCGGGTGTTTCGCGAGCTGCCCGGGCTGCTGTCGCAGGACGACCTGCTGATCTTCAACAACACGCGCGTCATCAAGGCCCGGCTGTACGGTGCGAAGAGCAGCGGCGGTGCGGTGGAGGCGCTGGTCGAACGCGTTCTGCCCGGCACGCAGGAGGTGTGGATGCACCTGCGCGCCAGCAAGAGCCCCAAGCCGGGCAGCCGTGTGCGTTTCGCCGACGCCTTCGGGGCCGAGGTGCTGGGCCGCTGTGGACCGGACAACGGGCTCTTCCACCTGCGCTTCGACGGCGACCCATTCGCGCTTCTGGAGGCGCACGGCCATGTGCCGCTACCGCCCTACATCGCCCATGCCGACAGCGCGGACGACGAGCGCCGCTACCAGACCGTCTTCGCCAAGGAGCCCGGTGCCGTCGCGGCGCCGACGGCGGCCCTGCACTTCGACTCGGCCCTGCTGGCCAGCCTGGCCGAGCGCGGCGTCGAGCGCGCACACGTGACGTTGCACGTCGGCGCCGGCACGTTCCAGCCGGTACGTGTCGAGCAGCTCTCCGAGCACAAGATGCACAGCGAATGGTTCGAGGTGCCGCAGTCCACTGTGGATGCGGTGGCCGCCTGCCGCGCCCGCGGCGGCCGCGTTGTCGCCGTGGGCACGACGACGCTGCGCGCGCTGGAGTCCGCGGCACGCGGTGGCAGTTTGCAAGCTGGTGCCCGCGAGACCGACATCTTCATTACGCCGGGCTTCGAGTTCCGCGTCGTCGACCGTCTCGTCACGAACTTCCACCTGCCAAAAAGCACGTTGATGATGCTTGTCAGCGCGCTGGCAGGCTACGAGCACATCCGGGCGGTCTATGCGCGTGCGATTCGCGAGCGTTACCGCTTCTTCAGCTACGGCGACGCGATGCTGCTTTCACGCGCCCAGGCCACCCGGCCCTGAGCCGCGTCGTCCACGGCAGCAGTGAACGCGGCTCGTGCCGTGACCGGCAGCGCGAAGCGCATGTGCACGCGCGCCTCGTGCCGCACGTCCAGCAGTTGGGCGACGTGCTGTTCGGCCAGCCTGCGCAGACGGCCCTCCAGTTCGTAGGGCAGCTCGCAGCCCAGCTCCGCCAGGGCCACGCGCTCTATCTTCTCGGCCGTCAGCAGCGCCTGGGCGATGCAGTCGGTGTAGGCCCGCACCAGGCCGCCGGCACCCAGCTTGACGCCACCCCAGTAGCGGACGGCGGTGGCCAGAACGCCGTCCAGGCCCTGATGCCGCAGCACGTCCAGCATGGGCCGGCCCGCAGTGCCGCCAGGCTCGCCGTCGTCGTTGGCCGCGGAGTGGCCGCCAGCCAGCAGCGCCCAGCACACGTGCGCGGCGCCCGGGTGCTCGGCGCGCAGCGCGGCCACGCGGGCCAGCGCGGCCGCGCGGTCGGCGCAGGGCTCCACACGGCCTAGGAAGCGGCTCTTCTTGACGATCAGCTCGTGCTGCACGGGCGCAGCCAGGGTGAGGGACATGGCCCGATTGTCCGCCGGACCGTCTGGCGCTGCTGCAGCTGATCCGGCCGTCTCTGCAGTTCGTCGGCCGGCGGGCGACGCCGGGGATACCGCCTTGAAGAATCCGCTCTCCATCGCAACTGCGTCGAGGCTGCCTTGCCCACCCTCACCACACGCCAACCCGCCTCGGTCGCCGCCGGCCTTTGGTTCCTTGTCGCGGCCACCGGGTTGGCCATCTTTGCGAGCTACATCGCCGTCACCTACGGCACTGCTGCGTTGGGCGGGCGGCCCGGCCAGTCCCGGTGGGTGGCGGGCGACGGCCTGGGCAATGCGATGCTGAGCCTGCATCTGCTGCTGGCACTGCTGATGACGGCGGGCGGCGTGTTGCAGCTGGTCCCGGCGCTGCGGCGGCGCCTGCCGGCCATGCACCGCGGTGTGGGGTGCGTGTTCATGGTCGGGGCGCTGGCGGGAAGTGGCAGCGGTTTGTACCTGCTGTGGGTGCGCGGCACCGTGGGGGACATCAGCCAGCACCTGGGCATGACCCTCAACGCCTTGCTCATCATCGGCTTCGCACTGCTGGCCTGGCGGTCGGCGCGGGCGCGGGACATCGTGGCGCATCGGCGCTGGGCGCTGCGCCTGTTCCTGGCGGCCAACGGCGTGTGGTTCTTCCGGTTGGGCCTGATGCTGTGGCTGATGGTGTTCCGCCGGCCCGTCGGATTCGATCCCGCGAGCTTCACCGGACCGTTCCTGACCGTGCTCGCCTTCGCGCAGTTCCTGGTTCCGCTGGCCGTGCTGGAGCTCTACCTGCGCTTGCGCGGCTGGGCCGTGACGGCCGTCCTGGTCCTGGCCTGCATGGCGACGGCGGGAGGCATCCTCGGGGCGACGATGGGTATGTGGCTGCCTCGCCTTTGAGGTCGTGGTGGCCGGCGTCGCCGCGGCCCTGGCTGCGACAATCCGTATTCCATGCTGAAGTTCGACCTCCTCAAGACCGAAGGCCGCGCCCGCCGCGGCACGCTCACGCTCAACCACGGCGTCGTGCAGACGCCCATCTTCATGCCCGTGGGCACTTATGGCACGGTCAAGGGTGTCACGCCGCGCTCGCTCGACGAGATGGGCGCGCAGATCATCCTGGGCAATACGTTCCATCTGTGGATGCGCCCGGGCCTCGACGTGGTCAAGCAGTTCGGCGGCCTGCACCGCTTCGAGAGCTGGAACAAGCCCATCCTGACCGATTCCGGCGGCTTTCAGGTCTGGTCGCTGGGTGCCATGCGCAAGATCAGCGAAGAAGGGGTCAAGTTCGCGTCGCCGGTGAACGGCGACAAGCTGCTGCTCACGCCCGAGGTCAGCATGCAGATCCAGACAGTGCTGAACAGCGACATCGTGATGCAGTTCGACGAGTGCACGCCCTACGAGAGCAAGGGTGTGCTGACGACGGAGCGCGAGGCCAAGCAGTCGATGGAGTTGAGCCTGCGCTGGGCCAGGCGCTGCATCACCGAGTTTCAGCGGCTGGGCAACCCCAACGCGCTGTTCGGCATCGTGCAGGGCGGCATGTACACGAACCTGCGCGACGCGTCGCTGGCGGGGCTGGCCGAGCTGGACCTGCCTGGCTATGCCATCGGCGGCCTGTCGGTTGGCGAGCCAAAGGCCGAGATGCAGCGCATCCTTGAACATACGGGTCACCGGCTACCGGCGAACAAGCCGCGCTACCTGATGGGTGTGGGCACGCCGGAGGACCTGGTGGAAGGCGTGAGCCAGGGCATCGACATGTTCGACTGCGTGATGCCCACGCGCAATGCGCGCAACGGCCACCTGTTTACGCGCTTCGGCGACCTGCGGCTGCGCAATGCGCGCTACAAGGCCGACGAGAAGCCGGTGGATGAGACCTGCAGCTGCGAATGCTGCAGCGGCTTCAGCCGCGCCTACCTGCACCACCTGGACCGCTGCGGCGAGATGCTGGGTCCCATGCTGACCAGCGTGCACAACCTGCACTACTACTTGAACCTGATGCAGGAGATCCGCGACGCGCTGGACGCCGGCCGCTTCGAGGCATGGCGGGCGCAGTTCCATGCGGACCGGGCGCGTGGCGTCTAGGGCTTGTTGAGGGGCGCGGGCGTCCCTACATGACGGCATGCTGAGACTGCTGCTCGCCCCGCTGCGATGGCTCTTCCGGGTCGTCTTCGCGCTGCTCATCCTCTTCGAGGAATGGGGCTGGGAGCCGCTGCGGCGCGTGTTCGCGCTGCTGGCACGGTTGCCGGTCATCCGCCATGCCGAGGTCCTGCTCAGGCGTCTGCCACCTCGCTGGGCCTTCATCGTGCTGCTGCTGCCCAGTCTGCTGATCCTGCCCGTCAAGCTGGCAGCAGTCTGGTTCGTTGCCAAGGGCCACGTGGTTTTCGGCGTTGGCGTCATCGTCGCGGCCAAGGTGGGCGGCACCGCACTGCTGGCCTGGCTGTTCCAGCTCATCCAGCCGGCCCTGATGCAGCTGGCCTGGTTTGCCCGCCTCTATGCGCGCTGGACGGCCTGGAAGGCAGAGCTGCTGGGCTGGGTGCGCGCCAGCGGCGTGTGGCGCACGGCGCGGGCCATCAAGCTGCGTGTGAAGCGGCTGTTCAGGCGCGGGCGGCAGACACCCTCGGCATGAAGCGCAGTCGCTGCTCGCGCTGGGCGTCGATCTCGGCTCGGATCCGGGCCAGCTCGGCCTGGCGCTCGTCGCGGTAGAACAGGTTGTAGGCCTCGAAGGGGATGAGCCGGCCATCGGGGCGCGCGATGTGGATGCAGCTCTTCTTCAGCGCGCGGATGTCCAGCGACTGAGCATCCATGAATTGCACGATGAGGACGCGGAATACGTCGCGGTAGCTCAGGCGCGGCGCATCGATCTTGGGCAGGCAGCACAGCAGCTCCGACAGGCAGTTGGACTGGCTCTCGGGCGAATGATTGGTCGAGAACAGCTTGAAGACCGAAGCCTTCAGGGCCGGGTCACCCTCGAAGACGATGGTGCTGCGGTCGCCGGACAGCAGCGTGGCTGCGTCCAGGTAGCGCGTCAACGGTACCAGGCCCGTCTCGGCGCCCTGGACGCGCAACGCATAGGCCATGGCCAGAGTGTCCGGGTTGCAGGGTACGGGCAGCACGTCGGCCAGCGTGAACACGCCACTTTGCTCGGCGATACGGCGGCGCAACTCGCTGACGGTGAGGCGATGACGCGCGGAGTCATAGGCCTCGACGCGGCCGGCGTTCTGGATGGGCTGCAGCGTCACGCCGCGCACGCAGCCGTGGCGCTGCCCATGGCGGATCACGTCGCCGATCTCGTCGTCGTTGATGCCGCGCTTGACCGTCATGACCAGTGTCGTCGACAGGCCAAGTGCATCCAGGCGGGCCAACGCCGCCTCGTGCGGGCCACGCAGGTCGGCGCCGCGCAGGTCCATCAGCGCTTCGCGTCGCAGCGAATCGAACTGCAGGTAGACCTCCAGCCCCGGAGCGTAGTCCGCAAGCCGCTCGGCGAAGGCCGCGTCCTGGGCGATGCGCAACCCGTTGGTGTTGACCATCAGGTGCTTGATGGGCCGTGCCCTGGCGGCGTCGAGGATGTCGAAGAACTGCGGATGCAGGGTCGGCTCGCCGCCAGAGATCTGAACCACATCGGCCTCGCCCTCGCTGGCGACGATGGCATCCAGCATCGCAACGACTTCGTCCAGCGAGCGGTGCGTGAGCCGCTCCGGCCCCGAGGCGGCGTAGCAGGTGGGGCAGCGCAGGTTGCAGTGGTCGCTGATCTCGACGATGGACAGGCAGCTGTGCTGCATGTGGTCGGGGCACAGGCCGCAGTCGTAGGGGCAGCCGTACTGCATGGGCGTCGCGAAGCGTTGCGGCATCTCCGGCGGTTTCACGAAGATTTCGCGGGACTGCCGGTACCAGGTCGCGTCGTCGCTGACCAGCACGCGTTCGGTGCCATGGGCAGGGCACCACTTGTCCATGTAGACGTGCTCGTCCTTGATGAGGATCTTGGCCTCGACATGGCGCAGGCAGCTCGTGCAGACGGACTGCGTCGTGTCGTAGAACAGGTAGGGGCGGTTCTTGCGGTTCATGGCTTGGCAAGGGTGGGTTGGCGCCAGGCGCGCGTCACGAGCGGCGCGTAGAAGGCGAGCGCGACGAGACAGGTCCACTGGATGCCGGACAGGCCAAGCGGGTAGGCCACCGGCACCGGTTTGAGGAACTCCACGAGAAAGCGCCACAGCAGGTAGCCACTCAGGAACAGCTTGAACGCCAAGCCTGGCGTGGCGAAGCGCGTGCGTTGCAGCGAGACACCCAAGGCCAACACGACGACGATCTCGTAGAGCTGTGTGGGGTGGCGCGGCACGCCGTCGCCGAAGTCCACGCCGAACGGTGTCGTGGTCGGCAGGCCGTAGGTGTCGTCGTGCAGGCCGGCCAGGAAGCAGCCGACGCGGCCGATGGCAAGTCCGATGGCGATGGGCAGCACCATCGCGTCGCCGGTGCTGCGTGTCTGGCCGGTCAGTTTCTTGGCGATCTCCACGCCCAGCAGGCCGCCCAGCAGGCCGCCGACGATGCTTTGGCCCGGAAACACCAACACGCTGCCTCGCCACATCTGGAGTACGAGATCGGGACGCTCGATGAGGAAGACCGCCTTGTTGCCCAGGGCCGCGCCGATCAGCAGTCCCACGAGTACGCCGAAGTTGCCGGGCGCAAGCGCGCCGCCGCGGTGCTGGCGCCTCAGCGTGGCGCGCCACAGCGCTGCACCCAGGCCCATGCCCGCGTAGGCCAGCGCACTGTGCGCCCAGGCGGCGGTGGCAGCGTCGGCGATCAAGAAGGCGCGCTGTCGTTGTCGTCGCTGCGTAGCAGCCGGGCCAGTTGGCGCCCGCACAGCCAGGCCACCAGCCCGCCGATCAGCAGGCTGGGAATGGAAACGACCAGAGCCGCGCCGGCATACGTGCCGGGCTTGGAGAGGTCGGGCAGGGACATCAGCGTGAAGGCCGCGCCGCACAGGCCTGCCAGGCCAAAGCCCAGTGTCGCGACGATGAGCAGGCTGATGATGATGAAGCGCCCCAACCGGGAGCCGATATCGGTGCTCATGAGGGATGGTCCTCCGCTTGAGGCCTGCGCATCAGCGCAAGCAGTTTTCCGCCGCATATTCTGACCATTGCCAGGCCGCCGATCAGGCAGGGGACGGACAGCACCAGTGTCTTGAGGGCGCCCGCCCCGCCCGGCGCAAACGCCGCACGGCCCATCCATACCGCGAAGTAGCCCCCGCACAGGCCCATGAGGCCGAAGCCCAGCACACCTGCTGCCAGCACGCTGATCAGCAGCCCTCGCGTCAGCGTCGCCAGCGTCACACTCGGCCCTCTCGCGGTGCCAGCAGCCCAGCCACGCGCTCGCGCAGCCCCTCGGGCGTGACGGCGCCGGGAGCCATCGGCCGGTCCACCGTCAAAGACACCCGGCTCCAGAAGCCGCGCCGCAGCGGCTTGACCATGGCCTGGCCGCCTTCGACGCGCGAGAAGAAGCTGCCCCACAGATTGCCCAGCGCCATCGGGATGACCGGCACCGCCGGCAGTCCTTCGACGAGTTTCATGACGCCGCCCTTGAAGGGCTGCAGCTCGCCGTCGCGTGTGATGCCGCCTTCCGGGAAGATGCAGACCATCTCGCCGTCCTCCAGCACCGCGCGGGCGGCAGCGAAAGCGGCCTCGTAGGTGGCCGGGTCGGTCTTCTGCGGCGCAATGGGAATGGCCTTGGCGAGCCGGAACATCCAGCCCAGCACCGGGATGCGGAAGATCTGCGCGTCCATCAGGAAGCGGATGGGGCGGGGGCTGGCGGCCATGAGCAGCACGGCGTCGACGAAGCTCACGTGGTTGCACACCAGCACGGCTGCTCCGGCGGTGGGGATGCGCTCGTCGTTGGTGATGCGGAAGCGGTAGACCAGACGCGTCAGCACAAAGGCTATGAAGCGCAGCAGGTACTCCGGCACGATGAGGAAGATGTAGGCCGCGACGACGGCATTGGCGATGCCGACCGCGAGGAAGACCTGCGGAATCGTCAGGCCCGCGCTCAGCATCGCACCGGCGATCAGGGAGCTGGCGATCATGAAGACCGCGTTCAGGATGTTGTTGGCAGCGATGATGCGGGCGCGATGCGTCGGCTGGGCGCGCAGCTGGATCAGCGCGTACATGCGCACGCTATAGAGACCCGCGAACAGTGCCAGCAGTGTCAGGTCCGCCAGCACGCGCCAATGCGCCGCCACGCTGAGGAAGGCGCCGACGCTGTAGGGCTCGGCGGCGGGCAGGCCGGTGGCGGCAAAGTACAGGTCGATGGCGAACACGCTCATGCCGATGGCGCCCAGCGGCACCAGGCCGATCTCGACGTGGCGCTTGGACAGCATTTCGCACAGCAGCGAGCCGATGCCGATGCCGATGGAGAACACGGCCAGCAGCAGCGAGGCAACCTGTGGGCTGCCGTGCAGAACTTCCTTGGCGAAGGCAGGGAAGTTGGACAGGAATACCGCGCCGAAGAACCACATCCACGAGATGCCCAGCAGCGAGCGGAACACGGCCAGCCCCTCGTGCGCCAGCTTGAGGTTGCGCCAGGTCTCGGTGAAGGGGTTCCAGTTGATGACGAGATGGGGATCGGTGGACGGGCTTGCGGGGATGGCCTGCGCGGTTGCGCGGCCCAGGATGGCCAGGCCCAGGCAGGCCCAGGCCACGTGCTGCGGGCCGACTACTGGCGTGTCCACCAGCAGGCCGCCCAGCAGCTGGCCCAGCAGGATGGCGACGAAGGTGCCCATCTCCACCATGCCGTTGCCACCGGTCAGTTCGCGCTCGTTGAGCTGCTGTGGCAGGTAGGCGTACTTGACCGGGCCGAACAGCGTGGAATGCAGGCCCATAAGGAATACGCAGGCCAGCAGCGCCGGTACGTGGGCTGCGTAGAAGCCCCAGGCCGCGATGGCCATGATCGCGATCTCCAGGCTCTTCACCAGCTGCATCAGCCGCGCCTTGTCGTGCTTGTCGGCGAGCTGGCCGCTGGTGGCCGAGAACAGCACGTAGGGCAGGATGAAGAGTGCGCCGATGACCAGGCCTGCGTGGCTGGGCGGGAGCCACTCCAGCTGCAGCTGGTACGTGATCATCAGCGTGAACGCGAACTTGAAGACGTTGTCGTTCGCGGCGCCGAGGAACTGGGTCCAGAAGAAGGGCGCGAAGCGGCGTTGGCCGAGCAGGGCGAACTGATTCGGGTGGGCGTCTTGGCTCATGGTTTGACCAGTTGCGGGGAGTCGGAAAGGTTGGCCTGTGGCAGCCAGGCGAACATCGAATCCACGGTGACCGTGTCGATGTGGCTGGAGAAGCGGCGCGCGCTGGGATGATCGTCGAAAGCGATGTTGGCCTGCGTCAAGCGCCCGCCCAGGCGGGTCAGCGTGGACAGGCGCAGGTCGGTCGGCGTGTAGCCCTGGCTCCGGAGCCAGTCCTGCGCCGCCCGCCGGCTGGCGATGCCGGGAGCCGCCGCGCCGGCCAGCGTCTCCAGCACCCACTGGTTGCTCTGCTGGTACTGGGTGCCGAAGGCATAGGCGACCATGCTGTAGCGCCGTTCGTTGAAGCGCGCCACGCGGGTGTTGTCCGCCAGTATGGGCAGCAGGGCCTGCTGCAGCTCGGGCCGGAGCACGACGAAAGCGGCGTCGTAGCGGTAGGGGCGGTCCATGAAGAACTCACCCAGGCCCTGGCGGTACAGCGCTGCGTGGTCGCTGCCGCAGTGGTTGAGCTTGTGCATGACGCGCCAGACGGGGGGCTGCTGGGTCGTGTCCCTGTAGACAAAGCCCAGGTGCGACCAGCGCAGCCCGTACTTGCTCAGGTCCTGCCCCGCGCGGGCGAGGATGGCGACTTGGGCGCCGCTGGCGTCGAGCTGGCGGGCGGTAGCCTGCGCGAGGTCCAGCCCCTGCTCGATCTGGCGCGCCGTCGGCTGCTTGTCCTCGCAGGGGCGGCCGGCCTGCGCGGCGGCGGCGACCAGCAGCGCCGCGGTGGCGACGGCCAGCCTCAACGGCTCACCTGTTCGTTGTAGAGCAGGGCCTTGCCGATCTCGTTGGGGATGAAGGCGATGACCTCGCCGGCGGCGGACAGCAGCGTGCCGGCACCGATGACTGACACCGCGACGGTCGCGCCGGTGGACACGACCACGCCCTCGGCCAGCCTGCCGGCGGCCTTGATGCTGATGCGCATGCCGTCCGAGGCCCGCTCCAGCACCCAGACCGTGGCGCCGCCGACGACCTCGACACTGACCACCACCAGCGTAGCGCCGGCCGACAGGATGCCCACGGGCAGTGCGCTCAGCGCGGCGCCGGTGGCGCTGACCGCGCCGACCGACAGCACCACCGGCGCGATCGACAGGGCGGCGCTGGCCTCGGACGGGGCGTTGTGAGCCTGCGCCGGGAGGCTCAGCGCCAGGCACAGGCCGGTGGTGGCAAACAAGCGTTTCATCAGACAGTCCTTCGGGTTACGGGGTTTCGGCGCTGGCGGTCTGCATCGTGGCCTCGCGGCGGCCCTGCAGTCGGGCCTCGAGCAGGTCGGCCTCGTGGGCATCGCGCAGCATCTTGGCCAGCGTGAAGACATTGGAGATCAGGTAGAGCCAGCAGACGAGCAGGTAGGCCTTCCACACCGGCTGCACGTCCATGCGCCACAGGCCCCAGGCCGTCAGGCCCATTGCGAGCACGAAGCCGGCCCAGACGACGAGGCGCCACATTGGCGTGTCGACTGGACGGTCCTGGTTGTCACGGATGAACTTGGCCAGTGCGAACGCGGCCGACAGGCAGAACACGTAGCCCATGACCATGAAGGCCCGGTCCAAGTCGGCGCCCGGCAGCCAGGCCAGCCCCGAGCCGCACAGCATGACGCTGAGGCCGAACGAGGTCCAGACCTGTAGGCGCCAGGCGCTGGTGTCGCGGCGGATGTATGGGGTGGATGCCATGTGAACTCCCTGTCTGGTTATGGAATGGGCGCGATGTTGCGCGATGCCGGGGCTGCCGTGTCCGGGAATAGTTCCTAGACGCGTGGCAAGCACCGGGCAGTAGCGTTTCATGCGCCTGCGGGTCGCTGGAAGTGCGGGCGGGTGGCGAAGACTGCCTCCAAGAGGCGGGCGCCCCGCCAGCGGGCCCGCCGCTTCAGCGCCAGGTCGAACAGCAGCGGGTTGTGCTCGCGCAAGGCCTGCAGCGGCAGTACGTCGTCGGCGCCCAGCAGGCCGGCACTGGCGAGCGCAGGCAGCCGCACGGCGGCGGGGATGCAGGGCAACGGGTAGTCCGAGCCGTGCAGCAGGCGCGGCTGCCAGTCCTCGCGGGTCAGCAGCGTGCGTGCGACCTCGGGCCTGCGGTTGGCCTGCAGCACGACCGAGATATCGCCCAACAGGCGTTCGCCCCAGCCTTCGTCCATCAGCCGCGCGAACAGCGCAAAGGCTGGCACATCGCGCGGCCGTTTGCGATCCAGATCCAAAGCCGTTCCCAGCGATGCGCAATGCGCGATGACGACGCGGACGCCATGCTCCAGTGCCGCGCGCACCAGCAGCGGGTTGCCCAGCGCATCGCGGCCAGCACCTGGCACGGCGCGTTCCTCGCCGCAGTGCACGATGACGGGCAGCCGGGCTGAGGCCAGACGGTCGTAGAAAGGCCGCAGCCGGGCGTCGCGCAGATCGATGTTCATGCTGGAGGGCAGCCACTTCAGCGCCACGGCGCCGGCGTCCAGCGCCGCGTCCAGCCGTGCCAGCGCATCGGCCCGGTAAGGATGGATGGACGCCACCCAGGCAAAGCGCTGCGGTGCATCGGCGGCGATGCGAGCCGCGTAGGCGTCGGGCACATGGAATGTCGTGTGGCCCGCATGCGGGCGGCCGGCGTCGTCGCAGGCCTGGTCGAATGCGAACAGCATCCAGCGCGCACCGACGGGGAAGTCCTCGGCCAGCGCGCGCAGCCGCTGCGCATAGGCGCGATCAACGCTGGGCGCATCCGGCGGTATGCAGGCGGCGCCCAGGATGACTCGCTTGCGCAGCATCTCGACGGGGTGCCACCACTGGTCAAGCTGGGCGTTGATGGTGCAGCCCGAGCCGGAGTCACCTGTGCCCAGCAGATGGGTGTGCACGTCCCAGAGCTGGGCCGGGTCCAGGCCTTCGAAGGTCCGCTCGACCAGCGGCCTGAGTGCGTCCGGCAGGCCGCGGCGGCAGGGGTTGAGCAGGCCGGCGCGCACTGGGCCGGCGAGCGCGGTGAAGAGGCCGGCGGCCGCGCCGCAGCACAACAGGTGGCGTCGGTTGAGCATATCGACGAGGTGGGAAGTGGGGAGGGGCGCGAGCTTCGCGGCGGACTGATCCAGCGCCGGCGTTTTTGTCGACGCGACGCGGCCGGTGCGCCCGGGGGTGTCGTCATGCGCTACCGTTCGCGCCCATGTCGAGCACGCAATCCCTCGTGGCCCTGATCAAGGCCGAGCTGAAGAGCCAGGGCCTGAGCTACGCCGAGCTGGCGCAAGCGCTGGACCTGTCGGAATCCAGCGTCAAGCGAATGCTGGCGCCGGGCGGCGAGATGCCGCTGTCGCGCGTCGACGAGATCTGCCGGGTGCTGAAGCTGGAGTTCGCCGAGCTGGCAACGCGGCTGGCGCAGCAGACGCCCGAGCTGCGCGAGCTGAGCCTGGAGCAGGAGCGCGCTGTCGTCGCATCGCCGGTGCTGCTGCTGGTGGCCATTTGCTGCCTCAGCCACTGGGCGCTGGAGGACGTGCTGGCGCGCTACCGCGTCGCCGAGGCCGATGCTGTCGCGGCCCTGGCCCAGCTGGACCGCCTGGGCGTCATCGAATTGAGGCCACACAACCGCTACAAGCTCAAAGTGGCCAAGACGCTGCGCTGGCGGCCGCAAGGCCCCGTCATGCAGTTCTTCCGCGAGCGCGTGATGGCCGATTTCTTCGCCGGGGGCTTCGATGGCGAGGGCGAGCTGCTGACTCTGGTGCATGGCGAGTTCGGCGCTGGCCACGCGCGCGAACTGGCGGAGCGGCTGCGGCGCGCCGCCGACGACTTCGCGCGCCAGCACCTGCTGGACCAGAAGCTACCGTCGGCCGAGAAGCGGCCCTATAGCGTCGTCATCGGGCTGCGGTCCTGGGTCTTCGAGGCGTTCAGGGATCTGGAAAGACCGGGGCTCGGACTTACCAGAACTCCCAGCGGCCGGTCGAAATGACCCAGACGCCCAGCAGCGCATTGGTCACGGAGTGCGCGATGACGGCTGTCCACAGCTTGCCGCTGCGGCGGTAGAGCCACGCATAGGCCAGGCCCGCGACGACGGCGGCCAGCCACAGCGTGTGGGCAAGCGTGAAGACGAACGTCGACATGACGATGGCGCGCAGGCTCACGGTCTGCGGGTCGACACGCTCGAAACCCGGGTGCTGCACCCAGCGCATCAGGAAGCTGCGCCAGAACAACTCCTCCATGACCGGCACCACCAGTGCGGCGCCGGTCAGGCGCAGCAGGACCAGCGGCCAGATCAGCTGACCAGAGGCATCCAGCGGCACGAAGCCGGCCGTGGCTTCGCCCAGCTGCATCCACGGCGCGTCCAGCTGCACCCAGATCGCGAAGACAGCGATGCCGACGACGACGGCCCAGCCAGTCTCGCGGGCATCCGGCAGGTTCTGGCGCACCAGCTCGCCATAGCCGCGCCAGTACCAGGCCAAGAGGCCGGCGACGATCAGGGTCTGGACGCCGTAGATCCAGCGCGAGTCCACGCCGAGGTCGGCGGGCAGGTAGCCGCGCAGCGCCAGCAGCGCCATGAAGACGACGAAGGGAATGCAGCGAGCAAGTGCGGCGGGGCTGAGGGTGGGCGGGGTGGTGGGCATCGGGCGGCAGCTTAGCCCGGGGGCATGACGACCCGGCCTGGCGTACCCCCGAGGCTCAGGGGGCTTCGCTCAACAGGCCCTGCTCGAACGCGACGTAGACGCCGTTGGTCCAGCCGAAGCCGTCCTGGGTCTCGTACTCGCCGCCGCCGCCGGGGCGATCCTCGGCGACGTCGTACTTCTCCAGCAGTCGTCCGGTGGCCAGGTAGACGCGATGCACACTGGCACACCAGCGCGCGGCGATGTCATAGGCGAGCGCCCGGTGGCCGTACTGCGCCAGGCCCTGCGCGGCCACCCATTGCAGCGGCGCCCAGCCGTTGGGGGCGTCCCATTGCTGGCCGGTGGCCTGGTCGGTTGTCAGCAGGCCGTTGGCACCGAGCAGACGACGCTGCACTTGGGCGGCCATCGCATCGGCCTGGTGCTGGGTAGCCAGGCCCAGGTAAAGCGGCATCAGGCCGGCGGCCGTCAGCGGGCGCGAATCATGCGCGTTGCGCCAGTTCAGGTCGGCGAAATGGCCGGCAGACCCGTCAGGAGGAGTTCGCCAGAACAGCGTCTGCAGCAGTTGCTGGCGCGCGCTCGCACGTGCCTTGAAGGCCAATGCGGTGGTCCCGTCTCCACTTCGCGCGGCGCCCTGGGCGATGGCATTCTCGAGGCCGGCGAGCAAGGCCTGCAGGTCCACGGGTGCGAGGGCGGTGGTTTCGATGGTGGCGATGTCCGTGGGAATGGCGCACCAGCGGCCGGAGAAGTCCCAGCCGCTCTCGGCGCCGGCGCGCAGGTCGCGCCAGACTTCATCGGGTGCGCGACCGGTCGCTGCTTTCGCGGCCTGGGCGGTCAGCACGTCTTCGCGCCAGCTCTCTTCGCGCGGCGAGCAGCGGTCGTCCCAGTAGCGGTTCAGCAGCGCGCCTTCGGGCGTACGCAGCACGCGGCGATGGGCCTGGCTGGGCGCGAGCTCCGCCTCACCGTCCATCCAGAAGGCGTGCTCGGTCTTCAGCGAATCCAGGTGGGCCGCGAAGCCGGCGGCGGGGTCGTCGGCGTGCAGCAGCTCCACCATCTTGAAGAAGAAGGGCGGCTGCGAACGGCTCAGCATGTAGCTTCTGCTGCTGTTGGGGATGAAGCCGTAGGTGGCCAGCAGGTGGGCGAAGTTGGCGAGCAGGTGCTGGGCCAGGTCGTGCCGGCCGTCGGCGACCAGGCCCAGCATCGTGAAATAACTGTCCCAGTAGTAGAGCTCGCGGAAGCGCCCGCCCGGCACGACGTAGGGCTGGGGCAGCGCCAGCAGGCTCTCGCCGTCCTGTGCGCGGGTGTGCTCGCGCACCAGCAGCGGCCACAGCGCGCGGATGTGTTCGCGCAGCCCCAGGCGGGGTCCGACGGCAGCGTCGTGGCCGGGTAGCGCGAAGTGAGCCTGAATGAAGTCCGGCAGCGAGAAGCCCGGTAGCCGGCGTTCGGCCTCGAAGCGCGCCCGGATCAGCGCCGGGGCGCTCTTGGGCGTGGCATCGACGAAGCTCTTTCCGTCGTCGAAGACTCGCGTCATCTGCACGGCGACGAAGAGTTCGCCGTACAGCTCGTGGGGCGTGGCGGCCGTGGCCCGCGCGGGCGCGACGGCGTGGACGGGCGCAGCCGGGAAGAGGTCGCCGGAGCGCGAGGAGGAGCGATTCATGACGCGAGGTGCCGGCGCAGCCGGGCGAGGGACAGGGCCAGTGCTGCAACAGGAACCAGCAGCAGGCCGAAGGCGGTGGTGCCGTCGAAGGCGACGAATAGGCGGCCGGTTATGAAGCTGCCCAACGTGCCACCGAGCGCGGAGAAGACGACGATGAGGCCGGTCATTGCCGCATGCCGCCGTTGGGGCAGCGCGCTGAGCATGGCGGAGTTGATGGCCGGGTAGATGGGCGCCAGCAGCAGCCCTGTGGCCGGCAGCAGATAGGCCGCTGGCGGCGCATTGAGCCAGCCGACGTCGCTACCCATTGGCTGGGCGCCCTTGGCCAGGGGTAGTGCCACGAGGATGAGGGCGGCGATGCCCATCAGGCAGGCGATGACGACGGCGAACCAGCCAAGCCGGCCGATGACAGCGGCGCTGGTCAGTCGGCCCAGTGCGGTGCTGGCCGGCATGATGACAGCCAGGCCCACACTCATGGCAGTGGGCAGGTGAAGTACCTCGTTGTTGAAGCTGGGCAGCCAGGTCGAGATGCCCTGCTCGATGAGTACGTAGAGAAAAGCCGACAGCAGGAACACGACGACCAGCGCCAGCCTCAGCAGCGGTGCCATTGCGACGAGGTCTTCGCGCAACGTCGTGTCAGGTGACTGGATGGGGCCTTCGTCCAGCGGGCTGACGAGCAGCAGCACGAAGGCGCCTGCCGCCAGCGCAGCCAGTAGGGGGTAGACCTGCAGCCAGCCTTTGCCCTCGGCATGCGCGGCCTGGCTGAACAGCAGGAAGCCTCCCAGCACACCCACCATGAACAGGCCTTCCAGCAAGTTGGTGAAGCGCGCATGGCCGGCGCGGTCCTGCGTGACCAGACCGATCATGGAGTACGCAGACACCTTCACCAGCGCGAAGCCCGCGCCCAGCGTGCAGAACAGCAGCTTGATGGCCCAGAAGGCCGAGAGAGCTGGCATGGCCAGGCAGGCTGCGCCAACGGCAGCCAGGGCCAGCAGCATGGAGCGTTTGAGGCCCAGCCGCGGCAGCAGTGAGGCGACAAGGAAGGACGTGACCGCGATGGGCAGGTCCTTCCATGCGTCCAGCAGCGCGGCGTCGGCGCGCGCAACGCCGAGCGTCTGCACGACCAGCAGGTTGACCGCGCCGACGCTGTTCAGCAGCGCACCGAACAGCATGTAGGTCAGGATGATGGCGACCCTGATGCGCAGGCCGCCGCTCGAAACAGGCACCGCCGGGAGGGATGTGGGTTGTGTCATGTCGAGAGCAGCGTTGAGTAAGGGCTTCGCCATCTATCTTGGCGTCGTCAGAACTGGAAACCCACGCTGAGCTCGTAGGACCGGCCGAACAGCGGCCGCGCGAGGAACACGCCGTCCTGCCCCACACCCTGGCCCGGCACGCGGAAGTTGCCCTCGGTCAGGCCGATCTTGTTGGTCAGGTTGGTGCCGGTCAGACGCACTTCCAGGCCGTTGTCCATCGAGAACACCGCACCCGCATCAATGGTGCGATAGGCCGGCAGCTTCAGCGTGTTGGTCTGGTCGGCGAAGCGCTCGCCCACATGGCTCAGCGTCGCGAACGTGCGCAGCTGGCCGAAGGCGGTCTGGGTCTGCCAGCTGGGCGTAAGTCGAGCCTGGAACTTGGGCGCGCGTTCCACGCGGTTGCCGCTGTACTGCTGGAAGTCCTTGTACTTGGCGTCCTGGAAGTTGCCGGTGGCTGCGATCTCGAAGCCAGCGCCGGGGCGCAGCGTCAGCTCGAACTCCACGCCCGTGGCCTTGCTGTTGGGGCGCAGCACGACGTTGCCGGCGTTGGTGAACTGCTGGGTCTGCGAGTTGGTCAGCTTGTTGGCATAGGCCGTCAGGAAGGCGCTGTAGAGCTTGGTCGCAGTCTTCAGGCCGATTTCGTACTGCGTGATGTCCTCGACCGGGTCCCTGGCTTCGTTGGCGCCGCGGCCGCGCAGCACATCGAAGTCGGGCATCCGATGGCCCTTGTTCACACGCACGAAGGCGCTGAGCTCGCGGCTGAGCGCGTAGTTGGCACCTCCGGTGAAGGAGTTGCGCGTGAGCTTGCTGTCGAGCAGGGTGTTGGTGCCGTTGAAGTAGGCGAGGTTGTTGTTGTAGAGCGTCGTCGGGTCGGCATCGAGGTCTCCGTTGCTGACGTTGGCAATGCTGCCGGTGATGCGCTGCGTCTCACGGCGCACGCCCAGGTCCACGCGCAGTTGCTTGCTGAGCTGCCATTCATCGGCGATGAAGAGGGCGTGGGTGTTGCCGCTGTAGCTCGCGTCCAGGTTGAACGAGAACGGTGGTGTGACGTATCCGTTGCGCGAAGCCTTGACGCCGTTGTCCAGCACCACGTCGATGAGGCGGGCATGCGGCTGCACCGTCATCAACTGGGCCTGGCCAAGCGTCCAGACGTCGTGCGAGCTGTAGCCGGCCAGGTACAGGCCGAAGGTGAGGTTGTTGCCGGGCGCTATCTCGCGCGACAGCCTTGTCTCGTTGCTTGTGGAGCGCAGCGCCTTGTCCACGACCCACATGCCGTTGACGATGACGGGCGTGCTGCCGGCCACCGCGCCGCCGCCGTTCACGAATGTGGCGCTGCCGGCGATGGCGGTGCGGCCGGCCGCGGCAACGGCCGAGGCATCGCCATTGGCGGCGGTCACCTGCGACGCGACATAGCTGGACAGCGTCTGCGGGTTCGCGCCCGAGAACAGCGCATAGGTTGGCGTGTCGCCGGTCGTATGGCTGAGCTTGTTGGTCAGCGTCCAGTCGCCCAGCTTGGTGTCGAGGTTGGCGCCGTAGGTCTGCACGTCGGCGCCACGACCATCGGCCAGGTCCTTGGCGACGGTCGTGCGCTGGATCTCGGGCCTGCCGCCTGGCAGCGTACGGCCCGTCGCGCGGCCGGTTTCCAGCACGATGTTGCGCAGCTCGTTCCCGTAGAAGTAATCCTTCAGCGCATTGAAGCCGGGGTAGCTGGAGACGCTCTTTCCGTCCGCGCCGCCGACGACCGGGATGGCCGTGAAGAAGGCGTTGCGGTCCCGCAGCGCGCGGGCATAGAGCTGCAGGCTGCCATGGTCGAGCCTGCGGCTGAGCATGACACTGGCCTGGCCGCCGTCGTCGGCAGGGAACTGGGTGTCGCGCACGCCGTCGCTCTGGCGCCAGAAGCCCCCCACCATGACGCTCCACTGCTCGCTCAGCTTGCCGGCGTAGACGCCGTCCACGCGCTTGAGGTTGCCGGTGCCGGTGGTGACTCGCAGGCCTGCCTCGGGGTTGCGGCCATCCTTCTGGATGAAGTTGACGGTTACGCCGGGCTGACCACTGCCGAAGATGGGGCTGGGGCCGCCGCGCAGCACTTCCATGCGCTCGATGGTGTCATCCAGGCGGAACAGCTGTGAGTGCTCGAAGAAGCTCAGCGTGGGTAGGTGGTACAGCGGCGCGCCGTTGAGCTGGAAGGTCGAGTAGGGGCCATCGCCCGGGGTCGGGAAGCCGCGTACGCGGATGTTGGCCCCGGCCTGCCCGCCGGAGGTCTCGACGAACACGCCGGGCACGGTCTTCAGGATGTCGGCCGTGCTGGTGGGGGCGGCCTGCTTGATCTGCTCCTCTGTGGCGGTCGTGATCGAGAAGCCTGCCTCCAGTTTGCGCACGCCTTCGCGGCGTGCCGTGCCGGTGACGACGACGGCCTCGAGCTCCTTTACTTCGGGCGAGGCGGGGGAGGGCTTGGCGGCCTCCTGGGCCTGCCCGGTGGCGCACAGGGCGGCAGCGGCCAGGGCGATCAGTTGCGGGCGGCGCAGCGGGGCGCCAATGCGCGGCGCGACTTGGTGCTGGGGCATGGATGTCTCCGGTGGTTGTTGTCGATCCCGAAAGCCGGCGCGGCCGTCGCCACTTTCGATGGGCCGGACTTTGAGCGCAAATGTTATCGATGTCATTTGGGTAAATACCAGGGTGCCTGGTGGTTGACATCGATGGCATATGCGGCTTCATGCCGATGCGGCCACAGCCACTGGCCAGTGGCTCGGCTTGCCGGGCGGGGACGAACGCCGACAATCCGCGACCATGAGCACCCATGACCTCACCGATGCCGAGTTCGCCGAACTCGACGAACTCCTCGCCGCCACGCCCGAGCCCTTGCAGCCGTTGGACGCCTCCATGCTGGACGGCTACCTGTGCGGTGTCATCGTGCAGCCCCGACTCATCGAGGCCGATGAGTGGCTGCCAAACATCTTCGACTACGACGGAGGCTTGCTGCCCGAGACGGTGGACGCGGCCTGGCTGGACAAGCTGACCCAGCTGGTTGAGCGCCGCCATGCCGCGCTGAACCGCAGCCTCGTGGAGGACGGCTGGTTCGATCCCGTCATCCTCGACGTCGACGAGGAGCAGGCCCCCGAGCCCCTGCCCGACGATGCCAGTGACGAAGAGCGCTCCGCCCGCGCCAGTTACGACGAGCTGGGCCCCATCTCGCGCGCGCTGATGCCTTGGGTGGCTGGCTTCCAACACGCCGCACTGTGCTTCCCGGAGCTGTCCAACCTGCCCAATGAGGATGTCGCTGCTGCCATGGCGCGCTTGTACCGTCACCTGCCGGCCGAGACCGCCGAGGAGAAGGAGGTCGTCGCGACGCTGAATCGCGAGCATCCCCTGAAGGACCTGGACGAAGCCATCGAGGAGCTGGTCGTCACGGTGGCCGACCTGGCCGACCTGACCGAGGCTGAGCGCTACCGCGTCGACACCATCCGCCGCGACACGCCCAAGGTGGGGCGCAACGACCCCTGCCCTTGCGGTTCCGGCCGCAAGTACAAGCAGTGCCACGGTAGCAACTGATGCGTTTGCAACTGCTCTCGGACCTCCACCTGGAGACCGAGAGCTACGTGCCTACGCCCGCGCCCGACGCGGAGCTGCTGGTCCTGGCCGGCGACATCGACACGACCTGGCGCAGCTTCGAGCAGTTCCGCGGCTGGCCGGTGCCGGTGCTGTTCGTGCCGGGCAATCACGAGTACGACTGCCGCGACGTGGACGAGGCCCGCGAGGCGCTGCGTGCCCATGTGCGGGCAATGGGCCTGCGCATCCTGGACGACGAGGCCGTCGTCATGACTGACGACCGGGGTCGGCGCGTGCGCTATGTCGGCTGCACGCGATGGTGCGACTTCGACGCCTTCGGCCCCGCAGGTCGCGAGCGCGCCATGCGTGCCGGAGGGTATTTCCAGAAGGTCATGCAGGCCACCCGCCACGGCGAGGTCTTCGGCGTGGACGCAGTGCGCGCGCTGGCGCTGGAGAGCCGTGCCTGGCTGGCCGGCGAACTGGCCCGAACAGGCGACTGGGACGCGACGGTGGTCATCACGCATTTCGCACCCAGCCTGAAGAGTGCCGACCCGCGCTATGGTCGCCAGCCCGGCACGGCCAGCTTCTGCAACGACGACGAGGACCTGTTGCCCGGCGCAGACCTGTGGCTGCACGGCCATCTGCACTGCCGGCACGACTACCGGATCGGCGGCACCCGCATCGTCAGCAACGCCCGCGGCCACATGAAGCGGGGCGAGGCCGACGGCTTCGACGGTGGCCGCGTCATTGAGGTGTTTTCACCGGCTTGATGCGCAGTGCCCACATCACACCCGCCACGAGCAGCGCCACGCCTGCCAGCGTGGCCGGTGGTGGCACCCGCTGATTCCAGGTGAAGGCATAGGCCAGGGCTGCCAGCGTCTCGAACACGATGAGTTGGCCCGACAGCGAGGTTGGCAGGCGCTGGCTGGCCTCGTTCCAGCACAGCGTGCCCAGCCAGGACGAGCACAGGCCGATGGCCGCCATCAGGCCGACAAAGGCCCAGGGCCTCTCACCCAGCGGCAGCGCGTAGTCAGCCGGGATCAGCGTGCCCGGCGCGGCGAGTTGCACGCCGCCCAGCAGTCCAACGCCGATCAAGGCCATGGGCAGCGTAACCAGCCCCTGCGCCGTCGCCCAGGCGCGCGGGCTGCGGTCGGCGTGGGCGCGCAGCCAGTCGGCGTTGCGAATGGGATACCAGGTCCAGCAGGCCACGGCCGCGATGGCCAGCAGTGCACCCTCTGCGTAGCGACGCGGGTCGCCGGCCTGTATCTGCAGCATGGCCACCTCATCGCGGTTCACGAGGCCCAGGCCCGCGCCAATCAGTGCCAGCGATGGCGCCAGCTGCGCCCACGGCAGATGACCGTCGCGCAAGCGGTTGCGGTGGTTGGCACAGACGGCGATGACCACCGGTAGCGTGCCGATGATCATGGTCGGCAGTGGCGCACCGGCGCGCTGGATGGCTGCCGACAGGCAGAGGTAGTACAGGAAGTTGCCGACCAGGCTGAGCCTGGCTGCTTCCCACCAGTCGCCGGCCTGCAGCTCGCGCAGCGCGCGCCGGTCCAGCAGCAGGGCCAGCGGCAGGGCGATGAGTCCGAATGCCAGGTAGCGGCCCACCGTCAGCAGGGCCGGCGCATACCCGGGCAGCATGACGGGTGCGACGAAGACCAGCCCCCACATCAATCCGGCAGCGAGGGCGAACAGCAAGCCAAGAAGCATGGCCGGCATCATCACCGATGCCGCTTTCACATGGACCCGTTAGGCTTCGCGCCCCATGCATCGCCCGCGCGCCATTGCCATCGTCTGTCTTCTGAGTGCCCTTGGCGCGGCCCGGGCCGGTCGGCCGCTGCAGGCCGAGGACGCCGACATCATGGACCCCCGGGCCTGCGAGCTCGAAGGCGCACACAGCCATTGGCGAGAACAGGGCGCCGCCCAGCGCCAGACCAGCCTGCAGCTTGGCTGCGGCATCGGAGGGAACAGCGAGGTCGCGTTGCAGCTCATCAGGCCGCGCGAACTCGCGCTGGGGGGAAAGACCCAGTTCTGGCGGGATGGCGAAACCCGGGTCACGGTGGCCTGGAACCTGGCGCACCGACATGTCGAGGCCGCGTGGCGGCGCAGCGGCGCGGGCCTGGTCCTGGTGGCCAGTGCGCCGCTGGCTGGCGACTGGGTCCTGCATGCCAATCTCGGCCACCAGCGCGACGAGTTGCTGCACCGGCGCAGCACGATCTGGGCACTGGCAGCCGAGCACAACGGCCTGGGCGAAGGCGGGCGCTGGCAGCCCATGGCCGAGCTCTTCGGCGACGACCAGGGCCGGCCCTGGGCCAACGCCGCGCTGCGCGTGGCGCTGCGGCAGGAGCGCCTGTTCGTCGATGTATCGATGGCACGGCGGCTGGGAGGCGTGAACGCACGGCTCGCCACAGCCGGCTTCAAGCTTGCGTTCTGAACCAGGCCGCCACGGCCTCGTGCTGCGCGGCCGTGAAATGCAGGCCCAGCTTGCTGCGTCGCCACAGCACGTCTTCTGCGCTGCAGGCCCATTCCTGCTCGACGAGGTGATGCAGCTCGACCTCGAACAGCCCCGGCGCCACCTCCGCGCCTGTATCGGCCGCGAGCAAGGCCTCGGCCCGGCTGCCGTAGGCGCGCGCCAGCCGCGCAACCAGCGCTGGCGGCCGGTCGGCATGGCGGGCCTGCAGCATGGCGATGAAGCCGTCGATGTCGACGCCGTGCGAGCCGAGGTCGCCGCCGGGCAGCTTGGCGTCATGGGTCCAGGGTCTGCGTGCGTCGCCCAGCAGCGCGCCGAGCTGGCTGGCGCCGTCCTCCGCCAGCTTGCGATAGGTCGTCAGCTTGCCGCCCCAGACGTTCAGCAGAGCCGCGCCGCCCGCAGCGTCGGCCTCCAGCAAGTAGTCACGCGTGACGGAAGAGGCAGAGCCGCCCTCGTCCAGCAGGGGGCGCACGCCGGCATAGCTCCAGACCACATCGGCCGGCCGCACGGGATGGGCCAGATAGCGGCTGGCCTGCTCGCACAGGTAGTCCACCTCATTCACGCTGATCTCGGCGCGGTCGGGCGGCGGCCCGTCGTCGGGCAGCTCCACGTCCGTCGTGCCGATTAACGTGAAGCGGCCTTCGTAGGGAATGGCGAAGATGATGCGGCCGTCGGGGTTCTGAAAGATGTAGGCATGGTCGTGCGCGAAGCGCTGCGGCACGATGATGTGGCTGCCCTTGACCAGGCGCATGCCGTGCGCCGGAAGGCCTTGCCCGCGCAGGAAACTCTCGGCCCACGGTCCGGCCGCGTTGACCAGGGCGCGGCTGCGAAGCTGGCGGCCGCCTTCCAGCGTCACGTGCCAGTCGCTGGCGCCGCGCCTTGCCTCGGTCACCGTACAGCGCGTCAGCACTTCAGCGCCGAGCCGGCGGGCATCCAGCGCGTTCAGCACCACGCAGCGGGCGTCGTCAACCCAGCCGTCGGAGTAGACGAAGCCGCGCGTGAACTCGGGCCGCAGCGCTGCGCCGTAGACCGTGCCGGAAAGCTTCAGGCCCTGCGAGCCCGGCAGCAGCTCGCGCCGTGCAAGGTGGTCGTAGAGGAAGAGGCCGATGCGGATCATCCAGGCTGGCCGCAGATGCGGGGCATGAGGCAGCACGAAGCGCAGCGGCCGGATGATGTGGGGTGCGCTCCTGAGCAGCACCTCTCGCTCCTGCAAGGCCTTGGCGACCAGCGAGAACTCGTAGGTTTCCAAGTAGCGCAGGCCGCCGTGGATGAGTTTGGTAGAGCTCGACGAGGTGTGCTGGGCCAGGTCTTGCGCTTCCGCCAGCAGCACTCGCCAGCCACGCCCGGCCAGGTCCCGCGCCAGGCCCGTGCCGTTGATGCCGCCCCCCACCACCACGACGTCAAAATCATCCATATCGACCACTCTAAGTGAACGGCCGCCATGGATGCTCTGCTTGCGCTGGACCAAGGGACCTCGAGTTCGCGCGCGCTGGTCTTCGACCGCTCGGGCCGGCTGTTGGCCGTCGCGCAGCGCGAGCTGCCCCAGCACTTCCCGCAGCCGGGCTGGGTGGAGCATGACGCCGAGGAGATTTGGACCCACCAGGTCGAATGCGCTCGCGAGGCGCTGACCCGGGCGGGGGTGCGGGTGGCCGCCATCGGCATCACCAACCAGCGCGAGACTGTGGTGCTGTGGGACCGCAGGACCGGCACACCGCTTCACAAGGCGCTGGTCTGGCAGGACCGGCGCACGGCGGAGTTTTGCGAGCAGCTGAAGCGCCAGGGCCTGGAGCCGCGCGTGCGGGAGCTCACAGGCCTTCTGCTGGACCCCTATTTCTCCGCTACCAAGTTGCGCTGGCTGCTCGACAACGTGCCCGGCGCCCGCGAGCGTGCGACCCGCGGCGAGCTGGCCTTCGGCACCGTCGACAGCTGGCTGCTATGGAAGTTGACCGACGGCAAGGTGCATGCCACCGACGCCAGCAATGCCTCGCGCACGCTGCTGTTCGACATTCACCGTGGCGACTGGAGCGACGAGTTGCTTGCCGCCTTCGACATCCCGCGCAGCTTGTTGCCCGAAGTGCGACCGTCGGCCGGTGATTTCGGCAGGGCGGTGGAGTTCGATGTGCCGATCGCGGGCATCGCCGGCGACCAGCAGGCCGCCCTCTTCGGCCAGGCCGCCCTGGCCCCTGGCCAGGCCAAGAACACCTATGGCACTGGCTGCTTCCTGCTGATGCACACCGGCACGCAGGCGCGCGCCTCCACGCAGGGCCTGGTGACGACGCGCGCAGCCCAGGTGGATGCCGCCGCGCAGTACGCGCTGGAAGGCAGCGTCTTCGTCGGTGGCGCTGTCGTGCAGTGGCTGCGCGACGGACTGCGCGCCGTGCGCTCCAGCAGCGAGGTGCAGGCGCTTGCGGGCAGCGTGCCCGATGCGGGCGGCGTGATCTTCGTGCCGGCCTTCGCCGGACTGGGCGCGCCCTACTGGCGGCCCGACGCGCGTGGCGCCCTGCTGGGTCTCACGCGAGGCACGACGCAAGCCCATATTGCACATGCGGCGCTGGAGAGCATCGCGTTCCAGAGCGCGGCAGTGCTGGCCGCGATGAATGCCGACGTGGGCGCGAGCGAACGCTTGACGGAGTTGCGCGTGGACGGCGGCGCCAGCGCCAACGACTTGCTGATGCAGTTCCAGGCTGACCTGCTTGGCATCCCGGTGCTGCGCCCCGATGTCATCGAGACGACAGCCCTGGGTGCCGCGCTGTTGGCCGGCCTGGGCTGCGGCCTCTATGCCTCGACCGCGGAGACCGGCGCGATCTGGCAGCTGGAGCGCGCCTTCGAGCCGCGGATGTCGCGTGATGCGGCCGCCGCGCGCATGGCGCAATGGGAGCGTGCCGTGCGCCAGGTGCTGGCCGAGTAGCCGCGTGTCGTCGGTACCGGGGCGGTGCTGCTGACATGCAGTGGCAGTCGACAGGTGCAGCATGCGGGCCTTCGATTTCAAGGAGCCTTGCATGAATTTCGCATACACCCTCGTCTACGTGTCCGACGTGGGCGCTTCGCTGGCCTTCTTCGACCGTGCCTTCGGCCTGCGGACACGGTTCCTGCACGAGAGCGGTGCCTATGGCGAGGTCGACACCGGCGCCGGCGGCACCACGCTGGCCTTCGTCGACCACGCGACCGCCCGCGACAGCGTGCAGCACGACTACGTCGCCGCCGACGCCAGCGACAAGCCTCTGGGCATGGAGATCGGCTTCACGGTGGCCGACGTGCCGGCCGCCTTCGACCGTGCCGTCGCCGCCGGCGCGCGCGCCCTGGCCTCGCCCGTGACCAAGCCCTGGGGGCAGACGGTGGCCTATGTGCGCTGCCCGGATGGCACGCTGGTCGAGCTCTGCACGGCCATGGGCTGAGTCGACCGGAGCGTGAGCCATGGGATCAGGGCCGGCGGTCGGCGAGGCCGCGCTCCCGCACAATGCCCGCCCATGCGCCGCGCCGACCGCCTATTCCAGATCGTCCAGCTCATCCGCGGACGCCGCCTCACGACGGCCGACTATCTGGCCCAGCGGCTGGAGGTGTCCATGCGCACCGTCTATCGCGACATTGCGGCCTTGGGTCAGCAGGGCGTGCCCATCGAGGGCGAGGCCGGCGTGGGCTACCGCATGCGGGCGGGCTTCGACCTGCCGCCGCTGATGTTCAGCAAGCAGGAGGCCCAGGCACTGGTTGCGACGGTGCGCATGTCCGAGTCGCGCCTGGATGCGGCATTGGCTCGTCAGGCCGAGAACGCGCTCTCCAAGATCCTCGCCGTGCTGCCCCTGGACGCCCGCGCCGCGGCCGAGAGCCTGGCCTTGTACGCGCCGCTGCCGGCGCTGGACCCTGCCACCAGTGCACACCTGACCGCGATGCGCGAGGCCACCGAGGCGCGGCGCAAGCTCAAGGTGGGCTATCTGGACCTGGGCGGCGTGAAGAGCGAGCGAGTCGTGCGGCCGCTGGCCTGCCTGTTCTGGGGGCCGGTCTGGACGTTGGCGGCCTGGTGCGAGTTGCGCAACGACTTTCGCAGCTTCCGCGTCGACCGGGTCGAGACGTTGCAGGTGCTGGAGGAGACCTTCCGCGACGAGCCGGGCAAGACGCTGGCGGACATGAACCGTCAGCGCGAGGCCCAGGAGCACGGTGGGGCTTGATACCTGCTCCTCTAGCAGCAGCATGAGCGCCGTCATGAAGACGGCGTGGGCTGTAGAGAAAGCCTATGCGGCGACGATGCGGCTCCCGGCGCGCGATTGCGTGCTTGGGGCGCTTGCGACGTGGGGTCTTGAGTCTGCTTGCTGACGGCATGCCTGCTGACCCGGCCCTGTGGACGGACTGGACGGACTCCGTTGAACGAGTGCTGAACCGCTCCACGACCAGAGCGAGCGTCCCTGGTACGGGCGAAGGACGCTAGCCCGCCACCGTCGCCCCTTTTTCTGCCAGTAGCGCGCGCAGCACCGATCGGTGGCAGCGCGTTTCGTCCTCGCAGTAGCAACCCACCGAGAAGCTCGTCTGCGCCGACAGCGTGGCCAGCAGTGCCAGCGCATGCTGGGCATCGGGCTGGGCCATCTCGGCACGGTACCTCTTCTGGAAAACGCTCCACTCGGCCTCCGTCCCGGCGGCCTGGCCTAGCTTCATGACCTCCAGGCTGGGCGCGAGGTTGGGGAACCACACGTCGTAGAAGTCGCGTGACGCGAACTCCGCCTTTGGCACGCCGCGCGGCGGACGACGTACGGTGCCGATACGCGTGCCTTCGCCGTCGGCGCGCGGGCTGCCAAGCCTCACGATGCGGATGGGCATGTGTTGCTCCTCTTCAGTGTCGGCCTAGCACGCGAATGACCTCGTCCTCGGCCACCGGCTTGGCGATGAAGCTGTTCATGCCTGCAGCGAGCGCTGCCTGGCGCTCCTGGTCCAGCACGGCGGCGGTGAAGGCGTGGATGGGCAGTTGGGCCGTCGCCGGGTCGGCACGCAGCAGTTGCGTGGCTTTCAGGCCGTCGACCTTGGGCATGTGCAGGTCCATCAGCACGCCGTCAAGGTGCTGGGCCTGCTCGCGGGCGATGTGGATGGCCTGCTCGCCGTCCTCGGCCTCGACGACTTCGGCGCCCAGGCGCTGCAGCAGGGCCGTGATGATGAGGCGGTTGACCGGGTTGTCCTCGGCAACCAGCAGGCGCTGCCCGGCCAGCGGGTGGCGCGGCGGCAGCGGAATGCGCTTGCGGGATGCCGTGTCGTCGACTGTCAGCGCGGTGGGCAGGGCCAGTTCGGCCCAGAAGCTGGAGCCGTGCACGCCGTCGCTCTGTACGCCAACGCGGCCCTGCATGCGTGTCGCCAGCTCGCGGCAGATGGACAGCCCCAGGCCGGTGCCGCCGAAGCGCCGTGTCGTCGAGTCGTCGGCCTGCGCGAATGGGCGGAAGAGCCGGCCCTGCAGCTCCGCCGGCACACCGATACCGCTGTCCGCGACGACGATGCGCACGCGGTCGGTGTCGGCCACCGATAGCTTCAGCCGGATGTGGCCGTGCTCGGTGAACTTCAGTGCGTTGACAAGGAAGTTGGCCATGATCTGGCGAACCCGCAGCGGGTCGCCGATGACGAGCCGGGGCAGGCCGGGGGTCAGCTCGATCTGCATGTCCAGCCCGCGCTCGCGGCCCAGTGCCGCGCAGCCCTCGAAGCTGGCCTGGGCCAGCGCGTGCAGGTCGAACTCGATCTGCTCGAGCTCCAGGTGACCAGCCTCGATCTTGGACAGGTCCAGAACGTTGGAGACGATCTCGTTGAGCGACTCGGCAGCGCCGACGAGGTGGGCCAGATACTTGTCGCGGTGGGTGTCGGCGGGGCCACCCTGCTGCAGCAGGCGTGCCAGGCCCAGCACGCCGTTCAGCGGCGTGCGGATCTCGTGGCTCATCGTCGCGAGGAAGGCGCTCTTGGCGTGGCTGGCGCCCTCGGCCTGCTGCTTGGCGGCCTGCAGTTCGCGCTCCTGGCGGCGGCGTTCGGTGACGTCCTCGGCCAGCCACAGCGTGGCGCGATCGGTATCTGCCTCGCCGCGCCCGGCCAGAGTGGCCGGCAGGCCGCGGGCGTTGAATTGCACGGTGATGCGCCGACCGTCGGGGTGGAGGAAGTCGCGCTCCAGGGCCTGTGCGGCGCTGGCTACCTGCTGGGCCGAGGGCAGGGAGAGCTGACCTTCGGCGAGCCGGGGTTCGGTGCCGCCGAAGATCTCCTGCCAGTGGTGGTTCACGCGCTCGAAGCGCTCGCCGCGAGTCAGCGCGATGCCGATGCTGGCATGGTCGAGGATGGCCTCGGCCTCGATGCGGTCGCGCTCGCTGTCGGTGATGTCACGCGCGATCAGCATCGTCGCGGGCTCGCCGTCCCAATCCAGCGATGCGGCGGACACGAGCAGGTCGCGCCACTGGCCGTTGACGAAGATGGCCGAACGGAAGTCGCGCACCAGGCCGGAGCCGGCCAGAGCTGCGGCCAGCCGCCTCGGTTCGGTGCTGTCTGGCCACAGACCCAGCTCGCGGGCCGAACGGCCCATCAGTTCGTCGCGAGACAAGCCGGCCAGCGTGCAGAAGCCCGAGTTCGCGAAGCGGATGCGTCCATCCCCGATGTGGGCCACGCAGATGGCGTCTGGGCTGGCGCGCAGTACGCGGTCCAGCATGCTGGCGGTGCGCTGGTGCTGCTGCAGCGCGAGGCGCTCGCCGGTGATGTTGTGGCTGACGCCGCGCCAACCGGTGTGGCGGCCGGCAGCGTCGAAGATGGGTTCGCCCGAGCTCAGTGTCCACAGCAGCCGGCCATCAGGCGCGCGAAAGCCGTTGATACGGTCGCGGTAGGCGCGCTTGGCACGGATGTCTTCCAGCAAGGCCTGGAACTCGGCGTCCTTCACGAGGGCGGCGCCGCCGGGCTGGCCCATGCGAAGGAAGTCCTCGCGTTTGTGGCCCGACAGGGTCTCAAACTCGTCGGACAGGTGGGTCACGTGGAATTTGGCGTCGGCCTCCCATGCCCAGTTGTGCGCGGCCTGTACCAGGCGCGCCAGCCGGGCCTCTTCGCCGATGGCGCGCCGCAGCGCTGCACCGAGGATGCGGTTGAGTAGCAATGCCGAGGCCAGGCCGCCGACCGTGATCAGCAGGTGGCCGATGACGCGGCCCTGTACCGACGGCTGTAGCGCGATGACGCGGCCGGGCAGCCAGCCTTGAGCTTCGAGCGCTGCCAGGCCCACGATGGCGGTGACGTGCAGTGCCGCCAGCGCGAGGGCGGCGGCGCTGCCGGCGACTCCGCCCGCCACGGCGATCAGCACCGGGCTGGCGGCCAGCACCAGGGTGTGCACGCCCAGGCCGGTGGCTATCGAGTGTGCGACCAGGCTGAGCTGGGTACCACCCAGCACCAGCGTCATGGCCAGACGCAGCCAGCCTGCCCGGCGCACCAGCGCGGCCAGGCCGCCCAGGGCCAGCAGCGTCACGCCGATGGTGAAGCGCTGGTCCCGCCAGGGCAGGGTGCCTGCGGACGCGTGCAGCAGAATGCCGGCCGCAACCGCGGTCGCGCCGACGATGCTGACGATGGCAACCAGCGTGCGCGCGGCCTTGTCCTGAAGCGCATCGCGGGTGTCGAGGGCGTCAGTCGGCACTGAAACCATCGCTTGCATGCATGCTGTCGCGGAAGGGTTTGTCGTTGGCGGCCTGGGTGGGAGTCGTCATCGAAACGCGTCCTGGTGGCTGCGCGCGACATTAGCACGCAGGGGCGTTGCCGCCGCTTGTGGTTTCCTGGGGCTGCTGCGAGCGGGCCGATGGCGCACGCAGGGCCTGTTTTCCGCTTGCACGAGTCGCTCAGGCCGCGCGCAGGCGAGGCAGCCAGGCGAGTGGGTCCAGGCGCGCGGCCGGTGCCTCCACCCAGCGGTGGAAAGGCGCGGCCAGGCAGTTGGCCAGCAGCCAGGTGGCCAGCAGCAGCAGCAGGCCCATGGCCGGCGCCGCGCCGGGCAGCTGGGCCAGTAGCGCGTTGGTCAGCAGCAGCACCGGAAAGTGCAGCAGAAAGAGGGCATAGGACGTTGTCGAGCCACGGGCCAGCGTCGCGGCCCAGGTCGTCGGCAGCAGCGGTCGGCGCTCGGCGTGTCGCTGCTGCGCCCAGGCTAGCCACAGGACCGTCGCAAGCGCGAGGGCGAGGCGATCGCGCCAGTCCAGCAGCAGCGCGACCCCCATGGTTGCGGCAAGCAGCACCAGGCCAGCGCGGCGGTGGCGCCACAGGCCCAACCAGTGCACCAGCGCGCCGAGGCCGTAGGAGACGAAGAAGTAGGGCGCGAAGCTGTCCAGCGCTGGATCGCGGTTGAAGACGAAGGCGGAGGCCAGCGCGGCGCCTGCGACCAGCAGTGGCCCGACAACCAGGCGACCGGGATGGCGCCAGCCTCGCCTTGCCAGCCACAGCAGGCCAACGAGGAGTGCGAAGAGCTGCAGGTCGATGGCCACGTACCAGGCGCCTACTGTGAGCGCCTCGTAGCCGAGCACGTCATGCAGCAGCAGCGCATGGGCGAGGAGCTGGCCCAGGCCGATGTCGGCCGGTACCAGCTCGGGCCATGAGGACGCTATGAGGCCGCAGGTCCCCAGTGTCAGCGCCAGGGCGGCAAGGAAGGGCAGGGTCAGGCGAAGGTACCGCCGCCAGAGCAGCTCGGGCACATTGGCGTGCAGGGCCTTGCCGCGAGGCGACAGGCCGCGCGCGCTCAGGAAGCCGCCTACGACAAGGAAGACTTGCACCGCCATGCGGCCGTACTGGTGCATCGCGCCGGCCAGCCATGGCAGGGCTTCATGGGCGGCACGGGCGATGGGGCCGTAGCTGACGAGGTGGTGCAGCACGATGACCTGGGCGGCCAGGGCCTTCAGGGCGTCGACGTGCGGCAGGCGGCGGGAACAATTGGACATGGCGAAAAAGAACGGGCCTGCGCTGAGGCAGGCCCGCTGTTTCGGACATGTGAAATTGTACCGGCGCAGCTCTGGGAACTGCCCCGCTGTTTCAGGTGGTCACCAAGCGCTGGCGTCTGTTCGCAACCGCCTTGAAGCGTCAGCGGAACCGGCGGCGCAGCCAGTCGATCAGGCGGCGCAGCGGACCGGTTGCCGGTGCTGCTGCGGGCGGCGCCGGCATCGGGTCGGTTGCGGGCGCGGCAGGCGGATGGCGCTCCAGCAGCGCGGAATGGAAGCGAGCAAAGAAATCCTCGGCCAGCTTCTGTGCGGCCAGATCCACCAGGCGCGAGCCGATTTGCGCCAGCTTGCCACCGACGCTGGCGCTGACCTCGTAGTTCAACCGCGTCTGCTGCGGCGCCAGAGCCTCGAGTACGACGTGGGCCTGACCCTTGCCGTGACCGGCCGCGCCGCCCGAGCCTTCAAAGGCGAGGCGATAGCTCTGCGGCGGTACCAGGTCCGTCAGCTGCAGCCGGCCCTTGAACTTGGCCTTGACCGGGCCAATGGAGACGGCCATCAGCACGTCGAAGGCGTTGTCACCGGTTGGCGTGATGGCCTCGCAGCCGGGTACGGCGGCCTGCAGCATCGCGGTGTCGTTCAGCGCCGCCCAGGCCTGGGCCTGGGAGACGGGCAGGGTTTGCTGGCCGGTCAGGTTCATGTGCCGATTCTGACGGCCGGCGCAGGAAAACACACGGCCCGCAGGTCGGGCCGCGGGCCGACGTCACTTGCCTGCGACGATGAGCTGGTTGTCGACCGACTTCACGCCGTCAACCGTGCGGGCGATCGCCTCGGCGCGGTCTTTTTCGGCAGGAGTGGCGACCTTGCCGGTCAGCTGCACCCAGCCATCGGCATCGGTTTCGACGTGGACCATGGCCAGCGACGACACCTTGCTTGCGGCCAGTTGTGCCTTGATCTTGGTTGTCACGACGGAGTCCTTGACCCAGACCTTGGCGGTGCCGGCGGGGTTGTCTGCGGCCTGGGTGGCCAGCGGCGTCACCAGGGCGCCGATGACGATGAGGGAGGCGAGTTTCGTGATCTTCATGGGAAATCCTTTCGGCGCAAGCGGCAGCACCCTATGCGCACCGCTGAAACCAGAATCTAGGCAGCGGGGCTGGCGCGGTGCGGCGGACGGCGCGCCGCCCGCATGTAGGACTGCGGCTCAGCGCGCCAGCACGTCAAGCAGGCGGCCTATGCTGTCCAGGTTGTGCACGGGCAGGTGGCGGCTCACCTGGGGCAATAGCGCCTGTACGCCCGCCGCGCGCGGCTCGAAGCCGTCGAAGCGCAGCAGCGGGTTGAGCCACAGCAGCTCGCGGCAGGACAGCCGCAGCCGCTCGGCCTCGCGGGCGAGGCCGGGGCTGCAGGGAGCATCACCATCGGGGCTACGCTCCAGCCCATCGGTGACCAGCAGTACCGTGGCCGTGCCGCTGCCCAGTACGCGGCGCGCCCAGTCGCGGTTGAAGACATGCAGGCTGTGGCTGATGCGCGTGCCGCCCGCCCAGTCCGGCACGACCGACGCCGCGGCGGCCAACGCGGCGTCGGGATCGCGGCCCTGCAGCTGGCGCGTGATGCGCGTCAGGCGAGTGCCGAAGACGAAGGCCTCGACGACGGGCCGCTCGCGCAGGCCGGGACCAGGGTTCAGCAGGCCATGGGCAAGCTGCAGCAGCACGCGCGAGTAGCGGCCCATGGAGCCCGAGATGTCGGCCAGCAGCACCAGCGGTGTGGCGCGTGAGCAGGCATGCTCGCGCTGCGGAGGGGCTGGCGCGTGACGGGCCTCTGCGCGCAGCGTCGCGCGCCAGTCGATGCGGCCGCGCGGTGCCGGTTCGTGGCGGCGTGCCAGGCGCCGCGCCAATCCCGGCTGCAGCGCGGCCAGCGCGCGCCGCGCCGCATTCCATTCGGCGGTGCTCATGGTGTCGAAGTCGCGGCGCTGCAGCAGCTCGTGGTCGCCTGCGTCCAGGCGGGCCTCGACGTCGACCTGCTCGGTGCGGGACGGCGCAGCAGGGCGCGGCGGGAACAGCGCGTCGGCGAGGCGCCGGTTCTCGGGCGGCGGCGGGGCAGCCGCCTGCGCCTGGGCCTGGGGAAGCAGCAAGGCCATGATGCGGCTCAGCAGGTCCGGGTCACGCCAGAACACATGGAAGGCTTGCTCGAACAGCGGCCGGTGTTCGGGTCGGTCGACGAGGCATGTGGCCAGCGACGCCTTGAAGTCGGCCCGTGAGGCCAGCCCGCCGACCTCCAGGGCCCGGGTGGCGAGCATCAGCCGGTCCGTGCCGACGGGCAGGCCCGCGGTGCGCAGCACGCGGCCGAAGTGCAGGACGTTCTCCGCCAGCCTGTCCATGGCGTCAGGCGCGCGCATGCTCGCGCAGCTCAGCCAGCAGGCGCGCAGCCTCGCCGCCCTGCATGCGGACGATGTCGTCCTGATACTTGAGCAGCACACCCAGCGTGGATTGCACGGTGGCGGGATCCAGGCTGACGGCGTTCAGCTCGATGAGCGCGCGCGACCAGTCCAGCGTCTCGGCCAACCCCGGCAGCTTGTAGAGGTCCAGCGCGCGCAGGCCCTGCACGAAGGCGACGACCTGCCGGGCCAGCCGCTGCTCGATGTGCGGCAGGCGGGTACGCACGATAGCGAGCTCGCGCGCGGCATCGGGGAATTCCACCCAGTGGTAGAGGCAGCGGCGCTTGACGGCGTCGTGGATCTCGCGGCTGCGGTTGCTCGTCAGAACGACCAGTGGCGGTGTGGCGGCCGCTATCGCGCCCAGTTCCGGCACGCTGATCTGGAAGTCGGCCAGGAACTCCAGCAAGAAGGCCTCGAAGGGCGCATCGGCGCGGTCCAGCTCGTCGATGAGTAGGACGGGCGCGGGCGTGGTGGTCAGGGCCTGCAGCAGGGGGCGCTCGATGAGGAAGCGGCGCGCGAAGAGCTCATCCGCCGTGCGCTCACGCTCGTGGGCCTGTGCGAGACGGATCTCCAGCATCTGCCGCGCGTAATTCCACTCGTAGGCCGCCGCCGCCAGGTCCAGTCCTTCGTAGCACTGCAGGCGGATCAGCGGCCGCTGCAGCGCAGCGGCTAGTGCCGCAGCGATGGCGGTCTTGCCGGTGCCGGGCGCGCCCTCCAGAAGCAGAGGACGGGCCAGGCGCAGCGCGAGGAAGGCGGCGGTCGCCAGCTCGCGCGAGGGCAGATAGGCCTGGGCCTGCAGGCCTTCGGCGACGGCGTCGATGCTGTCCGGGAGGGGATTGGGCACGGCGGGCCTTGCGGGTGGCTGTGTGGCGTGAGTATGCGGTGTGCCGCGCCAGGTTTCACCACGTGGACGGGGCGAGCGCTTAAGCTGGCGGCCTCATCCACGCATCCAGCCAGCCATGAACTTCACCAAGATCGTCGGAGTGCTTCTCCTCATCGCCGGCGCGGCCAGCCTGGCTACGGGTGGCTTCAGCTACACCAAGGACAGCACCGTCGTGAAGCTGGGGCCGCTAGAGCTGTCGGCCAAGGAGAAGGAGGAGGTCAACCTGCCAGTCTGGCTGGGCGTGGGTGCGATCGCGGTGGGCGGGCTGCTGCTGCTTTTCGGCGGCCGCAAGGGCTGAAGGCCGTGCACGACACGGTGCTGCGCTTTTGGTTCGAGGAGACCTCGCCTGCCCAATGGTGGAAGGTCGATCCGGCCTTCGACGAACGGGTCCGCAGCCGCTTCGGCGCGCTGCACGAGCGGGCGGCACGTTGCGAGCTCTTCGCCTGGCGCGCGACGGCCGAGGGCCGGCTGGCCGAGGTCATCGTGCTGGACCAGTTCGCGCGCAACATCCATCGCGGTACGCCGCTTGCGTTCGCGGGCGACCCGCTGGCGCTGGCCCTCGCGCAGGAGGCGGTCGCCGTTGGCGCGGACCTGGCTCTCCCCATAGAGCGGCGCGCTTTCCTCTACCTGCCATATATGCACAGTGAGTCCGCGGCAATCCATGCCGTGGGCGAGCCGCTGATGCGCGAGCGTGCTCCGCAGCACACGCATGAGTTCGAGCTCAAGCACAAGGCCATCGTCGACCGTTTCGGCCGCTACCCGCACCGCAACGCCGTCCTGGGCCGCGCGTCGACGACCGAGGAAGCGGTCTTCCTGACCCAGCCGGGGTCCAGCTTCTAGATGTCCAGCCGGTAGACCACCGCAGCGGCGCGCTCGCTGGCGCTGTGGCCGCGCAGGGCCTTGTCCCACTCCGGGCCGTCGGCGCCGGCCGATGCCGATGCGTTCTGCGTCATGACGGCGATCTCCTCGGTACCGGCGTCGAACTCGCCGACCAGTTCGCGGCTGTCGAGAAACAGCTTGGCCACAGGGCCGGCGCTCGATGCGATGACGACCAAGTAGCGGGAGACCTGGCGGTGTTCCTGCTGGGCGTGCCGCGATGGCAGTTCATGACCGAAACCCTGGTTCATCATCCGGCCTCCTCACCTTTGCAGGCTGCGCAAGTGGTGACCATTGTGCGCCCGCCGCGCCCGGCGTAACCCTGATGCCCGAGCGCCTTCGTCATGATCCAATTGCGCAATTGGAACCGATTCCAAACAGAGGATTGGCGAGGACGGGACATGCAGGGCAAGACAGGAACAAGCCGCGTCGGCGATGTGGCGGCACGGATGGTGGCGGGCGGGGTGCTGGCCGCCGGTGTGGCGGCCGGGGCCGCGGCAGGCGAGGTGCCGGACTTCGGTCCCCATGTCCACGTCCTGGACCCGGCCATGCCCGGCTTGCAGCAGCGTATCGATGACATCTACGCGGCCCAGCAGCCCAACCATTTCGGCCCACGCCGCGATGCCATCCTGCTCAAACCAGGCACCTACGAGGGCCTGCGCATTCCGGTGGGCTTCTACACGCAGGTGCTGGGCCTTGGGGCACATCCGGACGATGTGCACGTCATCGGCGACCTGCGCTCCACGGCCTTCCTCGACAACGACAACGCGACGCAGAACTTCTGGCGCGGCGCCGAGAACTTCTCGGTGACACCCACGCTGGGCATTGGTGACAACACCCTGCAGTGGGCGGTATCCCAGGCTATCCCGTTCCGGCGCATGCATGTGCGCGGCAACATCCGGCTCAACCAGCGCAACGGCTGGGCCAGCGGCGGCTGGTTCGCGGACGTGCTGGTGGACGGCCGGGTCGACTCGGCGACGCAGCAGCAGTGGATCTCGCGCAACAGCCGTTGGGGCAGCTGGACGGGCTCGAACTGGAACATGGTGTTCGTCGGCGTGCATGGTGCCCCCGAGGGCGAGTTCCCGACGCCGGGCCAGCGCTTCACCCGGATCGCGAAGACGCCGCTGGTGCGCGAGAAGCCCTATCTCTTCATTGATCCCAAGGGCGGCTACGCCGTGCGCGTGCCGGCGCTGCGACGCGACAGCGTCGGTATCTCCTGGGCGAATGGCGCCACGGCGCCGGGCCGGACGCTGCCTATCGACCAGTTCCATATCGCCAGGCCCGGCGACACGGCGAAGACCCTCAACGCCCAGCTGGCGGCCGGCCGGCATCTGCTGTTCACGCCGGGGGAATACCTGCTGGCTGAGACGCTGCAGGTGAAACGCCCCGGCACCGTCGTGCTGGGCATCGGCTTCCCGACGCTGCGATCTGACAACGGCCAGCCGCTGCTGAAGACGGCGGACGTGAGCGGACTGACGATCTCAGGCCTGTTCCTGGATGCCGGCCAGGCCGACTCCGGTGTGTTGATGGAAGTGGCGCCGCCCGGCTCCAAGAAGCGCCACAAGACCGACCCCATCGTGCTGCACGACCTGTTCTTCCGCGTTGGCGGTGCAGCCGCCGGTCAGGTGACGACCGCGTTGCGTATCCACGCTCACGACACGCTGGTAGACCACACCTGGGTCTGGCGCGCCGACCATGGTGCCGGCGTCGGCTGGACGAGCAACCCGGCCGCCCACGGCCTTTGGGTGAATGGCGAGGACGTGACGATCTATGGGCTCTTCGTGGAGCACTTTCAGAAGGCGCAGGTCGTCTGGCAGGGGAACGGCGGGCGGGTCTACTTCTACCAGTCGGAGATCCCGTACGACCCGCCCACCCAACCGGAGTGGACCAGCGCCACCGGTCGCGGCCATGCGGCCTATCAGGTGGGCGACTCGGTGACCCGTCACGAGGCATGGGGCCTGGGCGTCTACAGCGTCTTCCTCAAGCCCGACGTCGTGCTGGATCGGGCCATCGAGGCGCCGCGCCGGCCGGGCGTGCGCTTTCATCACATGATCACGGTCTGCCTAGTCGACAAGGGCAGTATCGAGCACGTCATCAACGACACCGGCGAGGCGGCCCGCTGCAAGGGGAGCAGCAACACGGCGACGTTGAAGGCCTATCCCTGAGGGCGGGAGGAGAACGGCCCCTGCGCGTGCCCCAAAAAAAGCGGGCACCCGAAGGCGCCCGTTCAAGGTGTCACCGGACGGGTGAAACGATCGTTCAGCGGTCCTCGCGGGCGAGGCGCTCCTCGATGCGGGCCTTGACGGCCGGCAGCGCGGCGGGCAGGTGGTACGCGAGCTGGGCGAACAGCTCGTCGTGCAGCTTCATCTCGGCCTGCCATTCGGCGGCATCGATGCGGGTGACGGTATCGAACTGCTGCCGGGAAAAGTCCAGGCCGTCCCAGTTCAGGTCGCCATAGCCTGGCGTGACGCCGAAGACATGCTCCTCGCCGCCGCCCTGGCCTTCCAGGCGATCCAGCATCCACTTCAGCACGCGCATGTTCTCACCGTAGCCGGGCCAGACGAACTTGCCGTCCGCGCCCTTGCGGAACCAGTTGACGCAGTAGATCGCGGGCAGCCTGGCGCCCGCGGCCTGGAGCTTCGCACCCAGATCCAACCAGTGCTGGAAGTAGTCGGCCATGTTGTAGCCCATGAAGGGCAGCATCGCGAACGGGTCCCGGCGTACAACGCCTTGCTGGCCGGCAGCCGCGGCCGTGGTCTCGGAACCCATGGTCGCGGCCATGTAGACGCCTTCGGTCCAGTCGCGCGCCTCGGTCACCAGCGGTACGGTCGTGGAGCGGCGGCCGCCGAAGATGAAGGCGTCGATGGCCACGCCGGCGGGGTTGTCCCAGTTGGCGTCCAGCGCCGGGTTGTTGGTCGCAGCGACAGTGAAGCGTGCGTTGGGGTGGGCGGCCTTGGCACCAGTCTCTCGAGCGATGGCGGGCGTCCAGTCCTTGCCCTGCCAGTCGATGCAGTGGGCCGGTGGCGCGTCCGTCATGCCTTCCCACCAAACGTCGCCGTCGTCCGTCAGCGCCACATTCGTGAAGATCACGTCGCGCGCCAGGCTGTCCATGCAGTTGGGGTTGGTGTGCGAGTTCGTGCCCGGGGCCACGCCGAAGTAACCCGCCTCGGGATTGATCGCGTACAGGCGGCCATCGGCGCCGGGCTTGATCCAGGCGATGTCATCGCCGATGGTGGTGATCTTCCAGCCGGCGAAGGCCTTGGGTGGGATCAGCATCGCGAAGTTGGTCTTGCCACAGGCGCTGGGGAAGGCGGCAGCGACGTGCATCTTCTTGCCGGTGGGGCTTTCGACGCCCAGTACCAGCATGTGCTCGGCCAGCCAGCCCTGGTCGCGGCCCATGGTGGAGGCGATGCGCAGCGCGAAGCACTTCTTGCCCAGCAAAGCGTTGCCGCCGTAGCCCGAGCCATAGCTCCAGATCTCGCGCGTTTCAGGGAAGTGGACGATGTACTTGGTCTTGTTGCAGGGCCAGGACACGTCGGCCTGGCCGGGTTGCAGCGGTGCACCCACGGTGTGCACGCAGGGCACGAAGTCGCCGTCGCCGCCCAGCAGTTCGATGACGGCGCGGCCCATGCGCGTCATGGTGCGCATGTTGACGGCGACGTAGGGGCTGTCGCTGAGCTCCACGCCGATATGGGCGATGGGGCTGCCAAGCGGCCCCATGGAGAACGGCACGACGTACAGCGTGCGACCGCGCATGCAGCCCTTGAACAGTGCCTGCTCGCCGGTCTGCAGCAGCGCGCGCATCTCGGACGGGACCATCCAGTTGTTGGTAGGGCCGGCGTCTTCCTTCTTTTCGGAGCAGATGAAGGTGCGGTCTTCGACGCGGGCCACGTCGCTGGGGTCCGAGTTGGCCAGGTAGCTGCCAGGGCGCAGGACGGGGTTGAGCTTCTTGAAGGTGCCTGCCGCGACGAGTTGGTCGCACAGGCGCTGGTATTCCTCGTCGCTGCCGTCGCACCAGTAGACGTCGGCTGCCTCGGTCAGCGCAGCGATCTCGGCGACCCAGGCGATCAGCCGGGCGTGTTTTACATAGGTGGGCAGATTCAGGCGCAAGCCCTGCATCAGCGGTTGGTTCATGGTTGAGGCTCCGATCATGGTGATGTGTTTGGGTCAGCCGTTCGGAGCTGGCCCAAGCACACCGGGCCTTGGGCGCGGATTGTCGAATCCAATGTAATCACGCCGTAACCGACGAGACTGGTGAGGTCATGCAAAACATGAATAACACCATGCTGGGGCGTCCTTCTGGCTCACGTGCCTTGCGAAGTGGTGCTGGGGTTTACGCGAAGGTTGCCTGTAATCCAACGCAACTTGTGGCGGCGGCTCGCGCGCCAACGTTGAGGCAGCGCGCTGCGGTCTTCTCTCCACGCGAGCCTGTTGCCGCCCCGATCCTCGTCCCAAGATGTAGCAGCGCGCTCCTTTCGGGATCCGTTGGGGTCGGGTGGCGCTACCGGTAGACCGGCACGGATACTGTGCACAAGCACAGCATTCCCGGCGATGTTGCTTCCGACGCATGCGGTCGTCCGTTCGTTGGGGCGATCCCTCTCGGCGGCTGCTGCGCGATGGCGCATGGGGATGGCGCCGTTGTCACATCGCCCGCTATGAACGGTGGTCGTGGCAGCCGTGCGGCATCCGATGCCAGCCGCCGCGAACTGCTCGCCGCGCTACTACGCCGTGAACGACCTCAGGAACTGCTTGAGCCGCTTGCGGCCGTCACTGTTCGTACTTCGGTAGGTCTTCAGGGCCTGCGCCAAGAACTGCTGCTCGCCGGGTGATAGACCCGCCGGCTCGCGCTCTTCATCGAGCCAGCCGGCTTCCTTGCCGCAATGCTTCTCGATCTGCCGGGCCAGCTTGTTGCCGATGGGCCTGGCCCCGCTCTTGGCCATCGACCACGTGGCCCCGCTCACCTCGATCCGTGCGGCCCAGGCGGCCTCCAGCCCCTTGGGCGGGTCGCCCGCCGCAATGCGCTCTTCGGCGAACGCCTGGAAGAGCGAGAGGGCGTTGAGTCGGCGAAAGGTCGAGATGCTGGACACGGCGGGTGTTGTTAAAACACTTCACACTCATTCTAGGTGGTCGCGCCGGGTTGACTGGTTCGTGAACACTCTTCACAATTCGCACATTCGTTGATTCAACCCCAACCACCTCGGTCTCGTCATGTCCTGCTCAGCTATCGCCACTAACGCCAAGCGCCCCTTCTCGGGCGAGATGGCCTTGCGTGCCGCTGCGGGTCGCCATGAGAGCGCGCTGGCTCCGAGCCGGCCGCGCCATGACCGATACGAGGGTGATGCAACACCACCGGGGAAAGTTCCAGCCCGCTGAAGCTTTCAACCTCCAGGGATCTTGCGATCCCCTGAAGCCCGGTCTCCCGCAGGAACCGGGCTTTTTGCTTGGCTCCTGCTGTTCAGGTCGATTCACCAAGCCGGGCGCCGACGGGCGCTGTCGAGGGGAGAGTCGCACCGGATGCCATCTCGGGTGTGCCCGTGCACAAGCACTGGTCTGCCTGGTGTGCATGTGTGCCCCAGCACGTTCTGCAGACGGAGCCGGCATGCAGCGGTTCAGCCGAGATCGCCTCGCATGGATCGCGTGCGGACACAGCCGAGATGACATCGCCTCGTTAGCTCAGTGGAGAAGAGCGCCGGCCTACGAAGCCGGAGGTCGGAGGTTCGACCCCTTCACGAGGCGCCAGGAACAGCGGAGATCGTTCCGCATCACGGACGCTTGGCAGAGTTGGTCGATTGCACCTGGCTGTAAACCAGGTCCTTATGGCACGGTGGTTCGAATCCATCAGCGTCCACCACATCAACAACGTCCCGTTGGACTTCCGGTGAGGTCCTCGGACCTTCAAGCCGAAGAGGCGGGTTCGACTCCCGCACGGGATGCCAGTACCAGAAGCCTGTCGTCGAGCTCACGCTTCGACAGGCGCAAACCGGCCGCAACGATTGGGCGGCGTCGGAACCCGTCACCGACAACCATTCAGAGCATTGAAGGATGACCCGTGTGTGGCGCAATCAGGGAGCGCTGCTGCTTTGGGAGCAGAGGGTTGCAGGTTCGAGCCCTGCCGCACGGACCAGTAGTGAAGTAGCCGCCATAGCTCAGTTGGAAGAGTGCCGGTCTGTCGAACCGGAGGCCGCGGGATCGAAGCCCGCTGGCGGCGCCAGTTTGAAGATGACGTGTGTTTGGGGTTGACCGTCGCCTAGTGGCCTAAGGCTCAAGGTCGTGACCCTTGCATCACCGGTTCGAATCCGGTCGGTCAACCCCAAGCGCATCCGCACCCCTCGTGGCGGAAATGGCAGACGCAACGGTCTCAGAAGCCGTGGCCGCAAGGCATGCCCGTTCGACCCGGGCCGAGGGGACCAACACAGTCAGGAGAACACCATGAAGAAGATCCAGAACGACCACAGCTTTCGAGGTCATGAGCAAACGCCGCAAGGGTTTCCCGTCTGAAACGCAGGTCAAGCGCGGTGACCGCATCGTGGGCGGCCACAAGGAGCTGCTCGAGAAGCTCGGTCGCAATGACCCCTGCCCCTGCGGCTCAGGGAGGACGTTTCAAGCGCTGCTGCCTGAGCGGCGGCTACTTTTGACGGCGTGAACCGGCATCACTACCAGCGATGACCATGTCCCGTTCTGCATCCCAGGTGGGGCGTGGCTCAACTGGAAGAGCCGTGGACTTCGACGCTCGTGGTCGCGGATTCGAGTCGCCAGTCCCAGATCATGGGTACGGTAGCTCGGTGGCAGAGCTTGACGTGTCACCACCCCTTGTCGCGACAGGGCATCACCTTTGACTTCGGGCGCGCTGGCACAGAAGGGAGCGCCACTGCCAAAAATGAATGACATGCCGGCAGCCTGGGTAGCGCCAGGTGCGGCAGGCAAGTTGGTCGGCGAGCACGGTTGAGGATGCAGGTGCCGGCTCCGATGACGGGTCGTCACTGGCGCGCGTTTCCAATCGCCGACGAGGCCACTGGCCTAGAAACCGTGGTTGCTGCATTGATGTGGGTTCGAATCCCGTCGCGTCCACCAAGAATTCCTGAAGAGAACACCATGAACTATCAACTAGAACGACCCGAAGGCGGCGTGCCCATCAAGATGTGGACGCAAGGCGTTCCCGTGGAACCCGAGGCCAAGCAGCAGCTCGCCAACGCCGCCAAGCTGCCGATCGTCTTCAAGCACATCGCGGCCATGCCGGACGTGCACCTGGGCATCGGCGCGACCGTCGGCTCGGTGATCCCGACGCTGAAGGCCATCATCCCGGCTGCTGTGGGTGTGGACATCGGCTGCGGCATGATGGCCGCGAAGACCACGCTGCGCGCCGAGGACCTGCCCGACAACCTCGGCCCGCTGCGCTCGGCCATCGAGAAGGCCGTGCCGCACGGCTCGGCGCCCAAGCACCGCGGCCGTGACCCCGGCAGCTGGGAGAACCCGCCGGAGACTGTGGACCAGGTCTGGGCCACGCTGGTGGACGAGTTCGATGCGCTGTGCGAGCTGCACCCGCGCCTGAAGAACACGAACAACCGCAAGCATCTGGGAACGCTGGGTACCGGCAACCACTTCATCGAGGTCTGCCTCGATGAGGTCGGCTTGGTCTGGTTCATGCTGCACTCGGGGTCGCGCGGCGTGGGCAATGCCATCGGCACGCACTTCATCGAGCTGGCCAAGAAGGATGCGGAGCGCAACCAGCGCAACCTGCCCGACAAGGACCTGGCCTACTTCGAGGAAGGCGCCCAGTACTTCGGCGACTACGTGCGCGGCGTGTCCTGGGCTCAGAAGTTCGCCATGAAGAACCGCGAGGTGATGATGGCCAACCTGATCGCAACGGTGCGCTCGGTCATCACGAAGCCCTTCGAGGCGCATGTGGAAGCGGTGAACTGCCACCACAACTACGTGCAGCAGGAACGCCACTTCGGTGAGGACGTGTTCGTGACCCGCAAGGGCGCCGTCAGCGCCAAGCGCGGCGAGATGGGCATCATCCCAGGCAGCATGGGTGCACGCAGCTACATCGTTCGCGGCCTAGGCAACCCGGAGAGCTTCGAGAGCTGCAGCCACGGCGCGGGCCGCGTCATGAGCCGCACCAAGGCCAAGAAGATGTTCACCATCGAGGATCAGGTCAAGGCCACCGAAGGCGTCGAGTGCCGCAAGGACGTCGGCGTCATCGACGAGATCCCGATGGCCTACAAGGATATTGACGCCGTCATGGCCGCGCAGAGCGATCTGGTGGAAGTGGTGCACACGCTCAAGCAAGTGGTGTGCGTGAAGGGATGAGCAGGTGAGAGCTTTCTGCTCTTACCCACTCAGCCGAAACCAATGAGGAGGGAGGGCATGAAAAGGGAATCCGTGCTGAGCGCCCATCCGGTATCGGATGAGATGCGCGCTACCGTGCTGCAGAACCTGGCGGCGCTGGAGCAACAGCACCAGGTGAAGGTGCTGTTCGCCTGCGAATCCGGCAGCCGCGGCTGGGGCTTCGCGTCGCCTGACAGCGACTACGACGTGCGGTTCATCTATGTGAACCGCCTGCCTTGGTACCTGACCGTGGAGCCGGGCCGGGATGTCATCGAGCAGCCGATCAGCGGCGAGCTGGACATCAACGGCTGGGACCTGCGCAAGACGCTGCAGCTGCTGAAGGAATCCAACCCGACGCTGCTGGAGTGGTTGCGCTCGCCCATCGTCTATCAGCAGGACGTCGGGTGGGTCTCGCGTCTGCGCACACTGGCCGAGGAGGGCTTCTCGCCGGTGCGGGGCTATCACCACTATGTGTCGATGGCCAAGAAGAACCTGCGGGAGCACTTGTACGGCGAAGTCGTGCGATACAAAAAGTACCTCTACGTGCTGCGCCCGCTGCTCGCGGCGCGGTGGATCCGCGAAGGGCGCGGCGTGCCGCCGATGCGCTTTGCCGAGCTCGCCACCCAGACGCTGACCGACCGCACCGTGCTCGACGAGGTCAACGCGTTGTTGGAGATCAAGATGCGTGCCGGCGAATCGGCGACGAGCCCGCGCTGGGTGGGTATCCACAGTTTCATCGAATCCGAGCTTGTTGATGCAATGAGCTTCGCACCGGACAAGGGGCCGAAGGCGGACGGACGGCTGCTGGACCGGTACCTGCATGACGCCGTTCTGCACTTCGGCGCAGAAGCCTAGAACAACAAGAGAAGAAGAACATGATCGAGATCGACGGCTCCGTCGGCGAGGGCGGAGGACAAATCCTGCGGACTTCGCTGCGGACTTCGCTGGCCCTGTCCATGTGCACGGGCCAGCCCTTCACGCTGACCAAGATCCGCGCCGGCCGCGCCAAGCCGGGCCTGATGCGCCAACACCTGACCTGCGTGACTGCGGCCGTCGAGGTGTGTGGTGCGCAAGTCGAGGGCGCCGAGCTCAGCTCGCAAGCCCTGACCTTCACGCCGGGCCCGGTACAGGCAGGTGACTACGTCTTCAACGTTGGTACCGCCGGCAGCTGCACGCTGGTGCTGCAAACTGTCTGGCCCGCGTTGATGTTGGCCGATTCAACCAGCCGGCTGAGGCTGGGTGGTGGCACGCACAACCCGATGGCGCCACCCTTCCACTTCCTGGAGCGCAGCTACGCGCCACTGCTGCGCAAGCTCGGCGCGGAGGCCGACCTTGTGCTGCGCCGGCTGGGCTTCTACCCGGCTGGCGGCGGTGAGATCGAAGCCACGATCTGGCCGGCCAGGGACAGCCTGCAACCTTTCGACTTGAATGATCGTGGGGCCAAGCTGGGGAGCTTTGCTGAGTGCTTCGCACCGGCGCTGCCGCGCTCTGTTGTTCGTCGCGAGTTGGAGCAGCTGGGTGCGAGCCTGGCCTGGACCGACAGCCAGCTGCGACCCCGGCGGCCACCCAAAGTGCCCCACTTATGGCCACTCAAACTGCTCCACCCGGCCGGGGTGAATTGACCCGCTGAGCACGGTCGGTCAGGCGCCTCAGCCCTGACGAAGGCAGGACGTAACTTCCCGCCCCTCGACAGAGGGGGATTCACGAGGTGAACGTCTTGAAGCCGCATCTACAAACCACGATCTGGACGCTCCTGCGCGCGGGCAACAGCCAGCGCGAGATCGAGCGCCGAACCGGCATCTCCCGCCACACGATCCGCGACTACGCCAAGCGCTTCGCGGCGCAAGCGGATCCGCCCCAGGAATCAAACTGCCCCGGGGTGGCCACCGGCTCTGAGGCTGGCTCACCCAGTCAAACTGCTCCACCCCGGCCACCGGCTTTGCCACAGGGCGCAACCTCGGCGGCGTCGCTGTGCGAGCCCCATCGCACCTTTGTCGAAGCGCAGCTGCGCCTAGGCCGCAACGCCGTGGCCATCTACCAGGAGTTGGTGGACGAACACGGCTTTGCCGGCCGGTACAACTCCGTCAAGCGCTTCGTCGCTCGATTGCGGGTGCACGCTCCTGAGCAGTTCGACCGACTGAGCTTCGCACCGGGCGAGGAGATGCAGGTCGACTACGGCGAGGGCGCGCCCACGCTCGTGCCGGGCACGAACCGCTACCGCAAGCCGCGGCTGTTCGTGGCGACGCTGCGCTACTCGCGGCGCAGCTATCGGCGTGTGGTGTGGGTGTCGAGCCAGCAGGTCTGGGCCGAGCTGCACGAGCAGGCCTGGCGGTACTTCGGCGGCTCATGCCGCTACGTGGTGCTGGACAACCTCAAGGAAGGCGTGATCAAGCCTGACTTGTACGAGCCCGAACTCAATGCCGTGTACGCCGCCACGCTGGCGCACTACGAGGTGGTGGCAGACCCGGCTCGGGTGCGTGACCCCAACCGCAAAGGTACCGTCGAGAACGCGATCGGTCACACCCAAGGCACGGCCTTGAAAGGCAAGCGCTTCCAGACCTTGGAGGCGCAGAACGAGTACCTGGAGCACTGGGAGACGAAGTGGGCGGCGCCACGCATCCACGGCGCGGAGCGCCGCCAGGTGCAGGCGATGTTCGAGGAGGAGCGGGCGCATCTGCAGCCGTTGCCGCCGCTCCCGATGCAGTACTTCCGCGACGAGCAGCGCACCGTCTGCGACGACGGCTGCATCCAGGTGGCCCACAGCAGCTACGCCGCGCGTCCCGCGGCCATTGGCACCAAGGTGTTGGTGCGCATCTTCGAGCGGCGCCTGGAGATCCGCGATCTCAAGACCCAGGCGCTGCTTCGCACGCACACGAAGGCCGAGCGCCCCGGCACGGTGGTGCTGCCAAACGACGAGCGGGTCTTCAATCCCTCTCGACAGACGCGTCAGATCCTCGCCCAAGCCCAGGCCATTGGCGCCGATGCCGAGCGGCTGTGCCAGCTGCTGTTCAGCATCGAGGGCCGCGTCGGCCAGCGCAAGCTGTGGGGCATCGTGCACCTGGCCGAGCGTCATCCACGGCAGCTCGTCAACGCCGCGTGCGCCCAGGCGCTGGACGACGGCGTCTACAGCTATCGCCACGTCAAGCTCGTCACAGAGCAGCGGGTGGCGCTGGCACTGAAGCGTCTGGAGCAAATGGCGCCCAACGCAGACGCCTGCGACGGACTACCCACGCAGTCGCACGCCCTCATCCGCAGTCCTCACGAGTACGGCGAGCTGTTCGCCAAATCCGCCGCCGCCAATCAAGGAGACCTCCTCGCATGAACACGCAAGACATCGAGAACACGCTGCGCAAGCTGCGCCTGTCGGGCATGGCCCAGACTCTGCAAACCCGCGTCATGCAGGCCCAGGCCGCGCAGGAGCCGTTCTTGGACACACTGACCGCACTGCTGCAGGACGAGCTGGACCGTCGCCGCAGCCGCCTCATGGCACGCCGCTTCAAGCTCTCCGGCCTGGACGAGAAGCTGTCGCTGGCGGACTTCGACTGGCGCTTCAACCCGAAGCTGCCGCGCGGCGCCTGCTTCGAGCTGCACAGCTTGAAGTTCATTGCCGAAGGCAACAACGCGCTGCTGGTCGGCAAGCCCGGCACGGGCAAGAGCCACATCGCAAAGGCGGTGGCCTACCAGGCTACCTTGCAGGGCTACGACGTTGCCTACGTCGAAGCCGACGCGGTCATGGCCCGCCACGCTCTCGCGGAGCCCGACGAACGCGCCCGGCTGCTCAAGGGCTGGGTGGCAGCGGATCTGCTGCTGTTGGACGATCTGTTCCTGGCCCGCAAGATTGGCGAGCACGCCGCGGAGCTGCTGCAGACGCTGGTCCATCAGCGCTACAAGCTGCGCCGCTCCATCGTCATCACGTCCAACCGGATCGTCCAGGACTGGGGCCGCTACCTTGGCGACGCCACCATGGCCACAACCATCCTGGACCGCCTCATGCATCGCTGCGCGATGCTCGAGTTCGAGGGCAAGAGCTACCGGCTGAAGGAGGCGTCCGCGCGCCTGGTCATGACCTCAGACCCCACATAATTCCCTCGTCCTGCCCGGAGCAGTTTGGGTGGCCACGAGTGGAGCAGTTTGGGGTGGCCATCGGGGGCTGCGAGAAGCCGCCTGTCGCCAGAACGAAGGCCCGGGCAATGCGTTGCTGGCGACCCTGGCCTACGAGAACGTCAGCGAAGTGTTCACGGCCTTCGGCGATAAGGGCGTCAGCGCGGAACAGGTGGCTCGGGAGGTGGTGCGTGAAGTCCGCGCCTTCCAGGTCAGCAGCGCAGCCCTGGGCCCTCATCTCACGGATCAGTGGGTGCTACCCCTGTCCCTGGCCGTTTGGCAGCGTCAACGCGGCGCCTGCTACACCGCCACCGAGCTGACCGATCACGCAACAACAAACTTCGAAACTATCCAGAGGTTCTTGCCGGTGCGCATCCAGACGGCGAAGGCCGGCGAAGGCTGGCGGGTCGTGGTCGCGCCGTTATTTGGTCGCCGAGGTTTGCCATGACTGCCTCGGCCGCTGCTCGCCAGCCGATGACAGCTCAGGCCTGGCTTTCGGGGATGCCAGCTAGGCTGGGTTGGATCGCAGGTATTGCCGGGGCGACTGGCCCATGTGCCGGCTGAAGGCGGTGCTGAACGCGCTCGTGGAGGCGTATCCCACGCGTTCGGCCACCTCGGTGACGGACAGGCCCTCCCGGCGCAGCAGTTCCTTGGCGATCGCCATCCGCCATGACAGCAGGTACTCCATGGGTGCGACGCCGACGGCGCGCGTGAAGCGGTCGAAGAACGCCGAGCGCGACAGCGCCGCGGCGTCGGCGAGCTGGGCGACCGTCCAGTGGTGCTCCACGCGCATGTGGATCTGCCGCAGCGCAAGGGCCAGACGTTCGTCGCCCAGCCCGCGCAGCAACCCCGGGGGCGCGCTGCCTGCCGTGGTGGACCGCATGGCTTCGACAAGCATCATGCCGACCAGTCGAGACAGCATGAACTCGTGGCCCGGCCTGGGGTCGAGGTACTCCTCGCCCACCATCTGCACCAACTGCGCCAGGCGGGTCGAGCCCCGCACATGCACGACGCCGGGCAACAACGACACGAGGAGCTCAGGGTCGGCGCCGTCGAACATGAATGCGCCACCGAGCGAGAGCATCTCGGGCTCGCCGCCCGGCATGCCGTAGCGGCGCTCGCCGTCGCCGCCGGGAACCAGCTTGGGATCGATGTGGACCGGCAGCGGCGCCGGCGTGAGACTGGAGATGGTGAACGCAGGCGTCGACGGCAGCAGTACGAAGTCACCTGCGCCCAGTGTCACCTCCTCGTGACCGTCCACGGCCAGCCGGCAATTGCCCTTGAGCATGATGCAGAAGCTGGGCTGGCCGTACTGGGCGTAGCGCACCGCGTAGTCGCCCCTGCCGCTGATAAGGTTGGCAAACACGGCCCGCGGCCGCAGGAGTTGCACGACTTCGGTCAGGGGATCACTCATCTGGCATCCGGTCGATGAAGCATGCGCAGCATGCCACCGCCGAGGACGGCTCAGGCCGCCTTGGCGTGCGCGAGGGCCACGGCATCTGCGCCGGCGGCGAAGTGCAGTCGGTCCGACTCGTCGTTCGCGGCCCGCCAGACCGTCTCTGCGACATCGCCTGCCTGAGTCACGGCGTCGGGGTTTGCGAAGGCGCTGAAGATGGGTTCGGCAAAGGACTTGTAGGCATCGGGAATCAAGCCCTGCATGCGGGCGCCGCCGTTCTCCGCGAAGCGCGTGCCCGGCCCGTAGCCGGGCTCGACCAGCTTGATGCGCACGCCGAACGCCGCCAGCTCGTGGGCAACGGAGCCGGAGAGCCCATCGATCGCCGTCTTGCTGGCCGTGTAGACGCCGGCCAGCGGGAAGGACGCGAGCGTGGTACTGGAGGTCACGTTGACGATCACGCCGGACCGGCGTTCGCGGAACTGCGGCACGATGGCCAGCATCATCGCCATGACACCGAAAGTGTTGGTCTCGAAGATCTCGCGCGCCGTGGATAGAGGCGTGGCCTCGAAGGCACCGACGACGCCGATGCCGGCGTTGTTGACCAGCACATCGATGGGGCCGGCGGCCCCGAGCGCTGCCGCGATGCTCCCGGGCTGGGTGACGTCCAGTTCGATCACGCGCATGCGATCGGATCGGGGCAGCAGGTCAACACGCGGCGTGCGCATGGTGGCGATGACGTTCCAGCCCTGGGCGTGGAAGTGGCGGGCGGTCTCCAGGCCATAGCCGGATGAGCAGCCGGTGATCAGAACGGTTTTCATGATGGGGTCCTGTGGTGGGTGGCGGTGAGAGAACGATAGCCATCACCGACAGGACTTCCAACAATCAAGAGTCCGTGTTTGTTTTCTCAACGTCCATATGCAAGCGCTGGCGCGGACCGCTCACCGTCCGTGCCAGCGCTTGGTGGCGCGCCGCACCACCTCTGGCAGCAGATGGTTCTCGTCCTCGATGCGGCGCAGCCAGGTCGCGTCGTTGCCAGCGCCATTGATTTCGCGGCGCAGGTACTGCAGCGCAGCCTCGGCGCGCAGGTCGCCGGCGTGGGTGTCGAGCTTGGAGAGCACCTGACTGAGGTCATCGCGCAGCACGCGGTGCTCGCCTGTCTCAGGATCGACGAAGGTGCCGTCCAGTCCGAAGCGGCAGGCCTGGAAACGGTTGAAGGTGTACGGTAGGTAGTCGTCTTCGCTGAGCGTGAAGGGCTTCTCCAGCGTCAGCCAGCGCCCCAGGCACTGGATGAAGCCGGCCAGCGCTGCAGCCTTCTCGATGGTCAGTGGAGTGTCCAGGACGCGGACCTCGATGGTGCCGAACTCGGGCTTGGGGCGGATGTCCCAGTAGAAGTCCTTCATGCCAGTGACGACGCCGGTGCGGGTCATCTTGTTGAAGAAGACCTCGAAGTCGTCCCAGGTCTGCACGAAAGGTGCACGGCCCGACAACGGGAAGGCGAACACCGAGTTCAGCCGCGCCGAGTCGAAGCCGGTGTCCTCGCCCTGTACAAAAGGCGAGGAGGCGGCAAGCGCGATCAGGTGCGGGATGAAGCGGCTCATGCCGTGCAGCAGCACCAGGGCCTCGTCGGCGCTCGGGCAGCCGATATGCACGTGCTGGCCGAACACGGTGAACTGCTTGGACAGATAGCCGTACAGCGACGACAGCTCGTGAAAGCGCGGCGTCTCGAAAATGCGCCGGCGCGTCCAGTGCTGGAAGGGGTGGGTGCCGCCACCGCACAGGCTCACGTCCAGTTGCTCAGCGCAGTCCACCAGCGCATCGCGGATCTGGCCCAGCTCAGACAGCACCTGGCCGTAGCCCGCGCAGACGCCTGTGGCCAGCTCGATCATGCTGCTGGTGATCTCGGGCTTCACGTCACCCGGGATGCTGCGCTTTTCCATCAGGCGCAGCAGGTCGCCCGAGACGGGTGCGAGGTCGTAGTCGTCGCTGTTGACGATCTGCAGCTCCAGCTCGACGCCCAGCGTCAGCGGTTGCGATTGGGAGAACACACCCAGGCTCATTCACGGTCCTCCTTGGGTTGACGGCGCGCTGGCGCCGGGGGCAACTCGCCGGCCAGGCGCAGGGCGAACTGGACGGCGATAGGTCCAACCAGTTCCAGCACCGCGATGGCCGCCAGGATGATGGGCACGGCGCCCGCTGCGAGTTCCGGTTCGGCACGCATCAGCTCGCTGAGCATCACCAGAGCCGTCGCCGACAGCGGAGTCATCGTGATCGACAGCGCCAGACCCTGGCGCCAGCTGGCCTTGGCCATGGGCGCGAGCAGCACGATGGCTGCCGTCTTCGCGATGAAGCGTGCCGCCATCAGTGCCAGCGCGGCGAAGCCCCCGGCGACCAGGATCTTGGGTGACCAGGCCGAGCCGACGATGACGAACAGCATCAGCACCAGCGCTCCACCCGAGGTGCCGAAGTGACGTGGCCAGACCCAGGGCCGCTCGCTGGTGTTGCGCAGCAAGAGGCCCGCCACCAGCGGCATGAGCAGCGTCGAAACGCCTATGGCGCGCGCGGCGACGATGGAGAACGCGACCAAGCCGAACAGCAGCAGCACGGCGCTCTCGTTGCGCAGGTCCAGCCGCCGCGCGACCAGGTAGACGGCGCCGGCCAGCAGCGCCGCCAGGCCCAGCGTCGTCAGCAGCGAAATGGACAGGCCCGCCAGCGCCTGGGGCAGGCTGCCGCCGTCGTCGGCCGCCCACCAAGTGCGCATCAGGGTCAACGCGACGACGGCGTATAGCGTGTTCAGCGCCGTCAGCAGCGATGCACGCTGCGTGACCTGGCCCTCGGCGCCGAGCTCCATCGCGACGCGGCCCGATACGGCGGCCGGTGCCGGCATGGCCAGGATGGCGCATGCGATGGCCGTGGGCCAGCTGAGGTCGAACAGGCGCAGCACGAATGCCACCGCGACCGCGCTGAGCAAGGCCTCGGCCAGGCTGGTCAGCGCCAGGCCCGGGTTGCGGCGCAGCCAGCGCAGGTGTACGCGGCTGCCGATCTCGAACAGCAGCAGGCCCAGCGCCAGGTCTGTGACGGTCTGGGCCGCGCCGGCCAGCGGCATGCCCACGCCATGGCCGAAGGCGGCGGCCACGCAGCCCGCCAGCGTATAGCCCACGACGCGGGGCAGCCGAGTTGTCGCGGCGATGAATTCGCCCGCCAGGGCGCCGGCCAGCAACACGCCGACGATGAACATCAGCCCGCTGGAGGGCGGAACGGCCAGCCCGGCCCAGACCCGGGCGCCGGTGTCGAGTGCAGTCATGACTCTCCCTTGAAGGTTTTGCGCGCCAGCCTAAGGGACAGGCATGGCACGCCATGTAGGCCGGGAAGCCGAAAGCCTCCTGGACAATGGCGGCATGCAGCTCCTCAGCGTCAACACCGCCCGCGTCGAACATTTCGTCGCGACCAATGGCCAGGCCCTGGACTCGGCCATCCGCAAGCGGCCGCGTCAGGGTGCGGTTGTCGTCGGTCCATTGGGCCTGGAGGGCGACGAACAGGCCGACCTTACCGTACATGGCGGGGTGGCCAAGGCAGTCTATGCCTATCCACAGGCCCATTACCCGTTCTGGCAGACGGTGCGCGGCCAGGCCAAGGTGGACGCACCGCCGCTGCAGCCGGGCGATTGCGGCGAGAACCTGACGCTCGCCGGTCTGCTGGAGGGGCAGGTCTGGATCGGCGACGTGCTGCGCTTCCCGGACTGCGAACTCATCGTCTCCGAGCCGCGCTACCCCTGCTTCAAGTTCAATGCCCACATGGGCTTCAACCAGGCGGCCAAGCTGATGGTCCAGAGCGGCTACTGCGGCTTCTACCTGGCCGTGAAGCGCGAGGGCAGCCTGGCAGCCGGCCAGGCCTTCGAGCTGCTGCCGGGGCCGCGCGAGGTCGGCATCGTGGAGCTGTTCAAGGCCAAGATGAAGAACAAGGCATGACGCGGCGACGGGAGTGGCTGGCCGCCGCGGGACTGCTGCCGTTCACGGTGCATGCCGGGCCCGTGCTGCGTGTGGGCCCCACGCGCGCGGTCCGCTCGCTGGCTGCTGCGGCTCGTCAGGCCAGGGACGGCATGCTGGTGGAGGTCGATGCCGGCGAGTACATCGCCGACGCCGCCGCCTGGCCCCAGCATGGGCTGACCCTGCGCGCCGTGGGAGGCCGGGTGACGCTGATCGCCGCCGGCGCCCATGTCCAGGGCAAGGGCTTGTTCGTGACGGCGGGCCGGCACCAGCGCATCGAGGGCTTCGACTTCATCGGCGCCGCGGTACCGCACCGCAACGGCGCCGGTATCCGCCTGGAAGCGGGCTCGCTGACGCTGGTGGACTGCAGCTTCCGCGACAACGAGAACGGTGTGCTGACGGCCAATGACGAGAGCATCGAGCTCGACATCGTCGATTGCGATTTCGGCACCATCCGGCCGGGCGACGGCAAGGCGCATAACGTCTACGTCGGCGCCATCGGGCGGCTTGCCGTCCGCGGCAGCTACTTCCACCACGGCCTCATGGGCCATCTGCTGAAGAGCCGCGCCGCCGTCAACCACATCCTCTACAACCGCCTCACTGACGAGATCGGCGGCCGCGCGAGTTACGAACTTGAGTTCCCCAACGGCGGCATGGCGGTCGTCATGGGCAATCTCATCGCGCAGAGCTCGACGACGGAGAACCCGCGTGTGATTTCTTTCGGTGCGGAGGGTGCGACTTGGGAGAAGCAGGCGCTCTACCTCGTCAACAACACGTTGGTGGACCAGTTGCCCGGCGGCGGCATATGGCTGCGGGTTACGCCGCCGCAGACCGACGTGGTGCTGGTCAACAACCTGCTCGTCGGCACGCCCAAGCTCGCGACCGAAGGGCACTGGGTGCGGCGCGCCAACTTCACGGCGGGCTGGGAGGAGTTCGTCCGCGCCTCGCGCGATGACTGGCGGCTCAAGCCCGATTCGGCACTGCGCGGCAAGGCGCAAGACGCGGGCGAGGGCGGCGGCATGAGGCTGATGCCCGTGCGGGAGTACCGCCATCCGCACACCACGGTGGCCCTAGGCGGGCCGGCGCGCAATCCCGGTGCTTTTCAGATCTGAGACACAGGGCTTGAGGAATTAGCGCTGCGCCGGCGCTCCATCGAACCCAAGTTGCCGGCTGGCCACGCGCTGCAGCGCGCGCGCAGTCGTTGCGTCCAGCCCCAGGTCGACGGCCGCCTGTTCGTGAGAGCCCAGGCTCAGCGGATCCAGGCCGGTGATGGCGCCGAACAGCGTCAGCGCGCTGAGGTAGGAGCCGTACTTGCTCGCATGCGTACGGTCCAGCCACCAGAGGTCGACTGGCCCGGTGCTGTCCGTCGCAAAGCGACCTTCGGTGTCGTAGAAGCCGCGGCCGCGGGCCAGGCCCTCGTCGATGGCCCTCTGGAAGGCGTCGCCCACCGGCACGACGCCAGCGAAGCCCGGGTGGGAGGCCGCGATGTCGTTGAAGGCCTGACGCAGGTCGGCCGTCATGCCGGCAAGATCGGTGTAGTACGACATTGCGGTACCGCCAGCGGCAATGGGACGGCCATCGGCCGTCGCCAGGTCGGGCCTCGTGATCCTGTGCGCCTCCACCATGTCGGGCCGGGCCCAAGTCTGCTCCAGGTAGATCCTGGTGGCTGGGCTGGCATTTGCATTGGCGTGGATGTGGTGGTGGGTATCGCAGGCGGTCTGCGGCTGGCCCGCGGCCAGACAGGCCGCCAGGCCGCCAAAGAGCTGGGTCTCGGTGAAGTTCCGTTCCGCGCCGTCATGGATGAAGCGCTCGAACTGGATGGCGTAGGCGCGCAAGGCCGCGAAGCCGGCGTGCCTTGCCTTGCCGGACGGCAGAGCGCCGTCGCTCTGTTCCTGCAGGACGACGACATCCCAGGCCTGGCTGGCAACGTTGCCGCGCAGGTCCCAGGCCTTGCCGTAGAGGTTCAGGAAATGGCCGCGCAGTGAGGCCGCGTTGCGGGTGGACAGCGATACGTCGTAGCTCAGGCCGGCCGCGTCGGTCATCCTCTTGAAGATGCCGGGCACGCCGCCCCACGGATGGGGCTCGAAACTGCCCCGGCCGGACGTACCCACAGGATGGCTGTTGGTGCCGGCCGCACTGACCGCGTTGAAGCTCGCCGTCAGGTCGTGCACGGCGGCGGCGTTGTAGCCCATCACCGGGTTCGCGCGACCGAAGGTGTAGCTGTTGCCGACGAACAGGATCTTGATGGGGGTGGCCGCGGGCGCCGGCCCCGCAAGCGACGTGATCAGGGCTAGAGCGAGAAGGGCCTTGCTCATGGCTTGCCGGTGTTGTTGCGGGATCCGCCCGAGCGGGCCGAGACGCCGGGGGCTGCCCGGCGTCAGGCCCGCTGGCGCTGGGCGACAGGGTAGTCGGTGTAGCCCGCTGCGCCGCCGCCGTAGAAGGTCTCCTTCTGTGCCGGAGCCCAGGGCAGGTCGGCGCGCAGGCGCTCCACGAGATCGGGATTGGAGATGAAGGGCCGGCCGATGGCCACCGCGTCGGCGCGCCCGCTGGCGACGACATCCAGCGCCATCGTGCGGTCATAGCCGTTGTTGGCGATGTACGGACCGTTGAAGCGGCGGCGCAGCTCGGCGTAGTCGAAGGGCGCGTTGTCGCGCGGGCCGCCAGTTGCGCCTTCCACGACCTCGAGAAAAGCCAGCTTCAGGGGGCTGAGCTGCTCGGCCACGTAGTTGAAGAGGGCCTGCGGGCTGCTGTCTTGGCCGATGTCGTTGGCCGGCGTGACCGGCGACAGGCGCAGCGCTGTGCGGCCGGCACCAATGGTGGCGGCGATGGCCGTCATGACCTCGATGAGCAGCCGGGCGCGGTTCTCGATGGAGCCGCCGTACTCGTCATTGCGGTCGTTGGCGCTGTCGCGCAGGAACTGCTCCAGCAGATAGCCATTGGCGGCGTGGACCTCGATGCCGTCGAAGCCGGCGGCCACGGCGTTCTTGGCGGCCTGCACGTAGTCGGCGATGAGCTGGGGGATCTCATGCGTCGCCAGCGCGCGTGGCTCGTCGGTGGGCACCAGCTCGCCATGGGCTGCATAGGTACGGGTCTTGGCCGCGCGGTTGGTGGACGACACCGGTTGCTGGCCGCCCGGCTGCAGGCGCTTGACCGAGATGCGGCCTACGTGCCAGAGCTGCACGACGATCTTGCCGCCTTCCGCGTGGACGGCATCGGTCACCTGCTTCCACGCGGCGATCTGCTCGGGGCTGTGGATGCCGGGCGTATCGAAGTAGCCCTGGCCGTCGGGGCGGATCTGGGTGGCTTCCGTGATGAGGAGGCCGGCGCCTGCGCGTTGGCGGTAATACTCGACGTTCAGCGCCTGCGGTGTCTGCTGCGGCGAGCGGTTGCGAGTGAGGGGCGCCATGACGACGCGGTTGGCGAGATGGATGTCGCCGAAGCGGACGGGGTCGAACAACGTGGGCATGTGGACGAGCAAGCGGAAAGTGGATGGGCGCAAGGCTACGCAAGCAGCCTTGTCCTGTGGCGCATGCGGTTGATTTGGGATGTGTTATCCCAATCGCAAGCCCGCCGCGTCTGCAGAATCTTCGAATGACTCTGACTTCGAGTGTTGCGCGCCGTGGTTTTCTGGCCCTGAACCTGCTGGGCAGCATGGGCTGGGTCCGTGCGGCGCAGGGCGATCCCGCCCGTCGTGCCGGGGAATTCGTCGGTGATCTCGTGGCGGACCAGCGCATCCCCGGGCTGGCGCTGGCCGTGCTGCGCGACGGTCTGCCCCAGTTCACGCGTTGCTGGGGCACCGCCCGGCCGGGCGAATCCGACGCGATTGACGAGGGCACGCGTTTTGCATCGGCTCGGTGTCCAAACCCCTGCTGGCGCAGACGCTGCTGATGCTGGCCGTGGACGGCCGGCTGCGCCTTGATGACCCCATCCGGCGCCATCTGGAGGCCGTGCCCCCGCATTGGCGGGCCATCACCGTCCGCCAGCTGCTCAACCACACGGCCGGACTGCGCAGCGCGGGTGACCCCACACAGCCCGACGACATGCTGGCCGATGCCGGCCTGCTCCGGCAGATGCAAGCCCGCGGCGGCGCGCCCTTCTCCGAGGCGGAGCAGTTGGCCGCGTTCCAGGGCTTTGCGTTGCGCTCGCCGCCAGGGCAGCGCTTTCTGTACAGCAATGCGGGCTACAACGTGCTGGGCATGCTGGTGGGCCGAGTCACGGGGGCGCCATACACAGACTTCATGCGGCAGCGCGTCTTCGAGCCGTTGGGCATGGCGTCAGCCCGCTTCCTGAAGGCCGGCACCGACTTCGCCGACATGGCGGCGCCCTGTGCGGTCTCTGCCGACGGCCGTGTGCTGGATATCGGCGCGCAGCTCCCGCCGGTCCAGAAGGCCTTCTATGGTGGTGGCTGTGGCGGTATCCAGCTCAGCCTGCGCGACCTGATGCGCTGGGATGCGGGCCTGTCCGGGCGTGCCGCCGACGGTGCAGACCTGCCGCCCCGCTTCACGGCGCATCTGGCGGCGCTGCCCCAGCTGTGGGCCAGGCCGACGGCCATGGGGCAGGGCTTGGGGGAGGACGGCCGGCCGCTGGGCTACGGCCTGGGCTGGATCGTCAGCCGCAGCGCCTGGGGTGTACCCAAGGTGGGGCACGGCGGCTTCATCCCGGGCTACCGTGCCAGCTACGCCCGCTATCTCGGTCGCGCATCGGTCTGGTCGGTCGCCGTGCTGACCAATCAGTCGGCCGTGAACCCCGACGCCATCGCCGCCACGGTGGCCGGCATCTTTGCTCGCGCCGCTTTGTGAAGGCTTAGCGACAATCGGAGCATGCTCGCCTATCGCCACGCCTTCCATGCCGGCAACCATGCCGACGTCCTCAAGCACCTGGTGCTGACCCGCGTGCTGCGCTACATGGGCGAAAAAGACAAGCCCTACACGCTCATCGACACGCATGCCGGCGCCGGCGGCTACTCGGTCGAGGGGCGCTATGCGCAGAAGAACGCGGAGTATTCCGAGGGCATCGCCAAGCTCTACGACCGCCAGGACCTGCCGGCACCGCTCGCCGACTATGTGAGCCTGGTGCGCGCCTTCAATCCCGATGGCCAACTGCGCCAGTACCCGGGCTCGCCGGCCATCGCCAACTTCCTGCTGCGCGACACCGACCGGCTGCGCGCCTACGAACTGCACCCCACCGACCACCGCATCCTCGCCACCTACCTGGAGAGCCGCCCCAATACCCAGGTCAGCGACCGCGACGGCTTCGCGTCCATCAAGGCCGAGCTGCCCTCGCCGACGCGGCGCGCCGCGCTCCTGATGGATCCACCCTACGAGATCAAGACGGACTACGCCAAGGTGCTGGCGGCTCTGCGCGAGGCGCTGGAGCGTGCGCCGGACACCGTCGTCATGGTCTGGTACCCGCAGTTGCAGTTGCTGGAGTCCACGCAGCTCGCCACGCGGCTGAAAGCCAGTGCGGATGCTGCTGCCAAGAAGGGCTGGTTGCATGTGCGCCTCACCGTCACGCAGGCAGACGAGCGAGGCTTTGGCATGATGGGCAGCGGCATGTTCATTGCCAACCCGCCGTTCACACTGCACGACGAGCTGGCCGAATGCCTGCCGTTGCTGGTGGAGCGCCTGGGCCAGTACGACGGTGCCAACTACGTGCTCGAGCAAAAGGCGGTATGACGGAGAGCAAGCCGGTCACGATGGAGCAGATCGCCGCTCTGGCGGGCGTGTCGACCATCACCGTCTCGCGCGCGCTGCGCGACAGCCCCTCGGTGACGCCAGCCACGCGCGAGCGCGTCAAGACGCTGGCCGAGGCTGCCGGCTACCGCTTCAACCACCATGCACGCAACCTGCGGCTGCGCCGCAGCCACATGGTGGCCGTCATGCTGGAGATGCAGCCTGATACCGACCGGCCCATGACCGACGCCTACCCGCTGCAGCTGCTGGGTGGTATCACGCAGGAGCTGACGTCGCGCGGCTACAGCGTGCTGCTGTCGGCCATGCAGAGCCCGGGCCAGGGCATGGCCGCGTCGGCGGATGGGGTCATCCTGCTGGGTCAGGGTGCCAACGGCTCGGCGGTGAAGTCGGCCGCGGCCATGGGTCTGCCGCTGGTCGTCTGGGGCGCCGAGCACGGCCGTGGCGATGCCGTCGTCGTCGGTGGCGATAACGCCCATGGGGGCGCCAGCGCGGCCGAACGGCTGCTGCGCTTGAACCGGCGCGAGCTGCTCTTCCTGGGGGACGTGCGCCATGCCGAGATCCGTGACCGCCAGCAGGGTTTCGTGAAGGCGCTGAAGAAGGCCGGCACGCCCGGTGTGAAGACCCAGACGCTGACGCCTGCGGCCTTCACCTTCGGGGCCGGTTTCACGGCCGTACAGGCACATCTGGCCAAGGGCGGCAAGCCGCCCGACGGCTTGTTCGCCGCCAGCGACCTGCTGGCCATGGGCGCCGTGCGCGCCTTCACGGATGCGGGCTTGGCCGTGCCTGACGCGGTCTCAGTGATCGGCTATGACGATTCGCCCGCGGCCCAGAGCTTTGCACCGCCGCTGACCAGCGTGCGCCAGGACTGGCACCATGGCGGCGTGCTGCTGGCGCGCAAGGTGCTGGACCTCATCGCCGGCCAGGGCGCCGCCAGCGAGATCATGCCGACCGAACTGGTTGTCAGGTCGACCTAGTCGAGCACGACTTCCGTGCGCACGACGCCGGCGCGTTCCGCACTGGCGCTGAGGGCCAGCCGCGTACCCACCGGGGCGCGGACCACCCACTCCGCCACCGCGCGGTCGCCGGTGGGATGCTTGTTGAACAGGAAGGCGAGCTGGCTCTGTTTGGGTGCATGGCCTTCCAGCTGCGGGCCTTCCATGCGCTCCTTGCCGTTGACCAGGCTCACGGTCGGGTCGCTGACAGGCAGGTGGATCTCGAACATGACGCCACGCACCGTCTTGCGCTCCAACGCCCGCTGCGTGACGTAGGCCGGCAGATAGCCCGCGTTGGCCACGGCCATGCGCACCCGCCACATGTCCGGGCCCAGCGCGCGCACCTCGGTGCGGATCAGCTCCAGCCTGGGCAGGCTCATCGCGATCTGCGTCATCCACGCCGGGAAGCGCGCGGCCTCGCGTTCGCGCAGCGCAGGTGGCGGGTTGCGCCAGTAGTTCATCTTGTCCCAGCCGCCGATCTCCACGGCGCCCAGCTGCGGATGCTGGAAGGGCGTCCAGTCGACATGGGCCTGGCCACCACATTGCTCGTCGCTCCACTTCAGCAGCTTGAGGTCGTCCTCGACAGGATGCTCGCGGTACCAGTCGATGAACTTCTCGACCTCAACGCCGGCTTCCTTGCTGGGCGACCACAGCTCCACCACCCAGAACAGCGCCCCCAGGTGCTCGTAGACCCAGTCCTGCGTGCCGGTGATGACTTCCTTGGGGTGGTAGCGGAACTCCTCGTAGATGCTGATGGCCGGGTAGCCGGTGTGTCGCTCGCCCAGCGCCGAGAAATTCTGGAACAGCCAAAGATCCTCGGGCGTCATGTCCTTGTCGCTGCGCGTGCCGCAGGGGCGCAGGATGACGCCGCTGTGCGTGTGGAAGCTGATGGCCGCGCCGATGTTGGGGTGCTGGGTGACGAAGTCCACCATGGCCCGCACCTCGGGCTCGCTGGTGGGGTAGGGGCCGGCGCCCAGCTGCTGAAATTCCTGTCGCCACTCGCCGGGGAAGTTGCGGTTCAGGTCCAGGCCCTCGCGGTCGGGGTTGACCTTGACCGTCAGGCCGTCGTGGTTCTTGATGAAACCCTCGGGGATGAGGCGGTAGTACTCGCCGCCGAACTCGCCGGGCTCGCGCGCCACCATCAGCCGCGGGTCGCCAGAGTGCTTCTTGTAGCCGCCATGCGGGTCGGGCACGCGCATGGTCAGGATGCGGCCGTCTCCGTCGATGTCCTCGGCGGTCAGGCCGTCCACCGGCTCCTCGGTGTAGGGATAGGGGCGGGTGGAGCTGCGGATGTGGCGCGGGCGGTCTGCCAGGGCCAGCTCGGCACCGTCGGGGTTCAGGCGGGGCACCAGATAAAGCGTGCGCGTATCCAGCAGCCGGTTGATCTGCTGGGCCTCGGCTGACGTGCCGCCATGCTCCTTCAGCAGCCAGTGCAGGTAGTACAGGCAGGTCGTCGATGCGGTCAGCTCTGCGGCGTGGATATTGCCGTCCACCCAAAGCGCCGGCTTGTCGATGTCCATGCCCGTGGCCAGATGGGTCACGACCACGACCCAGATGTCGCGACCTTCGTAGCTCTTGCCGATGGAGCGCACCGACACGAGGTTGGGGCGTGCCTCGGCATAGGCGAAGAGCAGGGCGGTCAGTTCGTCGTGGCGATAGAAGTGGTCGAAGCGTGGGTTGGGCAGTGGGCTGGGCATGATGGAGACGGTGTCCCTGGCTGTGGCCTCGGGAGGGGGCATTTCGGAATGCCGCGGATTGTGTGGAGCCGGCATGCGCGGCCGCCCAGGGGTTTGCCCTGGGCGAATCTCACTGGCCCTTGAACAGGGCCTGGAACTGGCGTGACACCGGCAGCTTCTCGTCGCGGCCGCGCAGCGTCACGACCATGGTGCCCTCGTCGACGCGGATGGCGCGCGCGATGCAGCGGCTGTTGACGAGCACGCTGCGGTGGATCTGCCAGAACTGGTCCGGGTCGAACTGGGTCAGCAGCTCGCGCAGCGGCGTGCGGATCAGCGCATCGCCGCCCTGGTGGACGACGCGGGTGTAGCGCTGGTCGGCCTCGAAATAGAGGATCTCGTCCGGCGGAATCAGCTGCACTTCACGGCCTATGCTTGCCTGGATGGGGCGCGGCGTCGGCCTGGGCTGGCTCAGCTGGGGCAGGCTTGCCAGCAACTGCTGCAGGGCGCTTGTGTCGGGCGCCGGCTGGGCCAGGCGTGGGCGCAGCCGGGCCAGCGCCTGCGCAAGACGCTCGTCGTCGACCGGCTTGAGCACGTAGTCCACGGCGCCGGCGTCGAAGGCCGACAGCGCATGGTCGTCGAAGGCCGTCACGAAGACGATGAGCGGCGGCGTGGCCAGCGCGGACAGCCGGAGTGCCACTTCCAGGCCGGTCAGGCCCGGCATGCGGATGTCGAGGAAGGCGATGGCGGGCTCATGGGCCAGGCAGTCGTCCCAGGCCTCGACGCCGTTGGCGCTGGTGGCCACGATGTCCAGTTCGGGCCACAGGCGGGCCAGTGCGGCGCGGAGTTGCTCGCGCGGGGCTTCTTCGTCGTCGGCGATGAGGGCGGTGAGGTTCATGATGGCAGGGTCAGTGTGGCCAGGCAGCCGGGGTGGGCGTCCTGCAGGGTCAGGGTGGCTTGGGGGCAGGCCTGCAGCAGGCGGCGGCGCGTGTTGGACAGGCCCACGCCCTCGGCCCAGCCGGGTGTGAGGCCGGGGCCGTCGTCGCGCACGCTCAGCACCAGCTGCTGGCCATGGCGACGTCCGGTGATCCCGATATGGCCGCCACGCAGCTGGGGCTCGATGCCATGGGCGATGGCGTTCTCCACCAGCGTCAGCACCAGGCCCGGCGGCAGCAGGACGTCCGGCTCGGCCGGCACGTCGATGTCGAACGCGAGCCGCGTACCCAGACGGGCGCGCATGATGGCGAGGTAGCGTCTGACCATCTCGATCTCGTCGGCCAGCGGTTGCAGCTCGCGCTCGAACATGGGCAGCGTGGCGCGCAGATAGGCCGTGAAGTCACGCAGCAGCGGCGCGGCGCGGGCGTCGCCGGTGTCCACCCAGTGCTGCAGCGAGGCCAGCGTGTTGAACAGGAAGTGGGGCTGGATCTGGGCCGTGGCCAGGCGGCTCTGCAGGCGCAGCGCGGCGTCCTGCTCGGCAAGCTCCCGCAGCCGGGCCTCGATCTGCTGGGCGCGGAACAGGGTCAGCAGCCACCAGGCCGATAGCACGGCGGCCATGATGGCCAGCACCAGCGGAAGCTGGGCCTGCGTTTCTTCCCGCCAGCCGAGCTTGGCGCATAGCACGCCCCCCACGCCAACCATGAAGCCGACGACGTAGCAGGCGAGGTTCAGCCGCTTGGTCGTGGGTGTGCGCCACAGCCATCGGGCCACGGCCAGCGTCATCCAGCCCAGGATCAGCGCGGTTGGCCAAATCCACGCGAAATGCCGGTGGGACGGGGTGGTGACGGCCAGCACCAGCACCAGGTTCACGTAGACGTAGTGATCTATGCCACGTGGCCAAGGCTGATTGCCGGCGCGGGCCATCTCGTCTGCCGAGAAGACGCGGCGCGGGCCGGGGTAGAACCACTGCGACCAGTCGGCGGCGAGCCAGCGGCGAAAGGGTGAGGGAGCAGGCATGGACGCAGTCTAGGAGGGGCCGCATATGGGCTGTGCCGGCTTGCGGCGAATGGCAGATCCACGCGCATGGATGGTTATTCGACCGATCGGTCGGGAAAAGTGCAGAATGCCGGCATGCCTGCCTGGACCGCGCTTGAACTCGAACGCCGCGACGACGACGTCGCCCTGCTGACCATGAACCGGCCCACCGTGTTCAATGCCTTCGATGAGGCGCTGATCGCCGAACTGGACGCCGCCTTCGAGCTGCTGGGGGGCGATGACTCGGTGCGCGTCATCGTGCTGGCCGGAGCCGGCAAGCACTTCAGTGCTGGCGCCGACCTGCAGTGGATGCAGCGGGCCGCCGCCGCGTCGCAGGACGACAACCTCGCCGATGCGCGCCGCTTCTCGGCGATGCTGGCGCGCATCGCCGAATGCCCGAAGCCGACGATCGCCCGCGTCCAGGGCGCAGCACTGGGCGGCGGCGTAGGGCTGGTGTGCGCCTGCGACATGGCTGTAGCGTCCGACGCCGCCAGCTTCTCGGTCAGCGAGGCCAGGATGGGCATCCTGCCGGCGGTCATCGGCCCGCACCTGGTCAACGCTGTGGGCCTGCGCGAGGCGCGCCGGCTGGCGCTGACGGCCTCGCGCGTCGCCGCGGACGAGGCGCGGCGCATGGGCCTGGTGCAGCAGGTGGTGCCGGCCGAAGGCCTGGACGCCGCTGTAGCCGCGCTGGTCGCCGACCTGCTTGCCAGCGGACCGAGCGCGCAGGCCGAGATCAAGCAGCTCTACGCGCGGCTGGCGCCCGGTCCGGTAACGGCGGACGTGCGCGAGCTGACGGCCCAGACCATTGCCCGTGTGCGCACCACGCCCGAGGCCCGCGAGGGCTTTGCGGCCTTCCTTGGCAAGCGCAAGCCCAACTGGATGGCTTCCGAATGACTCTGAACGATTCCCGCATCCTCGTCGTCGGTGCCGGCCTCATGGGTGCAGGCATTGCGCAGGTGGCCGCCCAGGCCAACCATGACGTCGCCCTCTTCGATGCCCGACCCGGCGCCGCCGAGGCCGCCAAGGCCAAGCTCGCGCAGACGCTGGATGGCCTGGTTGCCAAGGGCCGGCTGGCAGCGGAGGCTGCCCAGGAGGCGCTGGCGCGCATCACGCCCGTCGATGCCCTTTGCACCGCCGATCTCGTCATCGAGGCCATCGTCGAGAACCTGGACGTCAAGCGCGGGCTGTTCGCCGACCTCGAGGCACTGCTGCCAGCCGAGGCCGTCATCGCGACCAACACCTCGTCCATTTCCGTGACGGCCCTGGCCCGCGGCATGAAGCGACCCGAGCGCTTGGTTGGCATGCATTTCTTCAATCCCGTGCCGCTGATGAAGCTCGTCGAGGTGGTGTCGGGTCTGGGCACGGCGCCCGAAGTTGCGCAGGCCGTCTTTGATCTCGCTCATCGCTGGGGCAAGACCGCGGTGCATACGCGCTCCACGCCGGGCTTCATCGTCAACCGTATCGCGCGGCCCTACTACGCCGAGGCGCTGATGCTTCTGCAGGACCGTGCGGCCCGGCCTGAGCTCATCGACGCCTGCCTGCGCGCGGCGGGGTTCCGCATGGGGCCCTGCGAGTTGATGGACTTGATTGGCCATGACACCAACTTCGCGGTGACCAGTTCGGTGTTCGCGGCCAACTTCTTCGATCGCCGCTTCACGCCGTCGCTGGTGCAACAGGAGTTGGTGGACGCTGGCTTCCTTGGCCGCAAGAGCGGGCGGGGCTTCTACCGCTACCCTGAGGGTGCACCGGCACTGCCGGGTTGCGGCTTTGCGGTTCCCGACGCCAAGCGACTGGTCGTGCATGGTCAGGGTTTCGTCGCAGAGAGATTCGCGGCGGCCTTCCCGCACGCCGAACGGCAAGTCCTCAGCGACTGGGTCGGCCTGGAGGCTGACCGCGCGCAGGTCCGCCTCACCGATGGCCGCACTGCGCGCGAGATTGCAGTCGGGCGGGAGCTGCAGGCGCCAGTCGTCGTCTTCGACCTGCCGCTAGGCCCCGGGCCGGACCTGGCTTATGCCACGTCCGGCAACTTCAGTGATCCCGTGGGCTGGCTGTCGGCATTGGGTTTCGCCCCCCGCGAGATGGTGGACGTGCCGGGCCTTGTCGTCGCGCGCACCATCGCCATGCTCATCAACGAGGCCGCGGACGCCGTGCAGCAAGGCGTCTGTGACGAAGGTGGCGCCGACGCGGCCATGAAGCTGGGCGTCAACTACCCGGCCGGCCCCTTCGAGTGGCTGGGCCACTGGGGCGCCGGCGCCGTCGTCGCCTTGCTTGACCGGCTCGACGCCCACTACCGCGGCGAGCGCTATCGCATCAGCCCCTACCTGCGCCACACGACATGATCCAAGCCTTCATCTGCGACGCCATCCGCACGCCCTTCGGCCGCTATGGCGGCACGCTCTCCTCCATCCGCACCGACGACCTCGGTGCGCTGCCGTTGAAGGCACTGATGGCCCGCAACCCCGGTGTGGACTGGGCGCAGGTGGCTGACGTCATCTACGGCTGCGCCAACCAGGCCGGCGAGGACAACCGCAACGTCGCCCGCATGGCCGCTCTGCTGGCTGGACTGCCGCAGGATGTGCCGGGCGTGACGGTGAACCGGCTGTGCGGCTCGGGGCTGGATGCGGTCGGCACCGCCGCGCGCGCAATCCGTGCCGGCGAAGCCGGCCTGATGATCGCCGGGGGCGTCGAGAGCATGAGCCGAGCGCCCTTCGTGATGCCAAAGGCCGAGAGTGCCTTCAGCCGCGCGAATGCCGTCTATGACACGACCATCGGCTGGCGCTTCGTCAACAAGCAGATGAAGGCACAGTACGGCGTGGATTCCATGCCCGAGACGGCTGAGAACGTGGCCGGCGACTTCGGCATCCCGCGCGACGCGCAGGACCGCATGGCGCTGGCTTCTCAATGCAAGGCCATCGCAGCGCAGCAGCGCGGCTTCTTCGAGCGTGAGATCGTGCCGGTGGATGTGCCGCAGAAGAAGGGCGACCCGCTGCGCGTTCTGCTGGACGAGCATCCGCGCGAGACCAGCATCGAGGCGCTGGCCAAGCTGAAGGGCGTCGTGAAGCCCGATGGCAGCGTGACGGCCGGCAACGCCAGCGGCGTCAACGACGGCGCCTGCGCGCTGCTGCTTGCCAGCGAGGCTGAGGCTGCGCGCCACGGCCTGAAGCCACGCGCCCGCGTCGTCGGCATGGCGACGGCCGGCGTGGCGCCGCGCATCATGGGCATAGGTCCGGCGCCGGCTACGCGCAAGGTGCTGGCGCTGACCGGCCTGCAGCTTGCGCAGATGGACGTCATCGAACTGAACGAGGCCTTTGCCGCGCAAGGCCTGGCTGTGTTGCGGGACCTGGGCCTGGCGGACGACGACGCTCGCGTGAATCCCAACGGCGGTGCCATCGCTCTGGGCCATCCGCTGGGCGCCAGCGGTGCCCGACTCGTGACGACCGCGGTCAACCAGCTGGAGGTGATCGGGGGGCGCTACGCGCTGTGCACGATGTGCATCGGCGTGGGCCAGGGCATCGCGTTGGTGATCGAACGCGTCTGATCACTCGAAGAAGAGCCGGCTGAGGCCCTTCAGGCTGACGAGGTTGCCCGGGTTGCTGGTCTCGTTGAGTACGCCACTCATGCGTTTCAGCAGCCGCGGACTCTTGTTGGCGCGCCAGATCAGCAGGTCTGCCAGCCAGGGGTGGGCGTTGACGCGGTTGGCTCGCTCGTAGAGGTCGAACTTGGGCTTTAGGGCCGTCAGCCCGGCTTCGTACGTGGCGCGCGCGGCCACGTCATCGTCGAGATGTTTGAGCAGCGCGTCTGCTGCCAGCATGCCCGTCTCCATCGCCTTGCCTATGCCCTCGCCAGTGAAGGAATAGGTGCTGCCGGCGGCTTCGCCGGTGACGAGCAGGCCGGGGCGCGTCCATTTCGCACCGGTCAGCGTGCAGCGCAGCGGCGCCCCCTTGAGTTCGCCGACGAGTTCACCGACGCGCATCAGTTCTGCCGCTGGTGCGTACTTGGCGACGAAGGCGTCGAAGATGGCGCGCAGGTTGACGTCCTTCTTCTGGCCCTTGCCGCCCAGATCCCGGTGGCTGTCCGTCACCCCGACGCCAATGTTGAAGTGGCCGTCCGGAGCCGGGAAGATCCAGCCATAGCCGGGACGCACGGACTTGTCCCAGACGACTTCCAGCGCCTGGATCCTGCCGACCATCTCCGGTGCCTTCACATAGCCGCGCAGCGCAACTCCGCTGGGCGTGTGGCGCTCGCACATGCCGGCGGCTGTCAGCGCCCTGGGCACCGCACCGGTGGCCAGCACGACCCAGCGTGCCCGCACCTCGATGAGGTTGTCGCCCTGCCTGAGCCGTGCACCGACGACGCGTCCGTCCTGCTCTAGCGGGGCCTCGAAGCGCGCTTGCTCGAAGCGGGCGCCGGCTTGCCGGGCAGCGCGCAGCAGCAGTGCGTCCAGTTCGCGCCGCGGCAGCACGGCCAGCGAGCCGGGAACGTCGATACGCCCACCGCGTGGGCCGATGCAGCCCACGTGGCTTACGGGCCTGGCCAGACGCATCACCTCGTCCAGCAGGCCGAGGCGAGCCAGGGCCTTGTGCGCGTCGGGGATGAGGCCGTCCCCGCAGGTTTTGTCGCGGCCCGGAGGGTGCTGGTCGACCAGCCAGACAGCAAGGCCGGCGTTGGCCAGCAACTGTGCGCAGGCACTGCCGGCCGGGCCGGCGCCCACGATCAGAACCTCGCAGTCCAGCCCGGCGGGCGGGACGCCTCCCTGTGTATCTGCAGTCAATTCGATGGGATCTCGATTGGGGGCGGCAATTCTAGAAGTCGTTTCTAAAGGGGTTAATACCACCCGGAAGACCCACCTGACCCGTTCGGGCGAATTGGATATGTGTGGTCGTGTGACAACGCCAGTGCCGTCAGTCACCCCTTGCAGGGGCGGTGATTGCCCTAGGTTTCTATTGTGTAAAGGACGCGGAAAGCCCAGTTTCACAGTCTATTGGGGCCTACCCGGATCGGCCGTCCAGCCGGCAATCGACAGACTCGCGCCGCGAAAAAGCGTTTCTCCGCGAGGGGTTCGCGTTTCCAAATCACCCGCAACATGCGTTGAGAAATTCCTCACGAAGGAGTAGTTATGTTTAAACGAAACGTCAGAAGCGCGGCCGCGCTGGCGATGATCGGCACGCTGGGCGCCGTCTCGGCCATGGCCCAAGAAGCCTCGACCGAAAAGCTCGAGCGCATTGAAGTCACTGGTTCCCGCATCAAGTCGGTTGGTGCCGAGTCCAGCAGCCCGATCACTTCGGTCGGCAAGGAAGACATCACCATCAAGCAGCCAGTCGCGGTTGAAGAGCTGGTGCGTGGCCTGCCCTCCTCCTATCCGGCCATTGGCCCGAATATGAACAACGGGTCCAACGGTACGGCGTCGATCGACCTGCGTGGTCTCGGCTCCAACCGGACCCTGGTGCTGATCAACGGCCGCCGCATCGTGCCTGCCACGCTGGGTGGCGTCGTCGACACCAACACCATCCCCGTGTCGCTGCTGGATCGCGTGGATCTGGTCACCGGCGGTGCCTCCGCGGTGTACGGCGCAGACGCCGTGTCCGGCGTCGTGAACTTCGTGACCAAGCGCAATTTCTCGGGCATTGATGCCACGACGCTGTATAGCGCCTCTGAAAAAGGCGATGGCCAGCGCTACAAGAACGACCTGACCATCGGCGCCAACCTGGCAGACGGCCGCGGCAACGTCGTGCTGCATGTCGGCACCACGCGCACGACGCCCCTGAACCTGGGCCAGCGCGACTACTCGCCGGTGGTGATCTCGTCCAGAACGGGCAACCCGGGCGGCTTCTCGGGCACCGCCGTGCCGGCCATCTGGTCTGGCATGCCTTCGCCGATCGCCGGTGACCGCACGATCGACTCGTCGAGCGGCCTGCTGCGAGCCGCTGTCGGCACGGCGCCTCCGGACGGCTACAACACCAACCCGCCGAACTACTTCGAGACGCCGCTGACTCGCACCCAGGCTACCGCGCTGGGCCGTTTCCAGATCAACGACTACGCCGAGGCCTATGCGGAGATCTTCCACACGCGTTCCAATGTGACGCTGAATCTGGCTCCGTCGGGCACGTTCGGTGTGGCGTTGAACATTCCCATCGGCAACCCGTACATCACGCCGGCCGTCCGTGCGCAGCTTTGCGCCGCCTACAACATCTCGGCCGCCAACTGCGTTCCCGGCAGCACGACCGAGTTCCGCGCCAATATCGCCCGCCGCTTCGTCGAAGCCGGCCCGCGTATCTACAGCTACGACAACACGACCACCCAGTACACCGCTGGCCTGCGCGGTGACATCCCGCTGCTGGACGGCTGGACCTACGATGCCTACTACCAGACGGGCCGTTCGGATCAGATCCAGCGCACCGGCAACGGCTTCTCGGCCAGCAAGCTGCAGCAGGCGGTCCGCGCCGTCAGCACCTCCGCGTGTACCGTGACGACAGGCGGCTGCGTGCCGATCAACCTGTTCGGCGCTGCAGGCACCATCACGCCGCAGATGCTGGCCTTCGTTGCCACGCCGACCTTCCAGACCACCCGCGTGGACCAGAATGTCATGGCTGTTTCCGCCAGCGGCGAGATCGGCATCGCCAAGAGCCCCTGGGCCAAGAGCCCGCTGGGCCTGGCTGTCGGCTATGAAGATCGCAAGGTCTTCGGCGGCAATGCCTCCGACGCAGTCGTGCAGACGCAGGGCGAGTTGCTGGGCTCTGGTTCCCCGACGCCCGACCGTAGCGGTACGTTGAAGTTCAAGGAAATCTACACCGAGGCCAACATGCCGCTGGTGCAGAACAAGTTCCTGGTCCACACGCTGGACGCCAGCTATGGCTACCGCCAGACCGAGTTCGAATCGATCGGCGGCACGCAGCGCTACGGCAGCTGGAAGAAGGGATTGATCTACGCGCCCATCAAGGGCCTGAAGTTCCGTGGCGAGCTGCAGCGTGCGACTCGCGCCCCGAACGTGAACGAGCTGTATGCGCCGATCACCACGGGCCTGTCGTCGCAGTCGACCGACCAATGCCAGGGCAACCTGATCAACGCGGCCGATGCCGGTAAAGCCGGTACGCTGACCAACATCTGCCAGCAGACCGGCGTGCCCACCGCGCAGATCGGCAACGTGTCGGCGCCGTCTTCCAGCCAGATCAACAACACCAGCGGCGGCAACCCCAACCTGGGTCCCGAAAAGGCCGACACCACAACCTTGGGTGCCGTCTGGGAGCCGGTCTTCGTCGACAACCTGTCGCTGACGCTGGACTTCTGGAAGATCGAGATCAACGGTGCCGTGTCCAGCCCGACCGCCTCGCAGGTCATGAACGGCTGCTACAACCCGGCGCTGAATCCTGGCTTCACCTACAACGCCTTCTGCCAGCTGATCCAGCGCGACCCGCTGAACGGCGGCCTGAATGGCACGGGCAGCAAGGGCGTCAGCACTCAGTCGTCCAACCTGGGCTACTACAACTACTCGGGTATCGACCTTGGTGCGAACTACCGCCTGCCGCTGAAGGCTCTGGGCTTGCCCAACGCCGGCCGCGTCGACTTCAACCTGATGGCCAGCTTCCTGAAGCGGGCCGACTTCAAGGCATTGCCCACCGTTGCAACCCTGGAGCAGGCCGGCTACTACGGCGTGGACGTAGGTACTCCGTTCTCCAAGACGCGCTTCAATGCGCGTGCATCGTGGACGCTGGGTGACTACGCCTTGGGCCTGTCGTGGCGTCACATCGGTGCTGCCTCGGTGCAGACCACGGGTGCGGCGGCGAACAACGCCGGCAACTTCCTGCCCGTCAACGAAAGCATCAAGGCCTTCGACTACTTCGACCTGAATGGCTCGTGGCAGATCCTGAAGAACCTGAAGCTGTCGCTGACCGTGAACAACCTGTTCGACAAGCAGCCGCCGCTGGTCGGCACCGGCATCGGCCCGGGCTCGTCCAACTACGGCAACACGTTCCCGAGCGTCTACGACGTCATCGGCCGTCGCTATACCGCGACCGTCCAGGCCACCTTCTAGGCAGGTTGGCCTGACCGCCCCCCATGGGGCGGTCGATCCTGCAGCAGGCCCCTTCGGGGCCTGTTTTCATTGGTGCCATTGTCCGGGTCGCTTCATCGAACCCGGACAATGGCTGGGCCGCTTCATCAACCCATGGCATCCATTCATCCGGCCTCCTCCCTTGCTCAGGGCCTGCGTGCGTTGGTCTCCGGCCAGTTCGACGTTGCCTTGCCCCTGCTCCAACGTGCGTTGCATGAGATGCCCACCGCGCCGGAGGTGCCTGCCGCCCTGGGCCAACTGGCCGCGCAGCGCCGCCAATGGGCCGAAGCCGAAACCTGGTTCCAGAGTTCCCTGCAATTGCAGGACCGCCAGCCGCGCGTCTGGCTGGCGCGCGGCCAGATGCTGGAGATGCTTCAGCACCCCGCTGCGGCTGCCGAGGCGTTCTCCCGGGCTGCTGAGTACCAGCCCGATCTGGCGGCCGCGCACTACCTGCACGCCCGCCTGCGCCGCGAACTTGGCGAGCGGTCGCGTGCGCTGCAGGCGGCCCGCCACGCCGCGCTGTTGATGCCGCAGGACGTCAACGCACTGCAGCTGCTGGCCATGCTTCAGGAGGAAGGTGGTGATCCCGCCGCTGCGCTCCCGACGCTCGAGGCCGCGCTGCGACTAGCGCCGGACCGTGCCGCACTGCATCACAACCGCGGTGTGGTGTTGCATCGCCTGGGGCGCCATGCAGAGGCGCTGGCCGCGCATGAGCGCGCGCTTGGCCTGGGCCTGGACGTTGTCGAGGCGCACTACAACATCGGCAACACGCTGCAGGCGCTGGGCCGCGCCGATGCGGCCCTCACCGCCTATCGCAGTGCACTCGCGCGGGCGCCGCTGCATTCACTGAGCCTCTACGACCTCGCCAAGCTGCGCTGGGTGCTGGGGCATGCCGACTTCACCGCCGAGCTCGACGCTGCCGAACGCATGGCGCCGCAGTCCGATGTGCCTCCCAGCCTGCTCGGCCTGCTGCTGCTTCGTGCCGGCCGGGGGGAAGCCGCGGCTGCGGCCTATCGCCGTGCCGCTGTGCTGGCGCCAGCCAATGCGGCCTATGTTGACGGCCTGGGGCAGGCGTTGAGCCTGCTGGGCCGCCACCAGGAGGCCTGCGAGGCTCACCAGCGGGCGGTCTCCCTGGCGCCCGGGGACGTCGCCGTGCTCGGTAACGCCGCGCGTAGCCTGTATGCGGGCGGCCAGTCGATTGGGGGCCTTGCGCTGGCCGAGCGCGCATTGGCGCTGGCGCCTTCGGACCAGCATGCGCTGGCCCTCGTTGGCCTTGGTTGGCGGCTGACGGGTGACGCGCGTGCCGGCTGGCTGAACGATCTGGACCGCTGTGTGGCGGTCGTCGATATCGAACCGCCGCCAGGCTGGACCGACATCGCCAGTTTCAACGCTGCCTTGGCCAAGGAGCTCAATCAGCTGCACACCGACGCCGAGGCGCCCATCGACCAGACGCTGCGCCATGGTACGCAGACGCGGGGCAACCTCTTCGATCTCGACCTGCCCCTGGTGCAGGCGCTCAAGGCCCAGATCACCTCGGCCATCACAGCCTGGCTGGCCGCGCAGCCGGGCGAGGCGGGGCATCCGTTCCTCGGTCGCATGCCTTCACGCCCGGGGGCCTGGCACTTCACCGACAGCTGGAGCTCGCGGCTGCGCAGCAGTGGGTTCCACACCAATCACGTGCATACGCATGGCTGGCTGAGCAGCTGCTATTACGTATCGACCCCGCCCGGCGCACTGGCCGAGGGCAGTCGGGACGGCTGGATCAAGTTCGGCGAGCCTGATCTGCCCGAATCCATGCGCTCCAGCCTGCCGGCCGGGCGCATGGAGGCGCCCAAGCCCGGCCGCCTCGCACTGTTCCCGTCTTACCTGTGGCACGGTACGACGCCCTTCCAGGACGATGACTACCGGTTGACGGTGGCATTCGACGTGCTGCCGGACTGAAGAAGATCACTCGACGCGGCGGACCCGCGGAGAACTCTTCAGGCCTTCAAAGTCCAGGTAGTAGGAGCTCAATGCGCCTCGCTTCACGCTGACCTTGCGTGATCCCTCCGGCAGTGCGATGGAGGTGCCGTCGATGACCTGCCAGACCTGGCCGTTGGCGAGGCGGATGCGCGAGTTGGGGCCCCAGCCGCCAAAACTCGGGCCGACCGAGCTCTCGACCGATTCCACTGCATCCGGGCGGCGTGCCTCGGGCAGACCGAAGGCCGCCTCGCCGGAGCGAGCAGGTGCCGCCACCGGTGCAGCAACCACGGCCGTGGCGGAGCGGATCGGAGCAGCCGTTGCAGCGGGTGTTGCGGCCCTGGCCGGCGGGACCGGCACGCGGGCCGCGTCCGCCAGTGCGTCATAGCAGGCCAATCGCGCCGCGCCGTCCGTCATCGCACGGCAGCGTTGCAGGCTGTCCTGCGCCAGGGCCGGCAAGGCGGCGAATGAAAGAGCGATCAAGCTGAGGGTGCGCATGCCACAAGCCTAGCAGCAGTCGCCTCCAAGAACGACAGACCGCCAACGGCGACTCCTGGCCGGCGTATGCCCGCCTATCGGGCTTGCTTCACCCTCAACCGCCATGCATGCAGTAGCGGCTCTGTATAACCGCTCGGCTGCGACTCGCCCTTGAAGACCAGATCCAGCGCCGCCTGCATCGCCGCGCCCTGCGGGTGGGCAGCGAGGGACTTGTAGGCCGGGTCGCCCGCGTTCTGGCCGTCCACCACCTTAGCCATGCGGGCGAAGGTCTCGCGCACTTGCTCGGCCGTGACGACCTCGTGGCGCAGCCAGTTGGCGATGTGCTGGCTGCTGATGCGCAGAGTCGCGCGATCCTCCATGAGGCCCACGCCGTTGATGTCGGGCACCTTGGAGCAGCCCACCCCCTGATCCACCCAGCGCACCACGTAGCCCAGGATGCCCTGCACGTTGTTGTCCAGTTCCTGCTGGCGCTGCTCGGCCGTCCAGTCGGCCTGCGGCGCGACAGGCACCGTCAGCAACGCGCTCAGCAAGCCTTCGCGTTCGGCGGCCAGGTCGACTTTCTCCAGCTCCTGCTGCACGGCGCTGACGCTGACTTGGTGGTAGTGCAGCGCATGCAGCGTCGCGGCGGTGGGCGACGGCACCCAGGCGGTGTTGGCGCCGGCCTTGGGATGGGCCACCTTCTGCTCCAGCATGGCCGCCATCAGGTCGGGCATGGCCCACATGCCCTTGCCGATCTGGGCGCGGCCACGCAGGCCGCAGGCCAGGCCGGTCAGCACGTTGCTGCGTTCGTAGGCCTGGATCCAGGGCGTGGTCTTCATGTCGCCCTTGCGCAGCATGGGACCGGCGCGCATGGCCGTGTGCATCTCGTCGCCGGTGCGGTCCAGGAAGCCGGTGTTGATGAAGGCCACGCGGCTGGCTGCGGCGGCGATGCATGCCTTCAGGTTCACCGAGGTGCGGCGCTCCTCGTCCATGATGCCCAGCTTGACGGTGCTGTCGGCCAGACCCAGCAGCCGCTCCACGCGCGTGAACAGCTCTGCGGCGAAGGCCACCTCGGCCGGGCCATGCATCTTGGGCTTGACGATGTAGACGCTGCCGGTGCGGCTGTTGCCGCGACGCTCGAGGTCGTGCATCGCGATGGTCGTCGTGACGACGGCATCCATGATGCCTTCGGGAATCTCGCTGCCATCGTCCAGCAGGATGGCTGGATTGGTCATCAAGTGGCCGACATTGCGCACGAACATCAGTGAACGGCCATGCAGGGTCACGTCCATCCCGCCGCTGGGGGCGGTATAGACACGGTCGGTGTTCAGGCGTCGCGTGAACGTCTTGCCGCCCTTGGCAACCTCCTCGGTCAGCGTGCCCTGCTGGATGCCCAGCCAGTTGCGGTAGGCCAGCAGCTTGTCCTCGGCATCCACGGCGGCGACGGAGTCCTCCAGGTCCAGGATGGTGGACAGCGCCGCCTCCAGCACTACGTCGGCCACGCCGGCCGCGTCGGTCTTCCCGATCGGCGTCGAGCGATCGATGCGGATGTCCAGGTGCAGGCCATGGTGGACCAGCAGCACGCTGCTCGGAGTGCTGGCGTCGCCCTGGTAGCCGGCGAAGGCGGCGGGCTCCTTCAGGCCGGTGGTGGCACCGGTGGCCAGCGTCACAACAAGCCTGCCGCCTTCGACGCGATAGCCGGTCGAGTCGGCATGCGAGCCGCTGGACAGCGGGGCGGCCTGGTCCAGGACCTGGCGGGCGAAGGCGATGACCTTGGCGCCGCGCACCGGGTTGTAGGCACCGTCGCGCGTCGCGCCGTCGGCCTCGGAGATCGCGTCGGTGCCGTACAGCGCGTCGTACAGGGAACCCCAACGGGCGTTGGCGGCGTTCAGCGCATAGCGGGCGTTCAGGATGGGCACGACCAGCTGAGGGCCGGCCTGCAGCGCCAGCTCGGCGTCGACGTTGGCTGTGGATGCCCGTACCTGGGCTGGCGCCTCGACGAGGTAGCCGATGCGGGTCAGGAAGTCACGGTAGGCCGGCATGTCCGCGATGGGGCCAGGATGGGCCTCATGCCAGGCGTCCAGCTCGACCTGCAGGCGGTCGCGCTCGGCCAGCAGTGCGCGGTTCCTGGGCGTCAGCTCGTGGGCGATGGCGCTGAAGCCGGCCCAGAAGGCATCGGCCTGCACGCCGGTGCCGGGAAGCACTTCGGTGTCGATGAAGCGGGCCAGGCCGCTATCGACCTGCAGGCGGTGGAGGGTGGTGCGTGGCATGGTGGACTCCGGCAAGAACAGATGCCGCCAATCTAGCCGCGTTGTCTGTCCGGATTCGATGGTCGCCACGCCATTCATCTGTGACTAAAACGCAAAGATCAATGGCGAAACAACTGTTTTTGCGTCGTCGTTTAAGCACAATTAAGGCATGGACAAGCTCAAGCAGATGGAGTCCTTCGTCCTCGTCGCGGCCAAGGGCAGCCTGACGGCGGCTGCGCAGGCGGAAGGGCTTGCGCCGGCCGTCATGGGCCGGCGGCTGGACGCGCTCGAGGCGCGCCTGGGCGTCAAGCTGATGCTGCGCACCACGCGGCGGCTGACGTTGACGCCCGAGGGCCAGGCCTTTCTGGAGGACTGCCAGCGCCTCGTCGCAGCGCTGGCCGACGCGGAGGCTGCCGTCAGCGCCGGTGGGCTGAAGGCCAGTGGCCACCTGCGCGTGACGGCGCCGGCCGGCTTCGGTCGCCGCCATGTCGCGCCCCTGGTGCCAGGCTTCCTGGCCGAGCATGCGGAGCTGAGCCTGTCCCTCAACCTCAGCGACCGCGTCGTCGACATCGTGCACGAGGGCTTCGACTGTGCGGTGCGCGTGGGGGACCTGCCGGACTCCAGCCTCGTCAGCACGCGGCTGGCCGACAACCGGCGCCTGTGCGTCGCCGCGCCGGCCTACCTGAAGCGTGCGGGCGTGCCCAGACATCCCGACGAACTCACGCGGCATGCCTGCTTGACGCTGAGCTCCGAGGCGAGCCAGACGCGCGGCTGGGCCTTCCAGGTCGACGGCGCCGTCCACCACCTGCGCCCTGAAGCGAGGACGCAGGGGCGGCTGGACTGCAGCGACGGCCAAGTTCTGCACGACTGGTGCGTGGCCGGGCTGGGCATCGCCTGGCGCAGCACCTGGGAGGTGGAGGCCGACCTCGCCGCTGGGCGCCTGGTCAGCGTGCTGGACGAGTTCGCCGCGCCGCCCAACGGCATCTACGCCGTCTTCGCGCAGTCGCGCCACCTGCCGCTGCGCACGCGGCTGTGGGTCGAGCATCTGCGCGCCCACTACGGGCGGGCGGACTACTGGCGCGGTTGAGCGGGTTCAGGGCCGATGCGGCAATGGATGAAGCCGCCGTGGTCCGCAATGCGCAGCGGCTGCTAGTGCAGACGCCATTCGGGGCCAACAGATAGCGTGGCCAGGCCGGCAGGCGCGCACGGGAAAGGGCGTGGCCCTGACCAGTTGGGCGCCCGGCCTTCGACATACCTGCTGGAACCGGATCAAGCCGCGCCGCACCACGTCATAGGTCCGCCCCTTGGATGGCACCGTGGCGTCGCCCCGTTCGCCCCTGCTGCTCCCGAACGAGACGTTGGCGCGCCCGAACAGCCAGCAAACCAGCGCCTACAGAACCAGGACGAGCAGTAGCCGGGCCGCGATGCGCCGCCCGCGCGGCTCAATCGCCGAACTGCACCTTGGCCCGCTGCGCAACCCAGGCATCGAACTGGCCCGCGTACACCTCCTCGATGCGGTTGCGCTTGACCTTGAATGTGGGCGTGATGAAGCCGTTGTCCACCGTCCAGGGCGTCTTGATCAGCACCAGCGTGTCGAGCTGCTCATGCGGGTCCAGGCGGGCATTGACGTCGTCCAGGTGCTTGCCCAGCTCGGCCATCAGCGCCGCGCGCTCGGCTTGCGAGTCGGCGCGCCGCAGGCCTTGCGGCGACAGCATCGCGATGCCCAGCGGCTGGCCCATGTTGGCGCCGGCCACGCAGCAGGCCTCGAGGTTGGGGTTCATGCCCAGCCTGTCCTCAATGGGTGCGGGGGCCACGTACTTGCCCTTGCTGGTCTTGAACAAGTCCTTCACTCGGCCGGTGATGCGCACGCAGCCATCGGGGTCCTGGCTGGCCTTGTCGCCCGTACGCAGCCAGCCGTCCTCGGTGAAGGCGTCGCGCGTCTGATCAGGGGCCTTGTAGTAGCCCAGCATCAGGGCCGGGCTGCGCATCTGCAGCTCGCCGCTGTCGGGCGCGATACGCACCTCCACGCCGTCGTAGGCCGGGCCCACCGTGCCGCGCTGGATCTTGCCCGGCACGGTCAGGTGAGACAGGGCCAGGTTCTCCGTCATGCCGTAGCCCTCGTTGATGTGCAGGCCAAGCTCCGCATACCATTCCAGCAATGCCACGGGCATGGGAGCTGCGCCGCCGGCTGCGAAATGGCAGTGGTTCAGGCCCAGGGCCTTGAGCACCTTCTTGCGCACCAGGCCCCCGATGAGGGGCAGTCGCAGCAGCTTGTTCATCTTCTTTGGCGGCATCTTGGCCTGCACGCCCTGCTGGAACTTGACCCACAGCCGCGGTACGCTGAAGAACACCGTTGGCAGTGCGCGCTGAAGATCAGCGGTGAAGGTCTCCAGCGATTCGGCGAAGTAGACCCGCATGCCGGTGGCCAGCCAGCCGTGCTCGACCAGCGTGCGCTCCACCACATGGGCCAGAGGCAGGTAGGACAGCATGCGATCGTGGCCCGTCAGCGGGATCCGCTTCAGTCCGGCGTTTACCGCCCAGGCAAAGGCGCCGAAGTTGTGCATGACCCCCTTGGGCAGGCCGGTCGTGCCCGAGGTGTAGATCAGAGTGCAGAGCTCGTCGGCGCCGCGCGTGATCTCGCCCTGCAAAGGTTCGGTGCGCGCGCAGATGGCGTCCCAACCCTCGTAGTTCCGCTTGGCGTCGTCAGGTGACAACGCATAGCTGGCGCCGGCCAGGCCGGCCGGTACGCCGGGCCTCATGCCCTCCCAGCCGTCCAGCTTGCCGATGAAGACGAAGCGCGCTTCGCTGTGCGTGAGGATCTGCGTGATCGTCTCTGCCGCAAGCGTCGGGTACAGCGGCACCGAGACATAACCGGCCATCCAGATGGCGAGGTCGCTCATCAGCCACCAGGCGCAGTTCTTGGACAGGATGGCCACCTTGGCGTCGGCCGGCCAACCCTCGGCCGCCCCCTTGGCCTTCAGGAAGGCTGCCATGCGGCGCACCTGGTCGCCGACTTGGGCCCAGGTGAAGTCCTTGAGGTCGGCGCCTCCCATGGGCTGCGTCAGCGTCACTGTCGCACCCGCCGTGCGCTCCCAGTGATAGAGGCGTTGCAGGGCGAGCTGATCGGTGGCGATGGTGGCCATGGGGCGGTCTCCTCGGAGTTCTTTTCAGGGAGCCGCAAAGTTAACCGCGTGCCAATAGCCCGCCGCTACGGGAAAACACCCTGCGGCGTGGCGACGCTAGAAGCGCCAGTCGCAGTCCGGTGCCAAAGTACCGGCTGCCATGTGCGCGGTGACCCCGGTCAGCGGATGCGGTGCAGGCGTCAGCGCTGCAAGCCCTGGCGGGCGGGCGGTTTCGGCTCGGGCGAGGGCGTCCTGCCAGGGCTCGCCAGCTGCGCGCAGCGCGCAGGCCAGCTGCAGGCGGGCCACCCATTCGGGCAGGCCCTGGGGTTCAGGCAGGCCGTCGAAATAGGCTGTTCGCTGGCGAGTCGCCGCCAGCCATGCGGCGGGCGTGCCGGCGACGCGGGCCTTGAGAAGGTCGATGCGCGTGACGAGATTGCGGGCCTGGTCCAGTTGCGGACGCATCTTGTCGAGGCGGGTATCGATCTCGCGTGCCAGGGCCTGGCCGGCGGCGCCGGCACCGGGCGCGATGGCGACGCGGACCAGCGTCAGCAGGCCCTCGGCGCGGCGCACGTCGCCGATGAGCGGGGCGGCATCCAGGCTCGCCAGGGCCTGGGCGGCCGTGTCAACAGTGGCCGCATCCACCCGACCCTCGGCCAGTGCGCGGGCCTCCAGCACGAGCATGCGGCGCAGCAGGCCGGTCACTGCGTCGTCGGCACCGGCGGCCTCGGTGTCGGCCTGGGCGCGCTGGACCTGCTCAAGCGCGGGGCCGAATTCGCCAAGCTGCTGCAAGTAGGCACCGAGCATCTGGCGCATCAGCGTGCTGGCATGGTTGCCCGGACGGGCCACAGCGTCCCAGCGGCGGATCAGGTCATCGCTGCGGGCAGTGGCCTCGGCCGCGCTCTCGCGCGCCAGGCGCCAGCGCACGAAGGCGAGGTTGCGTTCCAGTACCAGGGCCGGACGCATGCGCTCGGGCTCCCTGGCGTTCCAGAATGGCCGTGCACGCTCCAGCGAGCGTTCGGCATCATGCAACCGCCCCTCGTAGACGTACAGCACGTTTTCGTAGGTGGCGAAGCGCGCGTGCTCGAAGGGGTTGTTCGCGTGGATGGCGTCGTTGGAGCGGCGCGCGAGCGCCAGTTCGCGCTCGGCATCTGCGAAGCGGCCCAGCCGGCCGTAGGCCGTCAACAGGTGCAGGCGCAGGCCGTGGGACTTCTCGCTCAACGGGCCGTAGCGCGCGTCCCAGCGGCGCAGCAGTGGCTCCAGCAGATCGATGATGGGCTGGCCGCCGGCCACTGCCGTGTGGATGCCGGCCAGCGAGACGGCGGCGTCCTCCGTGCGTGTGTCCTCGTCGCCGAAGGACTGGCGTGCATGAGCCAGGCGCTGCTCGGCCAGCGGCGCGGCAACGTCGAAGCGCTGCAGCGCGAAATAGGTCTTTGTCAGCGTGTCGAAGATGCGGTCCTTGACCTCTGGCTGGTCGTTGAAGCGCGTGGCCAGCTCCTGGCGCTTGCGGTCCAGCAGCTCGACGACGGTGGGTTGGCGGCCGCCATTGCGGTCCGGACTGGCGGCGCTCAGCAGCTCCGCGAGATAGCCAGTTACCTGCTCAGACTCGCGTGCAGCGGCCTGTGCCTCCCCGCGCTGCCACAGGCTGACCGCCAATCCCGCACTCAGCGCCGCAAAGACCAGCGTAGCGCCGGCAGCCAGGGCCGTATTGCGCCGCAGCCATAGGTGGGCGCGGTGGCGCCAGTCCTCGGCGCGCACGCTGACGGGGCGCCGGGCCAGCCAGCGTTCCAGGTCGTCGACGAAGCTGCCGACGCTGGCGTAGCGTTCGGCGGGGTCGCGCCTCATGGCCTTGGCGGCCACGGCCTCCAGGTCCCCACGGGCACGGTGGGCGTCGACGGGGCGGCCAGGCCCAGCCTCGCCGCTGCCCTCGACGCCATCGGTCGTGCGCGCGATACGTCGGGCCTGGCCATGCAGCACTGCGTGTTCAAGCGCCGTGCGGCTCAGGCCACGCCTGCCGAAGGGCAGCTCGCCGCTGGCCAGCTCGTAGAGCATGACGCCCAGCGAATAGATGTCGGTGGCGGCGCCCACCGGTTCGCCAGTGATCTGCTCGGGCGCGGCATAGGCCGGCGTCAAGCGGCGGCCAGCCACCAGGGTCAGTTGGTGGTCGGCCTGCTGGCCGGAGTCGTCCAGCAGGCCCGCGATGCCGAAGTCGAGCAGCTTCGTGGCACCGACCTCGTCCAGCATCACGTTGCTGGGCTTGAGGTCGCGATGGACGATGAGTTGGGCGTGGGCGTGCTCCACGGCGCGTGCCACGTCCACGAGCAGCTTCACCCGCGCGGCCAGCGGCAGGGCCAGTGCACGCACATGCTCGGACAAGGTTCGGCCGGCCACATACTCCAGCACCAGGAAGGCACGTCCGTTCTGTTCGCCAGCGTCCAGAAGTCGAGCAATGCCGCGGTGGGTGAGGCGCCCGAGCAGGGTCCGCTCGCGTGCGAAGCGGGCCGCGAGGCCGGGCGTGGCGAGATCGTTGCGCAGCAGCTTGATGGCTGCCTCGCCCTGGTAGAGGCCGTCGGCGCGCTCGGCGCGCCAGACCTGGCCCATGCCGCCTTCGCCCAGCAGCTCGGCCAGGCACCAGGCGCCGAAGCGGTCACCCGCCTGCGGCGGCAGGCCCTCCGGCTCGGCCAGGGCCTGGGCCAGGTGGGCGTCGAAGCCCGGCAGGGCCGCCAGCACGGTGTCCTCGCCGTCTGGCAGGGAGGCCAGCATGCGCGCGAGGCGCGAGGCCAGTTCGGGCGGCCGCACGGCGGCCAGGCGTGTCGCGCGCTCGTCGGCCGGTAGCTCGGCCAGCTCGTCGAAGAGCGCCGACAGGCGTTGCCAGTCCCCGGCCTGCATCAGTAGGCCATGCCAGGCGGGTCGCCGAGCAGCTCCTGGAGCAGCGCGCGCGCCTTCAGCAGCTCGCGGTTGATGCTGCGCGTGGATAGGCCGCGCAGCCCTGCCACCTCGGCGAGGGTCAAGCCGGCGAAGCCGACCATCTCGATGAGCTCGTACAGGCCCGGGTCGAGGATGCGCAGGCGCTCCAGCGCCTGATCCAGGCCGATGAGGTCAACGGCCTGGCTTTGCGGAGCAGCCACGTCGGCGGCGGAAGACAGGGTGAGCATGACCGCATCGCCGCCGCGCTTGTCGCGGCCCTCGGTGCGCAGGTGGTCGATGACGACCGAACGCAGCACGCGACCGACGTAGGCGAAGAACTGGCCGCGCGTTTCACCCTGCAGGCCTTGCTGGTCGGCCATGCGCAGGAATCCCTCGTGCACCAGGGCCGTGGTGTTCAAGCCGGCGGCACGGCCACCTGGGCCGCTCTGGGCGAGGCGCAGGCGGGCGACGCGCTTGATCTCTGGGTAGAGCTGCGCGTAGAGCTGCTGCAGTGCCGCGGCATCACCACGCGAAGTGCCGTCCAGCAGCTCGGTGATGTCGGCCACGGCGGGGGTCAGGGCTCTTGAAACGCCGCCAGTGCCGCGGCGATATCTGCGTCGCCGGCCTCGCGCTGCACAGGAGCGTCGGCCACCAGGCCTTCGCGCTTGAGCCGCGCGACCCACTGGCCGGCCTCGCGGCCCTGCTCGAAGCCGTGGCTCTGCAGCAGCAGGTTGCCGCTGGCGGACAACAGCTTGAAGTAGAACTTGCCGTCAACCTCGCGGTACTGCTTGAAGACGGGCAGTGCAGCCTTTTCGACCCTGGCCGTCGCTGCGGTCGCGGTGTCCGTGTAGGGCCGCAGGCCGACTGCGCCGCGCAGCGTCTTCAGGAATGGCACGGCGATGGCGCGCGCTTTGGCGGCACCGGCCTGCAGCGTGGCCTCCAGCTGCTCTGGATGTGCCATCAGCTCGGCATAGCGCTCGCGCATCGGGCCGATCTGGCCCTCGATCAATGCGACCAGCTGCTGCTTGGCGTCCCCCCAGCCAAGGCCGGCGCGCAGCGCCGCGCGGAAGGCCGCGCGTTGCTCAGGCGTGGCAAAGGCGTCGTAGATGGTGACCAGCGCCTGGCCGTCCGGGTTCTTGGGCTCACCGGGCAGCTTTGAGTCGGTGACGATACGTGCCACCGCGTCCTTCAGCGCGGTGCTGCCGCCCTCGAAGAGCGGGATGACGTTGTCATAGCTCTTGCTCATCTTGCGGCCGTCCAGGCCGGGCAGCAGCTCCATCTCTGCGTCCACTTGCGCTTCGGGCAGCGTGAACAGCTCGCGACCCTGCCCGAACAGATGGTTGAAGCGCTGGCCAACGTCGCGCGCCATCTCGATGTGCTGGACCTGATCCTTGCCGACCGGCACCTTGTGCGCGTTGAACATCAGGATGTCCGCCGCCATCAGCACCGGGTAGCTGAACAGGCCCATGGAGACGTTGGCATCCGGCTCCTCGCCCGCAGCTGTCGCTGCGTCCACCGCGGCCTTGTAGGCGTGGGCCCTGTTCATCTGGCCCTTGGCGGTGACGCAGTCCAGCAGCCAGGTCAGCTCGGGAATCTCGGGGATGTCGCTTTGCCGGTAGAACGTGACGCGTTCGGGGTCAAGGCCGGCGGCCAGCCAGGTGGCGGCGATGGCGCGGCTGGAGTGGGCCAGGCGGTCAGGGTCGTCGCACTTGATCAGCGCGTGGAAGTCGGCCATGAAGAAAAAGCTCTCCACGCCGGGTGCGCGGCTGGCGGCGATGGCGGGGCGGATGGCGCCGACGTAGTTGCCGAGGTGCAGGGTGCCGGTCGTGGTGATGCCGGTCAGGACGCGATGGGGCATGTTGAGGTCGAAACGGGAAGTTCGCGACCCGGATTGTGGCCTCTGACGCGGCTCAGCTGCGTTTGCGCGGCGGCGGCGCGGCGACCGACGCGCGCCAAGTGACGGAGATGTCGAACTGACGAGCCACCGGCAGTGCCAGCCCGTAGCAGCGGTTCAGCAGCCAGTGCAGCCCTGCCAGCGTGACTTCGTGGCTGGGGATGTGCACCGAGGTGAGTCGGGGGGCGGCGAACTCGGCGCTGGGCGAGTCGTCGTAGCCCAGCACCGACACCTGGTGCGGCACCGACACGCCGCGCTCCTGGAAATGGGCCAGCAGGCCTATGGCCATCTCGTCGTTGGCGCAGAAAACCGCGGTGGGCAAGCGCTTGAGCTTCAGCAGCGCGTCGGCCGCGTCCCAGCCGGCCTGATTGGAAAAGTCGCCGGGTACCGTCAGCACCTTGGACGTGTCCAGCCCGCGCAGCGCCAGCTCGCCCATGAAGCCGGCCAGGCGGGCGAGGTTGTCGGGCGAGGTGCCGGGTCCGGAGACGATGGCGATGTCCTTATGCTTGTGCTGCAGCAGCGCGCGCGCGGCCTGCACGCCGCCCTGCACATGGTCGGCCGTGAAGCACTGGTCCTTGATGCGGTCGAAGTGGCGATTCAGCACGACGACCTGGCGCGCGGCCGGCCCCAGTGCCCTGAGGTCCTCGTCCTGCATGGCGTTGGACAGCACGATGAGGCCGTCGCAGTCGCGGTCCAGCAGGAAGCGCATGCCGTCGTTGGTCTCGACGCGCTCGTCCTCCAGCCCCTCGCCGAAGGCCACCACCATGTGCAGGCCTTGGGTGCGCAGGACGGTGTCGATGACGCGCAGGATGGGTGTGTAGTAGGTGCCTCGCAGGAAGGGGATGTAGACGCCGATCAGTTTGGACGTGCCTGCGCCCAGCGCGCGTGCCGTGTGCGAGGGCCTGAACTTCAGCTGCGCGATGACCTTGCGCACCCGTTCCGCCGTGGCTGGTGCGACGGAACCGTTTCCGCTGATGACGCGCGAGGCCGTGCCCACGCCCACGCCGGCCAGCCTCGCCACATCCTTGATCGTTGCCATTCGCCCTCTGCTTTTACAGGGGCGGATTGAATCACAGCGGGCAGATGGGCTGGGGATCAGCGGGCTCGGGCAGCGGCTTGGCGTCGGCCCTGGCTTCCCTGCCGCTCAGGCCGCCGCCAACAGGCCACCAGGGATTGGCGGCGTGGGCGCTGAACTGGCAAGGGCCTGCGGGCCAGGGAAAGGAGAGGCGGCCGGTGAAGCCGGGCCAGGGCTTGCCATCGGCCGGCGCGACGAGCACGTCGGTGAGCCCCATGCCCTCGGTGCCGGGCTGCCACGCGGCGATGAAGGCGTCGCTCTTGTTGGCCAGGTCGCTCACGTACAGCGGTCGGCCGGAGTAGAGCAGCGTGACCACCGGTGCACCGCGGCCGGCGACGCGCTGCAGCACCGCCGCGTCCTGCGGATGGCGGTGGCTGTGGCGCAGGTTTTCGGTGATGCGCACGTCGCCCTCGCCCTCGGCATAGGGGGTCTCGGCGAGCACGGCGACGACGGCGTCGAAGTCCTTCGGGTTGTGCATGCTGCCATCGGCGTCGTAGACCACCTGGGCCGTGCCCAGGCGCTGGCGCAGCGCTGCCAGCAGCGTGGTGCCCTGCGGATAGTCGGTATTGCTCGTGTCGCGGCCCTGCCAGGTCATGCTCCAGCCGCCGCTCTGGTGGGCGAGGCTGTCGGCCGCCGCACCGACGACCAGAACACGTGAGGTCTGCTTCAGCGGCAGCAGCCCCGGCTTGTGCTTGAGCAGCACCAATGACTCACGCACCGCGCGGCGTGCCAGCTCCGGCGCCTGCAGGGCGTCCACCGTGGCTGGCACGCTGGACGCCATCCCGACGTTGAACTTCACGCGCAGGATGCGGCGCACCGCGTCGTCGATGCGGGCCATGGGAATGCGCCCCTGCTCGGCGGCCCGCAGCGTGTTGTTGAAGAAGGCCTTCCAATGGAAGGGCACCATGACGATATCGATGCCGGCGTTGATGGCGGCCGGGCAGTCCTCGTTGCTGCAGCCTGGCAACTGGCCGATGCCGTCCCAGTCACTGACGACGAGGCCGTCGAAGGCCAGGCGCTCCTTGAGCACGCCGGTCAGCAGCAACCGGTTGCCGTGCATCTTTCCGTGCTCGACATAGGCCGCGCTGTCGGTCCAGCTGCTGAACGAAGCCATGACGGTCAGCACGCCGGCATCGAGCGCACCGAGATAGCCGGCGCCATGGACCTGGGCCAGTTCAGTGGGCGTCGTTGGGCTGACGCCCTGGTCGATGCCGCGGCGCGTGCCGCCGTCGGCGACATAGTGCTTGGCCGTTGCGAGTACGCCGCGGCCTTCCTTCAGGCCTTCCTGCAGGCCCTCGACCGAGGCCCGGCCCAGGCGCTTCACCAGTTCCGGGTCGACGCCGAAGCTCTCGTAGGTGCGGCCCCAGCGCACGTCCTGGACGACGGCCAGCGTAGGCGCGAAGGCCCAATGCAGGCCCGAGGCGCGTACGGCGCGGGCCGTGGCGCGGCCGATGTCGCGCACGAGGTCGGCATCGCGTGTCGCGCCCAGCGCGATGTTGTGCGGGAAGAGGGTAGCGCCGCGCACGTTGTTGTGGCCGTGGACGGCGTCGGTGCCCCAGATCAGCGGGATGCCCGGCGTCGCCTGCAGGGCGGCGGCCTGGTACGCCTCCGACACCGCGCGCCACTGCGCTGGCGTGGCCGTGCGGTCCTGTCCTGGCCAGCCGCCGCCGCCGTTCAGTACCGTGCCGATGGCGTACTCGCGCACTTCGTCCGGCGTGATGGCGCGGATCTCGGGCTGGGTCATCTGGCCGATCTTCTGGCGCAGGCTCAAGCCCTTCAGGGCCATCTCGACGCGCGCTTCCAGCGCGGCGTCACGCTGGGGCTTGCGGGCCGGCCAGGCCTGGACGACGGCATCGGTCTCGGCCGCGCCCGTGGCGGTGGCCAGCAGCAGGGCAGCAGCGAGCAAGAGGGGTGGTGGTTTGCGCGTCATCGTCATCGTTGGGTTGGGGGCGCGACGGTAGTGTTTGAAGCAAAAAAACGTCAACCCCCGGGCCGCCGAGATTGACAGCCTCGACATTGCCGCCGTAGATTTGCGCCGCGTTTGGAACCGGTTCCATTCTGCGGTGGCAGCCTCCTGCTTGACAAGAGGGGTACCTCCGCGGAGCCCCGTCCAGGCAGCGAACAAGATCGAACCAGGAGACGAAGATGCCCAAGCCCCAACTGCGCGCCGCAGGGCGCGCCCCCACGTCCATCCGACTTCGGCGTGCCCGCCTCACGCCCGTCGCCACCGTCTGCGTCGGCCTGCTGAGCGTGCCGCTGCAGGCGCTGGCCCAGTCCGCGCCGGCAACTGAGCAGAAGCTCGACACGGTGACGGTCACGGGCTTTCGCGCCAGCCTGGAGACGTCCATCAGCACCAAGCGCAACGCGGACGCCATCGTCGAGTCCGTGTCGGCCGAGGACATCGGCAAACTGCCCGACGTGTCCATTGCCGACGCCATCTCGCGTCTGCCGGGCCTGACGACGCAGCGCATCGCCGGCCGTTCCTCGGTCATCAGCATTCGCGGCATGGCGCCGCGCTACGGCGTGACGTTGCTGAACGGGCGCGAGATCGTCTCCACGGGCGACAACCGTTCGGTGGAGTACGACCAGTTCCCGTCGGAGCTGATCAACGCCGCCACCGTCTACAAGACGCCCGACGCCAGCCTGTCGGCGCAGGGCCTGTCGGGCACGGTCAACATGAAGACACTGCGCCCGCTGGACTTCGCCACGACCCAGGCCGTCGTCGGCGCGCGCCTGGAGCGCAATTCCAATGGTTCGTTGAATCCCGAGATCTCGGGGACCGGCAACCGCCTCAGCGCCTCCTACGTGACCCAGTCGGCCGACCGCACCTGGGGTGCCGCCGTGGGCTTCGCCCACCTGGACTCGCCTAACCAGGAGAAGCACTACAAGAGCTGGTGGTGGGCCAACACCAACGACTGGGGTTCGCCGCTGCCCGGGGCGCCGACGGACGCCGTCGCGCTGCAGGGTTTCGAGCTGGGTGCCGCGTCGTCCCGCCAGAAGCGGGACGGCCTGATGGGTGTGCTGGAGTACAAGCCCAACGCCGATTTCCACAGCACGCTGGACCTGTACTACTCCAAGTTCGACCAAACCGAGGCGCGCCGCACGGTCATGTCCGACATGTCCACCTGGGCCGGCGTGAGCTGGAGCAATGCGCAGACGACGATGGTCAACGGCGACAAGATCGTCACCAGCGGCATCGTCAACAACACGACGCCGGTGGCCCTGACGACCTTCAACAAGCGCCAGGATGACATCCGCGCCATCGGCTGGAACAACGAGCTCAAGCTCGCCGACTGGAAGCTGGCGGGCGACCTGAGCTGGTCCAAGGCCAAGCGCGACGAGCAGAATGCCGAGCTGCAGGCCGGTTCGCTGGGGCGCGTGAGCCTGGGCCAGGCGAGCATCGCGACCGGCGACGGTCTCTCCACCTTCGCACCCAACTTCGACTTCGCCGATGCCAAGAATGTCTACCTGAGCGATCCGGCCGGCTGGGGCCGGGATGGCCGCAGCCAGTTCCCCAAGGTGCGCGACCAGATCAAGGCGCTCAAGCTCACAGCCGGCCGTTCGTTCGACAGCTGGCTCAGCAGCTTCGAAGCTGGCGTGGACTACTCCGAGCGCGACAAGAGCATGAACCGCACCGAGGTTAACTACAGCCTCAAGAACGGCCGCGCGCCCATGCTGATCCCGTCGAACCTGCTGCGCGAGCCGACGGACCTGAGCTTCGCCGGCAGCAACATCCGCATGGTCAATTTCGACCTGCCCAGCGCGCTGGGCCTGTACGACGTCACCCCCACCGCCCTCGACCAGGCGCCGGGCCGCATCTGGTCCGTGCACGAGAAGGTCACGGCGGCGCATGCAAAGCTCGGCTTTGAGTTCGACTGGGGGGTGCCGGTACACGGCAATCTGGGCTTGCGCGTTGTGCATGCCAAGCAGTGGAGCAACGGCCTGCTGTGGAATCCGGCGACGAGCAGTGCCATGCCCGAGAGCGGCGGCACCAGCTACACGGACACGCTGCCGAGCCTCAACCTTGCAGCCGACCTGACGGCCAACACCATCCTGCGCTTCGGTCTGGCGAAGGTGATGGCTCGGCCCAACATGGAGGACATGCGCGCGGGCTTCACTGACATCAGCGTGAGCCAGACTGATCGCAAATGGTCGGCCAACGGCGGCAACTCGAGGCTCGAGCCCTGGCGTGCCGATGCGGTCGACCTGTCGATCGAGCACTACATCGGCAAGCGCAGCTATGTCGCGGCTGCGGTCTTCCACAAGAACATCAAGAACTTCGTCTACTCGCAGTCCATCGACTTCGACTTCACCGGCTTCCCCAACCCGACGGCCTACACGCCCATCAGCAACATCGGCACGCTGACGACCCAGGCCAACGGCAAGGGCGGCATGATTGCCGGCACCGAGCTAAGCGGCTCGCTGGATGGCTCGTTGATCAGCCCGGCTCTGGACGGGATCGGTGTCACGCTCAGCTACTCCGACACGCGCAGTTCGCTGCACGAGGGTAACGACGTCAACAAGCCGCTGGACGGCCTCTCCGGCAAGGCGACCAACTTCACCGTCTACTACGAGCGCAACGGCATCTCGGCCCGCATCGGCAGTCGTCACCGCTCGCCGTTCGTGACGACGGTGCGGGGTACGTTCGGCGAGAACGTGCCCAGCATGATCTCCAGCGAGACCATCATCGACGCCCAGATCGGCTATGCCTTCGAGACCGGGACTCTGAAGGGCTTGTCGCTGACGCTGCAGGTCAACAACCTGCGCGACCGGCCGTACCGCACGCGGGTGGGCATCTCGACCGGCTCCAAGGACCCGAATGCCACGCTGCCCGAGCGGTACACCACCTACGGCCGCCAGTTGCTGCTGGGCGGCACCTACAAGTTCTGAGTACCCGCTTCCGTTCCTGAACCCGCGCCGGCCTGGGCTTGTCCCGGCCGGCGCCCCGTATCCCAAGCATGAGCGCCAATATCGCCCCGACCCGCAAGCAATTCCCCGCCGACTTCCTCTGGGGCGTGTCCACCTCCTCCTTTCAGATCGAGGGTGCCGGCCGTGAGGACGGCAAGGGCGAATCCATCTGGGACCGCTTTTGCAGCGAGCCGGGCCGCATCCGCGACGGCTCCAATGGCCTGGTCGCCTGCGACCACTACCACCGCTGGCCGCAGGACCTCGACCTGGCCAAGCAGTTGGGCGTCAATGCCTACCGGTTTTCGATTGCCTGGCCGCGCATCCTTCCGCGGGGCCGTGGCGCGGTGAACGAGGCCGGCCTTGCTTTCTACGACCGCTTGGTGGACGGCATGCTGGAGCGGGGCATGGACCCCTGGGCCACGCTCTATCACTGGGACCTGCCGCAGGTATTGCAGGCTCAGGGCGGCTGGATCTCGCGCGACACCGTGACCGCCTTCTTGGAGTACACCGACCTTGTCACGCGCCGCCTCGGCGACCGCGTCAAGCACTGGATCACGCACAACGAACCCTGGTGCTCCTGCATCATGGGTTACTGGGAAGGCGTTCATGCGCCCGGCGGCACCAGCCTGGCGGATGCGATGCAGGCCTGCCACCATGTGCTGCTGTCTCATGGTCAGGCCGTCTCCGTGATCCGCAAGAACTCGCCGGATGCCCAGGTCGGCATCACGCTGAGCCTGCACCCCATCGCCGCCGCCTCCGACAGCGTGGCAGACCAGGCCGCGCTGAAGCGCCACGACGGTCTGCGCAATCGCTGGTTCCTGGACCCGCTGTTCGGCCGAGGCTATCCCGAAGACACGCTGGCGCTGCTGGGCGCGGCCGCACCCCGGGTGCAGCCCGGTGACCTGGACACCATCGCCACGCCGACCGATTTCCTCGGCGTGAACTACTACTTCCCCGAGATGGTGGCCGACGACCCGAGCGCCAGCCACGGCCCGATGCGTGCCAAGCTCGTCGATCGGCCCGGCGTGGAGCGCACCGGTTTCGGTTGGGAGGTCTCGCCGCAGGGCTTGGTGGACCTGTTGACCCGCATCCAGCGGGACTACGCTCCCGCTGCCATCCAGCTGACCGAGAACGGTTCCACCTTCGAGGACGTGTTGACGCCCGAAGGCCGCGTGCACGACGCCCAGCGCCTTTCCTATCTGCAGCGCCATCTCGCTGCGTTGCACCGGGCCATGGAGGTTGGCGTGCCCGTCAAAGGCTACTTCGCCTGGAGCCTGCTGGACAACTTCGAGTGGGCCGAGGGCTATCTGCGCCGCTTCGGGCTGGCCTACGTGGACTACGCCACCCAGCAGCGCACTCTGAAGGACAGCGGCCTCTGGTATGGCCGATTTCTGAATGAATGATTAACAAAAATACATCGGCATTTGGCGGGGAACAGTCGGTTTCTAAATGAAATATTACAGGGTCGTCCCTCAGGCGCGCCGCGCGCCGCCGGGCGACACTGCGCGCGCCAAACCACAAGATCCGGAGACAAGATGAAGTTCACTCGCCACGCCCTGGCTGCGGCCGCGCTCGCCGCAGCGGCCTGCGCCCCGTCCACCGCCTCTGCACAGCAGCTCAAGGCCGAGGTCATCCACTGGTGGACCTCGGGCGGCGAGTCTGCCGCCGTCAAGACACTGGCCGAGGCCTATCGCGCACAGGGCGGCGTCTGGGTCGACACCGCGGTGGCGCTGGGTGAGCAGGCGCGCTCGGTGGCCATCAATCGCATTGCCGGTGGCAACCCGCCCACGGCTGCGCAGTTCAACACCACGCAGCAGTTCCGCGACATCGTCGACCAGGGGCTGTTGAATAACGTCGACGAGGTCGCCAAGCGCGACGGCTGGGACAAGTTCCTGCCCGAGACCGTGCTGCAGGCCATACGCGTCAACGGCCACTATTACGCCGCGCCGGTCAACATCCACAACATGAGCTGGTTCTGGTTTTCCAAGGCCGCCTTCAAGAAGGCCGGCATCGCGGAGGAGCCCAAGACCTTCGATGAACTCTTCGCCGCGCTGGACAAGCTCAAGGCCGCCGGCCTCGTGCCGCTGGCCCATGGCGGCCAGCCGTGGCAGGACGGCATCGTCTTCACCGCCACGCTGGCCCATTACGGTGGCCGCGAGCTTTACCTCAAGGTCTTTCGCGATCGGGATCCCAAAGCCATCCAGGGCGAGGAGTTCAAGAAGGTGCTGCTCGCCTTCAAGAAGCTGCAGAGCTACACCGACAAGGGCTCGCCCGGCCGCAACTGGAACGACGCCACCGCCATGCTGATCAGTGGTCGTGCCGGCGTGCAGATCATGGGCGACTGGGCTAAGGGCGAGTTCGCCCAGGCCCGCCAGGAACCCGGCAAAGATTACGGCTGCACGCCCGGCTTCGGTGCCAAGGCACCCTACATCATCCAGGGCGATGTGATGGTCTTCCCCAAGACGAGCAAGCCCGATCAGGTCAAGGCCCAGCAGCTGCTGGCCAGCGTCATCACCCAGCCAGCCACGCAGGTCGCCTTCAGCATCAAGAAGGGCTCCATCCCCATCCGCACGGACGTGGACGTCAGCAAGATGGACCTGTGCGCCCAGATGGGCGTGGCGGCCATGAAGGACAAATCGCGCCATCTCGCCAACGGCGAGATCTACATCACGCCCGACCAGAACGGCGCGCTGCAGGACGTGCTGACGAGCTACTGGAATCGCAACATCCCGGTTGAGAAGGTCCAGAAGGACATCGTCTCAGCATTGAGGAACTGATGAAGCGCCGTGGTCTCGCGGCCTGGGGTGCGCTGCTGCCCCTGGCGCTCATCGTCTGCGTCGGCTACGTCGGCACCGTGCTGTGGACGGTGCGCACGTCCATGTCCACGTCGCGCACCTTCCCAAAGGACGATTTCGTCGGCCTGCAGCAGTTCGAGCGACTGCTCGACAACGAGCGCTGGCAGCACGCCATCCACAATCTCGCGGTCTACGGCGTGCTCTACATCGCGGCGGCAATGCTGATCGGCTTCCTGCTGGCCGTCTTCATCGACCAGAAGGTGCGCGGCGAGGGTGCGCTGCGCACGGCCTTCCTGTACCCGTACGCGATGTCCTTCGTCGCGACGGGCCTGGTCTGGCAGTGGGTGCTCAACCCGGACAGCGGTCTGCAGAACGCGATGCAGCAGTTGGGTTGGAAGGACTTCCAGTTCGACTGGATCGTCGACCAGGACATGGTTATCTACACCGTCGTCATTGCAGGCACCTGGCAGGGGGCTGGGCTGGTGATGGCGTTGATGCTGGCCGGCCTGCGCGGCATCGACGAAGAAATCTGGAAGGCCGCTCGGCTGGACGGCATCCCAACCTGGCGGGTCTACCTTTCCGTCGTGCTGCCCATGATGGGGCCGACGCTCGCCACCGTCTTCACGCTGCTGGCCACCGGTGTCGTCAAGGTCTTCGACACTGTCGTCGCGATGACCCAGGGCGGCCCCGGCACGGCCAGCGACGTGCCGGCCAAGTTCATCATGGACCACCTGTTCGGCCGCGCCAATCTCGCTCTGGCGTCGGCCGGGGCGGTGATGCTGCTGGTCACTGTGCTGGCGTTGGTGGCGCCGCTGGCCTATGTGCGCAGCCGCCAGAAGGTGCAGGGGGGACACGCATGAATCGCAGGTCCACCAGGATGTGGGCGCGGCTGGGCGTCTATGCCTTCCTGATCTTCGCGGCGGCCTTCTTCCTGCTGCCGCTGTACGTGATGCTGACGACATCGTTCAAGAGCATGGACGAGATCCGCCTGGGGCAGATCTTCGCGCTGCCCTCCGCACCAAGCTTCGACGCCTGGCGTGCCGCCTGGAGCGAGGCCTGCACGGGCGTCAGCTGCGAAGGCGTGCGAGGCGGCTTCTGGAACTCGGTCGCCATCGCGGTGCCATCGGTCATCCTGCCCATCCTGCTGGGCGCCATCAACGGCTATGCGCTGTCCTGGTGGAAGCCCAAGGGCAGCCAGTGGCTGTTCGGGGTGCTGATGCTGGGTGCTTTCATCCCCATCCAGGTGATGATCTACCCGCTCGTCAAGCTTGAGGCCGCGCTGGGCATCTACAGCAGCCTTCCCGGCATCGTCGTCGTGCACCTGGTGTTCGCCATGCCCATCATGACGCTGCTGTTCCGCAACTACTACGCAGGACTGCCGGCCGAGCTCTTCAAGGCGGCGCGCGTGGACGGCGGCGGCTTCTGGCGCATCTTCGTGCAGCTGGTGCTGCCGATGTCCACGCCCATGCTCATCGTCGCGGCCATCATGCAGATCACCGGCGTGTGGAACGACTACATCCTGGGCCTGACCTTTGCCGGCCGCGACAACCTGCCGATGACGGTGCAGCTCAACAACGTCATCAACACGACGACCGGGGAGCGCCTCTACAACCTCAACATGGCGGCCACCATCCTCACCTCGGCGGTGCCCCTGTTGGTCTATCTGATTTCCGGCCGCTGGTTCGTCCGTGGCATCGCTGCGGGAGCGGTCAAGTGAGTGGCGTGAACATCCAGGGCCTGAGCATCAAGTTCGGCCACAACGAAGTCATCAAGGGCCTGGACCTGCAGGTCCGCGAGGGCGAGTTCCTCGTGTTGCTGGGACCCTCGGGCTGCGGCAAGTCCACCTTGCTGCACAGTATTGCCGGCCTCATAGACGTCAGCGGTGGCAGCATCCACATCGGCGGGCAGGACATGACCGACGCCGAGCCGTCCGAGCGCGGCATCGGCATGGTGTTCCAGAGCTATGCGCTCTACCCGACGATGACCGTCGAGAAGAACATGAGTTTTGGCCTGCGCGTGGCTGGCACGCCCAAGGCCGAGATCGCCCGCCGCGTGGACAAGGCGGCGCAGATGCTGCAGCTGACCGCCCTGCTGGACCGCAAGCCTGCACAGCTGTCCGGTGGCCAGCGCCAGCGCGTCGCTATCGGCCGGGCGCTGGTACGCGAGGCCGGTGTGTTCCTGTTCGATGAACCGCTGTCCAACCTGGACGCCAAGTTGCGCGCCGAGTTGCGGCGCGAGCTCAAGCTGCTGCATCAGAACCTCGGCAGCACGATGATCTACGTCACCCACGACCAAGTCGAGGCGATGACGCTGGCTTCGCGCATCGTCGTCATGAAGGGGGGCGTCATCCAGCAGATCGGCACGCCCGCCGAGGTCTACGAGACGCCCGCGAACCTCTTCGTCGCCGGGTTCCTCGGCGCGCCGGCCGTCAACCTCGTGCCGGCCACGGTCGGTGCCGATGGCGTGACGCTGGACGGACCGCTTGCGCTGCGGCTGGCGGCCGGTCGCGTGCGGCCGGGCCAGCGGGTCGTTCTGGGCGTGCGTCCTGAGCATGTGCGCCTGCAAGCCGACGGTCGCTGGCGTGCAACCGTCGAGATGGTCGAACCCATGGGCAACCACCAGGTCGTCTGGATGAAATCCGGCGACCAGGGCTTCTCGGCCGTCGTGCATGACGGCCGCCGCATCACCGCCGGCGAGACGCTGGCTTTCGATATCGATGAGACCCTGCTGAGCGTCTTTGACGCGACCAGCGAACTCCGACTGAGCTGAGCCATGAAACAACTCCTTTTGGCGGTGACGGCCGCCTGTGCATTCGGTGCTAACGCTGAACCTGTACGGGCCTTCTTGACCACCGGCGACCAGAAGAACCTGCTCTCGCCCAGCGCGGTCACTGCGCCTGCCAAGGCCGACTTCGTCATCCGCATCGACCCGAAGCGCCAGCATCAGCGCATGGCCGGTTTCGGCGCCGCCATCACCGAAGGCTCCGCCTGGCTGATGCGCCACGGCATGACCGAGGCACAGCGCGACGCGCTGATGCGCGAACTGTTCACGCGCGAAGGCAATGGCCTTGGTTTCGAGCTGACACGCCTGACCATCGGTGCCTCCGACTTCTCGCGCCGCCACTACAGTCTGGACGACATGCCGCCGGGCCAGACCGACCCGGATCTGAAGAACTTTTCGCTGGCCCCCGAGCGAGAGGACGTCATTCCTGCGACCAAGCAGGCGCTGGCTTTGAACCCCAAGCTTCAGGTCATGGCCTCGCCGTGGAGTGCACCGGGCTGGATGAAGACAACCGACAGCCTCGTGCAGGGTCAGCTCAAGCCTGAGCACTACGGCAGCTTCGCGAAGTACATGGTGCGCTACGTCGAGGAGATGAAGGCCGAGGGCATCCCCATCTTCGCGCTGACGCTGCAGAACGAGCCCCACTTCGAGCCCGGCGACTACCCCGGCATGCGCATGCCGCCGCGTACGCGAGCCGAGGTGGTCGGCAAGCACCTCGGTCCGTTGCTGTTGGCCAAGGGCATGAAGACGCAGATCCTGGAATGGGACCACAACTGGGACGAGCCCTGGAGCCCGCTGTCCATGTTGTCCGACGCGACAGCGCGCAAGTACGTGTCCGGCGTGGCCTGGCACTGCTACGCGGGCGACGTGTCCGCGCAGTCGCAGGTCGCTCGGCAGTTCCCCGAGCTGGACGTCTGGTTCACCGAATGCTCCGGCGGCGAATGGAAGCCTCAGTGGGCCGAGACGCTGCCGTGGATGATGCGCAACCTCATCATCGGCAGCACTCGTCACGGTGCCCGCGGCGTGCTGATGTGGAACATCGCCCTGGACCCGAAGTACGGCCCGCACCTGGGCGGCTGCAACGACTGTCGTGGAGTGGTCACCATCGATCCAAAGGACGGCAAGGTCACGCGGAACATCGAGTACTACGCCTTCGGCCATGCCAGTCGCTTCGTGCACCAGGGTGCACGGCGCGTCGACTCCGAAGGCGGCGGCGACAGCAAGACCGGGTTGGATCACGTCGCCTTCACCAACCCTGATGGCGGAACCGTACTCATCGTCAGCAACTCCGCTGCTGTGCCGCGGCGCTTCAAGGTGCAGGCCCCGGGGCAGCGCTTCAGCTACGAGCTGCCGCCCAGCGGCGTCGTGACCCTCACGTGGTGATGCGCACCGCCCTGCTCGCGGCCCTGATGGCCGCCTCCATCGCAACGCAGGCGCAGGCGCAGGCGGGGGCATTGGAGCTGGCCGGCGTGTTCGCGGACCATATGGTGCTGCAGCGCGACGTGCCGCTGCGTGTCTGGGGCCGGGCCGAGCCGGGCCAGAAAGTGCGGGTGGAATTGGCCGGTCGCCGCGCGGAGACGGTGGCGGGCCGTGACGGCGCCTGGCAGGCGCAGCTTGCGCCGCTGCAGGCGGGCGGACCTCACCGGCTCCAGGTCAATGCAGGGTCTGAACGACGCCTGCTGGACGACGTGCTGATCGGCGACGTCTGGATCGCCGCTGGTCAGTCCAATATGGAATGGCGGCTGGCCGATGCCAACGATGCCGCCACGGAGGTCGCCGCCGCAGGCGCGCATTCGCGGATCCGCCACGCCAAGATGCCGCACCGTGTCAGCCTGACGCCGCTGCAGGACGCGCCACCCCTGCGCTGGGACGTGAGCAGCCCGGCGACCGCCGGAGACTTCAGTGCCGTGGCCTGGCACTTCGCGCGCCGCCTGCAGGCCGATGCGAAGGTACGGAACATCCCCATAGGCATCCTGAACCTCAGCTGGGGCGGCACGCATGTTGAGACCTGGACCAGCCCGCGCGCCGCGGTGGCCGACCCGGACCTCGCCGACACGGTGCGTGCCATGCCCGCCGATTCGGCCACCTTCGTGCAGCGCCGCCGCGACCGGCTGCTGGAGCGCGTGCGCCGATTCCAGGGCAGCGAGCCTTTCGACATCGCTGGCGCCGACCCCCGGCTGGATGACCGCGCCTGGTCCACGCTGAACGCGCCCCAGGTCTGGGAAACGCAAGGCCTGCCGGGCCTGGACGGCCAGGTCTGGCTGCGCCGCCACATCACGCTGACGGCCGCTGAAGCGGCGGGCGCGGCGACGTTGCACCTGGGCCTCGTTGACGACTGCGACGAGAGCTTCGTCAACGGCCAGCCCGTCGGCAAGACCTGTGGCTGGGACACGCCGCGCACCTACGCGCTGCCGGAGGGCCTGCTTCGCGAAGGGGACAACCTCGTCGCCGTGCGAGTGACCGATACCGGCGGTGACGGGGGCTTTCATGGTGCGGCGGCCAACCTGCGCCTGGACACCGCCGCCGGCGCCAAGCCCCTGGCGGGCACGTGGCAGGCCCGTGTCGAATCCCTGCAGCCCGTCCAGGAGCCTGGCCCCAACGACCTGCCGGGCCTGCTGTTCAACGGGATGGTGCGGCCGTTCACGCCCTTCGCGGCGCGCGGCGTCATCTGGTACCAGGGTGAGACGAACGCGCCGCGTGCGGCCCGCTATGGCGAGGCGTTCCCCCGCCTCATCGCGGATTGGCGCGCGCATTGGCGCGAGCAGGGGCAGCCAGGTCTGCTGCCCTTTTACTTCGTGCAGCTCTCGTCCTTCGGCCCGCGGCCCTCGCAGCCCGGGGGCAGCGCCTTCGCCGAGCTGCGGGACGCCCAGCGCCAGACGCTGGCGCTGCCCGCCACCGGCATGGCCGTCAGCATCGACGTGGGCGACGCCGACGACATCCACCCGCGCGACAAGCGCACGGTGGGCGAGCGCCTGGCCCGCATCGCACTGGCTCGGACCTACGGAAGGTCCATGCCCTTCAAGGGCCCGACGCTGCAGGCCAGCCGCCTGCTGCCCGGCGGCCGCTTCGAGCTGACTTTTGGCGACGTGGCGGGAGGGCTGGCCGTGCGCGGCGGCGGCCCGCTGCAAGGTTTTGCCATCGCTGGGGCGGACCAGCGCTTCGTGCCGGCTCGGGCGGAGATCGTCGGCAAGGACCGCGTGCGTGTGTGGAGCGACGCCGTGCCGCAGCCCGTCGCCACGCGCTACGCCTGGGCCGACACGCCGCTGGACGCCAACCTCGTCGACGGTGCGGGCTTGCCGGCCTCGCCCTGGCGCACCGACCGGTGGCCGTTGGTCACCCGTGACATCCGGCCGGAGTTTTGAAGGGGAACTTTCACCCCATGGCGCGCGTTGGGGTGCCATCGCTACGATGGTCGGATGACCGGCCTGCTCCTGATCAGCACCAGCTTGATCACCATGCTGGGCTTGACGCTGCTCGCGCTGGCCCGCCTGGAGCCCGGCCATCCCCACATCAGCGACTGGGGCTGGAGCCATGTGCTGCTGGCCCTCGGCCTGACGCTGGGTGTCGCGCTCGTGCCGGCCGATGCGCGCTCGCTTCACTACCAGGTGCAGGCCACCGTCGCGACCGCATGCATCATCGCGTCGCTGGCCCTGCAGCTGGCTGGCGCTGCGCGCTATCGGGGGCGCGCCTGGCACTGGAAGCGCAACGCGCCGCTCTTTGCCGCGCTGCTGGGCGTGATCCTTGCGCTGGCCCTGGTGGAGCAGCACTGGGGAATCGTCGCAGCGGCCCTCGTGCTGACCGGCGGCGCCTGGCTGGCGGCAGCCTGGTTGTGGCGGGGCGGCGCGCCCAGTGAGCGCTTTGTCGCCGGCTGCTTCTTCGCCTCCGGCCTGGTGCATCTCAGCGGTCCGATGCTGGACCCGCTGGCCCGCTCTACGCTGACCCACATCCTCGGCACCTACGTGCAGATGACCCTGGCCATGGCTCTCATCCTGCTGTCGGTGCGGCGCGCCCACCACGAGACGGAGCGGGTCAACTCAAGGCTGCGCCAGCTCTACGAGCAGTCCATGCAGGGCCTGGCAGTACTGCGCGATGGCCGTGCCGTCTATGCCAACCCGGCGGCGCTGGCGATGTTCGGCTTCGACCGTGTCGAGGGCGTGGTGCCGATCGAGTCCATGATGGCCCCGGCCGAGCGTGAGGCCGCGCAGGCCCGCTATGCGCAGCTGATCCAGCAGCGCCGCGGTCATATCACCTGGGAGGGCGAGCGCTACCGGCGTGACGGCAGTGCCATCTACCTGCGCGGCAGTTCCAGCTACACCGAATGGGAGGGCCAGCCGGCGCTGCTGGTGCTGATGCTGGACGACACCGAACGCCACCGCGCCACCGAAGCGCTGCGCCGCCAGGCGCTGCACGACGAACTGACCGACCTGCCCAACCGCCACGCCGTGCTGGCCCGTCTGGCCGAGCTGACGGCGCCCGGCAGCCCGGGCTTCGCGCTGCTGTCGGCCGACCTGGACCGTTTCCGGCTCGTCAACGAGAGCTTGGGCCACGAGACCGGCGACGCGCTGCTGCAGGCCATCGCGGCGCGGCTGCGCCAGTCGCAGCCGCCCGATGCTCTGGTCGCACGTCTCGGCGAGGACCAGTTCCTGCTGCAGCAGTCCGGCGTCGACGACGATGCGGCCGCGCTGCTGGCGGGCCAGCGCCTGCTGGCACTGATGAACGCGCCATTCGTCGTCGGCCACCGCGCGCTCTATGTGCACCTGTCGGTTGGCATAGCGCGCTTCCCGGCCCATGGCAAGGACGGCGCGGCGCTGCTGCGCGCGGCCGATGTGGCCATGCACCAGGCCAAGCAACAGGCCGGTGCGGCTGTCGTGGCTTTCCAGCTCGGCATGGCGGCTGGCGCCGGCGGCCTGCTGGAGATCGAGCAGGCCCTGGCCGCCGCCATCGAGCACGAGGAGTTCCAGCTCGACTACCAGCCCAAGTTCGAGGCTGGTGCGCGGCGGCTGGCCGGTTTCGAGGCGCTGGTGCGCTGGCAGCGGCCGGGCCGGGGGCGGGTCAGCCCTGCCGACTTCATCCCCGCTGCCGAGCGGACCGGCCAGATCGTCCCGCTGGGCGCCCTCATCCTGCGCCAGGCCGCTCGGCAACTGCGCGCCTGGGAGCTGCAGGGCCTGACCCCGCTGCCGGTGGCCGTCAACGTGTCGCCGCTGCAGTTCGAGGACGGCGGCTTCGCCGACTGGCTGCTGGCGCTGGTGCAGGCCCATGGTGTCGATCCGGCGCTGATCGAACTCGAGATCACCGAAACCGCCGCGATGACGCACATGGACCGGGTGCTGCCCCAGCTGGCGCGACTGCGCGAGGCCGGCGTCGGCGTGGCCTTCGACGACTTCGGCACTGGCCAGAGCTCATTGACGCTGCTGCGCCGGCTGCCCATCACGACGCTCAAGCTGGACCGCAGCATGGTGGACCCTTTGCCCGAGCCTTCTGCGGGCGCTGTTGTGCGTGCGGCCTGTGTGCTGGCTCAGGCCCTGGGCCTGGCCATCGTCGCGGAAGGAGTGGAGACCGAGGCCCAGGCCGCCGAGGTCGAGCGCCTAGGCTGCACGCATCTGCAGGGCTGGCTGCTGTCTCGGCCGCTGGGGCCGGAGGCGGCCGGCACGCTCCTCAGCGCGCCATCGACTCACCCATCTGGATCGAGCCACCCGGCTGCCACGCCGGGTTGAACTGCAGCTCGCTCTTCTCGAAGAGCATGACGACGGTGGAACCGAGCAGGAAGCGACCCATCTCCTCGCCCTGTGCCAGCGTGACCTGGCCGGGGGCGTAGTTCCATTCGCGCACAGGGCCGCTGCGTTTGATCTGGCCATGCCAGACCGTTGCCATGCTGCCGACGATGGTGGCGCCGACGAGCACCAGCACCCATCGGCCCAGCGAGTCGTCGTCGAACACGCAGACGACTCGCTCGTTGCGCGCGAACAGCCCCGGCACCCCGCGCGCCGTCGTCGGGTTCACGGAGAACAGCTCGCCCGGCACGTGCACCATGCGCACCAGCCGTCCCCGGGCCGGCATGTGGATGCGGTGATAGTCCTTGGGGCTGAGGTACAGGTTGGCGAACAGGCCGTCCTGGAAGCGCGCTGCGAGTTCAGCATCGCCGCCGACCAGGGCGGTCGTCGTGAAGGTCTGGCCCTTGGCCTGGTAGACCTGGTTCCCGTGGACGCGACCCACCTGGCTGATCGCGCCATCCACCGGGCAGACCAGCGGCGCCTCGGCGAGCGGGCGCGCGCCGGGCTTGAGGGCACGGGTGAAGAAGTCGTTGAAAGTCTTGTAGGCGGCGATGTCCGGCTCAGCCGCTTCCGCCATGTTGACGCCGTAGCGCTCGACGAAGCGGCGGATGGTGGCTGTCGTGATGCCGCCAAGAGGTCGGGACGCGTAGTGCCCGGCCAGGCGCGTCATGGCCAGCTTGGGCATCAGGTACTGCGGCAGGACTTTGAGACGGTCGGACATGGCATGGGGGCCGTGAAGGGTCGCGGATTCTAGGAGCGCGTCTGGTCGGGGCATCCTAGGGTGAGCGCGGACAATGTCGGACGATGTCCCTGGTTCACAGCTCCTTCTACCGCTTCACGCCCGTGGTCGACCCGGCCGCCTTGGCCGACTGGCTGCGCGAGGCTGCCGCCGGGCTGGGCGGCGTGGTGATCGTCGCTGGCGAAGGCCTCAGCGCTGCCGTGGCCGGCCCTGCCGAGACGCTGGCCCGCTTCGAGGCAGCGTTGCAGCGCCAGCCCGGCTTTGCCGGCCTGCATGTCAAGCGCAACGCTTGCGAACGCCCACCCTTCAGCCGACTCAAGGTCTCAGTCAAGCGCGAGATCGTCGCCTTCGGCGTGCCGGGCGTCAGCGGTCGCGATGCAACCGACACCCATGTCAGCCCGCAGCGCTGGCGTGAGCTGCTGGCCGACCCCGGCACGGTCGTCCTCGACAACCGCAACAGCTTCGAATTCAGGCTGGGCAGGTTCCGTGGCGCCGTCGATCCCGGCGTAGCCCATTTCCGCGACTTCCCGGCCTATGTCGAGGCGCACCGCGAAGAGTGGCAGGGCAGGACTGTCGCCATGTACTGCACCGGAGGCATCCGCTGTGAGAAGACAGCGGCCTGGATGCAGGCTCAGGGCATCACGGTGGCCCAGCTCGACGGCGGCATCCTGAACTACCTCGAGGCCTTCCCCGAGGATGGCGCGCGGGACTGGCAGGGCGAGTGCTACGTCTTCGACAAGCGCATCGCCATCGACGCCGCTGGTCGCGAGACGGGCACGAGGGCCGAGGCCGTCTTCACCGATCCGGCCGATGCCTGGCGTCTGGCGCGGGCCAGGCGCCTGGACCCGGCCGCGGAGGAATGATTCCCCCCGCGCGGAGGAAAGCTTCCGGACCTTGCCGCATGCGCGGCGCCGCAAACCCCGACAATGCCACCGCGCGCCGCTTGCGCGCACCGAAACCAGTCATTCGATGTCCCACCTGATCGTCCATGGCGGCACGCCCCTCTCGGGCCGCATCGTCCCCTCGGCCAACAAGAACGCCGTCCTGCCCATCCTTTGCGCCACGCTGCTCACGAAGCAGCCCGTGCGTCTGCGCGGCGTGCCCGAGATCACCGATGTGAAGAAGATCGTCGAGGTCTTCCGCAAGCTCGGCTCCAAGGTCGAGCTGGACTTCAAGACCGGCGTCCTCGACGTCCATCACGAGCACACCCGTTTCGACCCCAACGTCGACCGCCTGCCCGAGGAGATGCGTTCCTCCATCATGCTGGTGCCGGGCCTCATGGCCCGCTTTGGCGCAGCGCGCATCGAAGACGACGTCAAGGGCTGCACGCTGGGCGCGCGCGAGATCGACCCGCACGTGGAGGTCTTCGAGCGCTTCGGTGCCCAGGTCGAGCGCCTGCCCGACGGCTTGATCCTGCGCGTGCACCGGCCGCTGACGGCCAACGCCCATTGGACGGACTACGCCTCCGTCACCACCACCGAGAACTTCGTGCTGTGTGCCGCGCTGGCCGATGGCGTCTCCACGCTGACCAACGCCGCCAGCGAGCCGCATGTGCAGGAGTTCTGCAACTTCATGTCGCTGCTGGGCGCGAAGATCGAAGGCCATGGCACGTCCAAGTTGAAGATCACTGGCGTGCAGGAACTGGGCGGAGCCGACTACACGTTTACCGAGGACTTCCACGAGATCGTCACCTTCTTGGCCCTGGGCGCCATCACGGGTGGCAACGTGCAGGTCAAGAACGGCGCGCCGGAAATGTTCCCGCTGCTGGATCGCACCTTCGCCAAGTTTGGCGTGCAGATCCATCACGAGGGTGGCTGGAGCAGCGTGAGGACGAACGGCCCGTTGAAAGTCAAGGAGCCCTTCACGCGCAACATCCTGCAGAAGGTGGAGGCCGCGCCCTGGCCGTACGTGCCGGTGGATCTGCTGCCCATCTTCGTCGCGCTCGGCGTCAAGGCCGAGGGCAGCGTGATGTTCTGGAACAAGGTCTATGACGGCGCGATGGGCTGGACATCGGAGCTGGCCAAGTTCGGTGCCCATGCCTTCCTCTCCGACCCGCACCGCATGATCACTTTCGGCGGCAAGCCGCTGAGCCCGGCGGAGGTCGAGAGTCCCTACATCATCCGCGTCGCGATCGCGCTGCTGATGGTGGCGGCCAGCATCCCAGGCAAGAGCGTGATCCGGAATGCGACGCCCATCCGCCGCGCCCACCCCAACTTCGTCGAGCACATCGGCGAGCTGGGTGCGCGCATGGAATGGGTCGAGGGCGACTGAGTTCATGTGGCGCTGGGCGTGCGTCGCCGCAGTGCTGGCGGTAGCGTCGGCCCGGGCCACACCCACCGCCGATACCGTACGTTGGGTGGCACAGGACGTGCCGCCTCATTTCAGCTTCGTCCAGGGGCGCCCGCCCGGCTCGGTGGCCGAGCTCGGCCGTGGCGAGGTAGACGGCTTCATGCGCGTGCTGCTGCCGCGTATGTCTGGCTACCGGCATGCGTTCGTCGAGGCCAGCACGGCCCGCTACGAGGCGGAGAGTCGCCGCGGGCAGACGCTGTGCTCCACCCTGCATGTGCGCACGCCAGAACGCCTGCGCTGGCTGCATTTCTCGCACCTCTATCCGCCGCTGGCCTCGCGCGAGGTCCATGTCATCGTGCCGCGCAAGCTGATGACCGAGCTGGTTGCGGGGCAACCCCCGGGTAGCCGCCTCGTGCTGGCCCAGCTGCTGCAGCGCCGGGACCTGCATCCGCTGGTGGCCCGCGACCGCGCCTTCGGCGTCCAGATCGACAGCCTGCTCTCCCGCCACACCGTGCCGCGCCTGGCCGTGGGCGCCAAGTTCAGCCACCAGATGCTGGAGATGCTGCGCGCCGGCCGCATGGACTACACGCTGGAGTACCCGAGCGTCGTGCAGGAGTACTTGGCACGCGTCGGCGATCCCGGTGCCCTCGTCGCGCTGCCGGTGGCAGAAGGCCTGAGCACGCTGCTCGCCACCGTGTCCTGCAGCCGCACGCCCGAGGGCCTGCGCCAGATCCGCGCCATTGACGCGGCCGTGCGGGGCCTCGCGAGCGACCCCGACCGCGAGGCCTGGATGCACGAATGGCGCGGCGGCGGCGTCGACCAGCAGGACATGAAGCGCCTCAATGCCTACATGGATGAGCGCGCCCGCGGTGGGGCGCGGATCGAGTGAGCCGGCCCAGCAAGCCACGGCTGCCGCTGCGCGAAGGCGTAGGCGCCAGCGCAGTGTTCTGCCCGCCTGGCCCCTGGGACAGGCTGAGCGCCTTCCTCGTTGAGCGCCTGCCCAAGGTAGGCGACTGGGCCGAGCGCATCGCCCGTGGCGAGGTCGTCGACGAGATCGGCCAGCCCGTCGCCGAGGGCTACCGCCCCAACCGCCGCGTCTACTACTGGCGCCAGCTCGACGCCGAGCCGGAGATCCCGTTCGAAGCGCGTATCGTCTTCCGCGATGAGCACCTGCTCGTCGCCGACAAGCCGCACTTCCTGCCCGTCACGCCCGCAGGAGCCTACGTGCAGCAGACGCTGCTGACCCGGCTGCGCCGTGCCACCGGCTTGACCGAGCTCAGCCCCATCCACCGCCTGGACCGCGAGACGGCGGGCCTGGTCGTCTTCAGCGTTCGAGCTGCCGAGCGCGGGCCGTACCAGAACCTGTTCCGCGATCGCGCCGTGGAGAAGGTCTACGAAGCCCTCGCGCCCGCTGGCGCCGGCCCTTGGCCACGCGTGCTGACGCACCGGCTGGTGGAGTGCGAAGGCGAGGCCTTCATGCAGATGCGGGCCGTGGACGGCGCGCCCAATGCCGAGACCTGGATCGACCTCGTCGAGGCTGTCGGCGCCGGCCTGGCGCGCTACGAGCTGCGTCCGCGCAGTGGCGTCAAGCACCAGTTGCGTGCGCAGATGAGCGCCATCGGTCTGCCCATCGCCGGCGACCGCATCTACCCGCGATTGCATCCGCAGGAGAATCCGCCGCGTTTCGACGCGCCGCTGCAACTGGTGGCTCGCGCGATCGCATTCACCGACCCCGTCACGGGTCAGCAACGCAGCTTCGAACGCACCGCCCTGACAATCGCGCCTTCATGAACGCGCCCAACCTTCAAGAACAGGTCCAGGAACTGCGCCGCCAGCTGCAGTCCCTGCTCGATGCCGCGACGGCCAACGAGCGCAAGCTGGATCGCTTCGATGCGCTGGAGCGCCGCCTCATCGCCGTGAACTCGATGGAGGAGCTGGTCAATCTGCTGCTGGTCGACGGCCGCGATGACTTCGGCCTGGACGCCGCCGAGCTGTGGCTGCTGGACCCGGACGAGGAGCTGCGCCGCGCGCTGCCGGCCCTGCCCATGGTCAAAGCACCCATGCTGCTGGACGACCATGGCCCGTTGAAGGACCTCTTCGGGGCCGCGCGCGTCACCCGCCTCATCGGTCCTGGACCCGAGCAGGGCCTGCTGGACAAGGCCTTCGGCGAGGGCTCTGGTGTGCGCTCGGCTGCCCTGCTGCCGCTGATCCGCCAGGGCCTGCTGATCGGTAGCCTGCATTTCGGCTCGCGTGACCCCGAACGCTACGACGCCGCCTCGGGCACCAAGTTCCTGGACCGCCTCGCAGCCATCGCAGCGATCAGCATCGAGAGCATGCTCAACCGCGAGCGGCTGCGCCGCGCTGGCATGACCGATGGCCTGACCGGCGTGCACAACCGGCGCTACTTCGACCACCGCAGCCTCATCGAGTTCAGCCAGGCCGTGCGCCACCGCTACCCGCTGGCCTGCCTGTTCATGGACATCGACCACTTCAAGTCCATCAACGACCGTCACGGCCATCCGGCCGGTGACGAGGTGCTGCGCCAGGTGGGTGGTCTCATCCAGCGTTCGCTGCGTACTGGTGACCTCGCGGCGCGCTATGGGGGCGAGGAGTTCGTTGTGCTGCTGCCGCGCACTGACCTGGCAGGTGCCTGCGAAGTGGCCGAGCGAATCCGGCTGCTGGTGCAGGAGGCGCCCTTCATCACGCCTGAGGGCGGCACCATCGGCGCGACGTTGTCGGTGGGCCTGGCCATGCTTCCTCCGGGCGCGGTCAGCTTTGCCGACCTGCTCTCGGCTGCTGACCGGGCCGTCTATGACGCCAAGCGTGCCGGCCGCAACCGCACCGTCGCGGCGGAGTCCGACGCCGCCGAGCGCGCTGCGTCCTGAAAAACCCCGAGGTTCCCGCACTGCACGGCGCCTCATGCGGCCCTGACAATTTGAGCCGTTGTCAACGCCGACCATGAGCACCGATTCCCTCGCCGACCCCGTGAACGGAGCCAGCCCGCGCCGGTTGGGCTCGCTGAGGTTGCGGCTGGTGCTGGCTGTTCCGTTGCTGGCGGCCTGCGTCGTCGGCGTCTTCGAGTGGAGCCTGGGCGGCTATGAGCCGCTTGCCGAAGGTCTGGCACGCACCGCCTGGCTGGTGTTGCTGCTCAGCGCCGCGCAGTTGTTGCTCATCGAGGCTTTGCTGCTGAAGCCGCTGCGCCGGCTCGCGGCGGGCTGCGAAGCGATGGAATCGGCTCCCGTGCCGCTGATGCCTGAAGCCGCCGTGCCGGCGCCTGGCCTCAGCGCCGAGCTCGATCGCATCGGCCACGCCATGCTGCGTGCCCGCGGTTCGCTGTGGCAGCAGGACCAGCATGCTCGTGAGCTCAAGCGCGAGCTGGCCCAGCAACGCCATCTGCTGAAGGAGGCCCATTCCGCGCTCGAGGCCCGGCAGCGTGAGCTGGCTGGCCTGGTGCGCACCGACGCGTTGACCGGCATCGCTAACCAGCGGGCCTTCGACGAAACCTTGCGGCGCGAGTTCAAGCGGGCCCAGCGCCAGCGCGGCCTGCTGGCCGTGGCCGTGCTGGACCTGGACCAGTTCAAGCAGTTCAACCTCACGCACGGCACGGACGTGGGCGACGCCGCGCTGCAGCGTGTTGCCGGCCTGCTGAAGGAGCGCTTCAAGCGCGACACGGACGTCGTGGCTCGACTGGGCGGCGAGGAATTTGTCACCTTGCTGCCCGGCGTTGGCATGGCCGAGGCCCAGGGCGTGCTGGAGTCATTGCGCGACGAGTTGCGCGCGCTGCGCCTACCCGACGGCCAAGGCAGCCTGACGCTCAGCATCGGCCTCGCCGCGGCCAGCCCGGCACATCCCTATCTGAGCGCCCAGGCGCTGCTGCAGGCGGCCGATGAGGCGCTCTACATCGCCAAGCATGCGGGCCGGGACCGGCTCAGCCTGGCGGCTTGAAGCTCAGCGGCCGTGCTCCTGCGCGGCGAGTAGCTGCTCATTCACCCGCCGCGCGGCGCGCAGCACCAGGGTCTCGTCGAGCTGGGCCTGAGGGGCGATCTGGCTGGCGATGTCGTCGAGCTGGTCGGGGTGGTTGAGCAAGGCCCAGGCCACTGTCGAGATGGCGGCGACGCTGCGGCGCGCCAGGCTTTCGGGCATGGTCAGCGTGGCCTGGATTTCGACGTGATGGCGCACGCTGGCCACGGCCGCTGGCGCCAGCCCCCAGCTCTCGCACAGCGCGGCACCAAGGGCATCGTGGCTGACCCCGAAGGCCGTGCGCTCCAGCTCGACCAACTCAGCGTCGCGTGTCGCGGCGCGCAGCATGGCCGGGTAGTGCGTCGGCGCGTGACGGTACAGGACGGCCTTGCCGCATTCCTCGAACAGTCCTGCGGAGTGCGCGGCCCAGGGGTCCACGCCCAGCATCTGGCCCATGCGGCCCATCAGCAGGCCGCGCTGCGAGGCGCGCGACCATACCGACTCCAGTTCGACCGCAGCCGGGAAGGCGGCGCGCAGTCCCATCTCGAAGGTGATGGCTGCGACCTCGCGCATGCCGAGATAGGTCAGTGCCTGATGCACCGTCTGCACGCGGCCGCGCAGGCCGTACAGCGAGGAGTTGACCGCCTTCATGACGGCGGCTGCCAGGGCCATGTCGGTCTCGACCAGGGAGGACATGGCCTGCAGGTCGATGTCCTCGGCCGCCATCAGCAGCGAGAGCTTGACCAGGACCTCGGGCTGGGTCGGGATCTCGATGTCCAGATTGCGCAGTTGAGGATCGACGGGCATGGTGAATTGAGGCGCTAGGGAATGCCCGATGGTAGATCAGCGGAGGAAGGCGTCCCAGGCAGTTTTGAGGATCAAACACCCGACGACCGTGATGAACACGCCGCGCACGAAGCCGGCGCCATGCTTGAGTGCCAGCCGCGTGCCGGCCAGGCTGCCGATGACGTTGGTCACGGCCATCACGGCGGCCACGTGCCACCAGATGTGACCCTTGCTGACGAACAACACGATGGCGAATGCGTTGGTCAGCAGGTTCATCAGCTTGGCCGTGGCCGACGCATGCAGGAAGTCGTAGCCCAGCACGCGCACGAACAGGAACACGAAGAAGCTGCCGGTGCCTGGACCGAAGAAGCCGTCATAGAAACCCACGCCGAGCGCAATGCCGCCGGCGGCGAGCGCCTCGGCGCGGCCAGCAAAGCGCGGCCGGTGCTCGCGGCCCAGGTCCTTCTTGGCCAGCGTGTAGATGAACACCGCCAGCAGCACCAGCGGCAAGGCCTTGCGCAAGCCGTCCGGGCTGACGAGCGTCAGTACCCAGGCACCCGAGAAGCTGCCGGCACCGGCCAGCACGGCGGCGGGCAGCAGGCGGCGCCAGGGCAGGGAGACGCGCCTCACGTACTGCAGCGTCGCCCAGCCCGTGCCCCAGATGGCTGCGCCCTTGTTCGTGCCCATCAACGTGGCCGGTGGGGCGTTCGGAAATGTGCTGAACAGCGCCGGCGTGAGGACAAGGCCGCCACCGCCTGCCACGGCATCGATGAAGCCTGCCAGCAGCGAGGCTGCGGCGACGATGAACAGATCGAGCATGTCGATGGGAAGGGCAAAGAAAACGGCCACCAAGGGTGCCTTGGTGGCCGTCGTGATTGTCTTCGGGGTTACGAAGCAACCTTGTGCGCTTGTCGCTTGTCTTGTCTCCTCACAACCCGCCCGGCAGTCCTGGACCGGAGCCCGGAACCGCGTCGAGTGCCGAGAATGTAGTGCCCCTCGACGGTGCACGACACTGGGGTAAGCCCGGGTTCGCTGGCTGCGAAAGGTGCGTATGCGCACCAAAACTGTGCGCACCATGGGGCGGTCTGCGCAGTAAAAATCAGGAGCATGCGCCGCTTGCTTCACCTGTCGCCCCTGTCGCTGCCGATGCTGTTGTTGATGAGCGCCTGCGGTGGCGGCTCCGGCGGAGGCGGCGACAGTGGCAGCCCGGGCCTCGGACAGACCTTGACGCTCACGCTGCCGGCCACCGGCTTGGCGCCGGCCGATCTGGCGGTCGTCGTGGCCGAAGGCGACGCCCTCAGCGAGGCAGTCGGGGTGGTCTATCTGGCGGCTCGTGGCGTGCCGGCGGCGAATCTGGTTCGGGTGCGGGTCAACACGGCCAGCCAGACCATCGCGGCGACGGACTTTGCGTTGTTAAAAGCCGACATTGAGGCCAAGCTGCCGGCTGGCATCCAGGCCATTTTGCTGACGTGGGGCGCGCCCAGCCGCGTCGTCGGCGGCTGCAGCATGGGCATCACCAGCGCCATGGCCTTCGGCTTCGACGCCCGCTACTGCAACCCCAGCCCGGCAGCCGACCTGTGCGCCACCACGGCTGCGTCGCCCCTGTACGACAGCGAGACCCGGCGGCCTGCGGCCGAGCTGCAGCTGCGGCCGGCCATGCTGCTGGGTGCGAGCACGCTGGACGCAGCCAGGGCGCTCATCGAGCGTGGCGTGGCCGCAGATGCCAGCCGGCCGAGCGGGGAGGGCTGGCTGGTGCGCACGACCGATGCGGACCGCAGCGTGCGTTGGAACGATTTCTCGGGCCTGCCCGCAGCCTGGGCTGGCGCGCTGACGCTGAACTACTTCGACAACGGCGCGGGCCCGGCCAGCGCCAATGCGTTGTCCGGGAAGAGCGGCGTGCTGTTCTACCTGACGGGCCTTGCCAGCGTCCCCAGCCTGTCCACGCTGCAGTTCCGCGCGGGGGCGCTGGCCGACACGCTGACCTCCAGTGGTGGCCTGCTGCCTTCAGGCAATGGCCAGATGCCCGTTACGGCCTGGCTGGACGCCGGCGCCACTGCCAGCTACGGCACCGTCGAGGAACCCTGCAATCTGCCGCAGAAGTTCTCGCGGGCCTCGGTGCTTATCGACCAGTACTGGCGCGGCGCCACGGCCATCGAGGCCTATTGGAAGGCCGTGCAGTGGCCGGGCCAGGGCCTATTCGTCGGCGAGCCGCTGGCCCAGCCCTTCCGCGACAGCCCGAGTTTCGTCATCGTCGCAGGCGAGTACCAGATCAAGACGCGCAGCCTGCGGCCGGGTTCTCGCTACAGCCTGCAGTACCTGCAGGGGGCGGTCTGGACGACGCTGGCCACGTTCACCGGGGTGCGCGGCCAGCCGCTCGATGGCCGCTCGCCGCTGCCGCCCGCCGCAGCGACGCGCATCCGTTGGCAGGGACCCTGCCCGGACAACACGGCCAACACCTGCACCCTGGCGCAGTCGTCATGATCCGCCCCTGAGAATGCGGGTCGGTCAAATCCCGATTGCCCGGCGCCGCCCGCCGTTGAACAGTCGCCCTCCCGCTGTACCCTGCCCGACGACCATGTCCCGCCCCTTCAATGCCCGTCCCCGCGGCTTCACCTTGCTCGAACTGCTGGTTGTCATGGTCATCATCGGCCTGTTGGCCGGCTACGTCGGTCCCAAGTTCTTCGGCCAGATCGGCAAGAGCGAGGTCAAGGCCGCCCGCGCCCAGATCGATGCGCTGACCAAGTCGCTGGATCAGTACCGCATCGACGTCGGCCGCTACCCAAGTACCGAGCAGGGCCTGGCCGTGTTGGTGACCAAGCCGGCCGACGAGCCCAAATGGGCCGGCCCCTACCTGTCCAAGGCCGTGCCCAAGGACCCCTGGGGCAACGACTACCAGTACCGCAGTCCGGGTGAGCATGGCGAGTACGACCTGCTGAGCTTTGGCAGGGACGGCCGCCCCGGCGGCGAGGGCGAGGACGCCGACCTCACCTCCTGGTAAAGAAGCCCGTCCCGTGCCTCAGTTCCAGACCCGCGTGCTGCGCGCGGGCGCCGTCAGTTCGGAGCGCGTCGAGGCGCCCGACCGCAGCGCCGTCGCCGCCGTGCTCGGCGTGCAGCCGCAGCATGTGCTTGAGGTGCGCGAGATTGCGAGCGCGGGGGCTGCCCGCCCCTGGCGGCGCGGTAGCAAGTTCCCGTTGCAGCTCTTCAGCCAGGAACTGGCCGTGCTGCTGGATGCCGGCATCGCGCTGCTGGAGGCGCTGAACACGCTGCGCGAGAAAGAAGGCCAGCCCGGCGTGCGCGCGGCACTGGATGGCGTCATCGCCCAGATCGAGCAGGGCCAGCCGCTGTCCGTCGCATTGCGCCAGCGGCCGCAAGCCTTCGACGAGCTGATCTGTGCCATCGTCGCCGCCAACGAGAAGACCGGCCAGCTGTCCACCGCGCTGGCCCAGCATGCACGGTATCTCGCCTGGGTTGATGCGCTGCGCTCGCGCCTCGTCGCGGCCATGGTCTATCCGCTGATGCTGCTGGGCGTCGGTGGGGCGGTCATCCTGTTCCTGCTGCTCTACGTGCTGCCGCGTTTCGCGGGAATCCTGGAGCAGACCAGCGGGGACCTGCCCTGGGCATCTCGCGCCCTCATCGAGTTCGGCCAGACCGCTGGCGCGCACCCTGGCCTGGTCATCGGGGGCATCGTGGCCATCGGCTTTGCAATCTTCGCGCTGATCCGCCAGCCCGTCGTGCGCCAGCGTGCGCAGGCTGCGCTGTGGACGCTGCCGGGGCTGGGGCCTCGCCTGCGTGTGCTGGCGCTGGCGCGGCTGTACCGGTCGCTCGCCATGCTGCTGGCCTCGGGCGTGCCGGCGTTGGCGGCGCTGAGGATCGTCGTCGACGTCGTCGCTGCCCCCTGGCGCGCGGCCGTGCAGGGCGCGGCCGCGCAGATCGAGCGTGGCGAGCGCCTGTCCGCCGCCTTCGACGCGCAGGACTTGGCCACGCCGGTCGCGCGCCGCATGCTGCGCGTGGGTGAGCGCAGTGGCGAGGTGGCGTCCATGCTGGAGCGCGCCGCCGCTTTCCATGACGAAGAGGCCGCGCGGCTGACGGACCTGTTGTCCCGCCTCGTCAACCCGGCGCTGATGCTGATCATGGGCGTGCTCATCGGCGGGATCATCGTGCTGATGTACCTGCCCATCTTCCAACTGGTGGAGCAAGTCCAATGACGACCTCCCTGGCAGACTGGCTGCCGGCCGAGCAGGGCCCCTGGCACCTGGATTTCGAGCAATGGCCGCAGGCCCAGGCGCAGCGCTGGCGCGCGGTGCTGGCCGTGGGTGCCAACGGCCGCCGGGTGCTGCTGGCCGAGCGCGACGAGGATGCCATGCTGTTGCAGAGCGTGGAGTCGCGGCTGAACGCGCCGGTGGGCTGGCAGCGTGCGTCGAGCGATGCGGTGACGCATTTCCTCGGCGCGGGCGAGGCCGACTTCCGGGCGCTTTCCGATGTTGAGGACGCACTCGCCACCGTCGAGGACCAGACCGAGGAGCTGTCTGCGCTGGCCCTGAGCGAGCAGGCCAGCCCCGTCGTGCGGTTGCTGAACGCGACCCTCTACGACGCGCTTCAGGACACGGCCTCCGACATCCACATCGAATGCACCGCGCGCGGCGCCACCATCCGCTTCCGCGTCGACGGGGTGATGGCCGTGGTGCGCCAGGTGGAGAGTCCGCAGGTGGCCGAGCAACTGGTGTCGCGCCTCAAGGTCATGGCCGAGCTGGACATCGGCGAGCGCCGCCTGCCGCAAGACGGCCGCTTCAAGCTGCGCGTGCAGGGTCGCGAGATCGACTTCCGCCTGTCCATCATGCCCAGCGTGTTCGGCGAGGATGCCGTCATCCGCATCCTGGACCGCGCCGCCATCGCGCGCGCCGGCGCGCTGACGCTGGACGCGCTGGGCTTCGACGACGAAGAGCGCGCCGCCATTCGTCACCAGGCGCGTCAGCCCCATGGCATGCTGTTGGTGACCGGCCCCACGGGCTCGGGCAAGACGACCACGCTGTACGCCACGCTGGCCGAGATTCACACGGGCGCCGACAAGATCATCACCATCGAGGACCCGGTCGAATACCAGCTCAGCGGTGTCGTGCAGATACCTGTCAACGAGAAAAAGGGGCTGACCTTCTCGCGCGGCCTGCGCTCCATCCTGCGCCACGATCCCGACCGCGTCATGGTGGGCGAGATCCGCGACGCCGAGACGGCGCAGATCGCCGTGCAGGCCGCGCTGACCGGCCACCTGGTCTTCAGCACCGTGCATGCGAACAACGCCTTCGACGTCATCGGCCGCTTCATGCACATGGGCCTGGACCTCTATAACGTCGTTTCCGCGCTGAACGCGGTGCTGGCGCAACGCCTGGTGCGGCTAACGTGCAGGCACTGTGCGCGGCCGTTCACACCCGATGCGGCCACGCTGGCGCGCCACGGCGTCATCAACGGGGTGTTCATGAAGGGCGAGGGCTGCGGCCACTGCCGCGGCACGGGCTACAAGGGCCGGCGAGCGGTGGCTGAGCTGCTCAAGCTCGACGACGGCCTGCGCGACCTGATCGCTGCGCGCGCGCCCATGTCAGAGATCAAGGCCGCGGCCAGGGCGCGGGGCATGAAGTCGCTGCGCGAGATGGCGCTGGCGTCGGTCTGCCGTGGCGAGACCACCTTCGAGGAGCTGGAACGTGTCACCCTCGATGAGTGAACGTCTGCGGCAGCAGCTCTCCGCCCGGCTGGCCAGGCCACGGCGCGTTTTCGTCACGCCCGGCGGGGATGAGTTCGAGGCGTGGTGCCGCGAGCACCCGGGCACGGCCGTGGAGCTGGTCGTCAGCGCGCGTGCCCTGCACGAGCTGGTCGCCGAGCCGGGGTTGCCGCTGGCCGACCTGGACGCCGTGCAGGCCTACGCCCAGCAGCAGTTCGCCCATTACTTCGGCGCCAGCGCGCAGCGTTTTGCGATAGCGCCCTGGAAGCTCGGCGACGCGGCCGGGGCTTCGGCCCTGCACGGGCTGGACCTCGCCACTCTGCGCGCGCAGGCCGAGGCTGCCCGGGTGCGCCTGGCCGCTGTGCGCCCTGCCTGGGCGGCGTGGCTGGCGTCGCTGCCGGCGGCCACCCGGGCGGGCTCGGGCCGCGTGGTCTGGCATGAGGGCGCAGAAGGGGCCATGACGGCCGTCGTCATCGTGCTTGACCGCGGCCGGGTCACCGGCCTGCAGTCACGCCGTGTGCAGAGCCTTGCTGATCTGGGCGCAGAGGCACCCGTCGCCGTCGGTACGCCGGCCGACCAGCTCACGGCCAATGCCGGCCCCGCGGCGCCGCAACCCGACTTCCTGCCGCGTAGCGGCCGCTCACCACTGGCCTGGCCCCTGGCTGCCACTGGCATGCTGGTACTGGCAACGGCGGCGTGGAGCACTGTCGACAGCCATCGTGCCCTTGAGGCGGCTCTGGCCGCGCGGGACCGAGTCGCATCGCTGCGCCCCGCACCGACGCCCAGGCCCGCGGCTCGCAGCCGTGCCGAGCCGGCCGAGAATCGTTCGGCCGTCGAGGCGCGCGCGTTGTTGGCGATGCCCTGGGAACCGTTGCTGACCCGCGTCGAGACCGTGGGGGCCGATGCCAGGACCATTGCCTGGCTGGGCCTGGACGCCAGCGCGGGCCGCGGTGAGCTGCGACTCGAAGGCTTGACGCCCGACAAGCTGCTGGCCCTGCAGCTGGCCGAGCAGCTGGGCACCACGCCCGGTTGGCGCCAAGTGGTGCTGTCGCGGTTCTCGGCGGCCGAGACAGGCCTCGTCGGCCAGCGCTTCGAGATCCAGGCCCGCGTGGCGACCGGAGGCGGCTCGTGAATCGGCCCGCCCTCGTCAAGGTGCTGGGCTGGCCCGGCCTGATCGGCCTCGCGGCGCTGGTGCTTGCCGTCGGGGCCGTGGCGCTCGGCCAGCGCTGGGACGCCCAGGCTGCAGCGTTGCAGGCAGAGGCCCGCGAGCTGCGCATGAGGGCGCGGCCCGCAGCCGCTGCCTCGGCGGCGCCGGTCAGCGTGCAGCAATGGCAGGCCGCACTGCCGTCGTCCCGCGACCGCCAGCAACGCCTGGCTGATCTGCTGGAGCTGGGCATCCGCCTCGACCTCGGCAGCGCACGCACCGAGCACCGTCTGTCCGCCAGCGAGGGCCTGGAGCGGCTGCGCGTGACGATGCCGGTGACCGGCAGCTATGCCCAGGTGCGCCGCTTCATCAGCGCAGCGCTGGAGCACGATCCGGCGCTGAGCCTGGATGCGATCAAGCTGCGCCGCGTCAGCCCGATGAGCGCCGATGTCGACGCCGAGTTGCAGTGGTCGCTGCATGGGAGGACGCCATGATGGAGCGTCGTCAACTGGTACTGGGCGGCGCTCTCGCGGCCACGCTGGTGGCTACCGCCTGGGTGGCCACGCGGCCCGAGGAGGACCTCACGGCCACCGTCGCGGCTCCGGCTCGCCGGCCCATCGTGGCCGCGTCCGCTGTGCCTGCGTCCGCGCCGGCCACTGGCGGCCGCGCGGCCTGGGCAGAGGCATCAGCGTCCCAGCTGGCCGCCTGGCAACCGCCACCCCCGCCACCCCCGCCACCCGCACCGCCGCTTTTGGCCGCGGCAACGCCGCCGCCACCCGTCGCGCCACCCGCGCCCTACCAGATGATCGGCCGCGTCGTCGAAGGTGAAGGCAGCCAGGCCGTCGAGGTGGCGCTGCTGGCCGGCCCCAACAAGTCGCTCAGTGCCCGACGCGGCGACGTCATCGACGGCCAGTGGCGCGTCGAGCAGGTGTCCGGCAGCGGCGTGCGCCTGACATGGCTGCCTTCGCAGCTCCCCCAAAACATCGTCTTCAGGCCTGTCCCATGAAGCAGCACCTCATCCTTCTCTTCAGTGCCGCGCTGCTGGCGGCCTGCGCCAATCCGGCGTTGCGCCAGGCCGAAGATCTGGGCCGCGGCAACCAGTGGCCCGCCGCGCTGCGCGTGCTGGACGACGCTTTGTCCAGGGACCCGACCGACCCGCAGCTGCGCGCCGCCCAGGTTCGGGCCCGTGAACAGGCCTCGGCCCGCTTGGTGCTGCAGATCGAGGCGTTGCGCGGCGCCGGGCGTTGGGACGAGGCCTCGGCGCTGCTGAGCCAGCTGGCACTGGCCGATGCGCGGCACCCGCGCCTGGCCGCGCTGACCACCGAGATCGAGCGCAGCCGCCGCCAGGAGGCCCAGCTCGCCACCGGCCGTGTGGCGCTCAAGGAGGGGCGCCTTGAGCGCGCCGATGCGGTGGCGCGCGAGATCCTCGCCGAGTCGCCCCAGCACCCGGGCGCGCGTCTGCTGGCCAGCCAGGTCGCGCAGGCGCGGCCGCTGGAGTCAGCCGTCGGCGAGCTGGGGCCTGCCTTCCAGAAGCCGGTCACGCTGGAGTTCCGCGACGCGCCGCTGCGCCAGGTCTTCGAGGCGCTGGCACGCTCCAGCGGCGTCAACTTCGTCTTCGACAAGGATGTGCGCGCCGATGCTCGCGTGACCGTCTTCCTGCGCAGCGTGACCATGGACGAGGCCATGCGCGTCATCCTCAACACGCAGCAGCTGGACCGCAAACTGCTCAACGACACGTCGGTGCTGATCTTCCCCAACACCGCCGCGAAGCAGCGCGAGCACCAGGAGCTCATCACCCGTACGCTGTACCTGACCAACGCGGACGTGAAGCAGGTGCAGGCCATGGTGCGCACCATCGCCAAGGTGCGCGACATCCATATTGACGAGCGCCTGAACCTGCTGGTGGTCCGCGACACGCCGGAGGTGCTGCGGCTGGTGGAGAAGCTCATTGCCTCGGTAGACCTGCCCGAGCCCGAGGTCATGCTGGAGGTGGAGGTCATGGAACTGGCAACCGACCAGGTGGAAACGCTGGGGTTGCAGTGGCCGGAGACGGCACGGCTGGGCATCAGCGACGCCGCGGGCAACATCCCGGACCAGGTCTTCATCGGCGGCAAGAACCCGATCAACTTCCGCGCCAGCATCGCCAACCCCACTGTCGTCGCGACGCTGCGCGGCACCTCGGGCAACTCCAACATCCTGGCCAATCCCAAGATCCGCGTGCGCAACCGCGACAAGGCCAAGGTCCACATCGGTCAGAAGCTGCCGGTGTTCACGACGACGACCAACTTCACCGGTTCCACGTCGGTCGCGGCTTCCGTCAGCTATCTCGATATTGGCCTGAAGCTCGACGTCGAGCCCACCATCCAGCTCGACAACGATGTGGTCATCAAGGTGGGCCTGGAGGTCAGCAACCTGATTCGCCAGGTCACCGGCCCGGGTGGCACGACGGCCTACGAGATCGGCACGCGCAACACCTCCACCGTGCTGCGCCTGGCCGACGGGGAAACCCAGGTGCTGGCCGGTCTCATCAACGACGAGGACCGCAAGAGTGCCTCGGGCGTTCCTGGCCTGTCGCGCATCCCGGTGCTGGGTCGTCTCTTTGGTACCCACAGCGATACGCGCAACAAGACCGAGGTGGTGTTGCTGATCACGCCACGCGTGGTGCGCAACCTGGCCGTGCCCGACGCTTCGTTGACGCGCCTGGCCAGCGGCATCGACGCCAGCCCCGGTGCCTTCAGCAGCCTGCTGCGGCGCGAGGCTCGGGTGGGCGTGGCGCCAGCCAGTGGTGTCGCCGCGACAGCGCCGACCCAGCCTGCAGTGATGGCGCCCGCCGAGGCTGCACTCAAGCTGGACGTGACGCCGCAGGTGCCGGCCGGCGGCACGGTGTCCGTCGCGCTGAAGAACGACAGCGGCCTTCAGATCAAGGGAGAGCTGGAGTACGACGCCAGCAAGCTGACGCCGGCCCAGCCCATCCAGGGCGCGTCACCGGGGCGCTATCCCATTGAGCTGCCGCCGCGCGGCGAGCGCGTCGTTGCGCTGCGCGCGCTGCCGCCGGCGGCGGGCCAGGTGCTGAACATCAGCCTCAGCGGCTTGTCCGCCGCTGGCCTGAATGGCGAGACCGCCCCGGTGCGCGTGGATGGCACCGGACTGCTTACCGTCGACGCCGTCAAGTAGGCTGAGATAGCGGCCATGCGCGCACGAGGCTTCACGCTGATCGAGATGCTGGTGGTGCTGGCCATGCTGGGAGTGCTCGCCTCGGCGGCGCGGCCGCTGCTAGAGCTCTCGGTGCAGCGCAGCCGCGAGCACGAGCTGCGTCAGGCGCTGCGCACCCTGCGCGGCGCGCTGGATGCCTACAAGCGCGCGGCCGAGGCCGGCAGCATCGTGCTGAGCCCGGAGGACAGCGGCTACCCGCAGCGGCTGGAGCTGCTGGTCGACGGCGTGGCCGACGCGAAATCGCCCAACGGCCGCAAGATCTACTTCTTGCGCCGCCTGCCGCGCGATCCTTTTGCGCCGGCCGAGCTGATTGCCGCAGAGACCTGGGGCCTGCGTGCCTACGACAGCCCGCCGGACGACCCCCGCCCGGGCAAGGACGTGTTCGACATCCACTCGCGCTCGGAGCGCAAGGCGCTGGACGGCTCGCGGCTGAAGGACTGGTGACGATGAGGACGCGCGGCTTCACTCTCATCGAGCTCATCGTCGTGATGGCCATCGTGGCCTTGCTCGCGTCCATCGCGGCGCCGCGGTATTTCGCGTCGCTGCACAAGAGCAAGGAGACGGCACTCCTTCAGTCGCTCACCACCATGCGCGATGCCATCGACCAGTACGCCGCAGACAAGGGCCGCTATCCCGACTCGCTGCAGGAGCTGGCTGCCGCGCGCTACATCCGCGACATTCCCGAGGATCCGCTGACCGCCAGCCGCGAGACCTGGGTCGAGCTGCCGCCGCCGGCCGAGATGCAGGCCAGCGGCCGGGTCTGGGACGTGCGCAGCGGCGCCGCGGGTCGCAGCGCCGATGGCCGCCTTTACGCGGACTGGTGAGCACGATGCGCCGTGAGCACGGCTACAGCTATCTGGCCGTCCTCTTTCTCGTCGCATTGACGGCTGCCGGCCTGGCCGCGCTGGGCCAGGCCTGGAGCACGGCGGCCGAGCGTGAGCGCGAACGTGAGCTGCTGTTCCGTGGCGGTGAGATCGCAAGGGCCATCGCGGCCTACGCGCAGGCCACGCCCAACCCGCCGCAGCAATACCCGAAAAGCCTGGACGACCTGCTCTCCGACCCTCGTGGCCTGCGGCCACGCCACCATCTGCGCCGCGCCTATGCGGACCCGTTCACCGGCGAGCCGGACTGGGAACTCGTGGCCGAACCGGGCCAGCCGGGCGCGTTCAGCGCCGTGCGCAGCCGCTCAACGCAACCCCTGCTGCTGGAGTACGGGCCGGACGGCACCCAGGTCCGGGTCGCACGTGACCTGTTCTTCTCGTCGCGCAACGCGACAGCCCATCCGCAGGCCCCTGCGGAGCCGGCGTCCGCGGCCTCGGCGGCCAGCGCGGCGTCAAGTTGACGGGCGTTAGGAATTTCGTACGGGTTAGTCAAGACACGCGGCTCGGTGAATACCCGTTCCCCCCTTGCTTGGATGCCGGGCAAGTGGGGATGTTCGCGAATTCCTGCTCACTCAGAATCGGCCGCCTAGCTTGGCCCAGTGGCCTATGCGCAGGACGTCCAGACGCCTGAACCTCGGCTGTCCCCTGCGCAGAGTTGATCAACTTTGCAAAGAAAGTGGGTAGTTCAATGAAAAAGACTTTGGCATCGATCGCCTTCGCTGCGGTGGCCCTGGCTGCCTCGGTGGGCGTCCAGGCCGGCGTGATGAGCACGACCATCAGCTTCGATCCCGTCGACACGTCAACGCTGATGTACGGGGACTCGGGTTTCCTCGGCCACGGCGACGAGTTCTACCAGAAGGGTCTGGCGGGCAGGAACATGTTCTTCGACCCCTTCTCGAACGCGGCCGGTGCCCAGTATGGCGACTTTGTCGGTGCCATCCTCAACGGCGCATGTTCCGACCTGCTCTGCCCGGTCAACAACCCGACCAACTACCTCGCCATGCTGGATGACGGTGTCGTTGCCTTCGGCATGGCGGACGGCCCCGATTCCTACTTCCGCTTCTCGATCAAGAGCTTCAGCGCCAGCTTCATTGGCAGCGGTGACCCGCTGCAGAACACGCCGGGCTTCATCCGCCTGCAAGGCGTGCGTGACGGCGTTTCGACGATCGCCACCTTCGCCCTGACGGGCCTGGACTCGAATGGTCAGCTGAACTTCAGCACGATCAACACGGGCGCCTTCGGTGACATCGAGTTCGACTACGTCTATGCCTTCGGTTTCGCCTGCGCGGCTCCGGGCGCCGGCAACAGCTGCACGGCCTTCTCAAGCAACCGTGCCCAGTTCGCCCTTGACGACATCGTCATCGAGCATGTGCCTGAGCCGGGCAGCCTGGCGTTGCTGGCCGTCGCCGGCCTGGCCGCCGGCCGCGTGACCCGTCGCCGCGCCGCCTAATCCGCCCTACCGCAGAAAGGATCACTCAATGAAGATGAAGCACACGCCCGCCGCGCTGGCGGCGCTGGTCCTGGTCTCCGGCTTGGCCACGAGCGCCTTTGCACAGGACCGCAAGACCTACATCGTCCAGCTGAAGGACGAACCCGCGGCTTCCTATCAAGGCACGATCGCGGGCCTGCAGGCCACGCAACCGGCCCCCGGCCAGTCGTTCAAGTTCGGCAGCGCCGCGGTGCAGGCCTATGTGAGCTACCTGGGCCAGCAGCAGAACAACGTCATCTCGCTCATCGGCAATGCGCCCGTGCTGGCGACGTACAACACCGTGTTCAACGGCTTTGCCGCCAGCCTGACCGAGGACGAGGCCCGCACGCTCGTCGCGAACTCCCAAGTGGTCGGCATCTGGGAAGACGACGTCCGCAAGCTCGACACCATCTCGACCTCCAAGTTCCTGAAGCTGAGCGAGCCCGGCGGCCTCTGGTCCAAGACGATCAATGGCACCGCGCTCAAGGGCGAGGACATGGTCATCGGCGTCATTGACGGCGGTATCTGGCCTGAGAACCCCGCCTTCTTCGACCGCGTCGACAGCAATGGCGTGCCCAGCAGCAACCCGGCTGACACGCAGGTCTACGGCCCGGCGCCCGCCACCTTTACAGGCGGCTGCGTCGCTGGCGAGGGCATCACGGCTGCGCATTGCAACAACAAGCTGGTCGGCATCAAGCACTACCGTGCCGGGTGGCTGGCCAACAACAACGTCAGCCTCTTCCACTGGACCGACTTCGTGTCCGGCCGCGATTCCGTGGGCGGCGCGACCGGCCACGGCGGCCATGGTGACCACACGGCCTCGACGGCAGCCGGCAACTCCAATGTGCCTGTGATCATCAATGGCGGCATGGTGGGCACGGCCTCGGGCATGGCGCCGCGCGCCCGCGTCGCCGCGTACAAGGTCTGCTGGACCAAGATCGACCCGACGGCGACGGACGGCACCGGTACCTCCAACGGCTGCTGGCCTTCCGACTCGCTGGCAGCCATCGACCAAGCAGTGGCCGACGGCGTCAACGTCATCAACTACTCGATCAGCGGCTCGCAGACCTCGGTCAACGACCCCGTCGAGCAGGCCTTCTACCGCGCTGCCCTGGCTGGCGTCTTCGTTGCCGCTTCGGCTGGCAACAGCGGCCCCGGCCAGGCCGTGGCCCACATCAGCCCCTGGCTGACGACGGTGGCGGCATCGACGCATGACCGCGCCTTTACCGGCAGTGCCACTCTGGGCAACGGCGCCAACTACACCGGCGGCTCCACGACTGCCACCGGCCTTGGCAACACGCCCATGATCCTGGCCGAGAACGCTGGCGTGGGCGGTGGCGACGCCAGCCTGTGCTTCAGCGCCTCGCCGCCGGCCGGCCAGGTGCTGCTGGATCCGGCCAAGGTGGCCGGCAAGCTGGTCGTCTGCACGCGTGGCAACAATGCGCGGGTTGACAAGGGCCAGGCAGTCAAGGATGCCGGTGGCCTGGGCATGATCCTGGTCAACGCATCGGCGGGTCAGACCATTGACGCCGACTTCCAGACGGTGCCCACCGTGCAGGTGGACAACGTCAGCGGCGCGGCCATCAAGACCTATGTCAGCGGCGCGGCCAGCCCCACTGGCTTTATCAACAAGGCGGTGATCGGTACCAAGCCGGCACCCCTCATGGCGAGCTTCTCGTCGCGCGGCCCCAATGCCGGTGACGCCAACGTGCTGAAGCCCGACGTCACCGCTCCGGGCGTGGACATCATTGCCCAGATGACCCCTGCGCTGGACCAGAACCAGCGCAACCAGGTCGCCGCCGGCACCCTGGTGCCGCCCCCGGCCTGGGACACCCTGAATGGCACGTCCATGGCCAGCCCGCACGTGGCCGGCGTGGCCTTGCTGCTCAAGCAGGCCAACCCGACCTGGGGCCCTGGCGCCATCAAGTCGGCGCTGATGACTTCCGCGTTCTCGACGCTGGACGACGGCCTGACCGGCGCCCAGAACGGCCTGCTGCCCTGGGCCCAGGGCGCCGGTCACATCGACCCGCAGAAGGCCAACGATCCGGGCCTGGTCTACAACGCCGGCAAGAACGACTGGGTCAAGTACCAGTGCAAGGTCAACCGGGCTGCCGTCTCCCCGGCAAGCGACTGCACCACCATCGGCACGCTGGACGAGACCTACAACCTCAACCTGCCGTCCATCACGGTGGGCGCGGTGACGGGCAGCACCATCATCGCCCGCAGCGTCACCAACGTTGGCACGTCGGCTGCGACCTATGCGGCCGCGATCACACCGCCGCCCGGCTTCACGATGACGGTTTCGCCGACCAGCCTGACGCTGGCACCCGGTGAGACCAAGTCCTTCAACGTCACCATCGCTGCCGCCGGTGCGGCCGAAGGCGTCTGGCAGTTCGGCCAGCTGATCTGGAACGACGGCGTGCACAGCGTGCGCGCTCCGGTCCAGGCCCGCGCCGGCAAGGCGATCTCGGCCCCGGCCGAATTCACCGACACCAAGACTTCGGGCAGCAAGCTGTTCACCGTGCGCACCGGCTTCAGCGGTCGCATGACGGCGTCCAAGGGCGGCCTGAAGGACGTGACGATGAGTCCGGAAACGTCTCTGACGCCTCTGGCCACCAGCTCGTCGACGTTGGCCAGCCGCTGCTACAGCAGCACCAACTACGCCTCGATCGCCAAGTACAACTTCACCGTGCCGGCAGGTGCCATCGTGGCGCGTTGGGCGCTGCGTCAGGCCGACGTGGGCAGTGCTGCGGATGACAACGATCTGGTCGTCGTCAACATGAACGCAGCCACGTACACGTACTCCGGCAATGACGGCTCGAACGAAGCGGTGCAGCTCATCGCGCCGGCGGCCGCCACCTACCGTGCATGCGTGCTGGCCTACGGCGGCGCCGCTCCGATGAGGCACAAGCTGTCCAGCTGGATCGTGATGCCGGGCGACGCCGGCGGCCTGAACGCCGTCGTGCCGTCCACGGTGTATGCCGGCAGCACGGCGACGGTGGGCCTGGCCTGGTCGGGCCTGGCCACGGGCAAGCGTACCGTGGGTGGCACGCACTGGCTGGATGCTTCCGGCAAGGTGCAGGCGACCACGGTGCTGCGCGTCTCCACCGATGGCGCGCTGCCGGTGCAGAACGAGCCCATCCCGGTGGCCTCCAAGCTGGTGGATGAAGGCGTGGCGCAGTAAGCCGCGCCAGCCATCGCGGGGCTCGTGCCCCGCTCAAGGCCACATGCCGCGAGGCGTGTGGCCTTTTTGCCGTTTGGGCGTCTAGCGCGCGCCGCCCTGCCGGGTCGCCAGTTCGCAACGCCCCGCCACGCAGGCCGCGCCGGGGTCGACGACGAGGGCGCAGTTGGACAGCATGCCGCTGGCCTCGATCTCGCGCCGCTGCGCCTGCGCCTGGCGCCGGGCCAGTTCGGCCAGTTGCTGGGCGTCAGTGCCTTGCGTGGACCAGGCGGCATAGCCCGCCGGCCCGCCGCAGGCCTTGGCGCCCACGGCGACGGTGCGGCATTGCGAGTCTGCGCTGCATGCTGCCGGACCGATGAGGCCACGCAGTTCGCGCCCCAGGCGCTGGGACTCGGCCTCTGCCGGTGCCACGGGAGGTGTCTGCGCGCAGCTGGCGAGGGCGCTCAGTGCGAGCAGGGGGGCGAGCAATCGATGCGGTTTCATGCTCCCATGGTGAGGCGTGCGGGGGTGCTTGGCAACAACTAGGATGCACCTATGCGCGTCGTGCCGTTCCTGTTGCTCGGTCTTGCGGGGCTGACGCCCGCCACCGCCCAGGAGGGCTGCCAGCCTGACGTCGAGGCGATTCGGGCCGTGCTGAACGCGCTGCGCGAACGACCGCAGGCTTGCGGAGAACGCGTCTGGCCGGCCGTGGCAGCCTTGCAAGCCAGCCCAGTACTGGCGCAATCGGCCCGCAGCTATGCGCAGGACCTGGCGGCCCGAGACCGCATCGACCACCAGGGCGCCGCCAGCGGTTCCTTGCGCGCGCGGCTGCGCGAGGCCGGGTACGTGATGCGCGTGGCTGGCGAGAACCTGGCCGGCGGCCCCGAGACGCTGGGCGAAGCCATCGCCGAATGGCTGGCCAGCCCGGCGCATTGCGAGAACCTGATGCTGGCCGAGTTCCAGGAGTTCGGGCTGGCCTGCGTCAACGGGCCGGGGCGCTTCCAGCGCTATTGGGTGCTCCACCTGGCCGCACCCGCAAGGCAGGGCACCTCATCCCAAGGGCGCCAGGGACGGCCCCCCTAGGTGGCGGCAATGCCTGCGGGGAAACCCCGCCCGCACATCGCCAAGGCGGGCCGGCGCCGGACATCCGGCGCTCAAGTCCGCTAGATCCAGCCCAGGTCGATGGCGCGCAGCACGGCCTGAGTGCGGTCGCGTACGCCCATCTTGGAGAAGATGGCCGAGCAGTGGTTCTTGATGACGCCTTCGCTGTTGCCCAGCAGGCCGGCGATCTCGGTGTTGCTGCGACCGCTGGCGACGAGGCGCAGCACCTGCAGCTCCTTCGGGCTCAGCGGGTCGGGATGGTCGGCTGCCGTGAAGGCGCGCTCGCCGCCGCGCGCCTCCATGCGCGTCGTCAGTGAGGGGCGCAGTGCCGTGCCGCCTGCATGGACATCGCGCAGGGCCTGGGCCAACGTTTCGGGGCTGATGGCCTTGAGCAGGAAGCCACGGGCGCCGGCGCGCACGGCTTCGTCAAACGCAGCCGTGTCGTCGAAGGTGGTCAACAGGATGACCGGCAGGCGCAGCGCCCGCGCGGCAAGCGCGCGAATCAGGCCGATGCCGTCCAGTCGCGGCATGCGCATGTCGGAGAGGATGACGTCGGGCATGTCTCCGTCGTCGGCGGCCGTGGCAGACAGCCATTCCAGCGCTTCAGCGCCGTCGCTGGCCTCGCCGACGACCTGCAGCTCGTCGTGCAGCGCGAGCAGGCCCTTGAGGCCTTCGCGCACCAGTTGCTGGTCCTCGACCAGCAGGATCTTGATCACACCCATCGCGGACATCTCAGCTCGATTCGAAATCCCGGGCTGGTGCGCGTCACGCGCATCTGCCCGCCCAGTTCGGCCATGCGCTCGGCCATGCCGGAGAGGCCATTGCCGGCACGGCCTTCGTGCCAGTTCGGCGCGCCTCGCCCATCATCGTCGATGCCGACCGCGATCTCATCCCCCCGACCGCAGAGTTCAACCTGGACGCGACGCGCGCCGGCGTGACGCACGCTGTTGGTCACGCCCTCCTGCACGCAGCGCAGCAGCGCGTGCGCCGCGCGGGGGCCGAGGTCGCGGGCGGCATCGTCCAGTGTCAGCTCGATACGCGTGCTCGCGATACCCTCGGCCAGGGCCTGCAGTGCGGCCGAGAGGTCGATGCGCTGCGAGCTGCGCTGCTGCGACACGGCCTCGCGCACGTCCGCCAGCAGCTGCGCCGCCACACCCTGCGCGCGGCCCAGCGCCTGGCCGGCACCGCCTGTATCCTCGCGTGCCAGCAGTGCACCACCCAGCTGCAGCTGCAAGCTGAGCGCGGTCAGGTGATGGCCCATCAGGTCGTGCAGTTCGCGGGCGATCTGCATGCGCTCGCTGTAGCGCATCTGCTCGGCCAGCAACTGCTCGCCGGCCATCTGCTCTGCCAGCACGGCCTGCAGCCAGCGGCGTTTCTCGGCCTCGGCCGCGGCCATGCGGCCCAGGCCGAAGGCCAGGCCGTGCAATGCCAGCATGGCCGTGAGCATGCCGAACTGGTCCAGCCAGGCGGTCGTCGAGGCGTAGACGTAGATGCCGGTGTTGAGCAGAACCTGGGCTGCCGCGAAACCGAGGGCCAGACGGGCCGGCAGTATGACGGCGGCCAGGGCCGTGACGAGAAAGGGCAGGCCCGGCGTTACACCGAAAGCAAGCAGATCCACGAGCAGCAGCCCGGCCAGGCGCTGGTTGACTGGCACGGCCGTCTGCCCTTGGCGGGCGAGCCGGAAGATCAGTGCGACGAAGGCAAGCAGCAGCCCCACGCAGACAAGCACCAGGCCGCGGTCGCTGACGTTGCCGCCGAGCTGGCGCCAGACCCAGGCGGCCAGACCGTCGTAGGGTTCCGTGCGACGGCCTAGCAGGGCCGAGCCGGCACTGACCAGCTCCATCGCGCAAAACACCAGCGCCACCAGCCGCAGCACGACGCCGGGTTCGGCAAGGCGGGCGAGCAGGCGGTCCAGCTTGGTCATTCGGCCAGGGCCGTGGCGATCACGCCGCCCCCAAGGCAGACATCGCCGTCGTAGACCACGGCGCTCTGGCCCGGCGTGACGGCCCACTGCGGATCGACGAAGCGCAGGCTCAGATGACCCGCCGCATCGAAGCCGACGCTGCAGGGTGCGTCCGCCTGGCGATAGCGCGTCTTGGCTGCGGCGGCGCCGACGGTGGGCGCGTGGCCGGAGATCCAGCTCAGGTCGTCGGCGACGAGGGCCGGACTCTGCAGCAGCGGATGGTCGTGGCCCTGCACGACGATCAGCGTGTTGCCGGGGATGTCCTTGGCGGCAACGAACCAGGGTTCGTGCTCGCCACCGCCGCGCGCCGAACCCTTGTCCTTCACGCCGCCGATGCCCAGGCCCTGCCGCTGGCCCAGCGTATAGAAGCTCAGGCCCACGTGCTGGCCCAGCTTGCGGCCGCGCTCGTCCTTGATGGGACCGGGCTGGTGCGACAGATACTTGTTCAGGAACTCGCGGAAGGGCCGCTCGCCGATGAAGCAGATGCCGGTGGAGTCCTTCTTCTTGGCATTCGGCAGGCGGATCTCCGTCGCGATGCGGCGCACCTCGGTCTTGGGCAGGTGTCCCACCGGGAACATCGCCTTGCTTATCTGCGCCTGCGTGAGACGGTGCAGGAAATAGCTCTGGTCCTTCAGCGGGTCCAGGCCCTTGAGCAACTGGAACTCGCCGTCGTGCTCCCGCACGCGGGCGTAATGGCCCGTGGCGATCTTCTCCGCGCCCAGCCGCATCGCATGGTCCAGGAAAGCCTTGAACTTGATCTCTGCATTGCACAGCACGTCGGGGTTGGGCGTGCGGCCAGCCTGGTACTCGCGCAGGAAGGATTCGAAGACGCGGTCCTTGTACTCGGCCGCGAAATTGACGTGCTCGATCTCTATGCCAAGCACATCGGCGACGGAGGCAGCATCCAGGAAGTCCTGGCGCGTCGAGCAGTACTCGTCATCGTCATCGTCCTCCCAGTTCTTCATGAAGATGCCGATGACTTCGTGGCCCTGCTCCTTCAGCAGGTGGGCGGTCACGGCCGAGTCCACGCCGCCGGACAGGCCGACGACGACTCGATGCTTTTTTTCGACGGAACTCATCGTTCCGATTGTCCCAAACGGGCTTCAGCCCTGCTTGAACAGGTGCTCGGCGCGTTGGTACAGCACCCAACTGGTGGCGATGTACTTGTCGCCGCCCCGGGGCCGGTTGCCGCGATGCGTGTGCGTGAAGCCGCCCGGCGCGATCACCAGCGAGCCGGTGCGTGGCGCGATCTTGCGGCCCTGGTACAGGAACTCGGTCTCGCCTTCGGCGAAGTCGTCATTCAGGTAGAGGGTCCATAGCACCGCGCGATGCAATGCCTCGCCCTGGTCCAGCCTGGGGTACTGCTCGCAATGCCAGTAGGGGTAGCCGCCCTGGTCGGCCTGGTAGCGCTGCAGGTTGATCGCGCCGGGGCGGAACACCTTGGCGATCAGCCCCATCAGCTGCGCATCACCCAGCGCCGCGACGCCATCGGCATCGAGCAGGGCCACCGTGCCGTCGGGTCGCTGCATCTGCAGCTTCAGCGGCGCCAGCGCCAGATGGGCGTAGCGGCGCAGGTAGTGCTTGAAGCAGGCGATGACGGCGTGGTTGAGCTGCTCGCAGGCATCGGCCCACTCGGGATGGCGGCTGATGGCGATGTCCCAGCTGTCCTTCATGGCGACGTCCACGCCGCTGCCCGTCTCACCGCGCTGCACGAGGGGGCTGGCCTGGAAGCGATAGACCAGCGCGCGGCAGGCCTCGGGGCTCAGGGCCTGGTCGTAGACCTCGATGAAGTCGGGCGGCGTCATGGCTGCGATGCGCCGGCGGCGGGCGGCGCCGGCTTGAGCAGCTGGCGCAGCGCCAGCAGCGCGGCCGGGTGGTAGATCGTCGCGTGCGTTTCCTGCGGCATGGGCTGGTAGTGCCAGGTGCTGCCGGGCGCCAGCTCGCGCCGCAGCATGGCGGTAAACGCCTCGGCTGGCGTGACCAGGCTGGGCTCCGAGCTGGTGGCTAGGAAGAGCCGAGGTGCCGCGCCCTTGCGCTGGCGCAGCGCCGCCTGCGCGGCGGACGTCAGTCCGGCGTTGTTCCACCACAGACTGGGGTCGAAGGCAATGTAGGTGCTGAAGAGGCCAGGCTCCAGCGCCCACGTCTCGACGACGAACAGCCCAGCGAGCGATTCGCCCATGAGGATGCGCTCGTCCGTCACGCGGTAACGCGCGGCCACGGCCGGGATCAGCTCGTCGCGGAGGAAGGCGCGAAAGGCCGCCGAGCCGCCGACCTGCGGTGCGATCTTGCGGTCGCTGTCTTGCTCGGTAGGCCCGGTCAGGTCACGCCGACGCTGGGTGTTCTCGATGCCGACCAGCAGCACCGGCCGCACCGTGCCGTTGGCGACGCCGACCTGCAGCAGGCCGGCGACGTGCAGGAAGTCCTCCGCCAGGCCGCCATCGGGCATCACCAGCAACGGACGGCTTGCGCCTGGTTCCTCGCCATAGGCGGGCGGTGCATAGACGTTGATGCGCCGCGTCTCGGACAGCGCGCGGGATTCCAGTGTCAGCGTGTCGCCGATCACCAGCGGCTGCCGCGGGCCGCTGAACCCGGCGGCAACGACATTGGGGGTCAGGGCGAACACCAGGGTGGCGGCGATGGCGCCACGCAAGAGAGAGAGCATGAATTGTCCTGTGTCAGCGCTTGACCCAGGGTTGGGCCAGCGAGGGATGGGTGTAGACAGTATCCAGCGGCAGCCGCCGCCCGGCGGCGTGGTCGCGTACGCATTGCAGCACCAACGGGCTGCGGTGGCGGTGGGTGCAGGCGGCCAGCTCCGTCTCGCTCATCCACAGCGTGCGGTGTATCCCCTCGTCGAGTGCGCGACCGGCGATCTCCTCACCGACAGTGCCGCTGAAGGCCAGGCGCACGTAGGTGACGTCCTCGGCGCGGGCGGGCCGCACGAAGCGGGCAAGGTAGACCCCCAGGAAAGCCTCGGGCACGAAGTGGCGCGCCGTTTCCTCCAGCGCCTCGCGCACGACGGCCTCGACGGGGCTCTCGCCCTGCTCCAGATGGCCGGCTGGATTGTTCAGCATCAAGCCCTCGGGGGTCTCCTCCTCGACCAGCAGGTATCGGTCCGCGTGCGCGATGACGGCGGCGACGGTGACGTTGGGACGGAACCTCTCCATCAAGACTTCCTCTCGAATTCCCGAAGCGGGCGGACGCAGGCATTGTGTAAGCTGCCGCGCACCCTGCCCCGCAAGGAGAACCCATGCAGATCGGCGTCCCGCGCGAACGCGCGGCCGGAGAGACACGTGTGGCCGTCACGCCCGAGACGGCCAAGAAGCTGAAGGCCCAAGGCCACACGCTGCGCATCGAATCGGGTGCCGGTGTCACGGCGAGCGTGACAGATGCGGCCTACGAGGCCGTGGGCTGCGAAATCGTCGACCAGGCTGCGGCACTGGGTGCCGAGCTGGTGCTGAAAGTGCGTGCGCCAGGCGCCGACGAGCTGGCGCTGATGAAGCCGGGCACGGCCCTGGTGGGTATGCTCAATCCCTTCGATCGCGAGGGCCTGCAGGCGATGGCCGCGGCGGGCCTGACGGGCTTTGCGCTCGAGGCCGCCCCGCGCACCACGCGCGCGCAGAGCATGGACGTGCTGTCCAGCCAGGCGAACATTGCCGGCTACAAGGCCGTCATGATCGCGGCGGACAAGTACCAGCGCTTTTTCCCAATGCTGATGACGGCAGCGGGTACCGTGAAGGCGGCGCGGGTGGTCATCCTGGGCGTAGGCGTCGCGGGCCTGCAGGCCATTGCGACGGCCAAGCGCCTGGGCGCCGTCATCGAGGCCAGCGACGTGCGGCCGTCGGTGAAGGAGCAGGTGGAGTCGCTGGGCGCGAAGTTCATCGATGTTCCCTACGAGACGGCCGAGGAGAAGGAAGCAGCCGAAGGCGTGGGCGGGTATGCGCGGCCCATGCCGCAGAGCTGGCTGGATCGCCAGAAGGCCGAGGTGGCCAAGCGCGTGGCCCAGGCCGACGTGGTCATCACGACTGCGTTGATCCCGGGCCGTGCGGCGCCGGTGCTGGTCACCGAAGAGATGGTCAAGGCCATGAAGGCGGGCTCGGTCATCGTGGACATCGCCGCACCGGCGGGCGGCAACTGCCCGCTGACGGAGGCCGGCAGGACGATCACCCGGCACGGCGTCGTCATCGTCGGGGAGACCAACCTGCCGGCGCTGGTCGCGGCCGATGCGTCGGCGCTGTACGCGCGCAACGTGCTGGATTTCCTGAAGCTCGTCATCAGCAAAGAGGGCACGTTCCAGGTGCCGCTGGATGACGACATCGTCGCGGCCTGCCGCGTCACGCAAGACGGCCAAGTCACGAGGGGCTGAGCATGGAAATAGTCGACCACACCATCATCAATCTCATCATCTTCGTGCTGGCCATCTACGTGGGCTACCACGTCGTCTGGACGGTGACGCCTGCGCTGCACACGCCGTTGATGGCGGTCACCAACGCGATCTCTGCCATCGTCATCGTCGGCGCCATGCTGGCCGCGGCACTGACCGAGACGGCGTTCGCCAAGGGCATGGGCGTGCTTGCCGTCGCGCTGGCGGCGGTCAACATCTTTGGTGGCTTCCTCGTCACGCGGCGCATGCTGGAGATGTTCAAGAAGAAAGAGAAGAAGGCGGCGACGTCGGAGGGCAAGCAATGAGCCTCAATCTCGTCACGCTGCTGTACCTGATTGCAAGCGTCTGCTTCATCCAGGCGCTGAAGGGCCTGTCGCACCCGACGACCTCCATCCGTGGCAACGTCTTCGGCATGGTCGGCATGACCATCGCCGCGTTCACGACGGCGGCCCTCATCGTCAAGATCGCCGGCTCCGCCGAAGGCCTGGCCTGGGTGCTGCTGGGCCTGGTCGTCGGCGGCGGCTTCGGGGCCTGGAAGGCCAAGACGGTCGAGATGACCAAGATGCCCGAGCTGGTCGCCTTCTTCCACAGCATGATCGGCTTGGCGGCCGTGGCCATTGCGGTGGCTGCGGTCTATGAGCCCTGGGCTTTCCAGATCACGGCCAAGGGCGGGGCGATCCCCGGCGGCAACCGCATCGAGCTGGCGCTGGGCGCCTTCATCGGCGCCGTCACCTTCACCGGTTCCGTCATCGCCTGGGGCAAGCTGTCGGGCAAGAGCAAGTTCCGCCTGTTCCAGGGCGCGCCCGTGGTCTTCAAGGGCCAGCATGCATTGAACGCGCTGCTGGGTCTGGCGGCAGGCTTCTTCGTGTTCGGCTTCTGGCATAGCCAGAGCGCGATGGACTTCTGGCTGGTCGTGGCGCTGGGTTTCGTGCTGGGCGTGACGCTCATCATCCCCATCGGTGGCGCGGACATGCCGGTGGTCGTGTCCATGCTCAACAGCTACTCGGGCTGGGCCGCGGCGGGCATCGGCTTCAGCCTGAACAACAGCATGCTGATCATCTCCGGCTCGCTGGTGGGCAGCTCCGGTGCGATCCTGAGCTACATCATGTGCAAGGCGATGAACCGCTCGTTCTTCAACGTCATCCTGGGCGGTTTTGGCGGCGAGGCCGGTGGCCCGGCGACAGGCGCGGCTCAAGCGCGCAACGTGAAGAGCGGCAGCGCCGACGATGCGGCCTTCGTGATGGGCAATGCCGAGACCGTCATCATCGTGCCAGGCTACGGCCTCGCCGTCGCGCGTGCCCAGCACGCGGTGAAGGAGCTGGCCGCCAAGCTGACCGAGAAAGGCGTGACGGTGAAGTACGCCATCCATCCCGTTGCCGGCCGCATGCCGGGCCACATGAATGTGCTGCTGGCCGAAGCCGAGGTGCCCTACGACCAGGTCTTCGAGATGGAGGACATCAACGCCGAGTTCGCGCAGGCCGACGTGGCCATCATCCTTGGCGCCAACGACGTCGTGAACCCCGCCGCGCATGTGAAGGGCAGTCCTATCTACGGCATGCCCATCCTGGAGGCACACAAGGCCAAGACCGTCATCGTCAACAAGCGCTCGATGGCGGCGGGCTATGCGGGCCTGGACAACGAGCTCTTCTACATGGACAAGACCATGATGGTGTTCGGCGACGCGAAGAAGGTCGTGGAGGACATGCTCAAGGCCGTGGAATGATGCGCGCCCGCCTCTAGGCATGCCCCTCTAGGGGGCGCTATCGAATCCCCTGATCGGTGCGTTGTCAGCCTTCGGTCAGAATCGGCGCCAACCAAGAAGGAGACATGGCCATGGAGCCGATCTGGCTGAAGCATTACCCCGCCGCCGTGCCGCGCGACATCAACCTGTCGCTCTATCCCAGCCTGGTCGACCTGCTGGACACCTCGTTCAAGAAGAACGCTGCCAAGCCCGCCTATCTGATGATGGGCAAGAGCATCAGCTTTGCGCAGGTGGACGAAGCTTCACGCGCCTTCGCCGCCTATCTGCAGGGCCTGGGCCTGGAGAAGGGCGACCGCGTCGCCATCATGATGCCCAACCTGTTTCAGTACCCGGTGGTCGTGGCCGGCGTGCTCCGAGCTGGTCTGGTGGTTGTCAACGTGAACCCGCTGTACACGCCGCGTGAGCTTGAGCACCAGCTCAAGGACTCGGGAGCCAAGGCCATCGTCATCATCGAGAACTTCGCCTCGGTGCTGCAACAGGTCATTCGCAGCGTGCCCACCAAGCACGTCATCGTGGCCGCGATGGGTGACATGCTTGGCCTGAAGGGGCTGCTGGTCAACTACGTGGTGCGCAAGGTGAAGAAGATGGTGCCGGCCTTCGAGCTGCCCGGCGCCGTCAAGTTCAACGACGCCCTGTCAAAGGGTCGCGGCCTCACCTACAAGCCACCCAAGCTGGGGCCGGACGACATCGCCGTGCTGCAATACACCGGTGGCACCACAGGTGTGTCCAAGGGGGCAGTGCTGCTGCACCGCAACCTCGTCGCCAACATCCTGCAAAGCGAGGCCTGGTACCAGCCCGCGCTCAAGAAGATTCCCGCGGGTGAGCAGGTCGTGACCATCTGCGCGCTGCCGCTGTATCACATCTTCGGCTTCAACACGAACATGATGCTGTCCATGCACATGGGCGGTGCCAACGTGCTGATCCCGAACCCGCGCGACCTGCCGGCCGTGTTCAAGGAGTTGCAGGGCCACCGCTTCCACAGTTTCCCGGCCGTCAACACCCTCTTCATGGCCATGGCCAACCACCCGGACTTCGGTACGGTGGACTGGAGCCGCCTGGTCATCTCGGTAGGCGGCGGCATGGCGGTGCAGCAGGCCACGGCCAAGCTTTGGCTGGAGAAGACGGGGTGTCCCATCGTCGAGGGCTATGGCCTGTCCGAGACCTCGCCGTCCGCTACTTGCAACCCGACCGACAGCACCGCCTACAGCGGCACCATCGGCCTGCCGATGCCTCTGACCGAGTTGCAGCTGCTGGATGACGACGGCAACGAGCTGCCCGTCGGTGGCCAGCCCGGCGAGATCGCGATCCGCGGCCCGCAGGTCATGGCCGGCTACTGGCAGCGTCCGGACGAGACGGCCAAGGTCATGACGGCCGACGGCTATTTCCGCACCGGTGACATCGGCACCGTTGACGAGCGGGGTTACTTCAAGATCGTCGACCGCAAGAAGGACATGATCCTGGTGAGCGGCTTCAATGTCTACCCGAACGAGGTGGAGGACGTGCTGACGCAGATGCCCGGCGTGCTGGAGTGCGCAGCCGTGGGCGTGCCCGACGCCAAGGCCGGCGAGGCCGTGAAGGTGGTCATCGTGAAGAAAGACCCGAATGTCACGGAAGCGGACGTCCGCGCCTATTGCGAAGCCAACCTGACGGGCTACAAACGTCCCAAGATCATCGAGTTCCGTACCGACCTGCCCAAGACCCCGGTCGGCAAGATCCTGCGCAGGGAGTTGCGGGACAAGAGCTGAAGCCTTCTCCCATGATCCGCGGGCGGTGATGCCGTCCGTGTGCGAGGCCCGACAACGTGTTCGACCTGTTGCACTCCAAGACTGATGCCGGCCGCGCGGAGATCCGGGCGCGGGCCTTGCCGTTGTCGCGCACTGCGCGCAATCTGCTGCTCGTGCTCGATGCGAGCAAGACGGCGGGCGAGTGGCTGCGGCTGGTGGCTGGCGCCACCGAGGCCGATCTCGAGACTTTGCGCCAGCACGGGCTGATTGCCCCGCAGGGGCCTGGGGGGCAGCCATTGCCGCCGCAGGCCGCCCCGGTTCCTGCTGCGCCGGCGGCGCCCGCCATTGCCGGCGGCGCTCCGCTGCTGGACCGCGCCGCCCTGTACACCTACCTGAGCGGCGAGGCGACCAAGCTGCTGGGGCCTTTCAAGGGCTATGCCTTTGCGCTGGAGGTGGAGCGCGCCGATAGCCTGGCGGCCCTTCAGGCGCTGGCGCTGCAGCTCGTGGAGCGCGTGCACAAGGCCAAGGGCGAGGTGGCGGCAGCGGCCGTGCGCGAGGCGCTCGGCCTGCGCTGATCTGGGACACTGGCGGGCCGCCTGCCACCATTCACCGCCTTGCCCCGCTTCTTCGTCGACACCCCGCTCGCCGCTGGCGAGATCACTTTGCCCTCTGGTGCCGCCCGCCATGTGCAGGTGCTGCGCCTGCAGCCCGGGGACGCGCTGACGCTGTTCGACGGCAGCGGTCCGGAATGGCACGCCGAGGTCACGGCCATGGGCCGCAGCGAGGTGAAGGTTCGCCTGCTGACGGCCGGGCAGCCGCAGCGCGAGCTGGTGCGGGCGGTGACGCTGGCCGTCGTCATGCCGGCCAACGACCGGATGGATTTCCTCGTCGAGAAGGCTACCGAGCTGGGCGCCGTGGCGCTGCAGCCGCTGGTCGCAGAGCGCTCGGTGCTGCGCCTGTCCGGCGAGCGTGCGGACAAGAAGCGCTCGCATTGGCAGGGCGTGGCTATCTCGGCTGCCGAGCAGAGCGGGCGCACGGTCCCTACGCGCGTCGAGCCCGTCATGTCGTTGGCGGCTTGGCTTGCGCTGCTGCCTGATGCCGAAGCCGATGAATGGCGCGGCTTGCTGAGCCCGCGCGCCGCCGCGCCGCTGGCTCCGTTCCCGCAGCAGCGCGCACTCTTCCTCAGCGGCCCGGAGGGCGGCCTGAGTGATGCAGAGGAGGATGCAGCCCGTGCGCGTGGCTTCGCGGCGATCACGCTGGGCCCGCGCATCCTGCGCGCCGACACCGCGCCGCTGGCCGTGCTGTCCTGGCTCTCCCTGACGGCATGAACAAGAAACTCGCGCTGCTCGTCCTGGTCCAGGGCTTATTCCTCACCAACAACATCTGCTTCATGGCCATCAACGGCCTCGTGGGGCTGGCGCTGGCGCCGCGGCCTTGGATGGCGACGCTACCCATCTGTGCCTACGTGGCTGGAGGCGCGCTGATGGCGCGGTGGGTCGGCCGCCACCAACTGCGCTTCGGGAGGCGGCGGGCCTTTCAGATTGGCCTGCTGGTAGCCATGGCCAGCTGCGCCGTCTCGCTGTGGAGCGTGCTGCACCAGCAGTTCTGGGGCGTCGTCGCCGCGACGCTGATCGCTGGCTACTACAACGCCAATGCGGCCCTCTACCGCTTCGCGGCGACGGAACTGGTGGCGCCAGAGAAGCGCGAGGCTGCCATCTCCTGGGTGCTGGCCGGCGGCTGCCTGGGCGCAGTGCTGGGCCCCTGGCTGGCCGGCGCCAGCAGGAATCTGCTCGTGGCGCCCTTCGCCGGCGCCTATCTGCTGCTGATGGTCGTAGCGTTGGCCGGCCTGCTGCTGATCTCGCTGATTGACTTCCCGCCCCTCGTGCGGCCCGCACCCGGGGCCGGAGGCCGTTCCGGTGCCGAGCTGCTGCGCCAGCCGGTCTTCATGGTCGCGCTGGCCGCGAGTGCACTGGGTTACGGCGTCATGAACCTGTTGATGGCTGCCACGCCCATCGCCATGGGACAGTGCGGCCTGCCGTTCTCGGACGCCGGCATGGTGCTGCAGTGGCATGTGCTGGGCATGTTCGTTCCCAGCTTCTTCACCGGGCCGCTGATCAAGCGTGTGGGTGTGCTGCCCGTGATGGCGGCGGGTGTGGCGCTCAACCTGGGCTGCGTCCTCTTCGCGCTTTCGGGGCAGGACTTCGACCACTTTCTCGGCGCGTTGCTGCTGCTGGGCGTCGGCTGGAACTTCCTCTACATCGGTGGCACCACGCTGTTTACCCAGGCATATCGCCCCGAGGAGAAAACCCGCGCGCAAGGCCTGCTGGACACCGGCGTCTACGCGACGATGACGCTGACCTCGTTCTCCTCCGGCGCGCTGGTCACGACCGGCGGCTGGCAGTGGATGAACTGGGCCAGCCTCGTGCCCATCGCGCTGTGCGCCCTCGCTCTGGCCTGGCTTGCGCTGCGTCAGCGCCGGTCGTGCTGAAGGTATTCGGCCGCCATCTGCTGGCCGACTAGCTCGGGCTTGAGGCGCGGCAGCGCGTTCAGGCCCAGGTCGCGCTGCGTGGTGAACAGCGGCGTGCCTATGCGCAGGCCGACGATGGAGCCGCCCTCGCCCAGCGCGGGTAGCAGCGGGTAGACGCGCAGGCGCAGCACCAGCGTGTCATGCTCGTCGGCGAAGACGGCAGTCTCGGCCAGCGTGGCGCAGCGCAAGCGGTCTGCCTCCTGCAGCAGCGCGACGCCGGCGGCCTCGGGGTCGATCTGCACACTGGACGCCGTCATCGGCACGATGCGCCGGCCGACGCCATCGAGCGCATTGGCCACGGCAGTACTGAAGCGCTGGTTGAGCTCATCCCAGTCCGGCCCACCCTGTTGCGGCGGGTTGCGGCCCTGGCCGAACACCAGCGTGCAGGGCTCGGCTGCCTGGGTTGCGGTGGCCGGCAGCGCCAGTACTGCGGCGGCAAACAACTCAAGCAGGCGCATCACCCTCGCTGGCCTTGCGCGCCGAGCCTTTGACGAGGTCGAAACGGAACAGCCGGCACTCGATGGGGCCGTTCCACATCGGCACGCGGCGCGACTCCTTCAGCCGCATCTTGCCCGGCAGCTTCATGTCAGGGCTGAGCATCCAGGCCGTCCAGCCGGCGGGGTTCTGGGTGTACTGCCGCTTCCAGTGCGCGGCCAGGCGTGGGAAGAAGTCGTCACCCCCGTCACGCTCCTCCGAACCGCCGGCATCGCGTGTCATCGCTGCCTTGCCGCGCACCTCGATGCGCTCGCCGTAGGGTGGATTCATGACGATGCTTCCGGGCAGGCCTTCGGGCAGGGCTGGTGCGGGCCGCTCCAGCGCGTCGCCGCCGTTGAACTGGATGTACTGGGCCACGCCTGCGCGTTCGGCATTGCGACGCGCGAAGTCGACCATGCGGAAGGCCACGTCGCTGGCGTAGATGGGCACGGCGGGCGGGTGGATGCGTGCTCTCGCAGCCTGCGTCAAATCGCCCCAGGCTGTCTTCATTGCCGGCGTGGCGAAGGGCAGTTGGCGCTCGAAGGCGAAGCGGCGCTGCAGGCCCGGCGCCGAGTCGCAGGCAATCAATGCGGCCTCGACAGGGATGGTGCCGGAGCCACAGCAGGGGTCGTGAAGCGCGCCGCCCCGTTCGGCCGTGCCGCGCCAACCTGCCGCAGCCAGCATCGCAGCGGCCAGCGTCTCCTTCAGTGGCGCATCGCCCTTGTCGATGCGCCAGCCTCGCTTGAAGAGGGGCTCGCCAGAGGTGTCGACATAGAGCGCCGCCCGTTCCGGGCCGACATGCAGCACCACGGGCAGGTCGGGCCGCTGCGTGTCTACGCTGGGACGTTCGCCGGTGTGCTCGCGCAGTTGGTCGCAGATGGCGTCCTTGATGCGCAGAGCGGCGAAGTTCAGGCTCTTTAGCGGCGAGCGCTGAGCCGTCACGTCGATGCGCAGGGTGTGCCTGGGGCTAAGCCAGTCGCGCCAGTCGACGCGGCGGGCCAGCGCGTAGAGGTCATCCTCGTGGCGGTACGGGCCTTCGATGACCTCGACCAGCACGCGCTGCGCGAGCCGGCTCTCGAGGTTGATGCGCATGACGTCCTCGGCCGTGCCGAGCAGGCCACAGCCGCCGCGCAGTGCCTCCACCTTGCTGCGCACGCCAGGCGGCAGGAAGCGTTTCAGCTCCTCCTCCAGCAGCGGCTCGACGCCGGAGGGGCAGGGTACGAAGAGGTACAACTTGTTGGGCAGGCTCACCCGCGCATTGTCTCCGCTCCTAAACTGACAGCGTTGCCATCAACTGGGATGCCGTCCGCCATGAAGCGAATCGTCTTGACCCTGGTCTTCGTGTTCACCGCCCTGCAGGCGAACGCGGAAAGCTCGCCGGCCTACCCGCCGCACACGATTCCCAGCACCCAGCTGCGCGCCCTGCCCAAGAACGCCGACGGCCGCACCTATCAGCTGCACGTACATCTGCCGGGCTCGTTCGCCAAGGAGCCCGGGCGCCGCTACCCGGTGCTCTATGTGACGGACGGCTACTGGGACTTCGCAACCATGGTCAGTTCCTACAACAACCTGAACTACGACAAGGTCGTGCCCGAGTTCATCATCGTGGGGCTGGGCTATGCAGGCGACAACCTCGACTACGGCGAGCTGCGCGGTTGGGAGCTGTCGCCGGTACGCCTGAATCCGCTGTCTGGCGGGACCGGCAACGCCGACAAGTTCATCGCCGCGCTGGAGAAGGACATCTTTCCGCTGGTGGAGCGCGACTACCGCGCGGACCCGACCCAGCGCTACCTTGCCGGCAGCTCGCTGGGCGGCCTGTTTGCGTTGCATGCGATGTACGCGAAGCCCGAGCTCTTCAAGGGCTTTATCGCCGCCAGCCCGGCGGTCGTCGTCGGCAACGACTGGATCATCGGCCGCGCCAAGGCCTATGCCGCCACGGGCAAACCCATCCAGGCCAGGCTCTATGTGACGGGCGCGGAAAGCGAATGGCCCGCCTTCCTGGCAGGCATCAAGCGTTACCAGGCGCTGCTGCCGGAGCTCAAGCATCCCGGGCTTGTCTGGCAGAACCGCAGCATCGACGGCGAGCGGCATGCAGGCACCAAGGCGGAGAGCTACACACGCGGCATGCGCTTCGTGTTCGAGCCGCTGGCGCCGGAGGCGGGGCCTTCCCGGGATTGATCGGACGGTGGGCTACAGCGCCTTGCGCAGATTCGCAGGCGCGATCTTCATCGCCTCGCGATACTTCGCCACGGTGCGTCTGGCGCACTGGATGCCCTGCTCCTCCAGCATGGCTGCGAGCGCGCTGTCGGACAGCGGCTTCTTCGTGTCCTCGGCAGCGACGAACTGCTTGATCAGCGCGCGCACCGCCGTGCTGGAGGCCTCGCCGCCGGCCTCGGTGGACAGCCCCGAGCCGAAAAAGTACTTCAGCTCGAATGTGCCCCAGCTGGTGGCCATGTATTTGGCCGTGGTCACGCGCGAGATGGTGGACTCGTGCAGGCTCAGCTCGTCGGCGATCTCGCGCAGCACCAGCGGCTTCATCGCGAGCTCGCCATGCGTGAAGAAGCCGCGCTGGCGCTCCACGATGGCCTGGCTGACGCGCAGGATGGTGTCGAAACGCTGCTGGATGTTCTTGATGAACCATCGCGCCTCTTGCAGCTGGCCGCCCAGCGGCGAGTTGCTGATGCCGCCACGCGTGGCCCGCAGCGCGTTGGCGTAGAGCTCGTTGATGCGCAGCTTGGGGGCGACCTCGGGATTGAGCATGACGCGGAACTCGCGGCCCACCTTGCGCACGATGACGTCGGGCACGATGGCTGCAGCGGCACCCTGCGCGAAGCGCCGGCCCGGCTTGGGTTCGAGCCGCGTGATCAACACCTGGGCCTCGCGCAGCAAGGCCTCGTCGGCGCCGGTCTCCATCATCAGCCGGCGCATGTCGCGCTTGGCAAGTAGTTCCAGATGGCTCTTGCAGATCAGGATGGCGATGACCTGTGCTGCGCTCCTGGGTTGCGCACGCAGCTGCAGCACCAGGCATTCCGACAGGTCCCGCGCCGCAATGCCGGCCGGCTCCAGACTCTGCAGCAGGCACTGAGCGATGCGCAGCCGGTCCAGCAGCTCCTCGCGGTCCTCTTCGTCCTCGGCCAGGGCCGTGGCGATCTCCTCGAGCGAGTCCTCGAGATAGCCGTCCTCGTTCAGCGACTCGATGAGAACCTGGATGACGGCCCGGTCCTCGGCCGACAGGTGATGGCCCGCAAGCTGCTGGGCCAGGTGCTCGGCCAGAGTCAGCTCGGCGGACTCCTGGCTCTCGCGCTCTCCGTCGTCCTCGCTGCTGCCGCTGCCAGAGCTGGACGGCAGTTCACGGATGCCGTCGAAGTCATCGCGCTCGGTGCCGTTCTCCCAGTCCTCGCGCTCGGTACCGCCGAAGTCTTCGCCGCTGAGCTCAGGCGCTTCGACCGCTGACTCCGCCTCGCCGTCGCCGCCCGTGTCGCTGCTGCCGGCCTCCGCCGGCGCGTTCGCGGCCAGCTCGGGCGCGCTGACGGTGAATTCCTCTTCCGTCTCCAGCAGCGGGTTGCTGGCCAGCATCTGCTCGACTTCCTGGTGCAGCTCCAGCGTGGAGAGCTGCAGCAGGCGGATGGACTGCTGCAGCTGCGGCGTCAGCGCGAGGTGCTGACTCAGGCGGACCTGGAGCGTCTGTTTCATCGCGCCGCCCTTCAGGCCTACATGCGGAAATGTTCGCCGAGATAGACCTTGCGCACGTCGGCGTTGGCCACGATCTCGTCGGGCGTGCCTTCGGCCAGCACGGCCCCCTCGCTGATGATGTAGGCACGGTCGCAGATGCCCAGGGTCTCGCGGACGTTGTGGTCCGTGATCAGCACGCCGATGCCGCGCGCCTTCAGGAAGCTGATGATGCGCTGGATCTCCAGCACTGCGATCGGGTCCACGCCGGCGAAGGGCTCGTCCAGCAGGATGAAGCGCGGCTGTGTGGCCAGCGCACGGGCGATCTCGACGCGGCGACGCTCACCGCCCGACAGCGCCGGTGCCGGGCTGTCACGCAGCCCCTCGATGGAGAGGTCGTGCAGCAAGCCGTTGAGCAGCTCGTCGATGCGCGCTTTCGGCAATGCCTTGCCGCGCTCGTCCTGCTGCAGCTCCAGCACGGCGCGTATGTTCTGCTCGACGGTGAGCTTGCGGAAGATGGAGGCTTCCTGCGGCAGGTAGGACAGGCCCAGGCGGGCTCGCGAATGGATGGGCAGGCGCTGCACCTCGGCGCCGTCGATGCGGATGATGCCGGCGTCCGAGCGCACCAGACCCACGATCATGTAGAAGCTGGTCGTCTTGCCGGCGCCGTTGGGTCCCAGCAGGCCTACGACCTCACCGCAGTCCACGCGCACATGCACGTTCTTGACGACCTTGCGCACGCCATAAGTCTTGGCGAGGCCTTCGGCCTCGAGCCGGCTGCCACAGATCGGCGTCGTCCCCGAGGGGCTGGCGAGGGTGTCGGCCATCACGAAGGTTTGCCCGGCTGCAGCGTCGTCGATGGCTTCAGCGGCAGGGGGGCTGCCGGCGCGGAGGCCGGCTCATCGCCTGGCTGCGCGCGCGGCATCATGACGATGCGGGTACGGCCATTGGGGTTGGGCGAGGCGCTGCCGCCCTCCAGCGTGAAGACCTCGGTACGGCTGTTGTAGACGATGACGGCACCCGTCACCTCCTCGGCCACGGCGGTGCCACGCAGGCGGCGCACGGTGGCGTTGCCGATGAAGCGCACGGTCTCGGTGCGCGTGTCGTACTCGAGCTGGTTGGCCACGCCATCGATAGCCTCGCCAGGGATGTCGCGGGCCTGGCGGAAGCTGACCGGCTGGCCGGCCACACCGCTGGCGAAAGCCTGGTGGTAGCCGTCGCGCGTCTCACGCACATCCACCTTCTCGGCGCGCAGCAGCAGGCTGCCCTTGGTGATGACGACGTTGCCCAGCAGCTCAGTGCGCTGGTTGACGGCGTCCACCAGGCCTGTCTTGTCCGACGAGAACACGAAGGGCTTCAGCCGGTCGGCCTTCTCCGCCTGGGCGGCGGAAAAGGCGAGCATGAGAGCGAGCGGGATGAGCAGGCGATGCATGGCGGCACGGAAGTTGCAGGCCATTCTAGGGGGCTGCTGCCGTCGCCAGGCTTTCCGGAGCGGCAAGTGCCTCAGGAAGTTTTTTCGCGGCGTGCCTGCTTGACAAGGAAGTCCACCACGGCCAGCGCCTGCTGACCCATGACGGCCTCGCTCTGGCCCGGCGAGCCGGCCATGCCGGGGCCGGTGCGCCAGCGCCCTGCAACGACGAGGGCCGGCACGCTGTCCACGCCCGCGGCTTCGGCCAGCTTCAGCCCCTGCGCCATCCTGGTCTGTACGCCGAAGGAGTTGAAAGTCTGCTTGAACGCGGCTGCATCGACGCCCAGGCGGGCGACAAGGGCGACGATGGCGGCCTCGTCATGAAGCTCCACGCCAGCGCGATGGACGGCGTTGAAGATGCCTGCATGCACGGCCGGAGTCAGCGCACCCATGCTGTCCAGCGCATAGAACATGCGCTGGTGCAGTTTGAGCACGGCCTGCTGGCCCACGGGCACCCTGCGCAAGCTCACATCGCCCGGCAGTCCATGTGCCCAAGCCTCCAGCAGCGGGTCGAAGGCATAGCAATGGGGGCATCTGTAGAAGAAGAACTCGACGACTTCTATCCTGCCTGGAGTGCCGGGTAGTGCCTGACCCAGGCGCACATAGTGCTTGCCTTCGACGGGGCCGCCTTGCGCGAACGTCGCGGGGCCGAAGCCGGCGGCGATCAGTGCGGCGGCCGCGTCGCGTCGCTTCATGCCTTGCTGCGGACGCGCTGGATCAGGAAGTCGGTGATCTGCAGCGCCTTCTGGCCCAGCTCATGCTCGGGCAGGCGCTGGCTGGCGCCTGCGCCCGCATGGCCGGGTGATGTCAGGAAGCGACCACCGATGCCGATGCAAGGCACGCCGTCGATGCGGTAGGCCTCGGACAGCTTCTCGGCCTGCTGGCATTTGGTGACCACGCCGAAGGAGTTGTAGGCCTCCTGGTACTTGACGGGGTCGATGCCGAGCGGAGCGAGGAACTTGGCCTGGCTTTTGGCATCGTCCAAGGCCAGGCCCTGTTGGTGCATGGCGCTGAAGATGGCCGGGCGGGCAGCAGCCTCCTTGCCCAGTGCCTCGAGCGCATAGAACATGCGCTGATGGATCTTGACGTTGGCGCGGAAGGCAACGTGCACCTTGCGGAAGGCCACGTCGGCCGGCAGCTGCTTGGTCCAGGCTTCGACGGCCGGCTCAAAGGCGTAGCAGTGCGGGCAGCCGTACCAGAAGAACTCGACCACCTCGATCTTGCCCGGCGTCGACGCCAGCGGCGGGTTGAGGACCACGTAGTGGCGGCCCTCGACGGGGCCGCCCTGGGCCAGGGCCGTTCCGGTCGTGGCCGCGAGCGGCGTGGTGGCGAGCAGGGTGGAGAAATGGCGGCGCTTCATGGGGTCAGGAGTCCTTCAAACGGTGCGGTTTCAGCGTTGTACACGAACGAGATTGGCCTCGAAGCCAGCCCCCTCAATCTTGCGCTGCAGGTCTTCGGCCGCTTCTCGCGTGTCCGAGGGGCCGAGGCGCACCCGGTAGACGGTGCGGCCGTTCTGCTCGCGCTCCATGACTTTGGCCGTGAAGCCCTGGATGGCCAGCTTGGCCTTCTGGGTCTCGGCATCCTCGGGGCGGGTGAAGGCGCCGGCCTGCACGAAGTAGGCATAGGCGTCGGCACCCGCCGCGGCTGCCGCTGCAGGCGCGGACGCCGCTGCGGTCTCAGCCTTGGCCGGCTTGGTCTGCGGCGGGGTGGCGGCGCTGGCAGGGACGGCAGGGGCGCTGGGCGCCGCGGCGGGCGCGTTGACGACGCCGCTGGCGCTACGCGCGGCCTTGCCGGCCAGCGGGGCGTTGGGGTCCCAGTTGCGGTTGCGCTCAGCCTCCTGGGCGTCCTGTTCAGCAGTACGCTGCGGCACCTTGTCCCTGAACGGGATTGGCGTCTTGTTGATGTAGAGGGCCACGCCCAGGGCGACGGCCAGGCCGACCAGCAGGCCGACGATCAGCCCGAGGACGAAGCCGCCCTTCTGGTTCTTCTGGCTGGCGGGTTTGGACGCAGTCATTCGCTCTCCGAGGTTTCCGAGGATTCGGCAGTGTCGCGGCTCATTTGCTCGGGCGCGCTGACGCCCAGCATGCCCAGCGCATTGGCCAGCACCTGGCGCGTAGCGGCCAGCAGTGCGATGCGGGCGCGGCTCAGTTCGGGCGCCTGGCCCATCACGCGCTCGGCGGCGTAGTAGGAGTGGTAGGCACCGGCCAGATCGCGGGCGTAGAAGGCCACGTCGTGCGGCGCGATGCCGTTGGCGGCACCGGTCAGCATGTCGGGGTAGGCGGCCAGCTTGAGCATCAGCGCTTCCTCGGTCGGCGCGCTCAGCAGGCTCAGGTCGGCAGCCGTGGAAAGGTCGCCGCCCCATTTGCGGATCACAGAGCAGATGCGCGCATGCGCGTACTGCACGTAGAACACCGGGTTCTCATCGTTCTGCTTCAGTGCCAGGTCGATGTCGAAGACGAACTCGGTGTCGGCCTTGCGGCTGATCAGGAAGAAGCGCACCGCGTCGCGGCTCGTCCAATCGATGAGGTCGCGTAGCGTCACGTAGCTACCGGCGCGCTTGGAGATCTTGACCTCCTCGCCGGCCTTCATCACCGTGACCATCTTGTGCAGCACGTAGTCCGGGAAGCCCTGCGGGATGCCCAGGTTCTGGGCCTGCAGGCCGCCGCGCACGCGGGCGATGGTGCCGTGGTGGTCGGTGCCCTGGATGTTGATGCACTGGGTGTAGCCGCGCTCGAACTTGTTGACGTGGTAGGCCACGTCAGGCACGAAATAGGTGTAACCGCCCTCCGACTTGCGCATCACGCGGTCCTGGTCGTCACCATAGTCGGTGGACTTGAACCACAGCGCGCCATCCTTCTCGTAGGTCTTGCCGCTGTCCACCATGCGCTGCACGGCGGCGTCGAGTTGGCCGCTCTTGTAGACGCTGGTCTCAAGGAAGTAGTTGTCGAACTTGAGGCCGAAGGCCTGCAGATCCAGGTCCTGCTCGTGGCGCAGATAGGCCACGGCGAACTGGCGGATGCTGTCCAGGTCGTCGACATCACCCGAGCCGGTGAACTCGCGGTCGTCGGCCTTGACAGTCTCCTTGGCCAGGTAGGCGTCGGCGATGTCCTGGATGTAATCGCCGTTGTAGAACTTCTTGCTCTCTGGGTTGTCCGGGTCGGTCGGCCAGCAGTCGTCGCCCGGCTTGAAGCCTTTCAGGCGCAACTGCGTGGAGTGGGCCAGGGTGCCAATCTGCACGCCAGCGTCGTTGTAATAGAACTCGCGCGTGACCTGGTGGCCTTGGCTCTGGAACACCGAGCACAGCGAGTCGCCCAGCGCGGCCTGGCGGGCATGCCCCACATGCAGAGGTCCGGTCGGGTTGGCCGATACGAACTCGATCATCACGTGCTTGCCGGTGGTCGGGCGATGGCCGAACTTGGTGCCTGCGGCCAGCACCTCGGCGACCACGGCCTGCTTGGCTGCAGGCTTCAAGCGGATGTTGATGAAGCCCGGGCCGGCAATCTCCAGCGACTGCACCCAGGTCTGAAAGGCCGGCTTGGCTTCCAGCGCAGCGATCAGGCGGGTGGCCAGTTCGCGCGGATTGGCCTTGAGCGGCTTGGCCAGCTGCATTGCGGCGGTGCAGGCAAAGTCGCCGTGGGCGGCCTGCTTGGGGGATTCGAAGGCCGCCACGGCGTTGGAGCCTGGGGCGATGTCCTGGAGGGATTCGGCGAGTGCGGCGAGCAGCGCCTGCTTGGCTTGGATCATGGGGCGATTTTAGGAGGCGGGCCTCGGCCATCCAGAACGTACGGCCGGGTCACCCTGCCGACTCGTCGCTAGGGCGCTTCGTGGCAGGCGACGCAGAGCTTGTTGCCATCGGGATCGCGGAAGTAGGCGCCGTAGTAGTCGGCGTGGTACTGCGGCCGCAGGCCCGGCAGGCCCTCGCAGCGGCCGCCGTGGGCCATGGCGATGGCGTGGGCCTCGTCCACCAGCGCCCGGCGGGCGGCCAGCAACGCCACCATCTGGCCATTGCCAGGCTCGTGCACGCCCTCGAAGGGGGGGCTGATGACCAGCAACGGGCGGGGGCCCGGTTCGCTTTGCCAGCCAGCCCAGGGCCGTGCCGGGTCGCAGAAGCGCTCCCTGGCACCAAGCAGGGTCAGCAGCGGCCTGTAGAAGGCCAGGGCGCGTTCGAAGTCGCGGATGCCGAGAAATACGTGGGACAACAAGGGCCTGCTACCTCCGGGAGCGGCCCGTATCATGCCCCGCGATGAGCGCCATCGCCGACGACCTGCCTCCCCACATCGGCCGCTACCAGGTGGTCAAGCGCCTTGGTGAGGGGGCGACCAGCGACGTCTTCCTGGCCCGCGATCCCTTCCAGGGAGTGGACGTGGCCATCAAGCGCATGCGCGCCTGGGCGCCGCCCGCGGATGCGCCGGGCAGCGACTTCAGCAGCCGCTTCTTCAGTGCCGAGGCAGCCCTGGCCGGTCGGCTGAACCATCCCAACGTCGTCGCCATCCTTGACGCCGTCTCCGAAGGTGAAGCGCCCTACCTTGTCATGGAGTACGTGCCTGGTGTCACGCTGAAGCACTTCTGCCGCAGCGATCGCCTGCTGCCGCTGGACCAGATCGTCGAGCTGGGCTTCAAGTGTGCGATGGCGTTGAGCTATGTCTATCGGCAAGGGGTCATCCACCGCGACGTCAAGCCGGCCAATCTGCTGGCCGTGCTGGACGCCGCAGGCCAGGTCGTGGACGTCAAGGTCAGCGATTTCGGGTCAGCGCTGAACCTGAACGCCGACGCGACGCAGATCCATCGCGTCGGCTCGCTGGCGTACATGCCACCCGAGCAGATCGAGGGCGGCGACGTGGACTGCCGCGCCGACATCTACGCGCTGGGAGCTGTGCTCTACAACCTCATCGGCGGCCGCCCCCCCTTCGAGGCACCGCACCAGATGGCGCTGATGCACCAGATCTATCACCAGCCGCCGCTGCCGCTGGTTGACCAGCGGCAGGGCGTCAGCGCGGCGTTGGACGCCGTCGTGCTGCGGGCGCTGGCCAAGTCGCCGCAGGAGCGTTACGCCGACTGGGACAGCTTTGCGCAAGCCCTGTCGGCCCTGGTTGCCAGCCAGCAGGTGCCGCTGAACCGCCTGGGCGAGGTGCGCGACTCGGAGCGTTTCAACCTGCTGCGTTCGCTGGAGTTCTTCTCCGACTTCGGCGACGTGCAGCTTTGGGAGGTGGCGCGGCGCGCGCGCTGGAAGCGCTACCCGGTGGGCTATGCCCTCTTCAAGCGTGGCCAGGAGGGCAACAGCTTCCACATCATCGCGCAGGGCGAGGTGGAGGTCTTCCGTGAGGGGCGGATGGTGGCCACCCTGGGCCAGGGGACGTCGGTGGGCGAGATGGCCTACCTCGCGCCCAACCCCGACCTGCGCCGCCACAGCACGGACATCAAGGTCAGCCAGGAGTGCACCACCATCTCCTTCACGCCCGAGTCGCTGGGGCAGCTCAGCCCCGAGTGCCAGCACCGCTTCGATCGTGGCTTCATCCGCGTGCTGGTGCGCCGTCTGCATGCCGCGCACGAGGCCCTGGCCCATCCACGCAGGATTCTGTGACGTCGATGAAACAAGGCTTGGCACTGTCACGGCCGCGTGCTTGAATGGCTCGCCTCACCAACTCTTGAGGAAGGAGTTCCCGATGAAACGATTTGCCATCCTGCTCGCTTGCACCGCCGTCGCCTTCGGGGCCCAGGCTACGCCGCAGCAGGACAAGATGAAGACCTGCAACGTCGAGGCCAAGGGCAAGAAGGGGGATGAGCGCAAGGCCTTCATGAAGGAATGCCTGGCCGCCAAGCCGGCCGAGGCTGCGGCGCCGGGCGCGGCATGCGAGAAGTCTGCTGCCGACAAGAAGCTGCACGGTGCAGCGGCCAAGAGCCACATCAAGAAGTGCATGGCCGATGCGGCCGCGTCGGCACCGAGCTGACTTGGCGACCTGACCGGCCCTGCCCGGCCATGTAGGACGAGAGCCACCGCCCGGGTGGCTCTTTTTCTTGGGCGGTAGGCCGTGTCCGACAGGTGCTCGGCCCTCAGGCCGGTTCCGCCCGGCGCGACTGGCGATCAAAGTTGACTCACGAATCCACTCCCCAAGGAGCAGAACATGAGCAGCCTTGCCATGACTTCCCTTCCCGGCGCCTCATATTGGCGCCTGACGCTTCTATCCGTCGCCGCTGCGGCGACGCTGGCCTTGGCCGGCTGCGCCGGCATGTCGGCGCGTGAGACCAGCACCGTGGTCGGTGCGACGGCTGGTGCTGTCGTGGGCGGCGTGGTGACGGGCACGACGGCCGGGGCCGCAGTCGGCGCCGCGGCCGGTGGCGTCGTTGGCAACGAGATCTCGAAGAAGCGCCGCTAGCGCGGCGCGAAAAGACAAAGGCCGGCTAGGCCGGCCTTTGTTCAGGGCTGCAGGTTCTGCAATCAGAACTTGTAGCGTGCTTCCAGATAGTACTGGCGACCGCTGGCGTCGACCTTCTGCTGCTCGGCCTCGCTGTAGCGGTAGGTGGCACGGACCGGGTTGGTCAGATTGGTGGCGCTGAAAGCGATCTGCAGCGCAGTCGTGATGTTGTAGTTGGCCGAGAAAGCCACGTTGGACACCGGTGCTGCGATCGTCGGGGCGCTGGGCATCAGCACGCCACCGATGGTCGACATGCCCTGGCTGTTGGCCGTGGGCGAAGGCGCCGTCGTGCTGGACACGTAGGAGCCGCGGTAGTTGTAGACCAGGCGGGCGCTGAGCACGTCGTTTTCCCAGTACACGCCCAGATTGCCGGCGATCTTGGAAGCGCCGTTCATCGGGCGGCCGTCCTCCACGCGCGTTTCCGCGTAGCTGGCGTTGGACTGGAAGCCGAAGCCCCACGCGATCGGTTGCTCCCAGCTCAGCTCCAGGCCGCGGATGCGGGCCCGTTGCTGGGTCGAGGTGTTGATCATGTAGGTGCGGTAGGTGTTGGTGGTGCCGTCGTACAGCTCGACAGATTGGCCCGACGCCGTGCCGCCGGTCTTGGCGTAGCCGTCGATCAGCGAGCTGAACGCCGACAGCGACAGCATGGAACGCTTGGCGTAGTACCAGGCCACCGAAATGTCCAGGTTGCGCGAACTCAGCGGCTTGAGGTTGGGGTTCGGGCCGGTGACCGTGCAGCCCTGCGAGGTGCAGCTGGGGCTGGAGTAGGTCGCCCCGTAGAGGTTGTAGTTCTGGCGGCCGATGGTCTTGGACAGGCCCAGGCGGCCGATCACGTTCTTGGCGACCTCGTAGCGCAGGTTCAGGCTGGGCAGGATGTCGTCGAAGACGCGGCGGACGGATTCCTTGCGGTAGATCGTGCCGGTGGCGCCATTGAACGGCACGTTGTCGTAGTAAGGCTGGCCTTCGCTGACGTCGATGATGGCGTCAGGGTAGGCGGCGCAGGGCACGTAGGGCTTGCCCGGCTCGATGCGCAGGCAGGCGCCTGCGGGGATGGGAACTGGAGTGCGCGAGGTTACCGCCGTGCGGACCAGGCGCACGCCGACGTTGCCCGACCACTTGTCGCCTTCCAGGTTCTGCATCATGTAGGCCGCGGTTTGGACTTCACGCAGATCGATGGAGTTGGCGATGCGGCGCTCCCACTGCGAATTGGTCTCCTTGGCCAGGTCGCCGAACAGCTTGGTCAGCGTGTCCTTCGAGAAGTAGAAGCCGGAGTTGTCGAAGTTGCCACCGAGGTACTGGCCGAAGTCGCTGGGGTAGGGAACGGCCAGCGCGGGGTCGGGGGCGTTGGCTGCCACGAAGGCGGACTTCAGGGCTACGGTCGACAGGCCGTACTGGCGGCGGTGATCGGCGTTGCGGAAGCCGAAGTTCAGCGAGCTGAAGATGCCGCTGTCCTGCGTGTACTCGCCGTCGATGGCAATGCTCTTCTCGCTGTCGATGGTGTGGTAGCGGTTCAGGCCGCTGCGGCCGGTCAGCCGGTAGCCGGGCGTGCCTGCGGCCGCGGTGCTGGCCAGCGGCGTGGTGCCGCTGCCGGCGTTGATCCAGCTGAAGTCCGGCGCCTTCTCGAGGTCGGTGATGTCGTACTTGATGCCCTGGCCGTAGCGCGAGTAGGTCAGGCCGCGGTCCATGTCGGTGTGGCCGACGCCCTTGGTCGTGCTCAGCAGGCCCTTGAGGGTCAGCCTGTCGTTGACGACCCATTTGCCATCCAGGTCGAGGAAGCCGGAGCTGGCGTAGGCGCCGCTGCGGTAGAAACCCTCAGAGTCGCCGACGTACTGTGCCGGCAGGCCATCGGCGTAGGAGATTTCCGCGGACTTCAGCACGCGCAGCTTGTCGCCGTAGACCGTCGTCTCCTCGACGATGACCGGGTTCTTGATGGAGGCGTAGACGCGCTGGCCGTTGACGTTGGTGGCCGTGGTGCCACCCAGAGGGCCGGCCTGGCCGGCCAGCATCTGGTAGATGGCACCCATGGAGGCGCGGCCGAAGTTGGCCGCGTTCATCTTGGAATAGAAACCCGTCATGCCCACTTCGGTGTTGCTGGTGGGCTTGAACTGGCCGGAGAACATGCCGCCCTTGCGGTCGCGCACGCCTTCCACGAATTCGGTGGACATGGAGCCGGGCAGTCGCACACCGTTCAGGTCAGAGGCCTTGAGGCCTGTACCGGCCAGCGAGGCGTCGGTGATGCCCAGCATGGTGGCGGTGTTGATCTGGTCCCAGCCGGAATTGGCGCCGTAGGCGAAGCGCGAGGCGGTGTCGCGGCGGATGTAGCGCTTCTCAGCGAAGACCTGGCCGATGAAACCCAGGGTGCTGTCCTCGTTCTTCCAGTTCACGCTGGCGTTGAGCTGCGGGCTGGTCTTGCCGGGCAGGTCGGCATACACACCGCCGGCGCTGACCACGCCACTGAAGCCCTTCTTGCCGTCCAGGGGCTTGCGGGTCGTGACGTTGATGGTGCCGGCCAGGCCGCCGTCGACGATGTTGGCCTGCGAGGTCTTGTAGACGGTGGCTGCGTTCAGCACCGACGAGGGCATCAGCGACAGGCTGGTGGAGCGGCTGCTGGAGGCCTGGTCGCTCAAGTACCAGTCGCCGCCGGAGACGGTGTGGCCGTTGAACAGGATCAGCGACATGTCGGGGTTTGCACCGCGCATCGACACCTTCTCGGCCTCGTCGTAGTCCGTGCGCACGGCCACGCCGACCACGCGCTGCAGCGAGTCAGCGAGGTTCTTGTCGGGCATCTTGCCGACGTCCAGGGCCGTGATGACGTCCACGTTGGCCGAGGCTTCGCGCTTCATCAGCAGAGCGCGCTCGTTGGAGGCGCGGATGCCCGTGACGACGACGGCCTCCAGAGACTGTGCCTTGGCCTTGTCGGCATCCTGGGTTTCGGTTTGCTGGGCGAAGGCTGCGCCGTGCATCAGGGCGAACAGGCAGGCGAGGCCCTGGCTCACCGGTGTGGTCTTGAATTTCATCTGAGTCTCCGAAGATTTCCGATCGCAAAGATTCTTGCGATGCTCAAAGGGTGGTGCGAGCCTCGGGGCCGGGAAGTCGGCACCCAAGCAACACTGCACGCATGACGGAATGGCGCTAGGGCATGCGTCGCCGTTATGCCCCGCCCCGGGGCTGTCCCTAAACCATGTGACAGGCGACCTGTCGGCCCTCCACCTCGCGCAGTTGCGGCGCCTCTTGCGCGCAGCGGGGCTGGGCCAGCGGGCAGCGCTTGTGGAAGCTGCAGCCGCTAGGTGGGTTCAGCGGGCTGGGTAGCTCGCCGTGGATGACGATGCGCTCGCGCCGGTCGGCCTGGCGCAGCGCCGGTGTCGCGCTCATCAGGGCGCGCGTGTAGGGATGCAGCGGTTGCGCAAACAGAGTCTTCTTGTCGCCCACTTCCACCGCCGCGCCGAGGTACATCACCATCACCTCATCGGCCACGTGCTCCACCACCGACAGGTTGTGCGAGATGAACACATAGCCGGTGCCGAACTCGTCCTGCAGGTCCATGAACAGGTTCAGGATCTGGGCCTGGATGGACACATCCAATGCGCTCACCGGCTCGTCGGCGACGACGATGCCGGGATTCAGGATCATGGCCCGCGCGATCGCGATGCGCTGGCGCTGGCCGCCCGAGAACATGTGCGGATAGCGGCGCAGGTGCTCGGGTCGCAGGCCCACCTTGGTGGCCAGCGTGGCGACCCGCTCCTTGCGCTCAGCAGCGCTCATGGGCGTGTTGATCAGCAGCGGCTCCGCCAGTGTCGTCTCGATGGTCTTGCGCGGGTTCAGCGACGCGAACGGGTTCTGGAACACCATCTGCACGTCGCGGCGCAGGGTCTTCAGCGTGGCGGCATCGGCGGTGGCGGCATCGGTGCCGCGGATCTTCAGCGCGCCTCGCGTGGGGGGCTCGATCAACGTCAGCTGCCGTGCCAGCGTGCTCTTGCCGCAGCCGGACTCGCCGACCACGGCCAGCGTCTTGCGACTGCTGAGCGCGAAGCTGACACCGTTGAGTGCCTTGACGGTGGCCTTGGGCTTGAACAGGCCGCGGCCGACCGTGTAGTGCCGGGCGAGGTCACTGGCCTCGAGCAGAAGTTCAGACATGGGCGGCAGCCTCCTCGATGGGGAAGAAGCAGCGCACGCCGTCCTCCAGCGCTGGGCGCTCTGCGCGGCAGCGGTCCTGTGCCCGCGGGCAGCGCGGCGCCAGCAGGCAGCCCGCGGGCCGGTCCAGGGCACCGGGCACGATGCCGGGCAGGGCGGACAGGCGTCTGGCGCCCTTGTTGTGTTCGGGGATCGCGGCCAGCAGCGCGTTCGTGTACGGATGGCGTGGCGCGTCGAACAGATCGGGCACCCGGCCGGTCTCGACCACCTGGCCAGCGTACATGACGGCCACGCGCTGGGCCATTTCGGCCACCACCGCGAGGTCGTGCGTGATCATGATCAGGCCCATGCCCTGCTCGCGCTGCAGCTTCAGCAGCAACGCCATGATCTGGGCCTGGATGGTCACGTCCAGCGCCGTCGTCGGCTCGTCGGCGATCAAGAGCTTGGGTCCGCAGGCGATGGCCATCGCGATCATCACGCGCTGGTTCATGCCGCCCGAGAGCTGGTGGGGGTAGGCATTGGCGCGGTTGGCCGCGTCGGGGATCTCCACCTGCTCCAGCAACTCGACGACGCGCCGCTTTGCGGCCGATCCGCGCAGGCCCAGGTGGGCCTTGAGCACCTCGGCGATCTGGGCGCCGACGGTATAGCTGGGGTTGAGGCTGGTCAGCGCATCCTGGAACACCATGGCCACGTCGCGACCGATCAGCGCGCGCCGCTCGCGGGGCGATAGCTTGAGCAGGTCGCGACCCTGGAACTCGACGGCATCGGCCGAGACCTTGCCGGGCGCATCGATGAGGCCCATCAGCGCCAGCATCGTGACGGACTTGCCAGAGCCCGACTCGCCGACGATGCCCAGCAGTTCGCCCGCTTCGAGCGTCAGATCCACGCCGTCGACGGCGGGGAAGTTGCCGAACTGGACTCTGAGGTTCTTGATGTTCAACAGCGGCATCAAGACACCTTCTTCAACTTGGGATCCAGCGCGTCGCGCAGACCATCGCCCATCAGGTTGATGGCCAGCACTGTCACGAGGATGGTCAGGCCAGGCAGCGTGACGACCCAGGGCGCACGCGTGATGTAGTCGCGTGCGGCCGACAGCATGGTGCCCCACTCGGGCGTAGGCGCCTGCACGCCCAGGCCCAGGAACCCGAGGCCCGCGGTTTCGAGGATGGCGGAAGAGAACGACAGCGTCGCGTTGACGATCAGCGGCGCCATGCAGTTGGGCAGCACGGCCACGAACATCAGCCGCGCCACGCCTGCCCCAGCCACGCGGCTGGCCGTCACGTAGTCACGGCCGATCTCGGCGAGTGCCGCTGCGCGCGTCAGCCGCACATAGCCGGGCAGCGCGCCGATGGCGATGGCGATGACGGTGTTGACCAGGCCGGGGCCGAGGATGGTGATGACGCAGATGGCCAGCAGCAGCGCCGGCAGCGCCAGCACGATGTCCATCACGCGCATGATGGCGGGCGAAAGGAAACGCTGGAAGAAGGCCGCGCACAGGCCCAGCATGACGCCCGGCACCAGCGACATCGCGACGGCTGCCAGGCCGATGCCCAGCGACACGCGGCCGCCGTGCAGTAGCCGGCTCAGCATGTCGCGGCCCAGCTCGTCGGTGCCGAGCAGGAACTGCGCATTGCCGTCCTCGGCCCAGACGGGTGGCGTCAGCATGAAGTCGCGGTACTGCTCGACGGGGTCGTGCGGCGCGATGAGCGGCGCAAAGAGAGAGGCCAGCGCGATGGCGGCAAACACGATCAGCGCGATGAAGGCGCCGCGGTTGGCGGCGAAGCCGAGCCAGAACTCACGCAGCGGGCCGGGCGGCTCGACGGGTTTTTCAAGTACGGCGCTCATCAATGTCCTCCGCCCCGAATCCGCGGATTCACCACGCCATACAGCAGGTCCACCACCAGGTTCACCACGATGAAAGTCAGTGCCGAGATCAGAATGCCGGCCTGCACGACGGGGTAGTCGCGCCGCGCGATGGAGTCGATCAGCCACTTGCCGATCCCGGGCCACGAGAAGATGGTCTCGGTCAGCACCGCGCCAGCCAGCAGGCTGCCGGTCTGCAGGCCCACCACTGTCAGCACCGGGATCAGCGCATTGCGCAGCGCATGCACGACGACCACGCGCTTGGGCGACAGGCCCTTGGCGCGCGCGGTGCGCACGTAGTCCTCGCGCAGCACCTCCAGCATGGACGAGCGCGTCATGCGTGCCACCACGGCCAGCGTGCTGGTGCCCAGCACAAGCGCCGGCAGGACGAGGTGCATCAGCGCGGACTTGAAGGCGCCTTCCTCTTCGCTAAGCGCGGCATCGATCAGCATGAAGCCGGTCACGCGCACGGGGTCGTACTCGATGCCGATGCGACCCGACACCGGCGTCCAACCCAGCTGCACCGAGAAGAACATGATGAGGATCAGCCCCCACCAGAACACCGGCATGGAATAGCCCACGGTGGCCATGCCCATGACGCCCTGGTCCAGCAGCGAACCGCGTTTGAGTCCGGCGCTGACGCCCAGCAGCAAGCCGAAGCCGACGGCGAAGACCAGCGCCGCGGTCGCCAGCTCCACCGTGGCCGGGAACAGTGCGGCGAACTCCTTGCTGACTGGCTCGCGGCTGACCAGGCTCTGGCCCAGGTCTCCATGGAGTAGCTTGCCGACGTAGTCGGCGTACTGGACGGGCAGCGGCTGGTCCAGCCCCATGCGCTTGACCAGCGCTGCGTGTGCCTCTGGGTCCAGGCGTCGCTCGCCCATCATCACCTCGATGGGGTCGCCCGGCACCAGGCGGATCAGGCCGAAGGCGACGATGGTGATGCCAATCAGCGTCGGCACCAGCGTGGCCAGGCGTTTGAGCAGGAAGCCGAGCATGCGGGGCTTACCAGCGCGAGGTGTAGGGCCGCGTCTCGGTCTCCGAGACGCCGCTGACGCGCATCGCGCTGGGCGTGGACGCTACCTCGACCAGCGCGGCCGTCTCGGCATCCAGCACGCCGGAGATGTCGCGGGGACGGTATTTCATCTGGAAGGTGGAGATGACCTCCTTGGTCAGCGTGTCCATCTGGCCCGAGCGCGACACGTTGTAGCCGATGCGCGCGAGGCGATCCTGCAGCCACGCCACGTCGCGCGGTGCCACTTCGTGCTCCAGCGTCTTCACCGTCACCAGCGGGCCGTCCGGCCAGGGAATGAGGCCGGCGTCGGCGAACTGCTTCCACGGGAAGTTGGGGCCGGGATCCTGCTTGCGGCCGGGCGCGATGTCCGCATGGCCGATGATGCGCTCAGGGCGCACGTTGTGGCGTTTCTGGATGTCGCGCACCAGCGCAATGACCTCGTCGATCTGGGCCTGAGGGAAGGGCGCGTAGACACGCCCACCGGGGCCGTCGACATAGCCGGGGTTGACGATCTCGATGCCGATGGAGGCTGAGTTCAGGTTGGTGTTGCCGGCCCAGTAGCTGGCGCCGGCATGCCAGGAGCGGCGGTTCTCGTCGACGAGCAGATAGCTGGTCGCCGGGTTGTCGCGCACCAAGTAGTGGCTGGACACCTGGCCGCCGGTCGTCAGCACCTTGAGCGACTTCTCCCAGTCCAGCACCGTGTAGTGCAGCACGATGTAGAGCGCGCGACTGTCCTGGTTCTGCGAGGTATAGCTGCGGTCGATGTGGGGGGCGCGCACGGTGGCGGCCGAGGGGGCCGTCGCGGCTGAGCCAGGCGCAGCCGGGGCGGGCACTGGCGCCGGCACGCTGGCGCAGGCGGCGAGCAGCAGGGCGGGGACGGCGGCGAGAACGCGGGAGAGGTACTTCATGCTCGAGAGGGCGGTGGCCGAACCCGGATTGTTGCAGCGCAACTCGCCGGGCCTGTGCGGGTGAGCCCGCAGACAGCCATGCCCGACGCCGCAGCGGGTATGCCGGCAGGTGATGGCCGGCCGAGCTGGGCGGTGACAGATTGCCGCCGCGCGAAGCTGCCTCAGCGCTTGCGAGGGGCCGGCTTCCTTGCCGCGGGCCTCGCGGGCTTGTCGGCCTCGGCCGCGGCCTGCAGTGGTGCCAGCACAGCCAGCGCATCGAGCTGGGCCAACAGTCGCTGCAGATAGTCCGGTGCCAGGGACTGGAGCTGCTGCAGCGCGCGCGCGACCAGCACCTGGCTGTTCAGCGGGCCGAGATGCTCGGGCACCGGTGCGGCGATCTCGGCCATGCGGCGCGTCAGCCGCAGCGCGCTCCAGGTGCGGCGATGGGCCTGCACGTTGCGCAGCTCGGGGCCGGCGCCGGGATGCAGCTTGGCGACCAGGGCGGCCAGCGGACGGGCTGTGCTCGCCGATGGCCGTACTGGCGGTGGTGCCGGCTCGGCTTGTGCCCGCTGCAGGAGCCGGGCCACGAGCTTGTCGCGCAGCGCTCCCGGCGGCTGCGCGGCCGCGCGCCGGGCCAGCGCCTCCAGCACGCGGCGGCGCACGGGGTCGGTGTCCGTCCGAGCCGCGACCCAGCCGACGGGATCGTCCAGTGTGTCCATCAGGGCGCCGATGCGGCCGCGCGGCGTGGCCGCGGCGTGGGCGCGATCTCTACGCGGCGGTTGAGCGCACGCCCGGCCGCGTCATCGTTGGACGCGACTGGCTGCTGCGGCCCGAAGGCGGCGGCAAACACGGCGTCGGGTGGCAGGCCTTCGGTCATCAGCACGCGGGTCACTGTCAACGCACGCTGCGCGGACAGTTCCAGGTTGTCTGCGAACCTTGGCGCGCCCTTGCCGGTGATCAGGCCGCGGTCGTCGGTGAAGCCGCTCACCATCAGGATCTCGTCCCGCTGCGAGAGGTAGGTACGCAGCGGCACGGCCAGGCTCTTCAGCAGCGCGCGGCCGTCGGCATGCAGCTCATCGGAGCCAGTCGCGAACAGCACCGCCCCGCTGATGCCGATGCGGCCTTCCACCAGCGTAATGCGCCCGTCGGCCAGCGGCCCGGCCAGTGCGCGCTCCAGCGCCTCGCGGCGCGCCTGCTCGGCCTGACGCTGCTCCATCTCGGCCTTGAGCTGGTTGGCCAGGTCCAGCTGACCGACGAGCGCGGCTGCCAGCACCAGTACGAAGGCGCCCAGCACGCCGGCCATCAGATCGCCGAAGGCCGCCCATGCGGGCGTGCCGGAGCTTTCAACCTGGCCGTCCTGCTCGATCTCCAGCGGCTCATCCATTCGCGGCGGCCCCCTGAAGCGCGTCCAGCACCTGCTTCTGGGATCCCAGGCAAAGATCGATGACCTCGCGCGCCTGGGCCACGTAGTAGCCCAACTGTTCGTCGCTGCGCGCCATTGCGCCGGCGAGGCGCTCCTCCAGTGCGGACAGGTGCTGCACCAGCTGCGCGTTGGCACCCTGGAACTGCTCCACCGCCGCACCGAAGCCCTCGCCCAGGCTGCCCATCTCGGCTGCACTGGCGGCGATGGTCGTCGCTGCCTCGGCAAGTGCCTGCCCGGTCGCGTCGGTCTGTGCCGTGAAGCGCTGGCCCAGCGCTTCGAGCTGCGTGGCGGAGCTGCCGACCAGCGCCTCCACCTGCGACACGGCACTGGCGGTCAGTGTGTTGACGTGGGTGGCGGTGCCATCCAGCAGCGCGCTCACCCGCGTTGCCGCGCCGTCCAGTAGCGCGTCGACTTGAGAGCCCGCGCCGCCCAGCAGCGTGTCCAGCGCGGCGCGCTGTTCGCCAGCGGCCTGCTGCAGCGAAGCCAGTAGCGTGGAGACGGTCTGCATCAGCTCGGCGCGCTCAGCCAGCGCGGCGCGGTCCTGGGCCTGGCTCTGAGCCAGTTGCTCGCGCAGCGCGGCGACCACTTCCACGGCCGCTCGCGGCGCCTCGCCGGCGGCCTTCAGCAGTTCGCCGGCTTCCGTCAGCGTGGACCTGGCTTGCGCTTCGTTCTGCGCGACAAGGTCTCGGGTGTGCTGCAGCAGGTGGTCCGCGAGCTGCTGCTGCTGCTTCAGTTGCGTCGCACCGGCCGATTGCAGCTCTGCGCGCCAGGCGGCCAGGCGCTCGGTGTCGTTGTGTGCATGGGCAGATTGCAGCTGCGTGTGCGCCTGGGCCAGCGCGGCAATGGCGGCATTGGTCTGCGCGGTGAAACCGGTGCTCAGCTCTGTCAGCACGTCCTGCGCGCGCTGGCTGCTGGCTGCCAGCAGCTGCTGGGCGGCTTCGCGCTGGGCGGCCAGCAACTGCTCATTGGCCAGGCGCTGCTGTGCCAGCGCCTGGCTTTCGACAGCGGCCTGCGCATGGCGTTGGGCTTCTTGCTCGGCCTGCTGGGCCGCGTGGCGAGTCTGCGCGTCTGCGATGCGGTCCAGCAGGACTTTCGTCTGAGCCTCGAAGCCTGCGGTCAGCTCCGTCAGCGCGGCCTGCGCGCGGGTGCTGCTGTCGGCCAGCAACTGTTGGGCAGCCTCGCGCTGGGCAACGAGCAGCTGTTCGTTGGCACTGCGCTGTCGGCCCAGGGCCTCGACCTCGGCATGCACCTGTGCGCGCCGTTGGGCATCTTGTTCCGCCTGCGCGGCCTGCTGGCGTGATGCCGCCTCGTTCAGCGCGTCCAGCAAGGACTGGGCTTCCCCTGCCCAGCGCTCGCTCAGGCGCTCCACGGCTTGTTGCGTCGTGGCGCTGCTGTCGGCCAGCAGCTTCAGCGCGACCTCGCGCTGCTGGGCCAGGCCGTCGGCCTGGGCGCGGGCGGCGGCCTCGGCCTGTTGGCCGATCTGCGCAGCGCCGGCCTCGAACCGGGCGCCTAGCGTGCCAAGCTGCCCGGCCACCTGCGCGCCCACGCGCTCGTGCAGGGCTGCGGCCTCGCGCGCGATGCCGGCCATTGCGGCCTCAGCGGCAGGCTGTATGGCGGCGCCGGCTTGGGCGACGCTCTCGGCCAGGCTGGTGCGCAACGTGGCGTCCACACTGGCGGCGAGCGCCGTGTAGGCCTTGCTGGCCTCGCCGTGGAAGCGGTCGTTCTGTGCGGCGAGCTGGTTGGCCATCTGCTGCGCGAACTGCTGCAACTGGCCGACCAGCTCGCGCTGGTTCTGCTGCGCGGCCTGTACCGCGGCGGCCTCGGCGGCCTGCTCCTCGATGTCGCGGCGGTGCATTGCCGTCAGCGGGCGCAGGCGGCCCAGCATCGCCGCGTCCAGCCGCGCGCCCACGGCCGCACGCTCGCGCCGCGCCAGCGCCACCATCAGACCCAGCATGGCCGAGCCGGTGACACCCGCCACGCTGGCGCTGAAGGCCAGGCCCAGTCCCTGCACGGGCGCGCCCAGCGCGTTGCGCAGCGCCGCCAGGTCAGCCGTCTGGCCCAGCGCCGAGGCGGTGCTGCTCAGCGTGATGACCAGGCCAATGAAGGTGCCCAGCATGCCCAGCAGCACCAGCAGGCCGGCCAGGGCCGGCGCCAGCGCCAGGCCCGGCAGGGCCACCCGCTGGCCTTCCAGGCGCTGCTGCACGGCCGCGCGCAGCGCGGCGGGCAAGCTGTCGACCCAGGCCGGGCCGGGTTCGGCGGCAAGCGCCGCGTCCAGCTCGCGGCCGGCGCGGCGGAAGGCGCGCAGCTCCAGCACGCCCAGGCCGAAGAAGGCCGCGATCAGCAGCGTCATCGCCAGCGCCACCGGGTGGTGGCGGGCGGCGGCGAGCGCCGCACCGGCGATGCCGGCGAGGCCGGCAGCCAGCGCGAGGGGGTAAAGGGCGTTCAGGACACGGTTCATCGGGGAGCGTCGTCGTGCAGGGCTTCGATCAGCCCCTGCACCGGTTGAAGTCGGAAATCGAGCTCGGCGCGCAGCAGGCGCTGCAGGTCGGCCCAGACTCGGGTGCGCCAGTGGCGCGGGTCGGTGGCATGGTGGACTTCGGCGCGGCGCGTCAGCAATGCGGGCAGGCCGCCCAGCAGCGCGCGTTCCTGGGCCTGGATGGCGCGCTCGAACAGCGCGTCCAACTGGGCCAGGCGCGCCAGGGTTCCAGAGGACTCGGCCAGGCGAGGGCGCAGCCGCTCGCGCAGTGTGGCGACGCGGGCGGCCATGCCACGCTGCTGCTGGGCGTGATGCAGGCGGTAGGGCGCCATCAGGTCGGCCAGCGGGACGCCGTCGGGCGCGGGCTCGGCGGATTCGCGCTCCAGCAGCGCGTCGTCAAAGGCGGCGGCCAGCTCGGCCTGCAGGCGCTCCAGCGCGGCGCTGGCCCAGTCCTGGGCTTCGTGGCGGGCAGTGTCGCTGGTCGCGGTGGTGGGCGGATTGGCGAGCACCTGTGACAGGCCAATCGCATCCGCCCAACCCAGCCAGCCGCCCAGGCGCTCGGCCACGGGGGCAGTCGGTGGCGCCGCCACGCCCCATTGCAGCAGCAGCCGGGCCATAGGCTCGGGCGCGGATTGCGGCGGCTGGATTGCGGGCATCGGGGTTGGCGTGCCCGTGCGGGCGCGCGAGGAAAAAGGGCGGGATTTTAGTGAGCCCATCGGGATGGGCCATTGGCCCCGGACAGGTCGGCCGGCGCAGAATGCCGGTCATGCATACCCACGACCTCGCCGAATGGCGGCATGACCATGTCTTCGATACCGGCAACGTGGCCGGCGAGCGCAGCACGAGGGCGGTGATGTGGATCACCGCCGCGATGATGCTGGTCGAGATCGTCGCGGGCTGGTTCTACAACTCCATGGCGCTGCTGGCCGACGGCCTGCACATGAGCAGCCATGCCGTCGCCATCGGCCTGAGTGCCTTTGCCTATGCTGCGGCACGCCGCCATGCGCGTGACCCGCGCTACGCCTTCGGCACCTGGAAGATCGAGGTGCTTGGCGGCTTCGCGAGCGCGGTGTTCCTGCTCGTGGTCGTCGCGCTGATGGTGTACGGCTCGGTCGAGCGCCTGTTCCGGCCCGAGCCCATCCACTACCCCGAGGCCATGGCCATCGCGGTGCTGGGCCTGCTCGTCAACCTGGGCTGCGCGTTCATCCTCGGTAACGCCCATCACCATGACCATGATCACGGCCACCACCATGGACATGGACACGACCATGGCCATCATCACGACCTCAATCTGAAGTCGGCCTACCTGCACGTCATCGCCGACGCCGCCACATCGGTGGCCGCCATCGCCGCGCTGGCGGGTGGCTGGTGGTTGGGCTGGGCCTGGCTGGACCCGGTCATGGGCATCGTCGGCGCCGTCGTCGTGGCCGTCTGGGCCAAGGGCTTGATCGCCGAGACGGCCAAGGTGCTGCTGGACCGCGAGATGGACCACCCCGTCGTCGACGAAATCCGCGAGGTCGTCGCCGAGCGCGGCGCGGCGGGCGAGGCGTTGATCGCCGACCTGCACGTCTGGCGCGTGGGTCGTGCCACCTACGCCTGTGCGCTGAGCGTGGTCACCCACGACGCCCATCTCACGCCAGGCCAGGTGCGCGAGTGGCTGGCCGTGCACGAGGAGATCGTGCACGTGACCGTCGAGATCAATCGGTGCGCAACGGCCTGAGCGCCTGGCCGGCTGAACGGGCTTGGACGGGTAGCTCTAGGCGCGGCAGCTGTCGGAGGGCTTGACACCTAGGCACGCAGCGGGTGAATTGTGGATCGCAAGTTGTTGATTTAAAAAGAGAAGATGATCATGGCATCGGTTTTGCGTCTCGCCATGCATCTCTGACTTCTGCGATCAACATGTCCAAGTTGCTCTCCCTCATCACCGCCGCCGTAGCGGCCCTGCCGCTGGCACTGCAGGCCGCGCCCATCACGTTGACGGGCACGATCCGGGACTTCAACGCCTGGGGCAGCACCTACAACGGTGTCGCCGGCCATGTCGATTTCGAGAACTCGCTGTCGTCGGCTCAAGGCATCGTCCAGAGTACGCTGGGGCCTGACGGCAAGCCGGTGCTGTCGAGCAATCATCCGAGCGTGAGTAGCGCCGCGTCGTTCTATCAGTGGTATCACGACGACCCGACCGTCAACCGTACTGGCAGCATCACCATCACGCTGGACCAGATCACGCCGACCACCTACCAGTTCAGCAGCAACGCCTTCTTCCCCATCGACGGGCAGCTGCTGGGCCAGGACAACTACGGCGGACACAACTTCGGCTTCACGACCGAGTTCCACACCGCGTTTACCTATAAGGCCTCCAACAACGACACCTTCGCCTTCAGCGGCGATGACGACGTGTGGGTGTTCATCAACGGCATCCTCGCTATCGACCTTGGCGGCGTGCATGGCGCGATCGGCGGCAGTGTTGACCTGAACGCCATGGCCGCGACGCTGGGCCTCACCGACGGCGGCAACTACACGCTGGACGTGTTCCAGGCCGAGCGCCACACCACCGGTTCCAATTTCACGATGACGACGTCGCTGAAACTCGCTTCCATCGATCCCAATACGGTGCCGGAGCCCGCGTCGCTGGCCTTGGCGGCCGGCGCGCTGCTTGCAGCCGGCTTCGCGCGCCGCCGCCGCGCCTGAGATTTTTCGCCCAGCAAGACGGCCACCTTTGGGTGGCCGTCTGTCTTTTGCGCCACCATCGAGGTCGCACTGCTGCGATGCATGAGTTACCCCACCCGCAGCGGGGTGAGCTGTGCCTGCTGGCCCGGTGCCCGCCCCGCTCATGTCTTGAGTCTCTGACATGCCTGCCATCAAGCCCTCCCACGCCGAGATCGAGCTGCGCAATGGCTGCAGCCGCTGGCTCAGCGGCCATCGGCCGGCGCGCTCCATGCGCGAGTCCCTGCTCGCGCTGGCCGCACTGCCCGAGGCCGCGCAGCCGCCGGACGTCTACGGCGACGGAGCGGTGCTGCAGGCGCTGGAGGCTGATGTTGCCGCGCTGCTGGGCAAGCCCGCCGCGAGCTTCTTCCACAAGGGCGTGGCGGCTCAGCTCGCCGCGCTGCGCGTGTGGTGCGGCAACGGCAGCGCCGGCACCGTGGCCCTGCATCCGCAAAGCCACATCGCCATTGACGAGGCCGGTGCACTGGAGGCGCTGATGGGCCTGCGCGGCCTGCCGGTCGGCGCGGTGGACGCACCGTTCACGGTCGCCGACCTCGTGGCTCTGCCCGAGAGGCCCGCGGTGGTCGTGGTCGAGCTGCCGCTGCGCCGTGGCGGCTTTCGGCTGCCAGCGTGGGATGAGCTCGCCGCCATCGGCGCCTGGTGCCGTGGCAACGGCGTGAAGCTGCACATCGACGGCGCGCGACTGTGGGAGTCTGCTCCGCACTTCGGACGCACGCTGGCTGACATCGCTGCGCTGGCGGACTCGGTCTACGTGTCCTTCTACAAGGGCCTGGGCGGCCTGGCGGGCAGCATGCTCGCGGGGCCACAGGCCATGATCGACGACCTAGCACCGTGGAAGACGCGGCTGGCCGGCAATGTGTTCACGCTGCATCCCTTCGTACTGTCTGCCCGCGACGGCTTGCGCCGCCGGTTGCCGGAGATGGCGGCCAACCGCGAGCGCGCCCAGGCGCTGGCTGCCCGGCTCGCCGCAGAGCCTGGCTGGCGCGTCTCGCCAGAGGTGCCGCAGGTCAATTCATTCCAGCTGCACCTGCCGGCTGATCCGGCAGCGCTGCGCGAGGCGATGCTGGAGACGGCGCGCCGCGATGGCTTCTGGCTCGGCGCGAGGGCCGTCGCATCGCACCTGCTGGACGGTGGCGCGATGGTGGAGATCGTCATTGGCGATGCAGCCCGGGACTGGGTCGACGCCGATGCGCTGGCCGTCTGGCGGGCTGCCGTGGCGTTGGCGCGGCGCTGAACGCGGCGGCTTGTCAGCTTCCGCGTAAGCCCGTGGATCTAAGCTGGTTGCAGTCGTTTGCAGTCCAGGAACACCCATGACCCGCACCAGCCCCTACCAGATCGGCCTCGACAAGAACGCCGCCAACCATGTGCCGCTGTCGCCGCTGAGCTTCCTCGGCCGTGCCGCGGCGGTCTTCCCGGAGCGTGTCGCGCTCATCCACGGTGAGCTGCGCCAGACCTGGCGCGAGACAGAGGCTCGCTGTCGCCGCCTGGCCAGCGCGCTGGCCCGCCACGGTGTCGGGCCCGGAGTGACGGTGGCCGCCATGCTGCCAAATACACCTGCCATGTTCGAGGCGCACTACGGCGTGCCCATGGCCGGCGGCGTGCTGAACACGCTGAACACGCGGCTGGATGCGGAGGCCATCGCCTTCATGCTGGAGCATGGCGAGGCCCGTGTGTTGCTGGTGGATCCCGAGTTCGCCACCGTTGTTGGCCGCGCGCTGCAGGCGGTGGAGCCGCGTCACCGGCCGCTGGTCATCGACGTGCTGGACAGCGGCGCGCCCGAGGCGCCGCGCCTGGGCGCGCTGACGTATGAGGAACTGCTGGCCGAGGGCGACCCGGGGGCTCCCTGGCAGCTGCCGGCCGACGAATGGGACGCCATCGCGCTGAACTACACCTCGGGCACCACGGGCAACCCCAAGGGGGTGGTCACCCACCACCGCGGCGCCTACCTGAACGCCGCCAACAACGTCATCGCCTGGCAATTGCCCGACCATCCGGTCTACCTGTGGACGCTGCCCATGTTCCACTGCAACGGCTGGTGCTTTCCGTGGACCATGGCCTTGGTGGGCGGCACCAGTGTGTGCCTGCGCCGCGTTGACGCGGCGCAGGTGTGGCAGCTCATCCACGAGCACGGCGTCACGCACCTGTGCGGCGCGCCCATCGTCTACGGCATGCTCATCAATGCGCCGGCTGAGGTGCGCGGCTCGCTCAACCGTGTCGTGCGCGGGCTGATCGCCGGCGCTCCGCCGCCGGCCGCCGTCATCGAGGGCTGCGAGGCCGCGGGCCTTGCCATCACGCATGTCTACGGCCTCACGGAGGTTTACGGCCCCGCGGCGGTATGCGTGCAGCAGGAGCATTGGACCAGCCTCCCTCCTGCCGAGCGCGCACGGCTCAACGGCCGCCAGGGTGTCAGTTACCCCCTGCAGGAGGCCGTCACGGTACTGGACCCCGACACCTTGCAGCCCGTGCCCGCTGATGGCGAGACCATGGGCGAGATCTGCTTCCGCGGCAACGTGGTCATGAAGGGATACCTGAAGAATTCGCTGGCCACCGAGGAGGCATTCGCCGGTGGCTGGTTCCACACCGGTGACCTTGCCGTGGTGCAGCACGACGGCTACATCAAGATCAAGGACCGCAGCAAGGACGTCATCATTTCCGGCGGCGAGAACATCAGCTCCGTCGAGGTGGAGGACGTGCTGCACCGCCACCCGGCCGTGATGCTGGCCTCGGTGGTGGCGTTGCCGGATGGGAAATGGGGCGAGGTGCCCTGCGCCTACGTCGAGCTCAAGCCCGGCGCCAGCGCGAGCGAGGCCGAGATCATCGAGTTCTGCCGCAGCCAGCTCGCGCGCTTCAAGTGCCCGAAGCGCGTGGTGTTCGCCGAACTGCCCAAGACCTCGACGGGCAAGATCCAGAAGTTCGTGCTGCGCGAGCGCGCCAAGTCGGCCAGCGCCATCGAGTGATGGCGCCGGCCCCTGGGGCTCAGCGGCCCGCGGGAGCGGGGCGGGGGCCGCCCAGGTGGCGGAAGGTGATGCGGCCCTTGCTCAGGTCGTAGGGCGACATCTCCAGCGACACGTTGTCGCCGGCCAGGATGCGGATGTGATGCTTGCGCATCTTGCCGCCGGTGTAGGCGATGACCTTGTGGCCGTTCGTCAGCGTCACGCGGAAACGCGAGTCGGGCAGGATTTCGTCCACGACGCCCTGCATTTCGATCAGTTCTTCCTTGGCCAAGTGTGGGACTCCGTTGCAAAGATTAGGCGAGTGGCCGGGCACGAGGCCCTGCCGGCGTGATTTACGGCCCTGGACAGTGCGCGCAGCTCAATGGCAGCGCGCCCAGGCAAGGCCTTCCGCCCGGGCATAGCGCAAGGCCGCCTGCGGGCTGAGGAACTGCGGCGTGAAACGCATGACGCGATCCACGCTCGCCATGCCGCGACCGGAGCGGATCGACACCAGGGCATCGAAACCACCGCCATCGCGCGGCTGGGTCATGGGCGAGACCAGGAAGCGTCCCACCTCGAAGTTCTTTTTCTTCTTCATGTTGTTTTTCTTGTTGTCTGCGGCGCCGGTCTTTGCCGGCTGCAGCCGTTGGGGCGCAGGGCGCCCAGGGCACGCTTAGCGCGTGCAGCGAACCCTCCACCGGCTCACGCCGTGCGGGGACAGAAACACTCAAGAACACTCACCGGGAGTTGGCTGAAGCGAGCCGCTCGCGAGAAGGGGCCAGGGGGTGGCCAGCGGGGCTGCAGATAAGACCTTGAGGAAACGGTCTTGCGCGAATCTATGGGGGCTAGTCTACCAGCCGTGTCAACCCCCCCTTGCTGGCAGGTCTCTAGGCCCCCGCAGCGAGGGCATTCAGCCGTAGGCGTACCAGAGCGCCGCGAAGAAGTGGCACACACTGCCGCCCAGCACGAACAGATGCCAGACGAAGTGGGCGTAGCGAAGCTTGTTGTCCAGCAGGAAGACTACCGCGCCCAGCGTGTAGCTCAGGCCGCCCGCAACCAGCAGTGCCAGCCCGGCCGCGGGCATGCGTTCCACCAGGGGCCCGATGGCGAATACCACTACCCAGCCCATGGCCAGGTAAAGCAGTGTCGACACGATGGGGTGGCGCAACCGGTTCAGCAGCTTGATCGTCACGCCGAACGCCGCCGCGGCCCAGACGGCGACCAGCAGCGTCACGCCCGGCCCCGTGTGCAGCACGCCCAGCGTGAACGGCGTGTAGCTGCCGGCGATGAAGACGTAGATGGCGGCGTGATCCAGCCGCATCAGCCAGGCCTTCACGCGGCCGTTGGCCAGCGAGGCCGGCAGCGCGTGGTACAGCGCCGAGATGCCGTACAGCAGGATCGCGGTTGCCGCGAAGATGGCCGCGGCGGCCACGTCCGCCACGCGGCCATGGTTCATGGCCTGGATCACCAGGATGGGCAGGGCCGCCACGGCCAGCAGTGCGCCCAGGCCGTGGCTGACGGCGTTGGCGATTTCTTCACCCAGGGTCTGGGGGCGGTCGGCGGGGGGACGGGCGCGTGGCATGGCGACGAATGCTGCGTGGGAAAGCACAAGCATGCCAGTTTCGCCGGGCGCAGCCGATCCGTTGGCCCTGCTGTCGGACCCGCTGGCACAGCAAGCTTGACCTGTCGCAGCAGTTCTTGATGGGTATCAGATCAGCGGCAAACGATCCTTGGGTTGTCTGAGGCGCATGCGGCCCCGTGGAAATGATCCAAGAGTGGATCGAACCCAACGGGCTCGCGAGCGCCGCGCTCGCCGGGGCCGCTACCGGTCGCAGCGGGTGGCGCTGACGCATGGGTTCTTCGGCTCTGCAAGATTCCATTTTCCGCATGCCGGCTTGTCAGCAAGTGATGCCGGCTGTTGCAGGCGGCGCAGCCGCCCTTCTCAATTTCATCGCGGTGAGCTCGACCGGGTGTTGGTGGCCTTGGGAACGAGGCGGTGGGTCTGGCGAAGGCAGCACGCTGCCGCCCCGCTCCTGTGCGCTGTCTGTCAGAAGAACACGATCCCCCCCAGCGCCACGCCGTTCATCCTGGCCTGTTCGCCCGCGACCGGTTTGGACGTCGTCCGGCTCAGCTCTCCCACCAGCGTGATGCTCTTGGTCAGCCCGTAGTACAGCCCGGCCGTCACGTTGGTGTTGCTGCGCAGGTCGTTGGCCGCACCGTCCTTCAGCCGGCTCTCGCCCCAGTTCAGCCCCAGTTTGGTCTTGGCCGTGGCCTGCCAGGTGGCTTGCAGCAGCAGGTTGGTCTGCTTGCGGTCGCCGCTGTCGCCGTCGGACAGCACGCCCAGGCCCTTGCCGCTCTGCACATTGGCCGCAAATCCCAATGCGCCGGCCGTGACGCTGCCGCCGACCTCAACGCCGTTCATCGTGAAGCCTGAGTTGGCGGGGCCCTCGAACTTCTGGCTCTTCAGGCCCAGCCACACCTTGCCGCCGTTGAAGGCAACCGAGGCCTGGGCCTGCAGCTGGGGCGAGCTTCGACCGGTGAAGTTGGTGCCGCTGGCGTCCACCGGGCTCATCAGCGCTACCGTGGCGCTGAAGCCGCCGCTGGTGGGCAGGCTGTAGGCAAGCTGACCGTAGGTGCCCAGATAGGTGTAGCCGGAGCCAATGTGACCCAGCGTGACGCGGTTGCGCTGCGTGGCGCTGACGGGGGCGCCTGCGCCAATCAGCGTCATGTCGCCCAGGATGGCGGGGGCACCGAAGAGGCCGTAGTCACGGCCCAGCTTGAGGGTGCCCATGTCGGCATTGCCGAAAGTGAAGAAGCCCTGGCGCACGTCGACGTTGCTGTTGTTGGAGATGGCGTCGCCGGACGCGACGGCGGCGCCGATCATCAGCGTGGCGCCGATGTCGAAACCCTCCTGGCGCGTCTTTGCCGTGGTGGTGAGGGCGTTGGGCAGCAGGCCGTTGCCGATGACGGTGCGGCCCGTGGTTCCGCCGCAACCCAGTGCTTGGCTGGCGAGGGCCAGGCCGCCGACGGCCTGGGAGCCGCTGCAGCTGGTGTGGGTGTAGTAGGCGTTGACGATGCCGCTGAGGCCGATGTCCCATTCACCGGCCTTGAAGTCGGCGGCGTGGACGCTGCCGGCGGCGAGTGCGGCGGCGATGAACAGCGAGTGGCGTTGAGGGGTGTGCATGGTGTTGTCTCCAGTGTGTGATGTGGCCGCAGCCCCTCGCGCAAGGGCTGTGCCAGTACCGACCTGGAGCGGCAGCGCCGCGCGGCCGCTGCGGGGCGGCGCAGGCGTGACACCCGTGCGTGCCGTGGTGACACGCCGCTACGGGTCTTGCCGGACGCCGGCCGTTGCATGGCCCGCGTGCCGCGGTGCGCCGCGCTGAAGCGCGGCTGTGGCAGCGCGCAGCAGCGCCCCAGGGCTAACCCAGGCGCAACACCGGGGGAGTCAGAAGCTGTACTTCAAGCCCACCGACACGCTGCGCGGCGCGCCCGGTGCGAAGAAGGTGGCGTGGCGCAGTGGCCGGTCGCCGCTGGCATTGGCCGGGAAGGGCCGGCTCTGGAAGTTGCCGGCATCGTCGAAGCCCGTCGGGCCCAGTTGGGCGGCGGTGGCGTAGCTGCGGTCCAGCAAGTTGTTGACCTGTGCGAACAGTTTCAACCCCCTGGTCGGCCGCCACGCCGCGTTGACGTTGAGCACGGCGTAGCCGGCGCTGCGGCCGGGGCCGAGGTAGTAGATGCCGTCGGGCCGGTGCTGGCCGTTCTCGTTGCCGCGCGCCAGCGCGCCACCGACGGCCACGGCGTCGGCGCCCAGAGACCAGGCGTCGGCCAGGTCGAGGTCAGCGTAGAGCTTGAGCATGCGACGCGGCAGCAGGGGGATGCGGTCGCCGGGGCTGATCTGCAGGTTGCCGTCCACGCCGCGCTGGCCGGCCAGCGCCGCGTCGTTGGCGCTACTGGATGAGCCGTTGACGATCTCGGCCGTGCGATAGGTGGCGTCCAGCAGCGTCAGGTTGGCGCCGGCCGTCAACCCCTTGGCGGGCTGGCCGCTCACGCCCAGTTCCACGCCCTGGCGACGCGTCTTGCCGAAGTTCTTGAAATAGCCGAAACCGGCCGCGTTGTCGGCAACGAAGAGCAGGTCGTCGCGGTTGTCGGAGCGGAAGACGCCCAGGCTCCAGGCCAGCGGCGCGCCGCTGGCGCTGCGCACGCCCGCTTCCATCGTCGTGGTGACGACTTGCTTTAGCGGCGGGTCGCCGGCAAAGGCGTTGGGCAGCTTGCAGGGGTTGGCGGGGTCAGCGCAGCCAAGCTCGATGGCGGAGGGGTCGCGGCTGCCCTGGTTCACGCCGGCCCAGGCGTTGATGCCGGCCACTGGCGAAAAGGTCAGGCCGATGGCCGGGTTGAGGCGGCTGAAGCGGTGGTCGCCGTCCAGCGATCCGGGGCCGGCGCCAGGTGTGATGGCGTCGCGGTTGCGCACCGTGCCGTGGTTGTAGCGGCCGGACAGCGTCACGTGGGCGCCGTCGGCGACGTTGAGAACCGTGCTGGCGAACAGACTGAGGTTACGCGTGCGGCCACTGAGGTCCACGCGCGTGTCGTAGGGGGCACCGTCCACATCGCCACCCGTCACGCCGTCGCCGAAGGCGCCGACGCCGGTGATGCTGCGGTCGGCGTTCAGGTAGCCCAGTTCGGAGCCTTGCAGGAAGTGGCTGCGGCTGAAGTCGGCCGCGGCCCCGATGAGGGACTTGGCTGGCAGACCGAACAGCGGGCCGTCGTAGCCGAGCTGGGCGGTGACGCCGTAGTGGCTCTGGTGGGTGCGGGTCTGGTTGATGACGCCGTTGCACTTCTCGCCCGGTTCATCGCGCAGCAGGGCCTGGGCGATGCAGCGCCATTTCGGGAACGCCGTGTTGTCTGCGCTTTCACCGGCGGTGGGGAAGCCGCTGTAGCCGGCGGCAGTCAGCGCAGCGCGCTCGGCGGCGCTGGGCTGGTAGAGGGACTGGTCCAGCGCGTCGTCGTTGAGGTCACCGTTGTATGTGCGGGTACGGATGTGGCGCGCGTAGGCGTTGCCGCTGAGCGTCCACTGGGAGCTGAGCGCATGCGACAGCGCGAAGTTGAGGAAGGCAGAGCGGTTTTTCGTGATGTCGGGTTTGGTGTAGACGCTTGCGCGGTCACGCTCCAGGAAGCGTTGCTCTTGCAGGCCGTTTCCGTGCAGCTTCGTATCGGCGAGTGCGGCGGTCAGCGAGACATCGCCGTCGCTGCTGCGGCGGCCAAGCTTGGCGAACAGTTGCGATACGTCGGACGGCGAGTCGACGCGCCAGCCGTTCTCGTGGAAGCGGTTGCCGGTGGCGTACCAGTGCAGGCCTTCGGCCGTGCTGCCGCCATGCTCGAACTCGACGGCAGCGCGACCGTGCGAGCCGGCCGTCGCCTGCAGCGACGTGCCGGTCTGCTTCAGGCCGTCCTTGGTCTGCACCGCCAGCGCACCGCCCAGCGTGTTGAGGCCGAACAGCGGATTGGAGCCGGGGTTGAGCACGATGGACGCGATGGCGGCCTTGGGTATCAGGTCCCAGCTCACCACGTCGCCAAAGGGCTGGTTCAAGCGCACACCGTCCATGTACAGCGACAGGCCCTGCTGGGTACCCAGCAGCGGCGAGGCGGTGTAGCCGCGGAAACTGACGTCTGGCTGCAGGGGGTTGCCCTGTACCTCATTGAGATGGACGCTGCCCAGGCGCCGGTTCATGAAGGCGCTCAGGTCTAGAGCCTGGCTGCGCTCCAGATCGGCGGCGCGTGATGTCTGCACGTTGGCGGGGATGGCGTCGCGCGGTACATCCACCCCGGGGATGGGCGAGACGCCGACAACCTCGACGCGTGTGAGCTGTTGCACTTGCGACTGTGCGGCAGTTGCCGCCAGCACGAGAGCTGCTGCGAGTGCGAGCCGGTGCGGGCGTGGGTTGGGCTGGTACATGGTTGTCTCCGTTTTTAAGAATCGATGCGGTGCTGCAAGTGATTCTTCGGAGCGAGCGGTTTTGGGGCTCGGGAAGATTTCCCGTCACGGCCCCCGAGGAACTACCGCGTCATGCGCCACGCTGGAGCACTCAGCGGATCACCACCCCCCAGGGGAGCTTGCCCACGGTCACGTCGGCCACACGCTGCTGTGTCTCGGTGTCGATGACCGACACCGCGCCCGAGCGGCCGCAGGCTACGTAGAGCTTGCGGCCGTCGGGCGTGAGGGCCATGTTCCAGGGGCGCTGGCCCACGGGGATGGTGGCCACGAGGGCCATGCGTTCCACGTCCAGTACTGACACGCTGGCGTCGCCGCCGTTGGAGATGAAGACGCGCCGGCCATCCGGATGCACGCTGATGCCGTTGCTCTTGGCGCCGGCCTTGAGCTTGTTGGACACCGTGAAGGTCTGCGTGTTGATGACGTAGATCTCGCTGGACATCTCGGCCGCGACGAATGCGCGGCTGCCATCCGGCGAGAAGCCGATGCCGCGCGGCCGCGTGCCCACCGGGATCTGCGCGACTTGGCTGCGCTTCTCGACGTCGATTACATCCACCGCGCTGCCCTCCTCGGCACTGACCAGCACCCAGCGCCCATCGGGGCTGAACACGGCGTGCTCGGGATTCTTGCCGCGCACCTTGACTGCGAAGCTCTTGCTCATCGTGCGTGTGTCGACGAAGACCACTTCGTTGGCCTCTTCGACGGCTGCAGTCACCCAGCGTCCGTCGGGTGATTGGCCCAGCCCCTCCGGCGATTCGCCCAGCGGGATCTCGCCGGCCTGGCGCCGCGCGGCGAGGTCGATGACGACGAGGCGGTTGCCGGGCTGGTCGCTGACATAGGCGCGGCGGCCATCGGGACTGACCACCGCGCCGCGCGGCTTGGCGCCAGCGGGCAGCTCATAGAGCACGGCGTCGGTTTCCGTGTCGATGACGCTCAGCGTGCCCGAGCCCTCGTTGGAGACATAGGCCAACGGTCCGGCATGAGCCGAGGCAATGGCAGCGGCGAGGAGGGTGAGCGAGGGCAGCAGTCGGTGCATGGTGATGGTCCTCAGAAGCGGTAGCTGGCGTTGGCGCTGGCCAGCCAGCCGTGGCCGGGTGCGGGCTCGAAGAAGCGGCCGTTGCCGTCGTTGACAATGACGGAGCCGGCGTAGCGGCGGTTGGCCAGGTTGTCCAAGCGCAGCAGTGCGCCGACGTCCCAGGCGCCCAGACTGAGCTGGTAGCTGGCGTACGCCGCCAGCGTGGCGTAGCCCGGCGCCGCGTCGGTGTTCAGGTCGTTGACCCAGACCTTGCTGAGCGCGCGGCCCTCGACCCCGAGGCGCCAACCGCCAGCCGGCTGCCAGGACAGTGCCCCGTACAGCGAAGTCTTCGCTATACCGGGAATGTGGTTGTCGGCGGCGACAGGGCTGGAGGCGGCGGCGCAGGGCGTGGCGGTGCAGGTCAGAAAGCCGTCGCGATAGCGCGCGTCCAGCCAGGTCGCGGCGAGCTGCGCCTGCAGCGTGGGCGCGATCTGCCATGAGCCCGACGCTTCCAGGCCGCGGCGGCGCGTGGCGCCGGCGTTCTGGTAGGTGGCGCGACCGCCCACGTTGGTCTGCGTGACGATCTCGTTCGTCGTGCCGGTCTGGAACAGCGCCAACGCGAACTCGATGCCGTCCCGCGGCCTGGCCTTGAGACCCATCTCGACGCTGCGGCTGAGCGAAGCCTGCAGCGCAAAGTTCAGCCCGGTGGCGCCGCTGGCGCGGTAGGCCAGCTCGTTCAGGGTGGGCGTCTCGAATCCGCGGCCTGCGGTGATGTAGGCGCGCAGGTGCTCGTCCACCGCGTAGCTCAGGCCGAACACCGGCAGCGTGGCCGAGTAGCTTGCGCTGCCGCTGTCGTCGGGGTTGGTCCGGGTGATGTAGGCGTCGGTGGAGCGGAAGTCCACCTTGCTGCGGCGCATGCCGGCGCTTACCAGCCAGGCGGGCGCGGGCTGCCACTGGGCCTGAATGTAGGGGTCGGCGTTGCTGACGCGATTGGTCTCGTCGCGGCGCAAGGCTCCCTGCACGCCCAGTGTCGTGCCGATGAAGTTCTGGTAGCCCAACCGGTGTTCGCGAAGCTCGTCGGCCGCGATGCCGGCGACGACATTGGCGGTGGTGCTCTTCCAGCGCCAGCGGATGTCGGCACCCTCGTAGTCGCGGGATAGATCGATGACGCCACCGGGATGCAGTGCGCTGGCCTGGGTTGCGACCGGGATGGCCTGAAACTGTGTCGTCGTGCGGTGGCCCTGGTAGACCATGACGCGCAGGCTATTGGCCTCGTCGATGCCGTGCTCCAGCACCAGCCCGCCTTGGGTCTGCTGCATGGTCTTGCGGGTGTCGAAGCTGATCGCCGCGGGGTCCACGCCGCGCGGAGCGGCCTGCCATTGCGCACGTGTCAGGCCCAGCGGGTCCTGGGCCTCGGGCAGCTCGACGCTGTTGGCCACCAGGGTCAGTTGCGTGTCGCCGCCAAGTTTCCAGCTCAGCTTCGCGTTGCCCAGGCGGCGTTCGGTCTGGCTGTGCTGGCGGTAGCCGTCGGTCTCGAAACGGCTGGCACCCAGCGTGTAGGCGAAGCCGCCGGTCTTGCCGCTGCTGGAGGCGGCCAGGCGGCGCAGGCCATCGCTGCCGAAGGCGGCGCTGGCGTCCAGCTTCGGTGGGCCGACTGGGGCTTCGGAGTAGATGCTGATGACGCCGCCAGACGAGTTGCCGTACAGCGCAGAGAACGGCCCGCGCAATACCTCCACGCGGCCTACGGTGCCGATCTCGACGTTGGTGATCTGGCCCTGGCCATCGGGCAGCGTGGCAGGGATGTCGTCCACGTAGACGCGCACGCCGCGGATGCCGAAGCTGGCGCGCGCGCCGAAGCCACGCACGGAGATCTGTACATCCTGTGCGTAGTTCTGGCGGTCGCGCGCGAGCAGCCCCGGCACGCCGCCCAGCCCCTCGGAGATGTTGACCTGGGCACGGCCGGCGCGCAGCTCGTCGCCGGATATGCGGTCGATGGATGCGGGTAGGTCGAAGGGGGCCGCCTCGGTGCGCGTTGCGGTGACGACGACGGGCTCCAGCTTGACGGGGGCGGGGTCGGCGTGGGCCGCTGCGGCGCCGGCTGTCGCCAGTGCGAGGGCCGTCCGTCGCGCCACGGGCGCGAACTGCTGTCTCATGAAAGGTCTCCGATGGTGTCTGGTCGCGGCCGCTCAAGCCGGGCGCCAGGCCACCTTGTACTTGGCAAAGATCTCGCCCACGCGGCCGGACTGCGTCAGGCCATTCAGCGCCTCTTGCAGCGCCTCGGCGAGGCCGGTGGCATCGCGCTTCACGGCCATGCCAGCGGCCCAGCCCTCGCGCGGCGCGCGCGGCGACGGGAGCGGCTCAATGCGGTAGGCCGCATCGCCCGCAAGCACCGCCTCCAGCTCCGACGCCAGGCCGGCCGCTGCGGCCACCTCGCCGCGCTGCAGCGCTCGGGCGGCCTCGCAGCCGTCCTTCCACTGCGTCAGCAGTTGCTCGCGATAGGCGCCGCCATCCGCGCCGATCATCAGCCAGCCTGCCAGCGTCTGGCCGGGCACTGCCACCTTGCGCGCGCCGAGCTGGGACAGGTTGTCCAGCACCGGCAGATCGTCGACGCGGCGTGCCAGCATCACACGCTCCCTGTAATAGGGGCCGAAGATGCGGGCCTGAGGCGTGGCGTCGATGAGCGGGCGGTCCACCGGTACGTGCATCAGCACGTCGGCGGGGCCGTAACCGAGGTAGTGACCCTTCCAGACCATGTTGCGCAGGTCGTCGGCCATGTTCTCGTCGGCATTGAAGGGCAATGGCGAGAACTTGACACCGATCGCTTCTGCCAGTGCCTGGCCCAGTTCCACGTCGATGCCCTTGCCCTTGACGTTGAAAGGTGGCATGTCCTCGTACAGGCCCACGATGAGCCGGCCGCGCTCACGCACCTGGGCCAGCGTGGTGGCGCCCGCCTGCGTGCCCCAGGCGGTCGCGACCAGGCCCCAGCCGAGCAGGGTCCTGCGCTTCACAGCGGCTTCTCCCGGTGCGCTTCGAGGTAGGACTTGACGGCCCAGATCGCCTCTTGCGTGAACACGCCTTCAAAGGGCGGCATGTAGACGGCGCCGTTGCGGCTGCGGCCATGACGCACGGTGTTCAGGAAGTAGTCGTCGTTGTCCTTCACGCAGGCGGCCTTCTTCGCCTCGTCTTTGAGCGTGGCGCAGTCGTTGTCCAGCTTGCGCAGGTCAGGCGCGATGCCGCCGGAGATGGCCTCCAGGCCGTGGCAGCGGGCGCAGTTCTGGTTGTAGGCCGAGGAACCGATCTTGATGGCAGCGTCATTGGCCCGGTAAGGGTTCTCTGCGCGCCAGCCTTCGCCGAGCTGCGGCAGGCTGGAGGTATCCACGGCCTGGGGGGTGACGTCGCCGTGCGCCCAGGCCTGCATTGCCGCCGCGGCCGCGGCCAGGCACAGGATGCCGCCGATGACGAGGGGTTGGTTGAGTTTCATGAAGCTGTCTCCGTCGTTGTCGAGGTCTGAATGGCCAGCGAGGGCTCGCCAAGCTTGCTGCAAGCCACATGCCAGCACCGGATTGCTCCAACTTGACACAATGTCCAGCCCGAGGCGTTCCTGCGTCGATGGACAGGCGAATCGCTTTGGGACACGATGCCCTCCAGACACGACACGAGCGCGGCAATGACCGCGCGCATCACGGAGACAAGCCTGTGGAGGCAGGCAAAGGAAGCCTCTATGCCTACCGAAACCTCAGCGCCGGCAGGACCGGCGCCGCTTGCGCCACCGCGTCAGGCCTTCATCGAGCGCAGCCACCAGCGCAGCGAAGCACTGGGCCTGAAACGCCATGAGAAGAGCGGTTTTGACCCCTTGATCCGTAGCGACCTCAACCTCGCGCGGGAACGCAATCAGCGCCTGTACACGCACGCGGCGCCGGTGATGCAGCTGCTCTACGAGCAGATCGTCAACACCGAAAGCATGATCGTGCTGACCGACGCCCAGGGCACCATCCTGCACGCCGTGGGAGATGACGGCTTCCTGGCGCGTGCCCACCGTGTGGCGCTGGCGCCCGGTGAGAACTGGGCCGAGCACTCCAAGGGCACCAATGCCATCGGCACGGCGCTGTTCGAGGAGACTGCCACGCTGATCCATGGCGGCGAGCACTTCATGCACGCCAACAACTTCCTGACTTGCTCTGCTTCGCCCATCTTTGACCCGCGCGGCAACATGCTGGGGGTGCTGGATGTGACCGGCGATCACCGCGGATACCACCAGCACACCATGGGCCTGGTGCGCATGTCGGCGCGCATGATTGAGAACCACTGGCTCTCGGACGACTACAACAGCCGCCTGCGCCTTCACTTCCACAGCCGGCCCGAGTTCATCGGTACGCTTTTGGAGGGCATCCTGGTCGTCTCGCCCGAAGGCCGGTTGCTGGGTGCCAACCGTGCGGCGCTGGATCAGCTCGGCATGAGCGGTGCCGAGCTGCGCTCGCGCAGCCTCTCCAGCCTGCTGGGCACGACGCCCGCGGCGATCTATGACCACTTCCGCATGCCGCTGTCGCCACCCATGCAGCTGTGCCTGCCGACCGGCCAGAGCCTGTTCGTCAGCGCGCGCTTCGACTGGCCGTCCCGGCCGGTGGTGGCCGGCCTGCATACGGCGGACGTGGAGACGGCCCAGGTGCGCGAGGCGGCGCCGGCCGCCGTGGCCGCCGATGCGGCGTCGCCCGTGCCTGCCGTGCCGGGTGCGGAGGCCGGTGGCGCTCAGCGCTTCTCCGGGCTGCAGTACCTGCGCACCGGCGACGCGCAGCTAGAGACCGTCATCCAGAAGGTACGCCGCGTGCTGGACCGCGGTATCCCGCTGCTCATCCTCGGCGAGACCGGCACCGGCAAGGAGCTGCTGGCCCGCGCGGTGCACCACGACTCCAACCGCTCGCGCCAGCCCTTCGTGGCGGTGAACTGCGCGTCCATTCCCGAGAGCCTCATCGAAGCAGAGCTGTTCGGCTACGAGGAGGGCGCCTTCACCGGCGCGCGGCGCAAGGGCGCGCCTGGGCGGCTGGTACAGGCCAACGGCGGCACGCTGTTCCTCGACGAGATCGGCGATATGCCGCTGGCCCTGCAGGCCCGCCTGCTGCGCGCGCTGCAGGAGCGCAGCGTGACGCCGCTGGGCAGCACAAAGTCCATCGCAGTGGATATCGCCGTCATCGGCGCTACCCACAGGAACCTGCGCGAGATGATCGAGCAGCAGACATTCCGCGAGGACCTCTACTACCGCCTCAACGGCCTGGCGCTGCGCCTGCCGGCGCTGCGCGAGCGCAGCGACCTTGAGGCCATCGTTCGCCGCATTCTGCAGGCCGAGCGCCCGCAGGACACGCCCGAGCTGAGTCCGCAGGTGCTGGGCATGTTCCGTCGCTACCAGTGGCCAGGCAACATCCGCCAGCTCGCCAACGTGCTGCGTACGGCGGCCGTCATGTCCGCCGGTGAGCGGCTTGTGACGACGGCGCACCTGTCAGACGACTTCCTCGAGGACATCCAGCGCATCGTCGGTGGCGTGATGCCGCTGCCCACGTCCGTCGCGCCTACGCCTGCCCCGGTCTGGCCCCCCTGCGAGATGCCTCCAGTGCTGCCGGCGCCGCAGCCTGCATTTGCGACGGCCGAGCCCGCGATGGCGCGTACGCTGGAGCAGGCCGAGGTCGACATGATCCGCGCCACGCTGGATGCGGTGGGGGGCAACATCTCGCTGGCCTCCAAGCAGCTGGGCATCAGCCGCAACACCATCTACCGCAAGCTGCGCTGGAACGCTCCTGCGGGTGAGTGAAGCTCCGGGGCGGCAAGCCTTGCCGACCGTTGTTGCCGGGCCTCACTGCAGGCCCGGGACTTTCCCGGAGGTGTGCGTGCCGTGGCCTGTGCCGATCTGGAGCAAAACCCCCGATTGACGGTGGCTTTACGCAAGGCACGCGTCTTGCACGGGTCGGTGCATCGACCTGACTCCCTGCTCCCATGTCCCGAATTCCCTTGTGGGGCCGCCCATGAAGCTCCGCGTGCTCGGCTCCGGCGCGGGTGGCGGCTTCCCGCTGTGGAACTGCCATTGCCGTCAGTGCAGCGCCTGGCGTCGAGGCGAGCTCGATGCGAGCGCGCGCACGCAGAGTTCCATCGCCATCTCGCAGGATGGCCGGCCCGGAGAGGGCTGGTTGCTGATCAACGCGTCGCCCGACCTGCTGCAGCAGATCCGCGCCACCCCGGAGCTGCAGCCCGGCCAGCCTGGCGACATGCCCATCCGCGCGGTGGTGCTGCTCGACTCGCGGTTGCACCATGTCGCAGGGCTGCTGAGCCTGCGCGAGAGCCGCGAGCTGGAGGTCTATGCGACGCCGCTCGTGTTCGAGGACCTGACGGCGGAACTGCCGCTCCTGAATGTGCTGGAGAGCTACTGCCGCGTGCGTTGGCGCATGCTGCCTATTGCCGGCGATACGCGTAGCGCGGCTTTCGAGATTCCGGGCTTCCCGGCGCTGAGCTTCGCCGCCGTGGCGGTGCCGGCGCAGGCGCCGCGGCATGCGCGGCTGCGCAGCGAGGCCGCCGGCGAATGCATCGCCCTGCAGGTTCAGGACCTGCGCAGCGGACGGCGCCTGTTCCTGTCGCCTGCGCTAGCCGGCGTGGGCGAGGCTGAGCTGGCCTGGATGCGCGAGGCCGACTGCGTCGTTGTCGACGGCACGTTCTGGACTGAGCTGGGCCTGCGCGACGCCGGCCTGGGATCGCTGAGCGCCAGCGACAAGGGCCACCTGCCGCAGAGCCGCCACGGCGAGCGCCTGGGAATGATCGACGTGCTGCGCGCCAGCGGCGCGCCGCGCAAGGTCCTCACCCACATCCACCACAGCAACCCCATCCTCGACCGCCGCGGCCCCCAGCGCCGTGAACTGGCGGAACAAGGCATCGAGGTTGCGCACGACGGCATGGAGATCGAACTTTGAACGCGCCGACCCTCGCCCGCTCCACCTCCTACAACCGCCCCATCGAGCCGCTGTGGCTGGAATGGCTGACCCTGTGCGGAGGGCTGGCCTTCTGTACCTGGCTGCTGGGCCTCAAGGGCGTCTGGGCATTGCTGCTCGGCGCTGATCCCACGGGGCTGACCCTGGTCATCATCGTGGTCTTCCTGTGCGCCACGCTGTGGTGCGGCCAGCGCTCGCGCGAGCTGCAGCGCCAGCGGCTGTTGCTGACCCAACCCCAGCAGGCCCGTGTCGGCGAGGCCAACTGGGCTGGCGACTACCGGGCCGCGCTGGCACATGATGCCGATACTGCCGCGGACCTGCTGCTGGAGCACAGCCATGGCCCGCACGGCACGGCCTGGTGGGTCAACGGCATCCAGCTCAAGCTGGGGCTGCTGGGCAAGGTCATTGGCTTCTCAATGCTGGCGCTGACCATAGGCAAGATGCAGAGCTTCGATCCGGCGCAGTCGCAGGATCTGCTGCGCAGTCTGACCGCAGGCCTGGGCGTGGCGTTGCTGACCACGATGGTGGGGCTGGTGGGCAACATCCTGCTCGGCCTGCAGCTCACACGGCTCGACCGTTTCGCCGATGCGCTCGTGGCTGACATCCAGCGCACCGCCCTCGCCGAGCACGGAGCCGACTGACATGGCCCGCACGCGCCGCCGCGGATCGCGGGAAGCGGAGGTCGATCCCTTCTACGACATGCTGTTCAACCTGCTGATCGGCTTCGTCTTCTGCTTCATCGTCGCGCTGCTTGCGATGAATCCGCGCGCCACCAAGGCTGGTGACGTGCCGTCCAAGGCTGAATACCTGATCAATGTCTCCTGGCCCGACAACAGCCCTGATGACATCGACACCTGGGTGCAGGACCCTGGCGGCAACCTGGTCTGGTTCCGCCAGCGCGAGGCTGGGTTGATGTACCTGGACCGTGACGACCGTGGCGAGGGCAACGCCTCCACCATCATCAACGGCCAGAAGATCCAGAGTCCCTTCCGCCAGGAAGTGGTGACGATCCGCGGCATCGTGCCCGGCGAGCACGTCGTCAACGCGCAGTACTACCAGTCCCACGACGGCCAGCCGGTGCCGGTGACCGTGTCGGTCATCAAGGTGAACCCCCGCGCCGACGTCGTCTTCCACGGCACGGTCAAGCTCGCCCGCCAGGGCGACGAGGCCACCGCCGTGCGCTTCACGCTGCTGCCCGACGGCAGTGTCGTCAACGTCAACACCCTGCCCAAGAGCCTGATGCAAAGACCATGACCCTGCCCATCATCCTGAGCTTCACCGCGCTGCTGCTGTTGTGCACACTTGCCCTGCTGCAATCCCGCTGGCCGACCTGGCTGCGCGGCCTGCTGGTGGTCGGTGTGAGCTGCTTCTACTTCTACGCCGAGACCGCCATCCACACACTCTGGGGATGGCCCAGCGGTGACCCGCTGCCCGAGCGCTTCGTGTTGCTGGCCGCCGTCATCGAGGAGCCCAGCTCCAAGCGTGAGGGAGCGCTCTACGTGTGGGTCAATGCGGTGGAGGGCGGCAAGCCTGCCGCCCAGCCCCGCGCCTTCCAGCTGCCCTACAGCAAGGACCTGCACGGCCTGCTGAACGAGGGCCTGAAGAAGGTGCGCAACGGCATCAGCCAGCTTGGCACGGCCGAGGCCAAACCACGCAAGGGCCTGGCCTGGTTGCGCCCGGGCAGCGACGAGCAGCAGGTCAAGCTGCGCGACATGCCGCTGCCGCAGTTGCCGGAGAAGTGACCATGCGCCGCTGCCTTCTCCCGTTGCTCCTCGCAGCCCTGACCGGCTGTGGCCGTTCGCCGGGCGCCGGCAACGAAGCCTGGTTCCCGTTGGAGGCCGGCCACCGCTGGACCTATGTGGTCACCACGCGCAGCGGACTCGACGCCTCCGAGCGCGAAAGCCTGACGCTGCGTACTCTGGGGCGCGAGACGCTCGTGCTGGACGACAAGCCTGCCTGGGTGCGTCGCAGCGACAGCGGCATCAGCTACTGGCTGCGCGCAGACGACACGGGCATCGTGCGCGTGGCCAGCAAGAGCGACATGCAGCCCGACCCCGTGGCCGACGCGCCGGGCCGTTTCGTGCTGAAGGCGCCGTTCGCGGTCGGTACGCAGTGGCAGGCATCCACGACCACGTACTTGCTGATGCGCACGCACGAGTACCCGCGGGAGCTCAAGCACAGCCATCCCAATATCCCGATGACCTACCAGATCGAGGCTGTAGCCGACGAGGTACGTACGCCGGCCGGCAGCTTCTCGCCCTGCCTGCGGGTGCGGGGCAGCGCGACGGTGCGGGTCTTCGTGGATCCCATCAGTGGATTCAAGGACCAGCCGCTGACTAGCGTGGAGTGGTACTGCCGTGGCGTGGGTCTCGTGAAGATGGAACGCAGCGAGCCGTCCACGTCGCCCATGCTGGTGGGAGGCTCGCGCACGTTGGAGCTGGAGGCTTGGCAGTGAGGCCCGCTGTGCGCCGCGACCTGCTCTGGGTGGGTGCGGCCACGCTCGCCGCCTATGCTTTGGGCAGCGCCTGGCAGTGGCAGGAGGGGCTCAGCGGCCTGCTGGAGCGGTATGAGCATTGGCAGGTCGACGAGCTGCCACTGGCGCTCACCGTGATGGCGCTGGGCCTGGCCTGGCAGGCCTGGCGCCGCCATCGCGAGGCCACCCGGCTGCTGCAGCACAACCGCGAGCTGGCAAGACAGCTGATCGCAGTGCAGGAGCGCGAGCGTCAGGCGCTGGCGCGCGAGCTGCACGATGAGCTGGCCCAGCATTGCGCGGCGATCCGGCTCGAGGCCGCGGTGGCCGCCCGCTGCACCGAGCTGGCCCAGGCCCAGGACGCCGCGCGCCGCGCCGCGTCCAGTGCGCACAGTCTGCAGATCGGCGTGCACCGGTTGTTGCGCCAGCTGCGTCCGGCCGATCTCGATACGCTTGGCCTGTGCGCCGCGTTGCGCGAGTTGTGCGCCCAGCGCGCCTGGCCGAACTGCCGCTTCGGCACCGACGCGGATGAGCACGGAAGCTTTGGCGAGGAGGTGGACATGGCTCTCTATCGTGTCGCCCAAGAGGCACTTTCCAACGTGCTGCGCCATGCGCATGCGACGGCCGTGGATGTGCGGCTGGATGCGTCGGCCGATGGCGTGCGCTTGAGCGTGCAGGATGACGGCCTGGGCTTCGATGCCGATGCCGACACCGGCGGCCTGGGCCTGCTGGGCGCCCGCGAGCGCGCGGCGGTGCTGGGTGGCGAGCTGCGCGTGCATAGCGCGCCGGGCAAAGGCACCCGGGTGGAGCTGTGGCTGCCGTTGCGGCGAGGCCTCGCATGACGCGGCTGCTGCTGGTGGACGATCACCCAGTGGTACGCGCCGGCTACCAGCGCTTGCTGGAGCTGGATGGAGCGTACCGCGTCGTCGCCCAGGCCGGCACTGTGGATGAGGCACTGGACCTGCACCGCGAGCACCAGCCCGAGCTGACCATCACCGACCTCGGCCTGCCCGGCCCCGGCGGCATGGAGCTGCTGCGCCATCTGCTGGAGCGTGATGCCGGTGCACGGGTGCTGGTGTTCAGCATGCACGAGGGCGAGGCCATGGTTAGACGCACGTTCGCGATGGGCGCACGCGGCTATGTCAGCAAGAGCAGCGCGCCGGAGGAACTGCTGGACGCCGTGGCCTGCGTGATGGCGGGGCGGCGCTATCTGTGCGGCGCGCTGCCGGCGCATTGGCTGCAGCCCACGCCGTCGAACGACCTGGATGGCCTGCAGTCCCTGAGCGACCGCGAGTTCGAGGTCTTCCGGCTGCTAGCCCAGGGTCTGACGCCGGCAGATTGCGCCGGTACCCTGCATCTCAGTCCCAAGACCGTGTCCAACCTGCAGACTCAGATCCGGGACAAGCTGGGGCTGGCCAGCGCGGCGGCGATGGCGCATCTGGCGTTGAGAAGAGGCCTGATCGACGCCCAGTTCAGCAGCTGAAGGCAGTACTGTCGTGAGTCAGGTTGGGCGCATCCATGCAGCCGCCGGATTCGTTGCCTTGGCGTGCGGATGCCGACATGGCCCGGTAGCGGTCGTGCCAGCGCACCGCGCCAGGAAGGCCAGAGTTCGACCAAGCTGCCAATCGCCAGTGGGGATCCCGGCCAGCCCCGTTGGCCGCCGACGTCCACAATCGGGTAGGCGGGCTGCCAGTATGGACATGCCCGTACCAGCGCAACCAAGGCAGGCGCGGCACCTGAAGAGTTGACCGTCAGAGGGCTTGAACCATGAATGAACACTGCTGGCTGCCGGCAAGACTTGCATTTGCGGGCCGCTTCGCGACCGCGGCAAGGCAGGGGAATGGACAGATCGCGAATCATTGCCGGCCAGTGCGCAGTCCTGCGGCCATAGGGTGGTTGTCCGGCCTGCTGCTGGGACTGAGCCTGGCCGTTCAGGCCGAACCCTTCAATGCCGCGACCTACAACCTGCGGCTCAATCTCGCGAGCGACGGGTCCAACGCCTGGCCCCATCGACGTGACGCGGTGCGTGCACTGATCCGTTATCACGAGATCGATCTGCTGGGCACGCAGGAGGGCCTGATCGACCAGATCGAAGACCTCGCCGCGATGCCAGGCTTGGCACGCGTCGGCGTCGGTCGCGATGATGGAAAGCGCGGTGGCGAGCACGCGGCCATCTTCTTTCGTACGGAACGCTTCGCGCTGCTGGCCACCGGCGACTTCTGGCTCAGCCCCACGCCCGACGTGCCCGGAAAGGGCTGGGATGCCCGCTGCTGCAACCGCCTGGCCACATGGGCGAGGTTGCGTGACTTGACCAGTGGCCGGGTTTTCGTTGCCTTCGCGGTGCACTTTGACCACGAAGGTGTGGTGGCGCGGCGCGAGTCCGCCCGGTTGATGCTGCGCAAGATGCGAGAAATCGCCGGAGAAACCCCGGCGCTACTGCTGGGTGACCTCAACGCCACGCCCGATTCCGAGCCAGTGCAGATTCTGCTGACGGGCCTGCGCGACGCCCGTACGCAGAGCCAGATGCCGCCCTATGGCCCTGTGGGCACCTTCAATGGATTCAAGCTCGACGCACCGCTGAAGGAGCGCATCGACTATGTGATGCTCAGCCCTCAGTGGCGCGTGCTGCGTTACGCGGCGCTCACCGATTCGGTCGATGCCCGATTCCCGTCCGACCACCTGCCAGTGGTGACCCGTGTGAGCCTGGATTGAGTCGATCAGACTGCTGGCTTTGCACAAACCCTTGGCCACCGCGCCGACGCTTCAAGGGGCCAGTTGCTCACGCGGCAATCGCTCTGGCGGAGGATGCGTCGCCGCGCTACGGCGCACGTTGGCTGTCGTCTTGGTGGAGCCAACGCAAGGCGATCGTCCTATCCGGATTCCGAGCTGCCGCTTCAAGCCTCCCGTACCTCTTGGGCGGAGGCCCGTCCCGGGTAGATAGGCTCTTGCGGCAACGCCGTCTGCCGCGCTGAGAGCTTGCGTGCGATGAAGGGCGTGCGTCAGGTGCGGAGCGCTCCAGCGCAGGAGGAGGTCGCCGCAAACCGGCCCCTCCCATCGCTGTCACCTACGGCGTCGGCATTTCAGCCCGCCATCTTCACCCATGCGTTGCACCAGCCGTTCTTCGCGACTTGCGCCTTGCGGCCGAACATCGCGCAGCCGCTCCACGCATCGGTGGGCTTGGCCTGCCAGAACTGGCAGTTGGCGCAGTGCTGGCTGGCTTGGTGCTTGGGCCACTTGGCGGGGTCGACCTTGGTGGTGTCATGCTTGTAGCCGAGCGCCATGGCGGTTTCGCTGGCTTCGTCGACAGGGTTTGTTTGAGCAATGGCCGGGCAGGCCAGGCAGGCCGTCGTGGCCTGCAGCATGAAGATGCGGCGGGTGGGATGCATGGAAACCTCGGGGCATGAGCGGAGCCGGCCCGCATGGACCGGCTCCTTCGGGAGATGGGGGAGCGGCTTACTTGGCGAGCTTGAACACCCAGACCATGCCGCCTTGCTCCAGGTAGTTGACCTTCTTGGCCACGTCACCGCCCCACAGCGGCACGGCGCCACCCCAGCCGGACACGACGCTGACGTACTGCTCGCCGTTCTGCATCCACGACACCGGCGGCGCGACGACGCCCGAGCCGGTCTGGAACTGCCAGACCACCTTGCCTGTCTTGGCGTCGGCGGCCTTGAGCCAGCCTTCAGGCGTGCCCCAGAACACCAGGTTGCCCGCAGTGGTCAGCACGCCGCCCCACAGCGGCGCACCGTTCTTCACCTCCCAGACGATCTTGCCGGTCTTGGGATCCACCGCACGCATCGCACCGATGTAGTCGTCGTTCAGCGTCTTGATCGTGAAGCCGGCACCCAGGTAGGCAGCGCCTTTCTTGTAGGCGATGGGCTCGTTCCAGATCTCCATGCCCCACTCGTTGGCGGGCACGTAGAAGAGCTTGGTGTCCGGGCTGTAGGCCATTGGCATCTGGTTCTTGCCGCCCAGGAAGGACGGTGCTGAGAACACCGAGTTGCCCTTCTTGCCGTCGGCGCCGGCGGTCGGGTCGCCGGGGCGGTTCTCGGGCACGAAGTTCGGGCGGCCGGTCTTCAGGTCGATACCCGAGGCCCAGGTGATCTTCTTGACGAAGGGGAAGGCGTTGGCGAGCTGGCCGTTGTTCGCATCCAGCACGTAGAAGTAGCCGTTGCGGTCGGCCTTGGCGCCCATGCGCTTGCCGTCCATGTCGAAGGTGATGAACTCATTGACGCCGTCGAAGTCCCAGCCATCGTTGGGTGTGCCTTGGTAGTGCCACTTGATCTGACCGGTCTTCACGTCAATGGCGACGGTGGAGCAGGAGAACAAGTTGTCGCCCTGGCGCAGATGGCTGTTCCAGGGTGCCGGGTTGCCGGTGCCGAAGTACGCCAAGCCGGTCTTGGCGTCGTAGGTGCCGCCCAGCCACGTGGCCGCGCCGCCGGTCTTCCACAGGTCGCCCGGCCAGCTCTTGCCCTGCGTACCTGAGACGCCGTTCTCGGTCTTCTTGCCGGTCTTGTCCCAGGTGTAGCCCATGTGCCCCTCCACCGTGGGGCGCATCCAGACCATCTTGCCGGTCTTGGGGTCGCGCGCCTCGACGCGGCCCACCACGCCGAACTCGCCACCGGACACGCCGGTGAGCAGCAGGCCGCCCGCGATGATGGGGGCGGCCGTGGCGGAGTAGCCGGCGGCGTAGTCGTCGATCTTCTCCTTCCACACGACATCGCCGGTGTTTTGGTCCAGCGCCACCAGCTGGGCGTCCAGCGTTGCGAAGATGACGAGGTTGTCGTAGAGCGCTGCGCCGCGGTTGACGACGTCACAGCAGGGCATGATGCCCTCGGGCAGGCGGTGCTCGTACTTCCACAGCTTCTGGCCGGTGGCGGCATCGAGCGCGAAGATGCGCGAGTAGGACGCTGTCACGAACATCTTGCCGTTGTGGATCAGCGGCTGAGATTCCTGGCCACGCTGCTTCTCGCCGCCGAAGGAGAACGCCCAGGCGGGCACCAGCTTGGCGGCGTTGCCGGTGTTGATCTGCTTGAGCGGCGAGTGGCGCTGACCCTCGGTGCCCAGGCCCCAGGACAGGACCTCCTGGCCGGACTTGGACGAGGCCTGGATCATCTGCTCGGTCACGGCGGCGGTCGCGCTGCCGGCGGCCACCAGGCCGAGGCCCAAGGACATCAGGGCTGCGAGGGGCTTGAGTTGCATGGTGTTGTCTCCTGTGTTGATTGGGGGTCCGCGGTCGTGCAAATGCGGCGCGGATGGCCAGATACAGCGCAAGCTCCATGCCAGTCGCAAATCTGCAGATTTCGCGGCGGGATGGAGCAGTCGAGCCGCCACAGCAGCCCGTGCGGGCCGGGCGTAGCGTCCGCTGGCGCCTGTGGCGGCACCTGTTCGCGGCCGGTTGTCCCGTCCTGGGCATGACTGCTCCAGGCTGCAACAGTCGGCGGGTGGTTTCCCGGGGCCGCGACATCCTTGACGGGGGCTTTGGCCCGTCAGAGCGGGCTGGCACGGGTTCTGCGTTGTTCAGCGAGCCCCAACCCATCCGCACAGGAGACAGCCATGACCGTCTACGCCGCCCCCGGTACCCCCGGCGCCAAGATCGCCTACAAGCCCCGCTACGACAACTTCATCGGCGGCAAGTTCGTGCCGCCCGTCGACGGCCAGTACTTCGACGTGGTCTCGCCCATTAACGGCAAGGTCTACACCCAGGCCGCGCGCTCCACCGCCGCCGACATCGAGAAGGCACTGGACGCTGCACACGCCGCCGCGGCCAAGTGGGCCGCCGTGCCGGCCGCCGAGCGCGCCAACATCCTGCTGAAGATCGCTGACCGCGTCGAGGCCAACCTGGAGCTGTTGGCCTATGCCGAGACCGTGGACAACGGCAAGCCCATCCGCGAGACGTTGAACGCCGACATCCCGCTGTGCGTAGACCACTTCCGCTACTTCGCCGGCTGCGTGCGCGCGCAGGAGGGCGCGCTTAGCGAGATCGACCACAACACCATCGCGTACCACTTCCACGAGCCGCTGGGCGTCGTCGGCCAGATCATTCCGTGGAACTTCCCCATCCTGATGGCAGCCTGGAAGCTGGCTCCCGCGCTGGGCGCCGGCAACGTCGTCGTGCTCAAGCCTGCCGAGAGCACGCCCATCAGCCTGCTGATCCTGGTGGATCTGATCGCCGACCTGCTGCCCCCGGGCGTGCTCAACGTCGTCAATGGCTTCGGCCGCGAGGCCGGCATGCCGTTGGCCAGCAGCAAGCGCATCGCCAAGATTGCCTTCACCGGGTCCACGGCTACCGGCCGTGTCATCGCCCAGGCGGCGGCCACCAACTTGATCCCGGCCACGCTGGAGCTGGGCGGCAAGAGCCCCAACATCTTCTTCGAGGATGTGATGGACCAGGACGATGCCTTCCTGGACAAGGCGATCGAGGGGCTGGTGCTGTTCGCGTTCAACCAGGGCGAGGTCTGCACATGCCCCAGTCGCGCGCTGATCCAGGAAAGCATCTATGACAAGTTCATTGAACGCGCCCTCAAGCGCGTAGCGGCGATCAAGCAGGGCAACCCGCTGGACACCGACACCATGATGGGCGCGCAAGCCTCGTCCATCCAGATGGACAAGATCCAGACCTACCTCGCGCTGGGCAAGGAGGAGGGGGCCAAGGTGCTGATCGGCGGCGATCGCGCGCAGCTGGGCGGTGACCTGGCTGGCGGCTACTACATCCAGCCGACGCTGTTCCAGGGCAACAACAACATGCGAATCTTCCGCGAGGAGATCTTCGGCCCGGTGCTGGCCGTGACCACCTTCAAGGACGAGGCCGAGGCGCTGGCCATCGCCAACGACACGCCCTACGGCCTGGGCGCTGGCGTGTGGAGCCGCGACGGCAGCCGCGCCTACCGGCTGGGCCGGGGCATCCAGGCCGGTCGCGTGTGGACCAATTGCTACCACGCCTATCCCGCGCATGCAGCCTTCGGCGGCTACAAGGAATCCGGCATCGGCCGCGAAACCCACAAGGCCATGCTTGACCACTACCAGCAGACCAAGAACCTGCTGGTTAGCTACAGCCCCAACGCACTGGGCTTCTTCTGATCGCTACCGTGATCGACACTCAGGGGCGGCTCGGGCCGCCCCTTTTTCCTGGGGCGTCGCCATGATCGCTTATATCCCCCGCGTGCAGGCCAGCGAGGCCGCGCAGGCGCTCATCGGCCGGCTGCGCCGCGAGCACGGTGCAATCCTGTTCTACCAGTCGCACGGCTGCTGTGCCGGCAGCGCGCCCATGTGCTTTGCCGTGCACGAGCTCAAGCTCAACGCCAGCGACCGCCTGCTGGGCAGCGTGGACGGTGTGCCGGTCTATGCCAGCCATGCGCAGTGCGACTACCTGGCCGGCCTGCAGATGACGCTGGACGTGGCGCCGGGCAACAGCGGCAGCTTCGGGCTGGAGGATGGTTCGGGGCAGCACTTCGTCGCGCACTTCCGGCTCTGGGCCGATGAGGAGGTGCCGCTGCTTGAGCCGATCAGGGCCTGCCCGGCCTGACGGCGGCTCAGGGCTGTTCAGGCCGTCAGCTTCAGCCCCACGATGCCCGCGAGGATGAGCCCTACGCAGGTGAGGCGCGCCACCGTGGCAGGTTCGTGGAACAGCACCATGCCCAGCACGACGGTGCCGACGGCGCCAATGCCCGTCCACACTGCATAGGCCGTGCCCACGGGCAGAGTGCGCATGGCCAGGCCCAGCAGGCCGACGCTGATGACCATGGCGGCCACTGTGCCTGCCGTGGGCCAGGGGCGCGAGAAGCCCTCGGTGTACTTGAGGCCGATGGCCCAGCCGACTTCGAACAAGCCAGCAACGACAAGAACCAGCCATGCCATGAACGATCTCCTGGCGCGTTGAGCGCAATGCGTTCGGGTCGTCCCGGGAGGTGGTGAGCCGGCCAGGTCGTCCAGGCCGGGCGCTCCCATCGGGGGCGGGACGCAGTGTAGGCAGCAGTGGCGCGGCAGGCGCGCATGCCCTGGTGCCGCGTGGGTGGTTGCGTCGCAACAGGGGTGCAACCCCGTCATGGGGCGCCAAGGCGGCGCTATTCAGCGCGCAGCGTAGCTCTGCGTGCGCAGCGCGTCGGCGATGCCCTTGCGGTTCTGCGTCAGCGCTGCCATGCTGAAGTGGATGTGGCCGCTACCCGGCGACACGCGCCGGATGATGTCGATCTGGGCGAGCACCTCGTCGGGCTGCCAGCTCCTGTCGGTGTCGTTGATGCGACTCGTGAACAGGCCTACATGGATGGGTCGGCCCAGCGGGTTCTGCGCTCGCCAGGCTTGCAGCAGCGGCTCGAAGGCCTGGGCGGTCTGGGCGCGCGGCCAGTAGAGCTGGGGCGCGAGATAGTCCATCCAGCCCTCGCGCAACCACAGCTCGACGTCGGCATAGAGCTTGTCGTACTGGCTGAAGCCGCTGATGCCCGGCGGACGGGCGGCGGGCTTGGGCATGCCGAAGGGGCTGACGCCAACTCGCGTGCCGGGGCGCACCTCATGGGCCAGCGCGTACAGCCGCTGCACCAGCGTGTTGACGTTGTAGCGGCGCCAGTCGTGGCGGCCCAGCGAGCCGCCCTTGGCCAGGTACTTCTGCCAGCTGGGCTCGTCGGGGAAATCGATCTCCTGGTTGGTGGTTGGGTCCTGGATGGGGTAGGGGTAGAAATAGTCGTCGATGTGCACGCCATCGACGGCGTAGCGGCTCAACAGGTCCCGCACGACGGCCAGCGTGTGCTCGGCGGCTTGCGGCTCGCCGGGGTCCATCCACAGCTGGTCGCCATACTGCCTTACCCAGTCGGGGTGGGCGCGGCTGACATGGCTGTCCGCCAGCGGTGACTTGGCGGAGCTGTGGCGCGAGCGGTAGGGGTTGAACCAGGCGTGCAGTTCCAGGCCGCGCTTGCGGCACTCGGCCAGCCAGACGGCCAGCGGGTCGTAGCCGGGGTGCTGGCCCTGGGTGCCGGTCAGGTACTCACTCCAGGGTTCCAGCTTGGATTCGTACAGCGCGTCGGTGCTGGTCCGCACCTGCAGGATCAGCGCGTTCAGGCCGATGCTCACGGCGGTGTCGCACAGCGACCTGATCTCGGCCTGCTGCGCTTCGGCACTCAGGCCCGGCTTGCTGGGCCAGTCGATGTTGGCGACGGTGGCGATCCAGGCGGCCCGCCACTCGCGCGGCGGAGGCGGGGTCAGCGTGGCGGCGCCAGACGCCGCTGGCGCGGGGGGCGTGGCGTTCAACGCGGCTTCGCCGGGCGCCACGGTGGGCACCGTGGGCGTTGCGCATGCGGCGAGCAGGGGGGCGGAGGCAAGGCTGAGCAGGTGGCGGCGTTTCATGGTTTCAGACTTTCACAAACCAGTGCTTGCGGTACATGAGCCAGGCGATGGCGTACATGACCAGCACGAAGAGAAGGGCGTGCAGGAGCGAGGCGTTGGCCGGTGTCAGGCCCGAGTCACGCAGCGGCGCGTACAGCACGCGGCCCAGCGTGCTTCCGTCGGCGAACTTGACCGTGTAGAGCATCTTGGCCACCAGTCCCGACAGCGCGAACAGGAACAGCGCGTTCATGCCGAACACGACCAGCGGATGTAGCAGCCGTGCCCAGCGCGCACGGGCCAGCGGCTGCGGCGCGGCGTCTAGCAGCCAGTAGAAGACGGCGAACACCAGGCAGGCCCAGCCCGCCATCGCGAACACATAGGACGGCGTCCACAGCGACTTGTTGATGGGCATCAGCCAGGCATCGAGCACCTGCCCCAGCCACAACGAGGCTAGCCCGGCGAGAACCCAGGTCATGGTCTTCTCGGCCGGCTGGCGCTGGGATGCGAGGACATAGCCCGCCAACACCCCCAGCAACTGCGAGGCCACCGCCGGCAGCGTGGACAGCAGGCCCTCGGGGTCCCACGTCTTGGCCTGCCTCCACAGATGGCCATCGAGCAGCAGGCGGTCAAGCCAGGCGCCTGCGTCCTTGCCGGGCTCCAGCAGGCCCACGTGGACGATGCCGTCCGCATCGGGTACCGGCAGGCACAGCTGAACCACCGAGTAGACCGCCATCAGCCCCACGGCCCACAGCGCCACGCCGCGCGCGCCGCACCAGATGACGATGGGCGCGGCCAGCAGCGTGCACAGGCCCAGACGCTGCAGCACGCCGGGGATGCGCACCGTCTCGAAGTTGAAGCTGGGGATGAGGTTGAGCAGCAGGCCAATGCCGATGATGACCAGCGCGCGACGCGAGATGCTCAGCAGCAGCAGTCCCTTGTCGGCACCGGCCTGGGCGCGGCGCGCCAGGCTGATGGTCATCGCCATGCCGCTGATGAAGACGAAGAAAGGGAAGACCCAGTCCGTGAACGTCCAGCCGTTCCACTTGGCGTGCAGCAGCGGTGCGTAGACGTTGCCCCAGTCGCCCGGGTTGTTGACCAGCAGCATGGCCGCGATCGCAAAACCGCGAAAGGCGTCCAGGGACAACAGGCGGTCCTTCATTCGTCCTTCTTCCCGAAGTTCTCCGGCACCTTGATCAGCGCCGCCATCACGAAGCTGGGCACGGTGGCCACCAGCACCCAGGCGAAGAAGGGCACGTAGCCGATGTGGTCCTGCAACCAGCCGCTCCACATGCCGGGAATCATCATGCCCAGGGCCATGAAGCCGGTGCAGATTGCGTAGTGCGCGGTCTTCTGCGGACCCTCGGCGACGTGGATCATGTACATCAGATAGGCCGTGAAACCCAGGCCGTAGCCGAACTGCTCGACAGCCAGCGCGGCGCTGATGATGGCGAGGCTGGTCGGGTGCATCAGCGCCAGCAGCAGAAAGGCGACGTTGGGCACGTGCATGGCCAGCACCAGCGGCCACAGCGCCCGCTTCAGTCCGACGCGGGATATGACCCAGCCGCCGGCCAGGCCACCCAGCGTGAGCGCCGTCAGGCCCACGGTGCCGTAAGCGATCCCCACGGCCTTGGTGGACAGGCCCAGGCCACCCTTGTCGACCGGGTCCAGCAGGAATGGACTGGCGAGCTTGAGCAACTGCGCCTCGGGAAAGCGGTAGAGCAGCAGGAAGCCGAGGATGACCGCGATGCCCGGCTTCCTGAAGAAGCTGGCGAAGACAGAGAAGAACTCGGCCACCAGGCCCCGAGCGGCGGCGCCGCCCACGCCGCGCACGTCCGTCGCAGGGCGGGGCAGCACGAAGCCGTGCCATACGGCCAGCAGCACGAACAGGCCGCCCAGCAGCCAGAACACGATGCTCCAGGCCTGCGCCACGCTGCCGCTGCGCTCGCTCAGCTCGCCGGCCAGGTAGACCAGACCGCCCTGGCCGCCGATGTTGGCCAGGCGGTAGAAGGTCGAGCGCACACCGACGAAGGCGGCCTGGCTGTGCTGAGGCAGCGCCAGCATGTAGTAGCCGTCAGCCGCGATGTCATGCGAAGCCGAGGCAAAGGCCATCAGCCAGAACACCGCCAGCGAGAGCTGGAAGACCTTGTCCGTCGGGATGGTCAGCGCGACGCCGGCCAGCGCCGCGCCGACGAAGAACTGCAGTACGGTCACCCAGCGTCGCTTGGTGCCAAACAGCTCCGCCAGCGGCGACCACAGCGGCTTGATGACCCAGGGAAGGTAGAGCCAGCTCGTGTAGAGGGCGATGTCGGTGTTGGAGATGCCCAGGTTCTTGTACATGACGACCGACAAGGTCATCACGACGACGTAGGGGATGCCCTGGGCGAAGTAGAGGCTGGGAATCCACGCCCAGGGTGAGCGCGTCATGCCGAAAGTGCCTTGCCGACGTTGCCATCCGCTGCGGCGAGCAACGCTCGCGCCTGATCCACGCCCACGCCTCGCTTGAGCATGACCAGCGCCGTCTTCACGTGGTGGTCGCACTGCGCGAGGGCTGCCTGCGCGTCGGCCTCGCTGGCGCCGGAGGCGCGCACCGTCAGCGCCAGCGCCCGCTTCACCAGCTTGGCGTTCGTGGCCTTCAGGTCCACCATCAGGTTGCCGTAGACCTTGTTGAGCCGCACCATCAGCGCCGACGAGAAGGTGTTCAACGCGATCTTCTGCGATGTGCCGGCCTTGAGCCGGGTGCTGCCAGAGATGACCTCCGGGCCGGTGTCGAGCACGATGCCGATCTCAGCCTGCTGCGTGACGGGGGCGCCGGGGTTGTTGGCGAAGCCAATGGCCAGCGCGCCGGCTGCGCGTGCGGCCTCGATGGCGCCCAGCACGTAGGGCGTGCCGCCGGATGCGGCCAGCGCCAGAAGCACGTCGTTGGGGCCAGGCTTGAGCGCCGCGATGTCGGCACCGCCCTGCCCGTGATCGTCCTCGGCACCTTCCACGGCAACGAACATCGCGCTCTCGCCGCCGGCCAGCACGGCCACGGCGCGCTCGCGCGGCCAGGAGAAGGTGGGGTAGAGCTCCACGCTGTCCAACACGCCCAGACGGCCGGAGGTGCCGGCACCGGCATAGAGCAGCCGGCCGCCTGCCCGGATGCGCGGCAGCGCGGCGTCCACGGCCGCGGCCAGCAACGGCGCGGCGGCCTTGACAGCGGCGACGGCGGCGGTCTGGTCGTCAATGAAGGCCTCCAGCAGCGCCGGCGTGGCGTAGGTATCCAGGTCGGGGTGGCGGGTGCTCGGGGTTTCGGTGTTCAGCATGGGGAAAAAGGACGCGATCTAGCCCGCGGACTCTAGCTCGCCGCTGGCTCCTGACGAATGCCACGCGCCATTGCAGCCATAACGGCAGGTAATCAGAATCTGCACGCTGGCTGTAAGGACTCGGCGAGTCATTGCGACGCAGGCTGGCAAGTCGGTGCCTGGGAAATGGGACCGACCTGTGGTGACCCGATCTCATCCACTTCCCTCTTGGAGGCTCCCTATGAACGCATCACTGAAGAATGGCCTGGGCATTGCCGCCGCGGCCGCGGCCCTGTTCGCCACCACCGCCTTTCCCACGACCGCGGCGGCGGCCGACGGCATGGTCAAGTGCTCCGGCGTGAACAGCTGCAAGGGCACGTCCGAGTGCAAGACGGCCAAGAACGACTGCAAGGGCCACAACGGCTGCAAGGGCCAGGGCTGGGTCAGCAAGAAGAGCGCCGACGAGTGCACCAAGGCCGGCGGCAAGGTGGAGAAGTAAGTCCACGCCCGAGGGGCTGGCGTGCCTCCCCGGGGGCAGCCGGTGGACTGGCAATGCCAGTCCCACGGCTGCCGCAGGGAGGTGCGCGACCCTGCGGCCGTGCGTCGTCTCCGTTTTTGCCGACATGACCAAGATTGAAGGCTTCGGCCTCGGCTTGCGCGTGGAGCATTACGCCGCCTTCGAGGCCGGCGTGGATGCCGGCGTGCGGCCGGACTGGCTGGAGATCATTGCCGAGAACTACCTGGTGCCCGGCGGCCCGCCACTGGCGCACCTGGAGCGCATCCGGGCGGACTACCCGCTGGTCATGCACGGCGTGTCGCTGTCCGTCGCCGGGCCGGTGCCGCTGGACCTTGGTCATCTGCGCGAGCTGCGCCGCCTTGCCGACCGGCTTGAACCGGGCTGGGTGTCCGACCACCTGTGCTGGAGCGCGGACGCTCACAGCCAGCTCCACGACCTGCTGCCCGTGCCGCTGACTCGCGTCGCACTGGACCACGTGGCGGGGCGCGTCGCCCAGGCGCAGGACCTGCTGGGCCGGCCCCTGGTGCTGGAGAACGTTTCCAGCTACGTGCGCTTCGCGGCCGACGAGATGGCGGAATGGGATTTCATCGCGCAACTGTTGCAACGCACCGGTGCGCAGATGCTTCTGGATGTGAACAACGTCTATGTCAGCGGCCGCAACCACGGCTTCGATCCCGTGGACTACCTGGACGCGATTCCCGTCGGACCCGTGCGCCAGATCCACCTTGCCGGCCACGAGGACCGCGGCGACATCGTCATCGACACCCACGACCACCCGGTACGCGACGAGGTCTGGGCGCTGTACCTGCACGCGGTGAAGCGTTTCGGCACCGTGCCGACGATGATCGAGCGCGATGACCGCATCCCGCCGCTGGATGAGCTTCTGGTCGAGCTGGCGGTGGCGCGCCGGCTGGCGGCCTCGGTATGACCACGATCGAGCTCCAGCGGCGCCTGGCTGCGGCCATCCGCGACGACGCCGACGTCGGCGAGTTGTTGGCCGGCGACTTCACGACGGGTCTGGCCGTCTACCGCCATGCCTACCGCGCCCGCCTCGTTGCCGCGCTGGCCGACAACTACACCGTGCTCGCCCGGGCGCTGGGCGACGCGGCCTTCGACGCCCTGGGTCGAGCCTATCTCGCCACGCAACCCAGCCGGCACCCGTCCATCCGCTGGTTTGGCCACGCGCTTGCCGACTTCATGGCCGTGGCCGGCGACTCGCTGGTGCCTCATGCCAGCCTGGTCGACGTCGCCCGCATGGACTGGGCGCTGCGCGGGGCCTTCGACGCCGCCGATGCCCCCCCGCTCGATGCCGCGACACTGGCCGGCCTGGATCCGGACGGCTGGGCCGGCTTGGTGCTGCAGCTGCAACCCAGCGTGCAGCGCGTGCCGCTCGCCCATGCCATTGAGCCGGCCTGGCGTGCGCTGCGCGAGTGGGAGCCCGAATCGGCCGAAGACCCACCTGGCCTGCCCGAACCCTTGCCGCACGAACACGTGCTGCTGGCCTGGCGCCAGGGCCTGGAGACGCGCTGGCGCTCGCTGGAGCCGCTGGAGGCAGCGCTGCTCGACGCCGTTGCCGTGGGTCAACCCTTCGCCCGGCTGTGCGAGCGCGTCGCCGAGCAGCTCGGCGATGCCGAGGCGGCTGCACCGGCCGTCGTGGCGGCGCTGCAGCGCTGGCTGGCCGAGGGCCTGTTGCGCCAGCCCTGACCACCGGCCCCGCGGGGCTTTGCGGCTTGGCTATCCTGCGAGCCTCACCACCGAGGCCTGCCATGTCACGACGCCTGCTCACCGCCCTGTTCGCCGCCCTGCTCATCCCAACGGCCCACGCCGCTCTCAGCGTGGGCGCACCGGCGCCCGACTTCAGCGCTGACGCCGCCGTTGGCGGCCAGCCCTTCAAGTTCCGCCTTGCCGACGCGCTCAAGCAGGGACCCGTGGTGCTGTACTTTTATCCCAAGGCCTTCACCAGCGGTTGCACCGTCGAGGCTCACCAGTTCGCCGAGGCCACGGACAAGTTCAAGACGCTCAACACCACGGTCATTGGCATGTCCAATGACGACATCGAGACGCTGAAGAAGTTCAGTGTCGAGGCCTGCCGCAACAAGTTCGCCGTCGCTGCTGACGCCGGCGGCAAGGTCATCAAGGACTACGACGTGGCGCTGAAGCTTGTGCCGGGCAGCATGGCCGACCGCGTCTCCTATCTCATCGGCACCGATGGCAAGGTCGCTGCCGTGCATGCCAGCATGAACCCCGACGGCCACATCGACGCGATGCTGAAGGCCGCCGAGAAGCTGAAGAAGTGATTGCCCTCGGCGCGGCCGAGCTGCTGGCGGCCTACCGTGCGGGCACGCTGTCGCCCGTCGAGGTGATGGAGGCGGTGCTGGCCCAGGCCAGGCGCCGCGATGGCGAGCTGCATGCGCTGTGCGCCATCGACGCTGACGGCGCACGGGCCGCTGCCCGTGCCAGCGAGGTCCGCTGGCGCACCGGGACCGCGAGGGCGCTTGAGGGCGTGCCGGTCACGCTGAAGGAGAACATCGCCCAGCCGGGTGTGGCTTACCGTCTGGGCACCGCCGCGACGGCCGATGCCGCGGTGGCTGACTTCGAGGCGCCGCCGGCGGCGCGGCTGCGCGAGGCCGGCGCCATCGCCTGGGCGCGCACCACCATGCCCGACTACGGCATGCTCAGCTCAGGCCTGTCCAGCCTCTACGCCGAGCCGGCGCGCAACCCATGGAACGTGGCCCTCACGCCTGGTGGCTCGAGTGCCGGTGCCGCCGCTGCCGCCGCTGCCGGCTACGGGCCGCTGCACCTGGGCACCGACATTGGTGGCTCCATCCGGTTGCCGGCCGGCTGGTGCGGCCTGGTGGGCCTCAAGCCCAGCCACGGCCGCGTGCCCATCAAGCCCGGCTATGCCGGCCGTGTGGCCGGGCCGCTGACGCGCACGGTGGCGGACGCCGCGCTGATGCTGGCCGCGCTCGCGCGCCCGGATGCGCGTGACCCCACGCAACTGCCGCCGTCCGACTTCGTCTGGCCGCCTGGCATCGTGCCGCGGGGCTTGCGACTGGGCCTGATGATGGATGCCGGCTGGGGCGAGGCGGTGCAGTCCGAGGTGGCGGTGATCATCACCGCCGCAGCGCGCGCCTTCGAGGAGGCTGGTGCCACCGTCGAGCCGCTGGGCCCATTCACGACGCGCGAGATGGCCGATGGCATTGACCGTTTCTGGCGCATGCGTTCCTGGCTGGACATCTCGGCTCTCGCGCCAGAGCGTCGCGCCCGCGTGCTGCCCTACATCCTGGACTGGGTCGCGCCAGCGGCCGGCTACGACGGTGCCACCGTTTTCCGCGGGTACAGCCAGATGCAGGCCTTGCGTGAGGCCGCCCACGCTGCCTGCGAGCCCTTCGACTTCGTGCTGTCGCCGGTGGCAGCCATGCCGGCGTATCCGGCGCACCTCGCCAGCCCGCTGCACGACCCTGCCCGGCCGTTCGAGCACATTGCGTTCACACTGCCTTTCAACATGAGCGAGCAGCCGGCGCTGGCGATCAACGCGGGCTACACCTCGGCCGGGCTTCCTGTCGGGCTGCAGATCATCGGCCGCCGCTTCGACGATGCCGGCGTGCTGGCCCTTGGCGCGGCCTGGGAGCGGCTGCGCCCGGCCCCGCGCCCCTGGCCGGTCTGAGGCTCAGCGCACCGGCGGTGGCTCCTGGGTGGGCAACCCGGCTGCCGCGAGGTCGGCGTTGACCAGGGCCCAGGCGGATTCGAAGCTGTCTGCTCGACGCACGGGACGGCTGGCGCGCCAGATGTCCATCAGCGCCGGCAGGCGTTCGATGCCCGGGATGCCGGGACGCACCAGGAAGACGGTGGAGAGGGCGGTGATGCCACGCGAAGCGAAACTGTCGATGCTGGCGCGCAGCGCGCCCAACGCGTCGGAGTCCATCTGCAGGCTGCCGCGGATCTCCAGCAGGTCGGCGAAGCGGCGGTCGGCCGGCAGGCGCTTGCCAGCGAGTGCGATGGCGCGCCTCGTGGCCGCCATCAGCTCAGCGTCGAATGGCCCTTCAGCGACGGACATCATCACGCGGCCGTACACACCGACACGGACCCGCCCGAAGCTGGGTTTGGGGCCGGCGCGGCGGGACGGCGGCAAGGCGGGACGGGCGTTCATGGTGTGAGACGATTTTGCACGCTCAACGAAGGAGTCATGACGATGTTGACCTTGTACGGTACGAAGGGTTCGGGCTCGGCGGCCATCGAGGCAGCGCTGGCACGCGCAGGCCTGGCCTACACGGGCGTCGACGCGGCGTCCTGGAACCCCGGTCCGGGGCGGGACGAGCTGTTGCGCGTGAACCCGCTGGGCCAGATTCCGACGCTCGTCCTCGCTGACGGCACGGTGTTGACGGAAAGCGCGGCCATCCTCATCCACCTGGGCCTGGCGGCGGCACCGGGCCTGTTGCTGCCCATCGACGCAGGCGCGCGGGCGCGGGTGCTGCGAGGGCTGGTCTACATCGCTGCCAACTGCTATGCGGCCATCAGCGTCATCGACTACCCGGAGCGCTGGTGCGAGCCCTGCGATGACGCGATGAAAGGGCAGATCCGCGCCGGCACGCGTGCCCGCCTGCACGAGCACTGGCGGCTGTTCGCCGACCAGTTCGGGATCGGCTTCAATGCCGGTTCGCCCGGGGCGTTGGAACTGCTGGCTACCGTCGTGTCCAAATGGTCGGGTGCGCGGGCCATGCTGCAGGCCGAGCGTCCGAGCTTCTTTGCGCAACTGCTGCGGGTGGAGCAGCACCCCGAGGTGGCCGCTGTCTTCCAACGCCATTGGCCCTGAGCCGAGGAGCTTCCATGACGCATCCCGTTGACGCTTGGCACGAACTGGTCCGCACCCGCCACGTTCCAGGGCTGGACGCGCTGCTGGCCGAGGACGTCGTGTTGCATTCGCCCGTCGTTCACACTCCGCAGAAGGGCCGCGCCATCACCAAGCAGTATCTTGGCGCCGCGCTGGCGGTGCTAGCCAACGACACCTTCCGCTATGTGCGCGAGATCCGAGGGGATCGGGACGTTCTGTTGGAGTTCGAGCTGGAGCTGGCGGGCGTGCAGGTCAATGGCGTGGACATCATCCGCTGGAACGACGCCGGGCAGATTGTCGACTTCAAGGTCATGGTCAGGCCGCTCAAGGGCATGCAGGCCGTGCACCAGAAGATGGGTGAGCTGCTGGCGCAGATGCAACAGCGGCCGCGGTGAACGGATGCAGGGCTTGCACCTGACGTGGCGTCAGGTTTCAGAGTTGTGGCCGTGACCTCCAGGACCCCGTCATGAGCCGTCTCCTCAGCCCTGCAGACATCGCCCACCGTGCCGGCGTGACGGTGCGCACGCTGCACCATTACGAAGACCTGGACCTGCTCGCCCCGCTGCGTAGCGAGGCCGGGCACCGTCGCTACCGCGAGGGCGACGTGGCCCAGTTGCTGCGCATCGTCTGGCTGCGCCGCCTGGGCTTCGCGCTGGAGCGCATTGGCGTCCTGCTCTTGGCGGACGCCGCCGGGCTGCAGGCCGCACTGCGCGAGCAACGCAATGCGCTGGAAGCCGAGTTGGCCGATGCGGCCTCGCGGCTTCGGGGGCTGGACGTCGCCCTCCTCAACGTCCTCGACTGGAGTCCCGCGATGCGACTGCAAGACCAGAACCTGCCAGATCCCGATCCCGATTCCGCGCCCTTTGCCGACGAAGCCGAACGGCGCTGGGGTGCCAGCCCGCAATGGGGCACGTCCGAGGCGCGCCGAAAGGCCCGCGGCCCGGCCGACATGGTCGCTATGCAGGCCGAGGAGGCCGGCATCCTGGCCGACTGGGCGAGTGCCATGCGCCGGGGCGAGCCTGCCAATGGTGCCGGCGCGCGCGCGCTGGCCGAGCGGCACCGCGAGCACATTCACCGCTGGCACTATGCCTGCTCGCGCGAGATGCATGCCAAGCTGGCCGATCTCTACGAGGCAGACGGGCGTTTCGCGGCGCATTTCGACACCGAGGCGCCTGGCCTCGCGACCTACGCGATCGCGGCGATCCGGGCGAATCAATGACTCGTGCCGACCGCCCTGCATGGCGGTCGGCCTTTGCCAGGCGCGAACAGCCGTAGGTGCTGTCGGCGGTCCTCGCTCAGTAGACCGGGTCGGGCAGCTTTTCCTTGGCCACCACGCGCTGGGTTGCAGCGCGTTCGAGCACGCGCTTCAGGTAGGCACCCAGCGCTGGCCGCGTCTTGGCCGGGTTGGACTGCATGCGCGTCCATCGGCACAGCATGAATGCCAGCGGGTCGACGGCCGTGTATTGGCGGCCCATGAACCAGGGCCCGCCATGGCGGGCCAGTTCAGCGTCCATCTGGTCCAGCATGGGTGCGATCTGGGCCTCGGCGCGTGCCTTCACTTCGGCCGCGTCGGTGGCCATGCGGTCCGGGTAGAAGTAGTGGATCAGCATGGACTGCAGCGTGTTTGTCAGCCATACCATCCACTTGTAGTACTGGGCGCGCTCGGGCGTGCCGGGCGCGGGCGCAAAGACCTGGCCACCCTCGGGGTGGCAGTCGGCGAGATGCATCAGGATGGCGGCGGTCTCGTAGAGGACGAGGTCTCCGTCGACGAGGACGGGGATCAGGCCGTTCGGATTGAGCTTGAGATAGGCCGCCGACTTGTGCTCGTTGTTGGCGCGGTCCACCTCACGCAGCGTGTACGGAATACCCATCTCCTCGAGCAGCAGATGGGGGGCGAAGCTGGCGTTGCTGGGGTAGTAGTGCAGTTCGATCATGGCCGGACGGCTTGGCGACGGGTGAGGCGGCGAACTTTACGTTGCCGCAACGCCACCGCAGTCCACCCGGGCGAGGCTGGACGCGTTGGCAAACTCCCACGGCTTCACGGCTGAAGATCATGAAGACCTTGTTCCACTCCTGCGGCGCGGCCCTGCTGGTGCTGTGCACCGCGATGGGCGCGCCTGCCGCCCACGCCGATGTGCGCGTTCGCGCCAATATCGGCATGGTGTTCGATGGCCGCTACCACCACGATCATTACTATCCCGCGCCTGGCTATGTGGCTCCGCACGTGCCCTATGGGGCCGTGGGCGTCGGCGCCGGGCCGGGCCGCTATTGGTTCCATGGCGGGGTCTGGTACCGCCCCTATGGTTCCAGCTTCCGTGTCGTGCTGCCGCCGATCGGGCTCGTCATACCGCTGCTGCCGCCGGCCTATGTGACGCTGACCCTGGGGGGGCTGCCCTACTACTACGCCAACGGCGTGTACTACCAGTCGGTGCCTGACGGCTATGCCGTTGTCGCACCGCCGCCCGAGGCGGCCACGGCCCAGGTCGTGCCGGCCCCGCCGCCGCCGCCGCCACGGGCCGATCCCATCATCTATCCGCGCAACGGCCAGTCGACCGAGCAGCAGGAGAGTGATCGCCGCGACTGCAACCGCTGGGCCACAACGCAGCCGAATGCTCAGGCCGACGCCAGTGTGTTCAACCGTGCGGTCGAGGCCTGCATGGACGGACGCGGCTACACGATGAGGTGACGCCCCTTGCGGGACATTGCCGCGCTGAATGCGCGGCGAGCCGGTCGGTCTTGCGGACCACGCCGCGACTTGCATTGCAACTCTTTTGCACGCGGGCCATTCCATCGAACTGGCCGTGTTCGGAATCAGCCTTGCGAGACGAGCGAGAGCAGTGGCGATAGGTCCGACTGCACAAGCTTGAAAGGCGTCAACCGGACGGTCCCGCCCGGCGCCGGGATCCAAGCAAAGCGCTCACACGGCACAGCCTGCTTCGGGGCGAATGCCGGCGCTGCGATAGCGAACGGACGTCATCTCGGCCAGGATGCTTAGCGCGATCTCCGGTGGCGTGCGCGCGCCGATGTCCAGGCCCACAGGGCCGTGCAGGCGGTCCAGCTGGGGCCCGGTGAGCCCGAAGTGCTCGGCCAGCCGCGCGCGCCGCTTGGCCTGGTTGACGCGAGAACCGATGGCGCCGACGTAGAAGGCCGCGCCCCGCAACGCCTCCATCAACGCGAGGTCGTCCAGCTTGGGGTCGTGGGTCAGGGCGACGATGGCCGTCGCGCCATCGGGCTGGAAAGCGGTGACGACGTCGTCCGGCATGTCGCGCGTCAGCTCCACGCCCGGCAGGTGAAAGCCGTCGGCGTACTCTGCGCGCGGATCGCACACCGTCACGCCATAGCCCAGCGCCAGCGCCATCTGGGCCAGGTAGTCGGTCATCTGGCCGGCACCGATGACCAGCAGTCGCCACTGTGGGCCATGGTGGCTGATGAGCAGGGCGTCGGTCAGCGTCAGCATGTCGGCGCCGGGCTCGGCATCGGCTAGCGTGACGACGCCGGTCGCCAATTCCAGCCGGCGCTGCACGCGCTCGCCGCGCTCGAGCCGCGCCAGCAGTGCGTCGACCGCCGACTGCGGTGTGAGCGGCTCAAGCATCAGCTCCAGCGTGCCGCCGCAGGGCAGGCCGAAGCGCCGCGCCTCCTCGGCACCGACGCCGTAGCGCAGCGGCGTGGGCCTGACGATGTCCAGGCTGCCGGCGCGCAGCTGGGCGACGAGGTCGTCCTCGATGCAGCCGCCGGACACCGAGCCGGCGATCTGCCCGTCATCCCGTACGGCGACCAGCGAACCCACCGGTCGCGGTGCCGAGCCCCAGGTGCGCGTGATCGTTCCCAGCACGACGCTGCGGCCCTCGGCCCGCCAGCCGGCGGCGGTGCGCAACACGCCCAGGTCAAGGTTGTCCATGGATTGCCAACTCCGGCTACGAGGTCTTGAACAAGACCTTAGGGTAATCGGCAATCACAAGCCCTTGAAGCAGGCCGAGCATCGGCCTCACAACCAGGAGACATGCGATGAGCCACCGGATCCGTATCGTGGTCAACGGCCGCGCTGTCAGCAGGGAGGTCGACGCCGACCGCCTGCTGGTGCAGCTGCTGCGCGAAGACCTGGCCCTGACGGGCACCCACGTCGGCTGCGACACCGCGCAGTGCGGCGCCTGCACGGTGCACCTGGACGGACGAGCCGTGAAGGCTTGCAATCTGCTGGCCGTGCAGGCAGATGGTGCCAGCATCACGACCATCGAGGGTCTGGCAGCGCAGGACGGCACGCTGCATCCCATGCAGGCGGCATTCAAGGACTGCCATGGTCTGCAGTGCGGCTTCTGCACCCCGGGCATGGTGATGAGTGCTGTGGACCTGGTGCAGCACCATGACTGTTCCAGCGAGGCCGCCATCCGTGAGGGCCTGGAGGGCAATCTGTGCCGCTGTACCGGCTACCAAAACATCGTGCGGGCCGTGCAGGCCGGCGCGGCCGCGATGAAGGAGGTGTGACATGAATGCACCCGACAAGGGCTTCATCGGCCAGAGCGTCAAGCGCCGCGAGGATGCGCGCTTCCTGACTGGCCGCGGCCAGTACACCGACGACATTGTGCTGCCGCGCCAGAGCTACGGCGTCTTCGTGCGCAGCGCCTACGCGCATGCGCGGCTCAGGCGCGTCGACACGGCCGCCGCCGCGGCGGCCGAGGGTGTGCTGGGCGTCTACACCGGCGAGCACTTCCGCGCCGTCGGCGGGCTGCCCTGCGGCTGGCTGATCACGAGTACCGACGGCACGCCCATGAAGGAGCCCAAGCATCCCGTCCTTGCGGACGGCAAGGTGCGCTACGTGGGCGACGCGCTGGCGCTGGTCGTCGCCGAGACGCTGGCGCAGGCGAAGGCTGCCGCGGCACTGGTGGACGTGGACTATGAGGAGCTGCCTGCCGTCGCCGACACGGCGAGCGCGGCCGGCCACGCGGGCATCGTCCACGACGAGGCGCCGGACAACCGCAGCTATGTCTGGGGCTGCGGCGACAAGGCGGCCACGGATGCGGCCTTCGACAGGGCTGCGCACGTGACGACACTGCAGTTCCGCAACAACCGCCTGATCCCCAACGCCATCGAGCCTCGCGCCGCCAACGCCAGCTACAGCCCGGCCGATGACAGCTACACGCTTTACGTCGCCAACCAGAACCCGCACGTCGAGCGGCTGCTGATGTGTGCCTTCGTGCTGGGCATTCCGGAGCACAAGCTGCGCGTGGTCGCGCCCGACGTGGGCGGCGGCTTCGGCTCCAAGATCTTCCTGTACGCCGAGGAGACGGCGCTGGTCTGGGCTGCCAAGCAGCTCGGCCGGCCCATCAAGTGGACGGCCGAGCGTAGCGAGAGCTTCCTCAGCGACGCCCATGGCCGCGACCATGCGACGAAGGCCGAACTGGCGTTGGATGGGGACGGTCACTTCCTCGCGATGCGTGTGCACACGACGGCCAACCTGGGTGCCTACCTGTCCACCTTCGCGTCCTGCGTGCCCACCATCCTGTACGCGACGCTGCTGGCCGGCCAGTACAAGACGCCCAGCATCTATGCCGAGGTTACTGGCGTGTTCACCAACACCGCGCCGGTGGATGCCTACCGCGGCGCGGGGCGGCCGGAGGCGACCTATGTTGTCGAGCGGCTGGTGGAGACAGCCGCGCACGAACTGGGCCTGGATCCGGCCGAGATCCGCCGCCGCAACTTCATCACCCAGTTCCCCTACGCGACGCCGGTGGGCCTGACCTACGACACCGGCGACTACGACGCGACGCTGACCCAGGTGCAGCAGCTCGCTGACGTGGCGGGCTTTTCTGCGCGCAAGGCAGTCAGCGAGGCCAAGGGCTTGAAGCGCGGCATCGGCTACTCGACCTACATCGAGGCCTGCGGCCTGGCGCCATCCAACATCGCAGGGGCGTTGGGCGCGCGCGCGGGCCTGTTCGAGGCCGGCGAGGTGCGCGTGCATCCCACCGGCAAGGTCACCGTCTTCACCGGCAGCCATTCGCATGGCCAGGGCCACGAGACCACGTTCGCCCAGGTCGTCGCTGACCGGCTGGGCATCCCGCTGGAAGACGTGGACATCCAGCACGGTGACACGGGCAAGGTGTTGTTCGGCATGGGCACCTATGGCAGCCGCTCGCTGGCCGTGGGCGGCACGGCCATCCTGAAGGCGGTAGACAAGGTCATCGCCAAGGGCCGCAAGATCGCCGCCCACCTGTTGGAGGCCAGCGAGGGCGACATCGAGTTCAGGAACGGCGAGTACCGCATTGCCGGCACCGACCGCAGCGTGCCCTTCGCACAGGTGTCCCTCACGGCCTATGTGCCGCACAACTACCCGCTGGACAAGCTGGAGCCCGGTCTCAACGAGAACGCGTTCTACGACCCGACCAATTTCACCTACCCCGCCGGCAGCTATGTCTGCGAGGTGGAGGTGGACCCCGCCACCGGCGTCGTGCGCGTGGACCGGTTCAGCGCGGTGGACGACTTCGGCAACATCGTCAACCCGATGATCGTCGAGGGTCAGGTGCATGGTGGCATCGCCCAGGGCATAGGCCAGGCGCTGCTGGAGCATGGCGTCTACGACAGCGAATCAGGCCAGCTGCTATCCGGCAGCTATATGGACTACGCGATGCCCCGCGCCGACGACCTGCCCAGCTTCCAGGTGCAGACCGCGCCGGGCACGCCCTGCACGCACAACCCGCTGGGCGTGAAGGGCTGCGGCGAAGCCGGCGCCATCGGCTCGCCGCCGGCTGTCATCAACGCGATCTGCAACGCCATTGGCGTCAGGGACCTGCCCATGCCCGCCACGCCCTGCACAGTCTGGACGGCCCTGCAATCGGCCCGGACCTGAGGAGAGGACGATGAACTACCAAACAGCATCCTCCGTCACCGCCCGCCTTGGCGCGGACGACAAGTTCCTGTCTGGCGGCCAGAGCCTGCTCGGCGCGATCAAGCTGGGCCTGGCCGCGCCCGAGGGCCTGGTCGACGTGCGTCGGCTACCCGAGCTGCAAGGCATCGCCGTGGCGGGCCAGACCCTGCGCATCGGCGCGGCGACGACACATGCAGCCGTCGCGGCTGCCGCCGACGTGCGGCGTGCCATTCCGGCGCTGGCCGATCTGGCCGGACGCATTGGCGATCGCCAGGTGCGCAACGCCGGCACGCTCGGGGGCAGCCTGGCCAACAACGATCCTGCCGCCTGCTATCCCGCCGCGGTACTGGCGCTGGGCGCCACCATCCACACGGCCAGTCGCCAGATCGCCGCGGACGACTTCTTCCAGGGCCTGTTTGCGACGGCACTGCAGGACGGCGAGCTGATCACGGCGGTCAGCTTCCCCATCCCGAAGACAGCGGCCTGGCAGAAGTTCAAGCAGCCAGCGTCGCGCTTTTCTCTGGTGGGAGTGTTCGTCGCACGCTTCGACACCGGTGTGCGCGTGGCTGTCACAGGCGCCGGGCCAGGCGTGTTCCGTTGCACAGCGCTGGAGCAGGCGCTGGGCCAGGATTGGAGCCCGGCTGCGGCGCGTGCCGTCAAGATCGAGGCGCAGGGGCTGAACAGCGACCTGCACGGCACTGCGGCGTATCGTGCTGCGCTGATCCCGGAACTGGCCGCGCGCGCGGTTGCTGCCTGAGCCTCAACCCGCGGGCCGCTCGCTGTCCTGGGCCGCGATCACCGCTTCGCGCCACAGCCGCGCGGGGATGAAGGTGCGCAGCTGCTCCATGGCCTTTTCGATCAGGGCCGGGTGCAGGCCATGGTCCAGATGGGGCAGGAGATCGGCGGTGACGTCGGCGCCCAGGTCCACCAGGGACTGGGCCGCGTCGACGACGTGGCGGTAGGGGAAGCGCTGGTCGTCCAGCCCGTGCAGCAGGTGCACGCAGACGTCCTGTGGCGCTGCTTCTGGCCGTGCCAGGTAGCCGCCGGCAAAGGACAGCACACGGCCGACGAGGGCGGCTTCGGACTGCACGGCCTCCAGCGCCAGCAGCCCGCCGTCGCCGATGCCGGCTAGCGCCACGCGCTGCCAGGGCAGATCCAGTTTGGCGGCCTCCATGCGCAGGCGGGCTATCAGGTGGGGGAGGGCCGCGTCGACGCCCTCGGCGCTGGGGCGGGCACCGACCCACCAGCGGCATCGCCCTTCGCCATCTCTCAGAGGGGGATGTACGGTGAGCGTCGCAGCCTTGGGGTACTGGGCCTGCAGGGCAGCGGCCAGTGGCGCCAGGGTGTCGGGGCCGTCGGGCGCGATACCGCTGTCGGGCAGCAGCACGAACAGCAGATCGGGGAGGGCGGCATCGGGCATGGGACTCATGGTCATATTTTTGGTGCCACGCGACCTGCGGATGAATCCGGCTAAATGTTTTCTTTCTAGTAAGAAAGATTACATGGCGACGAATATCCAGCCCGCCTGACTTCTCGGCGGACAGGCGCTGAATTCGGATTCCGCGAAGGTTAATTCAGACCTTGTCGAGTATGTCGGACGTCCGGGAGGACGATGACTGGCCCGAAGGTCGGGCAGCGAGCGGCCGGCCCGCTTTGTTGGGTGTTTGCAACGGTTTGGCGGCCCCGGCGGGCTGAAGGCATCAGAGAAGACCCTAGGTTGGGTCTGTTACTTCTGGGTAACCCGACCCTATCCCTAACATGAATGTTTGTTGACGAGTTCAAGGCCGTTGAGCCTTCCTGCTTGGTGAATTGCTCGTCAGCTTGCCACCCCAGCCTGTATTTTCTATGCCCAATCAATATTCTGGTTTCAAGCCTGTTCAAAAACCCATCGCCCTGGCCGTCCTCGGCCTGATCCTTGCCCACAATGCTGCAGCGCAGCAAGCGCCCGCTGAGAATAAGCCCGCCACCGCCGCGGAAACTACCGCTCAGAAGGCCGATTCCGTTCAAAAGCTGGACGCCGTCGTCGTCACTTCCGGCTCCCGCATCAAGCGTGACGCCTTCAGCTCGCCGGCCCCCATCCAGGTCATCAAGAATGAAGACGCCGCGCTGGCGGGCTTCAGCTCGACGGCTCAGGTGCTGCAGAGCACGTCCGTGACCGGCGGCGCCGGCCAGATCAACAACGCCTTCGGCGGCTATGTGACCGATGGCGGCCCGGGTGCCAACACGGTGGGCCTGCGCGGCTTCGCCCCCACCCGCTCGCTGGTGCTGCTGAACGGCCGCCGCATGTCGCCCTCGGGCACCCGTGGTTCGGTCGGCGCCGCTGACCTGAACACGCTGCCCAACGCAATCGTCGACCGCATCGAAGTGCTGAAGGACGGCGCCTCGTCCGTCTATGGCTCCGACGCGGTGGCCGGCGTGATCAACATCATCACGAAGAAGGACCTGACCGGTATCCGCCTGGACGCCTCGGTCTCGCAGACCGAGCACGGCGGCGGCAATGCCTACAACTTCTCGGCCGCGGGCGGCATGGTCAACGACCACTCGCGTTTCCTGGTCTCGTACAACTTCAACGAGAACACCCGCATGACGCTGGGCCAGCGCGACTGGACCCGTTGCAACACCGACTACCGTCGCACCAGCGTCAACGGCGTCGTTGGCGAGTGGGGCAGCTGGGACACCAAGGACCCGCTGACCGGCAAGCCCAAGTGCTATCCGATCACGGGCACGGGCTCCAACGGCGTGACCATCAACACCATCGGCACCGGCGGCTCGCCTGCTGGCAGCGCCACTGCTGGCGTCGGCGCCGCAGGTGCGGTCGGCACCACCTTCAACCGCTGGCGTCCGAACTCGGCCGTGACCACCGGCCTGGTCGGCTGGGAAGGCGTGGGCGGCGGCTCGACGACGGACAACAACGTCCGCGACACCTTCGACCCGCGCGTGCTGAACAACACGCTGATGTCGCCGGTGCGCAACCACAACCTGTACGCCCAAGGCGCCTTCGACGTCCAAGCCCTGGGCGACGCAGAAGCCTACTGGGAAGTGCTGTTCAACCGCCGCGACTCGTCGCAGGTCGGCTTCCGTCAGCTGTCGCTGGACTACGCCAAGGGCAGCCCGCTGATCCCCGCCAACCTGGCCTTCAGCACGGTGCAGACCGCAGCCACGACGATCACCAATGGCCAGGCACTGGGCGTGCGCGCCTTCATCGGCGCCGGCAACAGCTACTCCAGCCAGTCCGTGGACTTCACGCGCGCCGTGGCCGGCCTGCGTGGCTCCTTCGCCAAGTTCAACTGGGACTATGACGTCTCGGTGCAGCACGCCGAAAGCAAGGGCACCTACCTGTTTGACGGCTTCCGTACTGACCGCCTGGCGCAGAGCCTGAATGTCGTGTCCAACGGCAGCGGCGGCTTCAACTGCGTCAACACGGCCAATGGCTGCGTTGCCGCACCGGCGCTGAGCTCCGCCGTTGTCGGCGGTCAGCTGCCGGCCGCCTGGCTGGGCTTCGTCTACGACAACTACACCGGCGTGACGAAGTACAAGGAAGACATCGTGTCGGCCTCCACGACCGGCAAGCTCTTCAAGCTGCCCTATGGCGACGTGAAGGGCGCCGTCGGCGCTGAGTTCCGCCGCATGTCGATCGACGACACCCCGTCGATCGACCAGCAGACCGCCAACATCTACAGCTTCACGTCGTCCACGCCGACCCGCGGCAACGACAACGCCACCGACGTGTTCGCCGAAATCGAAGTGCCGCTGCTGAAGGACCTGCCGCTGGCCAAGGACCTGACGCTGAACGCTTCCTCGCGCCGTGCGGACTACAAGTCCTATGGTTCGGGCTCGACCTACAAGGTCGGCGCTCTGTGGGCCCCGACCGGCTGGCTGTCGCTGCGCGGCACGAACGGCACGTCCTACCGCGCCCCGGCCCTGTTTGAACAGTACGTCGGCGCGACGACCGGCTTCCTGAGCGCCGCCGGTGACCCGTGCAACAGCCCCACCCCGGGCAGCCAGCGCGCGATCAACTGCGCCAGCGAAGGCCTGCCGGCCAACTTCCAGCAAACCAGCAGCATCACCTCGGTCACCCTGGGTGGCCGCGATGCGGGCCTGTCTGCGGAAACCTCGAAGAACTCTTCGTGGGGCATCATCCTGCAACCCACGATGCCGACCGGCTGGGGTGACTTCTCCTTTGCGCTGGACCGCTTCGACGTCAAGGTCGACAACGGCGTCTCGCGTGCCGGCGCCAGCAACATCCTGACGCTGTGCTATGACGATCCGGCATTCCGCTCGGGCGGTGGCTATTGCAAGCTGATCACGCGTGCCGCCGGCAACAACGCGCTGACGGTCAACAACAGCTACATCAACCTGTCGACCGACGTCGTGCGTGGCTACGACTACAACATCCGCTACACGAACGACGTGGGCATCGGCAAGCTGCGTGTTGAGCTGTCGGCCACCGAGTACCACTCGCAAGCCAGCAAGGTCTTCGCGACCGATCCGCTGACCGAGAGCAATGGCCGCGTCGGCGTGCCGCGCTGGTCCGGCGCCCTGGACGTGAAGTACACGGTCAAGGGCTGGACCGCCTACTACGGCATGGAGTGGGTCGGCAAGACGTCGAGCTACGAGTACTACCAGCGCCAGGCCACCAGCGCCGCCACCGCTGCCCTGTACAACCCGGAGACCAGCATCTACCAGATGCGCACGCCGAGCTACTTCCTGCACTCGATGTCGCTGAAGTACAGCGACAGCGTGGGCAAGTGGTCGGCCACGGTGGGTGTGCGCAACCTCGCCGACAAGACGCCGCCCTCGATCTCCTCGGGCTACGCGAATCGTGTCGGCAATGCACCCCTGTACAGCGGCTACGACTACTACGGCCGTCGCTTCTTCATGAACGTCTCCAAGTCGTTCTAATCGCCTAGTGCTCTGATGCCCTGGCAGCCCGTGGGTTGCCGGGGCATTTTTTTAAGCGTGATTCGCATGAAAAGCTACTTGAACACCTTGTGCCGGCTGATCGCCGGCACGGGCACAGTGCTGGCGTTCAGCCATGCTGCGCAGGCCGCCGACCTGCCGCCCATCCGCGTCCCGACCATCGAGACGTTGGCCCAGTTCCCCGGCATGACGGGCTTCCGGATCTCTCCCGACGGCAAGCACATGCTGGCCATCCAGAGCCAGGGCGACAACCGCAGCATCCTGGTCTGGAAGCTGGCCGACCTGGCTGCCAAGCCGACGGTCATTGGCGCCACCAACATGCAGATCCGCAGCGCGTCGTTCCTGAAGAACGACATGCTGCAGGTCGAGATGACGCAGATCTACGACCTGCGTGCCGACGAGGTCACCAAGACCTTCATCAACAAGCTGCTGTTCACCGACCTCGAGGGCAAGAACTGGATCGAGCCGATGGCGTCCGCCGACATCGCCCGCTCCGAGATCGCCAAGAAGGCTGCGGCGCTGGCCAACCCCACGGTGCTGAACCGCCTGCTGGGCGACCGCGACAACGTCATCCTGGAGAGCGACACGCGCGGCGACAGCCGCGACATCTACCGCTACAACCTTCGCACCGCCAAGGCCACGCGCATCATGCGGTTGAGCGAATCCGATGCCCGCGTGCTCGTCAACTCTGCGGGCCAGGTCTGGGCCAAGCAGCGTCTGGGCAGCGACGCCGAGGGCACGTTCACGGCCATCGATTTCCGCAGCAAGGACGGTGCGTGGGAGGAGCACTTTCGCAGCTACGTGAAGAACCGTGACGTTGTCGATGTGGTTGCTCCCGGTGCCAAGGCGGGCACGGCCATCATCCGCAGCAACGTCGGCCGCGAGGTCACGGGCTTGTACGAGTACGACATTGCCGCTCGCAAGGTGGCTGATACCGTGTTCGAGCACAAGTTCTTCGACGCGACCGGCGTGCGCTCCTTCCGCAACGATGACGCACCCAACGACGAGGGCTTCGACGGCTTTGCGCTGGACGGCCATCAAGGCAACGACGAGTACTGGGAGAACCCCAAGATGGAAGCCGCCGTGCGCGGCATCGCGCAGGCGCTGGGCATCAAGGAGATTCAGCAGGAACTGCGCAGCGTCGGCGGCAATGAGCGGGCCGTGGTCCCGTCGTTCGACGGCGTGTCCGTGCGGTTGGTGCAGTACGTGGGAGGCGAGACGCCGACCTACCTGATCCGCGTCAGCGGCTCGACCTATCCGACGGAGGACTACCTGCTGCGTGGCCAGAAGATCCAGCTGCTGGCCAAGGAGTTCCCGGACGTCGACAAGCGAGCCCTCGGCACCGCCCGGTTCGTCTACTACAAGGCGCGCGACGGCCTGAACATCCCGGCCTATCTGACCGTGCCCAACCCGCAGCTGTGCGGCCCGGGCCCCTACGCGACGGTCATCCATCCGCACGGCGGCCCGTGGGCCCGCGACACGATGGACTACGACCGTTCGGGCTGGGTGCCGATGCTGGTGTCGCAATGCCGCGTCGTGCTGCAGCCGCAGTACCGCGGTTCGCAGGGTTGGGGCCGCACGTTGTGGTTCGCGGGTGACCGTGAGTGGGGCCAGAAGATGCAGGACGACAAGGACGACGGCGTGAAGTGGCTGGTCAGCGAGAAGCTGGCCGACCCCAAGCGCGTTGCCATGTTCGGCTTCTCCTACGGCGGCTACGCGGCCTTCGCCGCATCCGTGCGCTCCAACGGCCTCTACAAGTGCGCCATCGCTGGTGCCGGCGTGTCCGACATCGAGCGCATCTGGGCGAAGTTCTTCACCAACCCCTACTTCCAGTCGGGGCAGGAACCCACCGTGCGCGGCCTGAGCCCGCTGTCCAAGGCGGACAAGCTCGAGATCCCGATCATGGTCTACCACGGTGACCGCGACCAGATCGTGCCGCTGATCCAGTCGGAACTCTTCGTCGACAAGGCCAAGGCCGCCGGCAAGCCCGTGGAGTACCACGTGCTGAAGGACTACGCCCACGGCCCTGCTTGGACGCGCAAGACCAACGCCGACCAGCTCCGCCTGATCAGCGACTACCTCGATAAGGGCTGCGGCGGCGGCGGTCTGTAAGGCCGCGGACCGTCCACCAGTACAAAGGGCACTGCACGGTGCCCTTTTTTCATCCTGCCAGCGTCAGACCTTGATGCTGAACGGGTTGAAGTTGGTGTTGCGGTCGTAGTGGTCCACGCCCTCGGCGCGTTTCAGGAAGGCGACGGCACGGGCGGTGGCCGGGTACATGACGGCTTCCCAGATCGTCTTGAACAGGTACTGGCTGACGATGACGGCCATCAGCTGCTCGTGCGGCCAGATGCCCCAGAACGCGATCAGGAAGAACAAGCCGGTGTCGACGAACTGGCCCACGACGGTTGAGCCGACAACGCGCGCCCACAGGAAGCGGCCCCGCGTCGCGACCTTCATCTTCGCCAGTACATAGCTGTTGGCGAAGCTGCCGCAGGCGAATGCAATCATGGAGCCGGCGACGATGCGCCAGGTGTTGCCGAACACGGCCTCGATCTGTGGCTGGTAAGCAGCCATGAACTCGTTCTGCGCTGGTGGCAGGTGCACGACGACGAAGGCCATGAAGGCCGCAAACAGCAGCGCGCCGAAGCCCGCCCAGACGACGCGGCGGTCTCGACCATAGCCGTAGACCTCGGTCAGCACGTCGCCGAAGATGTAGCTGATCGGGAAGAAGAACAGGTCGGCACCGAAGGTGACCGTGCCGAAGACTGGCAGCGTCAGCTGCGCCGCCTTGGCCGCGCCGATCAGGTTCGAGCACAGCAGCACGCAGACGAAGGCCGCCATGATCAAGTCGTAGTACTTGAAGGATCGTGGCGGCTGATTCATGCGTGCTCCTTCAGGCTTCGTTGCGTCCGGTGAGTTTCAGCAGCGTCTGGTGAAGCTTGGGTGTGTCAATGGGCTTGGTCAGAAAGTCGTTCATGCCGGCGGCGAACGCATCATCGCGCTCGGACACCAGCGCCGCCGCCGTCAGGGCGACGATGGGCAACTGCTCGGCCGAGAAATGCTTGCGCAGCTCGCGAGTCGCATCATGCCCGCCCATGACAGGCATCTGCACGTCCATCAGCACGATGTCGAAGGGCTTGCCGACGCTGGCCGCAGCCAGCACGGCCTCGATGGCCTGGCGGCCATCGCTGGCCTGGGCGACCTCCATGCCCCATTGCTCCAGCTGGGCAACGGCGATCAGCATGTTGACCGGGTGGTCCTCGGCGATGAGCACGCGTCGGCCCTGCAGGGCGGCCTCGCCGGCAGCGCCCTGGACGCGGGGTTCGCGAGGCTGGTGGGGCATGGGTGCCGGCGCGGCAGGCAGCGGGAGTTCGGCCCAGAAGGCCGACCCCTTGCCCGGCGTGCTGTCGACGCCGACCTCGCCGCCCATCAGCGTGGCGAGCTCGCGGCAGATGGACAGCCCCAGGCCCGTGCCGCCGAAGCGCCGCGTCGTCGACTCGTCGGCCTGAGTGAAGGGCTGGAACAGGCGGCCCTGCTGCTCGGGCGCGATGCCAGAGCCGGTGTCTCGCACCTCGATGTGGACCCACTCGCCGGCGCTGCCGCGGGCATTGACGGCCATCGCGCGGACGCTGACGGTGATGCTGCCGGCCTGGGTGAACTTGAGTGCGTTGGTCAGGTAGTTGGACAGGATCTGGCGTGTGCGCAGCGGGTCGCCGAACACCCAGCCGGGCAGGGCCGGATCGATCTCGACGGCAAAGCTCAGGCCGCGCGCTTGGGCCAGCGTCAGGTAGGCGAGGCGGATGGACGCGAGCAACTCGCGCAGCGAGAAGGGCTGGCTCTCCAGCGTGAGGCGCCCGGCCTCGATCTTGGACAGGTCCAGGATGTCGGAGATCAGGCCGGACAGGCTCTCGGCACTGTCCATCATCTGGTTCAGGTAGTCGCGCCGCTGCGCCTCGGAGATGTCGAGCTGCTGGGCCAGACGGCCCAGGCCCAGCAGGCCGTTGAGCGGTGTGCGGATCTCGTGGCTGGTGTTCGCGAGGAAGGCGCTCTTGGCACGACTGGCGGCCTGAGCCTCGTCCTTGGCCTGGGCGAGCTGGCCTTCCACGCGCCGACGCTCGGTAACGTCTTCGATGATCCAGATGGTGCCACCGCGGCTGGGGTGGGCCGGGTCCACGGCCTTCGCCAGCAGCCGGGCCAGGAAGGTGGAGCCGTCGCGGCGGCGCATGGTGCGCTCGGCCTCCACCTGTTCGCCGGCAGCGAGCGCGGTGCCAAGGTCGCGGCCGACCGATTGCCACTCCTCGACGCTGGGCCAGACGACGCTGCCATGCTGGCCCAGCAGCGTGCCGCGTGTCCAGCCGAACATGGATTCGATGCGTGGATTGGCCAGCACGAACTGCTGATCGCGCGTCAGTGCGATGCCGATGGATGCGTTCTCCAGGATGGCACCATGCACGAGCCGGGTGCGCTCGCTCTCGCTCACGTCACGGGCGTACAGCACGAGGTAGTTCTGGCCGTCCATCTCGAAGGGGGCGACGGACACCAGCATGGAGACGGCACTGCCGTCCTTGCGCCGGAAGCTGATGGGCACGTTGCTGGCGGTGCCCTCGCGGCGGATGGCTTCGCGAATGGCCGTGCGGTCGGCCGGGTTGTGCCAGATGCCGATTTCGTCGGACGTGCGCCCCAGCACCTCGGCGCCATCCCAGCCGGTGAGCGCTTCGAAGGCCTTGTTGACCATCGCGTAGCGACCGCTCTCTGCCTCGGTCAGCGTGATGACGTCGGGGCTGGTGGCTACCAGGTGCGACAACAGGCCTTCCGAGCGGCGCAGCGCATCCTGTGCCCGGCTCTGCTCGGTCTGGTCGGTGAAGAAGGTCAGTGTGGCCGGGCCCGAAGCGGTCTCGACACGCACGCTGGTGGCCTGCACCAGGCGGCGGCGGCGCGACAGCGTGCGCAGCCGGTACTCGGCCATGGGCTGCATTGCGCCTGGTGCCATGCCCTCCAGTCGCGCGGCCTGCTGGCGTGCAGTCTCGTCGTCGCCCGGCTCGTAGTGGCTGAACAGGTCCTGGCCGATCATGCTGGAGCGCTGCGCATAGCCGAACATGGCCATTGCGGCGGGGTTGGCATCGACGACGCGCCCCCAGCGATGCAGCACCAGCGGGCTTGGCGAGCGGCGGAACAACTCGCGGTAGCGCGTCTCGGTGGCCTGCACGGTCTGCTCGGCGGCCACCTCGCCCGTCACGTCACGGCCCACGCCCCAATAGCCGCGGAAATTGCCGTGGGCATCGAAGCGGGGCTCTCCGCTGATGGAAACCCACAGCGTGCTGCCATCGCTGCCGGCGCGGCGGGCCACGATGCCGTGGAAGGGGCGGCGTGATTCGAGGTCGGCACGGTGGGCGTCGAGCTCGTCGTCCGACAGGCCCATGCCCTCGATCTCCCAGGGGGTCTTGCCCAGGCAGGCCTCCGTGTCCAGGCCCGAGCTGCCCGGCCTCTCTTCGGCGAGGTGGGTGAAGCGGTACTCGCGGTCCATTTCCCAGTACCAGTCGACGGCCATGCCCAGTAGCCCGCGAAAGCGCGCCGTACGCTCCTCGGCCTCCACCAGCGAGCGCTGCACCATCCTGAGCAGCCCGATGCCGGCGATCAGGCCAGCGCCAAGCAGGCTGAACTGCATGACGACGCGCAGTGCCAAGCTGTTCATGGCCATGGGATGGGTGGTCCAGCCCAGCGCTTCGGCGACAGCAAGCCCGGTCAGTGCGCCCCCGGCCAGCACGGTGAGGAGCAGGCCTGCACCCAGGCCCAGCATGCCGGTGGCGAAGGTCACGATCAAGCCTGCCGCGCCCAGGCCCAGCGTCCACAGGCCCAGGTCGCGTGACACGGCCACCGTCACCGGCAGCGCGATGACGAGGGACATCATCAACAGCGCGACGATCGGCCGGGGCTCGCGGCGGGGGCTGCGCGACAGCGTGAGCAGGCGCAGGAAGGCGAGCACCGAGATCAGCACCGCCAGCAGCGGTGGCAGCCAGCCGTCCAGCCACTCACCGGGCTGGCGGGTGATCCAGAGCAGGGCCGCTACGGGCAGCAGAATGGGGCCGCAGGCCAGCAAGAAGATGCGCGCCGCATGCCAGCGCATGCTGGTGGCCAGGCGTACGCGCTGCTGCTCGGGCGGCGCTGCAGGGCCGACGAGGCTGCTGACGTCGTCGCCGGCGCGTGCCATGTCAGCTCCGCCCCGTCGCCAGAAGGTGCTGGCGCACCCCCTCGGGGTGCAGCAAGCTAAGTGAGCGAGCGGGTCGGCTCATCTCAGTTGAGTGCCAGTCTGGTGGTCTCGGCGACGGCGCGGGCGCGCGCGGCGAAATCGGCGCCGCTGCTGGCGTAGAGGATGGCGCGCGAGGAGTTCACGACCAGAGGCGCCGTGCGGCCCGCGGCCTGCACGACTGCGGCGGCGTCGCCGCCCTGGGCACCCACGCCCGGCACAAGCAGGGGCAGCGAGGGCGCGAGCTCGCGCACGCGGGCGATCTCCCCGGGGTAGGTCGCGCCGACGACCAGGCCCAGTTGGCCGTTGCGGTTCCACTGCGTCTCGGCGAGGTGGGCCAGGTGTTCGAACAGCCGTGGCTGGCCAGGCACGTCGGCCAGGCGCTGCATCTGCCAGTCGTCGCCGCCCTTGTTGGAAGTGCGGCACAGCAGGATGGCCCCCTTTCCTTCGTAGGCGAGGTAGGGCTCCACGCTGTCGAAGCCCATGAAGGGCGACAGCGTGACGGCGTCAGCGCGGTAGCGCTCGAAGGCCTCGCGGGCGTACTGCTCGGCGGTGGAGCCGATGTCGCCGCGCTTGGCGTCCAGGATGACGGGCACGCCGGGCGCAACCGTGTGGATGTGGGCGATCAGGCGCTCCAGCTGCTCCTCGGCGCGGTGGGCGGCGAAATAGGCGATCTGCGGTTTGAAGGCGCAGGCGAGGTCGTGCGTCGCGTCGACGATGGCGGCGCAGAAGTCGTAGATCTTGGACGCATCGCCGGCCCATGCGCCCGGCAGCTTGCTGGGCTCGGGGTCGAGGCCGACGCAGAGGCGGGAGGAGGAGCGGGCTTGGAGCTGGGCAACAAAAGTCGTCATGTCAGGGCAAAGGCGGAGATGGGGGCGGTGCGGGACAGGACGAATTCTGCAAAAGCCTCGGCTGGCAGTGGGCGGCTGAACAGATACCCCTGCACGGCATGGCAGCCCTGGCGGCGCAGGAAGGCGAGCTGCCCCTCGGTTTCGACGCCTTCGGCCAGGGTCTGAAGGCCCAGGGCGCCGGCCATGCGGATGACGGCATCCACGATGGCGCGGTCCTCGGCATCCTCCGTCAGGTCGCGCACGAAGGACTGGTCGATCTTGAGCTTGCCGACGCGGAAGCGCTTCAGATGGCTGAGCGACGAGTAGCCGGTGCCGAAGTCGTCGATGGATAGATGCACGCCACGGGCATGCAGTTCGTTCATGACGGTGATGGCGACGACCGGGTTGTCCATCGCGGCGCCCTCGGTCAGTTCCAACTCCAGGCGCCGGGCCGGCATGCCGACCTCCTCAAGCACGCGGGCCACGAGCGCCGGCAGGTCGTCGTGGCGGAACTGCACGGCCGACAGGTTGACGGCCATGGTCAGCTCGGGCAGGCCAGCCCGGTCCCACCGCTGCAGCTGAGAGAGGGCCTCCTTCAGCACCCATTCGCCGATGGGCAGGATCAGTCCGGAGGCCTCGGCGACGGGAATGAACTCGCCCGGTGACACCCAGCCCAGCTCGGGGTGGTGCCAGCGCAGCAGGGCCTCGGCGCCCACGATGTGGGCTGCGCCGTCCGCGCTGTAGCTCGCATCTCCGCCGCTGGTGTCGAGCGCGAACTGGGGCTGGTAGTGCAGGCTGAGTTGGCCGCGCTCCAGCGCGCGGCGCAGCGCGTTCTCCAGCTGCAGTGCGCGGGCCGATTGGGCTTGCATCTCGCTCGTGAAGAAACGGTAGGCGTTGCGACCGTCGCGCTTGGCGCGGAACATGGCCGCGTCGGCGCACTTGCACAGGGTCTCGAAGTCGTCGCCGTCGGTCGGGAACATCGCAATGCCCATGGACGGAGTGACGGTCAACTCCTGCTGGTCGACCTGGAACGGGGCGCTGGCCAGCGCCATCAGCTTGGTTGCGAGGTGGGCCGCGCCGGCGATGTCGGTCAAAGGCAGCACCAGCACGAACTCGTCGCCGCCCATGCGGGCCACGGTGTCCTGCTCGCGCACGGCACCGCGCAGCCGGGCGGCTAGCTGGGTCAGCAGGCTGTCGCCGACACGGTGGCCCAGCGAGTCGTTGACGTTCTTGAAGTGGTCCAGGTCCAGGAACAGCACGGCCAGCGGCTCGTCGCTGCGGCGGGCGATGTCCAGCGCCTGGCTGGCGCGGTCGGCCAGCAGGTGGCGGTTGGGCAGGCCGGTCAGCGCGTCGAACAGGGCCAGGCGTTCGGCACGTGCCTCGGCGGCCTGCTGCTCCGCGACCTTGAGCTCCAGTGCCGCCACGGTCTGACTGAGCTGCTCGGTGCGCTGGGCGACGAGAGCCTCGAGCTGGGCCTTGGATTGCACCAGGTCCTGCTCGGCCTGCTTGCGGGCGGTGATGTCCTGGGTGATCCAGATCGAGCCGCGTGACAGGTCGCTGCGGTCGATGGCCTTGCTGCGCACCTCGCAGAAGATGGGCGTGCCGTCCTTGCGGACGAGCAGCATCTCGGCATGGAAGGAGTCGCCGCGCGACAGCGGCTCGTAACAGCGGTCGCCGGCGGCCTTCCAGTCCTCGTCGCTGAGGTACCAGACACGCGACAGCTGGCCGTCAAGCTCACCAGGCCCGTAACCGAAGAGCTGTTCGAAGGCGCGGTTGCAGCGTGTCACGCGGCGGCCGCGCAGGAAGACGATGCCGACCATGGCGTGGTCGAAGATAAGCTGCTGCTCGGCGTGAAGGTCGGCCAGCGCGGCGTCGGCCAGCTTGCGTTCGCTGATGTCGTCGACGATCCAGATCGAGCCGTCCGCCGGATCGTCGGGGTTGATGAGGCGGCCGGTCAGGTGAGTCCAGAAGCGCTCGCCGTTCTGGCGCCGCATCAGCTGTTCGCTGCGGAAGGTCTCCCCGGCTGCCAGCACGGGATAGGCGCGGCGGCCCAGGTTGCGGGCCTCGTCCTCGCTCTCGTACAGCTCCACGCTACTGCGGCCGACGGCCGCCTCGGGACTGTCGAAGCCGTAGATTTCGGCATAGCGCTGGTTGCAGCGAACCAGCGTGCGCGCCTTCACGAAGACGACGCCTACGCCCGCGTTGGCCAGAATGACATCCAGCTCGCGCAGGGCCTGGCGGAGCGCGGGGTTGTCGCTGGTGTCGGGCGCGAGGCTCATGAAGAGGCTAGTGGGCGGCGGCGGTCGGTCTGGCGGGCAGGAATTGGAGCATGACCGGTTATTGTCTGGCCTCATGCACATCCTCGTCACCGAACGTCTGTCGCTGCGTGAATTCACACCGCTTGACGCGCCCTTCCTGCTGCGTCTGGTCAACGAGCCGGGTTGGATTCGCAACATCAACGACCCCGGCGTGCGCAGCGTCGATGACGCGCTGACCTGGGCTCAGGGGCGGCTCTTCAAGGCCTATCGAGAACTGGGTCACGGGTTTTGGGCCGTGCAGCGGCGCGAGGACGGCGTGCTGGTCGGCATGTGCGGGCTGTTCAAGCGCGCGGCCCTGCCAGAGCCCGACCTCGGCTATGCGTTGCTGGCCGAATACGAGGGCCGCGGCTATGCGCTGGAGGCCGCGCGGGCCTGCGTGGCCCATGCGAAGACGGCGCTGGGCTGGCCCACACTGATGGCCATCACAGCCCTCGACAACCCGCCCAGTGTGTCCCTGCTGCTTAAGCTGGGTTTCGTTGAGCAGGGCCAGGAGCAGCTCGAGGGCTACAACGGTCCCTCGAGGGTGTTCAGGCTGACGCTCTAGTCAGTTTGTCTAGCCAGTTTGGCCGAGGCTGGGCCGTGCGTGATCACGCGGCCCTTGAAAGCCATCAGATCCGCTTGGCCAGGTCTTGCGCCAGGCCGGTGTAGCTACCCGGAGTCATCTTCAACAGGCGGGCCTTCTCGGCCTTGGGCAGGTCCAGGCCCTCGATGAAGGCGCGGATGGACTCTTGCGTGATGGCCTTGCCGCGCGTCAGCTCCTTGAGCTGCTCGTAGGGGTTGGGCAGGCCGAAGCGGCGCATGACGGTTTGGATGGGCTCGGCCAATACTTCCCAGGCAGCGTCCAGGTCGCTGGCGAGGGCTGCCTCGTTGACCTCCAGCTTGCCCAGGCCCTTGGCTAGAGAGTCGTACCCCAGCAGCGCGTAGCCCAGGCCTACGCCCATGTTGCGCAGCACGGTGGAGTCGGTCAGGTCGCGCTGCCAGCGGCTCACGGGCAGCTTCTGGCTCAGGTGCGTCAACACTGCGCTGGCCAGGCCGAAGTTGCCCTCGGCGTTCTCGAAGTCGATGGGGTTGACCTTGTGCGGCATCGTCGAGCTGCCGATCTCGCCGGCCTTGGTCTTTTGCTTGAAGTAGCCCAGGCTGATGTAGCCCCACACGTCGCGCGACCAGTCGACCAGGATGGTGTTGGCGCGCGTGAACGCATCGAACAGCTCGGCCATGTAGTCGTGCGGCTCGATCTGGATGGTGTAGGGGTTGAAGGTCAGCTTCAGCTGCTTCTCGATGACGCTCTTGGAGAAGGTTTCCCAGTCGTGCTTGGGCCAGGCCGACAGGTGGGCGTTGAAGTTGCCGACCGCGCCATTCATCTTGGCCAGCGGCTTTACGGCGGCGATGCGCGCGCGTGCGGTGACCAGGCGCGCAACGACGTTGGCGATCTCCTTGCCCACCGTCGTCGGGCTGGCCGTCTGGCCATGCGTGCGCGAAAGCATCGGCGTGGCGGCGAACTGGTGCGCCATCTTGCGCAGCGTTGCGATGATGCCGTCCAGCGCCGGCAGCATGACTTCGTCGCGCGCGGCCTTCAGCATCAGTGCGTGGCTGGTGTTGTTGATGTCTTCGCTGGTGCAGGCGAAGTGCACGAACTCAGCAGCGGCCATCAGTTCCGGCTGCCCTTCGAAGCTGCGCTTGATCCAGTACTCCACGGCCTTCACGTCGTGGTTGGTCGTGCGCTCGATGGCCTTGATCTCTTCGGCGTCGGTCTCGCTGAACTTCTTGACCAGGCGGCGCAGGCGCGAGCGCGCGCCGCTGGACAGCGGCTTGAACTCCTTGAAGCCGGCGTCGCTCAGCGCGATGAACCACTCCACCTCGACCTGCACACGGCGGTGCATCAACCCGTACTCGGACAGCAGCGGACGCAGTGCGGCCACCTTGGCGGCGTAGCGGCCGTCCAGCGGCGAGAGGGCGCTGATGGCGGAATAGTCGGTCGTGGTCATGGCGGGCCGGCAGGTCGTGGAAAACCCGCAATTCTATTTTTTGAAGAAGGCTTTGCGCTCTTCGTCGGCGGGATGGCTCGAAAAAGCTGCGGCGAAGGCACTGTTCGATGCATCTTCCGAATGATCCTTCTCCAATCGCTCGAAGAAATGGACCATGACGGCGGGGTTGATGCCCGCGCCCCGCAACAGAGTGCGGGCGTAGTCGTCGGCATCGCGTTCGAAGTCGCGCGAGTAGCTCTGCTGGGCGAGCAGTGCAGGCGCGCCGGCCAATGCCACCGAGAAGTCGCCGATCAGTACACCAGTGGCCAGCCCCACCGCGCTGGCGCGCAGCGTCAGCCGCATGCCGTGCCGGTGTTTCACGTGGCCGAGCTCATGGCCGAGGACGCCGACGATGGCCTCGGGCTGGTCTGCCAGCAGCTTCACCAGCTCGTCCGTCACGATGATGGTGCCGCCGGGCAGCGCTAGCGCATTGGGGCCGAAGTGGCGGCCGCCTTCGCGGAACTGCAGGTCGAAGTGCGTCAGCTTGGGCAACGCGCGGCGATCCAGCGCGGTGTCGACGGCGTCAGCGAAGCGGTCGAAGACGGCGCGACGCTGCGCCCAACTGAGCTGGCTCGGACGCAGCCAGTGGCGATCCAGCTCTTTCAGGACCTGGGCGCCAACACGATCGTCGACGGCGTCGGGCAGGAACTTGACGGTGGTGTCGGCCGCGACCGGCACGCCCCAGCGCCAGCCGGCGAACAGCGTGGCGATGAGCAGCACCAGCGTCAGCAGTGCCAGCCAGCCGCTCTGCTGCCAGCGCGGGATGAAAGCGTGGCGTCGGCCGCTCTGCTGCAGCCATGCGTCATACGCGGCTGCGTCGGTGCAGGCCAGCACGCCGCCGTCAGGCAGCAGGATCTGGCGCTGACCCTGGCGCAGCGGGTCGGGCCAATGCAGCTTTGCGGCAGCGTAGTCGCGCGGCGCGGCGTCACCCGCCTGCACGCAGACGCGCTCCGCGTCGAACCAGACGGTGGCCGGATGGGGCACGGGATGCAGGCCGTCGAACCACTGCGCGGCCAGGGTAGGGGAGGCGGAGGTGTTCATAGGCCGAGATCGATGCCAAAGAAGTCGCCGGCGGCTTCGCCGGAGGCGTCAGCGTAGGCGGCGCTGTCGCTGCCATCCCAGCCGTTCATGTCGCCGGTCACCTCGATGCTGACGGCTTCAAGGCGCAGCTTCCAGGTGTCGATTGCGGCGAAAGGGCGGTACAGCCCCAGCGTCAGCAGAGTCAGGGTCCAGTTCTTGGCCGTCAGCCAGGCCAGGTTGCGAAAGCGCAGGTGGCTGGAGAAGCGCAGTTGCTCGGACGCGGTGTGGTTCCAGACGAGGTTCTGCAGCCGTGCGTTGAAGAAGGGACCGATCAGCACGAAGGACAGCAGGTAGACGCCGATGGCGCCACCCATTGCCACGATGCCTACGACCTTGTGCTCTGTGAGCCACTGGCGCAGGTCCGGGATGAGCAGCGTGCCGATGAGCGCGAGCATCGGCACGAGCACCCAGCAGGCCGTCTTGAATGCCAGGCCGTAGAAGCGTCGTGTCTTCACCTGCATCTGAGCGCGCTGGCTGGCGAGCTGGTAGTTGTTGTGCTGATAGTGCTTCACCTTGGCCAGCACCAGCGGCAGGAACACGATGTAGAGCAGGGTGCCGAGTCCGCCGACGACGAGCATGCTGGTACTCACCAGCGAGGCGGACTGCGCGCTGATGGCGATGCGGCCTTCCATGATGGAGCGGGCGAACTGCTGTACGCCAATCATCAGCACCAGGGGCCAGATGGCCGCACCGAAGGCGGAATAGGCGCCGGCGAGGTCGCCCCGGAAGGCCATGCGCAGGCCTCGCCAGGACGAGTTGGCAAGCCGGAACTGCTGGCCTGCACGCCACAGGGCCGGCCACAGCACGCACAGGCCGAGGAAGGCGACGTAGTTCGCCAAGGGCGAGAAGCGCCCGCCAATGGCGTAGACACCGAACAGCGCGACCAGAACCAGGAAGCCGCGGAACATCATCTTCGGGTCGCCATGGAAGGCGAGTGCATCGCCGTCAATCCAGGTGTTGGCGTACAGGTAGCGGATGCGCCGGGCCTTGGCAAAGGGCAGATACAGCCCCAGCGTCACCACGATCAGCAGCAGGTGCAGCAGCCATATGCGGAAGTACTCCCTGCCGCTGCCGGTGAAGTGCACCTGCAGCGGACGCGAGCCGGTGGCGGCGGTCGACGCTGCATTGACGGCCGGGCGCGCCGACGCTTCGTCCGCGGGCAACGTGGCCGCGAACCCTTCTGATTCCAACATTCATCCTCCCTGGCGATGCCGTGTCCCGGCTTCATGGGACTGAGCCGGTGTCTTGGGCGCCGAGACTTTGCAGGGCCTGCCCCCGGCTGGCAAGCCCCGCGTGAGTGGGCTGTGTACGGGAGCCGACAGGCCTTTTTCACGAGTGGTTCAAAAGGGGGCGCTGGCTAGAATCGTTTCGACTTGTGATGCCCGTTTTTGCCCTATGACCATGAAGTTGATCGGATCTCTCGCCAGCCCTTATGTGCGCAAGGTGCGCATCGTGATGGCCGAGAAGAAGCTCGACTACCAGTTGGTGCTGGAGGACGTCTGGGCCAGCGACGCCATCCTCAAGATGAACCCGCTGGGCAAGGTGCCCTGCCTGGTGATGGAAGGCCAGGACTCGATCACCGGCGCGGTGTTTGACTCGCGTGTCATCGTCGAGTACGTGGACACGCTGTCGCCCGTGGGCCGGCTGATTCCCGAGCGCGGCCGGGAACGTTGCGAGGTGCGCACCTGGGAGGCGTTGGCCGACGGCGTCGTGGACGCAGGCGTTCTCGTGCGGCTGGAACGTACGTGGGCACAGCGCACGCCCGAGCAGCGCAGCCCGGCCTGGATCGCACGCAACCTGACCAAGGTCACCGCCGCGCTGGCTGCGATGAGCCAGGGTCTGGGCGACAGGCCCTGGTGCTCTGGCAACCATTTCTCGCTGGCCGACATCGCCGTCGGCTGCGCCCTGGGCTGGCTGGAGTTCCGCTTCCCGGAGATCGACTGGCGCGAGGCGCACCCCAACCTGGCGCGTCACATGGACAAACTGGCCCTGCGCCAGAGCTTCATCGACACCGTCCCGGCCTAGATGACGTTGGCCTCGACGAGAGGCCGGCCATCGAGCACGCGCTGCGGTGTCAGTGAGGCGATCAGCGGCGCGTCCAGGCCGACAATCAGGCGAGCCATCGAGTACCCGACGGCGGGCGACTGCTGCATGCCATGGCCCGAGAAGCCGCAGGCCGTGAAGGCATTGACCCAGCCCGGCAGGCGGCCAGCGAGGCCGTTGTGGTCGAAGGCATTCATCTCGTAGTAGCCGGCCCAGGCCGAGCGTACGCGCAGCGCCTCCAGCGCCGGCACGCGGGCTGCGAGCGTGGGCCAGAGCCGTTCCTCGAAGAGGCCGTGGTCGATGTCGTGCAGCGGTAGGTCGTCCGCGTCCTCGCCGCGCGGCGGGCCGCCGGCCAGGATGAGCCGGCCTTCGGTGCGGAACCAGAAGCCGCTCGGGTCGATGACCAGCGGGCAGCCGGGTAGGACGGCCGGCGTCTCCAGCACGAAGACGTCGCGCTTCTTCGCCGCCACGGGCAGCTTGCAGCCAAGTGCCTGGCCCAGCGGCGCGCTCCATGCGCCGGCCGCGATGACGAAGGCGTCGCCACCCACGCAACTGCCGTCCGCGCAGTGCACGCCGGTCACGTGGTCGCCACGGCTGTCGAAGCCCAGTGCATCGGCCTGCACGAAGCGTGCGCCGCAGGTCTGCGCCTTGTGCCGGAACGCGCGGTGCAGTGCGGGGCCGTCGAACCAGCCTTCGCCGCTCAGCCCCAGCGAACCCAGCGCGAGATCCTCGACGGCCAGCCATGGGAATCGCCCCGTGAGTTCTGCCGGGTCCAGCAACGCCACGTCGACGCCCTCAGCGCGCTGCCGGGCGTGCGCCTCGCGCAGCGATTGCGCACCGACCGCCGTCGCCAGATAGAGATAGCCCGGCTCCACAAGGCCGATGGCCGGGGTGTCGTTTGCCGTCGTCAGCTCGCTCGCCGCGCGGCGCAGGAACTCGATGCTCCAGCGTGACAGCGCGATGTTGACCGGCTGAGAGAACTGCTGGCGGATGGAGCTCAGCGACAGCGAGCTGGAGGCCTGCGCGTAGCTGCAGTCGCGCTCGATGACGGTCACGGCAATGCCGTGGTCGCGGGCCAGGAAACACGCGATTGCGGCACCCATCACGCCGCCGCCGATAACGGTCACTTGGAACATGCTGGCAGCATAGAGGGCATGAGCCCCCAGACCCGCCAGTCCCATCTCGATCCCCGTGCCGTCGGCCTGCTGCTGTTGTGCTGCCTGCTATGGGGTATCAACCAGGTGGCCGCGAAGGCGGCGCTGACCGAGATCGCGCCGCTGTGGCAGGCGGGGTTGCGTTCGTTGGTGGCAGGGTTGCTGGTGTGGGCCTGGTCGGCCTGGCGCGGCATCCGGCTGTTCGAGCGCGACGGCAGCTTCGGCGGCGGCCTGCTGGCGGGCCTGTTGTTCGCGGGCGAGTTCGCCTGCATATTCGTCGGCTTGCAGTACACCAGCGCCTCGCGCATGGTCGTCTTCATCTATCTGGCGCCCTTTGTCGTCGCACTGGGCATGCCGTGGATCGCGCGGGGCGAGGCGTTGTCGGCTCGGCAGTGGATGGGCCTGGTGCTGGCCTTCGGCGCGATGGCGTTCGCGTTCGCAGAAGGCTTCTCGGCACCCGGCACGCCCATGCAGTGGTGGGGCGACGCCCTTGGCGTGGCCGCCGCCGTGCTGTGGGGCGGTACGACGCTGGCCATCCGCGCCACCCGGCTCGGCGCGGCGCCGGCCGAGAAGACCTTGCTCTACCAGCTCGGCATCTCTGCGCTGGCGCTGTGCGCCGCAGCGGTCTTTGCCGGCGAGGCGCTGCCGTTGCAGTGGTCGCCGCGCCTGGTGGGCCTGTTCGGGTTCCAGGCCGTCGTCGTGACCTTCGCCAGCTACCTGGTCTGGTTCTGGCTGGTGCGTCATTACGCGGCCACCAAGCTGTCCGTCTTCACGCTGAGCACGCCGCTGTTCGGCCTGCTGGCGGGTGCGCTGCTTCTGGGCGAGGGTATCAGCGCCCGCCTCGTCGGGGCGCTCGCGGCGTTGGCGGTGGGTATCGTGTTGGTCAATAGACGCTGATGTCACCACCGCGCCAGGGCTGCCTGGCGTACCCTGCATAGACTGCGCGCCTGTTCCCAGGAGACACACATGATCACGCTCTGCGGTATCCCGCTCTCGAACTACTACAACAAGGTCAAGCTCGCCCTGCTGGAGAAAGGCATTCCGTTCAGCGAGGAGTACGTGAAGACGCATTCCGAGGCGGAGGCTGTGCTGAGCTGCTCGCCGCTGGGCAAGGTGCCCTTCATCAAGACGCCGCATGGCGCGCTGTGCGAGAGCCAAGTCATCGTTGACTACCTGGAGGCTGCCTATCCCGACGCGCCGCGGCTGATCCCGGCCGACCCCTGGCAGGCGGCCAAGGTGCGCGAGCTCGTCACCTACGTGGAGCTGCACCTGGAGCTGGTGGCGCGCGAGCTGTACGCGGAGTCCTTCTTCGGTGGCCAGGTCAGTGACGGCACCAAGAAGCGCGTCGCGCGCCTGCTGCCGGAGAACATCAAGGCCTTCAAGCGCCTGGCCAGGTTCGGCCCCTACCTGGCTGGCGACCACTTCACGATGGCCGACTGCGCCGGCTGGGTCAGCCTGCCGCTGGTGGGCATGGCCACCAAGATCATCTATGGCGAGGACCTGCTGCAGGCCGGCGGCGTGGACTGGAAGCCCTATGCCAAGCTGATCGGTGAACGCCCGACGGCACAGCGGGTTGCCGCCGACCGCAAGGCCGACCAGGAGCGCTCGCTCGCCGCCAACCGCGCCTGAGGGCGCCCTCGCCATGTGCCCCCGCATGGCCATTCGAAGGGGTGCTCGTGAGCGGCGCGCACATTGAGGTCGAGCTGAAGTTCCTCGTGCCGGCGGCCTCGCGCGCGGCACTGGTCGCGGCGTTGACGGAGCGCGGCACGGCGCGGCGTGTCTCGCTGACTGATGCCTACTTCGACACGCCCGACCAGCGTCTCGCCCGCGCGGGCCTGGGCTGGCGCATGCGCCGCGAAGGCCGGCGCTGGGTGCAGGGGCTGAAAGCCTCAGGCGATGATGTGCTGACCCGTTTCGAGCATGAGGTCGTCCGTCCCGATGCCAGCCCAGACCCGCAAGCGCACGCCGGCACGCCCCCCGGGCAGCAGTTGCTGGCGTTTCTGGCACGGGCCGGCTCACAGGGGCAGGGCGTCGTCCCGCACTTCCAAGTCCAGCAGCGCCGGCTGCTGCGTCGGGTTCGCACGCGCGGAGCCATCGTCGACATTGCGCTGGACGAAGGCCGGCTGACGGCAGGCATCGAGGTGCGCAGGCTGCGCGAGGTCGAGTTCGAGCTCGTCTCCGGCTCGCCGGTCGCGATGCTGGACCTGGTCGAGCGCTGGCGGCGGCGCTTCGGTCTCATCCTCGATCCGCGCAACAAGGCCGAACGCGGCTATGCCCTCGCTGCCGGCCTGGCCGACCCGCCGTTGCGCAAGGCGCGGCCGCCGCGCTACGACAAGGACGCCAGCGCGCTGGACGCCTTCGTCGCGGTCTGCGACGAGTGCCTGGCCCATGTCGGCCGCAGTGTCACCGGCATTGCCGAGGGCGACGCCGGTGCGCGCGCCGAGCATGTGCACCAGGCGCGCGTCGGCATCCGCCGCCTGCGCAGTGCGCTGAGCGCCTTTCGCGGCTGGGTCGCGGAGCCGCCTTCCGAGCTCGTGGATGGCCTGCGTTCGCTGTTCGCGGAGCTCGGCCGGGCGCGCGATGGGGACGTACTGGCCGGGGCCTTTGCCGACGAGCTCCGCCAGGCCGGTGCACCGCCGCTGACCCTGCCTGCCGAGAGTGGCGCCCCGGACCTCGTAGCGCTGGTCCGCAGCGACGCCACGCAGCGCATGCTGCTGGCCTGGATCGCCTGGCGCGCGGGTCTGGAGCCCGTCGAGCCGCAGGCCACGCTAAAGCGGCTGGCTCGCCGACGGTTGCGCCGCTGGCACAAGGCACTGGTGGAGAGCTGTCGGAGCTTCGACGATCTCGATCCCACGGCCCTGCACAGGCTGCGCAAGCGGGTGAAGCGCCAGCGCTATGCGCTCGAGTTCCTGGGCCCGCTGCTCCCGCGCAAATGCGCCGCCCGCCACATGCAGGTGCTGGCTGCGGCGCAGTTGGCCCTGGGAGAGATCAACGACCTCGTGCTCGTCCGCGACCGCTACCGAGCCCGGGTGAGTAACGACCCAGCCGCCTGGTTCGCCGTCGGCTGGCTGAGTGCCCGGCTCGTCGAGGCCCGCGGCAGGGCACGTGACCAACTGGCCGTACTGCTGGCCATCAAGCCGCTGCCGCGCTGTCACGGTAGTCGGTTTGGGCTGATCCTGTAACGGAAACCCTTCGGTGGTTCGCTGCGTTCCGAACGGAGCTTTCAGCACATGAGGATCCTTGAGACATTTGGAGCTCTGGTGAGCGGCACAGGTTGCTAGAGCGCAGGTGCTGGAGGTTGGCCCATTGCGCACTTGCCCGGCCTCGGTGCCATCGAAGCACGGAGCCCACTGAGGTCACTGTCAAGCGACCTCCAGAACTGGCCTTGCCGGGCAGCTCTACGCGGGCGCCAACGTCCCCAACCTGAAGCGGCCACTCATGGGGGGCGGGTGCTCCTGTCGTTCTCGGTGCGATGACACGCGGTGTCCGGGGCATTCGGCATACACAGCATGTCTCATTGACGGACAGGCGCCGCCATCACAGCCGTCGTTGCCCTGCTTTGATCCGACGGCCGGGAGGGAGGGCTCAAATCGCCAGGTCCCTAAGGCGCTTGCTGGCCTCTCGGTTTGCTAGCAACTCGGTGCCGTCCTTCATCAGGATCTGCAGCTGGCTCTGGTCGTCCGAGCGCATAGAGGCGACGAAATCCAGATTGACAATCGCACTGCGATGGATGCGCAGGAAACGGGTGGCGTCGAGCCTGGCCTCAAGGTCCGTCAGAGGCATGCGCACCAGGAAGCACTCGCCACGGACCATGATCTGGGTGTACTTGAGGTCCGAGCGCAGGTGCTCAATCTCGCACAGCGCGAGGGGGAAGATGCGACCGCGGTCACGCACGAGGATGCGGGACAGCGGTTGGGTTGACGGGCTGCCCAAGGCAACGAGGGCGGCAGCGCCGCGCTCCGCCGACGGAGCAACAGCGGTAAGGGCCCGCTTGACCGCAGCAGTAAAGCGCGCTTCGGTGAAGGGCTTGAGGAGGTAGTCGAGTGCGTGCAGCTCGAATGCGGTCACCGCATGCTGGTCAAAGGCGGTCGTGAAAACCAGTGACGGCACGTGCTCGCCTGCATCAACCAGTTGACGAACTACCTCCAGGCCAGTCAGCTCCGGCATCTGGATGTCCATGAAAACCAGATCTGGGGCCAGCGCCCGGATGAGCTTCAGAGCTTCACGGCCGTTGGTGGCCTCACCGACAAGCAGCAAGTCAGGCGATGCACCGATGAAGTCCCGCAGAGTCTCGCGAGCCAAAGGCTCGTCCTCGCAGACCAGGGCTCGAATGCTCATGTCGGCAGCCTCATTTCTACTTTGAAGCCGGCGCCTGGCTTTGACGTCACGTCCAACAGTGCTTCATCGCCCCAACGCAGCTTCAACCGACGAGCGACCGTACGCAGTCCCAGCCCCTGCCCTTGGGGCAGGCCACCGGAAGGCGGCAGCCTTGCCCCGGGGCCGTCGTCGGCAACGGTGACCCTGAGTTCGCCTGCTTCACGGCGCACCAGCAGCCGAAGGGTCCCGGGTTCGCTTCGTGGATTGAACGCGTGCTTGATGCTGTTCTCGACCAAGGGTTGCACTGATAGTGCCGGCACGGTCAATGCCATCACGTCGTCGTTGACCTGCCAGTCGATGCGCAAGCGGTCCCCCAGCCTGATGGCCTCAAGGGCCAGGTACTGTTCAGTGAATGCCAACTCGTCGCGGAGCAGCACCTGGTCGTCGCCGCTGCGCTCGGTGTCCAGCAGGTAGCGGAGCATTTCGCTGAACATGAACAGCGCGTCCTCGGCTCGCCGCGCATCCTTTCGCACCAGCGCCAGGATGCTGTGGAGCGTGTTGAACAAGAAATGGGGATTCAGCTTGTTGCGAAGGGCCGCGAGCTCACTGCGGGCCAAGAGGGTCTGCGCCTGCGCTGCGGCCGCCGCCTCGGCCACCCCCCGCGTCAGAATGGTTGTCGCCCCGATAGAACCGAAGAATTGGGGGTGACGATGAGAGAAGAAGTTGGCTCGATACGGACAAGCATTCAAGGATCGGGCGGTAGCGCGCATGCTGCCGCCGGAGAGCGCGCCGCCGGAGGTGGTGTCGCGTGAGATCGGCATCGGTGTGGACACGCTGGAGCGCTGGCGCGCGCAGTCGCTGTCCAAGCCGCTGCAAAAGCGCGAGTGGACGGCCGCCGCGCGGCTGGAGGCGGTGATCACGACCGCGGCCATGGACGAGGCCACGCGCAGCGCCTGGTGCCGCGAGAACGGCGTGTACCCGCAGCAATTGCTGCAGTGGCGCACCAGTGCGACGCAGGCCCTGGCCGCGCCCGAGGAGGCGCGCGCGAGCCCGTCGCAGACCCGCGAGGATCGGCGTCGCATCAAGGAGCTCGAGCGCGAAGTGCGCCGCAAAGACAAGGCCCTGGCGGAGACAGCAGCGCTGCTGGTACTTTCAAAAAAAACGGCGGCGATCTTCCAAAGAAACACGCAGGGCGAGGACGAATGATCGGCCTCGAAGATCGCCAAGAACATGCCCGCAACATTGAAGTCGCGCGCCGAGCCGGAGCCCGGCTTCACCAGGCCTGCGAGGTGGTGGGTATCACCGCACGCACCCTGCAGCGCTGGAATGCTCACCAGGGCCTCGAAACGGGCGATGGCAGGCCCGCAGCGATGCGCCCGGTGCCCGCGCATGCGCTGACCGAAGCCGAGCGCGCCGAGGTCCTGCGCGTGGCCAACGAGCCGCGCTTCGCCGACATGCCGCCGGCGCGCATCGTGCCGATGCTGGCTGACGAGGGCGTGTACATCGCCAGCGAATCCACCTTCGCACGCGTGCTGCGCGCCCAGGGCCAGATGCGCCATCGAGGGCGGGCTAAGGCGCCGCGCAAGAGCCGGCCGCCGACCACGCACATCGCCACCGCGCCGCGACAGCTGTGGTGCTGGGATATGACGTTCCTGCCCACGCAGGTCGTCGGGCGCTGGTTCTTCCTGTACCTGATCCTGGACGTCTACAGCCGCAAGATCGTGGGCTTCGAGGTGCATGAGGAGGACGACAGCGATCACGCCGCGCGGCTCGTGCAGCGCACCGCGTTGGCGGAGGGCATCCATGCCCTGCCGCGCGACGACAGGCCCGTCCTGCACGGCGACAACGGCGCCACGCTCAAGGCCACCACGGTGCTGGCGATGCTGTGGTGGCTGGGCGTGAAGCCCTCGTACTCCCGTCCTCGCGTGAGCGATGACAACGCCTTCGTGGAGTCGTTGTTCCGCACGGCCAAATACCGGCCGGAGTTCCCGGACAAGGGCTTCGCCGACCTCGGCGCCGCGCGCGAATGGGCGCGCGAGTTCGTGCATTGGTACAACTACGACCACCGTCATAGCGGCATCCGCTACGTGAGCCCGGCGCAGCGCCACGACGGCGCGGACGTTGCGCTCCTCGCGGCCCGGCACGACGTGTATCACAAGGCCCGAAAGCGCAACCCGGCGCGCTGGTCAGGCCGCACGCGGGACTGGTCGCACATCGCGGCCGTCACGCTCAACCCAGAACGCGACTCTGTCGTCGCTGCGACCCGGCGCAGCAAGGATAGTCAGCCATTGGCTGCATAACCGAGGCGACAACTAGATTGACGCGCGCCGGCCATGGCACGGCGCACGGCACGGTAGGCGCTGAATCCTCCCGCAGCTGCTGCGTAGGCGAGCATGCCGAACTCCATCTGCCATATGAACCAGTTCGAGCGGGCGCGCTCGGCCCCAGAGACGCCGCTCTCGATGGCGATCCAAAGCCAGAGGAGGCCGTACCAAACAAAGACGAAGAGGACCGACAAGACGGCGTGCGAAGCAACCTGTCGAATAGCGCTTAGACGGTGAGCTTCCATCCATCCTGTGACGGGCCACAACAGCAACAGCAAAGTGAACTGCGGGCCCATGTTGCGCAAGGTGCCGTGCAGTGCGCTCGACAAGTTGAAACCGCGCTCCCATACCCCGTCGGTCTCGACAGCGACGAGATAGATCAGCAGCACGGGCAGCCACGCCAAGGCGTAGATGCGAAGAACTTCGGGTGGCGGCGTCCAGAATGTCCAAGATGGGCGCATTGCTTCATTGTTGTGGAAATGCCGCGATGAGCGGCTCATGCGTCGACCCGCCTCAGCTCATAGGCGTTGCGGAAGATTTCCTGGCCATCGCCGCTGACGTCGACCTTGGTCAGTTGTAGTGCCTGCTGGGAGCTGACCAATTGCTGGCGGTGGACCTTGCCATTGGCCGGCTGGGTGAGGGTGATGGAGTTTCCAGCGTCTGTGCGCGATGCGCTTGCAATGACGTAGGCGCTGCGCTCCTCCTTGTCTGTTCCAGATACCCAGACCATTTCGCGCTTGGCAAAGTCAAACAGCCAGCGGTCGTAGGAATACACCTGCTTGCTTGGGCCGTCGTCAAACAAGAATGACAGGCTAACGCTCATGGGGCCCATGAGCGAAGCGTTCACGCGGCAGGGCAGCTTGACCAGCCGATCCGGCTTGCTCCAGTCACGATAGGTGAGCGTGCCGCTCCAAGTGCCCGGTATGAAACGAAGCAACTCTTGTGGCGGCGGGTCATACAGCGCGAAGACATCCGTTGCGGCTGTAGTGGCGAGCAGGCATAGAAAAGAACGACGCAGCATGGGGGGCTCCTCGGTTGCCAATGTGGCTCCGGATGGGGCTGTGCTGCCAGGTCGCGCGACGGATTGATGGCGCGAGTAGATGAATTGACGGAATCCGGATTTGGCGGCCTTTCACGGGTGGCCTCGAGTGGCTGTCGGTTTGCGCTGAACCCAAAACCGAAAAACGGCGTCGATCAGTCACTTAGCTCCGGCCGAGCCAGCGAGGTTTGAACCCCTGTCTCACTCAACTTTGAACTATCGGTTTTTCGTTGCATTCAACGTTGAACTTTCGGCGCCGGAGCCGCATCGACCTGCTGACCATTGACGTAGACCACGCCATCACGCGCCTCGATAAGCATGTCGCCCCACTGGCTGCTCCAGACGTAGCGAAGTACGCCCTCGGTGGCAAGGTCCAGGTCGGTTTGCGGGGAGCGGTCCTGCCGAAGCAGGATTTGCGGCAACAAGGGCGCGTTCATGGCGAAGGCTCGCATCCAGCGTTCCAGGATACGCCGCAGGCTCAAGATGGCACGACAGGCTCCCCCGGCGGCCACCCAAAGTGCCCCACTTATGGCCACTCAAACTGCTCCACCCGGCCGGGGTGAATTGACCCGCTGAGCACGGTCGGTCAGGCGCCTCAGCCCTGACGAAGGCAGGACGTAACTTCCCGCCCCTCGACAGAGGGGGATTCACGAGGTGAACGTCTTGAAGCCGCATCTACAAACCACGATCTGGACGCTCCTGCGCGCGGGCAACAGCCAGCGCGAGATCGAGCGCCGAACCGGCATCTCCCGCCACACGATCCGCGACTACGCCAAGCGCTTCGCGGCGCAAGCGGATCCGCCCCAGGAATCAAACTGCCCCGGGGTGGCCACCGGCTCTGAGGCTGGCTCACCCAGTCAAACTGCTCCACCCCGGCCACCGGCTTTGCCACAGGGCGCAACCTCGGCGGCGTCGCTGTGCGAGCCCCATCGCACCTTTGTCGAAGCGCAGCTGCGCCTAGGCCGCAACGCCGTGGCCATCTACCAGGAGTTGGTGGACGAACACGGCTTTGCCGGCCGGTACAACTCCGTCAAGCGCTTCGTCGCTCGATTGCGGGTGCACGCTCCTGAGCAGTTCGACCGACTGAGCTTCGCACCGGGCGAGGAGATGCAGGTCGACTACGGCGAGGGCGCGCCCACGCTCGTGCCGGGCACGAACCGCTACCGCAAGCCGCGGCTGTTCGTGGCGACGCTGCGCTACTCGCGGCGCAGCTATCGGCGTGTGGTGTGGGTGTCGAGCCAGCAGGTCTGGGCCGAGCTGCACGAGCAGGCCTGGCGGTACTTCGGCGGCTCATGCCGCTACGTGGTGCTGGACAACCTCAAGGAAGGCGTGATCAAGCCTGACTTGTACGAGCCCGAACTCAATGCCGTGTACGCCGCCACGCTGGCGCACTACGAGGTGGTGGCAGACCCGGCTCGGGTGCGTGACCCCAACCGCAAAGGTACCGTCGAGAACGCGATCGGTCACACCCAAGGCACGGCCTTGAAAGGCAAGCGCTTCCAGACCTTGGAGGCGCAGAACGAGTACCTGGAGCACTGGGAGACGAAGTGGGCGGCGCCACGCATCCACGGCGCGGAGCGCCGCCAGGTGCAGGCGATGTTCGAGGAGGAGCGGGCGCATCTGCAGCCGTTGCCGCCGCTCCCGATGCAGTACTTCCGCGACGAGCAGCGCACCGTCTGCGACGACGGCTGCATCCAGGTGGCCCACAGCAGCTACGCCGCGCGTCCCGCGGCCATTGGCACCAAGGTGTTGGTGCGCATCTTCGAGCGGCGCCTGGAGATCCGCGATCTCAAGACCCAGGCGCTGCTTCGCACGCACACGAAGGCCGAGCGCCCCGGCACGGTGGTGCTGCCAAACGACGAGCGGGTCTTCAATCCCTCTCGACAGACGCGTCAGATCCTCGCCCAAGCCCAGGCCATTGGCGCCGATGCCGAGCGGCTGTGCCAGCTGCTGTTCAGCATCGAGGGCCGCGTCGGCCAGCGCAAGCTGTGGGGCATCGTGCACCTGGCCGAGCGTCATCCACGGCAGCTCGTCAACGCCGCGTGCGCCCAGGCGCTGGACGACGGCGTCTACAGCTATCGCCACGTCAAGCTCGTCACAGAGCAGCGGGTGGCGCTGGCACTGAAGCGTCTGGAGCAAATGGCGCCCAACGCAGACGCCTGCGACGGACTACCCACGCAGTCGCACGCCCTCATCCGCAGTCCTCACGAGTACGGCGAGCTGTTCGCCAAATCCGCCGCCGCCAATCAAGGAGACCTCCTCGCATGAACACGCAAGACATCGAGAACACGCTGCGCAAGCTGCGCCTGTCGGGCATGGCCCAGACTCTGCAAACCCGCGTCATGCAGGCCCAGGCCGCGCAGGAGCCGTTCTTGGACACACTGACCGCACTGCTGCAGGACGAGCTGGACCGTCGCCGCAGCCGCCTCATGGCACGCCGCTTCAAGCTCTCCGGCCTGGACGAGAAGCTGTCGCTGGCGGACTTCGACTGGCGCTTCAACCCGAAGCTGCCGCGCGGCGCCTGCTTCGAGCTGCACAGCTTGAAGTTCATTGCCGAAGGCAACAACGCGCTGCTGGTCGGCAAGCCCGGCACGGGCAAGAGCCACATCGCAAAGGCGGTGGCCTACCAGGCTACCTTGCAGGGCTACGACGTTGCCTACGTCGAAGCCGACGCGGTCATGGCCCGCCACGCTCTCGCGGAGCCCGACGAACGCGCCCGGCTGCTCAAGGGCTGGGTGGCAGCGGATCTGCTGCTGTTGGACGATCTGTTCCTGGCCCGCAAGATTGGCGAGCACGCCGCGGAGCTGCTGCAGACGCTGGTCCATCAGCGCTACAAGCTGCGCCGCTCCATCGTCATCACGTCCAACCGGATCGTCCAGGACTGGGGCCGCTACCTTGGCGACGCCACCATGGCCACAACCATCCTGGACCGCCTCATGCATCGCTGCGCGATGCTCGAGTTCGAGGGCAAGAGCTACCGGCTGAAGGAGGCGTCCGCGCGCCTGGTCATGACCTCAGACCCCACATAATTCCCTCGTCCTGCCCGGAGCAGTTTGGGTGGCCACGAGTGGAGCAGTTTGGGGTGGCCATCGGGGCAGGCTCGGCATGGCGGCAGAGCCAGGAGAAATACGAGGTATTGCCCAGTGGCCTGCCGTAGCGCTGCTTCTTGAACGTCAGGCGCACACGCCCAACCCGTGCTGCGTCGATCTCAACGCACATCTCGTCGTCGAGCGCACAGGCCGGATCTGGCAGGGATTTGCTGGCCTTTGCGATGTACTGACCGGGCACCCGGGACAAGATGCCGTTATCAGCGCGGGCCAATCGTGGCGACCGGCCACGGTCGAGAGCTTCCGTCATGCTCCCCATGGTGTCTTGGACCAGGCTCACCAAGTGAGCCTGGTCCGAAGCCCGACTGCCCTTACTTGCGGACAAGCGTCATGGAGCGGCCGTCCTTCAGCGTCCCCTTCAGCGTCTTCGCGTCCACGACCTTCAGCGTCGCAGATTCGTTGATGCAGCCGTGCAGCACCTTTTCGCCTTGGATGGCAAAGGTCAGCTCGGATTCGGTCTGGGCTTCAACGACCACGGGGATGTCGCGATCGTGGCACTGGTCGGTGGTGACGTAGTTGACCGAGGGCGACAGGCGCAGCTTGCCGCCGTTGCCGGCGATGGTCAGCACGACGCGAACCTGAGAGCCCGTGCCGCTGACGGCCTGGCCGGTCCAGGTGCCTTGGAATGAGGGCTGCTGCGCGTGGGCGAAGGTTGCGGCGAGGAGGAGTAGGGACGCGAGTTTGAGGCGGGTTTGCATGGCAGGTCTCGAGGGTTTGAGTTCATCGGATTTCCGGGCGCAACCCACCCTTGGGGCGGACTGCGTGGACGTCTGATTTCATGCCCTGCAGCGCCGTCGCCTCTACCTCTTTGGTCTAGGTTCGAGCTGCCTCGCTGGTGGCAGCCCCGGCTGGCTACTCGCGACTGCGCACGGCCAGGCTTTGCGTGGCGCGCCCGATGAGGCCCAGCTCGTCGAAGAGTTGCGATTCCGCCAGGCCACAGCCGTTGGGCGCCAGCAGCGTTCGCGCGTCGATGCAGATCCACTCGCCAACGGGTCGACGCAGCAGGTTGATCGTCAGGTCTGAGTTGACGAAGCTGTAGCGATCGATGTCCAGCAGGGCCGAGATGCCGTTGCCCGAGTCGGCCGCGACGGCAACGCGCTGGTACGGGCCAGGCGCCTCGTCCTGGATCAGCGGACGGCGCAACCGGAACCACACGGCCGAGGCGCCATGGAACATGCGGCCTTGCGCGACGCGCGTCTCCACAAGATCCGCATAGCCATTGATTTCGCTGCGGGCTGGCATGCGCTCGGCCGCGCAATCACCCGGGGCCTTGGGCGCCTGCGGCAGCGGGTGCCCTTGCATCTGCTCAGGCAAGCTGAGTTCCACCTCGCGCTGAGCCAGCGCCGTGAAACGGGCGACCTCCTTGCCCTGCGCGATCAGTCGGGCCGAATAGTGGGCAGCATTGCGGCCGGCGTAGTCCGTCGTGACTTCGATCTCCATCTCTCCAATGGGCACGGGCCGCAGCAGATTGGCGGTGAGCCGCGCGATGTGGCCCAGGTCGTGCTGAGCGGCCTGCGCCTCCAGCGCCCGGCACACCATGGCGATGGGCGGCCCCGCATGCTGGTGCTCCGCCGACCACGGCCCCCGGGTCAGGATCGTCGCCTCCAGCCTGCCGCCGGCGAGCGCTTCATAGGCCGCCACAGGCAGCGTCTCTGGATTCAAGGGGTGCCGGAGAGTGCTCATGGTTGCCATGCTTAAGACGACCGGTCATATTATGCGCAGGCCAGCGACGCACCACAACGCTCGCTGCCCAAAGCCTGAGCAGGGAGCTTGTCTGTGGGGTGCCATATGGGCGCACGTCGCCTCGTCATGAAACTTGCAGCCGCCGCGCTGCTCCTGGCCGCTGGCGCGGCGCATTCCGGCTGTACACGCACCATCGTCGTTCCAGGGGCGTTGCAGGGCCGCCTGGTGATGGTCGATGGCTCCGTGGTTCGCGGTGTCTTTCCTGACCTGCTGCGCGAGCTGGGCGCCGCGTTGGGATGCGAGTTCGTCTTCCCGCAGTTGCCCCGAGCCCGGGCAGAAAGGGACTTCTTCAACGACCACGTCGGCGACATCTTCTTCCCCGCCGTGCGCCGCCCCGAAAGGGACTCGGGCAACGTCTTCCTGTCGGTCGGCCGGCAGCCTCTGGCGGTGTTCGCGCCGCGCGGCGTCGCGATCCCAGAGCGGTTGGACCAGCTCATGGCCGACGTGCGGCTGCGAGGCGTCTTCATGCGCGGCATCTGGCTAGGCGATACCTATGGCCGAACGCTGGAAGCGCTGGGCGCGCAAGGCCGGCTGGACCTAGTGTCCGACTACGGCGCTATGGTGCGCATGCTCAAAGCTGGCGCGCCTCGTTCACGCTGATGCCGTATGCCAATGCAGCCACCGGTCCGCTGGGGGAGCCCACGGGCCTGCTCAACAAGGACGATGCCTTTGCCGCCACGCTGTTGCGCGACGGCCCCGAGGTCGACATCGGCGTCTACCTGTCCCGCCGCAACCTGGTCGCGGCCGACCTGGAGTTGATCGAGGCCATGGTCAACCGTGCCCGCCGGGACGGGACGCTGCGCAAGATCTACCTGCGCTACTACCCCGAAGCGGCGGTCAAGGCCATCCAGTTCTGACGCATTGCCTCTCAGGGCTTCAGGTAGCGCGGTGCCGGGCGCCCGGTTTCAGTCGCCGCGAAAAGTTCGGCCCGCGCGGCGTCGAACTTCGTCCACAGGTCCCCGTCGGCAACAGACGGCCAAGTGACCAACTCGCCTTGGTCGAACCCAGCCAGCGCCGCGTCCACCATGTCCTCGGCCGTCATCACCGTGTCCTTGTTCAGCATCGCCAGCGGCACACCCGACACGCCCTCGGTCCAGATTTCGGTGGCCGTGACGCCAGGCAGCACGAGCTGCACTTTCACGCCAGTCTTGGCCACTTCGTTCTGCAGGCCCCGGGTGAAGGCCAACACATAGGCTTTGGTGCCGCTGTAGACGGCGCTCACCGGCAGGTACTGGATGGCCAGGACCGAAGCGATGTTGATGATGGCGCCCTCGTTGCGCGACAGGAAGGCCGGCAGCGCGGCGTGGGTCAGGCGGGTCAGCGCCACGACGTTCAGCGCGATCTGCGATAGCGAGTCGCCTACTGCCGTCTTGGAAAGCGGGCGCACCTTGGACACCCCCGCGTTGTTGACTAGGACGCGGATGCGTTCATCATGGGCCAAGATAGCCTCGACGCGCGCGAGGTCAGCCTCTTTCTCCAGGTCTGCGGTCATGGTGTTGACCGCGATGCCATGGACCTCTGACAGTCGTTGCGCCAGCGCGGCGAGCCGGTCGGCGCGGCGCGCCACGAGGATGAGGTTGTAGCCGCGTGCGGCCAGGCGGTCGGCGTAGACGGCACCGATGCCGGACGAGGCACCGGTCACGACCGCGGTCTTGAGTTGTGTAGGCATGGGCAGCTCCTGTGGATTCGGGTGGGATTCCCGGTCAAGCCAAGCCTCGCTCGATGGCGATGCTCAGCGCGTGGGTTCGTGAGGTCGCGTCCAGCTTGCTCATGATGGCCTTCACATGGACCTTGACGGTGCCCACCGTGATGCCAAGCTGCCGGGCGATGACCTTGTTGCAATGGCCTTCGGCGATCAGCGCCAGCACCTCCGCCTCCCGGGGACTGAGCGCTTCGCGCATCAGGCTCTCGGCCACCTGCCCGGCCAGTGCCGGGCTGACGTAGCGCGCGCCTCTCGAGACCATGGCCACGGCCTCGCTGAGCTCCGCGAGGCCGGCACTGCTCAACGCGTAGCCAAAGACGCCGGCGCCGAAGGCCTTACGCACGTTGTGCTCCCGGGCGGCCGACTCCAGCACGAGGACACGGGCGTCGCGAAGCGCGGTGCCGCGCTGCACCTTGGGCGTGGTCGCGAGACCGAGCCCGTGCGCGAGATCCGCGACGACGACGTCGATGGCCTCGCTGCTGCAAGCGAAGGCGTCGCTGCCGTCAAGGAAGGCGCGCACGTCGGGTGCGCTCATGAGGGCCGAGAACGCCCCCAGCGCCAGCAGCGGGTCTTCGTGCACGACGAGCACCCGCGGCGTGCGGGCGACTCGCCGGGAGGCAGGCGTCAGCGGCGTGGCAACTGCTGGCTCACGCCGGGGCGCGCCCGTGGCGGTCAGCGGCTCGGTGAAAGGACGGGCGGCTTTCATCTCGATGCCAGGCGTGCGGTGCCTCAGGGACCGACCTTGCCCAGGTAGTCGCCGAGCTGAAGCTCGACGTCCAACCCCTTCTCGGCCACGAACTTGCCGAGCTTGGGCATGCGCGCACGGAAGCCCTGCCAGGCCAACGAGCGGCTGTACTCGCCATAGGCCGCACGCAGATCGGCTTCCGGCGGCAGCGTCGCCCGGTTGACTTGGGCCTTGGCTGCCACCAGGGCCTCCTTGTCAAAGGAAGCCAGGCGTGCCGCGACGGCGTCCACAAGGCGATCCAACTCGGCATCCGGCACGGCCCGCGTGACCCAACCGTAGCGCTCTGCCGTGTCGGCGTCGTAGTCCTGAGCACTCAGGATGGCTTCCAGCGCGCGATCGCGGCCGATCAGGCGCGGCAGGCGCTCGGAGCCGCCGCCGCCCGGCAGGATGCCCGTGCCCACCTCGGGCTGCGCGAAGAAGGCCTGCTCACGGCTGGCGTACCGCAAGTCCATGGCCAGGCTCAGTTCGTTGCCACCGCCACGGGTTCGACCGCGGATCGCACCGATGCTGATGAACGGCGCCTTGGACAGGCGCACCACGAGATCCACCCAGGCGGGCGTGGAGTCGTCGCCGGGCACGTTAGGGAACTTCGCCGCCTGGCGCAGGTCGAAGTGGTTGTAGAAGAAACGTGGTGTGCTGCTGGTGAAGATGACGACCTGGACGGCCGGGTCGTCACTCAAGGACTTCACCACTTCGTGCAACCGCGACACGGTCTCGGGCACGATGAGGTTGACGGGCGGGTTTGCGAAGACGACCTTGCGCACCTTGGGCGACACGGTCTCGACGGTGATCATGGCGGTCGCAGCAGGCGCCTCAGCCTGCGCCAAGACGGTCTGGGCCGGCACGAGAGCCAGCGCGATGGCCACGGCCGCGAGGAGTTGGGTGGGGAACTTCATGTGCTTCTCCTCACTGCCCGAGAAAGGCGTTGACCTCGGCAGCAAACCGCTCGGGGCACTGGAACAGGAAGGCGTGTCCGGCGTCCGGGTAGATGCTCAGCGTCGAGTTGGGGATGTGGCGTGCCAGCAGATGAGTGTTGACCGTCGGCACCATGATGTCGTTGTCCCCATTGGCCACGAGCGTGGGCTGCTTGATGGCTGCCAGGCGCGCCAGCTTCGTCGGGTCAGGGATGCCCCAGGTGGAGATCGCCGTCAGGTGGGCATCACGCGTCGCGAGGCTGACTGGCACGTCCCGGTCCGCCTGCCGCGCCTGCAGCCGGCGCACGAACTCGATGCCCTTGGCCCGACTGCTGGCACTCTTCTCGAAGAAGATGGTCAGCGCCCCTTCCGCGTCGATCTTCTCGGCCAGCGCAACCTTCAGCACCTCGGGCACGAACACATGCATGTCCTGGCCGCCTTGCGGCCCCGTGCCGGCCAGCACCATGCGCCGGACTTGGTGGGGGCGCATCAGCGCGTACTCCTGGGCAATGAAGCCGCCCAGCGAAAAGCCGAACAGGTCGCAGCGCTCGATCTTGAGGGCATCGACGAAGGCCATGGCGCCATAAGCCATCTCCTGAACGCTGTTGGGCGTGACTCCGCTGGAACCACCCACACCCACGTTGTCCATGAGGATGACCTCGCGCTGCTCGGCAACGGCGTCCACCAGCACCGGGTCCCAGTTGTCCAGGTTCGCGCGGTAGTGGACAAAGAAGATCAACGGCAGCGCCGTGCCGTCGGCCTTGCCGAAGCGCCGGTACGCATACCGGACACCGTTGCTGCCTTCGATGGTGAGATTGGGGGCATTGAGCTGCCCGAGTTTCGTCGTCATGTCGTCTCCTGGTTCCACCGACTCGGCCAGAGCTGACCGGTCATATTCAATGCGGCGACATTGACCCCATCGCAATGAGTCCGATGCCGCCTTGTCCTGCCGAACGCCTCAGGCGTTCACGTCGACCAGCGTGCGACCACGCACAGCGCCCTTCAACACCTGCACCGCACGGCCTGCGGCATCGCCCAGCCCGATGACGGTGGCCATGCTGTCCAGCAGGGCGGGGTCCAGGTCGGTGGCCAGGCGCGCCCAGGCCCGCTGACGGATCTCCATGGGCGCATTGACGGTGTCGATGCCGTTCAGGGTGACGCCGCGCAGGATGAAGGGCGCCATGTTGCCCGTCAGGTCCATACCCTGGGCCAAGCCACATGCGGCCACGGTGCCGCCGTATTTGGTCTGCGCGAGCACGTTCACCAGCGTGTGGCTGCCGACAGTGTCGATCGCACCGTTCCAGCGCTCCGCCCCGAGCGGACGCTGGGGCGGGCTGGACAGCGTGGCGCGGTCGATGATCTCCGCAGCGCCCAGCGAGCGCAGATAGGCCTCCTCGGAAGCGCGGCCCGTCGATGCCAACACGCGATAGCCCAGCTTGGCCAGGATGGCGATGGCCACGGACCCCACGCCGCCGGCAGCACCCGTCACGACCACGTCGCCGCCACGGACGCCGCCGCGCTCCAATGCCAGCACGCTCAGCATGGCCGCGAAGCCCGCAGTGCCGATGGCAGCCGCATGCCGGTTGGAGATGCTCTCCGGCAGCTTGACGAGCCAGTCGCCGCGCACGCGCGCACGCTGTGCAAAACCACCGTGGTGCGTCACGCCCAGCTCATAGCCGTTCAGGACGACGCGGTCGCCGGGCTTGAAGCCGGCATGCGATGAGGCTTCGACGGTGCCCGCCAAGTCGATGCCGGGAATCATCGGGAAGCGCTTGATGAAGCCGCCCAGGCCGGTGACGGCCAGGCCGTCCTTGTAGTTGACCGTGGAGAAGTCCACCTTGATCGTGACGTCGCCCTGATCGAGGTCCGCATCCGTCAGCTCCGCGACCTGCGCCGAGAGCTTGCCGTCTGCCTGCGTGACCTGTACGCCTTTGAAAGTCCCCATGGTTGCTCCAGTGATTTCACAGCTGTCCGCCCGGCGAAGGCCGTCAGGCTTTGGACATCACCAATCTTAAGATGACCGGTCATATTCTGCATAATTGAAGTCACGGGCACAATTGCGCCTCGTCAGCAAGATTCGGCAAAGTCAGGTAGAGCATGGGAAGACCAAGCGTTCGACAGCAGCTCGTGGATGCGGCGCTGGAGGTGTTCCAGACGCACGGCTTCAATGGCGCCAGCGTCCAGGACCTGACGGACGCGGCAGGCGTCCCCAAGGGATCGTTCTACAACCACTTCACGAACAAAGAAGAACTCGCGCTGGAGGCGCTGAAGCTGTACATCAGCCAGCACGGCATCGAAGTGCTTCGCGACGAGAAGCACGAACCGCTGGAGCGCATCAAGCGTCACTTCCGCGCGAACTGGAAATACGTCAAGGACCGGGGCTACCGCAGCGGCTGCTTCCTGGGCTCGCTCAGTTCCGAGATTTCCGACAGCCACGAGACCGCGCGGGTCGAGTTCGCCCGCTACTTCCATCTCTGGTCGACCGCCATCGGCCGCGTCATCGCAGAAGCCCAGGCGGCCGGCACCATCGACCCCTCTGCCGACCCGCAGGCCCTTGGTCGGTTTGTCCTGAACGCCTGGCAAGGCACCCTCGTGCGAGCCAAAGCCACCAAGAACGAGGAAGCGTTCAAGGACTTCCTCGCGATGATCTTCGGCGTGGTCCTCGCTCCGAAACACAAGGGCTAGACGCCCCTGGCCAAAAGAGGTAGCCAAAGCCTGGCTACTGGCGGTGCCCATCGGCTCGCCCAGGGCGTCATGGCGTCCACCCCTCCTTTCTCTACGCTGCCACAGGCTACTTGGGCCAAGGGGCGCAGCGCGGTCTCCTCGACCGCCGCCCCGCTGCAAGCGACAGAGAAGGAATCGGATGAGCCCGTCACCACAAGACAAATCGGCCAAAGACAAGCAGGCCGAAGCCATGCAGCGCGTCATCGACGCGCCCAACCAGTTCATCGCCGTGGGTGGAGGTCGCAAGCTCGCCTACCGCTCGATCGGCGAAGGCAAGCCCATCGTGCTGTGCGTGCGCTTTCGCGGCAACATGGACGTTTGGGACCCGGCGTTCCTCGGGGCGCTCGTCGTCGAAGGCTTCCAGGTCGTCACCTTCGACTACACGGGTCTGGGTCTGTCTGAAGGCGGCACGCCAAGCTACTCGCCGGCGAGCCTGGCCGATGACGCGAACGACCTGATCCAGGCGCTGCAGCTGAAGGACGCGGTGATCTCCGGCTGGTCGCTGGGAGGCATGGCCGCACAGGTGTTCATCGCCAAGTACGGCACGACCGTCAGCCACGGGGTGCTGCTGGGAACGACGCCTCCGGGGCCCAACGTCAAGGGCGCCGAACAGATCTTCTATGACACGGCGCTCAAGCCCGAGAACGACCTCGAAGACGAAATCATCCTGTTCTACGAGCCGACGTCAGCGGCGAGCCGCACCGCTGCAAAGCGCTCGCACGAGCGCCTGAAGCTGCGCACCGCTGGGCTGAGCCGACAGATCCCGTTGGACTTCGCGGCACCGGCTCTCGGCAACAAGCCGCGCTCGCCGCTGTTCCCTGCAGACCCGGTCCTCGAAGCCCTGAAGCGCACGAAGCTGCCCATCCTGCACATCGGCGCGGACCACGACATCATCTTCCCGGTCGAGAACTGGTACGCCCTCAACCAGAGCCTCCCCACGCTGCACCTGCACACCTTCCCGCAGGCCGGGCACGGGCCTCACCACCAATACCCGGTGGAGGCGGCCCGAACGATTGCCGCCTTCGTCTTCGGCACTGACGCTGCCTGACATCCCCGTCACACAACGGGGCGCGCGAGGCGGCCCCTCAACACTGGAGAGCAGCAATGCAGAACAAAGACATCGTGAGGACCGCGATGACGGAACTTTTCGTCAACCGCGACCTCACCGCCCTCGATCGCTACTGGGACCCGGGCTACATCCAGCACAACCCGCGGATGCCCAATGGGGTGGAGTTCTTCAAGAAGATGATCCCGAGCCTTGGCGCCAACTTCAAGTACGAGCCTGGCCTCGTCATCGAAGAGGGCGAGTTCGTCATGATCCACGGCCGCTACACGGGCTGGGGCGACAAGACCATGATCGGTGCCGACATCTTCCGCGTGCGCGGCGGCAAGTTCGTCGAGCACTGGGACGTGATCCAGGAAGAGGTGCCGGTGAGCCAGACGGTGACCCGGAACGCGATGTTCCCGATCGAGTAAATGATCTGGATGCGCTTCGTCGAGGACACGCAGGTCGAAGGGCGTTTCTTCCCGCGGGGCGCCGAAGTGGAGGTCATTGCCGCTGGCGCGATAGCCATCGTGCCGCCGGATCCGGCCGCTCACGCGACGATGTGCGCGGTCTCGATGAAGCGCCTCGTTGCCCTGAAGGCTTTTCGCGTCTTGCTGCTGAATCGTGAAGCCGGTCTGGCCGGCGCCCTGGTCCGACTTGGCATCGATGAGGCAGATGTTCGCGCGAGCATTGAACGCCGATCGCCGGCATGCGAAGTGCTCGAAGTTTCGGAAGTATCTGGCGACCAGGTCTGAGGCGTTACAGCCACGCTGACTGCAACGATGGTCACGAGTGCCCAAAACGGAAGGCCGATGAAGTATGGAACGGCCAAGCCACCGAGGCCGATCAAGATGCCGATAGCCTCCTTCACGGAACTCGCCAGCGCGACTAGGTTTTTCAGCCATGCGGTCAACGCGCCCATTGCTACCTCGACGAGGCGCTGGCTGCGCTCTGCTTCGCCTCGGCTGCTTTTGGAACCGGAGATGGCGCCAGGCTGGCCGTGACGAAGCCAACGACGGCTGCAAACACCGCCGCGACAACTGCTTTGCCCCACTCGTTCGAAAGCGTCGCCAATGAGCGATAGAAGGCGTGCCTCTTTCGGATGTCACCGAGAACGATCCACCAGAACGTACATCGTTCCAAACGCGTCAGCGAACCGGGGCCGCCAAACATGGAGCTCATCCGAAGGACGATCAGATGTTTCTGGATCATCTTACGGATCAGTGGCCGCGTTATTTCCGTAGGATCGAGCGGACCACTGAGGAAATACTCGCCGTCCGACGGCTTCATCCAGTCGGAACTTCTCGGGTTCGAGATAAAGAACACATGGCCATCAGGGGACTGGCTCGCGGCGAGTTGCCCGCCGCCTTCAAGAATCTGCTGGTCCTCGTATTCCGGCTCGTCGAAGAGCGATAGATGTTTCCTACGGAGCGCATTCGTGGGCAGAGAGCCGAACGAAAGCGTCACGAGTCCGCAATTTGGAACGTCGTGCACACCGACTGACGAATGCATCGGGAAACCCGCCGCCCTAGCTGCTTGAGTGAACTCGGCGAATCCATGAGACAAGCGCACCATCGTCTCGACTCGCCAATTCAGGCGCCGATACTCGAGCAGCGTCCCAGCTCGGAGCAGCCTTTTTGTGACTGCATCAACCTTCCCTTGCATGGCTTCGACCATCGCTATGGTTTTCCATGAATCTACCCGGTCCATGCTCGCCGGGTACTGTGGCTAACCATGGTCATAGCTGCAGCGCATAGGCCTGCCGCACTGTCACGCTCCTAGAAATGCTTCCAACCTACTACGCCTGCACCGCTTGCGGTGAACGCTTCGATTTCTCAAGAAGAGAAGCTGTCTATGTGACGAGCAGCAATGCAGCGCCCTTGGCCAGTCAGCTGCAAGGCGGTGACTTGCTGCAGGCACCTGTCCGCCCAGGGTGGTGCAAGGACTGCGACAAGGTCACCATCGTTGAAGACATCGCACCGTTACGTGACTTCGAGAATGCATATGGTGCCGTCCGCGCCGGCGGAACGATCGAGTACCCGTTTGACACGACGGGCATCGCCGCTGAAGACGCTCAGGCGTTGGTGGAGTCATACCTACGTTGGCGCATGGGCCGCCACCATGCACCTCGGGCGTTGTGCTGTGGCGGGATCCGGTATCAGTTCTTGGACGTCGCGACACCCTTGCTGAAGCACCATGAATGCGACTTTGGTTTCATTGAAGGACGAAGCCACATCGGCGGATACAACGGGCCGGGGCCGGGCGTCTATAGCGAGGCGGACATTCCGGTCTACAGCTCAGAAGGCGTAATGATCGGCCGGCTGACATGGCACGACCGTGGCTCAGATGTATGGCAGGTCGTGCCGGATGAGTACCCCAAGGTTGAATCGCCGTAAAAGGCTCTGGCATGCCGGCAGGCACCCATGCCACCGTGGCGATCAGTCGAGCGTGGCCACGAGCGCCACGACGACGACAAGCCCCGACACGGCAACCGCCGCGAAAACACACCACGCCCAAAGCTCGCGCCGCGCCTGCGCCGCATCGGCTTTCCGCACGGTCGTCGCCAGATCATCCAGACGCGCGCCAAGTTCGTTCTGCATCCGCGCCATTGCCCCGAGGCAGCGGTCTGTGGAAGCGATCCACGATTTCATCGGCCGCTCCTAGGCGCCACTGCCCACCGGTCAAGTCGCAGCGGTTCGACCTCCTCTTCGACGTCATCGGACAGGTCAGCGAGGAACTCGCGTGTCAGGCGCCACGCTTCAAGCTTCCGGTCGATCCTCTGAGTTGGGCCAACAAGCCTTGGGTACTCAGAGCCGAGGTGTTGAACAGGATGCCACTGCTCACGGAGGTGAAAGCGCTGGTGATACAGCGCAGCGAGTACGGTGCGCCCGCTAGAAACCCAAGCCTTCTCCGCCCTGCCGAGGGCCTGCATGCCTCCCGCCGCCAGTTGCTGGATCTGGTCACTGTTGAACCGACTGCAGCAACGTGTACAACGGCTCAGCGACGCCAGCCCCACGCGGCCGGCGGGCGTGGTCTCTATCAGGCTGGGATGCTCGACCGGCGCGGAGCATGCCTGGCAAGCTGTCACCAGCATGCAGTTGTGGGGCGGACACCAGCGCCAGCAGCGAAAGCGCCAGTGGATATCCAGGTGGGCCACCTTCCTCTCGGCCAAGCAGCACGGACAGAACCTGAACTGAGCGGCGCCATCCTTGCCGGCCAGCAGCAAGCGAGCTGCGGAGATGCCCGATACCGCGGCGCCAGCCATCACGCGGCTCGCGATCGCAAAGCTCTGAGGCGGCAGATTGCAGCGCCATCTCAGGTCCGCCACCGCCGCATCCCTCAGGTGCCAGTCCAAGTCGACGCCAGGTGGGAGCCCCAGAAACCGCAGCAGCTCCGTCATCGCACTCAGCCCCTGTGCGCAGGCGAGCCGCGTCAACCAAGAGGTCGGCGCCTCGAACGGAAACGGCGCCGGCACGCCGTACGACAAGCGTTGTGAAGCGCCTTTCATAGGAACAGCGGCATCTGACGTCGTGGACGTGCCCCGACACGGCGGACGCCCGGCGACCGATTGGCACGGTGGACATCCAGCAACCAAGCTGCCCGCTGGCCATCCAGCTCGGCGGCCGGCTCGTCAGCCAGCTCCGCGAGAACTGGGAGATGGACGGTGTCGAACACATCGGGCGCGATGGTCTCAGCCTGACCCAGGTCGATGAGCCTTCGAAGGCCACGCACCAGCACACCACCCACTTCCACCAGGCCCGCCGAGCTATGCCGCACATTGCGGACCGGATCGCCCGGCGCCTCCAGCAGCCCGAACGCCTCGACGAGCCGGTATGCGCCGTCTAGCGTCAGATCGTGCAGCAGCGGCGGCAATGCGCCCATCGCATCTTGAGCGGCTGGCGCGTCGCCACGCAGGACGGCATCCACCCAGCGGAGCCAGAAGTTCAACTCGGGCTCCAGTGGTCGGCCCTCCTCCGTCGTCTTGAAGAACCGACCGCACTGGCAGATGCGAACGGCGGGCCGCGCCCACCGGATGGGCCTGCTGCAGGCACCGCATTGCTGTAGCAAGCTGTAGCCATGCCGGCAGCAGGCCGGTGCTGCCCTTGTCATCCAGACGACAAGGGCAAAGCCGCGCTCACGCAGGCAGGCCGGACACACCTTGGCAAGCATGCTGGTGGGGGCAACCCAGCGGCTGAGCCGCTGCCCCGCCAGGTGCACCCATCGACCGCCACCGCGCCATTCGAGCAGGACCATGCGGCCGCGCACGTCGTCGGCGTCAGCGTGAAGTGCCCAGGCGAGCACCGCGACGTCGGCCTCGCCCAGGGCCTGACGTCGATCCAAGCCCATCCACCGCATGCCTTCCTCGTAGCCCACACCGTTGGCCTGGAACGCCCGCAGCATCCAGCTCATCGCCGACTCGCCAAGCTGCGGGTTGACGGACACACCGAGCCTGCCTTGTTCAAGCGCCGGCATAGGGATTCACCATCTGGCTCGCTGAGCCGCTGATGCGATGGAAAGCCACCTCGAAATGGCTGCGATCCACGACCTTCGCGCCGTCGTCGATCGCCACCAGCACAGCCTCGGTCAGCAGCAACTTCGTGCGGCGCCTGTTCCCCAGCACGGCCTTGTGGGTCAGTCCGGCAAAGCCCTTCTCGTCCAAGATGTTCAGGTCGACAGATTTCGTGCGGCGGCCGATTTCGGCGAGGAACTGCTTCCACGCCTTGTTCTGCTCGAAGTGCTGCAAGCTGAGTCGGACCGACACACGGTCGGCCAACGACTCGTCCACCCGCTCCAAGCCGCCGAAGCTGTCGCTGGCCAGGAAGACCAACGCGATGCCGGTCTCATCCATGAGGTCACGGAACACCTCTGATGCGGTTGTTTCGACAGCACCCTTCAAGGCCGCCTTCGAGGATTTCCGAACGGATTGCTCCAAGACATGCGCGTGGTCCACGAAGATGATCCGCGTGCCCTGCCTCGACTCCGGCTCATCCCCCCGAATCTGCAGTCTGTCGCGCCGCGCTAGGCCCCTGCCCGTGGCGGCGATATGGTGTGCTACATCAGCAACACACCCCCGGAGCGCCCATGACTCCCACCTGGACCGACCAGGCGCCGATCTACCAGCAACTGGCCGATCGCCTGGCCGTGCAACTGCTCGATGGCAGCCCCCCGGAAGGCGAGGCCCTGCCCTCGGTGCGTCAGCTCGCCAGTCAATACGTCATCAACCCATTGACGGTCACGCGGGCGCTTCAGGCGCTCAGCGATCACGGCCTGATTGAATCGCGCCGCGGCTTGGGCATGTTTGTGATGGCCGGCGCCCGCGAGCGGCTGTTGCACCAGGAGCGCGAACAGTTCCTTCAGAAGGACTGGCCGGCGCTGCGCGCCAAGCTCAAGCGGCTGGGGTTGAACGCCAAGGATCTGAACTGGGAGTCGACATGAACCTCATCGAAGTCAAGAACGTCACGCTGCGCTACGGCAAGAAGACGGCGCTGAGCGACGTCTCCATCACCGTGCCCAAGGGCCGCGTCGTGGGCTTGCTGGGCCACAATGGTGCCGGCAAGACCTCGCTGATGAAAGCGCTGGTGGGCCTGCTGCCGGTGCAGGGTGACATGACGGTGCTGGGTCTCCGGCCCGCGGACGATCGCCAGACGCTGCTGGAGCAGCTCAGCTACATCCCCGACGTGGCTGTACTGCCGCGCTGGGCCAGGGTCCACGAGCTGATCACGCTAATGACGCGGCTTCAGCCCAGGTTCTCGGCGGAACGCGCCCGTGCGCTGCTCAAGCGCACCAGCGTGAACGAGAACGACAAGATCAAGAGCCTGTCCAAGGGCATGGTGGCGCAGACGCACCTGGCGCTGATCGCCGCGATCGATGCGAAGCTGATGGTCCTGGACGAGCCGACGCTGGGCCTGGACGTGGTGTCGCGCAAGAGCTTCTACGAAATGCTGATCGACGAGTGGTGCGACGGCGAGCGCAGCGTACTGATCTCGACGCATCAGGTTGAGGAGGTCGAGGCGCTGCTGAGCGACGTGATCATGCTAGACGAGGGGCGCGTGGCGCTCTCCATCAGCCTGGAGGACATCGACCGCCGCTTTGTCGCGCTGAACCATGACCCCGCCGCCGCCGATGCGATGGCTGCTGCCCACCCGTTGCTGCGCTACCGTGAGCAAGGCCGCACGACATCGCTGTTCGACGGTGCGCCGCCCGAGCATGTGGCCAGCCTGGGCCAGCGCGTGCGGCCCAGCCTCGTCGACCTTTTCATGGCGCTGACCCGCAACCCGGCGCTGAACGGCAAGCAGGCCTGACGGCCCCACAAGGAGACGCCATGACTTCCCATATCCCCACCCTGCTGCTGCGCGAGTGGATGCAGCACAAGCGCGGCTGGCTGATCGCCGCCTTTGCGCCCCCCCTCCTTTTCCTGGCCATGCTGCCCTTCGGTCATGTGCAGGGCCTGCCCGCGGATCGCAGGGAGCTGCTCTCCCTTGGCATCTTGCTGATCAGCGCCAGCGCGGTGTTCGCGATCTGCCTGCTGGTGGCGTTGTTCCAACTGCCCGGACTGGCGCGCCGCGATGCCCAGGACCGCTCCATCGAGTTCTGGCTGTCGCTCCCGGGGAGACCCAGCGAGAGCGTGGCGGCCACCGTGCTGGCCCATGCCTGGCTGGCACCCGTGGGCGGCGCCGTCGTCGGCACGTTGTTCGGCCTGCCGATCGCGATGTCGGTGCTGGCGGCCCAGGGAGGTGCGGGCGCGGTGACCAGCGTGAACTGGAACGAGGTCGTTGCCGCCGCGCTGCCGCTGCTGCTGCGAGGCCTGGCTGGCACGCTGCCGCTGATGCTGTGGCTAGCGCCGCTGGTCTTCGTGCTAATGGCCGCCTCGGCCTGGCTCAAGCGCCTGGGGGTGCCGCTGATCCTCGTCGGTGGGTTGGTGCTCGTCCTCGTGCTGGACAAGGTCTACAGCATCGACTGGCCGATGCGGGCGCTGGGTGCGTGGAACGTGCAGCTCAGCCGTGCGCTGGTCAACGACGGCCCGGGCCTCAAGGAGGCGCTCATGTCTGACGTCAACCTGTGGACCTGGGTCACGCAGGACTTCGGTCGCGCCTTGTCGGAACTGGCGTCGCTGCAGTTCCTGGGCTGGGCTGCCGTGGCCGCCGCGGGCTTCGCCTTGGTGGTGGCGAAGCGCTCGCGGGCCGGTTGACGGTCAGGCCGGGGAACCGGCCAGTCCTTCGCTTGCCGGCGGCACGATGCGTGCCGCCATTTCCTTGCGGAAGCGGTTGAGTTCCTGCACGGTTGCAAAGCTGCGGTCCATCAGCAGGCTCATGTTGTGCAGGATGCGCTCGACGACCTTGTTCTCCCACACGGCGTCGAACTGGATCTGCGTGTCCAGCCAGCGCTCCAGCCACTCGGGGTCGGGCAGGCGGCTCTGGATGGTGTCGCGCGGGAACAGCTTGGCGTTGACGTGCAGGTTGGTGGGGTGCAGGGCCTGGGCCGTGCGGCGGGCGCTGGCCATCAGCACCCCCACCTTGGCGAAGGCGGCACGCGCCTCGTCGCCGAACTTGGTCATGGCGCGCTTCATGTAGCGCAGGTAGGCGCCACCATGGCGGGCCTCGTCGCGCGACAGTGTTTCGTAGATGGCCTTGATGACCGGCTCGGTATGCCATTCGGCAGCACGGCGGTACCAGTGGTTCAGGCGGATCTCGCCGCAGAAGTGCAGCATCAGCGTCTCCAGCGCCGGCGCCGGATCGAAGTCGAAGCGCACCTCGTGCAGCTCGGCCTCGGTGGGCACCAGGTCGGGGCGGAAGCGCTTGAGGTATTCCATCAGCACCAGGCTGTGCTTCTGCTCTTCGAAGAACCAGACCGACATGAAGGCGGAGAAGTCGCTGTCCTCGCGGTTGTCGCGCAGGAACATCTCGGTGGCGGGCAGAGCCGACCACTCGGTGATGGCGTTCATCTTGATCGTCTGGGCCTGCTCGTCGGTGAGCAGGGTTGGATCGAACTTGTCCCAGGGGATGTCGCTGTCCATGTTCCAGCGCACGGCTTCGAGTTGCTTGAACAGTTCGGGGTAAAGCATGGCGGGTCCTCGTTTAGAGACGGGATTCTAAAAGTTCGCGCCGACTTGCCATTTCGGCCCTCGACGGAGGTCCATTCGTCCGGGCTTGGCGCCCCTTGCCGGCATCGCAGCCATGCACTGTTTTCAAAGCAGGAGTGGAGTGCCTCAGGGGCGCCTGACATCCGGTCATGACGGCAACAATCGTCGCCTAAATCTGGTACAGCGCTCAGGAACTTCATGCTTCGAGGCGCCTCTCAGGCTACATACAGTGAAAACCCGAGTCCAACGCAGGGCGCAGGTTTCCGTCGTTCAACCTCGAATTTGGGTCGCGCAACCTCTCTGGGTTCAGAGCAGCAATCTCGGAGCCGTTCTCCTCCTCCTCCCTCCCTCCCTCGTTGGCTTCGAGGCGTTCTGCGGCCACTTTTACAACCCAGACCCGCGTCGATGACGCGGGTCTGCTTTATTTCAGCCAGCCTTTGCGGCGGAAGTAGATGAAGGGCGCTGCCACCGACAGCAGCATCAGTACGAGGGCGAAGGGGTAGCCCCAGCGCGACTCCAGCTCTGGCATGTGCCGGAAGTTCATGCCATAGATTGACGCGATCAGCGTTGGCGGCAGCAATGCCACGCTGGCCACGGAGAAGATCTTGATGATCTTGTTTTGGTTGATGTTGATGAAGCCGACCGTGGCGTCCATCAGGAAGTTGATCTTGTCGAACAGGAAGGCCGTGTGGGAATCCAGCGAGTCGATATCGCGCAGGATCTGGCGCGATTCCTCGAACTGTTCGGCGTTCAGCATGCGGCTGCGCATCATGAAGCTGACCGCACGGCGCGTGTCCATCACGTTGCGGCGGATGCGGCCGTTCAAGTCTTCCTCGCGGGCGATCGCTGCCAGCACTTCACCGGCCTCGGCGTCGGTCACGTTGCTCTTCAGCACGCGGGCGCTGACGGCCTCCAGCTTGTCGTAGATGCCCTCCAGCACGTCGGCCGAGTACTCGGCATCGGCGTCATAGAGCTTGAGCAGCACATCCTTGGCATCCTCGATCAGTGCCGGGATGCGCCGTGCGCGCAGGCGCAGCAGGCGGAACACCGGCAGGTCCTCGTTATGGATCGAGAACAGGATGTTGTTGAACAGGATGAAGGCCACGCGCACATTGCGAGCCTGGCCGTCGTCATCGATGAGGAAGTCGGAGCGGATGTGCAGCTCCCCGTTGTCCTCCTCGTAGAAGCGCGCCGACTCTTCCAGATCCTCGTCGACGATGTCCTCAGGGATGGTCAGGCCGAAGCGGTCGCGTATCCAGCCCTTTTCCTCTGCGCTGGGGCTTTCCAGGTCCACCCAGACCGGGCGCGACTGGGCCAGGTCTTCTGCGGTTTCGATCTCTTGCTGGAACAGGCCGCCCTTCAGGCGTCCGTTGTCCAGCGTGAACACATTCAGCATGCCTCGTCTCCGGCAGCGACAAGCGGGGAGGACGACTGCTGCCGTCCGGGGTGGTGGGGTTCAGGTCAACCGTCTCACTCCGGGCGGGCGGGCCACAGGCGGGCCCGAGCGGCGGGAGCGGACGGTCACCGAGGGTGATCGCTGTCCAAGAAGCTCTCCATGGGGGAAATAGCCGAGGATTATTGCACCGCGCAGCGCGTGAAAGAAGCCGCAAAAAGTTGATCCATAAGGGCACAAAGCTTCACCGTCATCCTCTTGTCACGGTGCTGCTTCGCGCGCAAACTGGGTTCGTCGATTTCCCCACTCCCACCCACTCTGCTACTCGAAAAGACCCTCTCCCTCCTCCTCCCCTAGATTCTGTTTTTTTCAGTTCCCCCGGTTCGTTTTCCCGACCCATTCCTCTGAAAGGAGGCTTTATGAATCTGACGATCAGTGGCCATCACCTCGAAGTCACGCCAGCTCTGCGCGAGTACGTGCTCACCAAGCTGGACCGTGTGACCCGCCACTTCGACCAGGTCGTTGACATCAACGTCTTGCTGACCGTAGAGAAGCAAAAGGAGAAGGAGCGCCGCCAGCGCGCTGAAGTGACGCTACACGTCAAGGGCCGCGACATCTTCGTCGAGCAATCCCACGAGGATCTGTACGCCGCCATCGATCAGTTGATGGACAAGTTGGACCGTCAGGTCTGCCGCCACAAGGACAAGGTGCAGGATCACCATCACGCCTCGGCCAAGCGCATCGAGGTCTCGGCATCCTGAGCCCTCGGCTCATCTCACTCGGCGGCCTGCGGGCCGCTTTTGTTTTGTGGGCCAGCCCCCTCTCATCGCCCATGGTTGTTGCTGCGGTGCCGCAAAAACCCGCATTCGGGGGTCGTCGATGGTGTTTTCCACGCCTCCAAAGGCCGTCGACCACCCCAAATGGGCTCGCGGTTCCATAATCGGTGGCTCTGATTGACCCATTGCCCGGCTGCGGCCGCGCCCTTCGGGCGCCCCCGTCGTCAGGTCCCAACCCATGAACCGTCTCGCCGCCATCCTGCCCGCCGACAACGTGTTGGTGAATGTGGATGCGTCCAGCAAGAAACGCGCTTTCGAACATGCCGGCCTGCTGTTCGAGAACCATCACCAGATGGCTCGCGCGCTGGTCACCGACAACCTGTTTGCGCGTGAGCGCCTTGGCTCGACCGGCCTTGGCCATGGCGTCGCCATCCCGCATGGGCGCGTCAAGGGTCTGAAGAACCCGCTCGCTGCCGTGCTGCGCTTGGCCCAGCCAATTGGCTTCGATGCGCCGGACGATGAGCCCGTGAGCCTGCTGATCTTCCTGCTCGTGCCCGAGGCGGCCACACAGCGACATCTGGAGATCCTGTCCGAGATCGCCGAGATGCTGTCGGACCGCGAGCTGCGCGAACAGCTCAAGGCCGAGCCGGACGCGGCGACGCTGCACAAGCTGATCGCGGCCTGGGAGCCGCTGAAGTCGGTCGCCTGATCTCGCCTTGAAGCCCACTTCGATCAGCGCCGAGCGGCTCTTCGAGGAGCATCGCGAAGCCCTCCGCTGGGAGTGGATCGCCGGCCACGCCCATCCCGAGCGCCGCTTCGACGAGGCCGCCGTACGCGATGCGCAGAGCGCGGCCGACCTGGTCGGCTACCTGAACTACATCCACCCCTATCGGGTGCAGATCGTCGGTCGCCGCGAGGTCGCGTACCTGAGCCAAGAGAGCACCGAAATTCAGGACCGCCGCATCTCCCGCATCGTCACGCTGGAGCCGCCGGTCATCATCATCGCCGACGACACCGTGCCGCCGCCGCGCTTGGTGGCGATGTGCGACCGTGCCGAGATCCCGCTGTTCCGCACCAACGAATCGGCCGGCCACGTCATCGACCTGGTGCGCGGGTATCTGTCGCAGCTCTTCGCCAACCGCACGACTCGTCATGGCGTATTCATGGACATCCTCGGCCTTGGGGTACTGCTGACGGGCGAGTCGGGCCTGGGCAAGAGCGAACTGGGCCTTGAACTGATCTCGCGCGGCCATGGTCTCGTGGCCGACGATGCGGTGGACTTTTTCCGCATCGCCCAGACCGCCATTGAGGGCCGCTGCCCAGAGCTGCTGCTGAACCTGCTGGAAGTGCGAGGCATTGGCCTGCTGGACATCAAGGCGATCTTTGGCGAGACCGCCGTGCGCCGCAAGATGCGGCTCAAGCTCATCGTCCACCTGGTGCGCAAGGAGACGATGGAGCGCGACTTCGAGCGCCTGCCCTACGAGCCGCTGTACGAGGATGTGCTGGGCATGCCTGTGCGCAAGGTCGTCATTGCCGTGGACGCCGGCCGCAACCTCGCGGTGCTGGTGGAGGCTGCGGTGCGCAACACCATCTTGCAACTGCGTGGCATCGACACCTACAAGGAATTCGTCGAGCGCCACCAGCGCGCCATCGACAACGGCTCTGTCGATTGAACTCGTTGAACAGCTTTAGCGACATCGCCCGCCTGCTGGTCCTCAATACGGACAGCTACAAGACCAGCCACTGGCTGCAGTACCCGCCGGGCACGCAGACCGTCTTCAGCTACATCGAAGCCCGTGGCGGCACGCTGCCCTACACGGTCTTCTTCGGCCTGCAGGCGCTGCTGAAGGAGTACTTCACCAAGCCAGTCACGGCGGCCGACGTGGTGCTGGCGTCGGAAGTGTGTGCGGCTCATGGCGTGCCGTTCAACCGCGAGGGGTGGCAGCACGTTGTCGACGCTCACGGCGGTCGCCTGCCGCTGCGCATTCGCGCCGTACCCGAGGGCACGGTCGTGCCGATCAACCATGCACTGGTCACCGTCGAAAACACCGATCCGGCCTGCTGGTGGCTGACCAGCTACGTCGAGACGGCGCTGCTGCGTGTCTGGTATCCGACGACGGTGGCAACGCACAGCCACGCCACGCGCCGCCTCATCGCCGACGCGCTGGCGCGCAGCGGCTCACTCGAGGGTCTGCCCTTCAAGCTGCATGACTTCGGCGCGCGAGGCGTGTCGTCGCTGGAGTCGGCCATGCTGGGCGGCATGGCACACCTCGTGAACTTCCAAGGCACGGACACCATGACGGCCCTGCTGGGGGCCCGCGCCTTCTACGGTGAACCCATGGCTGGCTTCTCCATCCCGGCGGCCGAACACAGCACCATCACCGCCTGGGGGCGCGAGGGTGAGGAGGCCGCCTATCGCAACATGCTGCGTCAGTTCGGCAAGCCCGGTGCGGTGCTGGCCGTCGTGTCCGACTCCTACGACCTGGACGCAGCTGTCAGCCGGCTCTGGGGGCGGCAACTGCGCGACGAGGTCATCGCCAGCGGCGCCACCGTCGTCATCCGGCCCGACAGCGGTGATCCGGTCACCATCGTGCTGCGTACCGTGCGCGCCCTGGACGCTGCCTTCGGCAGCGACGTCAACGCCAAGGGCTACAAGGTGCTGAAGCATGTCCGCGTCATCCAGGGCGACGGCATCACCCGCCAGTCCATCGCCGCCATCCTGGCCGCATTGGAGGGCGCCGGTTACTCGGCCGACAACATCGCCTTTGGCCAGGGGGGCGCGCTGCTGCAGCAGGTCAACCGCGACACGCTGGGCTTTGCGATGAAGGCATCGGCCGTGCAGGTGGAGGGGCGCTGGCGCGACGTCTTCAAGGCTCCGGTGACTGATCCTGCCAAGCGCAGCAAGGCCGGGCGTCTCACGCTGATGCGCCAGGGCGATGACTTCGCCACGGTGCGCCTGGACTCGCCCGGTTTCCAGGAGGCCCGCGCCTCGGGCGCGATCGAGGCGTTGCGTACCGTCTTCGAGGACGGCCACCTGCTCGTCGACGACGGCTTCGCGGCAATACGCGCGCGGGCTGCAGAAGCCTAGCTGCGGTTCGGGCAGTTGGTCTTCACGCAGCTCGCATAGAGGGCGAGCGAATGCTCCTGCAGCTGGAAACCGCGCTCGCTCGCGATGGCGTGCTGGCGCTCCTCGATACCGGGGTCGAAGAACTCCTCGACCCGGCCGCAATTCAGGCAGACGAGGTGGTCGTGGTGATGCCCCTCGTTGAGTTCGTAAACGGCCTTGCCGGTCTCGAAATGGTTGCGGCTCAGCAGGCCCGCCTGCTCGAACTGCTGCAGCACGCGGTAAACCGTCGCCAGGCCGATGTCGGCACCCTCGCCGAGCAAAGCCTTGTAAACATCTTCAGCGGTCATGTGGCGCTGGGCCGCGCGCTGGAAGATCTCGAGGATCTTGATGCGTGGCAGCGTCGCCTTGAGGCCGCTGTTCTTGATGTCGCTGGTCTGGTTCTTTGCGGAGGAGCTGGGCATGGCACTGGGGGCCGGGGCCGGAAGGTGGCCCCGCTAGAATCCGCCCGATCATAGCCAGCCGAGACCTCGGCCGGTGTTTCCGTCCATCCCGCCCTCTGTCAGCCGCCCCATGCGTCCCTTGCTTGCCTCTCTCCCGCTGCTCGCACTGCTTGGCGGCTGCTCCTATCTGCCCACCTGGGATTCCCTGCCGTCCCTGCCCTCCGTCACCGGCGAGAAGGTGCTAGGCGTGCTGACACCCTACCGGGTCGAGGTCGTCCAGGGCAACGTGCTGACCAAGGAGATGGTCGCGCGCGTCAAGCCCGGCATGAACAAGGCCCAGGTGCGCGATCTGCTCGGCTCGCCACTGCTGACCGACGTCTTCCACGAGTCGCGCTGGGACTACCCCTTCACCATCCGTCGCCAGGGCACGCCGGCGCAGCAGCGCCTGGTCGTCGCCGAGTTCGACGGTGACAAGCTCAAGACGCTGACGGTGCCTGATGACCTGCCGACCGAGAACGATTTCGTCGCTGCGATCAACACCTTCAAGCCCGACGGCAAGCAGCCCAAGCTGGAGTTGAGCGAGGCCGAGCGCACGGCATTGCCGCCGCCCAAGCGCAGCGCCGAGGCCGCGCCGACCGCCGCCGCCGAAGGTCCGGCGCCGGGTCGTACCTATCCCCCGCTGGACGCCAAGACGGGATCCGGCACGTGATCAAGGTCGCCGTCATGGGCGCCTCCGGGCGCATGGGCAAGATGCTCATCGAGGCCGTTGAGGCCGCTGACGACTGCGTGCTGCACGTCACGCTGGACAAGGGCGCCGACGTGCGGAGCGGTCTCGCGGGCGCTGACGTGATGATCGACTTCACCCGCCCCGAGGCCACGCTGTCTCATTTGGCCGTCTGTGCCGAGTTGGGCGTCAAGGCCGTCGTGGGTACCACCGGCTTCGACGAGGCCCAGAAGGGCGAGATCGCAAAGCTCGCTGAGCGCACGGCCATCGTGTTCGCGCCCAACATGAGCGTGGGTGTCAATGTCGTGCTGAAGCTGCTGGACCTTGCTGCCCGCGCGATGAACGAGGGCTTCGACATCGAGATCATCGAGGCCCATCACCGCATGAAGGTGGACGCCCCCAGCGGCACCGCGCTGCAGATGGGCCAGGTTGTCGCTGACGCGCTGGACCGTGACCTGAAGGCCTGCGCCGTCTACGGCCGCGAAGGGGTTACCGGCCAGCGGGATCCGTCAACCATCGGCTTCGCCACCGTGCGTGGCGGCGACATCATCGGCGACCACACTGTGCTGTTCGCCGGCATCGGCGAGCGCATAGAGATCAGCCACAAGGCCAGCAATCGCGGCATCTACGCCCAGGGCAGCCTGCGTGCCGCGCGCTTCCTTGCGGGCAAGACGGCGGGCCTGTTCGGCATGAACGACGTGTTGGGTTTCGCCTGAGCATGGGCGGCTTCGCGGACTTCTGGGCCCAAAGCGACCTGGTCGGCCGCGCGGTGGCGCTGCTGCTGCTGGCAATGTCGGTCAGCGCCTGGGCGCTGATCCTTTGGAAGACCTGGCTGCTGCGGCGTGCGCGCCGCGGCTTGGAGCGAGCCGTCCCCGCGTTCTGGTCGGCCGCTGGCGTGGCCGAGGGACGCGGCGCGCTGCAGAACTTCGACACGGAGGCCCTGCTGCTGCCGCTGCTGGATGCCGCCACGGCCGAGACGCGCGAGGCCACGCTGGATGCTGCTGGCCGACGCGAGTCCCGCCTGACGCGCCGTCTGCGCGATGCGCTGCATGCGGTGCTGGCGCGACTGCAGTTCGGCCAGGTATTGATGGCCTCCATCGGCGCGACGGCCCCCTTCGTCGGCCTGTTCGGCACGGTCTGGGGCATCTACCACGCGCTGGTCAGCATCTCGGCGGCCGGCAACATCACCATCGAGAAGATTTCCGGCCCGGTCGGCGAGGCGTTGATCATGACGGCCGCGGGCCTGGCCGTCGCCATCCCTGCCGTGCTGGCCTACAACGTCTTCGGCAAGATGGTCGCTGCCTGTGAGGCCGACCTCGAAGGCTTTGCGCACGATCTGCGCGAGTTGCTGGACCACGACTGATCATGGCCTTCGGCCGGCTTGAGAAACCGGAGGGCTCGCGCCCGATGAGTGACATCAACATGACGCCCCTCATCGACGTCATGCTGGTGCTGCTGGTCATCTTCATGATCACGGCGCCGTTGATGACGGCCTCGTTGCGCCTGGACCTGCCCAAGAGCGAGGCCGCCACGCCCAGCGACGTACCCAGCTTCGTCGCCGTGGCCATCACGCCTGACGGCAAGCTGCATCTGGGCGAGGAAGAGCTGGCGCCCGAGGCCTTCCAGCAGCGCATCTCGGAGCTCGGGCGCGCCAATGCGCAGATGGAAGTGCAACTGCGCGCCGACCGCACCGTGCCTTACGGCCAGGTGGCCGAGCTGATCGGCTGGGTACAGGCTGCGGGGTTGAGCCGCATCGCCTTCGTCGCACAGGCTGCTGCGTCGGCACCCTGACCGAAGGCTGCACCAAGGGGTGCCCAATACAATTTGGCGTATGAACGCCAAGACCGAAGCGCCCAGCTACAACCCGACCGAGATCGAAGCCGCCGCCCGTGCCTACTGGACGGAGCGCGACGCCTACCGCGTCACCGAAGACGCCAGCAAGCCGCATTTCTATGCATGCTCCATGCTGCCGTACCCGAGCGGCAAGCTGCACATGGGCCATGTGCGCAACTACACGATCAACGACATGCTGGCCCGCCAGCTGCGCATGAAGGGCTACAACGTCCTCATGCCCATGGGTTGGGACGCCTTCGGCCTGCCGGCCGAGAACGCCGCGATGAAAGGCAAGGTGCCGCCCGCGCAGTGGACCTACTCCAACATCGCCCATATGAAGGGCCAGATGCAGGCCATGGGCCTGGCCATCGACTGGAGTCGCGAGGTTGCGACCTGCCAGCCCAGCTACTACAAGTGGAATCAGTGGCTGTTCCTCAAGATGCTGGAGGCCGGCATCGCCGAGCGCCGCACGCAGGTCGTCAACTGGGACCCGGTGGATCAGACCGTGCTGGCCAACGAGCAGGTCATCGATGGTCGTGGCTGGCGCTCCGGCGCGCTGGTCGAGAAGCGCGAGATTCCGGGCTACTACCTGAAGATCACGCAGTACGCCGAGGAGCTGCTGTCGGCCGTGGCCGACCCGGCCGATCCCAACTACCTGAGTGGCTGGCCCGAACGCGTCAGGCTGATGCAGGAGAACTGGATCGGCAAGAGCCAGGGGGTGCGCTTTGCGTTCCCGCACTCGATCGAAGGGGGCGGTGGGCGCCTGTGGGTGTTTACGACCCGTGCCGACACCATCATGGGCGTGACCTTCTGCGCCGTAGCCCCGGAGCATCCACTGGCCACCATCGCCGCCAAGGACAAGCCCGAAGTCGCTGCTTTCATCGAGGAATGCAAGGCTGGCGGCACGACCGAGGCCGAATTGGCCACGCAGGACAAGAAGGGTGTGCCGACGGGCCTGTTTGTCACCCATCCCATCACCGGCGCGCAGGTCGAGGTGTGGGTTGGCAACTACGTGCTGATGAGTTACGGCGACGGCGCCGTCATGGGCGTGCCCGCGCACGACGAACGCGACTTCGCGTTCGCGAACAAGTACGGCCTGCCCATCAGGCAGGTCATCGATGTCGAAGGCCAGGCCTACGACTCGAAGACCTGGGCCGAGTGGTACGGCGACAAAGCCAGGGGCCGCTGCATCGAGTCCGGCGTGCTGGACGGCCTGTCGCATGTCGACGCGGTCAACAAGGTTGCCGAACTGCTGGCCGCGCAGGGCCTGGGCGAGAAGAAGACCACCTGGCGCCTGCGCGACTGGGGCATCAGCCGCCAGCGCTACTGGGGCACGCCCATCCCCATCATCCACTGCGACGCCTGCGGCGTCGTCCCTGTGCCCGAGCAGGACCTGCCCGTCGTGCTGCCCGAGGACCTGATCCCCGACGGCAGCGGCAACCCGCTGAACAAGCATGCCGGCTTCCTGAACGTCGGCTGCCCAAAGTGCGGCAAGCCGGCGCGCCGCGAGACGGACACGATGGATACCTTCGTGGACTCGTCCTGGTACTTCATGCGCTACTGCGACCCCACCAACGATCAGGCCATGGTCGCCGAGGGCACGCAGTACTGGATGCCGATGAACCAGTACATCGGCGGCATCGAGCACGCCATCCTGCACCTGCTGTATGCGCGTTTCTGGACCAAGGTGATGCGCGACCTGAAGCTGGTATCGGTGAGTGAGCCGTTCGAGAAGCTGCTGACGCAGGGCATGGTCTTGAAGGGTGCGTTCTTCCACAAGCCCGAGGGCGGTGGCAAGAACTACTACTGGGAGCACGAGGTCGACGTCCTCCACGACGACAAGGGCGGCATCGCCGGTGCCAGGCTGAAGAAGGACGGTACGCCGCTCGAGTACGAGATGACGACCATGTCCAAGTCCAAGAACAACGGCGTGGACCCGCAGGCGCTCATCGATCAGTACGGCGCCGACACGGCCCGTCTGTTCGTCATGTTTGCGTCACCGCCGGAGCAGACGCTGGAGTGGAACGACGCCGCGGTCGAAGGTGCCCATCGCTTCCTGAAGCGCGTCTGGAACTTCGGCGCGCGCAATGCCGACGCCATCAAATCCGCTGGTGCCGACTACGCTGCGCTGAACGGTGACGGCAAGGCCCTGCGCCGCGAGGTGCACAACGTGCTTAAGCAGGTCAGCTACGACTACGAGCGGATGCAGTACAACACCGTCGTTTCCGGCGCGATGAAGCTGCTGAATGCGCTGGAAGGCTTCAAGGCCGAGGGCCAGGCCGCCGCTGTGCGCGACGGCTTCTCGGTGTTGCTGCGCGTGCTGTACCCCGCCACGCCGCACGTCTCCCACCAGCTGTGGCAGGACCTGGGGTTTGTCGCCGAGCTGGGTGACCTGCTGGATGCGCCCTGGCCCGCGGTCGACGAGGCCGCACTGGTGCAGGACGAGATCGAGCTGATGCTGCAGGTCAACGGCAAGCTGCGCGGCTCGGTGAAGGTGCCGGCCGGCGCCGACAAGGCTGCCATCGAGGCCGCCGCGCTGGCCAACCCGGAGTTCGCCAAGTTCAGCGAAGGCAGGGCGCCGAAGAAGGTCGTCATCGTGCCCGGCCGCCTGGTCAACGTCGTCGTCTGAGCCCATGAGCCCCCAAGCTCGTTCAAGCTCGTTGGCTCCTGAGGCGCAAGACGGCCTCGGGCGACCCGTGGGTGTCTTGGACCGCCGCTTCGCGCTGATCGGCCTCGCATTCCTTGCCGGCTGCGGCTTCGAATTGCGTCGCGAGCCGGAGCTGCGCTTCCAGACGCTGGCGCTGACGGGCTTTGCGCCCGACTCGCCGCTGGCGGCTGGCCTGAAGCGCCAGATCAAGCGCACGCCGGTGCAGCTGGTCGAAGACCCTTCGCGTGCCCAGGTGGTGCTGGAGGCCACGCACGAGGTCCGTGACCGAACCGTCGTCGCATCCACCAGCGTGGGCCAGGTGCGTGAATGGCAGCTGCGCCTGCAGTTCGACTACCTGATCCGCACGGCCGCAGGCGAGCTGCTGGTGCCCAAGGTGGAGCTGCGGCTGTCGCGCGACATGAACTACACCGAATCCACCGCGCTGGCCAAGGAGCAGGAAGCCGCCAACCTCTACGGGGCCATGCATTCCGACGCGATCGCGCAGGTCATGCGTCGCCTGGCCGCCGTGAAGCTTCCAAGCTGATGCAACTGCGCGCCGAAGGCCTCGCCGCCCACCTGACCAAGGGCCTGGCCCGCATCTACACCGTCCACGGCGACGAGCCACTGCTCGCCCAGGAGGCCGCCGACCAGATCCGCGCCGCCGCCCGCACCCAGGGCTTCGGTGAGCGGCAGATCTTCACCGTCTCCGGTGCCTATTTCGACTGGGCGCCCGTGCTGGCTGCCGCTCAGGCCATGAGCCTGTTCGCCGAGCGCCAGTTCATCGAGATCCGCATCCCGACCGGCAAGCCTGGCAAGGACGGCTCAGAGGCGCTGCAGCGTTATGCCGAGGCTGCGCCCGACGACGTGCTGACGCTGGTGACGCTGCCGCGGCTGGACAAGACCCAGCTCAGCAGTGCCTGGTTCATGGCGCTGGACGGCCATGGGGTGTCGTTGCGCGTCGAGCCGGTGGAGCGGCGCATGCTGCCGGCATGGCTGGCCCAGCGCCTCAAGGCTCAGGGGCAGTCCGTGCCTGAGGGCGAGGATGGCCAGAAGGCACTGGCCTTCTTCGCCGACCGTGTGGAGGGCAACCTGCTGGCTGCTCACCAGGAGCTGCAGAAACTCGCGTTGCTGCACCCCAAGGGCGAGCTGACGCTGGAGCAGATCGAGGCCGCCGTGCTGGATGTCGCGCGCTTCGACGTCTTCAAGCTCAGCGAGGCCGTGCTGTCCGGCAACGTGCCGCGCCTGCTACGCATGCTGGACGGTCTTGAAGCCGAGGGGGAGGCGGCCGTGCTGGTGCACTGGACTCTGGCCGAGGATGCGCGCGCGCTGGCTCGCGTGCGGTCCGCGCTGGACGCCGGACGGCCACTGCCGCTGGCGCTGCGCGAGGCACGGGTCTGGGGGGCCAAGGAGCGCCTCATCGAGCGCATCGCGCCGCGGCTCGACTCGGCTCAGGCTGGCACCCTGGTGCAGGCGGCCCAGGTCTGCGACGGCCTCGTCAAGGGGCTGCGCCACCCCGATTGGCCTTCGGAGCCCTGGGCCGCCCTACGTCGTCTCGCCTTGATGGTTGCCGAGGCGGCAAGCGGCAAGGTGGGGGCGGTTCTGGCGGCGCGCTGAGCCCGATTGGGCTATCGTCCTGGGCGGACACCATGACGATGCCTCTTCGCCACCTGATGCCTGCCGCCCTGGCAACGCTCGCGCTGGTCGCGCAGGCGGTACCCGTGACCGTGCAATTGCAGGGGCCGGACGGCCAGCCGCTGGCTGGTGCCGCGGTAGCCGTCGAGCTGAAGGGCCGTGCAAGCCGGGCGACGAATGCCAGGGCCGAGATGGGCCAGCGCGACCGGCAGTTCACGCCTCAGCTCCTTGTCGTGCAGACCGGCACGGCGGTCAGCTTCCCGAACTTCGACACCGTGAGGCATCACGTCTACTCGTTCTCGCCCATCAAGGTCATCGACATCAAGCTCTACTCAGGCACGCCGGCCGAGCCGATCGTCTTTGACAAGCCCGGCGTCGCCACGCTGGGCTGCAACATCCACGACCGCATGAGCGCCCACATCGTCGTCGTCGACACGCCGCTGTTCGCGCGCACCGACGACCGGGGCCGGGCCAGCTTCGACCTGGCCGCAGGCGAACACATCGTCAAGGTCTGGCATGCGGGCCAGAAGGCACCGGCCTTGCAGAGCCTCCGATTGAGCGTGCCGGCTGCGGGCGGTACCAGCGTGCTGACGCTGGGCGACTGATGCGCGGGCCCGCCTGGCTGAACCTGCGCCGCCTGGAAGGGCGCATCGTGGCCCTGTTCCTGGCGCTGCTGTTGGTCGTGCAGCTTGTCAGCTTCGGTGCCATCCATGCCAGCATCACCCACAACGCCGAGGCTTCGCTGGCCGCCGAGCTGCAGACCGGCGAGCGCGTGCTGCGGCGCCTGCTGGACCAGCGCGCCGGCAAGCTGCGCGACGCCGCGGAGCTGCTGGCAAAGGACTACGGGTTTCGCAGCACCGTGGGTCTGTCGCTGGCCGAGGCGGGCACCGTGGAGACCATCAAGGACGCCCTCGTGAACCAGGGCGAACGCGTCAGTGCCTCCGTGGTGGCCTATTTCGACGACCACCAGAAACTCGTCGCTGCAACGCGCGACGGCTCGGCCGCCTTCGGCGCGGCGCTGGGCCAGCTCATCAAGAGCAGCGACGGTGTCGGCGCGGCGCTGGCCGTGCAAGGCAGCCAGGTCTTCCAGGTCGTCGTCGTCCAGGTGCGCACCCCGGCGCCGGTGGGCTGGGTGCTGATGGCCTTCGCGCTGGACCGCGAGGTGCTGGACGACCTCAAGGCGTTGTCTGAACTGCAGAGCGTCGTGCTGCTGCAGGCTCCGACCCAGCCCTGGCTGAACATCGTCGACAACCTCGGCGAGGCTGGCGCCACGGCCCTGCACGCCGGCCTGGGCCGATCCGCCCCGGTGGACGGTATCCTCGAGCTGGCCGGCGAGCGCATGGGCAGCCGTTTCGTGCCGCTGATCGGTGCCGGAGAGCAGCCTCTGGGCGTGCTGCTGCTGCGTTCGCTGGACGTGGCGCTGGCGCCCTACCAGCAACTGCAACTGGTATTGCTTGGCCTGACCGTGCTGGGCGTGGCTGTCTTCGCGCTGGTGAGCGTGCTGCTGGCGCGCGGCATCAGCAATCCCATCACGGCGCTGTCGGTCTCGGCGCGCCGCCTGGAGAGCGGCGACTACGACACGCCTGTGCCGGCGACCTCCAATCTGGACGAGGTGCACGAGTTGGCAGTCGCGCTGGAGAGCATGCGCGAGGGCATACGCCGCCGGGATGCCATGGTCAACAAGCTGGCCTATGTAGACCCGCTGACGCTGCTGCCCAACCGTGCGCGCTTCGCGGAGTTCCTGCAGCATCACCTCGTCCACAGCGACCTGCCCGGCGCCGTGCTGATGCTGGACCTGGACCGCTTCAAGCACGTCAACGACGTGCTGGGCCACGAGGTTGGGGACCGTCTGCTGCAGTCGGTGGCCGAGCGCCTGCAGGCGCTGTGCGCGCCGGGCGCATCGGTGCTTGCGCGGCTGTCGGGCGACGAGTTCGCCGTGCTGTTGGCGGACACCGATGCCCATGCCGCCAGCGAGGCGGCGCTGGCCATCCTGAAGGACTTCGAACGCCCGCTGCAGATCGACAACGAGACCATCGACCTCGGCGCGGGCATCGGCATTGCGCTGTTCCCCGAGCATGGCCGCGACGTCAACCTGCTGCTGGGCCGCGCCGAGCTGGCCATGTACGCGGCCAAGACGCGCCAATGCGGCAGCCTGATCTACCACGCCCAGCTGGACGCCGGCAGCCAGGAGTCCCTGTCGCTGTTGTCCGAGCTGCGGCGGGCCATCGAGAACGACGAGCTGCGCCTGTATCTGCAACCCAAGATCGACCTGCAGCACGGGAAGGTTGTCGGTGCCGAGGCCCTGGTGCGCTGGCAGCACCCGACGCGCGGCCTGGTGCCGCCCATGCAGTTCATTCCCTTTGCGGAGCAGACGGGCTTCATCCGCATGCTCAGCGCCTGGGTGCTGTCTGGGGCGGCCCGCTTCGCGCGCCAGGCGTCGGACGCGGGCCTGGTGCTGCGGCTGTCGGTCAACCTGTCCACGCGCGACCTGATGGACCAGGACCTGCCGGCCAAGATCGAGGCCATGGTGGTGCCGCTGCAAGTGCCACCGGCCTCGCTGTGCCTGGAGATCACCGAGAGTGCCATCATGGACGACCCTGAGCGGGCCCTGTCTACGCTGGAGCACCTGCACGCCATGGGCTTCAAGCTTTCCATCGACGACTTCGGCACCGGCTACTCGTCGCTGGCCTACCTGAAGCGCCTGCCGGTGGACGAGCTCAAGATTGACAAGAGTTTCGTCATGGCCATGGAGCGCGACCTGGATGACGCGCGTATCGTGCGCTCCACCATCGAGCTGGCGCACAACCTCGGCCTGAGCGTCGTCGCCGAGGGCCTGGAGACGGTCAAGGCCTGGGCCATGCTGGCCCGCCTGGGCTGCGACGAAGGCCAGGGCTACTGTGTCTGCAAGCCCATGCCGCAGGAGCGTTTCATCGCCTGGGCCAAGGCCTGGCAGGCGCCGGACATCTCGGGCGTCACGGCCGAAAGCCTGATGGCGAAACTTGGCTGACCCGTACCCCACCCGGGCTAGTTGTCGCAATCCTCCAGCGCCTCGCACAGCGCTGTCAGCCCCGCCGTCACCGTCTGTGCGCGCACCGCATGGCGGTCGCCGCCGAAGTTCTCGCGCCAGACCCGGGCCGGCCGGCCGGCATGCACCAGGGACAGCCAGACCGTGCCGACCGGCTTGGCCTCGCTGCCGCCACTGGGCCCGGCGACGCCGGTGACGGCCAGTGCCCAGTCGATGGGGGCATGGGCGAGCAGCCCGCGCGCCATGTGCTCGGCCACCTCGGCGCTGACGGCGCCGTGCAGTGCGATCAGGCCCTTGGGCACGCCCAGTAGTTCGGCCTTGGCCTCGTTGCTATAGCTGACGACACCGCGCTCGAACCATTGGCTGGAGCCCGCCAGGCTGGTGCAGGCCGCAGCGATGAGTCCGCCGGTGCAGCTTTCTGCCGTGCCTATGCGTTCGCGCCGCTGCATCAGGGCGACGGCGATGCGGTCGATCAGCTCGAGGTCGTTGGCGAACATGGCATCACCCCATGAAGTAGCGGTAGAGCGCGATGACGGCGAGCGTACAGCCGGCGGCGACGAAGTCGTCGAAGAGGATGCCGAAGCCCTGTGCCCAGGTGACGGGCGCGCCGCGCTCGCCCTTGAAGAGCCGGTCTGCCCAGCCCACCGGCCCCGGCTTGGCCGCATCGAAGAAGCGGAACAGGCTGAAGGCAACGAGCTGGCCGGTGAAGCCCGTCGGTGCAATCAGCCACAGGATGAGCCAGAAGGCCAGCACCTCATCCCAGACCACGGCGCTGGGGTCGGGCGTGTTCAGGTCGCGCGCCGTGCGTGTGCAGGCCCACCAGCCGACGACGGTGCCGCCGAGGATCAGCAGGGCCCAGGACAACTCACTCATCCACGGTGCAATGACGGCGAACACCAGCCAGGCCCACAACGTGCCGACGGTGCCAGGCGCTTTGGGCGCCAAGCCGCTGCCGAAGCCCAGCGCGATCCATCGCGCTGGGTGCTTCAGCATGAAGGCCGGCGTGGCGCGTTTCGGTGCGGTGCTCATGAGGCGAAATGGTCGTAGCCGCGCAGGCCGTGCGCGACGGCTGCGCCAAGTGCGTCCACGACGCGCAGGCCCGGCTCGGCTTCGATGCGGCCGATGCGCGTCAGCGCCACATCCACATCGGGTACGAGCGCACCGGGCGGCGCCGTGAAGACCAGCTCGTAGTCGTCGCCGCCGGCCAGCAGGCATTGTTGCTGCAGCGCCGCCGGCTGTGCGGCCAGCACGGCGCTGCGTGGCAACGCATCGACGTCCAGCCGCGCACCGACGCCTGAGGCGGCAAGGATGTGGCCGAGGTCGCCCAGCAGGCCGTCGGAGAGGTCCACGGCCGCGGTCGCGACGCCGCGCAGCGCCTGGCCCAGTGCCACGCGAGGCGTCGGGCTTTCCATCGCGACGCGCACGCTCTCGAAGTCGGCACCGTCCAGTGCCACCGTGCCGCGGAACACCTCCAGCGCCAAGCGCGCATCGCCCAGTCGTCCGGAGACCCAGACCTCGTCACCGGCCCTCGCGCCGCTGCGCAGCAGCGCCTGACCGGACGGCGCCTCGCCGAAGACGGTGATGCAGATGTTCAGCGGCCCCTGCGTCGTGTCTCCGCCAATGAGCGGGCAGCCGCTGGCGTCCGCCAGGCTCCAGAGGCCGCGCGCGAAGCCGGCCAGCCAGGCTTCGTCGACGCGCGGCAGGGCGAGGGCCAATGTGAAGCCTCGCGGCGTCGCGCCGCAGGCGGCCAGGTCGCTGAGGTTGACGGCCAGTGCCTTGTGGCCCAGCCGCGCCGGATCTACGGTGGACAGGAAGTGCCGCCCCTCGACCAGCATGTCGCTGGACACCAGCCAGCGTGAACCCGGCGTGGGTACGAGCACGGCACAGTCATCGCCTACTCCCACCTCGACGCCATGCCCGGGAAGGCGCTGGAAATAGCGCCGGATCAGATCGAACTCGCCCATGCCGCGATTAGACCTTGTGGAGATCCACACCAACCCGAGGCGGCTGCAGTGGCATGATTCCAAACCCGTCGGCCTCCTTGCGATCCCCGCCATGCTCAGCTCAGAAGAAAAACGCGCCCAACTCCGCCAGGCCGCTCTCGAATATCACGAGTTCCCGACCCCCGGCAAGATCGCCATCGCGGCGACCAAGTCACTGGTCAACCAGCGTGACCTGGCGCTGGCCTATTCGCCCGGCGTGGCGGCGGCCTGCGAGGAAATCGTGGCTGATCCGGCCAACGCCTTCCGATACACGTCACGCGGCAACCTCGTTGCCGTCGTCACCAACGGCACCGCCGTGCTGGGCCTGGGCGACATCGGGCCGCTGGCCTCCAAGCCGGTCATGGAAGGCAAGGGCGTGCTGTTCAAGAAGTTCGCCGGCATCGATGTCTTCGACCTGGAGGTCAACGAGCGAGACCTCGACAAGCTGGTGGACTGCATCGCTGCGCTTGAGCCCACCTTCGGCGGCATCAACCTCGAGGACATCAAGGCGCCGGACTGCTTCTACGTCGAGCGCAAGCTGCGCGAGCGCATGAAGATCCCTGTCTTCCACGACGACCAGCATGGCACGGCCATCGTCGTGGGCGCGGCGTTCCTGAACGGCCTCAAGGTCGTCGGCAAGGACGTCAAGGATGTCAAGCTCGTCACGTCCGGTGCCGGCGCCGCAGCGCTCGCCTGCTTGAACTTGCTTGTCAAGCTGGGCCTGCCGCGCGAGAACATCTTCGTCACCGATCTGGCCGGTGTCGTCTACGAGGGCCGTGCCGAGCTGATGGACCCGGACAAGGCCGAGTTCGCGCAGAAGACCGACGCGCGCTCCCTGCGCGAGGTCATCCAGGGCGCCGACGTCTTCCTGGGCTTGTCGGCCGGTGGTGTACTGAAGGCGGACATGGTCGCGACCATGGCTGACAAGCCGCTGATCTTCGCGCTGGCCAACCCGACGCCGGAGATCCTGCCCGAGGAGGTCAAGGCTGTGCGCGACGACGCGATCATGGCCACGGGCCGCACGGACTACCCCAATCAGGTCAACAACGTCCTGTGTTTCCCGTACATCTTTCGCGGTGCGCTGGACTCGGGAGCCACGACCATCAATGTCGAGATGGAGATCGCGGCCGTGCGGGCCATCGCTGAGCTGGCCCAGGCCGAGCAAAGCGAGGTGGTCGCCGCAGCCTATGCCGGCGCGACGCTGAGCTTTGGCCCCGAGTACCTGATCCCCAAGCCCTTCGACCCGCGTCTGATGATGCGCATCGCGCCGGCCGTGGCCCAGGCGGCCATGGATTCGGGCGTCGCCGTCCGGCCCATTATCGACTGGGACGCCTATCGCGAGAAGCTGCAGAGCTTTGTGTACGCCTCTGGCAACACGATGAAGCCCATCTTCACCGCAGCCAAGCGCGCGCCCAACAAGCGCGTCGCCTACGCCGAGGGTGAAGAGGAGCGAGTGCTGCGCGCGGCCCAGGTGGTGGTCGACGAGGGCCTTGCCCGCCCAACGCTGGTGGGTCGCCCGGCCGTCATCGCCGAGCGCTGCGAGCGCTTCGGCCTGCGCCTGCAGCAGGGCCGCGACTACGACGTCGTCAACGTCGAGCACGACGAGCGCTACCGCGACTACTGGCAGACCTATTTGCGCATGACCGAGCGCAAGGGCGTGACGCAGCAGCTCGCCAAGATCGAGATGCGCCGCCGCCTGACGCTGATCAGCAGCATGCTGCTGCACAAGGGCGAGGTGGACGGCATGCTGTGCGGCACCTGGGGCACGACCGCAACGCACCTGCACTACATCGACCAGGTCATTGGCCGGCGTGCCGGCGTGAAGACCTATGCGTGCATGAACGGGTTGATCCTGCCGGGCCGCCAGGTCATGCTGGTGGACACCCATGTGAACTACGACCCCAGCGCCGAGCAGCTCGCCGAAATCACCATCATGGCTGCTCAGGAAATGTGCCGCTTCGGCCTGGTGCCCAAGGCGGCCCTGCTGTCGCACAGCAACTTCGGCACCAGTGATAAGCCCTCGGCGGTGAAGATGCGCGACACGCTGGCCCTGATCCAGCAGCTCGCGCCCTGGCTGGAGGTCGATGGCGAGATGCACGGCGACACCGCCCTGGACGCCGGCTACCGCCGGCAGATCATGCCGCACAGCCCGCTGAGCGGCGAGGCCAACCTGCTGGTGCTGCCCAACATCGACGCCGCCAACATCTCCTACAACCTGCTGAAGACGGCAGCCGGTGGCGGCATCGCCATCGGCCCTGTGCTGCTCGGCGCTGCCAAGCCCGTGCACATCCTCACGCCGTCGGCAACTGTTCGGCGCATCGTCAACATGACGGCTCTGACCGTGGCCGACGCGAACGCTGCCCGCACCTGAGCGCCTGCGCAGTTCCAGGAGGGAACAGGGCCTGAGCGCCCTGGCTTCCCCAATTGACAGAAGTTTTCACAGCGAAAATTGCGTCACGAAGCCGTCATAACGTCATAAATAACAATGAATTGGCGGAGTGTGAGTGCATACTCACAAGAACCATTTCCGGACTCCGGCGGCAGGGTCCGGCTTGAGCTTTTTGGGCCCCTTCGGTACCATTACGGCTTTTCGTTCAGGGTAAACCCGTGTTTTTGCTCTCGTGGCTGGCGCGCTCTGGCGCCTCGGCGGCACTGTCCGCCCTGCTGCTCACCGGCTTGGCCGGCGGCGCGCAAGCCAAGGAAGCGCCCAGCAATGGGCTCTCCACCGCAACGCCCGTCCCGGCTGAAGTTCAGCTGAGCGAGCTGCCCGGCCAGGCTCAGGAAACGCACCGGCTGATTTTCGCCGGTGGCCCGTTCCCCTATGCCAAGGACGGCGTGGTGTTCGGCAATCGTGAGCGCTTGCTGCCCCGCAAGGCTCGCGGCTTCTACCGCGAATACACGGTCAAGACCCCTGGCGCACGCACGCGTGGCGCCCGCCGCATCGTCTGTGGCGGTACGCCTCCGACGAAGCCAGAGGCCTGTTACTACACCGACGATCACTATGCCAGCTTCAAGCGCATTCGCGATGGAGCGGCCCGGTGAGAGTCGAGGGATCGAAGCAGTTTTGTGACTTGAAAGGAGGAACGTGACCATGCTTTTGCAGACCGTCCGTCCCAATATCGTGCAGGCCATACGGGCCTACCGGGTCGAGGACTTGATGCAGGCCGCTCAAGAGGCGGGCCAGCATTTCCTGTATGCCAACCTGTCGGAAGCGCAGTCCAAGCAGGATGTGCTTGATGGCATTGCGCAGGCCTTTCTGTTCCCGGCGCATTTCGGCAAGAACCTGGACGCCCTGCATGACTGCATGACCGACCTCGTCCACAAGGCGGGCTCCCAGCCCGGCTTCGTCGTCGTGCTGGAACAGCTGCCCGACAACGTGCGCTTCGACCGGGAGGCTCGCGAGCAGTTGCTCGATGTCTTCCGCGACACGGCCGACTACTGGGCCGACAGGAAGATCGCCTTCCGGTGTTTCTATTCTTTTCAGTAGCCCGCTCCCAAGAAAACGGGTCATGGGAGCGGGCTGCTGAGGTGGCCCCGGTGGTTGAAAAGCCTGCGCCTAAGAGCGCGAAATCGACGATTGGCAATCCCAACTTCGGCGTGAACATGCCGATGATGTGCAGTGCCTTCGATACCTCGATGTGGCTCAACGCGGCCTGATGTCGCTCTGAGCGCTCGAGCCGGGAAACGGGACCTTCGGGTCCCGTTTTTCATTGGCGCGGCTGGATCTCCAGCGCCAACGCGACGAATTCGTCGACCGGCACTTCCTCGGCCCGCCGCTGCAGGTCGAAGTGGCCCGAGTAGCTGCGCTCCGCCAGCCACTTGCCCAGGCTGTGCCGCAGTAGCTTGCGCCGCTGCGAGAAGGCGCTGGCAACGAGCTCACCCAACAGTTTGGGGCTCACGGCCGGCGGCGTCTTCAGTGGCTGCATGCGCACGATCGCCGAGTCCACGCGCGGCGGCGGATCGAAGGCCTCCGGGGGCACGTCCAGCACCGACTCGATGTCGTAGCGCCACTGCAGCATCACGCTCAGCCGCCCATAGTCCTTGCCACCCGGCCCGGCGGCCATGCGGTCCACCACTTCCTTTTGCAGCATGAAGTGCTGGTCGACAACGTCGTCCACCGCGTCCAGCAGATGGAACAGGATGGGCGTGGAGATGTTGTAGGGCAGGTTGCCAACAACGCGCAGCCGGGCGCCCTTTGCGGCTGCCAGGGCCTTGAAGTCCACCTTGAGCACGTCGCTCTCGATGACCTCGACGTCATCGCGCTTGCGCAGCCGCGCCGCGAGGTCGCGGTCCAGCTCGATGACGGTCAGTGGTTTGTGTCGTTCCAGCAGCGGCAGCGTCATCGCGCCCAGGCCGGGGCCGATCTCCACCAGGGTGTCGCCGGGTTGCGGAGCGATCAGGTCGATGATGGCGTCGATCAGCACCGCATCGGTCAGGAAGTGCTGGCCGAAGCGCTTTCTCGGAATGTGTGACTTCATGACTTACCCAGCAACTGCCATGGAGCCGGCTTTGCCGGGCCACTGGCAGTGCTCCCCCGCGGGCGTGCGCAGCGCGCAGGGGGCGCAGACTAATCCAGCCATTCGCGCACTTCGACGAAGGCCTTGGTGCGCAGGTCCTTGACCCACTCCTGGTAGGCCTCGTCGTATTTCTGCTCGCGCAGCGCGCTGCGGGCTTGGTCGCGCAACTGTTTCATCTCGACCTCGACCGTACGGCGCTCCAGCACCTGGATCAGGTGCACGCCGAAGCGCGACACGACGGGGCCGGAGATGCCGTTCAGCGGCAGCGCGTTCATCGCCTCCTCGAACTCGGGCACGAAGCCGCCGGCGCCCATCCAGCCCAGGTCACCGCCCTCGGGGGCGCTGCCGTCCTCGGAGTTGGCCTTGGCGACGTCCTCGAACTTGGCCTGACCGCTCTCGATCTGGCGCTTCATCTCCGCCAGTCGCCGCGCGGCGACTTCCGCCGTGAGCTGGGCCGATGGGCGCAGCAGGATGTGGCGGGCGTGAGTCTGCAGGCTCTGAGTCAGCGATGCTCCGCCCTGGCGCTCGACGATCTTGAGGATGTGGAAGCCGGCGCCGCTGCGCAGCAGCTCGGGCGCCACCTCGCCGTTCTTCAGGCCCTTGACGGCATGGACGAAGACATCGGGCAGGCGATCAGCCGGGCGCAGGCCGATCTCGCCGCCGCGCGCCTTGTTGCCGTCCTCGGAAACCTCTCGGGCGACCTTCGCGAAGTCCTCGCCGCCCTTGATGCGGGCCAGTGCCGCCTCGGCGCGAGCGCGCCTTTCCGTCACGACAGCTTCGGCGGCCCCATCGGGTACGGTCACCAGCACCTGGGCCAGGTTGATCATGCCGCCGCCGGCCAAGTCGGCGCGCTTCTTGTCCAGATAGGCATCGATCTCGGTGTCGGTCACCTTGATGCGGCCCTGCACCTCGCGCTCGCGCACGCGCTCGGTCATCATCTGGTCGCGCAGGTTCTCGCGGAAGCTCTTGTAGTCGGTGCCATCCTGCTTGAGGCGTTCGCGCAGCTGATCCATCGTCAGCTTGTTCTGCGCGGCCACGTTGGCGACGACACGATCCAGCTCCACCTCATCCACGCGCGGGCCGTTCTCGCGGGCGTAGGTGACGAGGACACGGTCCAAGATCAGCGCCTCCAGCGCCTGCTTGCGCAGGCCGGTGGTCTCGGGCATGACTTCACCGCGCTGGCGGGCTTCCTGGCGCAGCCGCTCGGTGCGCTGGACGACCTCGCTGGCAGCCACGACGTCCTGGTTGACGACGGCGGCGATGTAGTCCCCCGGTTGCAGCGTGGGAGCCTGGGCCGAGGCCTGGAAGGCGGCCAGGGCCAGCGTCACGGCGAGGAAGGGGGGGGCGAGGCGATGCATCATGGTTGGAAGTCTGAACTCGGCGAGCGGTCGGAGCTCAGCCTGCGGTAACCGGGCACATTGTCCTTCAAGACCTTGAGGGCGTTGGAGCCCAGCTGCGACAGGCCCACCAGCTCCAGCTGCAGCATCAGCCGCGTGTTGGTTTCGGCGCGGCCCGTGGACAGGCGTTCGACGCCCCAGCGCAACACCCAGCAGCCAGCGTCGTACTCGAAGCCAACGACGGAATCTGTCAGGCGGCGGTCGCGCAGCGAGTACTGCACGCGGCCGGCGCTGTACCAGGCGCCACCGCATGACTTGCTGTCGGCGCCGCGCGAGGTGATCGGCGTGCCGTACAGCGGCCATTGCCAGGCCAACTCGACCTGCTCGCTCTGCGCCCGCGCCAGCCGGTAGGCGACGCTGACCGTCTTGAACGGTCCCGGCGAGTAGCGCGCGCGCAGCACCGAGCGCACCGAGCGGTTGGTCTCCGGGTTGAACTCCAGCGTACCGTCGGCCCACCATCTCTCATCCAGGTGGGCGGCGGCGGCCAGCAGCAGGTCCGAGAAGCGCTGCGTGACGGGCTGGCCGTCGGGAGTGATCTTCTGGTCGCGGAACAGGAAGCGCTGCACGGCACCCAGGCGCAGGATCTCCTCACCCGAACTTGCGCCAATCCATCGGCTGGTCGCGCCCACGCTCAATGCGTGCAGGTCCGACACGCGGTCCACGCCCGAGAACTGGTTGTCGGTGTAGATCGAATCGAAGTTGAAGTCCTTGGGCGCCGAGTCGAAGTTGGGCAGGTTGCTCTGGTCGCGGAAGGGCGTGTTCACGTAGAACAGGCGCGGCTCCAGGCTCTGGCGGTAGTCGCGGCCGAACAGCGTCGTATCGCGCTCGAACACCCAGCCATGGTCAATGCTCAGCGTCGGGATGACGCGACCCATGCGGCGGCGGCCGTCTGCCTGTGGGCGGTCCAGGTCATAGGCGGCCACGTTGAAGGAGGCGCGTGGGATGAACCACCAGGCCTCGCCGCCCAGCGGCGCCGCCACATGGCCCAGCGCGTGCACGCGCTGGCCGCCGCCTGGCTGTCCAGCCCGCGCCGAGCCGGGCAGGTCGAAGCGGTTGTACTCCAGCTCCAGGCCGCCCTCAAGCCGTGCTTTGCGACCCCAGGGGCGGAAACTGTCCAGCACGGCCTCGTCGGCCGCGGTCGTCAGGCGCGCACCGATCTGCGGGCTGCGCTGGTATGGCGAGTCGAACTGGGCCGTCACGTCCGTACCCTGCAACGTCTGCCAGCGTTGCACGCGGCCATAGGTGTCGATCGCGCCCCAGGACAGCTCGCGGTGGCGGCTGATGTTGAAGTCGCTGGCCATGAGGCGGGGCGTCTGGCTCTCGACGCGGCGCGACATGTCCTTCCAGTAGTCGTCGTCGGAGACCCGTTCGCTGCGGAATCGATAGCGCCAGTCGCCGAAGTTGCCGTCGTTGTTGAGTTTGAGGCTCCAGCGCGAGTGGCCGAACACGCGGTCGCTGGGCAGCAGGTCGACGTTGATGCGGCCAGCATGTCCGGGCTCAAGGTAGCGGAACTCGCTGTCCAGGCCCACGCCACGCTTGGTCATGACGAAGGGCGTGAAGGTCGCGTCCCGCTGCGGCGCGATGTTCCAGTAATAGGGCACGCCGGTCTCTAGGCCGCCGCGGTTGTCCAGGAAGATATTGGGGGGCAGCCAGCCTGACTTGCGCGCCGAGCTGAGCGGAAAAGTCATGGACGGCGCGGCCAGGATGGGCACGCCCAGGAAGCGCAGCACCGCACCATCGGCCTCGCCCTCGTTGGCGGCCAGGTCCATGCGCAGCTGCTTGGCCGTGATCTGCCATGCCGGCTCCTGGTTCTCTACCGCCGGGCAGCTGCTGTAGCTGCCGTCGGACGCGCTCATGTGTTCACTGTCCTGGAACTTCAGCACCTTGGCCTTGCCGGCGCCGCCGGTCGCAGCGAGCAGGAAATGCGGCGTCAGGAACTCGCCCTCGAACCGGCTCACGTACAGCTGCAGCAGCGGGCCGGTGAAGACATTGCCGTTGTGATTGATTCGGACGTTGCCCTCGGCCCGCGCAAAGTCGTCGACGACGCGGTAGTCGAGCTTGTCGGTGTTCATCACCAGCTCGCCGTAGCGCAGCTCCACGCCCTCGCGTCCCTGCGCCTGCTGGTCCACCTGGGCAGACAACTGGCCGGCCGTGATGACCAGGGCTGGTTTGGCGGCGCCGGGCCTGGAGGGTGCCGCCAGCACACGGCTGCCGCGCAGCGGCAGTGCGGCGTCGGAGGACTGCTGCGCCGACGCCTCGCCCCAGGCGCACAGGGCCAGGGCGAGCAGTGGGGACAGCGGGGCGGGGCGAAGGAGGCGGGGCGAGCGCGACACAGGCAGCGGAAGGCTCGGAGTCGGTGAGGATGCCGGGGCCGGCGGTTCTTAGAATTTGATTATCCACGAGGGCTTTCCCCCCATGACGCTGCCGACCTCCGCCTTGATCCAGGACCTGCAAACCCATCCCGAAGACGCGGACCGCCTGATGCGCGCAGCTTGTGCCGAGTTGCGCGCCAGCCCGGCTGATGCCACGCCGGTCGATGCGGCCGCGCTACGCGCAGGTCTGGCCCGCATCGCCGACTCCGGGCTCGATGCCGTGTTGCAGCACCTGCTCGACGACGCGCCAGGAGGCGCCGTCACAGACCGTATCGGCGCGCTGCTGCGTGCGCCCGAGCTGGCCTGGGACGAAGCGCAGGAGATCGACTGGGCCGTGCGCCACTGGGAGGCCAGCCGCGCGGACGGCCTGCTCGATGAGGGGCTGGCGGCCGATTTCGGCGAGTATTGGCGTCGGCTGGAGTGGAGCGCGTTGCGCCAGCATCTGGCACTGGTGGGCCAGGACCATCCGGAGCAACGCCGGTTGCTGGCTTACATCGTCAAGACCGCATCGCGCTACGTCGCGCTGGCGCCGCTGAAGCGGGCCATGGAGGCGCGCTTTCCCGAGTTCTTCGAGCTGGGGTTCAGCCTGCGCTAGGGCAGGTGGCGCAGCCCGCCGCCACCAGCCACGGGTCCTTGTCCTCGCCGCCGAAGATCTCGAGCAGGAAGTCGAGGAAGGCCCGCGTGCGTGCCGGAACGTACTTGCGCGTCGGCATGCCGGCCCACAAGGTGGTGCCGAACAGCCGCCACTGTGGCATGACCCGCTCCAGCGCCTGCTCCAGCAGCGCGTCCTCCACCATAAAGCTGGGCAGGCCGGCCACGCCCAGGCCGTGCAGGGCAGCGGCGTAGTTGGTGTCCATGTGCGTCGTCGACAGCGTTGCGCGCGAGGGCACGATGGGCAGCGTGATCTCCTCCGCGCCGTCGCCGCGTTGCAGTGTGAGGCCACGCATCAGCGAGGGCGTCGGAGGCAGCAGTGCGTCGTGCTTTTTCAGTTCGCTGGGGTGCTGGGGCCGGCCCCGCTGGTCGAGATAGTCGGGCGAGGCGCACAGGATGAATTCGCTGCGCGCCAGACGCCGGGCGATGAAGTCGCCATCCAGCGGCTCTCGGGATAGGAAGATGGTCAGGTCGTAGCCGTCGTCCACCGTCTCGACGGGGCCGGGTGAGACGATCTCAAGTGTCACCAGCGGATAGGCGCGGTGGAACTTGGGCAGGTGCTTGGCCAACTGGTGCACCGCGATGGCCGGCGGGCACAGCACACGCAGCAGGCCCCGGACCTCCTGCGTGGCCGAGGCGGCCAGGGCCGCAGCCTCGTCCACGTCGGCCAGGATGCGCCGCGCCCGTTCCAGGTAGGCCTCTCCGATTTCCGTCAACGACAGCCGCCGCGTCGTGCGATTCAGCAGCCGTGTGCCGAGGTGGTCTTCCAGCTCGGCGATGAGGCGGGTGACAACGGCCGGCGCGAGGTCCAGCGCCCGGGCTGCGGCCGCGAAGCTGCCTTCGTCGATGACGCGGACAAAGACCTTGATGGCGCGGAGCTGGTCCATCCTTCAGGTCAGGGATGCGCCGCCATCACTTGTGCGACCGCGGCCGTCAGGCGCTTGCCGTAAGGCACATGCAGGAACTCGTTGGGGCCATGGGCATTGCTCTTCGGACCCAGCACGCCGCAGACCATCATCTGCGCGGCCGGGAAGCCTTTTTGCAGCATGCTCATCAGCGGGATGGTGCCGCCCTGGCCGATGTAGCCGACCGGCGCGCCGAAGTGGGCGAGACTGGCGTCGTTGAGCGCCTGGCTCAGCCAGGGCGACAGGTCGGGGGTGTTCCAGCCGGTGGCACCGAAGGCACCGGCGCGGCCGTCGGGTACAAAGCTGACCTTGGCGTTGTAGGGTGCGTTGTCCTCCAGCAGCGCCTTCAGCTCCAGCGCCGCGGCGTTGCCGTCGATCAGTGGCGGTAGACGCAAGGACAGCTTGAAGGCCGTGTAGGGCCGCAGCACGTTGCCGGCGTTCTTCAGTTCTGGAAAGCCGTCGGCGCCCACCACCGACAGCGTCGGCCGCCACGTGCGGTTCAACAGCACCTCGACCGGATCGGTCGTCACCGGCAGCACGGGGCCGCCGTCCGCACCACAGGCCCAGGGCATGCGCTTGTAGACCTCGTCCTTCAGGATGGCTGCCGTCGCGCGCGCCTGCTCCAGGCGAGCGCCGGGGATCTCGCAGTGAAAGCTCTCGGGCAGCAGCCGCCCGGTCTTGCTGTCCTCCAACCGGTCCAGGACCTGGCGCAGGATGCGAAAGCTCGACGGCACGGCGCCTGATGCGTCGCCGCTGTGGATGCCCTCGGTCAGCACCTCGACCTTGAGCACGCCCGACACCATCCCGCGCAGCGAGGTCGTCAGCCACAGCTGGTCGTAGTTGCCGGCGCCAGAGTCCAGGCAGACGACAAGCGACACATTGCCCAGGCGGGGCTTGAGCAGGTCGATGTAGGCCGGCAGGTCGAAGCTGCCGCTCTCCTCGCAGGTCTCGATGACGCCCACACAGCGCGGACGCGGGATGCCCTGCTGATCCAGCGCCATGATGGCCGTCAGCGACGCATAGACCGCATAGCCGTCGTCCGCGCCGCCGCGGCCATACAGCAGGCCGTCCTCGTACTTGGGCGTCCACGGCCCCAGGTCGCTGCGCCAGCCGCTGAACTCGGGCTGCTTGTCCAGGTGGCCGTAAAGGACGATGGTGTTATCGCATCCAGCCTTGGTGGCCGGCACCTCGAAGAAGATGACCGGCGTGCGCCCAGGGATGCGCACCACCTCGAGCTTGAGGCCCGCGACCTTCTTGCTCTCCACCCAGGCGGCGGCCTGCGTCAGCACCTTCTCGATGTAGCCATGCGCCGCCCAGTCGGCATCGAACATCGGGCTCTTGGCGGGAATGGCGATGTAGTCGGTCAGGGCCGGGACGATTTCCTCGTCCCAGATCGCAGACGCGAATGCGCCCAGCGCGCTGGCCTCGTCGGCTTGCAGAGGCAGGTTGGGATCACGGGCATTCATGGCTTACTCCGGGGTGTCGCTGACACATTCGACGAGTTTAGGCGCTCCCATAATGGGCCACTGCTCCGTCGCCCATGCGCCTGACCCGCCTATTCCTTCTGACGACCGGACTCCTGCTCAGCCTGGTGACCGTGCTGCTGCTGCGTTCCGCCTGGGCCGACTGGCGCACCGTCGTGACGGCTGAGACTGGCCTGGTGGCCATGCAGCGCGCCTACCTTGCCATGAAGGTGGCGGAGAAGGCTTCGGCCGAGCGCGGGCCTGCCAACCAGGTGCTCAGCGATGGCGAGCCCGTCGATCCGGCCAAGCGAGCCCGGCTGGCCGAGTTTCGCCGCGCCACAGATGCGGCATTCGATACAGCCGGCGCGGCGCTTGCCGATGCGCGGGACGGTGCTGCCGCCACCGGCCTGGCGGAGCTGCGCCAGGCGCGCGAGGAGCTCGTGCGAGCCAGGACCGAGGTGGACCGCGTTGCCGGGCTGCCCTCTGCCCTGCGCAGCGCGCCCGGCGCGCGTGTGACGCGTGGGCCGGTCGATCGCATGTTCGCCGTCGTCGACACCTTGTTCGGCAGCGTGACGACGCTGTCCGCCGAGGCCGAGACCATCTACCCTGAGCTGGCCCTGCCTCTGGTCGGCGCGCGCTACGCTGCCGAGCTGCGCGAGTACGCGGGCCGACTCGGATCGGAGTTCAACACGCCGCTGGCGACGCGCGCGCCGCTGACTCGCGGCGAGCAGCACGCCATCCAGCGGCTCGAAGGTCGCATCGAGCAGCTGCGCCGCCTCATCAGCCTGCAGGTCCGGCGCGCTGATGCGCCACTGCGTGATGCTGTCGAGCGCATGGAGGCGCGTTACTTCGGGGAGGACTTGCCCTTTGTGCATGAGCTGACCGAGCGCGGCCAGGCCGGCCAGGCGTATGGCGTCGACGCCGCGGCCTTCGTGGCCCGCTACGTGCCGCCCATGCAGAGCATCGTCGAGCTGCGGGATACGCTGTTCGAGGCCGGACGGCAGGCGGCCGGCGCGCGCGTGGCCGCCACGCGCGAACGTCTCGTCGTCAATGTTGCGCTGGGAGTGGCCGTGCTGTGCATCGAGCTGGGCGTCTTCCTCCTCATCCGCCACCGCGTGCTGATGCCCCTGCTCAGCAGCACGCGGACTATGACGGCCATCATGCAGGGCCGCGTGCCACCGTCCGACCATGAGGCGCCGGCCGAGCGCCACGACGAGATCGGCGCCATGCAACGCGCCGTGGCGGCGTTGCGCGACGCCACGCTGCGCAGCCGCGCGCTGGAGGCGGAGCGCGAGCAGCTCATCGAGCGGCTACGTGTTGCCAGCGACACCGACTTCCTGACCGGCCTGCCCAACCGTCGCGCCTTTGCCGAGCGGGCCGGAGGCCTGCTGGCTCAGGCGCGCCGCCATGGCTGGCCCGTGGCGCTGCTGGTCTTCGACCTGGACCACTTCAAGCGTATCAATGACCAGCACGGCCACCTGGTAGGTGATCAGGTGCTGCGTGCCGCTGCGGCCATCGCCCGCGACGAGATCCGCCAAGGCGAGCTGCTGGCCCGCCATGGCGGCGAAGAGTTCGTCATGCTGGCGCCAAACTGCGGCCCCGACCAAGCCCTGCAGCTCGCCGAGCGCCTGCGTACGACACTGGCTGACACGCCCATCACGACGGCCGAAGGCCTGACGCTTCGCATCAGTGCCAGCTTCGGCGTGGCCTGCGCCAAGGCACGCGAGCTGGTCGACCTGGACCGCCTGTTCCACGATGCCGACCAGGCCCTCTATGCCGCCAAAGCACAGGGGCGCAACTGCGTGGTCCGCGCCGGCGCGCTGACGCAATCCGTGCGCAACGCTGGCTGATGCCACGCTTGCCGAGGCGTGCTGGGGAAAACTCAGGCCTGGCTGGCATGCATACCTATGGTGCCGGCTGGAGTGGTGATGGCCGTGTCGCTTGGGCGCGGGCGCTGCAGCTGGACAAGCGGCCGACCGTCATCGCCGCCACCCAGGGTGCGCCGCCGTCCACGGGCAGTCGCATCAACCGCATTGGCTCGCGAACGGGGAACGATGAGCGTGCCGAGGACGGCCAGACCCGGGGCCCAGATGCGTGGGTGTGCGGCCTGACGGGCTCCTATCAGGCTGCGTCGCCGCCCTGAGTTAGGCTGGAGGCACCCGTTTTCGAAAGTTCGTCGCCATGAAGATCCAGACCGCCGCCATCGCTCTCGCCGTCATGCTGGGCGCCGCTTTCGCCGCCCCTGCCGCGGAGGCGCGCGTGAGCCAGCATCACAAGGCCAGCCACGTCAGCAGCGGCGTGCAGGCCAAGGCCGGCACGAAAAAGCCCGCCAAGGCCAAGCACAAGAAGAAGGCCGGCAAGAAGGCCCACAAGAAGACGCCGGGTTGAGGTCGGTCGTCACTCGCGCTCGAACTTGAACACTGCGACGCTGGCCATGAGATTGGGCAGCGAACGCACCGGCTGGCCGTCCTGCAGGCCGAAGCTGTCCAGGATCTTGAGCCGGTTCTTGCGCGCCAGCACGCCGAAGTCGGCGAAGGTGCCGACGCGGATGTTGGGCGTGTCGTACCACTCATAGGGCAGGGCGCGTGTGACCGGCATGCGGCCCAGCAGCACCTGTAGCCGGTTGGGCCAGTGGGCGAAGTTGGGGAAGCTGACGATACCCATCTTGCCGACGCGCGCCGTCTCCTTGAGCATCTGCTCGGCATTGCGCAGGTGCTGCAGCGTCTCCAGTTGCAGCACGACGTCGAAGCTCTGGTCCTCGAAGATGGAGAGACCTTCCTCCAGGTTGCGCTGGATGACGTTGACGCCTCGCTTGACGCAGGCCAGCAGGTTGCCATCGTCCAGCTCCACGCCGTAGCCGCTACAGCCCTTGTGCTTGATGAGGTGCTCCAGCAGCTCGCCAGTGCCGCAGCCCAGGTCCAGCACGCGCGAGCCCGGTGGCACCAGGGCCGCGATGGCGGGGTCGAAACTCATACCGCCACCCCCTTGAACTGCAGCGTGACAGGCCTTTCCAGCTCTCCCGCGATGCGCTCGAAATAGGCCCGCAGGACGCCGTGGTAACGCGGATCGTCGAGCAGGAAGGCGTCATGGCCGTGCGGTGCGTCGATCTCCGCGTACGACACGTCCAGCCGGTTGTCGAGCAGCGCCTTGACGATCTCGCGCGAGCGTGCCGGCGAGAAGCGCCAGTCGGTCGTGAAGCTCGCCACCAGGAACTTGGCACGTGCGCTGGCGAAGGCCCGCGCCAGGTCGCCGCCGTGCTCGGCCGCGGGATCGAAATAGTCCAGCGCGCGCGTGATCAGCAGATAGGTGTTGGCGTCAAAGTAGTCGCTGAACTTGTCGCCCTGGTAGCGGAGGTAGCTCTCGATCTGGAACTCGATGTCCTGTGTCGAATAGCCGAGCTCCCCGGACTTCAGCTCGCGGCCGAACTTCTCGGCCATGACGTCATCGCTGAGATACGTGATGTGGCCGATCATGCGTGCCACGCGCAGGCCGCGCTTGGGCACCACGCCGTGGGCGTAGAAATGTCCGCCGTGGAAGTCTGGGTCGGTCACGATGGCACGGCGCGCCACCTCGTTGAAGGCGATGTTCTGTGCTGACAAGTTGGGTGCGGTCGCAATGGCGATGCAGTGGGCCAGCCGCTCCGGGTAGCGCAGCGCCCAGTCCAGCGCCTGCATGCCGCCCAAGGACCCGCCCAGCACGGCCGCCAGCTTCAGGATGCCGAAACGCTCGACAACGCGGGCCTGCGCGTCCACCCAGTCCTGCACGGTGACGACTGGGAAGTCTGCGCCCCAGGCCCGGCCGGTCGCCGGATTGGCGTGCATGGGTCCGGTGGAGCCGAAACAGGAGCCGAGGTTGTTGACGCCGATGACGAAGAACTTGTCGGTGTCCAGCGGCTTGCCCGGGCCGATGAGGTTGTCCCACCAGCCCTCGCTCTTCGGCTGGCCGGCATAGCTGCCGGCGACATGGTGGCTGGCGTTCAGCGCATGGCAGACCAGCACGGCGTTGCTGCGCTCGGCATTGAGCTGGCCATAGGTCTCGACCATCAGGTCGTAGGGTCCCAGGCTTGCGCCGCTGCGCAGCGGCAGCGGCTCGTCGAAATGAAAACTCTGCGGCGATACGTCGCCGACGCTTCGGCCCGTCATGGCCTTACTCCAATGAAAAAACCGGCGGCCACTGTTGCGGACGCCGGTTGCTTCGGAGTCCTGTTTAGCGGCATTTATAGAGCGCCCGCAATCCGGAACAAATCGGCGCTATGGAGCGGCATTCTATGCCGTCCACCGTCATCGCTGTCCGTCGAGGCGGAACTGCGCCACCGCGCCGGCCAGCAGCTGCAGCTGCTGGCGCAGACTGTCGGCAGCGGCGGCCGACTGCTCCACCAACGCGGCGTTCTGTTGCGTCATGTCGTCGAGCTGGCTGACGGCGCCATTGATCTGGCCGATGCGCGCACTCTGGTCGGCCGCGCCAGCGGCCACCTCGCCGATCATGTCGCTGACCTTCTGCACGTTGTCGACGATCTCCTGCATCGTCGCTCCGGCATGCTGAACCAGGCGCGCGCCAGTTTCGGTGCGTTCGACGCTGGCGGTGATCAGCGACTTGATCTCGCGTGCCGCGCCGGCCGAGCGTTGCGCCAGCGAGCGCACCTCGGTCGCGACGACGGCGAAGCCCTTGCCCTGCTCGCCCGCACGCGCCGCTTCGACGGCCGCGTTCAGTGCCAGGATGTTGGTCTGGAACGCAATGCTGTCGATCAGGCCCACGATGTCGCCGATGCGGCGCGAGCTGGCATTGATCTCGTCCATCGTCGAGACCACTTCGGAAACTTCCTGGCCGCCGCGCTGCGCGACCTCGGCCGCGCCCGCAGCCAGCTCGCGTGCCTTGCCAGCCGCGTCGGCGCCGTGGCGCACGCCCTGCGTCAGCTCGTCCATGGAATTGGTCGTACGCTGCAGGCTGGACGCCGTGCGCTCGGTGCGCTGGCTGAGGTCGTGGTTGCCCGCGGCGACTTCGTCGCTGGCTGTCTCGATGCTGAGCGCCGAAGTCTTGACCTGACTGACCAGGCCGCGCAGGCTGGCCTGCATCGAATCCAGGGCGCGCAGCAGGTCGGAGGCTTCGTCGCGGCCGGCAATGCGCACGTTGTTGTTCAGGTCGCCGCCGGCAATGGACTGTGCCACCGTGCAGGCGTAGCGCATGGGGGTAGTGATGGTGGAGGAGTTGATCAGCGTCAGTGGCACCACCAGCACCAGCACCAGGGCCAGCACGGCCAGCGCACGCCAGCGGATGCGCTGCATCTCGGCGCCGAACTCGGCCTCGGCCGCTCGGGCCTGCTGGTCCACGGCGCCGGCCATCGTCTCCACGCGCTTTTCGATCTCGCGCAGCTTCTCCTGGGGGCGCTCGGGCGAACCGTCCGCCTGGCGTACCTCGGCCAGCGCCTGGCGGATGGCGGTGAGCTGCTGGACGTCCTGCGTCATGCGCGCTGTGGCATCAGCATGGAGCGCCATCAGCTGGCGGCCACCGAGCAGGCCGGTGAGGGCCAGGGTCGCGAACATCAGCAGCACCATGGCGATGGCCCCGTGCATGCGGGTGCGGATCGTGAAACTGCGCATCCAGGTGGCGACATTCATGGCCTTGCTTCCTTGCTCCTTGCCGGGCCGCCGGTTGCGACCTCCTAGTCAGGATGCTAATGATCGGGTCGATGCTGGCAAGAAGAGATTGGCTGTGCCTTGCGATTTGCCGAACACTTCGCGAAAAGTCCCGCCCCATGTGGAGTTGTTGCCATGAAACGTATCTTTCTGTCAGCGATCGCTGCGCTGCTGGCCGGTTGCGGCGACCGGCCAGCCGGTGGCTGGACGGGTTATGCCGAGGCTGAGCTGGTCTACATCGCCCCCCCCGGTGGCCGGGAGGCTCACCGACCTTGCCGTGCGCTCGGGCGAGGCCGTCACGGCCGGCCAGCCGCTGTTTGAGCTGGACGCGACGCCTGAACTCGCGGCCGACTCCGAGGCGCAGGCGCGTGCGCAGAGCGCCTTGGCCCAGGCCCGTGACGCCGACAAGGGCCGGCGCGCGCCCGAGCTGGCCGTCACGCGCGCACAGCTGGAACAGGCGCGCGCCGCCGAGCGCCTGGCCGACGTGGATCTCGTGCGCCAGCAGCAACTGCTGGCCCAGGGTTTCGTGGCCCAGGCCCGCGTGGACGACGCAGCGACGACGCTGACCCAGGCGCGTGCCCGCGTCGCCGAGCTCGAGTCGGCACTGGCGGTTGCCCGGCTGCCTTCGCGTGAAGACGAGCGCGTGGCCGCCCGTGCGCTGGCCGACGCGGCGCAGAGCGGCCGCGCGCAGACGGCCTGGCGCGTCGAGCAGAAGCGCCAAAGCGCGCCCGTGTCGGCTCGCGTGCAGGACATCTTCCTGCGGCCCGGCGAGTGGGTAGCGGCTGGCCAGCCCGTGCTGGCGCTGCTGCCGCCGGCCAATCGCAAGGCGCGCTTCTACGTGCCGCAGTCCGCGCTGGGCGGCCTGAAGCTGGACGCCACCGTGCAGTTGCACTGCGACGGCTGCGGCGCCGCCATCCCGGCGCGCATCAGCTTCATCGCCGCAGGCCCCGAGTACACACCGCCGGTCATCTACTCCAACCAGCAGCGCGACAAGCTGGTCTTCCTCGTCGAGGCGCGTCCGGTGAAGGCCGAGGACTCGGAGCGGCTGCATCCGGGGCAACCGCTGGACGTCACGCCATGAGCATCGGGTCCTTGACAACGCCCGCTCCGCTCAACACGAGCGTGCCCGGCCGGCCTTCAGGGGAGACGGGGGGCCTGGGGCATTGAGCAGCGGCAACCCTGGTCGGCCGGGGAGCCCGGCAGCGCTGGCCATCGACGTGAAGGGGTTGAGCAAGTCCTATGGCGGCCGCCGGGTCGTCGATGGCGTGGACATTCAGGTTGCCGCCGGTCGCGTCGTCGGCTTCCTGGGCCCCAACGGCAGCGGCAAGACCACCTCGCTGCGCATGCTGTGCGGGCTACTGACGCCGGATGCTGGCGAGGGGCACGTGCTCGGCCTGGAGTTCCGCGGCCAGGCCGCCGAGGTCAAGCGCCAGGTCGGCTACATGACGCAGAAATTCGGCCTCTACGAGGACTTGTCCATCCGCGAGAACCTGGACTTCATCGCGCGGTTGTTCTCGATGGAGAACCGCAAGCAGGCTGTGGATGGGGCGTTGGAGCGGCTGGGCCTGGCGACGCGGCAGAAGCAGCTTGCCGGTGCGCTGTCCGGCGGCTGGAAGCAGCGCCTGGCGCTGGCAGGTTGCTTGCTGCACCAACCCAAGCTGCTGCTGCTGGACGAGCCGACGGCTGGCGTGGACCCCAAGGCCCGCCGCGAATTCTGGGATCACATCCACCGCCTCGCCGGGGAGGGCATCACGGTGCTGGTGTCCACCCACTACATGGACGAGGCCGAGCGCTGCGACGAGCTGGTGTACATCGCCTACGGCCGCGTGCTGGCGCGCGGCACGGCGGCGTCCATCGTGCAGGCCGCAGGCGCCAGCGACCTCGAGGACGCATTCGTGCGCCTCGTTGGCCATGCCACCGACAACTTCTCCGAAACCGCCTGATGCATGCCCTGGCCCGCACGTTCGCCATCGCGTTGAAGGAAGTGCAGCAGATGTTGCGCGACAAGCTCACCTTCGCGATGGCGGTGGGCGTTCCCGTCATGCAGCTAGTGCTGTTCGGCTACGCGATCAACACCGACCCCAAGGGCTTGCCGACGGCGGTGGTGTCGCAGGACACCAGCCCGATGGCGCGCAGCCTGGTCGCTGCGTTGCAGACCAGCGGCTATTTCCGCGTCGTCGAGAGCGGCATCGCAGAGTCACGCGGCGACGCGCTGCTGCAACGCGGAGAGATCCAGTTCCTCATCGTCGTGCCTGACGCCTTCGGCGCGCGCGTCGTGCGCGGCGAGCGGCCGGCCGTGCTGGTCGCGGCCGATGCGACCGACCCCTCGGCGGCGGGCAACGCCATCGCCGCGTTGAGCCAGCTCGGCCAGACTGCGCTGAACCGCGACCTGCGCGGCGCGCTGGCCGCAGCAGCGGTGCAACCTCTGCCGTTCGAGGTACGTGTCCAGCGCCGCTACAACCCAGAGGGCCTGAGCCGCTACAACATCGTGCCCGGCCTCGTCGGCACCATTCTGACCATGACCATGGTGATGCTGACGGCGCTGGCGATGACGCGCGAACGCGAACGCGGCACGATGGAGAACCTGCTGGCGACGCCTGTGCGGCCCATCGAGGTTATGGTGGGCAAGATCCTGCCCTATGTCGTGCTGGGCTACGTCCAACTGGGCGTCATCCTCGCAGCGGCCTTCGCGTTGTTCGATGTACCCATGGTGGGCAGCGTCGGGCTGCTGCTGGCCATGATCGGCGTCTTCATGCTGGCCAACCTGGGTGTGGGCTTCACGTTCTCGACGCTGGCACGCAATCAGCTGCAGGCCCTGCAGCTGACCTTCTTCTTTTTCCTGCCGTCCATGCTGCTGTCGGGTTTCATGTTCCCGTTCCGCGGCATGCCGCAGTGGGCGCAGTGGCTGGGCGAGATGCTGCCACTGACGCATTTCCTGCGCATCGTGCGCGGCGTCATGCTGAAGGGCTCGGGCGTCGCGGAGCTGGCGCCCGAGCTGTGGCCCATGCTGGCCTTCCTGGCGGTCGCTGGTGCCGTGGCGTTGCTGCGCTACCGGCAGACGCTGGACTAGGGTGCGCCGCAGAGGCAGTGGACCACTGCGGCCTTGTCCAACTGCCCCCGCGCCGCGACCCTGGACAGCTCCTTGAGCACCGCCAGCTCTTCGATGATGGGCGCCGGCAGCGCATCCAGGCCCAGCGACCGCCCCACGGCGGCGGCCATGGAGGGCGCCATCACGTCGGTCAACGATGCGATCAGGCGCTCGCTGCGGCTGAGGTCACGTTCCACGTAGGCCAGCCGCGGCTTCTCGCCCGCCTTGACCTCCAGCTTGGCCAACTGCACGGCGGTCTGCACTGCGTCGTCGAAGCTGCCGATGCGGTCCACCAGGCCGCGTTCGCGCGCCTGCGCGCCGGTCCAGATGCGGCCCTGGGCGACGGCGTCGATCTTCTCCGGCGTGCTCTTGCGCGCCTGGGCGGCCAGGCCGGTGAAGCGGGCGTAGATGTTGTCGACGCCGGATTGCACCGCGGCCTTCAGCCGCGGATCCAGCGGGCGGCGCGGGTCGTAGCCCCCGGCCAGCCACGTCGTCGTGACGCCACCAGTGTGCAGGGACAGCTTGTCCATCAGGCCCTCGGCCGTGGGCAGGATGCCGAACACGCCGATGCTGCCGGTGATGGTGCCGGCATCGGCGATGACGGCGTCGCTGGCCATCGAGATCCAGTAGCCGCCCGAGGCCGCCACGTCGCCCATGGAGACGACGACGGGCTTGCCGGCCGCGCGAGTCAGCTCCAGCTCGCGGCGCACGATCTCGGACGCGAAGGCGCTGCCACCGGGCGAGTTCACGCGCAGCACGACGGCCTTGATGGCATCATCCTCGCGCGCCTTGCGGATCAGGCGGGCCGTGGAGTCGCCACCTATGCGGCCCGGGCCGGCATCGCCATCAACGATCTCGCCCTCCGCAACGACGACGCCCACGCCCGGCTGCAGCTTGTTCGGCGCGCCGGCGTCCCTGACGTAGGCCAGGTACTGGCCCAGCGAGACCTGACGGAAGCTCTTGCTCTCCTCGTCCCGGGCGCCCTTGGCAATGAGCAGCTCGCGCATCTGGTCGCGCGTCTTCAGGCCATCGACGAGCTTGGCTTGCACGGCCATCTGGGCTGCGTCACCCTTGACGGCAGCCAGCAACTGCGGGATCTGGTCGATGCTCCTGCCGACGGCCCCGGCCTCAAGCTTGCGCGCCGTCTCGATGGTGGTCGTGAAGCCGCTCCACAGCTCGCCGTAGACCAGGCCCTCGGCCTCCACCGTCGCTGGGCTGGGGCCGGTGGCGGTGTAGGGTTCGGCGAAGCTCTTGTAGGTGCCGACCTTGATGACGTGAGGCGTCACGCCGATGCGGTCCAGCGCATCCTTGTAGTAGGTGCGCCAGCGGCCGAAGCCCTCCAGCATCACCATGCCCATGGGGTGCAGGTAGACCTCTGCGGCCTGGGCTGCGAGGAAGTAGCCACGCTGGCTGTAGCTGTCCGCGTAGGCGACGACGGGTTTGCCGCTGACCTTGCGGAAGCGCTGCAGCGCGGCCGTCACCTCGTGCAGGCCGGCCTGTCCCGCGCTGCCCAGGTCTTCCACGTCCAGCAGCACCGTGCTGATCTTGTCGTCCTTGGCGGCCTGCTCCAGCGCGGCGAGCACGTCGCGCAGCCGGGTCTGGCGCGGCGTGCTGCGGCCCTGGGCCTGGGCCATCAGCTGCTCGCGTGGGCTACCCGAGAACTGCTCGACGAGGTTGCCATCGAGCTTGAGGACAAGCGTGGTCTTGTCGGCCAGGGGCTTGGGGCCGCGCGTCATCAGCGCTGTCACGACGATGACGATGAGCAGCAGCACCAGCAGGTTCATCAGCGCCCGGCGTGTGCCGTCGAGCAGCCACCAGGCTTTGGAGAACAGCCAGCCAATCGCGGAAAACAGAGACTTCATCGACAGCCACCTTGAGGGTTGATGCGGGCGATTGTGCGTGCCCGCGGCCTTAAGCTCTGCCGGTCATGTTTTGTGAGGACACCACATGCTTGCTTGGCCCGGCTGGACGAGACGCATCAACGAACATTTCCCGCTGCGCTATCTGACCTGGGTGCTGTGCGGCCTGCTGGCGCTTTTTTTCGCCATCGGCTGGAGCGCGGGCTTGACCCACGGCGTGCTGGTGGTGGTCTTTCTCGCGTTGACGCTGCTGGGCCTGCGCGACGTGCGCCAGCAGCGCCATTCCATCCTGCGCAACTATCCCGTCATCGGACACCTGCGCTTCCTGCTGGAGTTCATCCGACCCGAGATCCGCCAGTACTTCCTGGAGGGCGACAACGATGCCGCGCCGTTCTCGCGCGCCCAGCGCTCCATCGTCTATCAGCGCGCCAAGGGCGATCCCGACCAGCGCCCCTTCGGGACCCAGCTGGATGTGGGTGCGCGCGGCTATGAATGGATCAACCATTCGTTGGCGCCCACGCACCTGACCAGCCATGACTTCCGTATCACCATAGGTGCCGAGCGCGCCCAGCCCTACTCGGCCAGCGTCTTCAACATTTCGGCGATGAGCTTCGGCGCTTTGAGCGCCAACGCGATCCTGGCGCTGAACAAGGGTGCCAAGATCGGCGGCTTCGCGCACGATACCGGCGAAGGATCGATCAGCTCCCACCACCGCGTCCATGGCGGCGACCTGATCTGGGAGATCGGCTCGGGCTACTTCGGCTGCCGCAACGAAGACGGCTCGTTCAGCGCGGACCGGTTCGAGGCCGCCGCGCGCGATCCGCAGGTCAAGATGATCGAGCTCAAGCTCAGCCAGGGCGCCAAGCCCGGCCATGGCGGCGTGCTGCCTGGTCCGAAGGTGACCGAGGAAATTGCGGCCGCCCGCGGAGTGCCGGTGGGCCAGGCCTGCATCTCGCCGGCTCGCCACAGCGCCTTCTCGACGCCCGTGGAGATGATGCAGTTCATCGAGACGCTGCGCACGCTGTCCGGCGGCAAGCCCACAGGCTTCAAGCTCTGCATCGGGCACCCCTGGGAATGGTTCGCGCTGGCCAAGGCCATGCTCGAGACCGGCATCACGCCTGACTTCATCGTCGTAGACGGCGCCGAGGGCGGTACGGGTGCGGCGCCGCTGGAATTCACCAACAACGTCGGCGCACCGCTGCAGGAGGGGCTGCTGCTGGTGCACAACACGCTGCTGGGCCTGAACCTGCGCGACAAGGTCAAGCTCGGCTGCGCTGGCAAGGTCACGACGGCCTTCGACATCGTGCGCCTGATGGCCCTGGGTGCGGATTGGTGCAACGCCGGGCGCGGCTTCATGTTTGCGCTCGGCTGCATCCAGGCCCAGGCCTGCCATACGGGCCACTGCCCTACCGGCGTGACGACGCAGGACCCGGTGCGCCAGCGCGCCATCGTCGTGCCCGACAAAGCTCAGCGCGTCGCCAATTTCCACCAGAACACGCTGAAGGCACTGAAGGAGCTGGTCGAGGCGGCCGGCCTGTGCCATCCGCAGGAGATCACGGCCCAGCACATCGTGCACCGGTTGGACAAGCACGAGGTGCGGCTGCTGGCCAACCTCATCCCCTTCGTCGAACCGGGCGCGGTGCTGCGCGGCGAGATGCCGCACAACACCTTCCGCATCTACTGGCCATTGGCAAGCGCCCACAGCTTTGCGCCGCAGGGTGCCATCGCGCGCATGGCGTGAGGTGACGGCAACCGCCTGGATGCGGGGGATGAAGGCTACAAGTTAGGGGGGAGGGGCGCCAACCCCGCACAATGCCGACGCTTTTCGCCGTCGCCATGCCCACCGTCTACCTCCTCCGTCTCAGCGAGACCACGCTGCAGCGAACGCAGGCTCTGCTGCAGCAGGCCAGCGGCGTGGCGCTGGCGGGTAGTGGCCAGGTGCTGGCCGACGCATTGGAGGAGATCGTGGCGCTGGCGCCCGACATCGTCGCCTGCGATCTGCGTCTGGCGGACAGCCACGCGATGCGCGTCGCCCTGGAGTTGGGCCGCCTGGCCGTGCGTCCCCAACTGCTGCTGCTGACACCCACCGCAGACGACCTGCAGCTGTTCGCGGCACTGAGCGCTGGTGCCAACGCCTATCACTTGGACGACGGCAGCGGATCCGGCCTGGTCGAGGCGCTGCAGCGCCTGCACGAGCGCCGCGCCAGGCTCGGCCCTCAGCTCGCGCGCCAGGCACTGGCCGCCTTCGGTATCGAGCGCAGCCCCATCGTCATGGCCCGCCAGGCCGCGGCACCGCTGGATGCCAGCCCCGCCGGCCGCCAGATCGATCAGGCCAGCCGGCATCTGCTGACGCTGCTGGCGCAAGGCCTGCTGCTGGCCGAAATTGCAGCCCTGTGGAAGCTGGACGCGGCCGAGATCGAGCGCCGTGTCTGGCGCCTGGTCCGCCTGCTGCACGTCCGCTCGCGCGAGCTGCTGATCGCCTAGGTGCCTGCGCGGGCTCTCAACGCCTGACGTAGCGCGTCGCCGTCAGCCGGTCCGACACGGAGCTGGTCTTGTTGTCCACATAGCCGCGGCTGCGCAGCTCCGTGCGAATCTCGGCGTCCGATGGGAAGGCTCCCGGGCCTTTCTGATGCACCACCCAGACGGTCTTGCAGATCATCTGGGCGTGGAAGTCCGCCATGCGTTCCAGCTCGCCCGGCTTGCTGATGACGGCCACCAGCATGCGCGCGGCCTTGACGTTGCCGGTCAGGCCTTGGGCCAGTGCCTCGGCCAGTGCCGGGTCCAGCGCGCCCACGGTGGGGCCGATCAGCAGAGCCGGGTTCTCGGCGCTGACACCCAGCTTGGCGGCCAGGGTGGGGGGCGGTGTCTGCAGCTTCTTCAGCCACTTGCCACCTTCCTGGCTGCCGAGTGCCAATGCGACGGCCTCGGCGTCGGCGTCGAAGCACAGCGCCTCGCCTTCGAGGCGCAGGTTCTGCAGTGAGGCGATCTCCCATTTGCGTCTGATGGCCCCGCGCAGCACGACAGTAGTTGATTCGAGCAGGGCGGTGACCTCCCCGTTCTCTTGGCCCACGCGGGCGGTGCAGCTGGCTTCACGTCCCATGCCGGGTCCTCAGGTTTCTTCAGAACGGCGCATTGTCAGCCGCCAGGCCAGGGTGCCGGCGATGGCTCCCGTGAGATGCGCGAAAGGCGCAACAGGAAAGTCGAAGTCGCCCGCGGCGCGCAATGCCGGGCCAAGTGGGGACTCGAGAGCAAGCTTGGCGACGAGTCCGAGTGCGACGGCCACGCCTACGAGCCGCTCGCGGCCGCTGCGCGTGACCAGCGCCAGCGCCGCGATGGCTGCGAGCGCGTGGAGTTCGCCCGACAGGCCGGCGTAACGCTGCAGGTCGGGGCGCAGCAGCAGGCCCAGCTGCGTCAAAGGCAGCGCACCCAGGCCGGCCAGCGCCTCACGCGGGCCCAGTTCGGCACGCGAGCCCAGCAGCGCGAGCACGGCGCAGCCGGCGAGGTTGACTGCAAGGTGCAGTGGCGTCCAGTGGACGAAGGCGGCGCTCACGGCGCGCCAGGGTTGCGCCGCGACGATTGCTGGCTGCCAGTCCAGCGCGTCGCGGGGCAGCGGCCAGGCCAGCAGGGAGAGCGCGGCCAGCGCCGCGCACAGGCTCAGCCAAACACGGCTTGCCATAGCGCCCGCACGGCGTCCCGGTGGGCCGCCAGCGGCGCGGCGGCCTCGGCGTCCAGTGCGGTGGACTGCTCGTCCAGCCGCGCCTTGTGCTGCACGCGGCGCAGTTCGCGGTAAGCATTGGCGGCCCCGACGCCCACGCCGGCCGGCAGCAGGCCGGCAGCCTCGCAGCGCTGCAGCAGTGCGATATTGCCCAGGTTGTCCAGCAGTTCGGGATGCGCGGCCGCCTGCGTCAGCACCAGCGTCTGCAGGGCGAACTCGGCGTCCATCATGCCGCCCTCGCTGTGCTTCACGTCGAACAGCTCGCCCTTCACCGGCCGGGCTGCGCGCACCTTCTCGCGCATGGCCTGCACCTCGTGCTTCAGCGCCTTGGCATCGCGCGGAGCTGTCAGCACCTGGCGGCGCACGCTTTCGCAGCGCGCGGCCAGCTCGGCGTTGCCGGCGCAAAAGCGCGCCCGCGTGATGGCCTGGTGCTCCCAGGTCCAGGCGGTGTTGCTGCCGCGACCGGTCTGGTAGGCCTCGAAGTGGGCCAGCGACGTGACCAGCAGCCCCGAGTTGCCGTTGGGCCGCAGTGCCGTGTCGATGTCGAACAGCTCACCGGCCGACGTGCGCAGCGTCAGCCAGGTGATGAGGCGGCGCACGAAGGCGCCGTAGATCTCGCTGGCGTTCTCGTCGTCGTCGTCAAAGACGAACACCACGTCCAGATCGCCGCCGTAACCCAGCTCCTTGCCTCCCAGCTTGCCGTAGGCGATGACGGCCAGGCGGGGCTGCTCGCGGTGGGCCTTGCCGAAACGCGCCCAGGCCCAGGTGATGGCGATCTGCAGCACGGCGTCGGCCAGCGAGGACAGGTCGTCGGCGACTTGCTCCACGGTGATGCGGCCCTCGACGTCGCGCACGAGCGTGCGGAAGACCTCGGCATGGTGGGCGCGGCGCAGCGTGTCCAGCAGGGCTTCCTCGTCGGCCTCGCCGCTGCGTGCCCAGCCCTGCTCGCGGTCCAGCAGGTCGGTGATGAAGGCTTCGCGGTCGAAGCGGGCGGTCAGCAGCAGCGGGTCGGCCAGTTCGTCGATGACGCCAGGGTGCTGCATCAAATAGCGGATGGGCCAGCGAGCCAGGCCGAGCAGCCGCAGCAGGCGCTGCTGCACGGCGGGCCGCTCGACGAGAAGGGCCAGGTAGCTCTCGCGACGCAGCAGCGGGCCGACCCAGTCGACGAAGCGCAGTGCGGCGTCCAGCGAGCATTCCTCTGCTGCAACGGCCTGGGCGGCGCGGTGGAAGAGCTTGGCCAGCCGCTGGCGCGATTCCTCGCGCAGACCCTGCACGCGTGGCGTGTCGGCCAGCGCGCGCACGGCAGCCGCCAGCGGGGCTGGCAGGCCTTGCAGGAAATCCTCGCCGTCCACCGCCGGCTTCGGTCCGCTGCACTGGCCGCCCTTGCAGCTGCCCGGCGGCTTGCCTCCCTCGTGCAGCAGCGCGTCGAACTCGGTCGCCACCAGTTCGCGCACCTCGCCCAGTTGCTCGAACAGCTCACAGGCCTCGCGTGAGCACTTCAGGCCCAGCGACGCGGCAATCCACGCCAGGTCGGCATCGCCCTGCGGAAGGCAGTGGGTCTGCTGGTCATCCAGGAACTGGATGCGGTGCTCGACGCGGCGCAGGAAGACATAGGCCTCGCTGAGCTTGTGTGCCGTCTCGGCCTTCATCAGTCCGCCAGCACTCAACTGGGCGAGCGCCTTGACGGTGGAGCGGGTACGGATTTCCGGGAACTGCCCGCCGCGAACCACCTGCAGCAACTGCACGATGAACTCGATCTCGCGGATGCCGCCGCGCGACAGCTTCACGTCGTTGGCGCGCTCGGGCCGGCCGGCGGCACGGGCCTTGGCCTCGCTGCGGATCTTGCCGTGCAGCTGGCGCAGGCCCTCGAAGACGCCGTAGTCCAGGTAGCGGCGATAGACGAACGGCGTGACGAGGTTGCGCAACTGCAGCGTGCGTGCATCGCCCGGCGAGCCCATGCCGGCCAGCGGTGCGACGACGCGGCTCTTCAGCCATGCGAAGCGCTCCCACTCGCGGCCCTGCACGAGGAAATACTCCTCCAGCATGGCCAGGCTGACGACGGGCGGGCCGCTCTTGCCGTTCGGGCGCAGCGCCAAGTCGACGCGGAACACCTGACCGTCGTCGGTCACGTCGCCGATCAACGCGTACAGGCGCTTGGCCACGTTGGCGAAGTACTCGTGCGCGGTGACGGGACGGGCACCCTGCGTCTGGCCGTCGTCCTCGTAGACGTAGATCAGGTCGATGTCCGACGATACGTTCAGCTCGCGCGCGCCCAGCTTGCCCATGCCCAGCACCCAAAAGGCGATGTCGCCGCCATCGGCGGTGCGCGGCGGGCCGTGGATCTCGTCCAGTTCGAGACGAGCGGCGGCCAATGCGCGGTCCAGCGTGACCTCGGCCAGGTGGGTCATGGCCAGCGTCACATCGTCCACGCGTGCGCCCTGCTCGATGTCCAGTACCGCCAGGCGCTCCAGCACCAGGTGCCGGGCCACGCGCAGCGCGGGCCCTAGCGGCCGGTCCGCGAGCAGGGTCTCGATCAGCGCCGCGATGACGGCCCGATCGGGCAGGCCGGGGGGCAGCAGCGCCAGTTCCGCCGCGTAACGGCGGCGCACGCGCTGTACGTAGCGGCTGTGTTCAGCAAAAACGGGAAACAGTGTGCTCATGACCCTGTGCTAGATTGCCTGCCGGCCGGTTCTTCACGTGCCCCAAGACAACGTGTTTGACTTCTTCTCGGCCGCTCTTCACCACTGCAACCGCGCCACGCGCTGGCCACTGCGCCTGTGCTGGCAGGCGCTGCGCTGGCTGTTGCTGGTCCTCGCCCTGGTCTGGGCGCTGGCGGTGGTGGCGTGGTCCGTGTTGCACTGGGGCATTCTCCCGCACGCCAATGACTGGCGCCCCTGGCTCGAAAAGGAAGCCTCAAAGGCCCTGGGGGTAGAGCTGCGCATCGGCCGCATCACCGTTGAGTCCGGTGGCTGGATGCCTCGCATGGAGTTGGGCGATGTGCAGGTGCTGGACGCCGCCGGACGGCCGGCCCTGCGGCTGCCGCGCGTTGCGGCGGTGCTGTCGGCCCAGTCGCTGGTGGTGCTGGAGCCGCGCTTCTCGCAGCTGCTGGTTGACAAGCCAGAGCTCGTCATCCGTCGCGACGTCCAGGGCCGAATCTTCATCGCTGGCTTAGGCCTGGCAGACGCTGAGCGTGGCGACGCCTCGGCCACCGAGGCCGGGCTGGACTGGCTGTTCAGCCAGGCCGAGCTGGCCATCGTGGGCGGCCGCGTGCGCTGGATCGACGAGAAGCGCGCAGACGCGCGGCCGCTGGAGCTGTCCGAGCTGAATTTCATCATGCGCAATGGCCTGCGTCGCCACCAGCTGCGCCTGGACGCAACGCCCCCCGCCGACTGGGGCCAGCGTTTCACGCTGCGCGGCCAGTTCACGCAGAGTGTGCTGAAGCGGCCGGCCGAGTTCCAGCACTGGAGCGGCCAGCTTTACGCCGAGCTGCCACGCGCCGACCTGAGCCAGCTGCGCCGGCATGTGGACCTGCCTTTCCAGCTCAGCGAGGGTGACGGTGCCGTGCGTGCCTGGGGCCAGTTCAAAGACGGCCAGCCGGTCGCGGCCACGCTGGACCTGGCGCTGCGTTCCGTGCGGTTGAAGCTGCTGGAGGCTGCGCCAGAGCTGAACCTGGATCACATCGAGGGCCGGCTGGATCTGGCCCGTGCGAAGGATCGCCTGAGCCTGCAGGCCCGCCAGCTCGGCTTTGTCAGTGGCGACGGCGTGGTCTGGCCACGCTCGGACTGGGGCGTGGCGCTGCAGCTCGGCAAGGGCGAGCAGGTGCTGGGAGGCGAGGTCAACGCCCAGCGCCTGGATTTCGCGCTGATGGCCCAGATCGCCCAGCGCCTGCCGCTGGGCGAGCGTGCCCACCAGTTGCTCGCCGAGCTGGAGCCGCGCGGCGTGCTGACGGCCCTGACGGCGCATTGGCAGGGGGCGCTGGACGCGCCGCGCAGCTACCGCGTCAAGGCCCAGCTCGACGGCCTGGGGCTGTCCGCCAAGCCCAGCGAGCGTGAAGACCATCTTGGTCGCCCAGGCTTGCGCGGCGCCAGCCTGGAGCTGGACGCCAGCGAGCGCGGCGGTTCGGCCCGGCTGGCCATGCACGACGGCGAGGTTGAGCTGCCCGGGCTGTTCGAGGATCCGCGGCTGCCCATCACGCGGCTGGCCACCACCATGAGCTGGCAGCTGCCGGCGCCGGCATCCAGCGGGAAGGCGACGGGAGAGGTCGAGCTGAAGCTGCGCGACCTGCAGCTCCAGACGCCCGACCTGAGCGGCGATTTCACAGTCGTCTGGCGACGCCCGGCCGGCGCCACGACGGCGGGCTTCCTGGACCTCAGCGGCCGCGTGCAGCGCGTGGAAGCCACGCGCGTGGCCCGCTACATCCCGCAGAGCCTGCCGGCCACGCGCAGCTATGTGTCGCGCGCCATCCTCGGCGGCGAGGCGCGCAATGTCAGCGTCAGGCTCAAGGGCGAGCTGGCGGAGTTCCCCTTCGACGCGCCGCGCTCCAGCGGCGTTTTCCGCGTGGCTACGCAAGCCCAGGGCGTCACTCTGGCCTATGTGCCGCCCAGTGACGTCGGGACCAACTGGCCGGCCATGGAGGGTGTGGATGCCGAGCTGGTCTTCGAGCGTGCCGGCATGTTCATCAAGGACGGCCGCGCCAAGGTGCTGGGCTACGAACTGAGTGGCGTCAACGGCGGCATCAAGGACCTGCACCACGGCCGCGTGCTGCAGCTGGACGGCACGGGCAGGGGCGCCGGCGCCGACTTGCTGCGCTTCGTGCGCGGCTCGCCGCTGGACGAATGGCTGGGCCATGCGTTGAGTACCACCTCGGCCCAGGGGCCGGTAGGCCTCAAGCTGGGCATAGGCATCCCGCTGGACGATACCAACCAGACGACGCTGAAGGGTCAGCTCCAGCTCGGTGGCGTAGACCTCAAGCTGCGCCCCGAACTGCCCGGGCTCGGTGGCGTGCGCGGTCGTATCGACTTTGACCGCAAGGGCCTGCAGCTTGTCGGCATGACGGCCCGCCTGCTGGGCGGCGATGCCGGCATCGAGGGGGGGACGCAGCGCGACGGTGGCCTACGCTTTGCCGTGCAGGGCCAAGCGACGGCCGACGGCCTTCGCCATGCCACCGAACTGGGCGCTGTCGCCCGTCTGGCCCAGGCGGCAAGCGGCCAGGCGACCTATCGGTTCCAGCTCGCCATTCCCCCGAATGGCCAGAGCGAGCTCAGCGTCAGCAGCAGCCTGCAGGGACTGGCGCTGGACCTGCCGGCGCCAGCACGCAAGGAGGCAGACGCCCAGCTGCCGCTGCGCCTGCTGATGACGCCTACAGCCGCTGGCCGCGATGAGATCCGCCTTGAAGTCGGGGCCGGTGCGGTGCCGCTGCTGCAGGCCCAGTTGCAGCGCGACGTGTCCGGCGGCGGCTCGCAGGTGCTGCGCGGCGCCCTCGCCGTGCAGGACAAGCTGCCCGCCCTGCCGTCCACGGGCGTGCTGCTGCAGCTCAACGTCGCGGCGCTGGACCTGGACGCCTGGCAGCAGCGCCTGGGTGCACTGGCGGGCGGCCACGGCGGTGGGGGCGGTGACGATGCCGGCCTGTTGCCCAGCCAGATCGCGCTGCGTAGCCAGGCGCTCAAGATCGGCGGCCGCCAGCTCGGCCGCGTGGCCGCCATGGTGGCGCGTGACGGCGCCAACTGGCGCGTCAATGTCGACGCCGAGCAGATCTCCGGCCGCATCGAGCTGAAGGGCGTGCGGGGCGCCCAGATCGACGCCGTGCAGGCGCGGCTGGCGCGGCTGTCGCTGCCACGCCAGGAGGCCGACTCGGTCAGCGAACTCATCGACCCGGGCAAGGCCGACGCCGGCAGTGGTCCGCTGCCTTCGCTGGACATCGAGGTCGACGATTTCGAGCTGCGCGGCAAGCACATGGGCCGCCTCGAGGTGCTGGCCCAGGCGCCGGCCGCCGCGCGCGACTGGAAGCTGGAGAAGCTGCAGATCCAGTCGCCGGAGGCGACGCTGCACGCCAGTGGCCGCTGGGGCGGCGAGACCATCGCCCGGCGCCGCACCCAACTCGACTGGAAGCTTGACATCGCCGACGCCGGCAAGCTGCTGGAACGTCTGGGCCAGGGCCAGGTGCTGCGGGGCGGCAAGGGGCAACTGGCCGGCCAGGTCGGGTGGGATGGCTCGCCGCTGGCGCCGCACTACGCCAGCATGGCCGGCGCGCTGAACATCCAGCTCGACACCGGCACCTTCCTCAAGGCCGAGCCCGGCGTCGGGCGGTTGCTGGGTGTGCTCAGCCTGCAGTCCCTGCCGCGCCGGCTGCTGCTGGACTTCCGCGACGTCTTCGCCGAAGGCTTCACCTTCGACGGCGTGACGGGCGACGTGAAGATCGCCGCTGGCGTGGCTCGCAGCGACAATATCCGCATCCGTGGCCTGCAGGCGGCAGTGCTGGTGGACGGCAGCACCGATCTGGCGGCCGAGACGCAGAAGCTGCGCGTCGTCGTCGTGCCGGAGGTGTCGGCTGGGGGCGCGTCGCTTGCCTACGCGGCCATCAATCCTGCCGTTGCGCTGGGTGCCTTCCTGGCCCAGCTCATCCTGAGCCGCCCGGTGGCCGCAGCCAACACGCGCGAATTCCTCATCACCGGCACCTGGAACGATCCCAAGGTGGAGAAGATCGAAGGCCCCGCCAAGGCGGCCAGCACGCCGTGACCGGCAAGCCCCCGCTCGGCGGCCTGGCCATGCCGAGCCGTCGCGCCAGAGCGCGTCAGCGCTTGACGGCTTCGAGCTCGCGCAGCTGCAGCCGCTGACCCGTGTAGCCGCGCATGCGCGCCAGCGCCGCCTTCAGGGCGGGCTCGGCCATGAAGAGCGCGTCGAAGCTGCCATCAGCCGCTGCCAGGGCCAGCCCGCGCCGCAGCCGCTCGGCCAGACGTGGTTGCTGGCGGGCAACGAAGAAGTACAGCGGCTGCCGGTACTGCAGCGCCACGCCGGGCATCTCGGCCAGCCCCGAGCCTGCGTGCTGCTGCAGTTCGGCATCGATCTCCTCGCGGGTGCGCGGGATGAAGTCGAAGCGGCCCGCCTTGAGCATGCGAAACAGTGACTCGAACTTGATGGTTGTCTCGACGGCGAAGCCGTTGGCCCGCAGGATCTGGGTGTCGCTCCAGAAGGTGCCGGCGCCGGCGCGCAGCCGGCGCAGCGCGTCCAGCGTGCGCAGCTGGCGCAACGCCGGCAGGTCGGCGGCCCTGACGAGCAGGAAGCGCAGCTCGTTCATGCCCTTGAGCAGGTTGAAGCGCACCGGTAGCGCCAGGGCCTCGCGTTCGGGCGTCGTGGTGCTCCAGAGCAGGTCCAACTGACCGTCCTGGAGCATCTGGCGCAGTCGTTCGCGCGGCAGGTCGGCGGCCGCGTGGGTCAGCACGGGTGCCGGCGCGCCGTCGGCGGTCTTGGCCAGCGCCAGCTTCAGTACCGCGATGAAGAAGCTGCCATGGGCGCTGAAGGTCTGAGCATCGGGCAGTCGCAGCGCTGGCGGCAGCCCGGCCGCCTGGGTGGTGGGCAGCAGGGCGGCCAGGGACAGTCCCAGCAACTGGCGCCGCTGGCAGGAGGAAGTCGGCATGTCGGCTCTGATTCTCTTTCGGTGTTCCGCCAGCCCGGCCCGGGGCGCCGTGACTTATGTCTCGGTGCGCTGCAGGGGCCGGCGCGCCGTTGGATATGGCCTCCACGGCGCTAGCATCGGCCCATGAAGATTGCAGCCGTTCAGATGGTCTCCGGCCCCGACGTGGCCGCCAACCTTGCCGCCGCCCGCCGTCTGCTGGAGGACGCCGCCCGTCGCGGTGCCGAGCTGGCGGCCTTGCCTGAGTACTTCTGCCTGATGGGCATGCACGACAGCGACAAGCTGGCCCTGGCCGAGGCTGAAGGCAGCGGCCCCATCCAGGCCATGCTCGCCGCGGCGGCACGCGACCTGGGCCTGTGGATCATCGGCGGCACGCTGCCCATCAAGTCGGCCAGCGCCGCGCGCGTACGCAACTCGACGCTGGTGTTCTCGCCTGGCGGCGAGCGCGTCGCGCGCTACGACAAGATCCACCTCTTTGCCTTCGACAACGGCCGCGAGGCCTATGACGAGGGCCGCGTGCTGGAGCCCGGCAGCCAGCCGACGCGCTTCGAGGCCGGCGCCATCCAGGTGGGCCTGTCGGTCTGCTACGACCTGCGCTTTCCCGAGCTCTACCGCGTCTACGCAGGCTGCGACCTGCTGGCCGTGCCGGCCGCCTTCACCTACACCACCGGCCAGGCCCATTGGGAGCTGCTGCTGCGTGCCAGGGCCGTCGAGAACCAGTGCTATGTCGTCGCGCCCGCCCAGGGCGGCCAGCATGCCAATGGTCGCCGTACCTGGGGCCACAGCATGGTCATTGACCCCTGGGGCCAGGTGCTCAGCGTGTTGGCCGAGGGGGAGGGCGTCGTCGTCGCCGACGTGGACCCGGCCCGGCTGACCCAGGTACGCCAGCAACTGCCTGCCCTGGGCCACAGCAAGCTGTGAGCGCAGCACAGCCGCCCGAAGGGGCTCAGCTCCCGCCCGGCGGGACAGCACCGAGCGTGAAGGCTGCCCCGGCGGGTGCCGCGCTACCGCCCCGGACCACGGCCTGGATCGTGGGCGTGCTGGTGGCTATCTCGCTGTACGGCAACTTCTACGTCTACGATTCGATCGGTCCGGTTGCCGACCTGCTGCAGCAGCAGCGTGGCTTCACCGACACGCAGGTGGGATTGCTGAATGCGATCTACAGCCTGCCCAACGTCGTCCTCATCCTCGTGGGCGGGGTGCTGGTGGACCGCTTCGGCGCAGCGCGCATGACGCTGGTGACGGCCGGCATCTGCCTGGCCGGCGCACTGCTGACGGCCTTCAGCCCCGACTTCGCCGGCATGGCCGCGGGCCGGCTGCTGTACGGCATCGGCGCCGAGACCTTCAACATCGCGACGCTGGCTGCAGTGGCGGACTATTTTGGCGGCCGTAGCCTGGCCCTGGTCATGGGCCTGACGCTTGCCATTGGCCGTCTGGGCTCCTACGGCGCCGACATGTCGCCGACCTGGTTCGGCGCCGCTTACGCCCAGGGCTGGCAGCCGCCCCTGCTCATCGCCGCGGCCATCGCGGGGACCTCGTTCGCGGCGGCCTTCGCCTACTGGCAGGTAGACCGGGGCCCGCGCCGTGCGGGCCTGCTGCCAACGGCCCGGGCGACGGCAGAGAAGTTCGTTTGGCGCGACCTGCTGCATTTCGGCAAGGCCTACTGGTATCTGCTGGCACTTTGCGTGCTCTGGTATTCGGTCATCCTGGCCTTCCGCAGCACGTTCTCGATCAAGTATTTCCAGCATGTGCACGGGCTGGACCTTGCCACGGCCGGCGAGATGAACAGCTATGTCTTCCTGGCCGCCGTGTTCGCGACGCCGGCCTTCGGCTGGATGTGCGACAGACAGCGTCGCTACGCTCCCTTCCTCGCCTTCGGCGCACTGCTGCTGCCGGTCGCGCTGGCCGTGCTGGCACTGACGTCATGGAGCCTGTGGGTGCCGACGGCGCTGATCGGCGTCAGCTATTCCCTGGTTCCCGCCGTCATGTGGCCACTGACGAGCAGGCTCGTGGCGCCCAACCGCTTCGGCACGGCAATCGGCCTGATGTGGGTTGTGCAGAACGCCGGCATCAGCGGCGCCAACCTCGTGGCGGGATGGCTCAACGACCGCGCCGGCGCGGGTGCGACCAACCCGGCGGGCTACGATCCCATGATGTGGTTCTTCGGGCTGACTGGTGTGGCGGGCTTCGCCTTCGCCTTGCTGCTGTGGTGGGTGGCAGGGCGCCGCCGCCACGAGCAGGGCGCCTCCCAGGCTCCTACGGCCTCAGCGTGACCAGATCGCGCAGCAGCAACTGGATGTTGACGCGCAGTGCGCGCTCGTTGGCGATGCGCAGCCGCTCGTTGGGCGACACGATGGCCTCGCTGAAGCGGGCCTCATCGCTGCTGGCGATGCGGCGCTGGTAGACGATGCGGCCATCGGCCTTGTCGACCAGGGTGTAGCGCACAGCAGCGCCCACCGTCACACCGAGCGCCGGCACCTGAGGCTGTTCCAGCTGCAGCAGTTCGGCCTGCAGTTCGAAGCGCGGCACCGGCTCGGGCAGGAGCGGCTTCATGCCGACGGCATGGAGGGAGTCGTCCAGCGCCAGTTGCAGCGCCTCGGCGCTGACCTTGGAGCCCCACCAGCGGTTGGTCTCCTGACCCCCCGTCACCGGGGCGATGCCCACTTGGGTCTTCAATGCCTCTGGCACCCAGCCGCGGATCTGCAGTGCGTCCGCGGCCGAGACGGCCATGGGCAGCGGTTGGCTTGGCGTGCCGCAGCCGGCCAGCAGCGAGGCCAGCAGGGCGACGGCGAAGTGGGCGAGGCGGAGCATGGGTGGGGCAATGCTAGGCCCGCAGCACGGAGGCAGTGGCTGCAAAAGCGGGGGCGACCAGGGTCTATTCAGCGCTCGGCCATCGGCGTTCGGGCGCCGACGGCCGAGATGGCCTCCAGCATGCCGCGCACCTTGAATGGCTTGAGCAGCAGCCGGTTGACGTCAAGCTGCTTCAGGCGCAGCGCGAGCTCGACGTCGCAGCTCGCGGCCGTGGCCACGACCGGAATGTCGGGCGCCTGGACGGTGCTGCCGGCGCGCACCTGGCGCACCAGCTCCAGTGCCGCGCCATCGTCGTCGACGGCCAAAAGCACCGCGTTGAAGCGGTGCTCCTGCAGCAGCTTCTCGGCGATGGCGGGGGTGGTTGCCTCCTGCACGTCGGCCAGGCCCATGTCGCGCGCCATCAGCGCCACCGTGCGCCTGAGCACGAACTGCGGCTCGAGCAGCAGCAGTCGGCCCCTGAGTGCGACGGGGGCGGTCACGGCTTGTCCCGCTGCGGGCCGACCAGCTCGGCGACGGCCAGGTCGCGCAGCGTGCCGAGGACGTCGCGGTCCAGCGTGTCCAGCAGGCGCGGCCGGACGTCGATGAGGCAGAGCGTGCCTATCGTGGCGCCGTTCGGCAGGGTCAGCGGCGCACCCAGGTAGAAGCGGATGAAGGGGGCACCGGTGACAAGCGGGTTGTCAGCGAAGCGCGGGTCCCGCGCAGCGTCCAGCACCTCGAAGAACTCGCGCTGCATGATGGCGTGGCCGCAGAAGGAGGTTTCGCGCGCGGTTTCGCAAGCGTCCAGGCCGAGTCGGGCCTTGAACCACTGGCGGTCGCGGTCGACGAGGCTGATCAGCGCGATGGGCATGTCGAACTCCGCAGCAGCGAACTCGACGATGCGATCGAAGCGCTCCTCCGGCGGCGTATCCAGGATCAGCAGCTCTCGCAGCGCTTGTAGCCGCTCGGCATCGTTGGCGGGGATGGGTGCGGGAGTCATGCCACGGCAGTCTAGGCGTGCGACTCAGCGGACGTCCAGCGTGTAGGTGACAGCTTGCGAGAGGCCCGGCAGGATGCCGCCGAAGTTCAGTGTGTAGCGCCCGCGCTTGAGCGGCCCCAGCGCCACGTAGTAGCCATTTCCGGCGGCGGGCGCATCGTCGTCTGGCGCGACGAGGAAGCAGCCACGGGTCGGCTGGCGGTGAGCCTGCAGGCCGTCGAAGCGCCGGCCATTGAACTCCAGCACCAGTGCGGCTGGTGCTTCGGTCATCGACTCTGCGCGCAGCATCAGCGATGCACAGGCCTCGCGTTCGTCGTCGGGTGGGAAGGCGAGGCTGTTGAGCAGAGGGAAGAACAGCATCTTGCCGGCCGGGATGCGGCAGCTGCGAACGGTGCGCCGGGTGTCATAGCTGCCGGCCAGGAACCAGACCGGGCCCGATTGGCCGCTGGCGCACAGCCGCCCGTCGGTATCTGCGACGGGGCTGTCCTCGTCCTCGAAGGACAGTGCCCAGCGCCACCAGCGCTTGGACCATTCCTCCTGCGTCACCCCGGCGATGGGCTTGGCCGGCGGGACCAGTTGGGCCACGGCCGGACGGGTGGCGGCCAGCAGCAAGAGGGCCGCAAGGGCGAGGGTGGGATGCACGCGGTTCTCCTGGTCAGCGGCGCTGGCCGGGGCGCTCCATGGCGACCTCCGACCGGCGGAACCCCAGTGTCTCGTAGAAGGCGGACACGCCATCTCGTCCGGCGCGCAGCACCCAGGTGATGCGGTCGTCGCTGCCCATGGCAGCCTGCACCAGCCGCGTGCCGACGCCTTGGCCGCGGTGAGAGGCGGCGACGACGACCATGGAGATGTAGCCGTTGAAGAGCCCGTCGCTGATGGCGCGCAGGAAGCCCACGACTCGGCCGTCCTCGACGGCAACCAGCGCGACCTGGGAGCGGGCCAGCAGCTCGCGAAAGACCACTGGGTCCTGCACGCGCGGGCCCCAGTCGTTGTCGAGCAGCAGCCGGCGCGCTGCTTCGATCTCGCCGGGCTCTATGGGTCTGACCTGCATTCAGCCTCCGAACATCATGCGCCGTGCGAGCGCCGTCTTCAGCGGCGTGGCCAGCTCCAGCCCGGCCAGAGCCAGGCCGCGCAGCGCCGGCAGCCCCGGCAGGCGCCAGGCGAAGCTGCGGGCGAGAAAGTCCGTCGCGGCGATCATGGGCCAGCGGTCGGGCGCGCGCTGCCAGTCCACGCGGGTCAGCACGGCGTCCAGGTCCCGGCCCGTTTCGGCCGCCTCGCGCAGTGCGTCGACCAGGGCCTGGGCATCGCGAAGGCCGAGGTTGAGCCCCTGGCCGGCCACTGGGTGCAGGGTCTGGGCTGCGTTGCCGATGCGAAGCGCGCGACCCTGCAGCAGCCGAGTCTCCGCGTTCAGGCCCAGCGGAAAGCACTTCAGCGCCGAGATGCCAGTCAGCCTGCCGGCCTCGGCGGGCAGCTGTTGCTGGATGACGGTCAGGCGCTGGGCATCGTTCAGCGAGGCGATGTCATCCTCGGCCTGCGGCAGGCACCAGACCAATGCCGCTCGCGCCCCCTGAGCGTCGTCCGGCAGCGGCAGCAGGGCCAGCGGGCCGTTGCGCGTGAAGCGTTCGATGGCCAGGCCCTGCAGGCCTGGCGCAGCCAGGCGCACGGTGCCCACCCAGGCATTCTGGTGATAGTCGCTCTGGATGGACTTGCGCTGTTGCTCCGCGAACACGCCGCCCTCGGCGACGACGGCGAGGTCGAAGCGGTCGACGATGGGGCCTTCGCCGCAGTCCAGCTCCACGCCATCTGGCTGCGATCGGATCGCGTGCACGGCCGTGCCGAAACGCGTGAACAGGCGCGTCGGCTGCTCGTCGGCCAGTGCCAGCCAGCGCTGCTGCAGCGGCGCCACGAGGGCGCCGTAAGGCAGCACGGCGCCGAGCTGGGGCAGTCCCTGTTCGGTGGCACTGATGCGCACCTCGCCAGCGATGGGCGCTGGCGGCGCCTGGCTGACGTGCACGGCGCGGATCGCCTGGGCGCTTTCCGGCACCCAGGCCGACAGGCGCTGCAGCAGCCGGATGCTGCCCAGGTTGAGTGCCAGCGTGCGCGCATCACCACGGATGTCGCGGTCCAGCGGGCGGGTGTCGAAGAGATGGATTTCGGCGCCCTCGAGGCGCTGGACGGCCAGCAGGGCGAGGGCCAGGCCTGCAGGGCCGGCGCCGATGACAGCGAGCTTCATGGGCGCAACGATACCCGTGCCGGGCGCGGCCCATGAAGAAGGCCGCCGGCACGGCGGCGGCGCCGCGCTTAAGCTGCTGGCTTTGCGCTTCTTCGCGACAGACAGGACGTCCTCATGCAATACCGCCGCCTAGGCCGCGCCGGCCTCCAGGTTTCCGAACTCTCCCTCGGCTCCTGGGTCACGTACCACAACCAGGTCGACACCAAGGCTGCCACCGAGATGCTGGCAGCTGCATTCGATGCTGGCGTCAATTTCTTCGACAACGCCGAGGTCTATGCCCAGGGCGAGAGCGAGGTGGTCATGGGCCAGGCCTTCAGGGCACTGGGCTGGAACCGCCTGGACTACATCGTTTCCAGCAAGTTCTTCTGGGGGTTGCAACGCGACGGCGTGACGACGACCAACCGCAAGGACACGCTGAACCGCAAATACCTGATGCAGGCCGTGGACGGTTCGCTCAAGCGCCTGCAGCTGGAGCACCTGGACCTGATCTACTGCCACCGCCCTGACCCGAACACCCCCATCGAGGAGACCGTCTGGGCGATGAGCGACATCATCCGCCAGGGCAAGGCGCTGTACTGGGGTACCAGCGAGTGGAGCGCCAGTGATATCCGCGCCGCCTGGGAGATCGCCGAACGCCACCACCTGCACAAGCCTGTCGTCGAGCAGCCGCAGTACCACCTCTTCCACCGCCGCCGCGTCGAGCAGGACTACGCCCGCCTGTACGAGGACATTGGCCTGGGCCTGACGACCTGGAGCCCGCTTGCCTCGGGCCTGCTGACCGGCAAGTACCGTGGCGGCATCCCCGCCGGCAGCCGCGGGGCGCTGGACAACATGGCCTGGATGCGCGAGCAGCTGCAGGACAAGGCCAAGAACGACGCGGTCGGCCGGCTGGCCGACATCGCTGCCGAGCTGGGCTGCAACACGGCTCAGCTGGCCATTGCGTGGATCAACCGCAACCCCCGCGTGTCCACGGTCATCCTGGGCGCCAGCCGCATCGAGCAGTTGCGCGACAACCTCGGCGCACTGGCCGTGACCCCCAAGCTCACGCCGGAAGTGGTCGAGCGCATCGACGCTATCACACGCCCGCTGGCCCAGTAGATCGGGGAAACCTGTCGATTGCCGCGGCGGCGGCATCCTCGGCGTCGCTGAGAATGCAGGCATGAGGGTCTTGTTGAGGAAGATGTGCGCCGCCCTGTTGGTCGCCGCGGGCCTGGCCACTTCGGCGTTGGCTGTCACGCCGCGCTTCGAGCCGGTGGGCGAGGCCGACTCGCTGCGCGACCGCGCCGTCTCGGCGTTGGCGATGGATGCGCAGGGCTTTCTGTGGGTGGGCATGCCCGACGGCCTGCAGCGCTTCGACGGCTACCGCTTCCGCCGCCATCCGCTGCGCGATCCGGCCGATGGCACTGCGATCGACCAGTTCGTTCGCAGCCTGCTGGCCGACCCGCGTGGCGGCCTGTGGGTGGCTGCCGGCAACAGCGGCCTGGCCTGGCTGGACACCACGTCCGGTCAGTGGAAGCGCTGGGCTCGCGCTGAAGGGGCGGCACTCGGCGCCCTTGCGCCAGCCTCCAACGCCGTGCGCGCGCTCGCTCTGGAGCCCGATGGCAGTCTGTGGGTGGGCACCCAGGGCGGCCTGTCCAGGCTGGATGCGCAGCGTCGCGGCTTCACGCATATGCGTGGCAGCGACGCGGGCCTTCCCGACGACCGTATTGCCGCGTTGCTACGCGACCGCCGCGGCACGCTGTGGATAGGCACCTGGCAAGGCCTGGCACGCAAACGTGCCGGGAGTGAACGCATCGAGCCCGTCGATCTGGGCCTCGGCAGGCCGCAGATCACGCTGCTGGCCGAGACGCGCGATGGCCGTGTACTGGTCGGCACGGGCGTGGGCGACCTGCGCATGCTGTCCGAGGACGGTCGCATGCTGCCTTTCGCCGAGCGCAGCGGCGCCAGTGACGGTACCTGGCCGGTGCTGTCCATGACGCAGGCCGCAGACGACGAGCTCTGGCTGGGCGGGCGCAACGGCATCGAACGCCGCCGCGCCAGTGACGGCGCACTGATCGAGCGCCTGCCGCCGGACGGCAGCAGCCCGGCGCCCGTGCCGCGCAGTGAGGTGCGGGCGCTGCTGCGCGACCCTTCCGGCACGATCTGGGCCGGCAGCTACCGCTCGGGCCTGATGCGCCACGTGCCACCGCTGCCAGGCCTTGCCCTGGTGCAGAACGAGGGTGAGCGTTGGCGCCGCTTCGGTGACCTTGACGTGCGCAGCATGCTTCAGCTTGACGACGGTCGCGTCTGGCTAGGCACCCAGTCCAGCGGCGTCGTCATGCTGGACGCAGCGCTGCGTCCCGTCGGCGAGATCCTCACCGCCGAGAGCCGCAACGCGCCGCTGGGCCGTATCGGTGCGATGGCGCAGAGGCCTGACGGCGTCTGGCTGGCCGCCGAATCCGAACTGATGCGTTTCGACGCGCAGGGGCGCTGGCGCCAGACGCTCGCCACCGGTCGGGTGACGGCGCGTCGCATGTACGCCGCCCGCGACGGCCAGCTTTGGCTGGGCACCACTGACGGCCTGTGGCGGCTGCCGCCCGGCCGCACCGAGCTGCTGCCTGTCATGTTGTCCAGTGGCAAGCGCAGTAGCGGTGAGGTCAACGCCCTGCAGGAAATGCCCGATGGCAGCCTGTGGGTGGGTGGCGCCGCCGGTCTGCTGCACGTCGCCCAGCCCGGCGCGGCCCAGCCGGTGGCCGAGGCGCCGGCCACGCCCGGCCTGGTGGGCCGCACCGTCGTCGGCATGGCGGTGGACGGGCAGGGCAGGCTGTGGGTGGACACCAGTGCCGGTCTGCACCGCAGCACGGGCGTGGATGCGCAGGGCATGCGTTTCGAGCACTTCCCGGCCGCATCGGGCGATGACGTCATCGGCGCCTTTGGCGCCAATCTGCTGGCCGACGCGCAAGGGCGCATCTGGACGCACCGCGGCTATTTCGACCCGCGCAGCGGCCAGCGCCTGGAGCTGGGGGCCGTCGACGGCGCCGACATCGGCACCGCCTGGTTCCGCGCCTACATGCGGCTGGCCGACGGGCGCTTCCTGTTCGGTGGCGCGCGTGGTGTGCTGGTGCTGCAGCCCGACCGTTTCGCGCCCTGGACCTACGAGCCCCCGGTCGTCGCCACCGAGCTGCGCGTGGGCGGAACCAATCACGCCGTGCCCGCCGATGGCCAGCCGCTGGTACTGGCGCCGGGCGAGCGCAGCTTCAGCCTGGGCTTTGCCGCGCTGGACTTCAGCCGCCCTGCCAGCATCCACTACCGCTACCGCCTCGAAGGCATGGATGCCGATTGGCTGGATGCCGTCGCCACCGCTCGCCGCGCGGCCTACACCAACCTCGATCCCGGCCGCTACGTGATGCGCGTGCAGGGCAGCAACCGCCAGGGCGACTGGAGCCCGCACGAACTGCGCCTGGAGGTGCAGGTGCAGGCGGCCTGGTGGCAGGCGCGCTGGCTGCAGGCGCTGGCTGGCCTGGTCGTGCTGGGCCTGCTGCTGGCAGCCTTCCGCCTGCGCACACGGCTGCTGCTGCGGCGCCAGAGCGAGCTGGAGGCGCGCGTGGCCGAGGCCACTGCGGCGCTGAATGCCAAGTCGGCCGAGCTGGAGGAGGCCAGCCTCACTGATCCTCTGACCGGCCTGCGCAACCGCCGCTTCCTCGAACAGCAGCTGCCCGGTGACGTCGCGCTGGCCGTGCGCCGGCACGAAAGCAGCGAGCTCTACGGCCACTCGCCGCTCACCGCGCCGGTTGAGCGCAGCCGGGAGATGCTGTTCTTCCTCATCGACGTAGACCACTTCAAGCGCATCAACGACGAGCACGGTCACATGGCCGGCGATGCCGTGCTGATGCAGATGCGCGGCCGGTTGGGCCAGGTCTTCCGTGCGTCCGACTATCTGGTGCGCTGGGGTGGCGAGGAGTTCCTGGTCGTTGCTCGCGAGACGCCTCGGACACGGGCAGCCGAGCTGGCCGAACGTGCCCGCCAGTGCATCGCCGGCCAACCCTTCGACCTGGGCGGCGGCGTGCGGCTGTCGCTGACCTGCTCCGTCGGCTTCACCGCCTTTCCGCTGTGCGCGGATCTGCCGCGTGCGCTGGACTGGCGTGCCGCCGTCGATCTCGCCGACACGGCCCTCTACCAGGCCAAGAAGGACGGCCGCGACGCCTGGGTGGGCCTGCTCGACGCCAGCGCTGCCAGCGATGCCGAGCTGCGTCGGGATGCGCGTCAGCCATTGGCCGATTGGGCCGCCAGCGGGCGCCTGCGGCTGCTGCAATCCGATTGAGCGAGGGAGTGCCGGCGCCCGGCACACGCCGGATCGTCAGGCCGCGGGGCGGCCGGCCACGGGAACCCAGACCTTGAATCCCGTGCCTTCGCCCGGCACGGATTGCACTTCTATGCGTCCGCCGTGCTTCTGGACGATGGAGAAGGACATCGACAGGCCCAGGCCCGTGCCTTGGCCCACCGGCTTGGTGGTGTAGAACGGTTCGAAGATGCGGCGCTGCACCTCCGGGGTCATGCCGCACCCGTCGTCGGCCACTTCTACCCAGACCCAGTCACCATCCGCCTGGGGCTGCATGCCGGTGCTCAGGGTGATGGCGCCGCGGCGCTGCGGCGCCATGGCGTGTGCCGCGTTGACGATGAGGTTCATGAACACCTGATTGAGCTGCCCGGCCAGGCAGCGCACGGGCGGCAGGGTGCCGTAGTGGCGATGCACGTCGGCGCGGTACTTCACCTCGTTCATGACGACGTTGAGCGTGGACTCCAGGCCGGCGTTGAGGTCGGCGTCCTGCCAATCCGCATGGTCCACGCGCGAGAAGTCCTTGAGGTTCTGAACGATCTTGCGCACGCGGGTCAAGCCGTCCTCGCTCTCGTTCAGCAACGAAGGCAGGTCTTCGGCGATGAAGTCCAGGTCGACGGCCCGCTGCAAGGCTGCCAGCTCGGTGTCGACGGGTGCGAGGGTGCGGCAGGCATGGGCTTGGGTCAGCGCAAGCAACTGTTCGGCGTAGTGACGCAGCGTGCCCAGGTTGGAGTTGACGAAGGCGATGGGGTTGTTGATCTCATGCGCCACGCCGGCCGCCAATTGGCCGATGGAGGCCATCTTCTCGGACTGCAGCAACTGGTTCTGAGCTTCTTCCAGCCTCGCATTGGTCAGCTGGATGTTGCGATAGTTGTTGACCAGCTCTTCCTGTGCGCGCATGACCTCGCTGCGGTCCTGAAGCAGCCACCACATGCTCGGCGCGTCGTCCGCTGGGTTGGAGGCGTAAGCAATCAGCTGCACCCAGATGCGCCGGCCGTTCCAGGTTTGCAGCCACATCTCGTGCACAAGAGAGGCGTCAGTCTGCCGTGCGTTTGTCGTCAGGCGGGTCAGCTCGTCGAATTCCGCGTCGTCGAGGAAGAATCGCCGCATGGAAAGTTCATCGACTTTCGCTTCGGTCGGCAGTTCAAGGATCTCGGCGAACTTCCTGTTGCCGCGGCCGATGCGCAGGTCGATGTCCCGGGTGGAGATGATGCCCACCGATGCGTTCTGCATGAAGGCCTCCAGTTCCCGGTGGGTCTGTCTCAACTCGGCGGTGCGCCGCGCGACGATGGACTCCAGTTCGGTCTGGTGGTTGCGCAAGATGTCCTGCACGAGACGGATGTCGCTCAAGTCCTGGCAAGTCAGCAACACCAGCGGGGGGGCGGCGGTATCGGCGTCAAGGCGGCGTGCGGTGATCTCGAGCTGACGGCAGGTGCCGCTGGCACTCAGAGCCTCGATCTCGATGGCCGCAGGGAGGTCTTCGCAGTCCAGACAGCGACGGCCGTAGTCGCGCAGCAGCTGCTGCTGTGCCGGGGCGGCCCAGGCCTCGGGAGCCAGCTGCTGCAGCTCGTCTGTGGAGCGGCCCAGCAGACGTTGCATGGCGTCGTTGGAGAACACGATGTGCTCGCCATCGTGCGCAAGCAGCGCCGCGCTCACGGCCGCCAGCCCCGCACGCAGGTGGTCGGGCAGGGGCTGGGGGCGTCGTAGAGGGGTGGACATGTCCATGGTCAAGGGGCTCCCACGTCGACCGGATCCAGCACATAGGCCCCGTCGCTGCTCCAGCGGACCTGCGTGATGCCGGGCTCCAGGCGTTCCAGGCGCCGACGCTCTGCCTCTTGCGGGCTTAGCTCGCCCTGGGCCAGTCGCTGGCGCTCCGCGAGCAGCTCCATCTCCTGCTGGTGGCGATGCGCTTCCAACTGCTCATGCACGGCGCTGAGCAGTTCGGCTTCGTGCCAGGGCTTGGAGAGAAAGAGGGCGATGCGAGCCGAATTGATGGCATCGATGAGCCCCTCGAAGTCAGCATGGGCCGACAGGATGACGCGGCGGCAGTCGGGTTGGCAATCCCGAAGGCCGGCGAGGAACTGGGCGCCGTTCAACCCGGGCATTCGGAAGTCGCTGATGGCCAGTGCGAAAGCCTGCTCCCGGGCCCGGGCCAGGGCGGCGGCGGGGTCGGTGAAGACCTCAGTGCGCAGTTGTGGCCACCGGCCGTCGGAGTTGCCGCGCCGCAGCATGCGCACCAGGGCCTGCAGGATGGCGGGCTCGTCGTCGACGAGGAGCACATGCTTGGGGGCTGATGGGGTCATGGGGTGGCTCCTGCGGGTGTCGTGGCATGGCTCAGGGCTGGGCGAGGGCCGGTTTCGGCGAGGTGTTGTGGATACGGAAGACGATGCCCAGACCCTCGCGTGTCACCAGGTCGCGGATGGTGGCAATGACGTTGGCATCGAAGACAAAGCCTGCCGCGAGCAGCAACGTGCCACGCGGGCTCAGCAGGTCCTGGGCCATCACCATGCCCGGCATCAAGTCCGCTGCGACGAGTTGGCGTTCACACGGTGCCGCGATGGGGGCTTCGCTCATCAACTGGTCGAAGGCGGCCACCACCAACTGCGAGAAGTGCGTGCCCGCCGCCTGATGGACCACGGCGCGCGCCTGGGCCGCGTCATGGCTTTGCTCGGACAGGCGCCCGGTCTGTAGTGCTTCGTAGGCCGCGGCCAAGCCGACGACCTGGGCCGCCAGCGGCAGCTCGGCACCCGACAAGCCATCGGGAAAGCCCAGGCCGTCCACGCGCTCCTGGTGCGAGCGCACCAGCTTCGCCGCGCCGCGCAGGCCTGACAGCGGCATCAATGCGGCCTCCCCGAGCAGGGGATAGCGGCGATATTGCGCCAGGTCTTCGCCGCGCATGACGGACACGGGCTTGCGCAGCAGTGCATCGGGCAGGCCGATCTTGCCGACCTCGTGCAGCAGGCCGGCGGCATAGCAGTCGCGTTGCTCGGTCTGCGAAAGGCCCAGCGCGGCCGCAAGGCGGCGCGCCAGTTGGCCTACGCGCTCCGAGTAGCCAACCTCGTCGCCCTCTCGCAGCTCCACCAGTCCGGAAAAGACCTTGATCGACAGCAGGAAGTTGTCGCTCAGCTCGGCAAAGGCTTGCTCCAGCATGCCATTCACCTGGGACAGCTCGGCCGTACGCGCCGCCACCCGACGTTCCAGTTCCTCGTTGTGCCGTTGCGTCTGGGCCAGCAGTTCGCGGTTCTCCTGGCGCAGCCGGGAGCGCTCCAACCCATCACGGACGGCCAGCAGCAGCTCCTGGTCATCCCAGGGCTTGGCGACATAGCGCTGGATCTCGCCCTGATTGATGGCGGCGATCGTCGAGTCGATGTCGGCGTAGCCTGTCAGCAGCAGGCGGGCCACGTCGGGCCAGCCTTGGCAGACCTTCTGCTGCAGCTGGGCGCCGTTCATGCCTGGCATGCGCATGTCCGACAGCACGAGGTCGATCTTCTCGCGGGCCAGGATCTCCAGCGCCGCCGCACCGCTCTCGGCCAACAGGATGCGGTGCCCCTGCGGGCGAAACAGGCGCCGCAGCGCGTTGAGGATGGCGGGCTCGTCGTCGACGAACAACAGGGTGGCGGGCGCGAGCCCAGGAGACGGGTCGGTACTTCGGGGCTGCAGGGCGGGTGGCGCGAGGAGCGTGTTCATGAGGAACTCCGTTGGCCCCTTGTGCATGCGGCGCGGCTGGGGCTTCGGCCCTAGTTTCCTTTTAAATGATAGAAAAGGCTCAATAAAATGATAAAAACGACGTGAGCTGACAACTAGTTCACGGGCTTTGTGCTGGCTGGCCGCCGGCACTGTGAGTTTTCCCGTGAGGGCTTGTGCCGGCATGTCTGGTCATCGCCGTGGCTGAGAATGCGTCGCATGAGGGAGGCCATCACCAGAGCTTGTGCCGCAGTCTTGCTGATCTCGTCGGCACTTTTGACGGCGGCGCAAGCCGTGGTGCCGCGCTTCGAGTCCATTGGCGATCCCGGCGCGGTGCGGGACAACGTCGTCTCGGCGCTGGCGCTGGACGCACGAGGCCTGCTGTGGGCCGGCTCGCCGGAAGGCTTGCTGCGCTTCGACGGCTACGCCTTCCGCCGCTATCCGCTCGCCGGCCCCGATGGTCATCTGCTGCCTGAGCAGTTCGTGCGTGCCATGCTGCCCGATCCGCGCGGCTGGATGTGGGTCGCGGCGGGCAATAGCGGCCTGGTGCGCATGGACATGGCCACTGGCCGCTGGGACCGCTGGGCCCGCGACGGCAGGTCTGCCGACGAGGCGGCCCCCGCCGCCAACACCGTGCGCACCTTCGCGCTGGAACGGGATGGCACGCTGTGGATAGGCGGCAGCGGCGGCCTGGACCGCTTTGACGTCAAGACCCAGCGCTTCACCCACCACCGGGGCCGCGAGGACGGTCTGCCCGACCCGCGTGTGCAGTCCCTGCTCGTCGACCGCCAGGGCACGCTGTGGATAGGGACCTGGCGCGGCCTGGCGCGCAAGGCGCCGGACGGCCCCATCGAAACGCTGGACGTGGAGGTCGGCGACCAGCTCGTCACCCTGATCAGCGAGACACTGGACGGGCGCATCATCATCGGCACCGCTCAGGGGCGCTTGCGCGCGCTGTCGCCGCAGGGGCAGCCGCTTCCCTTCAACCCCGGCGCGCAGCCGGGCGCCACCTCGGGCGCCTGGCCGGTCATGGCCATGGCCCAGCCCGACGCCGACGAGCTGTGGTTCGGCGATGCGTCGGGCCTGTCGCGGCGGCGCGCGACCGACGGCGCGCTGATCGAGCGTCTGCCCGCAGCCGGCGCGGCGAATTCCGGCTCGGCGCCGCGCAGCGACGTGCGCGCATTGATGCGCGACCCCGCCGGTACCGTCTGGGCCGGAAGCTATGGCGGTGGCCTGATGCGCCACGTGCCATCGCTGCCGGGCCTGTCCATGGTGCGCGAAGGACTGGGCGCCGTATCCGGCGGCCTGGACGTGCGCAGCATCTTGCAGCTGGACAACGGCGAGATCTGGCTGGGCACGCTGGCCGGCGGTATCGAGCGTCGTGACCGCCAGCTCCAGCCGCTGGGCCTGGTTGCGCTGGGCAGTGGCGGCCTGCCGCCGGGACGGGTCAATGCGCTGGGGCAGACGCGGGACGGCTCGGTCTGGGTCGCCGTCGACACCCAGTTGCTGCGTTTTGACACGCAGGGGCGCTTGAAGGAGACGCTGCGCAGCGGCAACGCCGTGCCGCGGCGCTTTCACGCCACTGGCGACGGTGCGCTGTGGATCGCCACGCTGGATGGCGTCATGCGCTGGACGCCGTCCAGGCCCGTCATGCGCGCCATCCCGACGGCGGGTCTGGTGGGCGGCACCGGCGAGGTCAACGCCTTCGCTGCACTGCCCGATGGCAGCCTGTGGGCCGGCGGCGCGGCGGGGCTGTTCCGCATCGCCAGGCCCGGCGCGGACGAGCCCGTGGCGGAATGGGTGGAGCCCACGGGACTGACCGGCCAGACCGTGCTGGGCATGGCCGTGGACCTGGCCGGGCGCCTCTGGGTGGACACCGGCACCGGCCTGCATCGCCTCGTCGAGAGCGACGGCAAGCATGCGCGCTTCGAGGTCATCGGCGCCTCAGACATCGGCGGTGCCTTCGGCGCCAACCTGCTGTTCGACAAGCAGGGGCGCGTCTGGTCGCAGCGCAACATGTACGACCCGCGCAGCGGCGAGCGTCGCGAACTGGGGGCGGCCGACGGCGCCGACCTCGGCACCGGGTGGTTCCGCGCCTATGCCCAGCTTGACGATGGCCGCATGCTGTTCGGTGGTGCGCGCGGCCTGCTCGTCATCGACCCGGAACGCTTCGCGCCCTGGACCTACAAGCCACCGTTGGTCGTGTCCGAGCTGCGGGTGGACGGCGAGGAGCGCGCGCTGCCAGAGGGCGGCACCGTCGTCCTGGCGCCCGGCGAGCGCGGTTTCAGTCTGGCCTTCGCGTCGCTGGACTACAGCCAGCCCGGCCGCAACCGCTACCGCTACAGCCTGGAAGGCCTGGATGCCGGCTGGATCGAGGCTGGTGCGCTGGGGCGTTCGGCGGCCTACACGAATCTGGCGCCGGGCCGCTATGCCTTGCGCGTGCAAGGAAGCAACCGCGACGGCGTCTGGAGCCCCAGCGAGCTCAGGATCGCCGTCGACGTGCATGCGGCCTGGTGGCAGACGCGCTGGGCGATGGCGGGAGCCATCGCTGCTGCGCTGCTGCTCGTTGCCGGCATCGTCAACATGCGGACGCGGCTGCTGCTGCGCCACCGTCGTGTGCTGGAGGCTCGTGTGCAGGAGCGCACCGAGGCGCTGGAGGCTGCCTCGGCTGCGCTGACGGCCAAGTCCGCCGAGCTGGAGGAGGCCAGCCTCACCGACCCGTTGACCGGCCTGCGCAACCGCCGCTTCCTTGACCGCCAGATGCCCGCCGACGTGGCGCTGGCAGTGCGTCACTACGAACCACCCGCCGCTGTTGGCGAGGACTGCGAGCAGGACCTGCTGTTCTTCCTGATCGACATCGACCATTTCAAGCGCATCAATGATGCCCATGGCCACATGGCCGGTGATGCTGTGCTGATGCAGATGCGCGGCCGGCTGGAGCAGGTCTTCCGAGCCACCGACTACCTGGTGCGCTGGGGCGGCGAGGAGTTTCTCATCGTCGCGCGCGGCACACCGCGTCGCCGGGCCGCCGAGCTGGCCGAACGCGCGCGCCAGGCCGTGTCGGCCCAGCCCTTCGAGCTGGCCGGTGGCCTGCGCGTGGCGCTGACCTGCTCCGTCGGCTTCTCGGCCTTCCCGCTTTGCCCCGCCCTGCCGCGTGCCCTCGACTGGCATGCCGCCATCGACCTGGCCGATGCGGCGCTGTACGAGGCCAAGGACACCGGTCGCAATGCCTGGGTCGGCCTGCTCGACGCGCGTGCTTTCGGAGAGAGCGAGTTGCGTCAGGACATCCGCCGCCCGCTCGAGGCCTGGTCGGCCAGCGGCCGGCTGACCCTGCTGCGGTCCTAACGCGGCAGGTCGCCGCACATCAACGTCACGGGATTGGCATGAGAGCGTCTTCATCCACCGGATTCCTGCTCGCCGTCGCGGGCGGGTTATGCCTGTCCGTATCGGCGGGGGCCGCCGAGACTGCGGACTGCGGGGCGAAGTACAAGGAGGTCGCACCTGATGCGATCAAGCTGCCCTACCGGGAGTTCGACCAGTCGGAGGCGGGCTGGCGCAAGCTGGGCAATTGCTTCGCGGAGGCGTCGGTGCTGCTGGGCCGCTACGTCAGGAAGCAGGAATCGGAGCTGCGCGGCGTGCGCTGGCATCTTGCCCAGACCCTCGCGATGTCGGGGGACAACGAGCGTGCTGCCGAGGAGGCACTCAAGTCTTTGAACCCCGATGAGGCCAGGCAGCATCCGAGTTTCAGTTGGAACACCTACGCGCTGGCCACCGTGGCCTTCCTGCGCAAGGACAGGGCTGCTTTCGATGCCCAGTACGAGGCGCACCGGGCCGCGACCGCGAAGCATCCAGAGAACCAGATCAACCTGGACGTTCTCACGGGGCTGGCGCGGTGCTTCGACAAACCCTACGAGGAGGCCTACGGCAGTTGCCGCAACGCACGCCCCTGAGCCTCGGGGCAGCGATCAGTACAGCCGTATCGCCGTATCGAAGTGCCAGGTGCGGCGGATCTCGATGACGTCGTACTCGCGCGCCAGCGCCGGTGGGAAGGGCGGGTAGTTGGCCTGGCTTTCGATGATGCGGCGGACGGCGTCGTCGATGGCCGTTACGCCGCTGGAGCGGAAGAAGCTGACCGATTCCACCGTGCCGTCGCTGCGCAGGGCCACCGTCACCAGCGGGTCGGTGTGGGGCTGCTTGACGATCTCGCGCACCAGCTCGAACGTGGGGTTGAGCTGGATCTTGCGCGCCCACGCTTCGGCGTAGAGCACCATCTCGGCGTTCGCGTCGGCGCGGCCGAACAGGCGGCCGCGGCGGGCGCTGCTCCAGGACGACGGCAGGTTGGACTGTGCCTGGCGCGCCGCGTCGCGTTTGGCGGCCTCCTCGTTGAGCTGCTGGCCAATGGCGCGCAGCCTGGCCTCGCGCAGCTCTTCGGCGGCCTTGGCAGCGGCCAGCCTGGCGGCTTCTGCGCGGGCGACCTCCAGGCGCGCCGCTTCCTGGCGTCCAGCTTCCTGCCGTGCAGCCTCCTGCCTCGCTGCTTCCTGGCGGGCGACCTCCTGGCGGGCGGCTTCGACGCGCGCCGCATCTTGTCGTGCGGCTTGCTGGCGGGCAGCCTCCTGCTGAGTCGCGACGCGACGTGCGGCCTCCTGGGCTTGCTCCTCCAGGCGCGCCGCCTCGACGCGTGCCGCCTCCTGCCTTGCTGCGGCCTGCCGCAGGACCTCCTGGCGTTCGGCATCCAGCCGCGCGGCTTCTGCCCGCGCCGCTTCCAGGCGTGCCGTTTCTTTGCGGGCCGCCTCCTGCCTTGCGGCTTCCAGGCGTGCTGCCTCCTGGCGTTCCGCCTCGGCCTGGGCCGCGGCCAGACGCTCGGTTTGTTGCTGGGCCTGTTGCTGCGCCTCGCGCCTGGCGCGTTCGAGCTGGGCCAATTCGGTGGCGCGCTCGCGGGTCTCGCGCTCCAGGGCCGCCCGCATGGCGTCACCGGCCTCGCTCAGTCGCGTCACTTCGGTCGACGGGCCGGAGGCCGCCGCGAACGCCGCAATAACGGGCGTGGAAGCCGGCGGCGCGGGTGGCACGCTCCAGGTTGTCTCGAGGGGCTTGTCGATGGCAATGACTGCGGGGGCCGCCAGCACGGCGGTGGGCGCGTCGCCAGTGCCTTCCGCGGCCTGTGCATGCGGCATCGGTGTGGCTTGCACGGTCGATTCTTCAGCCGGCAGTGCCTGCGCCGGCGTGGGCTCGGCAGGGGGCGTCGCGAGCACGACGCGCAGATCCGGCACTTCGGCCCGCCTGGCCTGCCAGGGCAGCGCAAGGCCGGGAAGGCCCAGGCCTTCGCCGCCGAAGGTCAGGCTCAGCAGCAGCGCATGCACGAGCAGGGAGACAAGCAACGCGGGCAACGGGCCGCGGCGCCGGCCTCGCGGCCATGATGGGGCCGGGCGCGTGGCGGGTGTCGGCGTGAGGCGAGTGCCGGTGGACCAGCGGCTCAAGCCGGCCCCGCCGTTGCCGCGCGGTGGTCGTGACGCGCATACCGGCCCCGGCAGGGTCGGCTCGGCTGGACGAGTCTGGTGAACCGCATGCGCCCATTGTCGTCAGACGCGCGGCCGGTCAAGTACCGGGTTGCCATCAGGTTGCTCACGATCCGGAGATGCGGGGGCCGTGCGGTCCTAGATCGGGGTGGGCAGAGGTGCGTCTCGCTGCCAGGCGTCCACGTTGGCGATGAAGTTGTCCACCGTCGCGCGTATGGCCTGCGGCGACCAGCCGGCCACGTGGGGTGTGAGGATGACGTTGTCCAGGCCCAGCAGCTCCTGTGGTGGCCTGGGCTCGCTTTCGTAGACATCCAGCGCCGCGCCGGCGATGTGTCCAGCTCGAAGCGCCGCAGCCAGGGCAGCGGTGTCAACGCAGCTTCCACGAGCGATGTTCACCACATGGCCGCCGGGCCCCAGGCCGGCCAGAACCTCGGCGTCGACAATGTGCTTGGTGGCTGCACCCCCGGGCGTGGCCACGACGAGATCGTCGGCCCAGCTGGCGAGCGCCGCGACGCTGTCGAAGTAGGCGGCGCCGCCTGCGGCCTCGCTGGGACGGCGGTTGTGATAGCCGATGACCATGCCGAAGGCCGTCGCGCGTGCAGCGATCTTGCGGCCTATGGTGCCAAGTCCGATGATGCCCAGGCGCCGCCCCGTGAACTGCGGGAACAGCGGCAGCGCATCGCGCCAGACGCCCGCTCGCAGCGCGGCGCCCTGCAGCGGCAGGGCACGCACGCAGGCCAGCAGCAGGGCGAGCGCGTGGTCGGCCACGCAATCGTCATTGGTGCCGGCGCCGTTGCAGGTGAGGATGCCGCGTGCCCTGGCGGCCGCCACGTCGAGGTTCTCGTAGCCGGCGCCCTGGGCCGCCAGCAATTTCAGATTCGGGCAGGCGGCGATCTCTGCAGCTGTGAAGCCGGTGGCGCCATTGGTCAGCACCAGCTCGATGTCCGGGCCGTGGGCCGCGATGGCCGCGGCTCGTGCGGCAGGAGTGGGGGCGTCGATGACGCGGAAGCGGTTCAACAGCAGGGCCTTGTGTTCGTCGACGATGGCGACGAGCAGCAGCAGGGTGTTCATGGGTGGGGCGCAGGCAATCAGAATGTGCCCATCATGGCCGAACCGCAATACTTCGCCTCGCCTGAGGATTTCCGTACTTGGCTGGCCCGGCATGCCAGCACGGCCACCGAGCTGGTGGTGGGCTTCCACAAGGTGGGTTCGGGCGTGCCGAGCATGACCTGGCCGCAGTCGGTGGACGAGGCGCTGTGCGTGGGCTGGATAGACGGCGTGCGCAAGCGGGTGGACGAACTGCGATACCAGATCCGCTTCACGCCGCGCCGCCACACGTCGATCTGGAGCCGCATCAACATCGACCGCGTGGCCCAACTGACGGCTGAAGGGCGCATGCAGCCGGCAGGACTGGCGGCCTTCGAGAAGCGCACCGACCGACGCAGCATCGTCTACTCCTACGAGCACGAGGGTGAGGTGGCACTGCCGCCCGAACTGGAGAAGCGGTTCAAGCGCCAGCGCAAGGCCTGGGCCTGGTTCCAGGCGCAGCCGCCGGGCTGGCGGCGCCAGATGCTGCGCCGGGTGCTGAGCGCCAAGCAGGAGGCGACGCGGGACCGCCGGCTGGAGCTTCTGATGGCAGCCGCGGCCGAGGGCCGGCGCCTGCCTTGACGAATGGCCGGCCAGGCGGCGCCGCACCACAATCGCGCACCTTCCAATCTCCCCGAAAGCCATGAAACGACTGCTGCTCCCCGCCGTGCTGGCGGCGACCCTGGCGCACGCCGCCAGCGAGACACCGCTGGAGGCACTGCCCTATACGCCCAGCCTGGACGTGGCGGCCATGGACCGCAGTGTCGATCCCTGCGATGACCTGTACCGCTTCGCCTGCGGGGCCTGGAGCAAGAGCAACCCCATCCCGGCAGACCAGTCGCGCTGGTCGGTCTATGCCAAGATGGCCAACGAGAACCAGCGCTACTTGTGGGGCGTGCTCACCAAGCTCGGCGAGCCCGGCACGGAGCGCACCGCGGCCCAGGCCCAACTGGGCGACTACTTTGCCGCCTGTATGGATGAGCGTGCTGTGGAGGCCACTGGCCTCAAGGGACTGCAGCCGCAGCTGGATCGCATCGTTGCGCTGAAGGACAGGCGCGACCTGCCCGCCCTGTTGGCCGAGCTGCAACTCGTGGCCGGCAACGACCGTCTCTTCTTCGGCTTCAGCTCGGGTCAGGACTTCGCCGACGCGACGCGCCAGATCGCTTTCGCCTCGGCCGGCGGCCTGGGCCTGCCCGATCGCGACTACTACCTAAAGCGCGACGACAAGACCATCAAGATCCGCGCCGCCTACGAGGCTCACGTGGCCCGGGTCTTCGAGCTGCTTGGCGAGACGCCTGCCGCCGCCAGGGCCGCCGCGCGCAGCGTGCTGGCGACCGAGACGGTACTGGCCAGGGCCTCGCTCAGCAAGGTCGACAAGCGCGACCCCTACAAGACCTTCCACGTCGTCGATGCCCGCGGCCTGCAGGCCCTGATGCCCGGCTTTGACTGGGCGGCCTATCAGGTGGCGCTGGGCACCCCGCCTGGACAGGCGCGCTACAACGTCACAGAACCGGTCTTCTTCAGGGCGTTGGGCGCGCGGCTGCGCTCCATGGACCTGGCCGGTGTGAAGACCTATCTGCGCTGGCAACTGGCCAGCAGCCTGGCGCCGGCGCTGGATTCGCGGCTGGTACAGGCCAACTTTGACTTCTACGGCCAGACCCTGCACGGCACGCCGCAGCTGAAGGCGCGCTGGAAGCGCTGCGTGCAGCTCGTGGACCTGCAGCTGGGCGAGGCGCTGGGCCAGGAGTTCGTCGCGCGAAACTTCACGCCCGACCTGAAGGCCGCCACGGTGCAGATGACGGACGAGATCGAGGCCGCCATGGCGCGCAGCATAGACAGCCTGACGTGGATGAGCGACGAGACCAAGTCCCGCGCCCATGCAAAGCTCAAGGCCATCGTCAACAAGGTGGGCTACCCCGAGCGCTGGCGCGACTACTCAGCGCTTGCGGTCGAGCGAGGTGACTTCCTCGGCAACGTGATGCGGGGCAATGCCTACGAGGCTAAGCGTCGTCTGGCCAAGATCGGGCAGCCGCTGGATCGCGGTGAATGGGGCATGACGCCGCAGACGGTGAACGCCTACTACGACGCGCAGATGAATGACATCAACTTTCCCGCCGGCGTGCTGCAGGCGCCGCTGTACGACCCGCGCCTGGACGAGGCGCCCAACTACGGCAACACCGGCGGCACCATCGGTCACGAGCTGACGCACGGCTTTGACGACGAAGGCCGCCAGTTCGATGCTCAGGGCAACCTGAAGAACTGGTGGACCAAGAAGGACGGCCAGGCCTTCGAGCAGCGTGCCGCCTGCGTGGCCGATCAGTACGCCGGCTACACGGTCGTCGATGACATCAAGATCAACTCCAAGCTGACGCTGGGCGAGGACCTCGCCGACCTTGGCGGCCTGGTCCTCGCGTGGGAGGCCTGGAAGGTGCACATGACTGGCAAGACGCTGGAGAACCGCGATGGCATGACGCCCGAGCAGCGCTTCTTCGTCGGCTTCGCGCAGTGGGACTGCGCCGACGCCCGCCCTGAGGCCTTGCGAGTGCAAGCCAAGGTGGACCCGCACTCCCCGGCCAGGTGGCGCATCAACGGCGTGGTCGTCAACATGCCGGAGTTCGAGCAGGCCTTTGCGTGCAAGCCGGGCGCACGGCTTGTCAAGCCGGCCGGTCAGCATTGCAAGGTCTGGTGAGGCTGGGCGCCGCCTTCAGCGTGGCCCCTGCTTGGGGCACCAGTCGTGGCCGGGCGCGGCCTCGCACAGGCGCGCGTAGGCCGCTCGCACGTCCAGCGTCGCGCTGGCGGCCGTGGCCGGGGCCGACACCTGCAACGTGTCGATGGGCGTGCTGGCGACGAGCACGGCCGAGACCTGCCGCCGCGTCAGCCGCACCAGACCGTCGCCTTCGCTGGCGTTGAGCACGGCGTCGGGCACCACAGTGCTGGCGACGATGCGACCCCCTGACAGGCCTGTGATGGTTACCGTGTCGGCCGCGTCGTCGCGTGACGGCCGGGCCTGGCGCATGGGCACGCGGGCCGCGGCCACCGAGTTGAGCGTGATGGTGCCGCCGTCTATCGTCAGGCTCAGCGCCAGCCCGTTGGCCGTGCCGGCCAGCACGCGCCCGTTGACTGGGTCGTCGGACTCGGCCACGGGCCGCGGTTCGACGAGAACGGCCTTGCCACCATCCGAAGCCAGCGGCATGGGGTTGGCGCTCTCGTTCGTCTGTGCGCCCGCGGCGCCGGCCAGCGTGAACGGCACCGCGAGCCGGAGGATGGAAATCAGCTTCATGGTCGCCTCCTGTCAGTAGCAGGCACCGCTGGTGCACTTGTTGATGCGGGTGCCCAGCGCGCGGCCGGCCAGCGTGCGCCAGTCACTGCTCAGCACGCGGTCCTCCATCGTCGTGTCCTGGCCGTCGTCGTTGCGCCAGGTGCCGGTGCTGCCGATCTGCACGCATTGCGACGCTGGCAGGCTGCTGGTCGTGGAGGCGGACTCGCAGGCGGCCTTGGAGCCGAACACGTTCTTGGGCGTGGAGATGGAGGAATTGCCGCCACCCACGTACTCGTCGCCCAGGCCGAACAGAAAATGGCCGGCCTCGTGCAGCATGACCCAGGCCGCGTCGCCAAGGTTGGTCTGTACCGTGCCGGCGCCGCCGCCCAGCGAGATGGAGGCGCAGTCGCGGAAGGCGTTGCGATGCAGGATCTGCGTGCCGTCGAAGGCCGCGCGCACGGTCGCGGCGGGCTCGGCGAAGGTGCGCGAGCAGCCCTCGCCGTCGCCGCCGGTGGGCCCGGCCCAGATGTTGAACAAGCCCTTCCAGAAACGCGTCCACTGCGTGAAGTTGTGGTTGTCCGTGTAGAACAGCGCCAGTACCAGGGGCTGCAGGTCGTCGGTGAAGGCGCGGTAGCTGGGCATGTCGGCGTCGGGCACCAGGCCCCAATCGATCTTGTCGCCGCGGTCGGTGGCGGAGGACGGCGCATCGGTGCGCCAGATGATGGGCCGCGCCGTCTGCCACGGCACGATGATGCTGCCGCCGAAGGGCAGGGACAGCGTGGCTTGCGTCAGCGGCGCGCCGCCGGCGTAGGTCACCGCAGGCGCGGAAGCGGTGCGGTTGCCGCCGCTGCGCGCGCTGGCCGAGTAGGTGACCAGGCGCTGCGGCGTGATGGCGATGGGCAGGCTGCAGCTCACCTCGGTCTTGATGTTGGCGAAGCTGCAGATGGCGCCCAGGGCTACCGCGTTGCGGCGGCAGGGGATGAGGCTGGGGAAGGAGAAGCTGCCGCTGTTACAGGCTGTCAGCTCGCCGACCACGGCGCGGATGTGGATCTCCGCGATACCGTCGCGCGTCTCGGTGGCGCGCACGGTGATGGTGGAGGTGTGGTTCTCGGCCCGGTAGAGCGGGTTGTGCAGCGCGTTGACCACTGGCGTGCCAGCGCAGGCAGTCAGCAGGGGCAGCACGAAGCCGAACAGCAACAGTTGGCGCAGCATCTGGGTCTCCCTGGCGCGGCAACGGGCGCGCTCGCGAAGAATCTAGGCGCCGAGATGCGGCCTTGCGCCTGCCAAGCTAGGGGGCGGCATCCCGACTTTGAATGACGCGGCGGGCCATTGCCCGGCGACGCCACAATGCCGACCATGTCGGATTGGATCTTGATCACTGGCGGCTCGCGCGGCATTGGTGCGGCGACGGCATTGCAATGTGCCGCGGCGGGCTGGGACGTGGCCATCAACTATGCACGCGACGCCGCGGCAGCCCAGACGCTGGCGGCGCGCGTGCAGGCGCTGGGCCGCAGCGCGCTGTGCGTGCAGGCCGATGTGGCAGACCCGGCGCAGGTGGCGGCCATGTTCGAGCGCCTGGATGCGGCTGGTGGGCGCCTGGCGGGCCTGGTCAACAACGCCGGCATCGTGGCGCCGGCCGCGCGGCTGGAGTCAATGACGATTGAGCGCTGGCGCCGCCTCTTCGACGTCAACGTGCTGGGCACGCTGCAGTGCTGCCAGCAGGCGGCGCGCCGCATGAGCACGGCGCGCGGCGGTGCGGGCGGTGCCATCGTCAACCTCAGCTCGCGCGCGGCCGAGTTCGGCTCGGCAGGCATCTACGTGGACTATGCCGCCACCAAGGGTGCCGTCGACACGCTGACCAAGGGGCTGGCGCGTGAGCTGATCGGCGAGGGCATCCGCGTCAACGGCGTGCGCCCCGGCATCATCGAGACCGAAATCCATGCAGCCAGCGGCATGGATGCAAGCGCGGCCGCATCCACCATTCCAATCCAGCGCCTGGGTCGTGCCGAGGAAGTGGCCGAGGCCATCGTCTGGCTGCTCGGCGACAAGGCCAGCTACACGGTGGGCGCGCTGCTGGACGTGGCGGGCGGACGCTAGCGCTTCTCCACCAGGCTGGACTCCACGCCGTGCTCGGTGCGCAGCTTGTCGGCCTGCGCGCGGGCCTCGTCGACGGTGGGGAAGGGGCCGGCACGCAGCCGGTGCAAACCCGCCTCGCGCACGATGGTCAGCAGAGGCAGCAGGCTGAGGTCGGCCTCGGCCACGCGCTGGCGCAGGCCTTCGGCGCCATCCAGCTTGGCGAAGGCGCCGAACTGCAGCCAATACACGCCGCTACCCGCAGACATGGCCGGCGCGGTGGTCTCGCGCAGTGGAGCGCCCGGCGGCGTGTCGGGCACGAACACAGGCGTGGGCTCGCCGACGGGCTTGACCCAGTTGCCGGCGCGGATCTCGGCATGCGTGATGCGCCGCACCTCCACCGGCGTCACGCCACGCAGCACGTCGAGCTTCAGTGCCGCGGTGTAGCTGAGGTCGATGATGCGCCCCTTGTGGAAGGGGCCGCGGTCGTTGATGCGGACGATGATCTCGCGTCCGTTGGATGGGTTGCGCACTCGGGCATAGCTGGGGATGGGCAGCGTGGCGTGCGCGGCCGTCATCGCGTACATGTTGTAGACCTCGCCGCTGGCCGTGGGCCGGCCGTGGAACTTCTTGCCGTACCAGGACGCGAGGCCCTTCTCGGCATAGATGACGTCGCCCTTCAGCGGCTCGTAGCGCTCGCCCAGTACCTCGTAAGGCTTGTTGGGGCCGCCGATGCGGATGGGGTCCAGGCGCGGCACGGCGTCAGGCACGCCGCCGAGGTTGGACGGCGGGTTGCGCTCCGGGCCATCGCGTTCGCCGCTGCTGGCGCCGCCACCGGAGCGCGTCGCGCAACCGGTCAGCAGCACCAGCGCCAGCAGCAGAAAAGCCAGCCCAGTATGCTGTGCGGTCCGTCCCAATCGGCTATGCCATGCCATGAGCAACTTCGTCTTTCCTCCGGCCGAGATTCCCAGCGCCGCGGTGCGTGGCGCCGCGGCCCGTTACGCGGTGCGACGCATCTTCTGCGTCGGCCGCAACTATGCCGATCATGCCCGTGAGATGGGCGCCGATCCGACGCGAGAGCCGCCGTTTTACTTCACGAAACCGGCTCATGCGTTGACGCCCTCGGGCGCGACGGTGCCCTATCCCACCGAGACGCGGAACTACCACTACGAGATGGAGCTGGTACTGGCCCTGGGCGCGCCGGTGTTCAAGGTCACGCCCGAGGCGGCCGTGGCGGCCATCTGGGGCTACGCCCCGGGCCTGGACATGACGCGCCGCGACCTGCAGGCCGCGGCCAAGGCGGCGGGCAAGCCGTGGGATACGGCCAAGGGCTTCGACCAGTCGGCCATCCTGGGTGAGATCGCTCGAGTGGCTGACGTCGGCCGGCTGGACAAGGGTGCCATCACGCTGGCCGTCAATGACGTCGAGAAGCAGCGCGGCGACCTGGCCGACATGATCTGGAACGCCGCCGAGATCGTTTCCAATCTTTCGCATCTCTATCACCTGCACCCTGGCGATCTGATCTACACGGGCACGCCCGCTGGCGTGGGCGCCGTTGTGCCGGGAGATGTGCTGGTGGGCCGTATCGAAGGCTTGGGTGAGGTCCGGCTGACCATCGGCCCCGCGGAGTGAATGACGATGTTTTCTTCTGAGGAGACGCTCGCGCAGGCTCGGGCCCGAAACATCCACGAGGCGCTGGCTGAGGACATCGGCCATTGCGACTGGACGGCCTTGCTGGTGCCCGCGGGCCGACGGGTGGCCGCCCAGGTGCGGGTGCGCGAGGCGGCGGTGCTGTGCGGCCGTGACTGGTTCGATGGCGTGTTCGCCGCGCTGGATGCGACGGCCCGCATCGAGTGGTCCTACGACGAGGGCGCGACGATGACGGCGGACAGCATCGTCTGCCGCATCGAGGCCGACGGCCGCGCGCTACTGAGTGCGGAGCGGCCGGCGCTGAACTTCCTGCAGCTGCTGTCTGGTACGGCGACGGTCACACGTGCCCATGTGGAAGCGGTGGCCGGTGCCAGCCCCAGCCCGCGCGGCTGCGCCATCCTCGATACGCGAAAGACTGTGCCGGGCCTGCGCCTGGCGCAGAAGTATGCGGTTCGCGTGGGCGGCGGCCAGAACCAGCGGCTTGCGCTTTACGCGGGCATCCTCATCAAGGAGAACCACATCGCTGCTGCCGGCGGCGTGGGCGAGGCGCTGCGTGCGGCGCAGGCGCTGAAGTCGGGCGTGGACATCCAGGTCGAGGTCGAGACCATCGCGCAGCTGCACGAGGCGCTGGAGGCAGGTGCGGTCAGCGTGCTGCTGGACAACTTCAGCGAGGCGCAGATGCGCGAAGCCGTGGCCGTCAATGCGGCGCGCCCGTCCCGGGCGCTGCTGGAGGTGTCGGGCGGCGTGGCGTTGGACCAGTTGCGCTGGATCGCCGCGACCGGCGTGGATCGCATCTCCATCGGGCGCCTGACCAAGGACGTCAGGGCCATCGACTATTCGATGCGGGTGCTCGGCCCGGTCTGATCAGGCGTCAAACCAAGGCTCGTTGGGCAAGTCGTCGAAGACCTTGCGCAGCCCAGCGCTCCAACCGGTGCGCAGCGCCTGGAAATAGGGGTCGTCGCGCCCGATGCGGTGCGGCGGCTTCATTGCCATCTCGAACTGGTTGGCGCGCAGCATCAGCATGTCGATGGGCAGGCCGACCGACAGGTTGGACTGAATGGTCGAGTCGAAGCTGACGAGGGTGCACTTGGCGGCCTCGTCCAGCGCCGTCGTGTCGTAGCGGATGACGCGGTCGATGATGGGCTTGCCGTACTTGCTCTCGCCGATCTGGAAGTAGGGCGTGTCTTCCGTCGCCTCGATGAAGTTGCCTTGCGGGTAGACGTGGAAGAGCCGCGGACCCTCGCCCTTGATCTGGCCGCCGATCAGCATGTTGGCGCCGAAGTCCACGCCGCCATGCTGGTCGTCGCTGTCGCGCGCGACGATCTCCTTGAGCGTGCGTCCGAGCAGCACGGCCGCGTCGTACAGCGTTGGCACGTTGAGCAAGTGCTCGCCGTCGCCGAGCAAGCGCTGGTTCAGCACGGAGATGACGGACTGCGTCGTCGCCAGGTTGCCTGCGGTCAGGATGACGATCTCGCGCTGGTGCGGGATCTGGAACTGGTACATCTTGCGGAAGCTGGCGATGTGGTCGACCCCGGCGTTGGTGCGGGTGTCGGAAGCGAACAGCAGGCCCGCGCGCAAGCGCATGGCGACGCAGTAGGTCATGGGGAAGTCCCGGCGAATGAGCTGGCGGCCATATTACGGCCGACCGTCAGCGGCGGCAGGCAACCCTGGCCGCGCAGCGTGGCCTCGACGGCGTCGTCCAGAGGCGTGTGCGGCTCGTGACCCAGCGTGGCAACGAGGCGGCTGTTGTCCATGCGCACGGGCTGCTGCCAGAGGTAGCGCATCTCGCGCATCTCCCCGAGGGTGGTGACGAAGGGTGAGGCCAGGTTCAGCAGCCACCATGGCAATGCACCGATGCGTGGTGGCCTGCCGCCGTGGCGGGCGACGACGCGCTGGATGGCTTCTGCCATTTCGCGGCCGCTGGCGTCCCAGTGGCCTGCCATGTGGAAGCTGGCGAAGTCGGGCAGCGTGTCGCGCCGCGCCAGCAGTTCGACCATGGTGCGTGCCACGTCGGGTAGGTAGGCCCATTGGTGACCCACACCGGGCGCGGCCGGGTTGCTGATCGCCGTCACTGGCTTGCCAGGCTTCACCAGTCCCTGTGAGAACCAGTTGTTGCCTGCCTTCGGCCCGAAGAAGTCGCCCGCCCTGACGATGAGTACGCGCAGGCCCGCCTCGCTGGCCGTATGCAACCGCCTTTCCATTTCGACGCGGATGGCGCCCTTGCGCGTGAGGGGCCGTTGAGGCGAATCCTCGCGCAACAGTGGGAACGAGTCGGGGCCGAAGTTGTAGACCGTCCCGGGCAGGACCAGCGTAGCGCCCTCGACCCGTGCCGCGGCGATGCTGTGCTCCAGCATGGGCAGCACGAGTCGCCCCCAGTCGCGGTAGCCGGGCGGGTTGACGGCGTGCACGACGACGCCGCAGCCCCGGGCCGCGACCGCCACATCGGCGGCATTTAGCGCGTCGCCGCGCAGCCAGTGGATGCCGTCGCGCAGCTCCTGCGTTGCCGCCAGATCGCGTTTCAGTGCCGCGACCCGCCACCCGGCGTCGCGCAGTTGCCGCGCCATTTCGCCGCCGATGCCACCGCTCGCGCCCAGCACCAGTACCGTTTCCGTCCTGCCTTGCATCACCGCTCTCCAGCCGTTGTTGATGGGCGTCATTCTGGAAACCGGCGACCCTGTTTGGAATTGCTGAAGATCGTCATGTAGCTATACATTTATGAATGACGTCGACCTTGCCTTGGGAGCTGCTGCACACCTTTCTCGGCGTGCTTCGTGAGGGTTCGCTGTCGGGTGCGGCGCGAGCTCTCGGACTGACCCAGCCCACCGTCGGCCGTCACGTCTCTGCGTTGGAGCGGGCGCTGGGGCAGCCCCTGTTCACCCGCTCGCCGACCGGCCTGCTGGCTACTGACGCGGCGTTGGCACTGCGCGGCCACGCGGAGCAGATGGAGGCTGCAGCAGCGGCGTTACAGCGGGCGGCGACGGCGCGTGGCGGCGAGGTTCGCGGCACGGTTCGCGTCACTGCCAGCGAAGTCATCGGCGTGGAGGTGTTGGCCGGCGTGTTCGCGACGTTGCGCGAGCGCCATCCGGGCCTCGTGCTGGAGCTGGCGCTGAGCAACCAGTTGCAGGACCTGCTGCGCCGAGAGGCCGACATCGCCGTGCGCATGACGCCGCCTGAGCAGGGCCAACTGGTCGCGCGGCGCATCGGCAGCATCGAGCTCGGCTTGCATGCCAGGCCGGACTATCTCGACCGCCATGGCCGGCCGGCGACGTTGGCCGAGCTGCGCAGCCATACGCTCATCGGCTTCGATGCGGTGACGCCCTTCATTCGCGCGGGCTCCTCACGCCTGGGCGGCATCGGCCGCGACAGTTTTGCGTTGCGCTGTGATTCGGACCTGGCCCAGCTGGCGCTGGTGCGCGCGGGCGCCGGCATCGGCATCTGCCAAGTGGTGCTGGCGAAACGTGAGCCGATGCTGGAGCGCGTGCTGGCGGACCAGTTCGCCTGGCCGCTGGAGACGTGGATCGCCATGCATGAGGACCTGCGCCAGAACACGCCGTGCCGGGTCGTCTTCGACGCCCTGGTGGAAGGCCTGGCACGCCATATCGGCACCTGAGGCGGCTGACGAACGCAACGGTATCGGCATGTCGAACGGCCTCGACCGAGATGCCATCGCCATCCCGCCGTTCGACGCGGAGTTCCCGTTCCAGGTACCAGTCGCTGGTGATTCGCCAGTATCCGCGGGACCTATTCGACGTCCAGCTGATGCTCGAAAGCCATGGCTGGGACGAATCGCTGCTGGACTGCTTCGTGGTCTATCTGGCGGGCCACAACCGGCCAACCCATGAGGTGCTGTTTCCGAACGAGAAGCCGCTGGTGGACGTGTTCCGTGCAGGGTTCGAGGGCATGACGACGGTATCCGTCGAGTTGAATGACCTGCTGGCGACACGACGTCGCATGCTGGAAGAGCTTCCGCGTCAACTGCTGCCTCGGGATGCTTCAGTGCGCCGGCACCGAGGCATGGCTCTGACAGAAGCTGTGAAGCTTTGAGGCAGTCCGGAGCCCTGGCCTCGAAAGCGTTCCTCTTTGATACAGCCTGGATGCATCACCATTATGGACAAAAACACTTATCTTTGTCCACAATGGTGAACATTGCATCCATTCTGGCCAAGCCAATGCCCAGCAAACCTCCCGTTATATTTCCCCAGGAGCAGCGCATGCTCGCCGCGCTGGGCGAGCGCGTGCGTCTTGCCCGGTTGCGCCGCAAGCTGACGACCACCACGGTGGCGCAGCGAGCCGGTATTTCCCGTACCTCTCTGTACAACGTCGAAGCTGGAGATCCCGGTGCAACGCTAGGCACGTATCTGCGAGTGCTTGCGGTACTCGGGTTGGACAAGGACATCGACAGGGTGGCAGGCGACGATCAGGTCGGGAGGAAGCTGCAGGATCTCCAGATGGACTCCCCGCCGAAGTCCGGACGTACTGCCGCCGCCATCAAGCGTGAGAGCGCGAAATGAGCGGTTCGGATCTGGAGGTCTGGCTCGACAGCGACCTGGACGAAATGCGTCGCGTCGGCACGCTTTCCCATGACCGGGGCCAGGTTCGCTTCAGCTACGACAAGGCGTGGATCAGGGACGCGAAGGCGTTCATGCTTGATCCGGACCTCTCCCTGGATGAACAACCCTTCTTTCCCAAGCCAGAGGCCGGGAACTTCGGCATCTTCCTGGACTCGTCGCCGGACCGTTGGGGCCAGACGCTGATGAAGAGGCGCGAGGCACTTCAGGCAAAAGATGCCAATGAGAAACCTCGAACGCTGTACGCATGGGATTACCTCATCGGTGTCCAGGACTTCACTCGGCAGGGTGCACTGCGGTTCCGAATCGAAGGCACCGACGAATTCCTTGGTAACGAGAAGATGGCGGCGCCACCGGTGACGAGCCTGCGCGAGCTGGAGTCCGTTGCAACGCTTCTGACGAGCAAGCGTATCGATGACTTTGACGCACTGCGCCGCTGGCTCGCGGTGCTCGTAGCGCCGGGCGCGTCGTTGGGCGGTGCCCGGCCCAAGGCAAACTTCTCGGAGCAGGATGGCGCGCTGTGGATCGGCAAGTTCCCATCTCGCGACGATGACCGTGACATCGGTGCCTGGGAAGCGGTGATCCATACGATGGCCGGCAAAGCTGGAATCGATGTTCCGTCCGCCAAGGTGGTCCAACTGAACAACGAGTTCCACACCTTCTGCGTCCAAAGATTCGATCGCGCGGAAGGCAAGCGGCGCTTCTACGCCTCCGCCATGACGCTGCTGCGCCGAGACCAGAGCGAGGGCGTCAGCTACCTGGAATTGGCCCAGTTCCTGAGGACGGCCGGAGATCCGGCGCACGTGGCCAGCGACCTGGAGCAACTCTTCCGCCGGGTCGCCTTCAACGTCGCGGTTGGCAATCGTGACGATCACCTCCGAAACCATGGCTTCCTGCTCAGCAAGGAAGGCTGGCGGCCTTCCCCCGCTTTCGACGTCAATCCAAACATCGACAAGGCCGAGCATGTGCTGAGCATTGACGACTCGGACAACCGACCAAGTCTGGCCACGGTGCTGACGACGGCCGAGTTCTATGGCCTCACGACGGACCGCGGTGCTGCCATTGTTGAGGACGTGGCCAGCGCGGTCGACAGGTGGGCAGATCTTGCGCGCAAGGCCGGGATCTCGGGCGCAGACATCGCGGTCACTGCGGCCGCGTTTTCAGCGCATCGAGAGTACCGCGAGAACGCCGCGAGTACGCCCGCCACGCCCGTGTCGGCAGCGCCCAAATCGCGTCGGCCGCGCGCCAGGTGAACTCGATCGCCGAGTTAGCCATCGACGCTGAATAGCGTCAGATCCCAGGGCCGGATTTGACTCGGCCCAGAGGGTCACCGTGCGCGTTTCGGGAGTACGTTTGGCTCACTTCGTATTCCCGTCGTATCCGCGCGGTGGTCGAAAAACGCAAAAGGCCTTGCAATGTGACTTGACCCAAAAGCTGCCGAGGCGCTGAACCCAAAGGTTGGCCGCTTTCGGCATGGGCGCCACAGGCCAAGAAGTTTCTCTCCCTGGGAGCGCCGCGATCCGCGGCGCCAGCGCGTGCTCTGATCCTTGGCCGAGAGTCGTCCGTTCTACTTCGCGGTGGCCGGGAGTTCTTCAACGCCATCAAGGCCTTGCGGATGCCACTCGCTGCCTGCAGCCAAAGCTTGGCCGAGAGTCCCTCCAAGCGCGCAGCGCAGCTGCCCGCCCGAAGCCCCCGAATCGCACCTTGCCAGGCCGCAGGCCGTCGCCTTGACGCTCGTTTGCGCCGTTTCCTATCCTGAGCCGGCCATGAAACTGCTGATCCTGTCGGACCTCCACCTTGAACTCGGCGGAGCCTATGCCGTGCCAGCCGACCTCGACTTCGATGTCGTCGTCCTGGCCGGCGACATCCATTGCCCCGGCAGCAAGGCCGTGCACTGGGCTCAGAAGGAGTCGACCTTCGGTGGCCGCCCCGTCATGCTGGTCGCCGGCAACCACGAGTTCTATGGCCGCGAGCTGCGGGCCGAGCTTGGTGAGATGAAGAGGGCGGCCGCCGGCAGCAACGTCCACATCCTTGACCGCGAGCACCTGGATCTCGATGGCGTACGGTTCGTCGGCTGCACGCTGTGGACCGATTTCCAGTTGCCGGTGCAGCTGCCAGGGGGCAGCTCGGAGGTCAACCTGGACAGGGCCTTGTTCGATGCCAGGGAGCGCATGAGCGACTACCGACAGATCAAGCTGACGTCACCTTTGCGGAGTGCCAATCACAGCCAAGAGCATCGCCGGCTGCTGCAGCCGGAGGACACGTTGGCGATGCACGGGATCGACCGCGACTGGCTGCACCACCAACTGCTGGAGCCATTCGACGGCCCGACGGTCGTGGTGACCCATCACGCGCCGGCGGCGTCGTCGGTAGCCGAGCGGTACGCGCAGGACTGGCTCACACCGTCCTTCGTCAGCGCGTTGCCGGCCAGCTTCTTCGAGCGGCCTCAGCTCTGGGTGCATGGGCACACCCACTCGCCGTTCGACTACGTCGAGGGCAGCTGCCGGGTGGTCTCGAATCCGAGGGGGTATCGGATGGGCGACGGCGGCTCTGAGAACCGCCAGTTTGATCGTGGCTTCGTCGTTCACGTGGCGTGAGGACGGATGTCATGGAAACGAACAGATGCCAGCCAGTGCTATGGCCCTTGCAGCCGATCGGCATCGGCACACCGGATGCCGAGTCGGCGGAAAGCTATACATGGCGATTGGCGGACGCGCACGGCGTGCCGTGGCAGACGCTGCACAAGTTCATCAATAGCCAAGGGCCGGAGATATACAAGGATCTGCGCGGGCAACTTCCGTAGCTCGACGCGCCGACGCTTCAGGCAGCTGCGTACATGCAGCGGGTGCCGTGTTCACAGTGGTGGCGACCTGAAGGTGTTCACGAAGCATTTCGTCTTGACGACGGGAAGCTGACTTCCGCGGTTCAAGCTGTGGCCTGGTGCGTCTCTCACCCCCTTCATGGCATGCGCCTCAGAATGGTGGTTCCTGCCAACAGAGAACCCTTCCGGATGACTCACTCAGACGCTCAAGCCCCGGTCGCCGAAAGCCTGTCCAACCAAGTCGTGTCAAGAGTCGCGATGGCTCTTTCCCCGACTCGTCGCAGGCGGCGGGACCGAGTTCAGCGCTTCGAGGAGCAGATGCGCGCGATCGACGAAATCTCCAAAATCAATAAGCGTGCTTTGCCCTCCTTTTGTCGCGCAGTCGCGCGACCGCTGCAAGCGCGTCGGCTAGCGAAGGCGCTTCAATACCCTGTACATGAAGTCAGCATTTCTGCCGAGTTCGACGAGATGTTCTTTTCCAGCTTCCGGCCCATCGCACCGGACGGCCGATCTTTGTACGACCTTACGCGTCGACAAGACGATGAGCCGAAGGTCCGGCATCGGCTCCAGCTAGGACGGGATGCGCTCTTGCCATGGCCGTGGCACCGTGATCGGCTCGTGAACACCTTGTCAACGATTGGCCGGTCGAAGGGGGCTAGCGCTTGGCGGAGCGACCACAACCACCAAGTGCAACTAGTTCTGCCTTTCGGTCTCGCGTTCGTCCTAGGCGGCAATCATTCGATCGCGGCGGGGGTCGTGGACGGGGAAGGCGAAGTGGTCGCGGACGCTCGAGACATCAGCGCCGCATACCATCACGTCTTCTATGACGGCTGCGAGTTCCGACGGAAGCACGACGGAACAGGGCTAAGCGCGCCAACGGAAGAGGAGCCCGGCGTTCTTTTCGAACTGGGACGCCGCATGCTGGAACTCGGCGTCGAATACGACGCGCCGGCAGTGTAGGGCCCGGGAGTGCCATCAACTTTTGCAGATGGTGGCCTGGGTGATGGTCGATCTGTCGGGGAGGCCCAGGCGGGCGCTCGATGCGCGCGTGCTGCGATACGGGCATCTGGTGCAGGATTCCAGGCACTTGCCGCGTAGCTATCTGAAACCGAATTGCTCATGCGTCGTCGCGACACAGGGCCCAGATAGTTACCGCGCCGGAAACGACGATTTGCCCGCAGTTGCAGTGCGAAGCCCATGAAGACGCCTTTCCAGGGATATTCACGCATCACAGTCCAAGCCCCCAAGGCTGAAATACTGAACATGGGAGGAAATGATGGCGTTGTACCTTCTCAAGCCTATTCTGTGGAACACCCGCAACTACATCGGCCCGTCCGGTGTCCGGGCCTCAAGAGAGAGCTATCCGGGCCAGAACGGCTTCGGCCACGAGGAGTGGAACAACTCGCCCAACATGGCGTTTTCCGAGGGGAAGCTACGCTTCCGCGCGTTTCATACTGAGGGAGTCAAGAAAGCTCCGGTTGACGAGTACGCAGGCCAGTGCTTCGTCATGATGATCGCCACCCACGGCGGTATCCAACAACTGGTGGGCGTCGCGGGGAATGCCATGTACCTTGGCGATATCAAGCACGAGGCCGAGCGTAAGCGCATTGCCAAAATGCTCGACATCAAGGATCTCTGGCGGGATGCTTGGGCGCTACCTGGTGTCAAGGACCGCTTCCAGCAGGACGAAGCCAGTTTTCGCCGCCGGTTCAGTGGTGAATTGACGTGGGTACCCAACTGGATCTGCCCTGACGAATACTTTCTCTGGTTCAGCGAACCGGTGACCCTTAATGCGCAATCCATCCTTGGCAGCAATTGGCTGCCAAAGATGTTCAGTGGCTACAAGGCACTGGAGCACGATGAAGCTGCGACGGTCATGAACAGCGTGCCCGGCGACCAGCGATCGAAAAAGTGGGAGCGGCTGATGGACGCCATGCTCAGCGCACCGCGTGAGCGGGTACCGCCGTCAACTGGCGAAAATGACGACGCCCCTGCCACCACCCGTTTGATGAGCATCCTCGCCCGGGTCGGCCAGGGCAGTTTCCGCGACGCGCTATTGGCGAAGTGGGGCGGCAGCTGCGCTGTTACTGGGCTGACTTGTCCTGAGCTGCTGCGAGCGTCACATGTGAAGCCATGGTCAAGTTCCACTCGGCGTGAACGACTTGATCCGTGCAACGGACTGCTGCTGGCAGCTCATCTCGATGCCCTCTTCGACAAGGGGTTGATCTCATTCGACGACGCCGGGAGGATGTTGCTCTCGTCGCGCCTCCAGAGCGACGAGCGTACGCACTTTGGTCTGCCTAAGGGCCTGAGGAAGAAGCCCGATGATTCGTTGAGTGCCTATCTCGCACACCATCGTGACAAGCTGTTTGTTGCGTAGGAGTGAGACGGGTTCTAGACGCTATGGGAAGCCCCCATCGGGCACCTGCCATGGCCGACGATGAGACCGCGCCTTGCAATCATCTAGGCACGTCGCGCTGCAGTGCTTCGCCGATGGCCAGCTGCAGTGCCGCGGCCCTATAGCGACCGAGCAGCCGCATCAGCGCGGCGGTGATCGTGCTTAGGTTGTCGCCGCGCTCGGCGGCGCGCTGCAGCAACTGGGCGCCGGCGTTGTTCAGGGCGGATTGGGTATGCAAAAGACAACGTTGCCTCCAACAGCCACGGTGTCGTCAAAGCTGACGATGTGTGCTTCCAGTGCCGCAGCTACAAGAGCCGGTCCGACACGCCTTTGCGGAGACCGCCATGAACCCTGCATCGCTTCGCTCCCGGCTTGTGCTGCCTTGCACTCTGACGCTGGCCGCTTGCGCCAGCAATCCGTACATCGAGCGCACCCGGCCCGGGCCGGAGCTAAAGCCCGGCAACCTGGACTACGCCATCGCCTATGCCGATGCGAGCTACGACGCCTACGAGAGCAAGCTCGGCGAGGAATTCCGGCGCCAGCAGGCGCTCAGCACCGGGCTGCTGGGCATCGGCGCGGCGATGCTGGGGGCGGGCATCGGTTCGGCGCACAGGGACGTGATCGTTGGCCTGTCGCTGACCGGCGGCGTGGCCTACCAGCTCGGCTCGTGGAACAGCAACCAGGGCCGGCTGGGCATCTACCTGGAAGGCATGAAGGCGCTGAGCTGCGCCAAGATGGCCGTTGCGCCGCTGCGCTTGAGCAAGGACTCAGTCACGGCGATGGAGAAGGCCCGCGAGCACTCGATCCAGGCGATTGACGGTGTTGCCAGCGCCGCGGCGCTGACCACCCAGGCTCTAGCGAGCAGCAGCAACGCCGACCTGATCCAGGCCGCGCGTGCTGAGCTGGCCGAACTGAAGCCGCAGCTCGATCAGGCCAACGCGCTGCTGGGCCTGGCCGCGGGCATGGCCCAACGGGTGGACGGTGCCGGCGCCATGCTGGAGACCAAGGTCGACCAGATCCGCGCACTGATCGACGGCGCGCTGAACAACACGCTCGCGCAGCTGAGCGCGCTGCCCCAGCTGATCGGCAGCATCTCCAGCTACGCCAATGTGTTCGCGCCGGGGCTCAAGCTCGATGCGATGTTCGCGAGCCGGATTTCAGCCTTCAATCCGCCGTCAGCATCCGGTGGCGCCAAGGCTGAAAGCCGAACGGAGAAGACAGGCGCCGCGACACCGCCGGCGGACCTGGGCGCCGCGCTGGGCCAGTTACGCGCCGCGCGCATCCGCCTGGCCAGCAGCGCGGCCCAGCTCGCCGGCGCCACGGACCGGCCTGTCGCCCAGGCGGTGCAGGATCTCAAGGGCTGCGGCGTCGACGATGCCAAGCTCGGCCACGCGCTGGCGCTAGACCGCAGCACGCTGAGCTTCGTCGCCGGCGAGGCCGGCACGGCGGTGGTGAGCATCAGTGGCGGCACCACGCCCTACAGCGTCTCGCTGCTCGATGCGCCGGCCAAGGGCCTGACCGTCATGGCGCCGGCCGGTGGCGCGGTCGTCACCGTGGTGGCCGATGCCAGTACCGTGGCGGGCAAGAGCTACTCGATCCGGGTGGAAGACAGCACTCATGCCAGCGCGCTGTTGACCGTGCAGATCCAGGCCGCGGCCGGCGGCGATGCCGGGGCCCAGTCCGCCTTGGCCAGCTGCACTGGCATCGAGAAGCTCAGTCGCCCGGAGGCTTGCCTGCTGCAAAGCGTGCTGGGCGTGACGGTGGACGGCGCGGCAGGTACAAACACCTGCGCGGCCCTGAAGAAGAATTTCCCCTCGGCCGGGGGCTGGAGCGCCGTACAGGCGGCCGTCGCCAAGCAGAAGGGGCTGAGCGCCTGGCCCACCGATGCGAACACGATCTACCAGCACCTGAGTCAGGGCGAGGTCGATGCCTGCAAGAAGAGTAGCTCGGCCGCCCAGCCGGTGAACGCGACGCCAAGCCAGGGCCTGGGCCCTGTGCCGGCAGACCCGGCCGCGGCGCGCAATGAGGTGGAGAAGCGCATGAGCCCCGATGACATCGCTCACGTTGGCGCCGCCCTGGGCCTGACTGCGCCAGCGCGGACATTCACGCCCGGTCTGCGCGATGCGTTGATGGCCTATCAGCGCCAGGCCCAGCGCCCGGCCAGCGGCAGTTTCGACAAGGACAGCCTGGCGGAGCTGCTGAAGAAGGCCGCGGGAGCGAAATGATGGCCGCGCAAGGAGGCAGCAAGATCCGCAACGCCCGGCTGGGCGCCGAAGGCACGCTGGCCTGCCTGGTGCAGGCCCGCGGCGCCCCCGCGCGCCGCTACCTGCTCAGCGCAGCGCACGTACTCTGCCCCAGCGGCTTCGGCGCGCGCGGCGACAGCATCGAGGCCGACCTTGGCGCCGGCCAGTGGCAGACGGTGGCGACGCTGGCCGACTGGACCCGGTTGAGCCCGATCCCCGGCGCCCAGCAGAGCTACGACGCGGCCATCGCCGAGATCACGAATCCGGCGCTGGTCAGCCCCGACATCGCCGGCATCGGCCACGCGCCGACGGGCCTGGCCGGCTTCATCTACCCCGGCATGTCGGTGCAGGTCAGTGGCGCCTTCAGCGGCCGGCTGATGAGCGGCTCGGTGCACTCGATCGACCGGGCCGTCAGCCTGGTCTACGAGGATCCCTTCGACCAGCACGAGTTCACGATGGATTTCAAGGGCCAGACGCTCTACGGCCAGCAGGGCTCGCCCTGGCAGCCGATAACGCAGGCCGGCGACAGCGGCGCGCTGGTGCTGGACGCCTTCGGCCAGGGCCTGGGCCTCCACATCGCCGCCACGGCCGCCAGCTTCGGCGTGACGGCCAGCGTCTTCAGCCCGCTGCGCAACGTGCTGGACCAGCTCGACGTGGACCTCGTGACCACGCCCGGCGTGGCCCCGGCCGGCGCGCCGGACCCGACGACACTTAACGCTCAGGGAGATAAGCAGTTCGGCATCAAGATCCTGCCGCTACTGGCGTTGCACCAGTGCTTCGAGGGGAGCGTGAAATGGCAGCTCACGCCGCAAGGCCTGCGCGTGGATGGACTGCTCGACCGCACCGGCGGCGAGCCGGTGACGGTGGCCCGGGTCTGGCGGGATTTCGGCACGGACATCTGCGACTGGGCCACGCAGTACCGCGTGCCGGCCGAGCTGATAGTCGCGACGATCTGCACCGAGAGCAACGGTGACCGTAACGTGCCCTCGCGCCCGGAGTCGGAGGGCCGGCTGTCGGCCGGGCTGATGCAGACGCTGATCGGCACGGCCCAGCAGATGCTCGGCAGCGGTGTGACCGTGGACGAGGGCTGGCTGCGCACCCCGCGCAATGGCATCCAGGCCGGTACGGCCTGCATCGCCGGCTGGCGCGGCCGGTCCGCCTACGACCCGCCACTGGTGGCCTGCGTCTACAACGCCGGCGGCATCTACCAGAACGACGGCACCCTCAACCGCTGGAAGCTCAAGCAGTACCCGATCGGCACGGGCCAACACGTGGACCGTTTCGTCCAGTGGTTCAACGACTGCTTCGCCCATCTCGAAGCAACCGCTGGTGCGCCGCTCGCCACTGGCACGCCCAGCTTCTGGCAACTCTTGAGGTGATGCCATGTGGACACGAAAAGCACTGCTGCTGCCCGCCTTCGCGCTCACAGGCTGGCTGTTCGCCGCGGCGGCCCTTGCCGCGGACCGCTGCAGCCCGCTGGCGGAACTCGCTGCCGGCACGGCGATCGAGTTCCGCGCCGGCGACTCCGACGCCTCGATGCGCCTGGAGGCCCGTCTTTCGCAGGATCTCGTGCTGACCCTGCCCGTCGGCAGCGCCAGCGATGGCGTGCTGGCCACCGACAGCCTCGCGGTGCGCGGCATCCCGCTGGGCCTGGCGCCGCTGGAGGGCGTGGTGCTGAGGCTGGACGGCGGTTCTGGCGCGCTGGTGGCCCATGTGGGCACCCAGCGCCTGCTTATCGCGAACGACAAGGGCATACCCCAGGATGTCGACAAGAACCCGCTGATGCTGGTGCCCGATCCGGTCGAGGCGAACAGCTTCAGCATCCTCAAGGGCGCCCGCCTCACGGTCACCGAGGGTACGAAGGTGCGCGTCAGCGCTGGCACGCTGCTGCGCTGGAGCCCGGAGCCCGGTGCGCCGCTGAAGGCCCGCCTGGCCCGCGGTCAGCGCTTCAACACCAGCGCCACTGCGCAGGAAGCGCCGACCTTCACTCTCGGTCCCACGCGCCAGGCCGGTGGCGGCAAGCTCACGTTGAAGCTGAGCACGCGGCAGCTGGACCTGAGCAAGAGCAAGCCCACCTTCTGCCTGGTCGGCCCTGCGGGCGATCGACCCGCCCGCGTGCTGGACGCCCGCTTCCTGCAGCAGCAGGGTGACGTGGCGAGCTACGAGCTGACAGTGCCGGAACCTGGCGAGCTCACAGCCCTGGACCTGCAGCGCGACCTGCTCACCCGGCCGGCTCGGGTCCGCGCGCTGGTCTACTCGCCCGAAGGTTTGGTGGTGCTGGATACGCACGCCGAGCTGGCGCTCAGCGATCCACGCTGGGCAGTCGGCTTCGCCACCGGCATGCTGGTGCTGGTCTACCTCGTGTTCGCCTGGTTCATGAGTACCGGCAACCCGTTGGCCATGGTGCGGCAGCTGATCGTGCAGCCGTCCACCGGGCGCTACAGCGTCTCCAACCTGCAGATCCTGCTGTGGACGCTGCTGGTGATCTTCGCGCTGAGCTTTTCATGGTGGACCACCGACGGTCTGATGGAGCTGCGGCCCGACATCCTGCAACTGCTGGGCATCGCCGGCGGCGCCAGCGTGCTTGGGCGCAGCGTGCAGAGCATGGGCGCGCCGCCCGTGCCGGCCGCGCCGACCGGCCCCTCGGCCAAGGACCTGGTGGCCACCGCGGATGGCCAGGGCGTGGACTTGCTGCGCATGCAGATGCTCGGCTTCACGATCTTTTCGCTGGCCTATGCGCTGATCTCGGTGCTGCGCAGCCAGGGCCTGCCCGAGCTGCCGCAGAGCCTCTTCTGGCTGATGGGCCTGGGCAATGCGGCCTATGTGGCCGGCAAAGTGCCGGACGCGCTGGGCAGCTCGGCAAGCGCGGCACCGGCGCCTCCCACATCGTTGACATCGTTCGAGGCCGGACTCTCCGCTTCGCGAATCCAGGCGATGCAGCGGGTATTGAACGTGGCGACCAGCGGCACCATCGACGCCTCTACCCGTCAGGCCGTCGTCGACTACATGCAGAAGAACGGGCTCTACCCCGCTGGCTCGATCAGCGAGCCGCTGCTGGCGAAGCTGGGCGTGTGAAGGCCAGCCTACTTAAACAACGCCTTGATTTGAACTCAATGTCGGGTTTCGCCAATAGATCTCGTTCCTTGAGATGGAGGAACAACGGACCGCGCAGACATCACGAAGGCAGCGATGCCGGGGCTGTCTCGCGGTCGCCCACCGCCAGGTTCGACATTAATCAGAGAAGAAGAGAGGCGCATGCAAGCAATCTTGGAGACCCGTGCTCGGGGTGCCGAGCAACTCAAGAATCCGGAGAACGTCCGGGCTGCAGTTCTGGGGCTGATGCGGATCACGCTTCAGCACGCTTGCGTTGTGCTGGGCGAGTGGATCGCCAACACGCTTCGAGCAGACCCCTCCAAGCTTCAGAACTTCACCGGCGTCGACCTGAAGGACTTTGTCGCCCCCGCTGACGGCGACCTGGTCAGTTTGCTGTCCGAGCTCCTTGTGGCGGTCGAGAATATGGGTTGGAAGTCGGCCGGTCGTCACTACTGGGAGACAGTGCCACTGTCGGACCCGCTCAAGCGCCTTGTCGGAAAGCCCAAGGCGAACGTTGAAACCGTCCTGCTAGCGTTCGTACGAGAGCGCAACGACGGCGTCGAGGGACACGGCTTGCCTGGTGACTACGATCCCGAATCGGACGTGGCCGTCATCAGAAGCCTGATCACTCGAGCCGCGCCGTTCCTGCCAACTGTGGCTGACGATGGCGAGGCGCTCCTTATCCCATCGCTCGGTGGCCGTGAAGGCACGCCCCTGAAAACGCTGAAGCTCTATGGCGGCGACCCTATCTGCTACCGCCGCCTGACTGCGACGTCCGGCGGCAAGATCCGGGTCGAAGCCCAGATCTCTCGTGCGCTCCTCAAGCGCGAGGGCGTAATCTTCGAAGTCCCGAACTTGCTCTTGGAGCTTCCGGCGCGGTCGTCGCCCGAGTACTCCATCGCTGAGCCCAGTTGGGAGCCGGACTGGAGACCATTCGTTCTAATTCCTGATCGCTTGGCGACGATCCAGGAGTTCACGGGGCGCTCGACCGAGCTGTCAGCGCTGGAAGAGTGGGCGGACGACATGGACTCACGTCGGTGCATGGTGCACGGCGACGGTGGCATGGGCAAGACCACGCTGGTCATCGAGTTCCTGCATCGGCTCATAGAAGGTGAGACCGAGGTCAAATGGCGGCCCGAGCTGATCACCTTCTACACGGCGAAGAAGACGCGGTGGGGCCTGCAGGGGCTTGAGCATATCTCGGCGCAGGATGTCGGGGTTGCCGACGTCGCTGTCGAGATCGCACGCCTGCACTCAACGAAGCCGCTGGATCGCTCCTGGTACGACAAGAGCCCGAAGGAGGTCGTCGCGAAGCTTGCCGGCCTGCAGGCCGGGATGCGGATCAAGCGTGATGACCATCTGATAATCCTCGACAACACCGAGACGATGGCCAAGAACGAGGCAGACATCAAGGCTCTCGGTGCCCAGATCAACGAGCTTAGCAAGCACGTCGGCCGGGTGATCCTTACCTCGCGGCGCCGTGAGCAGATCGAAGCGTTCCCCATCCCCACGGAGAGCTGGACGCCCGACGAAGGGCTGGAGTTCCTAAAGAAGCGCGGGCGCACGCTCAAATGCCAGTCCATCATCCAGGCTGGCGCAGCGACCCTCCGGAGCCATTCCAAGGCGCTCAACAACAAGCCGATCGCGCTGGAAGTCTTCGCTCAGGCCGCCTCCGCGCCCGGCGAAAGCCTCGAACGTGCGTTCGAGCGCGTGCAGCGGATGCAGCGTCACGATCTGGGCCAATTCCTTTACGACGACGCTTGGAGCCGCCTTGCACCCGAGATGCGCCATGTGATGCTGCTCATGAACCGCATCGGCGACGTGATCGACCAGTACATCATCCAACTGTGCTGCCGGGTCGCAAACGTGAACGTGGCGGCTGCGAGCGAGGCCATCGAGGAGAGCAAGGGTATCGGGACGGTGACAAAGATTCAGGGGATCCTGCAAGTTGCCTTCAACCCGGAATTCTCGAATTACTGTGCTGAGCGCACCGAACTGCTGGATGGCAAGACCGTGCCGACCGAGGAGGACACGAACTGGGTTCAAAGACGGTATCGGGAGTTTGTCGCCGATGCCTCCACCCAAGTGCGCGATCGAAATACTCGGGCCTTCGTGGTTCCCTCTGCGCGCGCTGCGTGGAAGAGTTTCCAGGACGGAAACATCGATCAAGCCTTCCAGCACTACGCTGCTGCCTGTACTGAGGATCCCGACAACGGCTACCTCTACGACCGGTTCGCCTACGCTCTGTTCAGCCAGCGGCGGTACCCGGAGGCGCTCGAGAAGGCCAAGCGGGCGACCGTGTTGCTCGCCGAAGAGCCCGAGGCCTGGTTCACCCGCGGCATGATCGAAGCCCGGCTGGGACGCGCGCCCGAGGCGCTCAAAGACCTGGATCGGGCCGAGTCTCTCGGCAAGCCGAGGCATCTCTGCGAACTGCAGCGTGCTTATGCGTACGTTTATTCAGATCCGAAGGACGTCGATAGTGCTCGCAAGTGCATCGAGCACGCCCTCAAGCATGCTCCAAGAGACAGGTTCCTCGACCGATTCGCGTCCGAAGCGACTGCGTTCAAGAACCGCTGGCTGCGGGACTAGTAGGTAAGCGTCCAGTCCGACCAAGAACTCTTTGAAGGGGGCGTGAGTGCGAACGACACTCGGCCTGCCACGAGGCTATGCGCGAGCAAAGCCGAAGTACGCGCAGGATCAGAAGCAGGCAGCCGTCGAGCACTATCTTGGCCATGGTTCGGCCATATATGCGGATAGGTCCAACAGGGTCTCCTCAGAATTCAACCTCTTTACCTCAACTAGGTTGAAAGATCGAACCGGTCTGCAGCGTTCATAGATCTTCATGCGAATAATCAAAGATTCCGCATAATTGTTTTATTTTACTGACGCAGTAAGGCTGAGCGAGCGAAACATTTTGTAGGAACGAACAGTGCGCATCAATGAATCGATCCAACTGCGAGGCAGCATGAAGGTCGCTGTGCGGTGTTTGAACCACCATGGGGAAAAAACGAGGACTACAAGACAAGGCAGTTCATTACAGTGGCCATCAAACGGACAAGCAAAACCAAGAAGCCGCCTCAAACAATTCAGGGAGAACACATGTCTTCTACGCGAAGCGTCGCCGCGCCTCCGTTCCGAGTCCATCTTTCGACGTCCCTTGGGTGCGCCCCAATCCCGAGGTCGTTTTCGGCACTTCGTTGAGAGGCGTCGATGGCCAACTTTCCTGTCCTCGAACGCGTTCGAGTCACCGACTACGGTCTCTACGTAGGCACGCCCGAGAAGCCCGGCCTTGACCACCACTTCGTGGATGGAGTCAACGTCATCGTCGGCATCAACGGCCTTGGCAAGACGACCCTTCTCAACATCCTGCTGAGAGCCTTGACCGGCGCTTCGGATGTTCCCGGAGGCGATGAAGAGCTCGGCGACAAAAAGAGACGACTGGTCCCCGTAGAACGGAACTGGTTTCGCAAGCGCGTGCCGGACGATGCTGTCAACGCCAAGGTGACCATTTGGTTCAAGCTAGGGCAGAGCCGCTTCGAGGTAACCCGGTCGCTGGCCAACATGGACGTGACCGAGCTTTGGATCGATCAGCAGCAGGATCCCAACAAGCGCGCCACAGGGCTGGAAGCGGCGTACCGCAATGCTGTAGCGGCCAGTGCCGGGCTGGCGTCGTTCGACGACTTCGTGTTCATCCTGCGGTACGTGATCTTCTACTTGGAAGACCGCCGGAGCCTGGTCTGGGACGAGGCTGCGCAGGGTGACATCCTGGGCATCCTGTTCGGTGAGGTCGGCGGGCGTGAGCGTTATGTCGAACTCTTCAACGATGTGTTGAGTAAGGACAGCGCGTACCGCAACATGCACGCCGTCGTTCACGGCCGTCGGAAGAAGCTCGAAAAACAGAACAGCACCATCGAAGGCGGCCAGATCGAGATGCTGGTCAAAACGCTCGAAGAGCGCAAGGACGAGCTCAAGGACTTGTCCGCCAGACGGAATGAACTGATTCGAACGCGCGACGGTCTGCGTGAACAGATGGAAAACCGCCGTCAGGAAATTCACGAGCGGCGCGCCACATTGGCCGCGCAGCTCAACACGTTCTATGAATCGTTCTTCCCGTCACTGGACGGGCCTGCGCGCTATCTCCTTGCTCACTTCGAGGCAGGTACCGGTTGCCTGGTGTGTGGCAGCAAGGGTGAGGCGGTCACCAAAAGGGTCGAAGCCAAGCTCTACCTGAACATCTGCCCGGTCTGCGACAGTCCGCTTGAGAACGGGCAGCAGCCTGCACATGACCCTCACGCTGGCGAAGACATCGAGCGGCAGCGAGAAGAAATCGCTGCGGCAGAGCGCGACCTGGAGAAGATGACGCCTTCGCTGCAAGCCGCCGATCTGGACTACTCGACGGTCGCTGCGGAGTTGGTGTCGGCGACGGCAGCAGTAGCCGGCTTGGAGCAGCAGCTCAAGGCGCTTGGTCAGAGCTTGCCTGACGTCATGCAGCGTCGCGATCATCTTGCCAGCCAGATGGTGGGCTTCGAGGCCCTGTTGAACCAACTTGACGTCGAGTATGCGGAGGCGGCCGAGAAGTTCGGCCAGTTAGCGGAGGTGGTCCACCAAGAAGTCGAGGCGGTCTCTGCAAACATCGAGCGAATTTTTGCCGGATACATCAGTGGCTTCCTCGCTGAGCAGTGCGAAATCAAGTATTCGCCTCGCTTCAGGCAGCTTGGACAGCGTTCGGGCATGGAGCAGTACCCGTTCCCGCATTTCATTCCGGCACTGACATCGGGCGTTCATCGCAACGGCGCCACCGTGCGGGAAGCTGGGCAGTCGGTCTCCGAATCCCAGAAGGAGTTCATCGATCTGGCCTTTAGGATGGCCATCCTCGCCTTGGCTGCACCTGACGCGCCCACGATGCTTGTTCTCGAGACGCCGGAGGCCAGCCTTGACTCCGTGTTTGTTCCGCGCGCAGCTGACCTGCTTCGACGCTTTGCCACGAAGACTGGCTCCGCCAGCGAGACCCGGTTGATCGCATCGTCGAACGTGAATCGAGAAGAGATGATCCCTGCACTCTTCGGCGCCTATCCAGATCAGCGCTTCTACGGCCAGGTCGTCGACGAGGCGCCCACTGATATGCCCGACATGATCGCAGCTGAGGATCGTGAGGCTCACGTCCTGGACCTGATCAAGATCGCAGCACCAACGCGCGCGCTGGAACGCTTCCGCGAGGCCTATGAGGCCGAGCGAGATCTCGCCATCTACCCTGAGCGCCGGGAAGGCAACAGAGCGGCATGACACAGGACGTCCACCCCTTACCATCGCCCGAGACCTCCCCGCCGCTGGAGAGCGCGGGAATGTGGAAGGCTTGGGTCGTGATGTGTATCTCCGAGTCGGAGCGCATGGGCCTGACGCCGGTGACCACTGCGCAGTTGCACGTTATCCTGTACTTGGCCAACACTCTGGCGGACCTGTACGGCGTGACCCGCGTCCGTGGCCGGGTGCTGAAGCGCGGTGCATACCCCTTCTTCCCCGACGTCCAGCGCGACATCGATCGACTTGCATTCGCCGATGTCCTGCGGATCGACCAGGTCGAGTTCGGTGCGAAGGGGCACATGTCGGCCCACTATGGGCTGGGCCTCAAGGGCGCAGCGATCAGCAGATCCCTCGTCGCCCACTCAGCTGAGGCCAAGCGCACGTCGAACCTGCTCAGAGAGCTGGCCTGCGCCTGCTTCGGGCGGTTTCTTATTGATCGTGTCGACATCGGTGCCATTGACGCCAACTACGGCGACGCGCACGTTCTCGATGGCGAAGTCGTCGACTTTTCCGAGTGGAGCCGGGACAACAAGAACATGGGCTTGGCCCGCTTGCTGATTGACCGTCTGAAGGAACTTCGACCCGATGTTCAGCGCGACGGTGTTCGCCTGTACTGCGACTATCTCGACAAGGCGTTGACCACGGCATGACTGCGAAGAAGCCAAACGCCACGATCGTGGGCCTTGGTGGCGCTAGCGAGCGCGCCGTGGAAGCGGTAGTCAGTCACGGCGCCGCCGTGCTGTCCGTCGCGGACGCCGGCACCAAAGAATCGTTTGTCGATGCATGGACCCGTACGCTGGCCGAGCATGCGCGGACACTGCGGGCCAAGGGCGAGGAACTCCAGCATCCCGTCGTGCTCGTCTACGTCCCCGACTGGGCCGCTGAAGGCAGGCGCCTTGGCTGGAATCGCCGCGCGATGCTCGGCGCTCGCGCATCTGAGCCGCTGGCTGGTACGTTCGGCATCGGGGCACTAAATGTTGGAGCATATACAAGCCCGCAGCAGGTGACCGACACTGCGGACGTCGAGACGATGATCGAAGGTGCGCAACTGGGTGGCCATCTCACCATCGCGTTGATGAGCAGCACCGAGTTATGGATCTGGATGCATGGCCTCGACGCAAGCCAGCAGCCCTACCGACGCCCCCTCGACGATGGCCTGCTGATCATGAGCCTGCAAACGCTGGATGAGAAGTTGACCGAGTTCTACGAGCAGGTCGCCCGCCAGACACAGACCTGGTGGGAAGACGCAACCAAGCGGGTAACCAGAACTCCGCCGGAGGCAACGGTGCAGCACGATCTCTGGCTATACCTGCTGGGTGCCTATGCGGACAGAGCCAAGGTCAGGCAAGAGCTCAAGATCGGCAACGGGCGCGCTGATCTGGTCGTGACGCCGAATCGCCCGATCGACGCCAGCGCGGTGCTCGAGCTGAAAGCGACGCGCGATTGCAATACGCCTAAGCCTGGCACGAAGACGCCGGGCAAGATCAGCCTGAAGGAGAACCTGGCTTGGGCGGCATCCGGCGTGCAGCAGACTGCGGCCTATCGCGATCAAGAGAAATTCGACGGCGCGTTCCTATGCGTCTACGACTTCTGCGCAGGCCCAATGGCTGAGATCGACAAGACAGTGCAGGACGCCGCCAATCAGTATGGGGTCATGGGTCGTCGTTACTGGATCACGGCCTCGAACGACGAGCACCGCAAGGAGCGTTACCCTCTCGCGCCCCCGCCTGCAGCCGCGCCGGCCGCAAGAACGAGCAAGCCCCAGAAGAAGGGGCCTAAGCCCTGAGTTCGACGATGCTCTCGGCGAGCTGGTATTCCCCGCCCTGCTGGGCGCTGGATCTCATCTGCCGAACTTCCTTGATCGTGACCTGGCCGAAGCCCATGCTTCGCGCCAGTTCGGCGAGGACGGTCGCCACCTCGATACGCACGTTGGCGTATCGCGAATCGCCCACCACCATCATCACGCGCCCAGTGCTGACCAGCAGTCGCTTCGACTGCTCCAGCACAAGTTCCAGATCACGGAAATAAGCGCCCACCATCTCAGGGATGGAGCTGTCCCACAACGCGGCGCGACAGTCCTGCAGCGCAGAAAGCGTACGCGTCAGCGTCGTCGATTCACCGACCGGCGCGTCGTAGCCTCGTCGAATCTGCACGTGCGAGCGCAAGGTCTCATTTCGCAGCTTGGTGTTGTCTGCCGCGCAACCGATGTAGCCCAGCACCCAAAGTTCGACGTTGTAGATGTCGGTGTAGTCGAATGAGTTGGGGTAAGGCGGCGAAAACACTATCAGGTCGGCCGGCGTTTCAACCTGCCGAAGGGCAGTGCGCGAATCGCCATGGATCACAGCCACCCGAGAGCGAGGCCGTCGTTCGAAGCGCAGGACGTCTTCGAACGACGTATTGAACTGTCGACCGAAGTGCTCGTCGAGTTTCTCAGTGGTCGGCTGGTTCAGCTTCCAGGCACCGCGATACCGTCGACCCTTGCCATTCACGTAGACATTGCTGCAGTCCACGAGGATCGCCCCCAACACGACTCGGAAGAAGCGTTGCACGTCGATGTCTTCAATGGCATCGATGCATGCAAGGTACTGTGAAAGCCGCCCTGCCACATCGCTCGGGAAGATCCAGCGATCCTTTCCTTCTGCCTCTACAAACGTCGATGGAAGATGGGCCAATCGCCCCAAGTCGGCAGGCGTTCCCTGAAGACGTGCCAGGAAGTCAGCGGCAGCTGACCGCAGCATGTCCGCGGTCAACGGGCTAACCTTCGCTTTGATGACGTCTGCCAGGAATGGGTTTACCTCCACCGTCGTGGCATCGATCGAAAGAAGCTGCGATGTGATCGCACTCGTTCCGGACCCTCCAAACGGATCTATCACGTGCTGGGGGCGATAGCCCAGCGACGAAACAGCGGCGGTTACGAACTCGGGTGAGAACGCTTCCTTGAAGTGGAACCATCGCTGAAAGGCCGTGTCCTGCCCGTCCTGGTACGTGGTCAGCGCTGCGCCAGATGCAGCTTTGGCCGCTTCACTGGCTCCGGCCTTTGCGTCGAACCACTGCGGAGCCTGTGCGAAATGCTCGCGCAGTGTCTGAAGGTAGCGCTCGGGTGGGTTTCGCATGGCCGGCTTGATTGTGCAGTCATGTCAACTCTAACTGAGATGAAAAATTATGTACATAATTTAAGACAAATGAGCACACTACGACCGTCACTCGAGACAGCCACCCTACGCTGGATGGATGCCTGCGCGCATCTCTCGCCAGCCACGCAGAACTCCTACGCGGGCGAGGTCAGGCGGATGACGGAGTACTTGTCGAAGGCCGGCCTTAAAGACGTCGCGGACATCTCGGAAGCTCATTGGCACGGCTATCTAGCCGCCGTTGTCGGCAGTCGGAGGGGAATCGACTCCAAGATCCGAGAAACTCTCAAGACTTCGAGCGCGATGCAGGCTGCAAGAATCACGCGGGCGTTCTTCCGTCACTGCTGGACCAACCGCTGGATCGATTGGGTGCCGTGCCTGGGAAGCTACCGATGCCCTCCCAGGGTGCCCGATGCTCCGCTCGAGATTCCGCCAGAGCTGACGTCGCTACTGCTAGATAGCGGAGCCGACGACGATGAGGAAACCAGCCGATCTCGATGCGTGATTGGCCTGGCGTTCTGGGGCGGATTTCGCCCGAGGATGATTTCTGCACTGCTACGCAGCGACGTGAGCATCGATGCCGATGGCGCCGCACGGGTGACGTCTGACCTGCTGGAGCATGAGCTGGTATTTCCGTCGCACTGGGCTTCGCACCTAAGCCGGTACGACAAATTGCGCATTGATCACCATGGACGCCTGTCGAACAAATCTCCGCTGATCGGCCATCTCCAGTCAAATCTGCCGATATCGCCGACAGGCGTTTGGCGCCTGTTGAGGAGCTGGAATCTCGGGGAAGAAGCCGCGGTTCACCTCGGTACCCGCCTGATCCGAGCGAGCTTTCAGGCGTTGGCCACGGATGGCGTGAGCGGTTTGCTCCATGCAGTTGAACGGCAAACCGCGACCAGCAGATGGACGTTTCCCATGCGATCTAACGAGGCGCCGACATCGCAGCAGCTCACAGCGAGTGTGCTGCGACGCATGAAGAATTCACGGTCGGCGACGGGTCATTGAACGAGAGCTCGGAAATTTGCGCATTCCAGTGGGCGTCAACATCCAATCCGGCGCGACGAGCACATGATCCAGTGGCCTGCTGTGAGCGTAGTCATATCGCTGCCTCCTTCCCGGCGGGCAATACAAGCGACTTCAACAGGCCGGTGATCACCATCGAATGCCGAGCACGGTGAAGGCTCAGGCATGGCAGCGGCGGCTGCAGCTACCTTATGAAAGCGAGGTGTGGCGATGACTGGGCAGAACGGCCGTCGCCAGGCCAAGTTTCGTACATCGAGATGGACCCATTCCTCGCTTGACGCAGACTATTGCCGAAGCCGTCTTTCACGCTTCGCCTGCTCACCCATCCACAGCATCTCGTCGACAGCCCCCACTACGACCAGCTCGCATAGGACTCGAGTCGTTCTGCCATAGGCCTCGGCGCCTTTGACGGTGAGCTTGCCCTCGACCGCCCGTTCAATCCAGTCGATCTGCTTCTGGACCTTGTCGTACGCCTTCTTTCCCGCCGGCGTCAGCTGGTAGTACCGCTGTCTTCCGTCCAGCTTGGTGCCGGTGAGCTCGGCGAACTCGGAAAGATCGGCCTTCTCCGCAAACCCTGATTCGATCAGGCCACGCATCTGCATGCCGACCGCCGACCGATCGACACAGAGTTCGCGGGCTAGCGCCTCGCAGCTCGCAGCCCTGCGAATCCGCCCAGCGCCTTCCGGCGGTGACCCATCGCCGAGCGCGAGCAGCATCCTCAGCTGAAGCTGATTGACACGGGTCTTCTTGCGCACCTCGCTCAATGCCTGCTCCAGCAGGTTGGCAAGGCGCAGGCTGTCGTGAATCAACTTCAAGGTTGTATGGCTGCGGGCCGGAAACAGCGGCTGTCGCCTTCAGTCGCAAAGACGCGACATCTTCATTTTCGTAAAGTTTTTACGGATTTATCTGCGATGGTCGGAGGTGCGCGAAAAGTTTCGTGGAGCGGGTTACTCATGATGCGCAACGTAACCCCATGCGGCGGCCTTGCCGCAGGGCGCAGGCCTTAGGACACTGGCCCCGACCAGACGGACTCAGAGTTCAAGAAGTGACAACCCGCGACGACCAGCACGATGAGCGCGCACGTGACGCCGAGCGCGACGTTGCTGCACACCTGATGCAGCAATACGGGCCGCTGCTCGGCCGCGATGCGCTGACCAAGGTGTTGGGGTTTCCGTCCGTGGAGGCCTTTGATCGCTATGTGCAGCGTGGGCACCTGGCCTTGAGATTGGCGCGCCCGCCGAACCGGCGCGGCGTGTTCGCCTTGGCGCCCGACGTGGCGCGCTACCTCATGAAGATTTCCCGGGACGGTGACGTCCTGGGATTGGAGAGCGAGAAGGGAAAACCGTGATCTAGAAAGCAGTAGGCCCAGAAGCGGGTGCAACCGCTTCTGGGCCTATTGAGTCTGCATGTCCGTCGGGGACGAGCTGACTCTACCTCCCACCGACATCACTGCGCAAGGGTCGATGCTTGCGTTGGGAGGCTTTCTTCGTCCTGTTCTATCCAGTCGCCGCCTGTCGTGCTGATGCGTAGCTCTCATGCAACGCCGCACGACCGACAGCGTTGGTTCCCTGTCTCGCAATTTGCCCCTCGGGGGTGTTGTTGAAGAAAGGACGAAGCATGCAATCTTTGAACAGTGGATCCGCGGGCGCAATTCAGCGCACCGACATCACCCCATGGCAGGACCTTGACGCTGGGTATCGACCCGGCCTCATCGCTGAGGTGCGAGCCATGCCAACCGTGCAAAGCCTCCCTGCCGAAGGGCGGGAGTACCTGCGTCAAGCCGCCGAGGCACCGTCTCGGCGCGTCAGAAGCACGGTCAAAAGCATGTCCGGCGGATACCCCTCCACGAAGATGGGGGTGTCGATCAGCTTTGAGAGCCGAACCTTGGAATTGCCGGCGGTCCGCGTGCTGGAGCACGACGAGGCGGTCATCGCCTTCTTCGACCAAGCGCCGCCGCTGACCGTTCGCTACAAGCGGGGCAACCGTACGCGCAGCTACCTGCAACGCCCAGACTTCCTCGTGGTTCGCGACGACGTGGTTGTTCTGATCGAGTGCAAGCCAATGGCGCAGATCGCGGTGCGCAATGCACGGGATCCGGACTTCTACATGCAGCGGGGCGGCCGATGGTTCTGCCCAGCGCTTCAAGAAGCCGCGCGCCCTCTGGGCTTGCAGCATGAGGTGTGGACCGAGGAAGCGTTTTCACCCATCAGCTTGCGAAATCTGCGCATGCTGGGCGACTACCTGTCGTCGCACAACTCGACGTTGGCTGGCTACGACGTCGCGCTCGTTGCCCTGCAGCGCTACTTGTCGGCGGAGGCGCGTGCGCAGGTCGATCAGGTGCTCGATGTCCTTGCAGAGGAGGTATGCGTTGAGCACTTGTATGCTGCGATTGCTCAAGGCGACGTTGCATTCGACCCCGCCTCTGCGCCGCTTGCCGAACCCCATCGGTGCTTCCTCTACCGTGATCAGCGCACGCTGCGGGCCTTCGAGCTGAGCGACCGATCCCGGACCCCAGTCGCGGGGCGGGTGGCCGTGCCGATAGTTGAGGTTGGCAGCGGCATGTCGATCGAATGGGATGGCCACATCTGGCGATGCCTCCAAGCCGGACACACCATGGTGTCGCTCTCGCGTGCCGATAGGCATGAAGCCATACCGCGTGCCGTGTTCGATGACCTCGTCCGTACCGGCGTGGTCAAGCCGCTATCCACACAAGCGGCGCAGTCCAGCGACGCCGCTGTGTTTGAGCGCATCGCGAAAGCACCGGAAGCGGCCTTGCGGTCCGCGAACGACCGTCACAAACGCATTGAGCGCTATCTGGTGCCCGGCGCAAAAGCACCGACTTGCCGCACAGTGCGTCGCTATGTGGCTCAGTACCGTCAGGCCCAAGTCGCCCATGGTGTCGGCTTCGTTGGGCTGATTCCCGGGTTCGCGCGATCGGGCAATCGGAAGCCCCGCCTTCAGAAGGCGGTTCTCGAGATCGTGCAGCGCAACGTCGATGCGCACTACCTGAAATCGGAGAACAAGCACGCGCTGTCGGTCTACGGGCTCATTGCGGACGATTGCAAGGCTGCGCGCTTGCCGGTCCCGTCCTACTCCTGGTTCTGCCGCTTTCTCAGCAAGCTCCCTGCCTACCGGACGGCGCTGGCACGCGGCGGCCGCAAAGGGGCATATTCCCTCGAGCCTCGTGCGCTGGAAGGCGACGGCCTGGACAAGATGGCGCCCGAGCGGCCGTTTGAGGTTGTCCATGTTGACCATACGCTGCTCGACGTGGAGACGGTTTCCGGGGAGACCAGCGAACCGCTTGGGCGTTGTTGGCTGACCGTGATGATTGACCACTTCAGCCGACGGGTGCTGGCATTTCATCTGACCTTCGATCCCCCGTCGTACCGCTCCGTGCTGATGGTGATGCGCCGGTGTGTGCAACGCCATGGCCGCCTGCCGGAGGTGATCGTGGTCGATGGTGGCAAGGAGTTCCACTCGACGTGGTTCGACGTGACGGCGGCCCTCTACCGGGTGACAGTGCTCCGCAGGCCGATCGCGAAGGCGCGGTTTGGCAGCCAGGGCGAGCGAATGTTCGGCACCTGCAACACCAACCTGGTCCATTTCCTGAGCGGTAACACCCAGTTGAGGCGCAACGTCAGGGAACTGACCGCCGAAGTTGATCCCAACCGTTCGGCGGTGTGGACGTTGCCGATGCTGCATGACGCCTTGGTTCGCTACTTCTACGAGATCTATGACACGCTCGAGCATCGGGAACTTCTCGTGACACCGAGGTTCGCGTTCGAACGCGGCATGGAACGACATGGCACCAGCCCTCAGCGGCTCGTCGCCTTCAACGAGTTGTTCCACATCACGACATCGGCGGCGCCGCCCAAGCGGACCGCCAAGGTCCAGCCTGACGGCGTCAAGATTCATTACCTCTACTACGGCCATCCTGCGCTCCAGCGACACCTGGGGGAGTCCGTCGAGGTCCGCTACGACCCCTTCGACAAATCCGTCGCCTGGGCTTTCGTGGACGGCGCTTGGCTGCGCCTGCGCACGCGGCATGACGCGCTGCTTCGCGGTTTCACCGAGCGCGACATCGACTTGGCGACCATCGAGTGGCGCAAGCGTCGCAGCATGGTGGAGCGCCAGCGCCTGACTCAGCCCGTGCTGATCGCATTTCTGAAGGAGATCCTGGAGACCGAGGTGCTGTTGCTGGAGCGCAAGCGCGCGGCCGAGGAGCGTCGGCTGCGCCAGCCCGAGGCCGACATGTATGACGTGGTGGATGCTGATGAAGCACCTCCCGGTCGGCAAGCGTCTGACTCGCAGCCTCCGGATGCCCGTCCCGCTGGCCGGCAGACCATCGCGGCCATCGACGGTGAACTCGAAAACCTGGAGGTGACGCTGTGACCCGCACCAAGGCTCAGATCCAAGACGCGGTAGAACTGTTCGAGCGCGTGACCGTCAAGCACGAACTCCAGGAACAGGCTTTGCAGACCGTGCTGTTCCTGCTGGAGCTCTCGCCCAACACGAGCATCGTTAACCTGGTCGGGCCGACCGGCGTAGGCAAGTCGGCGCTCCAGCGGCGAGTGTTCAACACCTTCGTTGACGAGCATCGGATGGAGATGGAGCGAGACAAGGACTTTGTCCCCATCATCCACACGCCAGCCATGGCAGCGGGCTACCGCCTGTTCGACTGGCGGGTTCTCTACACCACGGCGCTGGCAGAACTCGGGGATGTCTTTGTTGCCGGGCGTTCTAACCGTGGCAGCTATGCCAGGTACGACAGCGATCCGACGCCGTTCAAGCGGGCCGGGGAGTCGCGGACCGCAGCCGCCTTGCGGATGAGGCTGGAGGCAGAATTCCGGCTTCGACGTACTCGCGTGTGGGTGATCGATGAGGCCCAGCACCTCATCTTCGGTCGTGCGGGCAAGCCTGGAGACCAATTCGACGTGCTCAAGTCGATCGCCGACAGCACGGGCGTCAAGCTGCTACTTGCCGGCCCGCACCAGATGGAGCCGGCATTGGGGACCTCGGGGCAACTTGCTAGGCGCAGCAGTACCGTCAATTTCGGGCGATATCAACCGGCCGATCAACGCCACATGAAAACGTTCGCCAGCGTCGCGAACGCGCTTCTGAAGGCGATGGAGCTGCCCGGCTACCCCTCTGTGCATGAGTCGCTGCCTTTGCTCTATTCCGGCAGCGCTGGTTGCGTCGGCATCCTCAAGGATTGGCTTGCCCGTGCGTATGGCAGCGCATTGCGCGAGCAGATGGACGATCGCGTGCCCGCGCTCACGCTGGACCACTTGCGGCAGACCAGGTTGTCGCTCAAGGCCATGCAGACCATCATGGCCGACATCCTCTGCGCGGAGGAGAACGCGCAGGACGATGCCGGCGACGTCGACTACGAGCGCATCGTGTTGGGTCGCTCAGCGACGCAAGAGCGACGGGCACAGCATCAACTGGGCGCTGGCAAGGGGCGTCGGGTGGGTGTTCGGGCGTCGACGCGGGACCCGGTGCCGGTGGCTGCCGCCTCGTCAGCGGGTGCCGCATGCGGCCTGGCAGCGGAGGTGCACGCATGAACCCGAGTCGAGCTGATGCACCCGCGCGCAGCGTACTGTTGAGCCAGAAGCCCATTGGGCTGGGGACGCCGTTTGTTGAATCGCTAGAAAGCTACATCTGCCGCCTGGCCCGGCGACACGGCGTGGTGCGATGTACGCTGCAGCAGTTGGTCAACGGGTATGGCCCGGCGCTGTACCTCGACCGGCAGGGGCCACCGCGGCTGGACGCGCCCACGGGAGCCGCCGCAGCGTTCGCTGATCGTCTGGCGACGCTCACTGGGTGCGATGAAGTCCGAACTCTGGGGCTTGGACGATTTGCCGGACATCTCTCAACGGCTCATGCGTTGCGACAGCATCGTGCTTGGTGCGGCAAGTGCTTCCATGACGCACGGACCAGGGGTGAGGAGCCGCACCTCCAACTGCTGTGGACGTTGGCAGGGTTCGAGCGATGCATGATTCATGGCGAGGTGCTTGAGACGCAGTGCCCGTGCTGCGGGAAGCGGTGCAAGCCGTCACGTTCGTGGCATCGTGATCTGGATCATTGCCCCTGGTGCGGCAAGGATTTAGCGGATGGGCGCTCCGAGGTGGCGCAGTCCTTCGCTCAACTTGCGCGGCGTGGCAACACGGACGTGGATCTCTTCTTGGGCAAGGTTCTGGGAGCCTTTGTCGCTTGGGCAAGCACACCAAGTAGTACGGTGGTGGCCGGCGACCTGCGCGGATTGGTGGAACAGGCGCTGGTCAGGATGCGGGTCCGCAACATGTCTGACCTGGCCGCCGCCGCCAGTGTTCCCCAGAGCACTCTGGTCGGATTGCTGAAGAAGACGCGGCGCCCGAGTTTGCAGATTCTGGCTCGTCTTGCAGGCGCTGCACGGGTTCCGCTGGCCAGCATGTTCACAGCTGAGGACATGCTGGCAGATGGGCCGATACCTCCTTATGGCCTGAAACATCTGGCTCGCCTCAAGGTCAGCCGACGGCATATCTGGGCTGAAGTTCGGCGCGAGACTGGCGAAGTCATTACCAGCGGAGAGAGTGTTTCGCTCCAGCAACTGAGCAAGCGCCTGGGTGTGGACCAGTCGTACCTTGGGCTCAAGATCAGCAGCGAGGCTCGCCAGATCCTTTTGGAGCGAGCGAAGGCGGCACGCGCTCAAGCTCGACAGGCCCGCTTGTCGGAGTTGGTCACGAGAATTCGCGAGGCCGCCGGTCAGCTTTCGGCCAACGGTCTGAGGGTTGGTGCACGCACGGTGTGTGAGCACCTTGGCACATCGTCTGGCTCGCCGTACTTCAGGGTCGCGTACAAGATGGCCCGCGCGGACACCTGACCCCTCGCCGCCGCAAAAAGCAAAACGGCCTTCTTTGGAGGCCGTTTTTGTCCGTCTGGGCGACGTTCTACTAAAAGTAGGCCGTTCGAAGTTTCTACTTAAACGTGCCGATTTGGCCAACCTTTGGGTCAAGTCTCATGCAAGTCAGCAACTTGCAAGGCCTTGAATTGGCGCGCCCGGTTGGGATCGAACCAACAACCCCTGCCTTCGGAGGGCAGGTTCGTGGGAGGACAGCGGTATCCAAAATTTGCCATTTCTCCTATGAAACGGTCCTCGGACGTCCCAGGAAATCCATAGACGTTTGGCCCACTTTTGGCCCACTTTGGCCCACAATGGAAGCTCCTCGAACGTGGAGGAAAACATGGGTGCAAAGATCGACACGGTCGACTCGCGGGCAAAGGCCAAGCCGCGCTCCGAACCCTATTGGGTGCGGCTCGCTGGGGGCTGCATGCTCGGCTACCGCAAGCTGACGGCGGCATCCATCGGTTCCTGGTACGCGAGGTACAGGGACCCAGAGACCGGTCACCGGGCCAAGACCAGCTTGGGCGACTTTTCGGCTCTGCCGCCGGCGCAGCGTTACGACGCCGCGAAGAAGGAGGCTGAGCAATGGTTCGCGCACCTGGGGCGAGGTGGTGCAGTCGTGTCCGTGACGGTTCGGGTCGCGTGCGAGAACTACGTCAAGCATGTGCGGACGACCAAAGGCGATGACACCGCGGACGATCTGCAGGCGCGGTTCTCCCGATGGGTCAATGACGCACCCATCGGCCGCGTCGTGATTGCCAAGCTCAGTCGGCGCCAGGTCGATGCCTGGCGCGCTGGGTTGGCTGCGACGCCGGTGGTCATCGATCCGCATGCCGAGGAGCCTCGGACTCGCCCGCGAGCCGCGTCATCGGTCAATCGTGACTGTGCGGCGCTTCGTGCAGCGCTCAACTACGCCCATGATGTGGGCGACGTGACGACGGACATGGCCTGGCGCGTTGCGCTGCGCCCGACGAAGGGCGCCGACGGCCGTCGCACCGTGTACCTCGACCGCGAGCAACGCCGAAAACTGATCTCCTGCGTAAACCCGGACTTCGTTGAGTTCGTCAAGGGCATGGCCCATCTTCCCTTGCGGCCTGGCGCACTGGCTGCACTGACCGTCGGGCAGTTCGACAAGAGGCATGGTGTCTTGAGCATTGGCAAGGACAAGGCCGGGCAGGACCGGCGCATCAAGCTCCCCAAGTTCACTTCGGAAGTTCTCGCGAAGCTGGCGACCGACAAGCTGCCGGTCGCGCCTCTCTTTGCGCAGGCCAGCGGGAAGGCCTGGAACAAGGACGCCTGGAAGAAGCCGATGAAGGAAGCGGCTGCTGCAGCGGGCCTCCCTCCAGGGACCGTCCTCTACACGTTGCGGCATTCAACGATCACGGACCTGGTCATCGATGGACTCGACCTGCTGACCGTCGCCCTGCTCAGCGGGACGAGCGTCGAGATGATCGAGAAGCACTATGGGCATCTGCGCGAGGACCATGCGGCAGAGGCGCTGGCCAAGCTCGTTCTTTAGGCTGCGCAACTTCTCCGCGCTGCGGATCCCGAGCACCCAAAGGGCGGCTACGCCTCGCACAGGGCTTGAAGTTCTGTTGCTATCCCGCGCCGGTGTCCGATTTCTTGATCCGGTTTTGATCTTTGCGACGGTCAGGCCGGCCTCCGTGTCTTCTCACGCGCGAAATCAAGGGCTTACGAGCGACTGCTGCGATTGCTGGTCTTGATCCGGTTTTCACTGCAGTAGAGGCGCAATGAACGGCTGGCAGCTGGATCACGTGGCGCGGGGAATAGAAAATGTTGCGAACACCCTGCCTGGAGGATATTTCAAAGAAATTTCTATGCGACAGCCCGGCGCCTGCCTGATCTCCAGGATCCCGGCACCGATCGAAAGAGCCCCGCCAAGGGATAGAAAAATCTATAAAATTTCCTTTCAATGGGAACTTCGCCATCCGTTCTATTCCGCGAGCTCCTGCCGGAGGTGCCGCGAGGTTCGCCTATGCCCACCACATGGCTACAGGCGCGCGGACTGACTGCTAAGCAGGTGTCAAGGCTTGCGCAGGACGGCTGGCTCGAGCGCCTCGGGCATGGGGTCTACATCCTTCCAGGCGACCAACTGGGCCGCGATGCCAGCTTGGCCCGCTTGGCGGAGGTCATACCTGGCCTGCATGTTGGCGGGAAAACTGCGCTTGCGTGGCGAGGCGTGCGGCACAACCTCGCCGTCAAAGATCGGCTGATCCTCTGGGGCGACAAGTCGGCATCGCTGCCGACCTGGTTCACATCGGTCTTCCCGGCGGACTATCAGGCGACCCATCTCTTTGATCCAGGACTCCCCGCCAGTGCCGGCTTGGCCGCGTTGCCTGGGGGGCGGCCTGACGTGCTCGTCTCCACCCCGGAACGGGCATTGCTCGAGCTGCTGAGCGATGTGGGCAAGGGGCAGGAACTTGAGGAAGCTCGCCACCTGGTGGAGAGTGCACGAGCGCTGCGCCAGCCCGTGCTGGAGGAGCTCCTCGCCCATCTCAAGCGGATCAAGGTCGCAAGGCTGGCTCACGCGCTGGCCGAGGATCTGGGCCTGTCCTGGGCTGGCCTTGCGCGCAAACACAGCGAGCGCCTGGGCGGTGGCCGTCGCTGGGTGTCCACCACCAAGTCCGGCGAGCGGCTCAACCTGAAGCGGCCCACATGAACGAGGCCTACGTTCGAACAGTCCAGCTGTTGCTGGACATCGCACCGGCGGTCTTTGAGACGCCTGTGTTCGCGATGAAGGGCGGCACGGCGCTCAATCTCTTCATCCAGGACATGCCGCGCTTGTCCGTGGACATTGACGTGGTCTTCGTTCCCTACGATCTGCCGCGCGAGGACGCGTTACTGTCGATCAGCGCCGAACTTGCCGCTGCGCAAGGGCGCATCAGGGCACTGGGGTACGACGTCGAACTCCGCAAGAACAAGGATGGCACCGAGGCAAAGCTGTTCGTCCGGAGTGCCGACGCGGAGGTCAAGGTCGAGGTCAACTTCGTTTTCCGTGGCACGGTGATGGCTCCGACGCGCCGCTCGCTGACACCTGCCGCCCAGCAAATGTTTGCCGCCGACATCCGGGTCCCGGTCCTTGCCGATGCCGAGCTCTACGGCAGCAAGCTGGTGGCGGCACTGGATCGCCAGCATCCGCGAGACCTGTTCGATGTGCAACTGATGCTCGACAGCCATGGCTGGGAAGAGCCGCTGCTGGACTGTTTCGTGGTCTACCTCGCGGGCCATAACCGGCCGACGCATGAGGTGCTGTTTCCGAACGAGAAGCCGCTGGCGGACGTGTTCAAGGCGGAATTCGAGGGCATGACGATGGACGCCGTCGGGTTGGATGACTTGCTGTCGACGCGACGTCGCATGCTGGAAGAGCTTCCCCGCCAGCTGCTGCCCCGGCATTGCGACTTCCTACTCTCCATGGTGCGCGCGGAGCCGGATTGGTCGTTGTTGCCGTACGCCCATCTCAGGCAGTTGCCGGCCCTTCAGTGGAAGTTGTCGAACCTCAACCGGCTGAAGAGGAACGCGCCCAAGTTCCAGCTCCAGTACGACGAACTGAGCAGTCGCCTCGCGACTGCGCGGGGATGATCTGCAGTTGATCGACTCTCATCGTGCTTCGCATTGCATGCGATGGCTCGACCTCGGATTGGACGCGCCTTTGCCTGCACCATGCGCGCCCTGATCGGGGCGCGCGCCTTCGCGGACAGGTCTTGAGTGCCAAGCGCACCAGCCAGAATCCATGCGCCCGAAGCGCTTGCAGCCGCGTCACTTGTTGGTCGCCTGCTGATTCCTGCTCGCCAAGTCGATACCGCGGACGAGATCGCGAGCTTCCGATACCCGCCCACTTGCCGCTCGCAGAAACTCCCCGGCAATCTGAGCCGCGTATAGCTGATGCCTTGAGGCCTGCATCTCCAACCCGAGAAGATCGACGATGGCTTCGGCGCGCACCAGGTCCTCTGACGCTTCGTCTAGCAGCGTCCAAGCGGCGTGCGGATCAGCGGTTGCGACGCTGTGATCGTCCTCACCAGGGCCGGAGTCGGGCTGCGAAGCTTCCGGTTGCGACGTAGAAATGTCTGCCATGTCTTGCTCCTGCGAGAAGCGCACACCGCTGTACATGGCCGCTTGGCATGGGGGCCTACCTGGGGTTGCATAGATCGATGGTAGTCGCTTTTGTATTTAATTAAATGTTGTTTTAAAAATATCATCGACCGACGCTACTGGCATGGCAGTTAGAAAGAAGGCAGTCCGGCGCGGCCGGCCGTCAGGATCGCAGTCGACCGATCCAAAAGTCGCCACGGCGCTTGGGAAGGCCATTGCCTCGCTGAGGGTCGCCGTCGGGATGTCACAGGAGGCGCTGGCTCTAGCGGCCAACGTCGGGCGCTCCAACATTTCGATGATTGAGACCGGTCGAACGACGCCCAATTTTGTCGGTGTCGTCAGGATTGCCGCCGCCTTGAACTGCAGCTTGTCTGGACTGATGCAAGAGTTCGAACACCATTACGCCGAAGGCTAAAAGCCACAGGAAACTCGTAAACCTAAAGCTCATCATCGATCTGTAGCCAGCGCTCGAGACTGATCGACGCCGCGCCATCGGTAGAAGCTATTCGCGTGACGCGGTCGGAGCGTTGCTATCGGGGGGGGGCGGCATCGGTGATGTCGATCGCTACGTGGCGCGGATGCATGATCTGACGCAGCGCGCTAAATGCTGGGCGGCTGGAGCTGACTACGCCATTCATTCGGTCGTCTCCAAGTTGATACGAATGGTGAGCGGCATGAAGGGCGGTTGAGCCTTCTTTGAATTCGGTGGGGCGGCTTGGCGCAGTCTGGGACGACCAAGGCTTCGAGCGCGGAGGCTTTTGGTTTCAAGCCGCTGCGATCAACATGGCGGCATGCGTTCGGCCAGCGACACAAAGGGCGGTAGGCAGCTTGATTTGCTGGCGCCGATCGGTCAAACCTCGGCCCCCCCGCGTCAGAATGGTTGTCGCCCCGATAGAACCGAAGAATTGGGGGTGACGATGAGAGAAGAAGTTGGCTCGATACGGACAAGCATTCAAGGATCGGGCGGTAGCGCGCATGCTGCCGCCGGAGAGCGCGCCGCCGGAGGTGGTGTCGCGTGAGATCGGCATCGGTGTGGACACGCTGGAGCGCTGGCGCGCGCAGTCGCTGTCCAAGCCGCTGCAAAAGCGCGAGTGGACGGCCGCCGCGCGGCTGGAGGCGGTGATCACGACCGCGGCCATGGACGAGGCCACGCGCAGCGCCTGGTGCCGCGAGAACGGCGTGTACCCGCAGCAATTGCTGCAGTGGCGCACCAGTGCGACGCAGGCCCTGGCCGCGCCCGAGGAGGCGCGCGCGAGCCCGTCGCAGACCCGCGAGGATCGGCGTCGCATCAAGGAGCTCGAGCGCGAAGTGCGCCGCAAAGACAAGGCCCTGGCGGAGACAGCAGCGCTGCTGGTACTTTCAAAAAAAACGGCGGCGATCTTCCAAAGAAACACGCAGGGCGAGGACGAATGATCGGCCTCGAAGATCGCCAAGAACATGCCCGCAACATTGAAGTCGCGCGCCGAGCCGGAGCCCGGCTTCACCAGGCCTGCGAGGTGGTGGGTATCACCGCACGCACCCTGCAGCGCTGGAATGCTCACCAGGGCTGGCGGCGGACAATTATCTTGAGCGCTCAGCGACAACTATCGTGAGCGGTTGACGCAGGCCGCCGGGGAGCGTTTTGCGGGTGGGTTCCTACAGTGGTTGGCTTCCAGAGGGAGGCAGCCACGGTGCCCGGCAAACGCATAACGGACCTGCAAGTGAGCAAGTACAAGGAACTGAGGGGCAAGCACAGCCAGGAGGCTGCTGCAGCCAAGACGGGCATCAGCGTGGCCAGCGCGCGGCGGCTGGAATCGGCGACGACATTGCCATCACAACGCCCACCGCGACACTGGCGCACCCGCGCCGACCCGCTGGCCGAGGTGTGGGCCAGTGAGGTGGTGCCCATGCTGGAAGGCGCACCGTCGTTGATGGCCGTCACCGTGCTGGAGGAGTTGCAGCGCCGCCACCCCGAGCGGTTCGCCGATGGAGTGCTGCGCACGCTGCAGCGGCGCGTGAGCCAGTGGCGCGCCGAGCACGGCGGCGAGCGCGAGTTGTTCTTCGCGCAGGAGCATCCGCCGGGCCGGCTGGGGCTGTCGGACTTCACCGTGGCCGACGATCTGGACATCAGCCTGGGCGGACTCACCTTCCCGCACCGGCTGTACCAGTTCGCGCTGGCCCACAGCGGCTGGCGCCATGCGAGGGTGGTCCTGGGCGGCGAGAGCTTCCAGAGCCTGGCTGCTGGGCTGCAAGACGCGCTATGGATGGCTGGCGGGGTGCCTCTGGAGCACCGCACCGACAGCCTGTCGGCGGCCTTCAACAACCTGGCCGAGCGCGAAGAACTGACGCGGCGTTACCAGGCCTTGTGCAAGCACTACGGCATGCGACCCACGCGCAACAACACCGGCGTGAGCCACGAGAACGGCTCCATTGAAGCGCGCCAGGGCAGCCTCAAGCGCGGGCTGGACCAGGCCCTGCTGCTGCGCGGCAGCCGCGAGTTTGATGACCTGCCGGCCTACGAGCAGTTCGTGGCGGAGACCGTGCGCCGGCTCAACGCGCGCTGCGCGCGTGCCTGGGAAGCCGAGCGCACCAGCCTTCAAGCGCTGCCGGCACGGCGCACTTCCGACTTCGAGGAGGTGGATGCGCGCGTCAGCAAGTTCGGCGTGTTCAGCGCCAAGAGCGTGCTCTACAGCGTGCCTTCGCGTCTGGCCGGTCAACGGTTGAAGGTGAGGCTGCACAGCACCTATCTGGACGCCTGGCTGGGCGGAGTGAAGGTCTTCGAGTGCGAGCGGCTGCATGCCAGCACGGCCGATCGCCACCCCAAGCGCATTGACTGGCGTCACATGCTGCCCAACTTGAAGCGCAAGCCCGGCGCCTTCGCGCGTTGGGTGTTGCGCGATGCGATGTTCCCGCGCAGCGAGTACGCCCTGGCCTGGGAGCACATTAGCCAGGCGTTGCCCGAGCGGGCGGCCTGCCGCTTGATGGTGGACCTGCTGGACCTGGCCGACCGAGCCAACGTGGTGGCAGAGCTGGCCATCGAACTCGCTCGCTTGCTGGATGGCGCCGAGCTCCCCGACATCGATGTGCTCAGGGACAGGTTCGCGCCACGACCGGCTGCGATGCCTCAGGTGGTCGTGGTGCTGCCGTCAGCGGCGGTCTACGACGAACTGCTGGAGGCCGCATGAGTGCCGACACCAATGCATCGGGGGCAGCGGTGCCACTGATGCTCACCGAGCTGCGCCTGCCGACCATCAAGCGCTTGTGGGCCGATGTGGCCGCGCAGTCCAACCGCGAGGGCTGGCCGGCCGAGCGGCTGCTGCACACGCTGCTGGGCCATGAGATGGCCGAGCGCGAGACGCGGCGCCTGGCCCGTGCACGGGTCGACAGCCAGCTGCCGCCGGGCAAGAGCCTGGCCGACTTCGACTTCGCTGCGGTGCCGGCCGTCTCCAAGGCCCATGTGATGGCGCTGGCCGAGGCCGACAGCTGGATTGCGCAGGGCCACAACTTGCTGGCCTTCGGCCCGCCGGGCACCGGCAAGACGCATCTCGTGGCGGCCATCGGCCACGCGCTGATCGACCGTGGGCTGAAGGTGCTGTTCGTGCGCACCAGCGAGCTGGTGCAGCGCCTGCAGGCAGCCCGGCGCGACCTGCGCCTGCCGGCGGAGTTGTCCAAGCTCGACCGGTTCGACTTGATCATCTTGGACGACCTCAGCTATGCACGGCGCGACCAGGCCGAGACCTCGGTGCTGTTCGAGCTGATCGCCGAGCGGTACGAGCGCAAGAGCCTGGCCATCACGGCCAACGCACCGTTCTCGGCGTGGGATGAGGTCTTCCCGGACAAAGCCATGACGGTGGCTGCGGTCGACCGCCTGGTGCATCACTCGACCATCCTGGAGATGAACGTGGACAGCTACCGACGCCGCGCTGCGTTGCCGGCGCGCCGGCAACGCAGCGCACCTCCAACACCGTGATCAACACCCATCCGCACCGCTCAAGATAGTTGACGCTGGCAGCTCAGGATAGTTGACGCCGGGCACCAGGGCCTCGAAACGGGCGATGGCAGGCCCGCAGCGATGCGCCCGGTGCCCGCGCATGCGCTGACCGAAGCCGAGCGCGCCGAGGTCCTGCGCGTGGCCAACGAGCCGCGCTTCGCCGACATGCCGCCGGCGCGCATCGTGCCGATGCTGGCTGACGAGGGCGTGTACATCGCCAGCGAATCCACCTTCGCACGCGTGCTGCGCGCCCAGGGCCAGATGCGCCATCGAGGGCGGGCTAAGGCGCCGCGCAAGAGCCGGCCGCCGACCACGCACATCGCCACCGCGCCGCGACAGCTGTGGTGCTGGGATATGACGTTCCTGCCCACGCAGGTCGTCGGGCGCTGGTTCTTCCTGTACCTGATCCTGGACGTCTACAGCCGCAAGATCGTGGGCTTCGAGGTGCATGAGGAGGACGACAGCGATCACGCCGCGCGGCTCGTGCAGCGCACCGCGTTGGCGGAGGGCATCCATGCCCTGCCGCGCGACGACAGGCCCGTCCTGCACGGCGACAACGGCGCCACGCTCAAGGCCACCACGGTGCTGGCGATGCTGTGGTGGCTGGGCGTGAAGCCCTCGTACTCCCGTCCTCGCGTGAGCGATGACAACGCCTTCGTGGAGTCGTTGTTCCGCACGGCCAAATACCGGCCGGAGTTCCCGGACAAGGGCTTCGCCGACCTCGGCGCCGCGCGCGAATGGGCGCGCGAGTTCGTGCATTGGTACAACTACGACCACCGTCATAGCGGCATCCGCTACGTGAGCCCGGCGCAGCGCCACGACGGCGCGGACGTTGCGCTCCTCGCGGCCCGGCACGACGTGTATCACAAGGCCCGAAAGCGCAACCCGGCGCGCTGGTCAGGCCGCACGCGGGACTGGTCGCACATCGCGGCCGTCACGCTCAACCCAGAACGCGACTCTGTCGTCGCTGCGACCCGGCGCAGCAAGGATAGTCAGCCATTGGCTGCATAACCGAGGCGACAACTAGATTGACGCGCGCCGTACCAGCCCCGGGCCGTATCCCATGAAGCTGGGAAGCCTAGCTCAGAGACGGGCACCCGTGGATGGGCCGCAAACGCGGCCTGTAGCGCTGGCTTCCAACGATGAGGCAGGCCGGTCTGGGTCAGCAGGTAGTGAACGACCGTAGCCATGGCAAAGAAGAACTTTGGCTGCTGGAAGGTGATGCCCGCCTTCTTGTAGCCCGCCGGCGCAACGCCGAACTGCACGCTGAGCAGCTGCCCGTGGTGCGCCGCCAGGTTGCGTAGAACGGTCAGCGCGTGGATCCAGGACTCGAACACCTGCGGCTGATCAACGCCGAAGCGCTTGGCGATCGTCTTCTTGTCGTTTTGGTCGCGCAGGATGGCGTAGGTGCGGGACCACATGCCGAAGGACACGCATTCGCTGATCGCCCAACTGGGCGGCAGGTACGGGTCGTCGTGCTGGCTGAAGTAGTGCTTGATGAAGGCCTTGCCCTTTGCCCTGCCGACCTCATCCTCGACCTTCCGCACCATCTTGCCGATCCCCCACTGTTCCGTCGGCTTGAAGATGCGAGCGTCCAGAAACCAATGCGGCGAATGGGTCAAGCTGAGATGGTTCGCCATCACCGAGCGGATGGCCACCTCGAGTCGGTCGACGGCTTCGATGGTCGCCGCGCGGACCTCACGATCGAGTTCGCAGCGTTGACGGATGTCCTCGAACTCGTAGCCGGCGGGAAAGCGCTTGGTCACCGGGTCCTGAACCTGGTGCCAGTAGCCCTTGAGCCTGTAGGCGCCAACGCCACGCAGGTAGGCTAACGCCTCCGCATCGTTGGCGACGGTGAGGCTGCAGTTCTTGAGCTTTTGGAGCAACTGCTCAGGGGTGCTGGCCGATTTGCTGAAGGGCCGGAGCGGCGTCGACGTGGCCATGCAATGCCCAGACGTAGAAAACCCGCCTTTTGCACGTCTACCTTTCGGTAGATCCCTGATCTCGCGACCAGGACGTGTGGCGGGTGCGTTGGATGCAACTGCAGCAGTTGCCACGGGCATCAGGCCAGACTTTTCCTTGATTCTTCATGTCCAGCTTCAGGCTTGGCGAGAAACCGCCCACCGCTCGTACTTGCGCGTCAGCCTGAAGTACTCATGACGGTGCCGATCAGCAGCCTCTGGACGCCCAGCGAGATCGCCCTCATAACGGCGAAAGTGATGAGCATTTGATTGCGGTAAGGCCACCAGTCGGACGCGGGCGGGTGTTCGTTGGGCGTCGATCCGGCCATGTCGCCGGAACCGAGCGCGCGGCAGTCGATGCCGACGATATGGTGCTCAATGCCGAGCTGGGCACAGACGGATGCTACGGCCGATCTCTCGGCTTGCGCCGGCAGTTGCCCGTAGTCGACCGTGATGGCTACGTCGGGCCGCTTCCACCAGGCGATGCTGAGGGAGTCCATGCCGCCGGAGAGAAGAAGCGCAGCTTTCATTGCTCGCACGCGATTGGGCTATCGCCACGCGTTGCGGGCTGTTGCTAGCTTCGCTCAACGCTGTCGACCGGGCTGACTCTACCTGCGGGCGCAGCAGGTCGCCACGGTTGGAAGCCATCCGAAGGTGAACACGCAGGCCTCACAGGCCGATCTCAACTGAAGTATGGATGTCCGTGTGTGCGACGCCAGCTTAGTCTCCACAGGTCTATTGGGAGGACCTCATGCAAATCAGATGGATCGCCGTGGCGTTGCTTGCACTGGCAGTAGGCGTGGCGCATGCGCAGTACGGCAAATACAGCGGCGCCGTGGAAACGGTGTGGCCGCCTGGTGAGACGCGGTACATGGTCTTGCTGAAGGACTTCTCCTATGAAGATCCCACTGGTGCTATACGGATCGCACCCAAGGGATGGCGCATCGACGGGGCCTCCATTCCGCGATGGGCTTGGTCGTTTGTCGGGGACCCGTACGGAGGGGCATACCGATACGCATCGGTGTTCCACGACTACGCCTGCGATCGAAAGGAGCGTCCGTGGGAGTCGGTTCATCTGGCGTTCTATTACGGCATGCTCGTGGCGGGAGTGGATGGCTTCAAGGCGAAGCTGATGTATGCCGCGGCCTACCTCGGCGGTCCACGATGGGAGATGACGAAGAAGGTCGGCTCCGCGCGCGTCTCACCAGGGTTCAAGGCTTCTGCGAAGAGGTTGGGTCCGGACTCGATGGAGGCTCAAGTGTTCAGCGTGGTCAAGCACGCGTCAGACATCACTGAGAGCAGCGTCTACACGGCGCCGATCTCGGACCTGCAGCTCGACTCTGTGCCTGAAGGCGATTCGGTCATGGTGCAGGTCGCCATGCCTCCCCAGGCCAGCCTCGACCCGAGGACGATCGAGCAGCTGAAGGCGATCATCAAGTCGGATTCGTCTCTTAAGCAGGTCGAGGAGGCTGCCGAAGCGCTGCGCCGCAAGTAGGACTTGGGCGGTCCCTCGCTCAGGGTGTGTCGCGGAAACCGCGATTGCAGGCTCTTGGCGAGTTCGGTGTGCCGATCGATCAGGCTCTGCGGTATCTCGATCGGCAGCTTCAGCCCCCTGCTATCCGCTAGCGGTTCTTGGCCGGCGCATGCCCTGGCTGCAGATCGAAGCGTCGCTCGTCCCCGCTGTCCGTTTGCAAGGCACGAGCGGAAATGTCTGGTTCCCTGGTGGGGGTGGCCGGTGGCATGAGCCGCGCGAGTAGGTAGATCCCGTTTGGTCTCGCTGCTATGCCTCATGCGTTCCAGCGACAGTCTTGGCAGGCTCCGCGAGCCTGCAAACCGTTTGGCCCACTTTTGGCCCACATCGCATCCGTTGCACTGTCTGCACGCGGGCCGCGAAATAGAAAAAGCCATGCAAGTCAGTGACTTGCATGGCTTGTGTCTGGCGCGCCCGGTTGGGATCGAACCAACAACCCCTGCCTTCGGAGGGCAGTACTCTATCCATTGAGCTACGGGCGCGAAGCCGTCCATTCTAGCAGCGGGGTTCCCATGAGACGGGACGCCCATGGGGGCTGCCTATAATTCATAGGTTTTGTGTCCCGCCAGGCGGGCACCGAAGTGACGACAAGGACCAACAAGAGGAATCCATGAGCGCCAGCCACGATCACGCCCACGACGACGCCCACACCGGCCCGATCAAGACTCCCAAGCAACTCGCCTGGGCCGTGCTGTTCGCCTTCGTGGTACCGGTGATCGTCATCATCATGCTGGCCAACTACGTCACCACCGAGCACAAGCCGGCCGCCGGCACAGGTGCTTTCGACGCCCAGGCTGTCGCCGCGCGCATTGCGCCGGTGGGCCATGTCGAGGTCAAGGACGCCAGTGATGCTGGCGCGATGAAGACTGGTGAGCAGGTCTTCCAGGCCCAGTGCGCGGCCTGCCACGCCACCGGTGCCGCCGGCGCGCCCAAGCTGGGCGATGCCGCGGCCTGGGGCCCGCGCATCAAGAGCGGCTTCGATGCCCTGGTGCATTCCGCGCTGGCAGGCAAAGGCAACATGGGTCCGCAGGGCGGCGGCGATTTCAGTGACTTCGAAATTGGCCGTGCCGTGGTTTACATGGCCAACAACGGCGGCGCCAAGTTCGACGAGCCCAAGATGCCGGCCCCGGCCGCTTCGGCCGCGCAGTGAGCCGCGTGGTTTGATTGATGCAAGGGCTGCTTCGGCAGCCCTTGTCGCGTCTGGCCCGCGCGTGCTGGCCGAGTCAGGGCAGGGGGCGGCGCACGAAGGCGAAGCGCACCGGCAGCTCGCTGGAGCGCGCCTCCTGAGGCGACCACAAGCCTTGTTCGACGGCGTCGGCCGCCAGGCTCATGTCGGCCGTGTGCACCAGGCCCGGTCCGAGGTCCGTGAGCAGGTACAGGCGGCCCTCCTCGTCCAGGCAGCTCGACTGCACGGTGGCCTGAACGCCGGTGTGGCTCAGCACACGGCCGTCCGGCTGTAGGCGCCAGATCCAGGGCGTGGCTTCCAGCTCCACATAGACGCGCTGCGGGCCGTTCTGGAAGTACCAGCAACCGGCCGCGTCGGCCGCGTAATTGCGCTCGATGAAGGCGCGCAGCTTGTCATGCTCGATGCGGCTGCCCTTGACCTGGGGGAATGGGCCCGCGTGCTGGATGCGCTCGTCGCGCATGTACCAGTCGCCCCGCGCGTCCAGCGCCAGCCAGCCGTAGCAATGCGGCACGTTGGGCCATTTCTTCAGCGCGGCCTGAACGATCTCATCCATCGATGGGGTCCATCAGCGTTGCTTCCAGAGCCAGTCGCAGACCTGCGCGGGCATGGTCTGCAGGTGGCCCGGCAGACGTCCCGCGGGGAAGCCGACGTGGCCGCCATGGCCTGGCTGCCAGAGTGTCACGTGGCTGCCTACTTCCGCGGCGTGCGGCAGGCTGCGCCCCGGCACGAAGGGGTCATTGAGGGCGTTCAGCACCAGGGCCGGTATGCGGATGCGGTGCAGGTGGGGTTTGGCGGCGGCGCGAGTCCAGTAGTCCTCGGTGTTCCTGAAGCCGTGCAGTGGTGCGGTGAAGAGGTTGTCGAACTCGTACAGGGTCGACGCGCGCTTCAGGCGCTCGCCGTCGAACAGGCCCGGGTGCTGCTGCAGCTTGCGCAGCGCCTTGGGGATCATGGTGCGCAGGAAGCGGCGCCCGTAGACCTGCTTGTTGAAGCCGCGATCGATGGCCGCACCGGCCGCGGCGAGGTCGATGGGCGAGCAGACGGAGCAGACAGCCTGCGCGACACGCGCGGCGCTGCTGCCGGCCTCCTCGGCCCAGCGCAGTAGTGCATTGCCGCCCAGGGACACGCCCGCGACCATCAGCGGGCGGCCGTGACGCTCGCGCAGGCGCTGCAGGATCCAGCCCACCTCCTCGTAGTCGCCCGAGTGATAGGCGCGCGGCCCTCGGTTGAGCTCGCCCGAGCAACCGCGGAAATTCGGCAAGGCCATTGCCCAGCCGCGTGCTCGGGCTGCATTGGCGAAAGCGACGCTGGAGTGGCTGGTGCGGTCACCCTCGAGGCCGTGGAAGAGCACGAACAGCGGCGCATCCGCAGGCGCGCCGGCCAGGAAGTCGACGTCGATGAAGTCGCCGTCCGGGGTGTCCCAGCGCTCCCGGGTCCAGCTCGGGGCGAGGCCGTCATGCTGGCGGCTGAAGAGGGCAGGCCAGATGGTCTGGGCGTGACCACCGGGCAGCCAGTGGGGGGCGCGGTACTGCATGCGCCTGACTCCTAATGCAGCGTGCCGGCGTCCGCGACGAGCTCCTGGACGTCGCCCGCGCTGCCGGGGCTGGCATGGTGCAGCACTAGGCGCCAGCCGAGTGCCGTCTTCAGGTAGACATTGGTCGCGATGACCCAGGCTGTTGGCGCGGAGGCCTTGTCCTCGGCATGCAGTTGCACGCGCTCAAGCACGTGGTGGATGGCGCAGTCGCCGCTGTGCAGGCGCCGTACGCGCTCGGGATGGACGTGGACCGCGCCGCGCTGGAACACAGCCTCGAAAGCGGCGCGGATGGCGACAAGGCCGACGATGCGCGGTCCGCCCGGGTGCACGCAGGCGATCTCCTCGTCATCCGCCCAGAGGGCCATCAGGTGGTCCAGGTCGGCGTGCTGCAGCGCCTCGTAGAACTGGGCCTCGGTGTCGTCGGGCGAGGCCAGCAGGGCGGCGGTCTGGGCGGTTGAGCGGGGCATGGCCGGATTGTAGGAAGTCGCCCGCCTGGGCTGCCGCAAAATCCGCCGCCGATGGCCTTGCTGAAAATCCTGGCACCGCTGTGCCTTTGCCTGTTGATGGCCGCCTGCGGCGGGGGCGGGGGCGCCGCGCCTGCGCCGGGCCCGGTCACCGTGCCGCCGCTTGGCTTGCAGTGCCTGAGCGGTTCCGTTGCGCGCCTGGCCTTGCCTGCCGCGGCCGGCGCTGGGCGCAACCAGGAACTGGCCTTGCTTGCCTGCCCGGGGGCGCGACTGGATGCCGTGCAATGGCGCCAGATCGACGGCGCCGCGCTGACGCTCGGCTCGGCGCGCTCGCAGGCGCTCAGCGTCGCGCCGGCCACGCCGGGGCGCTATGCCTTCAGCGTGGACTTCACCGACGCCACGGGGGCGAGCTACAGCGGCCAGGCTGAACTCGGCGCCACCGCGCCCGACGCGACGGCGATGGTGATCCGCGGCGAGCCCTCGGTGTGGTCTGGCGGGCAGACCTCGCTGCGCGCCTGGGTGGACGGATTGGCCATGGCCGACTATCCGCTCGCGCAGGTGCGCTGGCGCCGCGTCGACGGCCCCGACGTGGTGCTTGGAGATGCCGGCCAATGGCGCGCGATCTTCACGGCACCCATCGTCAGCCAGGACACCCTGCTGCGCCTGCGCGCCGAGGCCACGCTCGCCGACGGGCGCATCGTCAGTCAGGAGTTCAGCCTGCTCGTGCAGGCCGCACCCGCAGCAGCGCCGGCTCCGTTGTTCGACGCCGGCAACCCGTCCTCGCGCGTCTATCCCTACGTGGCCGACAGCCTCCACGCGGCAGCGCTGCGCGACTGCATCTACACGCCGGCGCTGAGCAATGCCACGCTCTGCACCCTGGGCCGGCTGTCCCTGCTGGGTACTCAGACACGAGGCGAGCTGCCGACCGTGGAGCAGGTGATGGCGCGCGTGCTGGTCTCCAATGACTGGATGGGCCAGCGCTTCGAGGCCTTCTTGCGCGAGCAGGACGTGAACGGCGACTTCCGCCGACTGCTCAACGCCACGACGGCCATCGTCATCGGCGGGCGTGTGCGGCCGGCCTTCTACTGGAGCGCTACCGGCGCCATCTACCTTGACGCCGACTATCTGTGGCAGACGGCTGCCGAGCGTGACAGCGTCAGCGAGGTGCCCGATCCGCGCAGCGACTACGGCAGTGACCTCGCCTACCGGATGCTGTGGCGCTACGTGCAGGGCAACCAGTCGGCCGGCGGGCGCAGCGAGGTTCTGGCGCGCGCGCCGCGCGACGGTGCCTCGCTGATCCCGACACTGGGCCGCCTGCTGTACCACGAGCTGACCCACGCCAACGATTTCGTGCCGCCGCGCCTGCACTTGCTGCTCAACGCCGGCTTGCGCGTCTACGAGGCCATGCCACCCGACACAGCGTCCGACCGGCTGCGCGCGCAGCTGCCGTTCCGTTCGCAGCAGATGGTCGACCTGGGGCGTGTGCAGTTCTTCGGCGCGGCGTCCACGGCCGCACAGCGCGGCTACCAGCCGGCTGACGTCGCCGGTTTCTTTGCCGCGGACCGCGTTACTGACGGCTACAGCTATTCCTGGCCTGTCGGCCAGAGCGTGCCGCGGGAGGATGCGGCCATGCTGGCCGAGGAGGCGCTGATGCAGCTGCGCCACGGCGTGCTGCGCGACGTCGCGGTGACGCCGCAGCTACTCAGCGGGGCCAGTGCGGATCTCGCCGTTGCATGGGGGCAGCGCGGCCGCGTTGGCGACGCGGCCATCAAGCCGCGGGTGGCGCTGGTGCTGGCCCAGACCATGCCGTGGCTGCCCGCCGGCTTCGTCGATGGCCTGGCCGCGCCGCTGCCGCTTCGCGCCGGCCTGACCTGGGGGCAAAACCTCGACCAGGGCGCGCTGGCACGGGGGCTTGTACGGTCGTTGTCGGCCGCCGAGCGTGTGCTTGAGGCCGATCTGGACGCCCAGCGCCGCAGCAGCCAGAGGGCTGCTGCACTGGCTCGCTGAGCCTTAGTGACCGCTGGAGAGGACCTCGCCGGCCTTGAGCTTGTAGGCCGTGCCGCAGTAGGGGCACTGGCCCTGGCCGCCGTGCGTCAGGTCGATGAAGACCTTGGGATGGTTGCTCCACAACGCCATCTTGGGATTGGGGCAGAAGACGGTGCCGTTGTCATTGCAGTCCTTGGCGGTCACTTCGACGACGGCGGCGGGGGCTTGGATGGTGCTCATGGTGTTGTTTTGTTGAAGCCTCAGACGGCGGTCAGCCACTCGGCGTACTTGGGGTTGCGGCCATTGACGATGTCGAAGAACGCCGACTGGATCTTCTCGGTGATGGGGCCGCGCGAGCCGCTGCCGATCTCGATGCGGTCCAGTTCGCGGATGGGCGTCACTTCGGCAGCGGTGCCGGTGAAGAAGGCCTCGTCGCAGATGTAGACCTCGTCGCGGGTGATGCGCTTCTCGACCAGCTTCAGGCCCAGGTCCTGGCAGATCGCGAAGATCGTGTTGCGGGTGATGCCGTTCAGCGCGCCGGCGGACAGGTCGGGTGTGTAGACCACGCCGCCCTTGATGACGAACAGGTTCTCACCCGCACCCTCTGAAACGAAACCGGCCGCGTCCAGCAGCAGTGCTTCGTCGTAGCCGTCTTCCGTCGCTTCCATGTTGGCCAGGATGGAGTTGGTGTAGTTGGACACCGTCTTGGCCTGAGTCATCGTGATGTTGACATGGTGGCGGGTGTAGGAGCTGGTCTTCACCCGGATGCCGCGTTTCATGCCGTCCTCGCCCAGGTAGGCGCCCCAGCTCCAGGCGGCCACCATCAGGTGCACCTGGTTGCCCTTGGGGCTGACGCCCAGCTTCTCGGAGCCGATCCAGATCAGCGGCCGGATGTAGGCGCTCTTCAGGCCGTTGGCCTTGACGACGGCACGTTGGGCCTCGTTGATCTGCTCGGCCGAGAACGGTACCTTCATGCGCAGGATCTTGCCGCTGTTCAGAAGGCGCTGGGTGTGCTCATGCAGGCGGAAGATGGCCGTGCCGTTGACCGTGTCGTAGGCGCGCACGCCCTCGAAGGCGCCGCAGCCGTAGTGCAGCGTGTGGGTCAGCACGTGGATCTTGGCGTCGCGCCAGTCGACGAGCTCGCCGTCCATCCAGATCTTGCCGTCGCGGTCGTGCAGGGGAGCGGGAACCATCGGGTACTCCAGGGGCTGAAAAGGAAAGAGGGTGATTTTACGAAGCCTGCCCGGCCCTGATCAGCCGCCACTCGGCGAGCTTGCCTTTCCTCAGCACCGCCTCGACCGCGTCGCCACCGGCATCGCGCCAGACAAAGGTCTCGGGCGCCTGCTTGATCCCCAGGCTGCCGGCCAGGCCGATCAGGTCCACGAGCTTCATGCCGACATGGAGCTTGGCTGAAAACATCACGGCATTGCCCACCGATCCCATGGGCGCCGCCCCCGCCATCTTCATGACGCGCATCAGCCGCGACATCTGCAGCAGCAACCAGAAGACCACGCCGGTCATCCCGAAGATGACGCCCTGCCAGCCCAGCAGCGCGCCACCCACGATCAAAGCTGCGAGCGCCAGCCCTGCGCCGATCCACGGGTTCATGCCTGTGGATCCTGGGTGCCGTCCGCACGTGTCCAGGCATAGGCCCGCTCGACCTTGGCGACGCGCAGCGTGTAGTGCGCATACCAGTCGCTGCGGCCTGTGTCGCGGGCGATGCGATGCTCGGCGTGGCGGCGCCAGGCCGCAATGTCCTCGGCGCTGCGCCAGTAGGAGACCGTGATGCCCAGACCATCCCCGCCGCGCGTGCTTTCGACGCCCAGGTAGCCGGGCTGCTCGGCCGCGAGGGCCACCATGCGCTCGGCCATGTCGCCATAGCCGTCTTCGACTTGCGTGCGCTGGCTGGTAAAGATGACTGCGTAGTAAGGGGGCTGGGGCAGGGCGCTCATGGCGCGCATCCTGCCACGACCTCTAGCTGGGAACCTTGAGCAGCACGCAGCGCACCCATTGGCCGGATTCCAGCGCCGCCTGGTGGCTGCTCAGGAACTGTTCGGCGGTGGAGTTGCGCGCCGCGAAGCTCAGTCCGTGCAGGATGCCCATGCGCGGAACGGGCCGCGACCACTTGCGCTCGACGATGCCGTTGAACCAGGACACCTGCTCGTCGTTGCAGTCCATGTCGGAGCGGCCCAGCAGCAGCACGACCTCATAGCGCGAATCGGCCAGAGGTTCGGTGGCGCTGGTCAGCACCTGAAGGCCGCCGTCGCTCATGTTCAGCACCAGGCCAGCTGGCCCCTGGCTGAACTGCACTGGCTTGAACACCCAGCCGGGCAGGGATTCGGCGTCGTGCTGGGCCGCGAGAAAGTCGGTGCGGGCATGCTGCCTGAGGTCGGCGGGGTCGGACATGAAGGTTCCTCCGGTGCGAGGCGCCATCCTAAGCAGAGTTGGCGCCAGCGTGCACCATGAAAACCTGACCCCGGCTCAGACCAGGCCGCGCAGCACGTCTATGGCCTGCTCGACTCGCTCGACGGCGTGGAGTGTCAGGCCCTCGATCGGCTTCTTGGGCGCGTTTGCCTTGGGGACGATGGCCACGCTGAAGCCCAGCTTGGCCGCCTCCTTCAGCCGCTCCTGACCGCGCGGCGCGGGTCGCACCTCGCCGGCCAGGCCCACTTCGCCGAATGCAATGAAGCCGCGCGGCAGCGCCTTGCCGCGCAGGCTGCTCTGGATGGCCAGCAGCACGGCCAGGTCGGCCGCCGGCTCGCTGATGCGCACGCCGCCCACCGCGTTGATGAACACGTCCTGGTCGCCTGTCGCCACGCCCGCGTGGCGATGCAGCACGGCCAGCAGCATGGCCAGGCGGTCGCGGTCCAGGCCGACCGACAGTCGCCGGGGGCTCACGCCGCCACTGTCCACGAGCGCCTGCAGCTCGACCAGCATGGGCCGAGTGCCCTCCAGCGTGACGAGCACGCAACTGCCAGGCACCGGCTCTGCATGCGTGGACAGGAAGATCGCGCTCGGGTTGGCCACGCCCTTGAGACCCTTCTCCGTCATCGCGAATACGCCGATCTCGTTGACCGCGCCAAAGCGGTTCTTGATGGCGCGCACCAGGCGGAAACTGCTGTGCGTGTCGCCCTCGAAGTACAGCACCGTGTCGACGATGTGCTCCAGCACGCGCGGTCCGGCCAGCGCTCCCTCCTTCGTGACGTGCCCCACCAGCACCATCGCGCAGCCGCGCGCCTTTGCCGTGCGCGTCAGCTGCGCCGCGCATTCGCGCACTTGCGCGACCGAGCCGGGCGCGGACGAGAGCTGCTCGGAGTACAGCGTCTGGATGGAGTCGATGACACAGAAGTCCGGCGCTTCGGTCTCGATGGTGGCGAGGATCTTCTCCAGGCCGATCTCGGCCAGCACGCGCACCTTGTCGCCGGCCAGGCCGAGCCGGCGCGAGCGCATTGCGACCTGGGCGCCCGATTCCTCGCCGGTCACGTACAGGACCTTGACTGTCTGCGACAGCGACTCCACCGCCTGCAACAGCAGCGTGGATTTGCCGATGCCCGGGTCGCCCCCGATCAGCACGACGCCCCCTGCGACGATGCCTCCGCCCAGCACACGGTCCAATTCCTCCTGGCCGGTGGGCGTACGCTCGAAGTCGCTGGCTTCGATATCGGACAGCGTCGCCACAGGCTGGCTGCGCGCCAGGGCCTGGTAGCGGTTCTTGCCACCGCTCGCGGGTTCAGCGGCGCTCTCGGTCAGCGTGTTCCAGGCACCGCAGTGTGGACATTTGCCCAGCCATTTGGCATTGGTGCCGCCGCACTCGGTACAGGTGTAGATGCTTTTGCTCGTGGCCATCAGCGCATTGTCGAGGCCGGACGCACCCACGCTGTCAGCAGCAGCGCGGCGGCAAGTGCGCAGCCGGCAGAAAAGCCAAACGCCACCGTCACCGAGATGCCTTCCCACAGCCAGCCAAACAGCAACGAGGCCGGCAGCAGCAGGGCGCCTGTAGTCAGGTTCAGCCAGCCGAAAGCGGTGCCGCGTTGCTCGGGTGGCGTCAGGTCGGCCAGCAGCGCACGCTCGACGCCCTCGGTCGCGGCCATGAAGACGCCGTAGATGCCGAACAGCAGATAAAGCCGCCAGCCCGGATCGGCCCAGGCAGCCATGCCGACATAGAAGACCGCGTAGGCCGCGTAGCCCGCCACCAGCAGGCGCACGCGGCCGATGCGGTCGGACAGGCCGCCAAGCGGCACGGCGCACAAGGCCGCCACGCCCGACACCGCGGCCCACAGCAGCGGCACCTGGGCCTGTTCCACGCCCAGCTCCCTGGCCCTCAGCAACAGGAACATGTTGCTGGAGTTGCCCAGCGTGAACAGCGCGACGACGACGAGGTAGCGGCGCAGCTGCGGGGGCAGGCCGCTCAGAGCCCAGCTGAAGCGCGGCGGTGGCGCATTCGGCGGCGGGGCGTCGCGCACGGCCAACGTCAGGCCCAGGCAGATCAGGCCGGGGATGACGGCCCAGACGAAGACCTGGCCCAGCGGCACGCCGGCACTCAGCAGCGCCCAGGCCAGCAGGGGGCCGATGACGGCGCCGGCGTTGTCCATCGCGCGATGGACGCCGAAAGCCAGGCCGCGCTGGCCGGGTGTGATGCTGGCGGCGAGCAGCGCGTCGCGAGGAGCGGCGCGCACGGCCTTGGCGATGCGATCGGCCAGGCGCAGGACCAGCAGCAGCGGCCAGCCGGCCACGAGCGCGATCAGCGGCCTTGCCAGCCCGGCCAGGCCGTAGCCGGCCACTACCCATGGCTTGCTGCGTCCGCTGCGGTCCACCATGACGCCGGCCCACAGCTTGAGCAGGCTGGCCAGGGCTTCGGCGATGCCCTCGATGAGGCCCAGCACGCGCGGGCCGGCCATCAGCACGCCGCTCAGGTACAGCGGCACCAGGGGGTAGACCAGCTCGCTGGCGCTGTCGTTGACCAGGCTGATCAGGCCCAGCAGCCAGACGCTGCGCGGCAGTGAGGAAAGAGCCCTGAACATCGGGAGATGTTAGGTCTGGCGTGCCGGACTGCCCGGGCCGCCCGGACGAATCGGGGAGCCCTGGCGCCCATTTGGGCGGCCGCATGGGAAACTCCGGCCCTCGCGTTACGAGGCAGGGCCGGTCATGGATTTCTCGGTGTGGTTGGCGTTCTTCGCAGCGTCCTGGGCGATCAGCCTGTCTCCTGGCGCGGGCGCCGTCGCGGCGATGAGTGCCGGGCTGAGCCATGGCTTCAGGCGCGGCTATTTCATGACCTTCGGCCTCGTCATCGGCATCCTGACCCAGGTCGTCCTCGTCGGTGCCGGGCTCGGTGCGCTGATCGCCGCCTCATCGCTGGGCTTCGCCTTCGTCAAGTGGGCAGGCGTGGCCTACCTCATCTACCTTGGCGTGCAGCAGTGGCGTGCGCCGGCCAGGCCCATGGTGGCGGCGGATGATGGCGCCGCGCAGGTGACGCGGCGCCAGCTGGTGCTGCGCGGCTGGGGCATCAACGCGGTCAACCCCAAGGGTACGGTGTTCCTGCTGGCCGTCGTGCCGCAGTTCCTGGATCTGCATGCGCCGCTGGCGCCGCAGTACCTGGTCATTGGCGGCACGCTGGCCTTCACAGACCTGGTCGTCATGGCCGGCTACACGGCCCTGGCGGCGCGGGTGCTGGCGGCGCTGAAGAGCGAAAGCCACATCAAGGCGCTGAACCGCGTGTTCGGCACGCTGTTCGTCGCAGCCGGGGCGCTGTTGGCGACCTTCAAGCGCGTCGCCTGAGGCAGGCATCGCCCCCATTCTTTCATGCTGCTGCGGCATGCCCGTGGCGGTCGGCCCTGCCCGCATGCCAACCTTGATGTCCTCCCGCTGGCTGTTCTGGGGCCCGACGTTGATCTGGGCCAGCACCTGGCACGTCATCCTGTACCAACTGGACAGCAGCGTGCCGGTGTTCAACTCCGTCGCGTGGCGGTTTGCACTGGCCGCCGTGCTGCTGGCGGCGCTAGCGCGCTGGCAGCGGGCGTCCCTGAGGCTGCCGCTGTCGGCCCATGGCTGGATGCTGGCCACCGGCATCGTGCAGTACAGCGGCAACTACCTGTCGGTCTATCAGGCGGAGCGCCATATCCCTTCTGGGCTGGTTGCGGTGTTGTTCTGCCTGATGGTCTACGGCAATGCGCTGTCGGGGCGGCTCTTCTTCGGCCAGCCGGCCACCCGGCGCTTCCTGGCCGCTGCCAGTGGCGGTGTGCTGGGCGTGGTGATGATCTTCTGGCCTGAAATCGCCGCCACCGGCGCCAGGCCGGGGGCCGCCCTGGGCCTGGGGCTGGGCCTGGCTGCCGTGGCGGCCGCGTGTGTAGGCAACGTGCTGACGTTGACGTTGACCCGCTGGGGCCTGCCGCTCGTGCCGGTCCTGGCGTGGAGCATGGGCTACGGCGCCGTCTTCCTCGTCACCCTGTCGCTCGCCAGTGGCGAGGGCCTGCATTTCGACTGGCGCGCGCCCTATGTGCTGAGCCTGCTCTACCTGGCCGTAGCCGGTTCGGTGATCGCCTTCGTGTTGTACTTCAGACTGGCACAGGCCCAGGGGCCAGCGCGCGCCGCGCTGACGGGCGTCGTGATCCCCGTCATCGCGCTGGTGATCTCGGCGCTGTTCGAGGGCTGGCGGGCGACGCCGCTGGCCGTCTGCGGCATGGTGCTGTGCCTGGCCAGCCTCTTCGTTGCGAGCCGGCCCTAGGTCCGGGTCCTGGCGAGCAGCCGGCTGTCCAAGGGCCGATTGGAATACACCCGAATACCGTTGCCCCACTGGTCCGGATAGTCGCGCATGGGCGTGAAGCCGTGATCGACGACGATGCGGTGGCAATTGGGGGTGTTGTAGATGACCAGGGCTTCGCGGCCCGGGTCGAGCTGGCGCTGCAGCTGCGCCATGACTTGACGCATGACCTCATCCGGAAACGGGTTGTAGAAGTAGAAGACGTTGTAGCGCCCGTAGGCCTCGAAGTCGACGGCATTGGCGTTGAAGACCTGGGCATTGCGCTTGCCCAGGCGCTCGAAGTTGGCGCTGGCGATCTTGGCCAGTTGTGCCGAAATCTCCACGCCGTCGACGCGTGCAAAGGGGAACTCCAGCATGGTGCGCATGGCGCTGCCCTTGGCGCAGCCTATGTCCAGTGCAGCGTCGCCATGCAGGACGCCCAGGTCGGACAGCAGGGCGCTCAGGTACTTGTTGCCGGACGGCGAGCCCCGGTGGACGATGGTTTCGTCGAAGCCAAGCTCGCGGGGTTGGGTGACCCGCAGGAAATCGAGCCCGGCACGTTCGTCGGCCCAGATGTTCAGCCTTCGCTTCACGGCCTGCTGCAGGGTCGGATAGCCCTTGCTCCGGGCGAACAGCATCAGGCAGAGGGTAGTGAACAGGGTCTGAAAAGCTGGCATGACGTCAATCCGCGCTCACCGCGCTGTGAGCAGCGGGCGAGTCTGCACGCTCCCTGCAATCGACGCATTGGTGAAGTCCGGGATGGCTTTGCATGACGCGGCATTGCACCGCATGCATGTGACCAGCGCGTAATCGCTTGTCCCGGGATGCGAACGGGCTCGTGAGCGCAGCGGCGCCGGGTCGGCTACCGCCGGCGCGTGCTTCGTCGCCTTGGGGGCGGCGCCCGTCGCATCGCCATCGCAGGGAGCGCGCCGGCGTCCTAGCATGCTCCGCAAGGAGAACGGCATGGGCGGGACGTCACTGTTGATGGCTGGTTTGCTGAGCTGTGGGCCTATGGCCGAGGCGGCGGGTTTGGCGGTGGAGCGGATGGACTTGGGCGAAGCGCCAGGCGAGCAGGCCTACAACCTGCAGGAACTGGCTGACCTGCGGGTGTTCGCCCTGTCGGCGGCGGATTTCAGGCAGGCCCGCATCCATGTCCAGCGTCGGGTGGATGGCCAATGGCAGCCCGCGCAGGCCCTGCCTTTCAGCGACCCGCGCTGGCGTGACTCCGATCCACATCTGAGCGCGGATGTGCACGGACGGGTGCTCACCTTTGTTTCAAACCGGCCAGGGCCGGCTGGACGCGAGCATGCCGATCCGGACCTGTACGAGTCGCGCTGGCACGACGGCCGCTGGAGTGCGCCGCAGCGCCTGCCCGAGGCCTGGCAGAGCCCGAGCTACGAACTCGGCCCGGAGCGCTACGGCGACACCGTCTATCTGGCATCGAGCCGGCCCGGCGGACCCGGCGCAGTGTCCATCTACCGGGTGCAGGGGGGTGATGCCACACCGCAGCCCCTGCCCGCGCCCGTCAACGACGGGGGCCAGAACAGCGACTTCACCCTCAGCCCGGACGGCCATTACGTGCTTTGGTGGAGCGACCGTGCCGGCGCGGAGGGCGGCGAGGGCGACATCTACCTGGCCGAGCGGGTGGGGGAGAGCTACGGCCCGGCCCTGCGCCTTCCGGCGCCAGTCAACGGGCCGGGGTTCGAGTTCACGCCTTCCATCAGCGCCGACGGCCGCTGGTTGTACTTCGCCTCCACGCGTGGGGATGCCCAGGGGCTGTCGCATGTCTACCGGGTCTCATGGCCGGCGTTGCTGGAGCAGCTCGGGCCGGCGGCCACGACGCACAGCCAGACGGCGCTGGACGGGGCCGTGAGCGCCCTGTGGCGCGCCATCGGGCATGCGCCGGGCCAGGCGTCGGACGTCCGGACCCTGACGCGTCTGCTCCACGCCGAGGCCCGGGTGTTCGGCCAGTCGCTCCAGGCCAGCAGCCTGCAGGTTCGGAGTGCCTCGGCCGGGCAGTTCCTGGCCGACATGGCCCAGGCTTCCGGGCAGGGGCTGTACGAATGCGAGATCGAACGCCGGCAGAAGCGCTTCGGTGGTCACGCGCAGGTCTACAGCGTGGTCCAGACCCGGCGCGATCCGGACCAGCGGGCACCCGCCTACACGGGGGTGAACAGCATGCAGTGGCAGTTAGGGCCGCATGGCTGGCAGTTGCTCAGCCTTCACTACGCGCTAGAGGGCCCGGGCCTGAGGCTGCCGCTGCCGCTCGAGAGTGCCTGCCTGGGGTGACTCAGTCCAGCACGCGGCCCCGCCCCGCCTTGACGCCCGAGCGCAGGGACTTGCCCTGCAGCCGACGCTGCTGCGAGCCGTAGGTCGGCTTGGTGGCACGCCGCGCCTTGGGCACATGGGCGGCGGCATGCACCAGCTCGACCAGCCTCGCGATCGCGTCGGCGCGGTTGCGCTCCAGGCTGCGCGAGTCCTGGGCCTTGATGACGATGACGCCCTCGGCAGTGATGCGCTGATCCGGCCAGGCAAGCAGCCGTGCCTTGATGGCTTCGGGCAGGCTGGACGCGCGGATGTCGAAACGCAGGTGGACTGCGTTGGACACCTTGTTGACATTCTGTCCGCCTGGGCCGCTGGCGCGGATGGCGCTGAAGTCCAACTCGGCGTCCAGCGGGTGCCAGCGCTGCGCCATGTTCAGGCGGAGCCGCCGGGCCCGCGCAGCTTGCCGACGACGAAGAGCAGCACGACGGCGCCCAGCACCGAGGCAATCCATCCCGCGCCCTCGCCGGGCAGATACCAGCCCAGTTGCTGGCCCACCAGACTGGCCAGGAAGCTGCCGGCCACGCCCAGCACACAGGTCAGGATCCAGCCCATCTTCTGCTCGCCGGGCATCACGAAGCGGGCCAGCGCCCCGACGATGAGGCCGACGACGAGGGTACCGAGCAGTTGCAGCATGGCGGGTTTCTCCTTCAATGGCTGGGTTGGGGGGGAAGACTTAAGCGTTGCGGACCGGCACACGCGGCGCGACGGCGCACATCAGTTCGTAGCCTATGGTGCCCGCGGCCTGGGCTACCTCGTCGATGGGCAGGCGCGAACCCTTGCCGTCGATGTCAGGGCCTTCGCCCCACAGCGTGACCTCGCTGCCGAAGCCGCTGGCCGGCAGCGCGCTCAGGTCCACTGCCAGCATGTCCATCGACACCCGGCCCAGGGTGCGCGTCCTTGCCCCATTCACCAGTACCGGCGTGCCGGTGGGCGCATGGCGCGGATAGCCGTCGGCATAGCCGCAGGCGACGATGCCCACGCGGGTTGGCTGCTCGGCGGTGTAGGCGCTCCCGTAGCCAACCGTCTCGCCCGGCTGCATCTGTTGCACGCCAATGATCTTGGAGCGCAGCGTCATGGCCGGCCGAAGGCCCCAGTGGGCAGCATCGTGCTCGGGAAAGTCCGGCACGCCGCCATAGCTCATGATGCCTGCGCGTACCCAGTCCTGGGCCGTGCGGCCGGGGTGGCGCAGCGTCGCCGCGCTATTGGCGATGCTGCGCTCGCCGGCCAGGCCCTCTGTCGCGGCTTCGAATGCAGCGAGCTGGTGGGCGATGCCGTCCACGCCTTGCCGCAGGCTGTCGGCGTCTGAGAAATGAGTCATCAGACCGATCTCGTCGACCTGGGGCAGGGCCTCCAGCCGGACGTAGGCGGCGCGAAAGGCGGCCGGCGTGAAGCCCAGGCGGTTCATGCCCGAGTTGAGCTTCAGGAATACGCGATGCGGTTCGTGCGTCTTGTGCATCGCCAGCCAGTCGATCTGCTCCGCGCAATGCACGGCGTGCCAGAGCTTGAGGCGCGAGCACAACTCCAGGTCGCGCGGCTCGAACACGCCTTCCAGCAGCAGGATTGGGCCGCGCCAGTCCAGCGCGCGCAGCCGCTCGGCCTCGGCCAGGTCCAGCAGCGCGAAGCCATCGGCGGCGCGCAGGCCCTCGAAGGCTCGCTCGATGCCATGGCCGTAGGCATTGGCCTTGACGACGGCCCAGACGCGGGCATTGGGCGCTTGCGCACGGGCTCGGCCCAGGTTGTGGGCCAGGGCTTCGGTATGGATCAGGGCTTCGATGGGACGGGGCATGACGTCATTTTGCGCGCGCCCGGATGCACGGCGTCCAGAAGGGTACGCATGCTATAAACCCGCGCCGCACCCGTTTATCGGCCTACAAGCAGAGACAGTTCAGGATTGCGCCCGCCCGATGAAACGCGGCTTCTACACCATCATGTCGGCGCAGTTCTTCAGCTCGCTGGCTGATAACGCGCTGTTCGTCGCCGCTGTCGAACTGCTGCGCTCCTCCGGCTCTCCGGAATGGCAGCGCGCTGCGCTGGTGCCGATGTTCGCGCTGTTCTACGTCGTGCTTGCACCCTTCGTCGGGGCTTTCGCGGACGCGGTGCCCAAAGGCAAGGTGATGTTCTACGCCAACGGCATCAAGGTGGCGGGCTGCCTGATGATGCTGTTCGGCGCACACCCGCTGGCGGCCTACGCCATCGTCGGCCTGGGAGCTGCAGCCTACTCGCCGGCAAAGTACGGCATCCTGACCGAGCTGCTGCCGCCCTCGCAGCTCGTCAAGGCCAACGGATGGATCGAGGGCCTGACCATCGTTTCCATCATCCTCGGCGTGCTGCTCGGCGGCCAGTTGGTCGGCGAGCGCATTTCCCACATGCTGCTGGCGTTCGACCTGCCGCTGGTCGATACAGGCATCGACACGCCCTCCGAGGCCGCCATCGCCAGCCTCATCGGTCTGTACGTGCTGGCGGCGCTGTTCAACCTGCGCATCCCGCGTACCTCCGCGCCGCTGCAGCCGTTTGCGCACAGCGTCTTTGGCCTTGTGCGGGACTTCTCCGCCTGCAACAGCAAGCTATGGCAGGACAAGCTGGGCCAGATCTCGCTGGCGACGACCACGCTGTTCTGGGGCGTCAGTGGCAACCTGCGCTACATCGTGCTGGCCTGGGCCGCCGCAGCGCTGGGCTATGGCACGACGCAGGCGTCCTCGCTGGTCGGCGTCGTTGCCATCGGTACCGCTGTGGGCGCGGTCGTCGCGTCGCTGTACTGCCGCCTGGACCGCGCCACGTCGGTCATCCCGCTAGGCATCGCGATGGGTCTGCTGGTCATCTTCATGAACCTCATCCATAACGTCTGGGTGGCGGCCCCTTTCCTGATCCTGCTGGGCGGCATCGGCGGCTATCTGGTCGTGCCCATGAACGCGCTGCTGCAGCACCGCGGCCACAACCTGATGGGGGCCGGGCGCAGCATCGCGGTGCAGAACTTCAACGAGCAGGCCTGCATCCTGGGACTGGGTGCCTTCTACACGGCCATGACACGCTTCGGCCTGTCGGCCTTCGGCGCGATCACGATCTTTGGCATCGTCGTCGCCGGCACGATGTGGTGGATCCGGCGCTGGCACCAGCGCAACCTCGTCGAGCACCGCGAAGAGGTCGAGCACCTGCTCGACCTGGCCCGGACGGACCACCTGCCCCAGGACCGATAGCCCCTCTGCGCTTCGTGCCTCTCAACGGGCGCTGCCTGCGGTCTGGCGAAGCCAGTCCCGCGGGAATCGTTCGAGGAGCAGCCGGGCGGCGCCCGGCCTGTCGATTCAGTTCTGGTTGCCTGAGCCGCGGCCCTTGCGGCCGGTGGGCGCCGGGATGAGGTGGCGGCCTTCCAGCACCATCTCGATGTGCTCGCTCCAGGCGCGCGCGATCTTGAAGCAGCCGCTGTGGTTGAGGTGGATCTCGTTGTGCCAGTCACCGCTGATGCCGGTGGAGCCGGGGGCCGCCAGTGCCAGCGGCACGGTCGTCGAGTCGAAGACGAAGAGTCCGGGGAAGACTTCCTTGTCGGCGGCCATGTCCTTGAGCAGTTGGGCGAGGTGGAAGACCATCAGCCGGCTGACTGCGGCCCAGTCGGCACTTGGTACGCCGTAGGCCTTCAGGGCCGGGTAGAGCCAGGGGCCGCTGGCACCCAGGTCGTCGCCACCTTCGGCGCCGGCTGGGCGCGGCATGGGCACGGCATAGCAGTGCATGAAGACCGGTTTGCCAGCCGACGGCCCCTGGTCGCGCAGGCTGAGCAGATGCTTGACGTTGGCGCGCAGATAGGCGCTGTAGGTGGCCCAGCCGGGCTCGGAAAAGTAGCGCGCCACGCCGGCCGACGGCGGGCCCCATTCGGTCTGGCGGCGCAGCAGGCGCAGCTCCAGCGGGATGGGTTCGCCGTTCCAGTCCTGTGCCGGCGTGCGCGCGGCGGCAATCAGGTCGTTGCCACCGACGGACAGCAGCACCCCGTCCCAGGCCACCGCGTCGGGCCCGGACAGCAGGCGCACGAAATCGGGGGCGGACTCCAGATCCACCATGTGCGAGAGCGCATTGACCGTGCCGGCGCAGTTGACGGCCGCCGTGCCGGCCTTGAAGACCAGCTCCTGCAGCAGGTTGGCGTGTGCGTTGAGCTTGGCGCGCGCGTTCGAGAACCACGAGTCCCCCTGGGCCAGCAGCTTCCAGCGGAAGGTGCCGAGATCGGGTGGGGAACGGCCGGCCAGGTCGGCCGGGGTGAAGCAAGCCAGGTGATCCATGAACGTGGGGTATCCGAAGTTGCTGACCGGGCGACGCGCCCCCCGAGTGGCTCGCGCTTCGCAAGTTCGCGCGATTGGAAGGCCAGCCGCGCGCCGGGCGCCATGCTACAAACCCTCGGGGCGCCCCGGGGTTAGCATAGTGGCCGTCTTCTAGGGAGGACTTGCATGAGCGAGAGCATTTTCGACTTCCGGGCTGTGTCTATCCGCGGTGAGCCGGCCGATCTGGCCTCGCAGCGCGGCAAGGTGCTGCTCATCGTCAACACGGCCAGCGAATGCGGCTTCACGCCCCAGTTCAAGGGCCTGGAGCAACTTTGGGAGGACTATGGCCCCCAAGGGCTGGTGGTCATCGGCTTTCCGAGCAACGAATTCGGCGGACAGGACCCCGGTAGCAACGACCAGATCGCCAGCTTCTGCGAGCTCAATTACGGCGTCAGCTTCCCGATGATGGAGAAGATCAAGGTCAACGGCTCGGACGCCCACCCGCTTTGGAAGTTCCTGAAGAGCGAGAAGCCTGGTTTCCTGGGCACCGAGGCCATCAAGTGGAACTTCACCAAGTTCCTCATCGGCCGTGACGGCCAGGTGATCAAGCGCTATGCGCCCAACGACGCGCCCGAGAAACTGCGCGGCGACATCGAGGCGGCGCTGAAGGCGGCCTGATCCTCAGCAGCGTATCCATAACCTCCCGCGGCCCAGGCGCAGGCGGCCTTCGGCTCGGGCAGCCTGCAGCAGTTCGTTGACCGTCTGCCGCGACAGGTGGGCCAGCCGGGCCAGTTCGGCTTGCGTAGCAGTCACCTCGATCCAGCCTGCGTCATCGCGCCTGCCGCGCTCGCGTACCAGCTGCGCCAGGGCCAGGGCGAAGCGTTCCGCGGCCCCCTGGTGGCGGGCCGCCTGCAGCAGGCGCAGCGTGCCGTCGTAGCGGCGTGCGAACTCGGCCAGCAGGGCTCGGGCGAAGCCGGGCACCTCGTCCATCAGGCGCATGTAGGCCTCGCGCCCGAACACCAGCACCTCGCAGGCGCCGCGCGCCACCGCCTCGTACTCCGCCGGCTGCCCGGCCGCGAATGCCGCCAGTCCGAACAGCCGTGGCGGCCCCACGTTCTCGATGACGGACACCGTGCCGTCAGCGCCGGTGAATCGGGTCTCGATCTCGCCGGCCACGACCGCGTAGAACGCCTGCGTGCGCTGGCCCTGCACGAACAGACTGCGTCCGTCGTGCAGCCGGCGGCGCGCAATGGTGGCGGCGATGTCGGCCGGCATCGCGACATTGGGGAAATGAGCGTCGAGCACACGTTGCAGGGCAGGGGTCTCGAGCATGGCGTATTGTCGGCTGGCCGACACAAGGCTGGGGCCTGCCTGCCTATGCTGGCTGCATGCCACACATCGAACCGTCGGAACTGCTTCGCCGCTTCGGGCGCGAGGAATGCGCGCACGAGCCCCTTTACGCCGCGCTGTGCGGCATTGCCGCCACGGACACCAGGGCGCTCACCCTGCTGGCCGAGGCGCCGCCCGAGCAGCGCAAGGTCAACCTGCTGCTAGCGGCCCTGCACGAGCGCGTGCTGGCGGGCGCTGCGCCCGAGCTGGCGGTCTACTACCGCAGCACCGGCGGCGGCCGTGAGCCGGACGCCCTGCTCGCGCCGGCGCTGTCAGCCTGCCTGGAGCGTGAATGGCCGGTACTGGTGTGGCAAATGCGCCATGGGGCGACGCAGACCAACGAGGTCGCACGCGGTGCGGCCCTCTGGCCGGCCCTGGGCGACGTGGCGCAGGCCACAGGCGTGCGCGACCTGGCCCTGCTGGACTTTGGTTGCAGTGCCGGCCTCAACCTCGGCGTGGACCACTACGCGCTTCGCTACAGCGACGCGCACGGCGCCCGGTACGAGCGCGGCCCCGCCCCCGACGGCCGGCGGGCAGAGATCGAATCGCTGTGGCTGGGCGACGCGCCGCCGCCGGCTGGCAACTGGCGGGTCGTGTCTCGCGACGGCCTGGACCCGGCGCCTGTCGACCTTGCAGACCCCGAGCGCCTGCGCTGGCTTCAGGCCTGCCTGTGGCCGCATGACGCCGCGCGCCGTGAGCGCCTGGCGCGTGCGGCCGCCCAGCTCCGGTCGTTGCCGCACAAGGTGACGCGGGCGGACGACTGCGTCGCCGCCATAGAACCCTGGCTGCGCGCTCTGCCTGAAGGCGTGCAGCCGGTGTTGCTGACGAGTTGGGTGCTTTACTACCTGTCCGGCGCCGAGCTCGTGCGCCTGCGGGCGACGGTCGACGGTCTGTGCCGCAGCCACGGCCTGGCCTGGATCTGCGGGGAACTGCCGGCGCTGAGCGCCTGCGATGGCATCGCGCCGCCGCTGCCGGATCTGCCTGCGGGCGAGGTCGTGGCGTCGGCCACGCTTTGGACGCTGCGCCGGGCGGGCGCCGACGGTTTGGTCGAGCGGGTTCTGGGATGGTCGCATCCGCATGGACGCTGGGTGGCTTGGTGCGCTGCAGCAGGCCCGGGATAATCAGGCGCATCCCATCGGAGCCCATTCATGTTCGAGCATGTCGACGCCTACGCCGGCGATCCCATCCTGAGCCTCAACGAGGCCTTTCAGAAAGACCCCCGCGCCGGCAAGATCAACTTGTCCATCGGCATCTACTTCGACGATGACGGCCGCATCCCCATGTTGCCGTCGGTGCGCGCGGCCGAGCTGGCCGTTGTCGAGGCCGCGGGGGCGCGGCCCTATCTGCCGATGGAGGGCGCCGCCAATTTCCGCAGCGCCGTGCAGGCGCTGCTGTTCGGGCCTGAGCACCCGGCGATCAAGGCCGGCCGAATCGCCACCATCCAGGGCGTAGGCTCCAGTGGCGGCCTCAAGGTCGGCGCCGACCTGCTGAAGCGCTACTTCCCCGACAGCAAGGTCTACCTTTCCGAACCTACCTGGGACAACCACCGCGCTGTCTTCGAGGGCTCGGGCCATGTCTGCGAGACCTATCCCTACTACGACCCGGCCACCGGAGGGCTACGCTTCGACGAGTTGCTGGCCCGATTCAAGGCCCTGCCTTCGCGCAGCATCGTGCTGCTGCACGCTTGCTGTCACAACCCCACGGGTGTCGACCTGAGCCAGGATCAGTGGCGCGCGCTGGTGCCCGTTATTCGCGAGCGTGAGCTGCTGCCCTTCCTTGACCTGGCCTACCAGGGCTACGGTGACGGCATCGACGAAGACGCCTTCGCGCCGCGTCTGCTGGCCGACGAAGGACTGCCCTTCCTGATCGCCAACAGCTTCTCCAAGAGCATGAGCCTGTACGGCGAGCGCTGCGGGGCCTTGAGCGTGGTCTGCCCGGATGCGACCCAGGCCGCCCACGTGCTGGGCCAGCTGAAATTCATGATCCGCCGCAACTACTCCAACCCGCCCATGCACGGCGGCCAGATCGTCGCCAAGGTGCTGACCGATCCCCGGCTGCGCGCGATGTGGGAGGCCGAGGTGGCCGAGATGCGCGAGCGCATCCAGGCCATGCGCCGCCAGCTGCACGAGGTACTGACCACGAAGCTGCCAGGCCGCGACTTCTCCTACTTCCTGACCCAGCGTGGCATGTTCAGCTATACCGGCCTGACGCCCGATCAAGCGGAGCGTCTGAAGACCGAGTTCGGCGTGTACATCCTGCGCTCCGGTCGCATGTGCGTGGCAGGGCTCAACACGCGCAACGTCGAGGCCACGGCCCAGGCATTCGCAGCGGTCCTGGGCGGCTGACCGCCCCAGCCGCCATGCTGCGCCAGGCACTGGCCATCGCGGCCGCCCTGCTGTGCACCGGTCCGCTGGCCGCGCAGCCGGTGGTGGAGCACATCACCTGGCTGGCCGGCGACACGGTGGCCACGCGCGGCCCTCGCGGTGTGCGGCCGTCGGACCGCCTCATCGACTGGGTCAGCGCGCGCCTGCCCGGCATCACCCATGAGCGCGTCATCGCCAACGCCAAGCGCAGCTGGATGCTGATCGAGCGCGGCGACCGGGTCTGCCATGCCGCTGCCGTGCGTTCGGCGCAACGCGAGGAACTGGCCTACTTCAGCAACACCTGGCTGATGCCGCCGCTGCAGTTGATCACGCGGCGCGATCGGGCTGCCGCCCTGCCGGTGGACGCCGCGGGGCGGGTGGATCTGGTCGCGCTGCTGGCCGACAGCCGCCTGCAGGGCGTCGTCGTGCAGGGGCGCAGCTACGGCCCGACGCTGGACGCGCAGCTCCAGCAGCCCGTGGCGCAGGCGGCGCTGCGCCGTGTCACGGCAGGTGACTTCGGCAGCAACCTGTTGCCCATGCTGTTGCAGGGCCGGGCCGACTACGCCCTCGAATTCCCCAACGTGCTGGCAGCCCAGGCTCAGGGTCAACCCGAGGTGGCGGAGCTGACCATGCTGCCCATCCGCGGCGCCGTGGAGCCCGTCATCAGCGGCGTGGCTTGCCCGCGCACGCCCTGGGGCCAGGCCGCCATCCGGCGCATCGACGCCGTGCTCGGCACGCCCGAGGGCGCGGCCATGCTGCGCGAAGGCCTGATGGCGGAGCTGCCGGCCGATACCCGCCGCCAGTACCGCGACCTCATCGACGGCTTCTTCCGCCGCCGCAGCCAGCCCACGCCAGGGCTCTGACCAACGGTGTCCGCCGGCCGGCGGAGGATGCCCGCCGGTTATGGATGGCTCGCTGGCTTTCATTGGCTGAGGGCGGCCCCCTCTCTTACCCTGCGCCGCTGTATAAGGCTCGTAGCGGCAGGATGAAGCATTGCGTGGTGATTGGCGGTGGCGTCGTGGGCCTGACCACGGCTTGGGCACTGCTGGAGAGGGGCCACGGCGTAACGCTGGTCGAGCGCGAGGCCGAGGTGGCCCAGGGCGCCAGCCGCGCCAACGGTGGCCAGCTAAGCTACCGTTATGTGTCGCCATTGGCTGACGCTGGAGTGCCGCTCAAGGCGGTGCGCTGGCTGCTGGACCCCGACGGCCCGCTGCGTTTCAAGCCCGAGGCGAGCTGGGCGCAGTGGTCCTGGCTGATGGCCTTCCTGCGCAACTGCCGCGGCCCGGTCAACCGTCGCGCCACCGAGCGCCTGCTGGCGCTGGGCGCCTACAGCCAGACTTCGTTCGCGCGGCTGCAGGCCGAAGCCCAGCTCGACGCCATTGCGTTGCGCGCGCCCGGCAAGCTGGTCGTCTACCGCAAGCCGGCCGAGTTCGCCCGCGTCGCCGCGCGCGTCAATGGCAGCGGCGTCGAGCAAGCCCTGTCGCATGATGAATGCGTGGCCCTGGAGCCGGCGCTGGCGGATACCGAGGCGACGCTGGCCGGCGGCATCTTCACCCCCGGCGAGGCTGTGGCCGACTGCCATGCCTTCTGTGCGGAACTGCATGCACGATTGCATCAGCACGAGGGCTTCCGCGGCCGTCTGGGCGCCGCGGTCAACGGTTTCCTGCGTGACGGCCAGGGGGGCGTGCGTGGCGTGCGCACGACCGAGGGCGACGTCCCGGCCGATGCGACCATCCTCGCGGCCGGCCTGCACAGCCGCACGCTCGCTGCGACCGCGGGTGTCGAGCTGCCCATCTATCCGCTGAAGGGCTACAGCCTGACCGCGCCCATCGAGGATGCCCACCGCCCGCCCGAGGTCAGCGTGACCGACTTCGAGAAGAAGATCCTCTACGCCCGCATCGGCCAGGAGCTGCGAGTGGCGGCCATGGTGGATCTGGTTGGCGACGACCTCAGCCTGGATGGCGGACGCCTGGCCTCGCTGCAGCGGTCGGTGCGCGCGACCTTCCCCAATGCGGCCGATTACGACCGCGCGACACCCTGGGCCGGCCTGCGCCCCGCCACCCCCAGCGGCGCCCCCATTCTCGGCGCCAGCGGCCAGCCCGGGCTGTGGCTCAATGTGGGCCATGGCGCCCTGGGCTTCACCTTCTCCTTCGGCACTGCCAACATCGTTGCCGAACTCGTGTCGGGCAACACCAGTCCGCTGCCGCTTGACGGCTTGACGCTGTGAACACCGACGACCTCGCCCGAGCGCTGCGCGCCGCGGTGCTGGCGCAACACTTCGAGACGACGGCCGACAGCCTGCAGGACGGCGCATCGCTGGGCTTGCATCCCAGCATCGACCTCGCCGTCGCCGTATTCCCGCGCAGCGGCGAGCCGGTCTGCGCCAACGTGCTGTTCTCGCGCGAACACCCGCAGGGCCTGGTCGCGCGTTTCGACGACGCCTCCGGCGCCGTCGCCAATGTCGGCTTCCATGCTGACGTGCGCGATGCCGCGGGCGACTCCTATGCCTGGCTGCCGGGGGCGGACTGGTCGCGCATCGATTTTCCCGTCTGGTTCGGCCGCGGGCCTCGGTTCGTCGCGCCGTATCCGGCCTCACTGCTGAAGACCATGGTCGCCGTCGGCGTGGGGCTGCTGGTGGACAGTGGCCGCAGCGACTGGGCGTTGCCGCTGGCCTACGAAGGCAAGACGCGGCCCGTGGGCGACTGGCTGTTCGACATGATCACGGTCAGCAGCAATGAGGCCACGTCGGCCCTGGTAGCCCATCTGCATGCGCGCGGGGGCATACGCCGAGAAGGCGGCCGCGAGGTGCACAACGAGATGCAGGCTCTGTTCGCTGCCCACGGCATGCCAGGCCTGATGATCGCCAACACCCGGCCCGATGGCGGCTGGGGCAACGCGGCCGGCTCGGGCGTGGGCCAGATCCAGATGACGGCCTGGGACGCGGTGCGGCTGATGTGGCGGCTGGATGCCGATGCTCCGCTCGTGCCGCCCATCGTCAGCGCGGCCAGCCGTGCCGTCATCCGTGGCGCGCTGGACGCGCAGAAGTTGCACCAGGTGCTCAGCAGCGAATCGCTGCGAGCGCTGCCCGGCTGGGTCTGCGGCATTCCCGCGCGCTTTGCGCACAAGACCGGCGGCACCCAGAACTACGGCAGCGACGCCGGTATCGTGCACGATGGCGGGCTGCATTACCTCATCGCCGTGACGACCAGCTTGGGGCAACGCTATGCACCCCACCCCGAGGCCTCGACGACCTGGAAGCTGCCTTCCCTGGGCGGTGCGGTGCACGCATGGTTGAAGGCGAACTCCTGATCCCGCCGCTGCGCCCAGGCGCGGCAATCGCCGTCATCGCGCCGGCCGGCCCGCCCGGGCCGGGGCGGCGCGATCCGGTCGAAGGCTGGCTGCGCGAGCGCGGCTATGTGCCCACGCTGCTGCCCAGCTGTTTCGGCGGTCAACAGGGGCACGGGCCGCTGGACTTCCTCGCCGCGCCGGACGCCGTTCGGTTGGCCGACATCCACACCGCCTTTGCCGATCCGCGCTTCGATGCCGTGTTGGCGCTTCGCGGCGGTTCGGGCTGCATCCGGCTGCTCGACGGAATCGACCTCGGCCTGCTCGCGGCCAGCCGCAAGCTGCTGATCGGCTACAGCGACCTGACCGTGCTGCATGCACTGCGCGACCGCGCCGGCATCCCGTCCCTGCATGCGCCCATGCCGGCCAGCGACTGGGGCCTGCCTGGCTCCGAGCCTGACACGGAAGCACTGTTCCGGTGCCTGGCCAGTGGGTGGCGGGCTGGCGACGTCGTTGGACAGGCGGCGCCGCACGCCCTCAGCAACGCTGGTCGCACCGGGCCGGTGCGAGGCCGGTTGATTGGCGGCAACCTGGCGATGTTCTGCGCGCTTCTGGGCACGCCCTTCATGCCGGATGTCGAGGGCGCACTGCTGTTCATCGAGGACGTCAGCGAGGAGCCTCACCGCGTTGACCGCCTGCTGAGCCAGCTGCGCCTTTCAGGTGTGCTGGGCCGCATTGCCGGCCTTCTGGTTGGTAGCTTCACGGGCGCGCAGAGCGCCGATGCCGTGCTGGCCGATCACCTGCCCACACTGCGCTGCCCGGTGCTGGCCGGCTGGCCGTCGGGGCATGGCCAGCCCAATCGACCGCTGCCGCTGGGCGTGCCGGCCGTGATGGACGTCGCGGCCGGCACCCTGACGTTGGACTGAGCCTGGTGCCAGGGCTTGCGAAAGCCCTGTGCCGACGGTGGTCCCGCCGCGGTTTTCTTGCCCTCAAAAGCCCCGCCCGGCGGCCGGCCCATTCGCGCAGGTTATGCCCGGTTTTCAAAGCGTGATCGTCATGAAAGCCACGACCCAGGGACCACCCTCTGTGCCTAGGACGTAGCTTCCCGCAATCATCGTGTCAACGTAGTTATTTGCAGGAGCTATTGATGAAACCCACTCGAATTGCATGCGCGGCCGCCCTCCTTTGCGTGAGCAGTGCTGTCCTGGCCCAGACCACCCCTGACACGCAGGCCGCTGCGGCCTCGAAGCTCGAAAAAATCACCATCACCGGCTCGAGCATCAAGCGCCTGGCCGACGAGAAGGCGATGCCCATCGAGGTCATCACGGCCACGCAGGCCCGCCAGCTGGGCCTGACCAGCGTGGACCAGCTCGTCGACAGCCTGTCGTCCAACGTCGGCGGCCAGACCAACCAGGTCACCAACAACGCCGTGTTCGGCGGCGACGGCGAGAAGACCTTCGGCGGCGCCAACTTCGCCAACCTGCGCGGCATCGGCCCCACCGGCACGCTGGTGCTGCTGAACGGCCGCCGCGTCTCCACGCACGGCATGAGCGGTGGCTCGGTGGACCTGAACGCCATCCCGATGGAAGCCATCGAGCGCGTCGAAGTGCTGAAGGACGGCGCCTCCGCCATCTACGGCACGGACGCCATCGGCGGCGTCATCAACTTCATCACGAAGACCAGCTACCAGGGCGTCTCGTTGAGCGGCAACTACATCACCCCCGAGGCCTCGGGCGGCGGCCAGACGTCCCGCCTGTCCGGCTCGGCCGGCTGGGGCGACCTGGCCCGCGACGGCTTCAACGTGATGGGCTCCCTGACGGTGGACAACCGGCGCATCCTGCGCGGCACCGACCGCCCGTGGGCCAGCGGCTACCAGCCCGACCTGTTCCTGACGCCCGACAGCTCCAGCTCCATCCACGCCAACATCATCAACGCGACGGGCACGGCGCTGACTTCCGCCGGCACGACGGTGGGCAACACCGGCGACCCGACCAAGTACACCTTCCTGAACCTGCTGGCCATCCGTGGCGAGTGCGAATCCATCGCGAACCAGGTGCCGATGGCGCCCAACATCCAGGTTTGGAACCTGTTCGGCTACACCCAGGCCAACGCCAAGTACCGCTGCACCCGCGACTACGGTCGCAACTACATGCTGAGCTCGCCGCAGGACGCCATCAACGGCATGCTGCGTGGCACGTTCAACATCAAGGACAGCCACCGCGCCTCCATCGAGGTGATGGCATCTGACGTGAAGAACCGCGGCGAGTATTCGCCGACACAGATCAGCACGGGTAACACGACGGCCACGATCAACGGCGTGACGACCGTCTCCAACACGCACCTGCAGACCAGCAGCCCGTACTACCTGAACATGAAGCAGCTGGTCAATGCTGTGGATTTCGACCCGACCAAGCCCATCGCCTACCGCGTCAACTTCCTCAACGACCTGGGCTTCCGCATCCGCGAGAACGAGACCAAGAACCTGCGCGTGCAGACCTCGTTGGAAGGCAGCATCGGTGAGCTCGACTACTCGGTGGGCGCCGGCTACGGCGAGTCCAAGAGCACGGCCACGCTGATCAACGGCTTCTTCAACACCAAGAAGATGGTGGACCTGCTGGCTTCGGGCAAGTACAACCCCTTCATCATGCCTGGCCAGACCCAGACGGCCGACGTCGTCGCCGCCTTCGAAGACATGCAGATGCGCGGCAAGATCTACGACGGCAAGACGAGCGTCAAGCAGTTCGATGCCACGCTCTCCGGCCCGCTGGGCAACTTCCTGGCCGGCCCGGTGGAGTTCGCGGTGGGTGTCAACGCCCGCCAGGAGTCCTATGAGTTCTCGGGTTCGAAGAACTTCCTCTGCGTGGACAGCATCACCGCCACCACGCTGGGCACCTATGACAACGCCGCGCTGACGTTTGGCTGCCCGGGCAACAGCTCGTCGCCCAGCCTGTCGCGCAAGATCGGCGCCGTGTTCGGCGAACTGGTGACTCGCCCGATCAAGGGCATGGAGGTCACGCTGCAGGCCCGCTACGACAAGTACCAGGTCATCGGCGGCACGACCAACCCCAAGATCGGCATCAAGTACACGCCCATCGACAGCGTGCTGCTGCGCGCCTCGGCCAACACCGGCTTCCGCGCGCCGACGCCCCAGCAGATCAACCAGGGCGTGGTCGAGTCCCAGCTGACCGGCCAGTTCCGCGACCCCGTGCTGTGCGCCGACGTCAACAACCCGACCGACCCCTCGCAGTGCGCGCGCCTGAGCATGCCCTACCGCGCCGGCGGCAACCCCAACCTGAAGCCTGAGGAATCGCGCCAGGCCACGGCCGGCTTCGTGTTCGCGCCGACCAAGAGCTTCCAGGCCTACGCGGACTACTGGCAAGTCACGCTGTCGGATCGCATCCGTGCACTCAGCACGACGGAAATGATCTCCAACTACGAGATCTACAAGGACAACTTCGTTCGCAATTCTTCCGGCGTCGTCGACTACATCCAGGCCGGCTGGGTGAACTCCGCGGGCAGCAAGACCAAGGGTGTGGACTTCGGTGCGACCTACGTCTTCGAAGCGCTCGACGGCCGTTTCACGACGTCGATGAACGGCACGAAGATGATCAGCAACAAGGAGCAGACCCGAGACAACGCCCCGTTCATCGAGTACGTCGGCAAGTGGAGCAACACCACGCTGTACCTGCCCTGGCGCCTGAACGCCAGCGTGGGCTACCGCACCGGCCCCTGGAACGTCACGCTCTCGGGCATCTACCGCGACAGCTATGAAGACCAGAACCGCGGCCCGACGGCTGCCGGCGGCGCCAACTACACGAGCAACGAGCCCTACACCCGCAAGGTCAGCGCCTACTCGACGTTCAACCTGGTGGGCAGCTACAGCGGCTTCAAGGGCCTGACGATCACCGGCAGCCTCATCAACCTGGCCGACAAGCAGCCCCCGTTCACCTGGCACAACGTCGACAGCGCCGCCGGTGCCGGCTGGGACCCGCGCGTCGCCGACCCGCGTGGCCGCACCTGGGGCGTCTCGTTCCGCTGGGCCATGGAGTAAGCTCGTCTAGCCCCCCGTCCAAGCCCCCTCACGGGGGCTTTTTCGTCTCCCGATCCGACGCCCGCCGCGGCGTCCTCTCCCGCCATGCAGTCCATCACCGAAGCCCAGGTCGCCACCGTTCTCGACTTGTCCAGCGCCATCTCCGCGTTGCGCGAAGCCTTCCTCCAGCACGGCCGCGGCCAGGCCCAGGTGCTGGCGCGTCATCGCGCCATGGCACCCATCGGCGGCGCCTCGCTCGCCATCAGCGCCATGGGCGCCATCCTGGACGCCGATGGCGCGCTGCCTGCCGTGCTGGGCACCAAGGTCTACTCCGCGCGCAACGGCAAGTACAACTTCCTCGTCAGCCTGTTCTCGGCCAATACCGGCGAGGCCATCGCTACGCTGGAGGCCAACGAGTTCACCCGGTTGCGCACGGCTGCGGCAACCGCCGTGGCGGCCGACCTGCTGGCGCTGCCGGATGCGCGGACGCTGGCCGTCTTTGGCGCGGGCATCCAAGGCCGGGCCCATGCACAAGCGCTCGCCCGCGTGCGCCGCTTCGAGCGCGTGCTGGTCTGCGCGCGCTCGGGTTCCGAGGCCTTTGCAGCCGAGCTGCAGGCTTCACTGGGTCTGCCGGTGCAGGCGGTGGATGCGGCCACGGCGGCGTCACAGGCCGACGTCATTGCGACGGCCACGCGCTCGCCAGTGCCGTTGTTCGATGGCGCCCTCGTCAGGCCCGGCGCCTTCGTTGCAGCCGTCGGCTCAAGCACCGCGAAGGCGCGCGAACTGGACGACACGCTGCTGGGCCGCGCAGCCCTCGTCGCCGTCGAGTGGCAGGAGGCTGCGCTGCATGAGGCCGGCGACATCGTGCAGGCTGCGCCGGGCGTCATCGCGCCCGGGCGCCTTGTCGAGCTGGGAGAACTGCTCGTGAACGCGCGCCCGCGCGCCGCGCAGGACATCATCGTCTACAAGAGCGTCGGCATCGGCCTGGAGGACGTGGCGCTGGCCCGCCTCGTCGCCCATCGCCTGGGAGCCTGCTGATGCGTGCCTGGCTGTTCTCCGTGGCCTTCGTGCTGGCGGGCTGCGCCAGCGTGCCGGCCCCCATGCCCGACCCCGTGCGGGCTGCGCTGGACAAGGCCGGCCTGCCGGCCGACAGCCTGGGCTTCGTGCTGCAGCCGCTGGATGGCTCGCGCCCGGTGCTGCGCCAGCGCGCGGACGACGCGATGGCGCCGGCCTCGACGATGAAGCTGGTGACGGCCACGGTCGCGCTGGACAAGCTGGGCATCAACCATCGCGGCCGCACGGAGCTGCTGGCGGCTGCGGCGCCCGTCGACGGCATCATCGAGGGGCAGCTGATCCTTCGCGGTGGCGCCGACCCCGACCTGGACTGGCCGGCGCTGTGGTGGTTGCTGCGCCAACTGCGCGAGAGCGGCGTGCGCGAGATTCGTGGCGGCCTGCTCGTGGACCGCAGCCTTTTTAGCCCCGCGCGCCTGGACGTCGGCCTGCCGCCTTTCGACGAGGCACCGGAGTTCGACTACAACGTCATCCCCGATGCGCTGCACCTGAACGGCAGCCTGCTGGACTTCGAGCTGCAGGCCACCGCCACCGGCGTCGCCGCGCGCACGCTGCCGGCCTTGCCGGGACTGGCCGTGGATGCGGGCGCGATGACGCTGTCCGCGCGCGCCTGCAAGGACTGGGATGAGGACTGGAAGTCCGCCGTCGTGCAGCCCGTCGCGCAAGGCCTGGCGCTGAAGCTGCAGGGTGCCTTTCCCGCGGGATGCCGCCAGCGCGCGCCGTTGCAGATCGTTGACCGGCAATGGCTGGCCACGCACATGGTGCGGCAGTTCTGGACCGAGTTGGGCGGCACTCTGGGCCCGACCGACGCGGAAGGCGTCGCGCCGGTCGGCGCCGTCGTGCTGGCCACACATCGTGGCCGGCCACTGGCCGAGGTGCTGCGCGGCGTCATGAAGCGCAGCGACAACGCTCTGACCCGCCTGGTCTACCTGCAGCTGGGCGCCCAGGTCGCCCAATCCGGTGAGGACACACGGGCGGCGTCCGAGCGCGTCGTGCGGCAATGGCTGGCGGCGCACGCCGTCGACGCCTCGCCCCTGGTGCTGGACAACGGCTCGGGCCTGTCGCGCAGCGAGCGCGTCAGCCCGGCCCTGCTGGCCGGCGTGTTGCGCGCGGGCCAGCAGGGCGCGCAGGCGCCAGAGCTGCTGGCCACGCTGCCCATCGCGGGTGTGGACGGCACGCTGTCGCGCCGACTCAAGGACGGCCCGGCCACGGCCCGAGCGCGGCTCAAGACGGGTACGCTGCGTGATGCCGTGGGCCTGGCAGGTTTCGTGCCGGACGCTAGCGGCAAGCCCTGGGTCTTCGTCGCACTGATCAACCATCCGGAGGCCGCGCGCAAGGGCCGGCCGGTGCTTGATGCTCTGGTGAACTGGGTGGCGGAGCAGCGTTAGCGCCCGCGACCTGGGGCGGCCCTGGGGCAGCACGGATGCTGGGCCAGAATCGTGAGCGTCGCCCCACGACGCTCACCATCGAATGACCGCCACCGTTCACTTGCTACACGGACTTCCCGGGTGCGGCAAGACACACTTCGCGAGGCAGCTTGCCGCCGAGCGTCGATGCGTGCTCCTCAGTCATGACGAGTGGGTGGTTCGCCTCTTCGGTTCGCAGCCCACGACCGCCCAGATCGAGTCTGCGCGAGAGCCGATCCACGCGATGCTTTGGATGTACACATCCCGCATCGTCGATGCGGGAAGCGATGTCGTGCTTGACTTCGGCTTCTGGACACGCGGCGAGCGGGACCGGGCGAGAGAGCAGGTGCGCCAGGCAGGGGCTGCGCACCGGCTGTACACCTTCAAATGCTCGCCCCAGCTCGCCTGGGAACGGGTCAAGCGCAGGAACGGTCTCGACTCAGCGGACTCGCTGCACATCGACGAGCAGACCTTTTGGCTTTTGGCTGGGCGCATCGAGCCCCTGATGCCGGATGAAACCTGCACATCGGTCCACGGCTGCTGACGGCTCGATGGCTTGGGGCAGAGCTCCGTCAGCCTCAAGCAGTGCTATGGCGGCTCGCGATCCGGATCACGCCAGGGCCGCCCTAGGCGACCGCCGGCGCCAGCAGCCTGATCGTCCCGGCATCCGCATCCATCTCCGCCATTGCCCCCACCGGCACCGTCAGCTTGCGCTTGATGTGGCCGATGGCCGCGCCACGGTAGACGGGCACGCCCAGCGGCAGGAAGTAGTCGTCAAAGACCTCGTCCAGGGTCAGTGCGCCGTAGCCTTCGCCGGGCTCGCACTTGGTGAAGCGGCCAAGCACGACGCCGGCCAACTGGCCCAGCGCGCCGGTCAGGCGCAGGGTGGAGAGACAGCGGTCGATGCGGTAGATGTACTCGTTGATGTCCTCGAGGAAGAGGAGGGCGCCGCGGCAGTCGGGGAAGTAGGGGGTGCCGGCCAGCGAGGCCAGCACGGTCAGGTTGCCGCCGACCAGGCGGCCCTGGGCCTTGCCGCCGCGTAGCGTCGAGATGCGTTCCTCCCGGATGACGAGGTCATCCGATGGCTTCACCGCCGGGTTGCGCAGCAGTGCTGCCTCGGCGTTCATGACAATGGCCTTGAAGCTCTGCACCGAGTAGTCGTTCCACTCTGACACCGCCACCGGGCTGTGAAACGCGACCAGGCCGGTCTGTCGATGGATGGCATTGACCAGGCTGGTCAGGTCGCTGAAGCCGCCGAAGAACTTCGGCTTGCGGCGGATCAGCTCGTAGTCGAGCTTGTCGACGATGCGGTTGCAGCCCGAGCCGCCGGTCATCGCGATGATGCCGGCCACCGAGTCGTCGGCGAACATGGCGTTCACGTCGGCGGCGCGCTGGGCGTCCGTGCCGGCGAACGGCCCGCGCCGGGCGGCGACATTGGGACCGTGCTTGACCTTGAATCCCAGCGCCTGCAGCGACTCGGTGGCGATCTTCAGCGGCTCGCGTTCGAAGGTCGCATTGGCGGGGCTGACCAGGCCCAGCGTGTCGCCCGGGCGCAGACGTGGCGCCAGCAGCGCGCCACCCGTGGCGGCCGGGGCCGGGCGGGCCGCAGCAAGCAGGCCAGCGGTGGTTCCGAGTTGCAGAAGGTGGCGGCGGGAGGTCGTCATGAGCTGTCCTGCGGGTGAAGGGCCCATTCTCCCCAGGGCACCGCGCAGCATGCGCGGCTGGTGTATTCCAATCCATGCATGAACGACAACCTGCCCACGCTGCCGACCCTCAGGCCAGGCCGCTACCGCCACTACAAGGGCGGCGAGTATGAAGTGCTCGCCGTCGCCCGCCACAGCGAGACGCTGGAGGCGCTCGTCGTCTATCGGCCGCTCTACAACGACAGCGGCTGCTGGGTCAGGCCTTTCGAGATGTTCACCGGCATGCTGGAGGTGGCGGGCCGGCTGCAGCCGCGCTTCGAGTACATCGGCTGACGCCGGCGCGCCGGCACAAAGTCACGCGCCAGTGGCCGGGGACGGGCCGTCATCGGTTTTTCATCAGGATCTTGGGGCATCAGGGTTTCTACGATGTTTTGCATTGCCGTCGCCGTGGCCGATGCGGGCAAGACGACGCCCAACACAACCCCAGGACCCGTCCAATGAAGTGGTTTTATGACCTGAAGATCGCCGCCAAGCTGGTGGTGTCGTTCGTCGCCGTGCTGCTGCTGACCGCCGGGCTCGGCGTGTTCTCGGTCATTGAGCTGGCGCGCGTGAACCAGACCGCCACCGACCTGGCAACGAACTGGCTGCCGGCGGTCAAGTCCGCCGGCGACATCCGCTACGACCTTGCCCGCATCCGCTCCGAAGCGCTGCAGCATGTGCTGGCCGAGGATGAGCGGTCCAAGAAGGCATACGAAGAGTCCTTGGCCAGCCTGATCGCCAAGCTCGCTGCGGACCGCAAGGCCTACGAGGCCACGCTGTCCGAGCCCGAGGAGAAGAAGGCCTATGAAGAGTTCAGCGCACGGTTCACTGCCTACATGAGCGAGCACGCCAGCGTGCTTGCGCTCTCCAGCGAGCGCAAGACCGCCGAGGCGCTGGCGCTGCTGCGCGGTGCGGCGCGCGAGAACTTCAGGGTCATGGAGGAGCGCATCCAGGAGATCGTCAAGGTCAACGAGGCTGGCGCCGACGAGGCCAACCGCCTGGGTGACACGCTTTACGCCAGTGCGCGCGGCTGGGTCATCGCGACGGTCGTCGCGTGCGTCGCGCTGGGCCTGGTGCTGGCCCTGGGAGTGGCCCGCCTGATCTCACGCTCGCTGCAGGAGGCCGTCGAGGTCGCCCGCAGCGTAGCCTCCGGCGACCTGACGCGCCGCGTCATCGTCAGCAGTCGCGACGAGACCGGCCAACTCATGCAGGCGCTGCAGGATATGACCGGCAGCCTGACGCGGCTGATCGAGCGCGTGCGCGCCAGCTCCGACTCCATCGGCACGGGCTCCACGCAGATCGCCACCGGCAATGCCGACCTCTCGCAGCGTACCGAGGAGCAGGCTTCCAACCTGCAGCAGACCGCCGCGTCCATGGAGCAATTGACCGTCACCGTGCAGCAGAACGCCGACACGGCGCGCCAGGCCACGCAACTGTCGGCCACCGCCTCGACCGTGGCGTCGCAGGGGGGCGAGGTTGTCGGCCAAGTCGTCGAGATGATGGGCCGCGTGTCCGACAGCTCGAAGAAGATCGCCGACATCATTGGTGTCATCGACGGCATCGCCTTCCAGACCAACATCCTGGCGTTGAACGCCGCTGTCGAGGCGGCCCGTGCGGGTGAGCAGGGGCGCGGCTTCGCGGTCGTGGCCTCGGAGGTGCGTGCGCTGGCCAGCCGCTCGGCAGATGCGGCCAGGGAGATCAAGGTGCTGATCGGCCAGAGCGTCGCGACCGTCGAGCAGGGTGCCGGCCTGGTGGACGCCGCGGGCCGCACCATGGCCGAGATCCTGTCCCAGGTGCGCCGCGTCAGTGACCTGATGAGTGAGATCGGCGCGGCCAGCAACGAGCAGTCCCAGGGTATCGGGCAGGTCGGCGATGCCATCATGCAGCTCGACCAGGTCACGCAGCAGAACGCTGCACTCGTCGAGGAAAGCGCGGCGGCCGCGGACAGCCTGAGCCAGCAGGCCAGGCTGCTGACCGAGGCGGTGTCGGTGTTTCGCGTCGACCCGACGCTGACCGCGGCCTGACCGCCCCGAAAAACCCGCCGTGAGGCGGGCGGGTGGGCGCGCTGCTGGACTAGAGTGCAGGTCAGGCGCCCGCCGTCGCGGGCGCGGTTTGCGACTCGGACGACGACGCGCCATGGCCCTGGACCTGACGCCGGACGGCCTGCCCACCTGGCAGGACGCGCCACTGTTTTTGCCGCCGAAGGAAAGCGCGGTGCTGGCCCTGATGATCCGTGCCCAGCCGCTGGCGGTGAGCAAAGCCGATATGGTCCAGCATGCTTGGCGCGGCTCGGCGGTGTCGGATGACAGCTTGGCGCGCTGTATCAGCCAGCTGCGCCGCGCGCTGCCCGACGTCAGGATCGAGGCGGTCTATGGCTTCGGCTACCGGCTTGTGCAGCCCGAGCCCGCTGTGCACAGCCGCATGTTGGCCGTCGTGAAGGCGCCGCCGGACGTCGTCGAGGCTTATCTGCACGCTTGGGAGCTGTCCCAGCACGGCACGCCGCGCGCGATGGGCCGAGCGCTGACCGTGCTGCGCGCCATCGCGGCCGAGTACCCCGACTATGCACCGGCCCGCGTGTCGCTGGCCGCCACAATTGGTGCTGCGGTCGGCTGGGGGATGGCCATGGAGCTGGGCGTGACCGTGGCAGAGGCCCAGGCTGAACTGGACGCCGCGGAGCGCCACGATGCGAGCGCCATCAGCCTGCGCGTCGCACGCGCCTGGTTGGCAGACATGGACTGGCGCTTTGACGACGCCGAGCAGCTGTTCAGCGCGGCCTACCGCGAGCAGCCCGACGACGCCGAGCTGCTGCCGCTGTTCGGTTGGCACCTTCTGGCTACGGGTCGCAGCGGCGAGGCGGTACAGGTGCTGCGCCGCGCGGTGGCGCAGCGCCCGTTTGCCGTCTACCCGCGTGTGATGCTGTCGCGTGCTCTTGGCTATGCCGGTCAGACCGAGGCTGCGCTGCAGGAGGCCGAGCAGGCCGAGCTGGATCATCCCGACAGCGCCATCGCGATCGGCCAGCGCCTGCTGCTGCGAGCCAGCCGCTGGCCCGGTCCGGAGCTGGTTGCGCCGTCGCTGCAGTTGCTCGCGCGGTCCGACGCGCCGTCCTATGTGCGTGCGACGCAGCCCTACGTGCTCGCTCGCTGCGGCGAACACGCGCAGGCGCAGGCGCTGATCGATGCAGCGCTGAACGGCGAACAGGCCGGTGCGGCCAGCAACGTGCTGTTCGCACCGGCGCTGGGGGTGCTGGGCCATCTGGATCGTGCGGTGGCGCTGATAGAGGCAGCCTTCGAGGCGCGCTGCGGATTACTGCCGCTGTTGCTCAATGCGCCACTGCAGCTGCTGGCGACCTGTCCGCCCGTGCAGCGACTGCAGGCATTCTTCAAGTGGCGATCGGCGGCGGGCCGGCATTGAACGCATGCGCGCCAGCCGGCTGCTTTCCATCCTGATCCTGTTGCAGCTGCGTCCACAGATCACGGCGCCGGCGCTGGCGCGCGAGTTTGAGGTGTCGGTGCGCACCATCCTGCGTGACATCGACGAACTCTCTGCGGCCGGCGTACCCGTCTATGCCGAGCGCGGCCGCGATGGTGGCTTCAGGCTGCGCGAGGGTTTTGCAACGCGGCTCAACGGCCTGCTGGGCGACGAGGCGCAGGCGCTGCCGCTGCTGGGCCTGCCAGGAGCAGCTTGCGAGCTGGGTCTGGGCGGAGCCTCCCAGCGGCTGCGGCTCAAGCTGCAGTCGGCCATGCCGGGTGACACGGCGGCGCTGGCCGGTCGGCTGCAGGCTCGGCTGCATGTGGACCCGCTGGATTGGTACCAGGGCGGCGAGCCGGTCCAGCACCTGCCAGCGCTCGCGCAGGCGGTGCTGGAGTGCCGTCGCATCGAGCTGGACTACCTGAGCTGGAAGGGCGAGAGCCACTGGCGGGGCGAACCGCTGGGCCTCGTCCTCAAGGGCGGCAGCTGGTATGCCGTCATGCGCTGCGGCGCGCGCACGATGACGCTGAAAGTGGCCAACGTGCTGGCGCTGGCGGTGGCCGAGGAGACCTTCGAACGCCCTGGGGACTTTGATCTTGCAGCCTGGTGGCAGGCTTCGCTGCAGCGCTTCGAGCGCGATCTGCGGCCGGGGCGGGCGGTGTTGCGCGTGACGGCCGAGGGGTGCCGCCGCCTTGCCGAGCGCGGCCGCTATGCGGCCCAGGCCGTCGCTGCGGCGGTGGCCGAGAAGCCGTTAGGGCCAAAGTGCTGGGTACGGGTGCAGCTGCCCATCGAGAGCGTGGACCAGGCGGCGCGGCTGGTGCTGTCGCTGGCGCCCGAAGCCGAGGTCGTTGCGCCGGCGGAGCTGCGGGCCAGGGTGGCGCAGTGGGCGGCGGCTCTGGCGCAGCAACACCTCGGTGAGGGGGTGAGCGAGTAGGTCGTCGCAGGAACGAAGGGAGCCGGACAGGCCCCATTTCCGCTCGCCGCTGTGGCGAGCGCATCCTGCGATGCGATGGGCGCCTGGCCGGCAGGCTCAGAGCACCCGCGGCAGATCGCGCCTGACCGCCACGCGGTCGCCAAAATCGAAATGCCACCACTCGGTGGTGATGCCGTGGAAACCCGCTTCGCGCATTGCCGCACGCAGCCAGCCGCGCTCGATCAGGTGTTCGGGCCTGAGTGTGCCCAGCGCCAGGTGCTCGACCTCGTGGTCGGGGTGGGAGGACAGCGTCATCTCGTCGAAGCCGCTGCCCATGTCGACCTCGCGGCCCGCCGGGTCGAGGAGGGTCAAATCCACGGCCATGCCGAAGCTGTGGATGGAGCCGCGCTCCGGGGGGGCGAGATACATCGTCAGCGGCGTGCCCTGCAGTTCGTCCCACAGGCGCTGCTGGACGCGCTGCGGGCGCAGCGCGTCCAGCACCAGCAGGCGGTAGCCGGGACGGCGCTCGTGCAGCCAGGCGGCAGCGTGCTCCAGGGCGTCGGCGGCCTCGCGGCGCAGCCAGTCGCAGGCGATGCCGTCGTAGACGGCGTGGCCGACGAAGTTGTCGGCGGTCGCGTAGCGCAGATCCACGGCGATGCCATGCCGCAGCGTGGCCAGGCGTCGGAAGTCCGGGTGGCCGTCGATGTCTTCGATGTGCAGGCTGTTCAGGGCAGGGGTCACGGCAAGCGGGCCAGGTGCTCGTGGGCGGCGGCGGTGATGAATTTGACGAGGCGGCGAGCGGCCTGGCCGAGCGGTGCGCTGGCAGCGCTGAGCAGGTAGAGCTGTACGGGCACGGCCGGCGATAGGGAGCGTACGCGGACCCGTGTGGGGTCGGCGCTCGCGGCGGTGAAGGGGTCCACCATGGTCATGCCGACGCCGGCCTCGACCAGGGCGCGCGCCAGTTGGTAGGTCTGCACGCTGATGCGGCTGGCCAGCGGCTGGCCCAGCGCTTCACCGGCGTGGTGGAGCAGCCCGGCCAGTGGGTCGTCGCTTTGCAGGCCAACGATCTCGGTGCGGATGTCGGCCAGACCCAGCGGGCCCTCACCCTTGGCTTCGGGGCTGCTCAGCGGGCACAGCGCCACCATGGTGCCGCTCGCGATGGACTCGGCCTTGATGCCGGGGTGGCGCGGATCCTGCAGCGACAGCGCCAGGTCGGCCTCGCCCAGCAGCAGGGCCGACACGATCTCGCGGGTGTGGTGTGTGGCCAGCGAGCAGTTGGCGTTTGGATAGGCTTTGCACCACGGTGTCATCGCGGCCGGCACGATAGCCATCGCCAGGGCCGGTGTGGTGACCAGGCGCACCTGTTCGCTCTCGCCGCTCTTCAGGTTGGCCGCCAGCCGTCGGATGCCGACGAGGTCGCGGTTGAGCTTGTCGATCTCGACGAAGAGGCGCTGGGCCTCGGGCGTCGGGTAGAGCTTGCCGCGCACGCGGTCGAACAGCGCCATGCCAAGCTGCAGTTCGCAGTGCTGCAGCACCTTGGTCACGGCCGGCTGCGAGATGTGCAGCAGTTGGGCGGCGCCGCTGATGGTGCCGGCCTGCATGATGGCGTGGAAGACCTCGATATGCCGCAGTCTCATTTCCGGTAGACACCCTCGAAATCGACGGAACCATTCGGCGCCATCTTGAAGCCCACCACATCCTTGCGGATGGGGATGTAGACGGTGGAGTGCGCCATCGTGATCCAGGGGCGCTCGTGCTTGAAGATCTCCTGTGCCTTCTCGTAGAGGGCGTTGCGCTTGGCCACGTCAGGAGTGGCGCGAGCCTCGTCGATGAGCTTCTCGAACTGGGTGTTGCAGAACTTGATGCCGTTCTTGTTGGCGGCGCAGCTCAGATTGGGCGTCAGGAACTCGTCGGCGTCACCGGTCTCGCCGCTCCAGCCGCTCATGTAGACGCTGTGCTCGCCATTGTTGGCCCGCTTGAGGTACTCGCCCCACTCGTAGGTCTTGATGTTGGCCTTGACGCCGATCTTGGCCCAGTCCTGCTGGATGAGCTGGGCCATCAGCTGGCCGTTGGGGTTGGTAGGGCGCTGCACTGGCAGAGCCCAGAGGTCGATCTCGAAGCCCTTCGGGTAGCCGGCCTTGGCCAGCAACGCCTTGGCCTTGACCGGGTCGAACTCGTTCTTCAGCTTCTTGTTGTAGCCCGGGACGGCCGGCGGGAAGGCGCTCACGGCCTGCATCGCATCGCCGCGCGCGAACAACGCCTTGAAGATGGCGTTGCGGTCGATGGCGATGTCCAGCGCTTCGCGCACCTCCCGCTTGTCGGTGGGGGCTTTCTTCAGATTGAAGCTCAGGTAGGAGATGTTGAGCGCCTGGATCTTCTCGATACTGATCTTGTCGTTGCGGGCCAGCGAGGTCACGTCCACGTCGCGCAGCGGCGAGGTCACATGGCACTCGCCGGCGGCGATCTTCTGCACCCGCACATTCGGCTCGCGGCTGATGCTGAAGATCAGCATCCCCGTGCGCTGCTTGCCACCCCAGTAGTCGGGGTTGGCTTCCATGCGCAGCACGTCGTCCTTGGCGTAGCTTCTGAAGCGGTAGGGGCCAGTACCGACTGGTTGCACGTTGATCTGAGAGGCCTTGCCCTCCTTAAGCAACTGGGCAGCGTACTCGGCGGATTGGATGCTGGCCCATGCGAAGGCAAAGTTCGCGATGAACGTCACGTTGGGCTGGTGGAGCCGGAAGCGGACGGTGTGCTCGTCGATCTTGTCTATGCCAGCGACCAGCTTGGCCAGGCCAAGGTTCTGCGGATAGACGAAGTTGACCGGGAAGGCCTTGTTGAACGGCTGGCTGGGGTCGATGAAGCGGTTGAAGGTGAACAGCACGTCATCGGCGTTGAAGTCCCGCGTTGGCTTGAACCAGGCTGTGCTGTGGAATTTCACGCCCTGGCGAAGCTTGAAGGTGAAGCTCTTGGCGTCGGGGGAGATGTCCCAGCTCGTGGCCAGCTTGGGCGCCAGCTCCGTCGAGGGCCGATTGAAGCCCAGCAGGCCGTTGAACAGCTGGTTGCTGACGGCGTTGGTGCTGGCGCTATCCCACATGCCGGGGTCGAAGCCCTCGGGGCTGGCGTCAGCGCAGTAGATCAGCGGCTTGCTCTGCGCCTGGGCGGCGGCAGGGCCGAGCAGGGCGAGGGTGGCGAACAGCAGCGGCGCGGCAAACTTCATGGCGGCAGGCAAGGGAAGGGGACGATCGGGCATTGTTCGGAGCACCGGCAGGAGCAGCAAGCGAGGACGAGATCATGAGGCATAACAAAAGCTCATGGGCTTGGTCGGGCTTGGTCGCGCCGGCGCATCACAATTCAGCGCATGTGGACCGGCTTTCAACCGCTTAGCGTGCGGCGCGATGGCGTCACGTTGTTCGCCCGCCAGGGCGGCCCGGCGGATGCTGCTCGGACGCCACTGCTGCTGCTTCACGGCCACCCGCAGACCATGGCCATGTGGCACCGAGTGGCGCCCTCGCTGGCCGCTGCGCGCCGTGTGGTGCTGATGGACTTGCGCGGCTATGGCGACAGCGACCGGCCGCCTGCCGGCGAGGGCAGCGCCGCCTACGCCAAGCGGGAGATGGCGCTGGACGCCGTCGCGCTGATGCGCTCGCTGGGCCATGAGCGTTTCGCCGTATTGGCGCACGACCGCGGCGCGCGCGTCGCACACCGGCTGGCGCTGGATCATCCGCAGGCCGTCACACGGCTCATGCTGCTGGACATCGCGCCCACGCTGGCCATGTACGAGGGCACGACCGAGGCCTTCGCGCGCGCCTATTGGCACTGGTTCTTCCTGATCCAGCCGTCGCCGCTGCCAGAGCGCCTCATCGAGGCCGACCCCATTGCCTATCTGCACGATGGCATGGGCCGGCGCGGCGCAGGACTCTTCGACCCCCGGGCCTGGGCTGAGTACCAGCGCTGCATCGCCAGTCCGGGCAGCGCCGCAGCCATCTGCGCCGACTATCGCGCCGGTGCCGGCATCGACTTGGAGCACGACCGTGCGGACCGCGACGCGGGGCGGCGCGTCACCCAGCCGCTTCGTGTGCTGTGGGGCTCCGAAGGCGTCGTCGGGCGCTGTTTCGAGCCGCTGAAACTCTGGAGAACGGCTGCCGACGACGTGAGTGGCCGCGCGGTGGACAGCGGGCACTACATCGCCGAGGAGGCGCCGGGCGAAGTGCTGGCCGAGGTGGCGGAGTTCTTCGACAGGGAGGGGTGACGCGGGAGGCGCCATGCCCACGGCCTGCGCATGTATGGCTGGGCGCCGGACCTCGGCGGCGCCCGTCATGTGCCTCGCCGGGCAAGTCCATTGCCAAGGCTGCGAAAATGCCGGCACCATGAAGCCCATCGCCTACACCCGCGCCAAGGAACTGCCTGCCCTGCTGCAGCAACGCATCGCCGTGCTCGACGGCGCCATGGGCACCATGATCCAGCGCTACAAGCTGGGGGAGGCCGACTACCGCGGTGAACGCTTCAAGGACCATGGCAAGGACCTGAAGGGCAACAACGAACTGTTGCTGTTCACGCGGCCCGACGTCATCCGCGAGATCCACGAACAATATCTCGCGGCCGGCGCCGACCTCGTCGAGACCAATACCTTTGGCGCTACCTCCGTCGCTCAGGAGGATTACGACCTGCCCGAGCTGGCCTACGAGATGAACCTCGTCGCCGCGCAAATCGCCCGCGCCGCCTGCGACAAGTATTCGACGCCGGCCAAGCCGCGCTATGTCGCTGGCGCGCTGGGGCCCACGCCGCGCACCGCGTCCATCAGCCCTGACGTGAACGACCCAGGCGCGCGCAACATCGACTTCGACACGCTGCGAGCCGCCTACTACGAGCAAGCCAAGGGCTTGCTCGATGGCGGTGCCGACGTCTTCCTGGTCGAGACCATCTTCGACACGCTGAACGCCAAGGCAGCCATCTTTGCGCTGGACGAGCTGATGGAAGACACTGGCGAGCGCCTGCCCGTCATCATTTCGGGCACGGTGACCGACGCCTCCGGCCGCATCCTGTCGGGCCAAACGGTGACCGCCTTCTGGCACTCGGTGCGCCATGCCCGCCCCATCGCCATCGGGCTGAACTGCGCATTGGGCGCGACACTGATGCGGCCCTACATCGAGGAGCTGTCCAAGGTGGCGGGCGAGGTGGCGGTCAGCTGCTACCCCAACGCCGGTCTGCCCAACCCCATGAGCGACACCGGCTTCGACGAGACGCCGGATGTCACGGCCCGCCTGGTGGGCGAGTTTGCCCAGGCCGGCTTTCTGAATATTGCTGGTGGCTGTTGCGGGACCACGCCCGACCACATCGCGGCCATCGCCAAGGCCGTGTCGGCCTACCGGCCGCGGGTCAGCGGTGAGAAGTTTTTCAGCCAGATGCTGGACGCTGCTTGAGTAGCATGCGCCCCGGGCCGGAGCTTTGCCCGGCCTCAGGGAGCGAGCATGGATTGGCGTGGCGTGGTGGCGGACGGCGTCCGTGCCTATGGCTTGAGCGACGCTCAGCGGCTTGAGCTGCTGGCCCTGGGGCGGCTGGACCGCGAGCCAGCGCTGCTGCAGATGCGTCTGCCGCTGCTGCTGGCGGGGCTGGCCTGTCTGCTTTGTGGTCTGGGCCTGATCTTCGCGATCGCGGCAAACTGGTCCGGGCTGGCGCGCGCGACGCAGTTCGGCCTGTTGCAGGCAGCCCTCGGGCTGGGCGTCCTGGGCGTCATCGTGCGCCCCAGCCTGTGCCTGCCGCTGGGGCTGTGGAGCCTTCTGGCCATCGGCGGGCTGCTGGCCTTCTTCGGCCAGACTTACCAGACCGGTGCGGACACCTGGCAGCTCTTTGCGCTGTGGGCCGGGCTGGCCCTGCCATTGGTCCTGGGCCTGCGTTCGGACGTGTTGTGGGCGGGGTGGAGCCTGGTGGTCATGACGGCCATCGCGCTGTGGGTGGCGGCACACGCCGGGCACCGCTGGCGTGCCGAGGCCGACGACGTCGTGGTCCATCTGCTCGGCTGGCTCGCGGCACTGGGGGTGGCGCTGGCCCTGCACGGCGACTGGGGGCGGCGCGCAGGCTGCGGCGTGTGGGCGCGGCGCACCGCGGCCTGCCTGGCGGCGGGGCTGGTCACGGCGACGGCGCTGGCGGCGTTGTTCGGCAGGGAGCCGACCGTGCAGGCTCTGCTGGCTCTGCTTGCGCTCGGGGCCGCTGCGTGGGCTCTCGCCCGGCCCGATGGCTTTGACCTCTTCAACCTCAGTGCGGTGGCGCTGGGCCTGAATGTCGTGCTGGTGGGCGGGTTGGCCCGCCTGTTGTTCAACGGGCCTTCCGGTGGCGCACCCTTCGGGCGCTTCCTGCTGCTGGGACTGGCCGCCGCGGGGCTGCTGGCGGCCACAGTGGGCGGCGTGCTCCGTCTGGCCCGCAGGCCCGGATCGCGCGAGGGTGACGATCTATGAAGCCGGCCTCGATCGAAGTCCTTTGGCATGAGGCGCAGACCCGCGGGTTGCTTCCTGCCGGTGCCAGGCCCCCCATGGCTGCCACAGAGGTCCGACCCTGGCCCGTGGTCCTGCTCACGGCGGCCGGGGCCTGGCTGGCGGCTGTTCCCTTGTTGGCGGCCGTGGCGCTGATGTTCGGCCCTTTGTTCCAGCACGGAGGCGCCTACCTGGCCGGCGTCATGCTGCTGCTGGGCGCCGTGGCGATGCTGCGCGCGAACCTGCCGCTCTTTGCGGAGCAACTGGCCGTGCCCTTGCTGCTGGCGGGGGGCGCCAGCCTGGGCTTCGGGCTGTTCCGGGACTTACAGGAGCCCGCGGCGCCCGCAGTGCTGGCGCTGATGGCATGGGGTGCGGCATTGGCCGTGCGCGAGCACTGGCTCAAGGCCTGCCTGGGGGCCGTGGCCGCCCTGTTTACGGCGATGGTGTTCTGGTCGTGGGTACCCAGCTCCCACACGCCCGGAGACACGGCGGCCTATTGGCTGGGCTGGCACGTTTGTGTCGGCGCCTGGCTGCTGGCCGCGTTTCGGGAGCGGCGCGCCGGCCTGGGCTCGGGGTTGGTGGCGATGGCGACCGGCTGGTTGGTCATGTGCCTGCTGGGCCTGGCCTTGTTGTGCAACCTGGAGCAGTTGCTCGGCGGCCGGCAGGCTGGCTTCGCCGGTGAGCATCCCCGGGCGGACTGGCCCGGCTTCGTGTCGTCGGGGCTGACGCTGCTCGGCGCTGGCTGGCTGGGTCTGGCCTGGCCGTCGCTGCGCCGGCCAGCCTATGGCGGTGTGGCGCTTGTGTTGGCCGGGCTTGCCATCTTCATGCCGGCGCTGGGCGCGGCATTGCTGGCCCTGGCGGGCAGCGCGGCGCGGGCGCGGTGGCGCCTGGCTACTGCCGCCGTGCTGGCTGCCACCTGGATCGTCGGCAGCTTCTACTACCAGCTGAGCTGGCCCCTGGTCACCAAGGCGGCGATGCTGGCGGCGGCGGGAGTGCTGCTGGGGCTGCTGGCCTGGCCTTTGTGGCCGCGCGGCGGCTTGACGGTACCTTCTAAGGCCGGCGGCGGCGTGGGTCGTGGACATGCACGCATCGGCGCCGCGGCCAGTTTGGTCGCGGTGCTGGCGGTGGTCAATGCAGGTATCGCGCAGAAGGAGGCACTGATTGCCGATGGCCAGCCGATCTTTGTGCCCTTGGCGCCAGTGGACCCGCGCTCGCTGATGCAAGGGGATTTCATGCGGCTGAACTTCGCGCTGCCCGGCGAGGTGCCTGCGCAGGCGGGCGGGCTGCTGGCCGTACGACGCCCTCATGTCGTCGCCAGCCTGGACGAGCGTCGCATCGCGCGCCTGCTGAGGCTGCATGACGGCTCGCCATTGGCGCCCGGCGAGCTGCTCATCGAGCTCACGCCCAAGGGCGGTCGCTGGACCGTCGTGACCGATGCCTGGTTCTTCCAGGAGGGGGAGGCACGACGCTGGTCGGCGGCACGGTTCGGAGAATTCCGAGTGAAGCCGGACGGCCAGGCCCTGCTCGTGGGGTTGCGGAACGAGGCGCTCGGCAAGCTCTAAGGTCATTTGTTGACAAATGAATTCAAACGAATACATTCGTGTTCGTTGGAACTCACGAAGGCAGGTGTCCCATGGCGACACAGACCATCACGATGGAGCCGCTGTCTGCGCGCATCCCAAGCGACCTCTACCTGTGGCTGGCGCAGCTGCAGGTCGAAGGTGCGACGACGAACAGCGACAAGCTGCGCGTGCTGCTGGGTCAGCTCAAGCGCCAGCATGACGGCGCGTTCGACTATGTGGCGGCCCATGCCTGGGCGCGCGAGCTGACGCACCGGCTGCGCGAGGCGCTGGTGCGCATCGAGGGTGCCGAGGGCAGGCATTCCGAGGTGCTGGGCCAGCTCGTTGAGCAGGTCACGTCGCTGATGGCCCTTGTCATCAGTGCCGCGCCAGCCAGCGCCGCCGACGCCGCCAAGCTGGAGGATGCGCTGGTGCGCCGCGCTGCGCTGCTTGGCGAATCCCTGCTGCGTCAGGCCACGACTGGCACGGCACATGCCTTCGACCCCGAGGTGGTGAAGCGCCACCTCTCCGCCACCGTCGAGCTCGCCTCGACACTGAACATCACCCAAGGAGCTTGAGATGGCCGATTCCCTGAAGACCCGCGTGGGCCGCGTAATCGCCGGCAGCATGCACGCGCTGCTGGACAAGATCGAGGACATCAATCCGCAGGCGGCCATGGAGCAGGCCATTCGTGAAGCCGAGACCGTCATCGATGACGTTCGGCACGAGTTGGGCACTGTCAGCGCCAATCGCCACCTGGCACAGCAGCAGCATGCCAAGCTCAACCGCAGCCACGAGGAGCTGCGCGATCAGGTCTCGCAGGCGCTGGCCCAGCAGCGCGAGGATTTGGCGCGTGCCGCGGTGTCGCGCCAGATCGACATCGAGGCGCAGATCCCCGTTCTGGAGACGACGCTGGCCGACCTGGCTCGCCAGGAGCAGGAGCTGCAGGGTTTTACGGCCGCGCTGCTGGCCAAGAAGCGCGAGATGCAGGACGCGCTGGCCGAGTTTCGCAAGAGCCGTACCGCCACAGAGTCGGCCGCCCAGCCGCTGGGACAGGTGAACGTGGAGCAGCGTCTTGGCAAGGTTACGGATGCCTTCGACAAGATTTACCAGCGTCAAACGGGGCTGGACGGGACGCAGCGCGCAGGCAGCCTGCAGCAGGCAGCGCAGCTGCGCGAGCTGGACGAGCTGGACGAGCTGGTGCGCGACCACAAGATCGCCGAGCGCATGGCGCGGATCAAGGCCGGGGAGGCCTGACACTCACGTCCATCACAACAGGGAGGGTCGATGAATCTCTTCATCTCGCCGGAGACGCTGCCCTTCGGCGTCGCGGTCGCGCTGATCGTGGCCATTGCGTTGCTGGAAGGCTTGGGCATGCTGATCGCGCTCAGCCCCAGCAACCTCATCGACAGCTGGCTGCCGGAGCATGCTGCCGAGACGGGGCTGGACCGCGTGCTCGGCTGGCTGCACCTCGGCCGAGTGCCGGCGCTCGTGCTACTGCTGCTGTTCCTGCTGGGCTATGCGCTGTTCGGCTACGCGCTGCAGAAGGTGGCATTCAACCTGTTCGGCAGCTTCGTGCCCGCCTGGGTCGCCGGTTTGCTGGCCGTTCCTCCGGGCCTGGCCACCGTGCGCGGCATCGGCAGTCTCGTCGCGCACATCGTGCCGCGCGACGAGAGCAGTGCCGTCAGCGAGCAGTCGCTGGTGGGGCGAGCGGGCATCGTCAGCGCAGGCGCGGCGCGGCGTGGGCTGGCCGCGCAGGCACGGGTGCGCGACGCCCATGGCCGCACGCACTACCTGATGGTCGAGCCGGATCTGGACGACGAAGTGTTTGAAGAGGGCGCGCAGATCCTCATCGTGCGCAAGGCAGGGGCGTTCTACCGCTGCATTGCCAACCCGCACCCCCATCTGATCTGACAAAGAGGGAGCTAGAAAGTATGGAAAACATCATCGAGATCGTCGGCATTGCCGGCGTTGCCCTGGTCGGTCTGCTGACCATCGGCTTCGTCTTCGCACGGCTGTACAAGCGCAGCACCAAGGAAACGGCCTTTGTGCGCACCGGTCTGGGCGGGCAGAAGGTCATCATGGACGGTGGCGCCATCGTGCTGCCGGTATTCCACGAACGCGTGCTCGTCAACATGAACACGCTCAAGCTGGAGGTGTTGCGGCGCGAACGCGAGAGCCTCATCACCCGCGACCGCATGCGTGTGGATGTGACGGCGGCCTTCTTCGTGCGCGTGAAGCAGACGGAGGAAGCAGTCAGTACGGCAGCCCAGACGCTGGGCGCGCGCACCATGAGCCCCAACGAGCTGAAGGCGCTGGTAGAAGACAAGTTCGTCGACAGCCTGCGCGCCACCGCCGCGACCATGACCATCCAGGAACTGCAGGACAAGCGTCGCGATTTCGTGCAGGCGGTGCAGAACGCTGTTGCCGAAGACCTGGAGAAGAACGGCCTGGAACTAGAGTCTGTGTCGCTGACGAGTCTGGACCAGACCGACAAGCAGTTCTTCAACCCCAACAACGCTTTCGACGCCGAGGGCCTGACGCGTTTGACCGAGCAGACTGAGGCGCGCCGCAAGCAGCGCAACGATGTCGAGCAGGACACCGAGGTGCAGGTCCGCACCAAGAACTTGGAGGCCTCACGACTGAAGCTGACCATCGAGAAGGACCAGGAGTTCGCCTCGCTGTCGCAGCAGCGCGAGATCGAGACTGCGCGCGCCGAGCAGGTCGCGCTGATCGCTGCGCAACAGGCTGAGCGGGGTCGTGAAGCGGAGACGGTGAAGATCGAGGCCGAGCGCCAGGTGGGTCAGCGCCGGATCGAGGCCGAACGCGAGATCAAGGCTGCCGAGATCGAGAAGAACCTCGTCATCCAGACGCGCGAGATCGAGCAGGAGCGCCAGGCCGAGCTCAAACGTGCGGAGCAGCGCAAGCAGGTCGAGATTGCCCGCCAGGACACTCAGATCGCCATCGCCACCAAGTCGCGTGAGCAATCCGAGGCGGACGCTGCCGCCAACCTGGCCCGCGCGGAAGCAGTCAAGGCCGAGGAGACTGTCAATACGGCGCGTCAGGTGGCCGTGGCGGAGCGCGAGAAGGCGATCCAGCTCATCGAGGCCAGCAAGGACGCCGAGCAGAGCGCCATTGCGGTGAAGGTGTCGGCCTCCGCCGAGAAGGATGCGGCGATCGACCGCGCCGAGGCGCTGACCATCGAGGCCAAGGCCAAGCAGGCGGCGGCCATCGCCGAGGCTGAGGGGCGTCGGGCGATCAACGAGGCCTTGAACATGCTGTCCGCCGCGCAGATCGACCTGCAGGTGCGCACCCAACTGCTGCAGCAACTGCCGACCATCCTGGCCGAGGCCGTGAAGCCGATGGAGAACATCGACTCCATCCGCATCGTTCAAGTCAACGGCATGCCCGGCCAGGGTGGCGGTACGGGCGAAGGCGGTGGTGCGGCCGGCACGTTCCCCGAGCAGGTCATGAACTCGGCGCTGCAGTACCAAATCGCCAAGCCCATCGTCGACGCCGTCATGCAGGACGCCGGCCTGTCCAACCAGGGCATCACCGGCATGGCACAGAACCTCGCGGCGATGCTCAAGCCCGCCGTGCCAGCGACGCCGGTGGAGTGAGTCTCAGGACGAGCGCGTCGGCGCGCTCGCGGCAGGTCGAGCGCTGCGTCGCGGACCTTCGCTGTAGTCGACCGGCGGCCTCATCAGCGCCGGGTCTGGCTCGCCGCGCTTGATCTTCTCCAGCCGGTAGTTCTGTTCGCCCTGGCGCGGATCGGCGTCGCGACTCTGCACCGTCAGCATCAGCTCGGGGCTGCGCCAGACCTCGCGCGAGCTGACGATGGGCTTCTCGTTGCCGATCTTGCCGGCTTCTATGGTCCAGGTGGTGCGCTCCCCTGTGACCTTGAGGCCGTCGATCTCCCGGGACGGAAGTGCCGTTGTCGTGCCGCCCTCGCGCGGTAGCAGCGTGATGCCCTGCAGCAGCGGGACGGGGGGCTGCGGCGGCGTGGGGACGGTCATGGGCGCCGGCGGCGCGGGTAGGGCCGGCAGCTCGCTGGCGCGGATGATGCGCAGCTCACGCCTTCGTTCCACTGCGCTGGCGCCAGGCGCGGACGGCGCGGCGACTTCCCGTTCGATGACGATGCCTGGCTCCCCCGCCAGCGCGCGTCCGCGCAGGCGCTCGGCGTCCGCGCTGCGCGCCTGTTCAGCTACGCGAGCGCCCCATTCTTTCCAACGCGTGGCTTGTTCCTTCATGCGCTCGCTCCAATCCTGCATGGAAGCCTGCCAAGCCGCCTGCGCAGCCGCATCAGCGCCCGTGGCCCAGTTCGCCGTGCCACGCAGCCGCTGCATACGCTTCTCGTCTGGATAAATGACCCAACTGGTCTTGGCCACCGGGTCGTTCAGGTAGATGAGCTTGGGGCCGCCTTCGCGCTGCACTTCGCGGCGCGTGCGGCCCTCGCCGTCGCGGCACAACTGGCTTTGCTGCTTGCGGACGATGCGGTTGCCGTCGGCCAGCGCCTGCACGTTCTCGTGCACGGCCGTTGCGCAGTAGGGGGCGCCGCGCACCACGCGCTCGCTCTCCAGCTCGCGGCCGGCGAAGGCAAGGGCCTGGTCGCCCAGCGCGATACGCACGGGCATATCGGACAGGGCCAGCTGCACGTGGCGCGTGATGTCGCGTTCGAAGTCGCGCTCAGACGCGCGGTCGGCTTCCGGCGTGGCGGCCGAGGCCGCCAGCGCTGTGCCCAGGGCGCACAGCGCCAGTCCGGTCAGGGGTGTCTTCATGTCGTTCTCCGTCGTCAACAACTCAGTTCAGGATGCGCACGGCCAGGACCTGGCCGCCCGGGTCCAGCATCAGCTCGGCGTGCACCGTCTCGTCGGCACGCGCAGCATCGAAGGGCAGGCCCAGCAGCGCCAGGCGTTCGCGTGGCAGCTCAGTGGGCTGCAGCCAGACGGCGCCGCCGTGCCCAGCTGCGAGGGCCTGGCGCAGTTCGCCGTCCGGCACCAGTGGGATGAAGCCACTGCTGGCGGGCGCCGCCTGGGCCGTTTGGGTGCCGGGCGGGTCCAGCAGCAGCATGGCGCTCAGCAGCACGGCGGCCGTGGCGCCGAGGGCGCTGCTTCCCCAGGCCAAACGGCGCAGCCAGCGCGGCTCATGGGATGCAGCCGTCTCCGCCATCTCGGTGGAGCGGTGGCGGGCGTGCAGCTGGTCGGTCAGGCGACTCAGCAGCGCGGCGTCCTGGTGGGCGTCGGGTTGCAGCCGCGCGAATTCCGCGCGCGCCGGCAGCAGCCACGCGGGGGTGTCATCGTCGATCTTGCTCATGGTCGTTCTCCCACGGCGAGCAGGTCGGCCAGGCGCTGGCGGGCGCGATGCAGGCGGGTGCGCAGCACGTCCACGCCGACGCCGGCGATCGCGGCGGCGTCAGCGTAGCTGCGCTCCTGCAGGTCCACCAGCACGATGGCCTCGCGCTGCGGCCAGCTCAAGGCACGGATGGCCGCCCACAGGCCATCGTGCTGCTGGGCCAGGTTCAGGCGGGCGTCGCTGGCCGGTGTGGCCTCGGCTGGGTCCTCTGCGTCAAGCGAGTCGTCCAGCGGCACATGGCGTCGTGCGTCGCGCCATTGGTTCAGCAGTTGATGTCGCGCCATGCCGGCAAGATAGGCGCCTAGCGAACCGCGGCTGGCCTGGTAGGACTGAGGGCCGCGCAGCAACTGCGCGAAAGCCTCTTGCACCGCGTCTAGCGCCGTGGCCTCGTCGCCGGCCAGTGCAAGTGCATAGCGATAGACGGTGCCGCTTTCGCGCCGGTAGACCAGCGCCAGCGCGTCGGCGTCGCCGTCGGCGAGGCGGGCCAGCAGCGCGGCCTCCTCGCCCGTCGCCGACGCGGCCGGGGCGACGAAGCCGAGGCGGGTCAGCCAGTTCATGGCGGGGTACACGGTGTAAGGGCCTGCGGGGCTTGCATGCACCTATTGAGCGCGAGCAAGTTGGGTCGTTACTCAGGACAAACCCGCCGTCACTTCCGGCATGGGGGCGGCGCGGCATCATGCTCGCAACACTGTCAGAAACGTTCGCATGCTGAACCTGCAAGGCATTGACCACCTCGTGTTGCGCGTCGTCGACCTCGGCGCCATGCTGCGCTTCTATGTCGACACGCTGGGCTGCACGGTCGAGCGCAGGCAGGACGAGATCGGCCTGGTGCAACTGCGCGCCGGCCGCTCGCTGATCGACCTGGTGCCGGTGGATGGCAAGCTCGGCCGCGTCGGTGGCGCGGCACCCGGCGCGCAAGGGCGCAACCTGGACCACTTTTGCCTGCGTGTCCAGCCCTTCGACGAGGCGGCCATCCGCGCCCACCTTGCGGCGCATGGCGTCGATGCCGGTGAGACCGAGAGCCGTTACGGCGCCGAGGGCGAGGGGCCGTCCATCTACCTGGCTGACCCCGAGGGCAACGTCGTCGAACTCAAAGGCCCACCGGGGCCGCTGGCGTGAAGTCGCTGACGCGCGCCATCCTTTGGGGCGGCCTGCTGGCCGGCAGCGGTGATCTCGTCTTCGCGTTTGGTTACTACGGCATGTCGCTGCGCGTGTTCCAGACGGTGGCCGCTGGTCTCATCGGCAAGGAAGCCGCTTTCGGTGGTGGCGCGGCTACGTTCGCGTTGGGCGTGGTGCTGCACTACGGCATCGCGCTGATCTGGGCTGGCATCTTCTGCTTCGCGGCGCTGCGCCTGCCGGCGCTGCTGCGCAGTGCATCGGTGGCGGGCCTGGCCTATGGCTTGGTCGTGTACTTCGGCATGAACACCCTGGTGCTGCCGCTGTCAGCCCTGCACACGCCGTTCTGGCCGCCCAAGCTGGACGCCGCTGCCATCGCCGCGCACTGCGTCCTGTTCGGTTTTCCGATCGCGCTGGTGGCGCGGCGCTGCATGCTCGGCGGGCCCGCGCGCAGCTGACGGAGTCTTGCGGCAGGTCAAGGCGCCTAGATGCAGTCCGGGGGAGCATGGCCCGTGGTCGACCTCAGGAGCCCTGCATGAGCACCAACTTCCGAGCCCTTTCGAACGAGATATCCGGCACGCTGGCCCAATTGCGCGCTGGCATCCCCGACGCCATGCGCGGGTTCGGCGCACTGTCGCAGGCGGCGCTGCGCGAAGGCGCGCTCGACCGCAAGACGAAGGAGCTGATCGCCATGGCCATCGGCATCGCTGCGCGTTGCGATGCCTGCCTGGCCTTCCATGCCGAGGCCCTGGTCAAGCTGGGCTGCAAGCGCGTCGAGTTCGAGGAGATGCTTGCCGTCAGCGTTTACATGGGTGGCGGACCGTCGCTGATGTATGCCGCCCGTGCCCTCGACGCCTTCGAGCAATGCGGTGGCGACCACGCGCGCAGCGAGACCGCGAAGGCCGCCTGATCCGGCCGCCGGCCCCTGCAAAATGGCGGGCACCATGCCCGTCCTGCCTGCCAAGCTGCCCAACACGGGCACAACTATCTTCACCGTCATGTCGGCACTGGCCGCCGAGCATGGCGCCGTCAATCTCGGCCAGGGCTTCCCGGACTTCGGCGCCGATCCAGCCCTGCTGCAGGCTGTCAGCGCAGCGATGGCCGCTGGCAGCAACCAGTACCCGCCGATGACCGGTGTGCCAGCGCTTCGCCAGGCCGTCTCAGCCAAGCTCAACGCGCTCTACGGGTCGACCTATGACGCGGACCGGGACATCACGATCACGGCCGGGGGTACGCAAGGGCTGTTCACTGCGTTGCAATGCTGTGTCGGAGCGGGCGATGAGGTCATCATCATCGAGCCGGCCTATGACAGCTACGACCCGGCCATACGCCTGGCAGGGGCCGTACCGGTGGGCGTGCCGATGACGAGTGACTATCGGCTGGACTGGAGTGCCGTGCGCGCCGCCATCACGCCCCGCACGCGGGCTCTCGTGCTGAACACGCCCCACAACCCCAGCGGCCGGATTGCGACGGGTGAGGACCTGCGTGAGCTGGAGCGGCTTGCCGAGCAGCACGATCTCTTCATCATCAGCGACGAGGTCTACGAACACATGGTGTTCGATGGCTCGGTGCATGAGAGCGTGGCGCGCTTTCCCAGGCTGCGCGAGCGCAGCCTCCTCGTCAGCAGCTTCGGCAAGACCTTCCATGTGACGGGCTGGAAGGTGGGCTTCGTCGCCGCACCGCCGGCGCTGAGCGCGGCCTTCCGGCGCCTGCACCAGTACACCGTGTTCACGGTGCATACGCCCACGCAGCATGCGTTGGCCAACTACCTGGCAGACCCGGCGCCGTGGCAGGGCCTGAGCGGCTTCTACCAGGCCAAGCGCGACGCCTTCCGGGCGTCCATCGCCGCGACGCCGCTGAGGCTGCTTCCCTGCGAGGGCACCTATTTCCAGACGGTGGACTACAGCGCCGTGTCCGATCTGCCGGAGCTGGAGTTCGCGCAGTGGCTGACCACCGAGATCGGTGTCGCGGCGATCCCGCTTTCGGTCTTCTATCAGCAGCCGCAGGAGCGCCGGCATGTGCGCTTCTGTTTCGCAAAGCGAGACGAGACGTTGGCGGAGGCGGCGAAGCGCCTGGCGAAACTTCGCTGAAGCTCAGGCCGCAGGTCGCAGAGGGCAATCGATGCCACTCTCGGGCGTCTCGGCAAGCCGGATCGCCAGGTCACCACGCAGCGCCTGCAGCGCTGTGATGCGTGCGTCGATGTCCGCCAACTTGCGCGACAGTGTCGCCCGCAGCGCCGGGCCGGCGTCCACGCCCTGGATCAGCCGTGGCAGATCGGCGGCGATCTCGGCCAGCGTGAAGCCCAATTGCTGGGCGGTACGTACATAGCCCAGCCACTGCACGGCCTCCTCGGGGTAGTCGCGGTAGCCGTTGGCGCTGCGGCGGGCCTGCAGCAGGCCACGCTTCTCGTAGAAGCGCAGGCTGTCACGGCTCAGGCCGGTGCGCGTGGAAAGGGTGCCGATGCGCATGGGGTCGTCGAAAAGTGAACTTGACCCTGGAGTGTGATCCAGGGTTGAGCATGCGGGCATTTCAACCCCAACTGCTTCGCAGTCCCGCATGCTTTCCTTCAGCACCCCTCGCTTCCTGCGCATCGTCTGGTTCAGCGCCCTGTACGACCTCGTCGTCACCGCGCCCTTCGCCACGCCCTGGACCTTCGAGCTCAACCGCGTGCAGCTCAGTGCGCTCAACCAGGCGCTGGGCGGTCCGGTGCTGCCGGCCTTCGGCCCGGTACAGATGCTGTTTGCGCTGTTGATGGGTAGCCTGGTGCTGGTCTGGTCCGTGCTGAGGCTGCGGGGGCCCACGGTGCAGTTTGGCCGCTACGACGGCGCCGCGCGGTTGCTGTTCAGCCTGTGGATGGCCTGGGCCTGGACGCAGGGTGGACTGCCCGTGCTGGCGCTGTTCCTGTTGCCTGAACTGGGCTGGGCGGCGGTGCAGCTTTGGCCGGTCCGGGAGCGCTGAGCGTTCGGCATGGTGCAACCGAGCTTTCGGCCCGGCCCCGGGAACGCATCCGCCAGGAGACGCCGGCCCCGCGCTGCCGGAAAATCGGCGGTTCCCGCTCCAGAACCGCACAGGCCGCTGCCATGCCCACTTATCGCTCCAAGACCTCCACCGCCGGCCGCAACATGGCCGGCGCCCGCTCGCTGTGGCGCGCCACTGGCATGAAGGACGATGACTTCTCCAAGCCGATCATCGCCATCGCGAACTCCTTCACCCAGTTCGTGCCTGGCCACGTGCACCTGAAGGACCTGGGCCAACTGGTGTCCCGCGAGATCGAGGCCGTGGGTGGTGTGGCCAAGGAGTTCAACACCATCGCCGTGGACGATGGCATCGCGATGGGCCACGACGGCATGCTTTACTCGCTGCCCAGCCGCGACATCATTGCCGACTCGGTCGAGTACATGGTCAACGCCCATTGCGCCGACGCGCTGGTGTGCATCTCCAACTGCGACAAGATCACCCCCGGCATGCTGATGGCCGCGATGCGGCTCAATATTCCCGTCGTGTTCGTCTCCGGCGGTCCGATGGAGGCCGGCAAGGTGCGCCTTGCGGTGCCAGGCACTGCCAAGATCGAGATCAAGAAGCTGGACCTCATCGACGCCATGGTGATGGCCGCCGACGCCAAGGTCAGCGACGCTGACCTCGCCGAGGTCGAGCGTTCCGCCTGCCCGACCTGCGGCAGTTGCTCGGGCATGTTCACGGCCAACTCGATGAACTGCCTGACCGAGGCGCTGGGCCTCTCGTTGCCGGGCAATGGCACCGTGGTCGCGACGCACGCGGACCGCGAGCGCTTGTTCAAGCAGGCCGGCCGCACGGTCGTCGAGCTGTGCCGCCGCTACTACGAGCAGGATGACGAGAGCGTCTTGCCGCGCGCCATCGGCAAGAAGGCCTTCGAGAATGCGATGACGCTGGATATCGCGATGGGCGGTTCAACCAACACCATCCTGCACATTCTGGCCGCGGCGCAGGAGGCCGGCATTGCCTTCGACATGGGCGATATCGACCGCTTGTCGCGCGACGTGCCTCAGCTGTGCAAGGTTGCGCCCAACACCAACAAGTATCACATCGAGGACGTACACCGTGCGGGCGGCATCATGGCCATCCTGGGAGAGCTGGACCGCGCCGGCAAGCTGCACACCGACGCGCCAACAGTGCATGCGAAGACGATGAAGGACGCGCTGGATCAGTGGGACATCGCCCGCTCGCCCAGCGAGGCGGTACAGACCTTCTACAGGGCCGGTCCGGCAGGCATCCCGACGCAAGTGGCCTTCAGTCAGGACACGCGCTGGCCCAGCCTGGATTTGGACCGTGCCGAGGGCTGCATTCGCTCATTCGAGCATGCCTTCAGCAAGGAAGGCGGCCTGGCCGTGCTGCGCGGCAACATCGCGCTGGATGGCTGCGTCGTGAAGACGGCCGGCGTGGACGACAGTCTGCTGGTCTTCGAAGGTCCGGCCCATGTGGTCGAGAGCCAGGACGAGGCGGTGGCCAACATCCTGGACGACAAGGTCAAGGCCGGCGACGTGGTGGTGGTGCGCTATGAGGGCCCCAAGGGCGGGCCCGGCATGCAGGAGATGCTCTACCCGACCAGCTACATCAAGTCCAAGGGCCTGGGCAAGGCCTGTGCGCTGCTGACGGACGGACGCTTCTCGGGTGGCACCTCGGGCCTGTCCATCGGCCACTGCTCGCCCGAGGCGGCGGCTGGCGGTGCGATTGGACTGGTGCGCAACGGCGACCGTATCCGCATCGACATTCCGAACCGCACGATTGATGTGCTCGTCAGCGACGAGGAATTGGTGAAGCGCCGTGCGGAGCAGGATGCAAAGGGTTGGAAGCCGGTCGAGGCACGCCCGCGCAAGGTGAGCGCTGCGCTGAGGGCTTATGCGCTGCTGGCGACGTCGGCGGACAAGGGGGCCGTGCGCGATCTGGGCCAGCTGGAAAGCTGACGTCCGGCGTCGGCTGGCGCAGTGCTTGGGGACCGCGGCACCGCGCCCCAGGCACTCAGCGCCGCTTGACGAAATATCCGGCGCCAAAGTCCATGTGATGTACAGCGACGGTCACGTTGGCGGCCTGCGTACCGTAGGTCCTAGGCCGGTTGTCTTCACCAAACGTCACATCGTTGCCGGTTCCAAACGAAGTCACGGGGCTGTGCCTGTCTGACGCGGGTGCCCTGATTGGGATCGCACCGGTTGTCGACCCTGTGTAGCGCGGGGTCATGATGACCACCAGATCGGCACCGATCCTGCGCCCTTGCGCGATGGCGTCCATCTCGGATTGGCGCTGATCGCTGTTGAAAGCCGACGACCCAATCAGCACGTACCCGCGCCTTTCATAGGCGGCGAACTGTTGTTGCAGCTCCGCTGCCGGGGCCAGGCGCTCTATAAGCAGTTCTCCAGGCGCGCCCGCGCTTGGCTGGGCGCGCACCCCGGCACCAATGCCCTGGACCGGCTGATAGAACTTCGAGTAGCCGTTGGCGCACCCGGCCAGCGCGGCCGAGGTTGCAATCGCGCAGAGCGTCCACAGCCGGGTGGCAGCAAGCTGTCTTCTCATGAAGCTCTCCCGCAGGTATCTGGGTGGCGCCAACAATGCCAGGATCTTCGTTGAAGCCTAACGTCATTTGCGGTAGAGGCCTGCCGCGGGTTCATGCGAACCTGGCGCGCTCCAGCATGGCCTGCAGCAGCACGTTGCAGCCGGCCTCAATGTGCTCGGGCTTGGCGTCCTCAATCTCGTTGTGGCTGATGCCGTCCTTGCAGGGAATGAAGATCATGCCGGCAGGCGCCAGCCGGGCCATGTAGACGGCGTCGTGGCCGGCACCGGATACGGCCGGCATGTTGCTGTAGCCCAGCGCATCGGCGGCCTTCTGGACCGCTGCGATGCAATCGGCGTGAAAGGGCTGAGCGGGGTAGGCGCTGACCGGTGTGATCTCAATGCTCAGGCCGCTGTCGGCGCTGAGCTTCGCGGCCACTGAACGGATGTCCGCGTCCATCGCCTCGCACAGCGCATCGGTCGCGTTGCGCAGGTCGATGCTGAACTTCACGCGGCCGGGGATGACGTTGCGGCTGTTGGGGTGGACCTGCACCATGCCCACGGTGCCCCGGCCATGCGGTGGATGGCGGTGGGCGCAGGCTACGACCTCCTGCATCAGGCGCGTGGCTACCTGCAGCGCGTCCTTGCGCAGTGCCATCGGCGTGGGGCCGGCGTGGGCCTCCATGCCAGTGACGACGCAGTCGTACCAGCGGATGCCCAGCACGCCAGTGACGACACCGATGGTCTTGTCATGGTCCTCCAGCACCGGGCCTTGCTCGATGTGGGTCTCGAAGTAGGCCCCGAAGGGGTGGTCGCCTGGCTCCTGGTCACCGATGTAGCCGATGCGCTCCAGCTCGCCCTTGACCGTCTTGCCTTCGGTGTCGGTGGCTGCGTAGGCATGCTCCAGCGTGAAGGCCTTGGCGAAAACGCCCGAGCCCATCATGACGGGCACGAAGCGCGAGCCTTCCTCGTTGGTCCAGAAGGCCACTTCGATGGGGGCCTCGGTCTCGATGCCATGGTCGTTCAGCGTGCGCACCACCTCGATGCCGGCCAGCACGCCATAGTTGCCGTCGAACTTCCCACCTGTGGGCTGGGTGTCGATGTGGCTGCCGGTCATGATGGGCGGCAGGCTGTTGTTGCGGCCCGCGCGGCGCATGAAGCCGTTGCCGATCTTGTCGACGGTGACCGTCATGCCCGCCTCGCGCGCCCAGCGCGTGACGAGGTCGCGGCCCTGCTTGTCGAGGTCGGTCAGCGTCAGCCGGCAGACGCCGCCCTTGTCCGTCGCGCCGATCCGGGCCAGCTCCATCAGCGAATCCCACAGGCGCTGGCCATTGACGCGCAGCTTCGTGATGTCGGGGCGGGTGGTGGGCATGTCCATGGCGATGTCCTCAGTCTGGCAGTTCGGTGCCGAAACGCAGCAGGTTGTGGTCGGGGTCGGCAAGCAGAAACTCGCGCACGCCCCAGGGCATGTCTTCGATGGGCTTGACAGGCTGGACGCCCTTGGCCGTGAAAGCCGCGTAAAGGGCGTCAGCGTCCGGCACCCAGAAGTAGACGGCGCCGCCGGGCTGGCAATCGCCGGCGTGGCCGCTCAGGAAGATGGTCTGCCCTTCGCGAGTGAGCTGCACGAACAGCGGCAGCCCCGGTTCGAACTGGTGCTCCCAGTCGATCGTGAATCCGAGCTGCCCGACATAGAACGCCAGGCTGCGGTCGGCCTGTGTCATGCGCAGCTGAGGGACAACGGTCTGCATGGTCATCGTGCGACGGCGGTAGGTGCGAGGTCGGCGGCACGCTTGGACGCAGCATCGAACTGCGGACCGAAGGCTGGCCGCTTTAGGTAGCGGCCCTGGCCCTGCTCAGCGCGCAAGTCGCCGTTGGCGAACACGACGCGGCCCTGACTGATGGTGTGGCTGGGTATGCCGCGCACGGTGCGGCCCTCGAAGATGTTGAAGTCGTTCTTCGAGAACTGCGTCCTGGCGGACAACGTCTTGGTGCCGGCCGGGTCCCACAGCACGAGGTCGGCATCCGCACCTTCCTTGATGGCGCCCTTGCGTGGGTACATGTTGAACAGTCTGGCCGCATTGGCCGACGTGATGGCGACAAACTCGCTGGGTGTGAGCCGCCCCGAGTTGACGCCAGCATCCCACAGCACCGCCATGCGCTCCTCGACGCCGCCGCAGCCGTTGGGGATCTTGGCGAAGTTGTCCTTGCCCGCGGCCTTCTGGCTCGCGCAGAAGGTGCAGTGGTCGGTGGCTGTCGTGTGCAACTGGCCGCTCTGCAGGCCGCGCCACAGGAACTCCTGGTGGATCTTGGGGCGGAAGGGCGGGCTCATCACATACGCCGCGGCCCTCTCGAACGACGGGTCGCGGTAGACGCTGTCGTCGATCAGCAGATGGCCCGCCAGTACCTCGCCGTAGACGCGCTGGCCACGTGCTCGCGCTCGAGCGATGGCCTCGGCACTCTCGATGCACGATACGTGCACGATGTAGATGGGCACGCCCAGCACGTCGGCGATGGCGATGGCACGATTGGCGGCCTCGCCTTCCACCATGGGCGGACGGCTCAGCGGATGGCCTTCGGGGCCGGTGATACCCATCTTGGCGACCTCGGCCTGCAGCAGATAGACCAGCTCGCCGTTTTCCGCATGCACGGTGGGCATGGCGCCCAGCTCAAGTGCTCGCTTGAAGCTGTTCACCAGCGTTTCATCGTCACACATGATGGCGTTCTTGTAGGCCATGAAGTGCTTGAAGCTGTTGATGCCCTCGTCACGCACCAGCGTGCCCATGTCGTCGCTGACGCTCTGGTCCCACCACGTCACGGCGACGTGGAAGGCGTAGTCGGTCGCGCTCTTCTCGGCCCACCCGCGCCAGGTGCGGTAGGCATCCATCAGCGGCTGCTGAGGGTTGGGGATGACGAAGTCGATGATGCTGGTGGTTCCGCCCGCCAGCGCCGCTGCGGTGCCGGTGAAGAAGTCGTCCTGCGTGACCGTGCCCATGAAGGGCAGTTGCATGTGGGTGTGCGGGTCGATGCCGCCTGGAATCAGGTAGCGGCCTGTGCCGTCCAGCGTCGTCGTGCCGGCCGGCGCCTCGGTGACGGCACGTTCGCCCAGGGCAGCGATGCGGCCGTCGACGCAGAGGACATCGATGCGGGATTCGGCGTCGGCATTGACGGCGATGGCGCTGCGGATCAGCAGGGGCTGGGAACTCATGTCGCGCTCCTCGTGAGCGGTTGGGGTTGGGTCTTGCCGGCCATCAGCACGCCGTAGACGATGGCCGCGAGCGCGAGACCCGCGAACCAGGCATAGGTGTAGATCTCCTTGAACGCCGAGCCCACCTCGGGAAAGCTGGCCGGGAAGGCCGCGTGCAGGAAGCCGGGGATGTTGGGCGCCACGCCAACGGCAAAGGCGATCAGGGCCGCCATGTTCCAGCCGCCGCGGTAGCTGTAGCGGCCTCCCTCGCGGTAGAGGTCTTCGACAACCAGCTCGGTCTTGCGCAGCAGGTAGTAGTCGACGATGAGGATGCCCGCCACCGGCCCGAGCAGCGCCGAGTAGCCGATCAGCCAGGTGAAGATGTACCCCTCGGTGGAGGCCAGGATCTTCCACGGCATCATTGCGATGGCGATGCCGCAGGTGATCACACCGCCCAGCTTGTAGCTGACCTTGCCAGGCGCCAGCGCCGAGAAGTCGTAGGCCGGACCAACGAGGTTGGCCGCGAGGTTGACGCTGACTGTGTCGATCAGCAGCACGATGAGCGCGATCAACACTGCGGCACCCGTCATGCGGGCGGCCAGATCTACCGGATCCCACAGCGCCTTGCCATAAATGACCACGGTGGCCGACGTGACGAACACGGCCAGCGCTGCAAGAAGCCCCATGGGTGCCGGCAGACCGATGGCCTGACCCACCAACTGGTCACGCTGGCTCCTGGCAAAGCGCGTGAAGTCTGGGATGTTCAGTGCCAGCGTGGCCCAGAAGCCCACCATGGCGGTCAGCGAGGGCCAGAACACGGCGGAAAACTGGCCGGCCTTCTTGCCGCCATCAATGAACTGCGAGGGTTGGTCCAGGATGGGGCCGAAGCCGCCAGCCTTGTCCCAGGCCCACCACAGCAGCACAAAGCAGATGAGGATCTTCAGCGGTGCCGTGTAGGTTTCGAGCTTGCGGATGGCCTCGATGCCGTGCACGACGAACCAGAACTGGAGCAGCCAGAACAACAGGAAGCAGGCGAACTGGGCTGCGCTGATGCCAAGGCCCGGCAGTGGGTCGCCGGACAGCGGGTGGCCCATCAGCACGCCCACCAGCGTGTAGATCATCTGCCCACCGAACCAGGTCTGGATGCCGTACCAGCCGCAGGCCACCAGCGCGCGCAGCAGCGCCGGCAGCCGTGCGCCCCGCGTGCCGAAGGAGGCGCGCGCCAGCACCGCGTAGGGGATGCCGTGCTTGGCGCCTGCGTGGCCGATCAGCAGCATGGGCACCAGCACGATGAGGTTGCCCAGGAACACAGTGCCCACGGCCTGGCCCCAACTCATGCCCGACTCGATGAGGCTGGCCGCCAGCGTGTAGGCCGGGATGCACATGACCATGCCCACCCACAGTGCGGCGAAGTGCCACCAGCGCCACGTTCGCTGAGCAGCCGTCGTCGGAATGAGATCGGGATTGCTCAGCGAGGGGTCAGTCATGGCGTGCTTCCGTGAGGTTTATGTGTTCTGCGGGAAAGCAAATTGCGGGCCCTTGGGCGTGCTGTCAGGCCAGCGCTGCATCACGGCCTTGTGCTTGGTGTAGAAGCGCACCGCCTCGGGGCCGTAGGCGTGGTGGTCGCCGAACAGGCTTCGCTTCCAGCCGCCGAAGCTGTTGAAGGCCATAGGCACGGGCAGCGGCACGTTGACGCCTACCATGCCAACTTGGATGTGGTGCACGAACTCGCGCGCCACATGGCCGTCGCGGGTGAAGATGGCCACGCCGTTGGCGTACTCGTTGGCCTCGATCAGCGCGATGGCCGCAGCCAGGTCCGGCACACGCACCACGCACAGCACGGGGCCGAAGATCTCCTCCGTGTAGCAGCTCATGTCGGCGCTCACGCCGTCCAGGATGGTGCCGCCGACGAAGAAGCCGTCCTCGTGGCCCGCCACCTTGTAGCCGCGGCCGTCTACAACGGGCTTGGCGCCGGCTGCCACGCCTTCGGCGATCAGCCGCTCCACGCGCTGTTGCGCTGCGCGCGTGATCAGCGGGCCCATCTCGGCACCGGTCTGGTGACCTTCGGCGATCTTCAGGGCCTCGACCTTTGGCTTCAGTGCGGCGACCAGCTTGTCGCCCACGTCGCCCACCGCGACCGCTACCGAGATCGCCATGCAGCGCTCGCCGGCAGAACCGTAGGCCGCGCCCATCAGCGCATCGACAGCACCGTCCAGGTCGGCGTCCGGCATGACGACCATGTGGTTCTTTGCGCCGCCCAGCGCCTGCACGCGCTTGCCGTGGGCTGAACCGACCTTGTAGATGTGCTCGGCCACCGGCGTGGAGCCTACGAAGCTGACCGCCGCGATGCCGGGGTGGGCCAGGATGGCGTCGACGATGTCCTTGTCGCCCTGGATGACGCTGAACACGCCGTCCGGCAGGCCGGATTCCTTCAGCCAGCGCGCCATCAGCAGCGAGGCCGACGGATCGCGCTCGCTGGGCTTGAGGATGAAGGCGTTGCCACAGCCGATCGCAATGGGGTACATCCACATCGGCACCATGGCGGGGAAGTTGAATGGCGTGATGCCGGCCACTACGCCCAGCGGCTGGCGCATGCTCCAGGCGTCCATGCCGCGTGCGATCTGCTCTGTGTACTCGCCCTTCAGCAGCTGTGGCATCGCAGTCGCGAACTCGACGACCTCGATGCCGCGCGCCACCTCGCCCAGCGCGTCGGGCAGCGTCTTGCCATGCTCACGAACCAGAGCCTCTGCGAGTTCCTCGCGCTTCTCCTGGAGCAGGGTGAGGAACCTGAACAGTACGCGGGCGCGAGCTAGCGGCGGGGTCTGGCTCCATGCCTTGGCGGCTTTCGCCGCGCTGGCAACGGCGGCGTCCAGGTCGGCCACGCTGCCCAGCAGCAGCTGGCCTTGCACCGCGCCCGTAGCGGGGTTGTGGATGTCTTGCCTGCGGCCGCCGGAGCCCTGGCTGACGGCGCCATTGATCCAGTGACCGACTTCGTAGTGACTCATCGCATGTCCTTCAAGCGCACGCAGGGCGCATGGGGTTGTTCGGATGCGTGGTCCAGTTGGCGTAGGAGCCGTCGATGACGCGGCCGGTGCGCGCATCGACCTCGCCCGGCTGGAGGGCACGCATCGTGATGGTGCCAGGGACCGGGCAGATCGACACGCACAAGTTGCATCCGACGCACTCGGCTTCGTTGACGTGGAAGTGGCGCCTGCCATCCTTGGTGGCCCAGATGGCCTGGTGCGAGGTGTCTTCGCAGACGACGTGGCAGCGGCCGCACTGGATGCAGGAATCCTGGTTGATGACCGCCTTGTCGACGTGGTTGAGGTTGAGCTGATTCCAGTTCTTCACGGTGGGCACGGCGCGGCCCTGGAAGTCCGCGAGCGACGCATAGCCTTTCTCATCCATGAAGTTGGACAGGCCCGAGCACATGTCCTGCACGATCTTGAAGCCGTAGACCATGGCGGCCGTGCAGACCTGCACCGTGCCGCAGCCCATGGCGATGAACTCGGCTGCGTCGCGCCAGGTGGTGATGCCGCCTATTCCCGAGATGGGCAAGCCGGCCGTGGCCGCGTCTCGCGCGATCTCGGCCACCATGTTCAGCGCGATGGGCTTGACGGCCTGGCCGCAGTAGCCGCCGTGCGAGCCCAGGCCGTCGGTGGAGGGGCTCATGACCATGCGGTCCAGGTCCACGCCCATCACCGAGTTGATGGTGTTGATGAGGCTTACCGCATCGGCGCCGCCGGCCTTGGCCGCGCGCGCGGGGTACCGCACATCGGTAATGTTGGGCGTCAGCTTCACGATCACGGGCAGCCTGGTGTGCTGCTTGCACCATTCGGTGACCTGCTGTATGTACTCCGGCACCTGACCCACGGCAGAGCCCATGCCGCGCTCGCTCATGCCGTGGGGGCAGCCGAAGTTCAGCTCCACGCCGTCGGCGCCGGTGTCGGCCACGCGGGCGAGGATGTCCTTCCAGCTCTGCTCGTTCACCGGCACCATCAGCGAGACGATCATGGCCCGGTCGGGGAAGTCGCGCTTCACGCGGCGGATCTCGTCGAGGTTGGTTTGCAGCGGCCGGTCGGAAATCAGCTCGATATTGTTGAAGCCGATGACACGTCGGTCCTGGCTCCACAGCGTCGCGTAGCGCGGGCCGTTGACGTTGACGACCGGCGGGTCCTCGCCCAGCGTCTTCCAGACCACCCCCCCCCAGCCGGCCTCGAAGGCGCGGCGCACGTTGACCTCCTTGTCGGTGGGCGGGGCCGACGCGAGCCAGAACGGGTTGGGGCCCCGGATGCCCAGGAAGTTGGTGCTCAGATCAGCCATGGGCGGCCTCCGTCGTGTCGGTGTGGCGGGCGGTGGCGATGCCCAGCGCGCGATCGATGGCGATGGCTGCGCGTTTGCCGTGCTCCACGGCCTCTACGGTCAGGTCCCTGCCGCCGGCGCGGCAGTCGCCGCCGGCCCAGACGCGTGCGAGGCTGGTCCGGCCATCGGCATCGGTCTTGATGCGGCCGGATTGCAGTTCGAGGGCGGCGCCCACCGGCATGGCCTGGAAGGATTGACCGATGGCGCGCAGCACCATGTCTGCCTCGATGACGAATTGCTCGCCGGTGTCCACCAGCGTGCCGCCTTCCAGCTTGGTGGCCGCAAAGCGCATGCCCTTGAGAACACCGCCCTGTGCGACGACGGCCAGCGGCCGCGCCCAGCAGCGGATGGTCACGCCATGGGTCTGCGCCCAGTGCTGCTCGTGCGTGGATGCAGAGAGGGCGTCGATGCCACGGCGATAGACCATCGTGACCTGCTCGGCGCCCAGCAGCCGGCTCTGCACGGCGGCGTCCACGGCGGTCATGCCGCCGCCGATGACGACGACCTTGCGGCCCACCGCCACGATCTCGGGTGCGCTCTGGCGCAGCTCGGCGATGAAGTCCACTGCGTCGCGCAGGCCCGGCAGCTCGGGCTCGGCAATGCCCAATGCGTTGACGCCCGCGAGACCCAGGCCCAGGAAGACCGCGTCGTACTCCGAGAGAAGGCCGTCGAGTGTGATGTCGCGGCCGAGTCGGCAGTGCAGCCTTGGCGTGATGCCGCCAATGCTCAGCAGCCAGTCGACCTCCTTCTGCGCGAAGCCGCCGGCTACCTTGTACGTCGCGAGACCGTATTCGTTCAGGCCGCCCAGCTTGGCCGCGGCGTCGAACAACACCACGTCGTGCCCGCGCCACGCCAGCCCATGCGCCGCGGCCAGGCCGGCTGGGCCGGCACCCACTACCGCGATGCGCCGCCCCGTGGGCATGCCGCGCGTGAACAACGGCTTGCCGGGACTTGCCAGATGGCCTTCCACCGCGTAACGCTGCAGCAGGCCGATCTCCACCGGCTTGCTCTCGTTGGTGTTGCGTACGCAGGCCTGCTCGCACAGCACCTCGGTGGGGCAGACCCGGGCGCACATGCCGCCCAGCGGGTTGGCCGACAGAATGGCTTCGGCGGCGCCGCGCACGTTGTCCTGCGCGACGCGCTGGATGAAGCTGGGGATGTCGATGCCGGTGGGGCAGGCCGTCTGGCAGGGCGCGTCGTAGCAGTAGTAGCAACGCTCGGCCTCGATCAGCGCCTGGGCGCGGTTCAGCGGCGGGTGGGCATCCGCAAAGTTGTGGGCATAGTCGTCAGGTCCGAGGCGACCTGATTTCAAATCTGCAAGGTCCACGGGAGTCTCCCTGGGGAAAACAGGCAAACATTACTACCCTGTAAAACTTGACCGAAGCGTAAAAACCCGCAGCTTCAGCTTGGTGCACACCGTCAAAATGCAGCATATGACTGACATCGCCCCCGTGACGCGCACGCCGCGCGCCGCCACCCTGCGCAAGCAGGAGGCCATTCTTGCCGAGGCCGAGCGCCAGTTCGCCCGGTTCGGCTTCGAGGGCGTCAGCCTGGACAGCATTGCCGCCGTGCTGGACCTGTCCCGCCAGAATCTGCTTTACCACTGGCCCAGCAAGGAAGATCTCTATCGCGCCGTGTTGGACAGCGTGATGGGCGAGTGGATGGCCAACATGAGCGCCATCGCCGAGGCCGACGAGCCCGAGGCGGCCATCCAGACCTATGTCGCCGTCAAGCTGCGCTTTAGCCGCGAGAGGCCCAGTGGCAACGCTGTCTTCACACGCGAGATCATGGCTGGCGCTCCGCGCTATCAGGACGTGCTCAAGGCCCAGGTCATGCCCTTGCTGCATGCCGATGTCGAGCGCTTCGAGCGCTGGGCGGACGAGGGCCTGATCCAACGCGTGGACTTCACGCACCTGATGTTCCTGATCTGGTCCTCGACCCAAGCCTATGCAGACCTGGGGCCGCAGTTCGCCCTCTACATGGACAAGCCTCGCCTGGAGGAAGCGGACTTCGAGGCCGCGCGCCAGCTGATCACGGGGCTGATCTGGCGCAGCCTCGCCATTGCCTGACGCGCGAACAAGCCAGGCTTGCACGCCTGCGAAGGAGTGGCTGCGTAGAATTCCTGCCTCATCCGAGGAGCGCTGCGAGGGTATTGGGCCCCCAGGCTCGGATCGTTTTCTAACGGCGCTCATCGATCCCCCGCGCGAGACGCCATCGATGAACATCCAGCCACCTCCCCTCAAGCTCTCCGGCCTAGAGCCTGTCGCCATCGACGCCGGCAGCTTGTTCGTCAACATTGGCGAGCGCACCAATGTCACCGGCTCCAAGGCCTTCGCCCGCTTGATCCTCGCGGGCCAGTTCGAGGACGCGCTGGCGGTGGCCCGCCAGCAGGTCGAGAACGGGGCCCAGGTTATCGACATCAACATGGACGAGGCCATGCTGGATAGCCAGGCGGCCATGGTGCGCTTCCTGAACCTGATCGCCGGCGAGCCCGAGATCGCGCGCGTGCCCATCATGATCGACTCTTCCAAGTGGGCGGTCATCGAGGCTGGTCTGAAGTGCATTCAGGGCAAGGGCATCGTCAACTCGATCTCGCTCAAGGAAGGCGAGGCCGAGTTCAAGCGCCAGGCCCGTCTAGTGAAGCGTTACGGCGCCGCGGCTGTCGTAATGGCCTTCGACGAACAGGGCCAGGCTGACACCTTCGCGCGCAAGATCGAGATCTGCGAGCGCGCGTACCGGTTCCTCGTCGATGAGGTGGACTTTCCGCCCGAGGACATCATCTTCGACCCCAACATCTTCGCCATCGCGACGGGCATCGAGGAGCACGACAACTACGCTGTGGACTTCATTGAGGCGACGCGTTGGATCAAGCAGAACCTGCCGGGCGCAAAGGTGTCAGGCGGCGTCAGCAATGTGAGCTTCAGTTTCCGCGGCAATGAACCGGTACGCGAAGCCATCCACACGGTTTTCCTGTACCACGCCATCCAGGCGGGCATGGACATGGGCATCGTCAACGCCGGTATGGTGGGCGTCTATGACGACCTGGACGCCGAATTGCGCGAACGGGTGGAAGACGTGGTCCTGAACCGCCGCCCCGATGCCGGCGAGCGTCTCATCGAGATCGCCGACCGCGCCAAGAGCGCGGGCAAGGATGACTCGGCCCGCCTGGCCTGGCGCTCCGGTGACGTCAACGAGCGGCTGTCGCACGCGCTGGTGCACGGCATCACCGACTTCATCGTCGGCGACACCGAAGAAGCTTGGCAGTCCATCTCCGCCAAGGGCGGACGGCCGCTGCACGTCATCGAAGGCCCGTTGATGGCCGGCATGAACGTCGTTGGCGACCTGTTCGGCCAGGGCAAGATGTTCCTGCCGCAGGTGGTCAAGAGCGCACGGGTGATGAAGAGCGCGGTGGCTCACCTGGTGCCCTACATCGAAGAAGAGAAGCGTCAACTGGAGGCTGCCGGTGGCGACGTGAAGAGCAAGGGCAAGATCGTCATGGCGACGGTCAAGGGCGACGTGCACGACATCGGCAAGAACATCGTGACGGTGGTCCTGCAGTGCAACAACTACGAGGTCGTCAACATGGGCGTGATGGTGCCGGCCCAGGACATCCTCAGGAAGGCCAAGGAAGAGGGCGCAGACATCATCGGCCTGTCAGGTCTCATCACTCCAAGCCTGGAGGAGATGCAGCACGTCGCGGCCGAGATGCAGCGCGACGACTACTTCGCGTCGCGCCACATGCCGCTGCTGATCGGCGGCGCGACGACCAGCCGTGTGCATACTGCGGTCAAGATATCGCCGCATTACCAAGGTCCGGTCGTCTACGTGCCCGATGCGTCGCGCGCCGTGGGCGTGTGCTCCGAGCTGCTCAGCGACGAACGCGCGGCGGCCTACATCGCCGAGTTGAAAGCGGACATCGAGAAAACACGCGCGCTGCATGCAGGCAAGAAGCAGACGCCGCTGGTCACGCTGGCCGCAGCGCGCGCCAACAAGGCACCGCTGGACCTGGCCCGCGTCGCGCCGGCACCGAAGTTCACGGGGCGTCGCGTGCTGAAGAACCTCGACCTCGCCGAGCTCGCGCGCTATATCGACTGGAGCCCCTTCTTTCAGACCTGGGACCTGGCCGGCCCCTATCCAGCCATCCTGGACGACGCCATCGTCGGCACCGAGGCGCGCAAGGTGTTCGCCGACGCGCAGGCGATGCTGAGGAAGATCATCGACGGCCGCTGGCTGCAGGCCCATGCCGTGTTTGGCCTCTACCCGGCCGTGCGAGTCAACGAAGACGACATCGAGATCCGCAGCGAGCCGCCGATGACCTGGCATGGCCTGCGCATGCAGAGCGAGCGCCCTGTCGTGGACGGTGTCAAGCGCCCCAATCGCTGCCTGTCCGACTTCGTTGCCGAGGAGGGGGACCATGTCGGTCTGTTCGCCGTGACGGCCGGCCTGGGCGTAGACGGGAAGGAGGCGGAGTTCCTCGCTACCCACGACGACTACTCGGCCATCATGCTCAAGGCTCTGGCCGACCGCCTTGCCGAGGCGGCGGCCGAGTGGTTGCACGAGCGCGTGCGCCGCGAGTTCTGGGGCTATGCGCCCGGCGAGGCGCTCAGCAACGACGAGCTGATCCGTGAGAAGTACCTGGGCATTCGACCCGCGCCCGGCTATCCCGCCTGTCCGGACCATCTTGCCAAGCGTGACCTGTTCAGGGTGCTCGCGCCGGACGAGATCGGCATGGGGCTGACCGACAGCATGGCCATGACGCCGGCCGCCAGCGTCAGCGGCTTCTACCTGGCCCACCCCGACGCGGCCTACTTCAACGTGGGGCGCATTGGCGACGACCAGTTGGCCGACTGGGCCGCCCGTTGCGGCCTGAGCGACGCCGACGCGCGCCGCGCGCTCGCGCCTTTGCTGGGCTGACTCCGGGCCGGCACGTCCGGCGACAGCATCTGCTTACCTTGCCGACCCGGCGCTGCGGCTTCGTCCTACGCGGCCGGCGACCGCGCCTGGGCATGCTCGGGGTCATCTCAAAACACGACGGAGGCCCCATGTCGACCCCCACCCTTCCCGCCAAGTCCACCCAGATCGTTGCCGCAGTGGCTGTCGTGCTGTCGCTTTTGGGCGCCGCCTATGCGGTGGGGCGCTCCCAGGGGGGCGAGTCCGCCGTCGAGGCTCCGCCCCAGGCCGTCCAGCGCGTTGCAGCGGCCGAGTCCGCGCGTGAGCCCGTGCGTGAGCCCGTGCGCGATGCCAGGCCGGCGGCCCCCGTCGTCGAGAGCCCGGCCCAGCCGGTCCTATGCCGCAACTGTGGTCGAGTTACGGATGTGCATACCGAGACCCGCCACGGCAAGGCCAGTGGTGTTGGCGCCGTGGGCGGCGCCGTGGTGGGCGGGCTGCTGGGCAACATGGTCGGCGGCGGCAACGGCCGCAAGCTGGCCACCGTGGGCGGTGCCGTTGCTGGCGGCTATGCCGGCAACGAGATCGAGAAGAATCAGAAGAGCTATACCGTCTGGGTCGTTCAGGTGAAGGAGGGGGATGGTCGCGTGCGCCGCTTCGAGCGCAACGCTGACCCCGGCCTGCGCGTCGGCGACGAGGTCCGACTCACCGAGAACGGCTTCGTGCGCACCTGATGCCACGGGACCCCGCGCCGCTCAGGCGGCGCTGGGCAGCCCATGCCGCGGCTGGCTGGCTTCGGCCACATCGACCGGCGCGATGGCATGGTCGCCTCTCAGGGCGGCCGCAGTACTGGCAACGAGTGGCGTGCAGTGGAAGCTGCGCGCCAGCTTGGCTTCTCAACTGCCACCGGGCAAGGCCTTGGGGGCGGTTCCAGTCCGGCATGTTCGGCGAGATCCCGCGCGTGTCGCTCTACGCCACGGCGAGCTTGCCTTCCCGCTTGCGGCGGGACGACGGCCTGCGTCGAGCCCCCTGCAACAGTCCGGGCTGGGCCACCGGGCGGCACGCCCGGTTCGGCTTACCAATGTTGGTGTTCACTCCGATGCTGTCGATTGACCCATGAGCAGTCCAGGCGACCGCCATGGCTCGGCAGGTCGGCGATGAGTCGCCGCAGCTCATCCAGCTCTTGATCAGCAAGAGCCGGCGCGGGATTCCTGCGTTCATCCCCAGACGCTGCTGAAGCCTGATGGCGCCGTCGAGGATGCGGTTGCGGATGGCGTGGCGGCCCCGCCGAGGTGGCTGGCGCAGAAAGGGGACGGGCAGACTGACCCCGGTCCAGCGCGGTCCGGACGATGTCGCGCGCATGAATGCACCCATAAGGTGCAGTTCTGGCATGCGATCAGTCCCATTTTGGTGCGGACCGGCGGGTGGCGGGCGCACGCGGCCCAGACTTGTGCGGGTGGCCAAGGTGTAACGCTTGGCACGGAAGCTGCAATAACCCACGGGACTGCCTTCCCCCCCAACTTTGATTAGGAGCCCCGCCATGAAGTTGTCCTCTTCGCTGCTCGTCTTGGCGCTGTCCGCGGCTGCTCTGCCCGCGATGGCCGATGAGCCGGCGCCGGACCCGCTGTCGTTCAACATCGGCGCCGTCAGCGAGTACCGCTACCGCGGCATCTCCCAGACGCGCCTGAAGCCGGCCCTGCAGGGCGGCATCGACTACGCCGACCCGAGCGGGTTCTATGTCGGTACCTGGGGCTCGACGATCAAATGGATCAAGGACGCCGGCGGCGACGCGGACGTCGAGGTCGACTTCTACGGCGGCTACAAGACCGAGCTCTCCAAGGGTTTGACCGTCGACGTGGGCGTGCTGCAGTACCTGTATCCCAGCAACAAGCTCAACCCCAGCGCCAACACGCTGGAGCTGTATGGTGCGGTCAGCTTCGGCCCGGTCACGGCCAAGTACTCGCACAGCACGACAAACCTGTTCGGCTTCACGGACAGCAAGGGCTCGGGCTACTTCGATGTGTCGGCCAACTTTGACCTGGGCGACGGCATGACGCTGACGCCGCACGTGGGCCACCAGACCGTCAAGCACAACTCGGCTGCGTCATACACGGACTACTCGCTGACGTTGGCCAAGGACTTCTCGGGTCTGGTCGTCAGCGGCGCCGTCATCGGCACAGATGCCAACAAGACGGCCTACGCCAGCCCCGTGAACGGCAAGTTCATGGGCAAGACCATGCTGGTCATCGGCCTGAAGAAGACCTTCTGATTCCAAGGAGCGCGACATGAAACTGATCACTGCCGTCATCAAGCCGTTCAAGCTGGATGAGGTGCGCGAGGCCCTCAGCGCCATCGGCGTGCAGGGCCTGACCGTCACCGAGGTGAAGGGCTTCGGCCGCCAGAAGGGCCACACCGAGCTGTATCGCGGCGCCGAGTACGTCGTCGACTTCCTGCCCAAGGTCAAGATCGAGGCTGCCGTCAACGAGGACGTCGTTGAACGCGTCATCGAGGCGATCGAATCCTCTGCCCGCACGGGCAAGATCGGCGACGGCAAGATCTTCGTGTCGCCGCTGGACCAAGTCGTTCGCATCCGTACCGGCGAGACCGGCAACGACGCGCTCTGAGTCTGAACCGTTACCCGTTGGAGAACAGACAAATGAAGAAACTCCTTGCCTGCCTGGCCTTCGCGGCGGCGGCACTTGCGCCCAGCGCCTGGGCCCAGGAACCGGCCTCCGCGCCGGCGTCCGCCACCGAGGCCGCCGTGGCGGCCTCTGCTCCCGAGGCGCCCGCAGCCTCCGCGCCGGCTGAGGCTGCCTCGGCGCCCACGCCCAAGCTGGACAGCGGCGACACCGCGTGGATGCTGACCTCGACGATGCTGGTCATCCTGATGACCATCCCCGGCCTGGCGCTGTTCTATGGCGGCCTGGCGCGCAGCAAGAACATGCTGTCGGTGCTGATGCAGGTCTTCGTCATCTTCTCGCTGATCACTCTGCTGTGGGCCATCTACGGCTACAGCTTGGCGTTCGGCGGCGAGGGCACCTTCATCGCGGGCCTGGACAAAGTCTTCCTGAAGGGTATCGCGGCGGACACGCTGTCAGGCGCGCTGCCGACCATTCCAGAATTCGTCTTCGTAGCCTTCCAGTCCACGTTCGCAGCCATCACCTGCGCGCTGATCGTCGGCGCCTTCGCCGAGCGCATCAAGTTCTCGGCCGTGCTGCTGTTCTCGGTTCTGTGGTTCACCTTTGCCTACGTGCCGATGGCCCATATCGTCTGGGGCGGCGGCCTGCTGGGCAAGGATGGCGCGCTGGACTTCGCCGGTGGCACGGTGGTGCACATCAACGCCGGTATCGCAGGCCTCGTTGGTGCCTACATGGTGGGTAAGCGCATCGGCTTCGGCAAGGAGGCGCTGACGCCGCACAGCCTGACGCTGACTATGGTTGGTGCCTCGCTGCTGTGGGTGGGCTGGTTCGGCTTCAATGCCGGTTCGGCGGGCGCCGCCAACGGCGTGGCTGGCCTGGCCTTCGTCAACACCATCTTTGCCACGGGCGCCGCGACGCTGTCGTGGATTGCTGGCGAGGCGCTGCACAAGGGCAAGGCCTCGATGCTGGGCGCTGCGTCCGGCGCAGTGGCTGGCCTGGTCGCCGTGACGCCGGCCGCCGGCTTCATCGGCCCGATGGGTTCGATCATCCTTGGCCTGGTCGCCGGCCTGGTCTGCCTGTGGGGCGTGGGTGGTCTGAAGAAGATGCTGGGTGCGGACGACGCGTTCGACGTGTTCGGCGTGCACGGCGTAGGTGGCATCGTCGGTGCCATTCTGACTGGCGTGTTCGCGGCTCCCGCGCTGGGCGGCACGCAGCCGGCCGAGTACGCAATGGGTGCCCAGGTCATCACGCAGATCAAGAGCGTGCTGCTGACCATTGTCTGGTCGGGTGTCGTCTCCTTCATCGCCTACAAGTTGGTCGACATCGTCATCGGCCTGCGCGTGACCGAAGAGGAAGAGCGCGAAGGTCTGGACATCTCGTCGCACGGCGAGACGGCCTATCACAAGTGATGTGATCGCAAGGTCCGGTTCGCGCCGGGCCCGTCACGACGCAAAGCCGCCCGGAGGGCGGCTTTTTTCATTGGGGCGAGCCGATCGGCCGTTATGCTGGTCCGCCATGGATGTGATCACCCTGCTGGCGGCGGTGCTGGTCAATGCGCTGCTGATGAGTCTGGCGCTGGTGGTCGGCGTCGGCATGCGGGTTCGGAGTGGCCTTCAGGCCTGGCAGTTCATGCTGCTGGGCCAGGCTGCAGGCTTCGGTCTGCTGATCTGCGCGACGCTGGCGATGCCGCGCCTGCTCGCCACTCTGGGTGTCATCGCGCTGAGTGCCTCGGCGTCGGCGATGGTGCTGACGGTCTGCCGCTTCCTGAGTCTGCGGGTGCCGCAACGGGCGCTGCTGGCCGTGCCACTGGCGCTGGGTGTGGCGCATGCGTTGGTGTTCCAGGACCAGCGCGTCGCCACTGGCCTCACCAATCTCGCCATCGGCGGGCAGGTGTTTTGGGGCAGTTGGTTGCTGCTGCGTGGCGCGGGTCGGATGCGCTGGCGCTGGCTGTGCGGTGCTGCAGCCGCGGCGAACGCGCTGCTGACGCTGGCGCGCGCGATCCTCGTACTCGGCTGGCCCGAGGTCTATCCGCGCTTCATCGCGGCGCATCCGCTGAACGTGGCCTCGCTGATGCTGCTCAACGCCAGCCTGGTGCTCGGCACAATGGGTTTCCTGCTTGCCCACCGCGACGCGGCCGAGCAGGCCCTGGTGCGACTTGCTTCGCTGGATCCGTTGACAGGCCTGCTGAACCGACGTGAATGGATGCAGCGCGCTGGTCGGGCGCTGGGTGCGGCCGACGACGGTGCTGGCGTATTGCTGATGCTGGATCTGGACCACTTCAAGCGCATCAACGACGAGCGTGGCCATCCGGTCGGTGACGAGGTGCTGAAGATGGCCGGAGAGGTGCTACGTGGTGAATTGCGTGCCAGCGACCTCGTCGGCCGCTACGGCGGGGAGGAGTTCTGTCTGCTGCTGCGCCACTGCGAACCCGAGGACTTCGGCCGGCTGGATGCGCGCTTGCACCAGGCGCTCCGGCGGCGCTGCGAGGCCAGCCTGGGGTTCGAAGCCGATTTCAGCGCCGGCGCAGTACGTGTGCAGCCTGGCGAGACGTTGGCCGCGGCCGTCGCCCGTGCAGACGACCAGCTCTATCGCGCCAAGCACGCCGGCCGCGGGCGCACGCAATGCGCGGAAGGCGTCTTGTGATCCACGCTGCCGCCCCCACGTGGAGGCGCCTCCCGCATCTGACATCATTCGGCCATGGTTCCCCATCTGATCACCGCCCTGAACGGCCCCATCAATGAGCTGGAGGCCCGCGTCCTGGAGTCCATGCCGGCCACGGAGCGCTGGTTCAGGCTCGAATGGATGGAGCACACGCCAACCTTCTATGCCTCGGTGGATCTGCGCAACGCCGGCTTCAAGCTCGCGCCGGTAGACACCAACCTGTTCCCTGGCGGTTTCAACCACCTGACGCCCCAGATGCTGCCGCAGGCCGTGCAGGCCGCCATGGCGGCCATCGAGAAGATCTGCCCTGAAGCCCGCAACCTGCTGGTCATCCCCGAAACCGGTGCACGCTGCAGCTTCTACCTCGACAACCTCGCCACGCTGGCGCGGATCTTCACGCAGGCTGGCCTGAACGTGCGCTTCGGCACGCTGGACTCGGCCGTCATCGAGCCCACCGAGCTGAGGATCGCCAACGGCGGCAGCATCGTCATCGAGCCGCTGGTGCGCAAGCGTGGCCGCCTGACGCTCAAGGGCTTCGACCCGTGCACGATCCTGCTGAACAACGACCTGTCGGCCGGCACGCCGCCGCAGTTGATGGGCCTGCACGAGCAGTACCTGCTTCCGCCGCTGCATGCTGGCTGGACGGTGCGGCGCAAGAGCCAGCATTTCCGTGCCTACGAGGAAGTGGCCAAGCGCTTCGGCAAGCTGCTTGGCATGGACCCCTGGCTGATCACGCCCATGTTCCAGGGCGTGGACCTGCGGGGCAGCAAGGGGCTCGAGGCGCTGCAGACGGCGGCCGACGCCCAGCTCGCCAAGGTGCGCCGCAAGTACAAGGAATACGGCATCAACGAGAAGCCCTTCGTCATCATCAAGAGCGACGTGGGCAGTTACGGCCGCGGCGTGATGACGGTGCGCGATGCCAAGGACATCGAGGGGCTGGCGTCGGCGCTTCCCGAGAACCTGGGCCAGGAGGTCATCGTCCAGGAAGGCGTGCCGACCCACGAGCGGGTGCACGAGGCTGTGGCTGAGCCGGTGGTCTACACGATGGACCGCTATGTCGTCGGCGGCTTCTATCGCGTGCACGCCCACCGTGGCATTGACGAGAACCTGAACGCGCCGGGCGCCAGCTATGTGCCGCTGGCGTTCGCCGAGTCGCCACACCTGCCTCGCCCCGGCGAGAAGCCCGGTGTCAGTGCGCCCAACCGCTTCTACATGTACGGCGTCATCGGCCGCCTGGCCATGCTGGCCGCCAGCTACGAGCTGGAGGCTACCGACCCGCAGGCGGAGGCCGAGGCGGCGTAGGCCTGCGCGCTCAGACCTGCTCGCCGGCCTCCTCCTCCGGCGCCGCGCCGGCGGCAATCGCCTCGGCATGGCTGTGCACGCCGAAGCTGTAGCGCTGCGTGCCGCCCTGTGCCAGGCCACGGGCCTGGGCGGCCGTCACGCTCTTGTTAAGGCGGTCGCCGAAGCGACGGCCCCAGCGGCGCACGAAGCGGTGCAGCGCCTGCACATCCTCGTCGAGTAAGCCGTAGCCGCGCACCGAGAACAGCCATTGTCCCGCGTAGGGGCCGTAGGTCTGCGCCCATGCCGCCTCAAGGCGGTCGGCCGCGCCGAGCGCGCTGCGTCCCAGGCTCTGGAGTTCCTCGCCGGTGGCCTGTTCGGGCGCGGCCCAGCACACCCGCCCCTGTTCATCAAGCCGCACCGCGTGCTGCTGTAGCCAGCTATCCAGCAGCGCCTTGGGCGGCACGCCCTTGGTGACTTCCTCGATGAGGTCCTCGAAGCTGGGCTGCGCGGTCTCGCGCACCGATGAGCGGCGCTCCAGCACGCGCGGCGCGCCGCGTTCGTCGATGAAGCGCGGGTCGCCGCTCCAAAGCGACATCACCGAGTCGAGCAGGCTGCGCTTGCGCCGGTCGGCCAGCGGCAGCGGCCCAGCCTCCACGATGCGCTTGACGTCCTTGCGATGCACGCCTGTCATCGTGCTCAGGGCCGCGTCGGTCACGCGCCGCCCTTCGCGCTGCAACTGGCGCTCCGCCTGCTCGACGTAGATGCGCTTGGCCAGCTCGACCAGGTCGTTGAGACCGATGCCGTGCAGCGTCATCAGGCGGATCAGCGGCCGCATCAGCAGCGCAGCGATGTGCAACACCTGCTCGCGAGAGTTGGAGTTCATAAAAAGTGATGCCAAACGTTGGGAAAACGCGAATATTGGGGTCGTCGATATGTGCGATTTTTTCGCATAAATTTAGGATTGGGAAATCCAGACCTCACCGCACCATGAGCCACCCTCTGTTTCTGTCACGCCTTTGCGTCCCCGCCCTGCTGGCGGCGGTCGGCAGTATCGCGAACGCCGCCTCGCCTGAGTGGGAGACGCCGCCGGTCAGCCACAAGGACGTCAAGCCGTACTTCGATGCGCGTGCCCTGTATCCCCTGGTGCTGCCACCGGCGCCGTTGCCGGACTCGGCGCTGGACCGCGACGACGTGGCCGCCGTGATGTTGCGTCAGCGAGTCGACGCGTCGCGCCGCCAGGCCGCCGAGCTCGACGGAAAGCTGCTCTATGACCGCTTCGCCGACGTGCTGGGCAGGCCTGTGCGCCGAGATGCCACGCCGGCGCTGGTGCAGATGCTGAACCGCGCGGTGCGCCAGGTCAGCGGCCCGGCCTTTGCTGCCAAGGACGTGCACCGCCGCCTGCGCCCGTACCAGCGCCTGCAGCTGGAGAAGGTCTGCGGCATCAATGAGCCCAAGCCCGACCCCGATGCGCTCAAGCGCACGTCCTACCCGTCAGGCCACAGTGCCTACGGCTGGACCGCCGCGCTGGTGCTGGCCCGGGTGGCGCCGGAAAAGGCCCCCGCGCTGCTGCAGCGCGCGGCCGACTATGCCGACAGCCGTGTGATCTGCGGCATGCACTTCCCCAGCGACGTCGAGGCCGGCCGCCAACTGGCGACCGCCGTCGTGGCGCAGCTCGACGTGCTGCCCGAATTCCAGCGTGATCTCGAGGCCGCGCGCGCCGAACTGGCTGCGCCGCCCAAGCCCTGATCGCCTGCCTTTCTTGCCCTTGTTGTCTTTCCCTCTCTGGAGTACCCATGAACGCAAAACCGCATCTGATCGCCATCGCCGTCCTGGCGCTGGCCACGCAGGCGCATGCGCAGGCCACCGCGCCGAGCACCGATGCCGCCCCCAAGCTCGAGCGTGTCGAGATCACCGGCAGCATGATCAAGCGCACGGATCGGGAGACACCCACGCCGGTGTCGGTGATCACGCGTGAAGACATCGAGCGCAGCGGCGCCACCACGCTTGACGAGCTCATGCGCATGGACCCCAGCGTCGGCATGGGTGGCCTGGACGACCTGAGTTCCGGCAATGGCTTTGCCGCCGGCACGGCGTCCGTCTCCATGCGCGGTATGGGTTCCGCCGCCACTCTGGTGCTGATCAACGGCCGCCGCATCTCGCCCGCCGCCGTAGTTGATGTCAACAGCGGCCAGTCGACCATCTTCAACGTCAACTCCATCCCGATGTCGGCCATCAAGCGCATCGAGATCCTGAAGTCCGGTGCCTCCTCGCTGTACGGCTCGGACGCGCTGGCCGGCGTCGTCAACATCATCCTGCGTGATGACTATGAAGGCCGCCTGATCGAGTTCAACGCCAAGCAGCGCGTTGAAGATGGCCTGTTCAAGACCCATACCGTGACCGGCGTGTTCGGCTTCGGCGACATTGCCAAGAACGGCTACAACGTGATGGCCGGCGTGGAGCTGTTCAAGCGTGACGGCGTGGGCATCGCCGAGGCACCGGACCTGGTGCAGAGCGAGCTGCTGACCAAGCTCTACAACCGCATGGTGCCGAGCTCGACCTCGTCGTGGCCGGGCAACCTCTATACCTACAACAACGGTTCGTCCGGAAGCTTCCGCGGCATGTTGTCGGCCGACTGCCCGACCCCGGCGCCGTACTCGTCGACCGTCAGTACGCCCCGCTGTCTGTGGGACTCCGACCGCTTCGACCAGTACACCGGCGGCCAGGACCGCATCTCCGGCTTCCTGCGCGGCAGCTGGTCGGTGAATGCCAACAGTACCGTCACCGCCGAGCTGATGGCCTCGCGCACGCGCAACCAGTATGAGGACTCGCCGACCAGCCGCACCGAGTCGCTGACCACCTGGGGCGACTCCAAGGGCAACTCCATCCAGTTCCGTGGCCTGGCCCTGCCTGCCAATCACCCGCAAAACCCCACGCGCCTGGCCAGCACCGCCAACCCGGTGCTGCTGCCCAACTCCAGCGGCACCACCACGCGCTACACCACGCCCACCGTGCTGGGCCTGCGCTACCGCTTCGCCGACCTGCCTTACGACCGCGAGACCCAGGCTGACAACCTGCGCGCTGTCGTCAGCGCCAGCACCGTCATCGCCGGCTGGGATGTGGATGGCGGCGTGCTGGTCCACCGCCAGAAGAACAGTGTCCAGCTCAACGGCCGCCTGAGCCTGTCGGGCCTGAACAAGGTGCTGGCTGACGGCAGCTACATCTTCGGCGGCGTCAACAGCCCCGAGGTGTTGGCCATTCTGTCGCCGAAGATCAATGACGGCGGTTCGTCGCAGACCTCCTCGGTCGACCTGCGCGGCTCGCGCGAGATCGGCCGTTTGGCCGGTGGCTCGGCCATGCTGGGCCTGGGCAGCGAGTTCCGTCACGAGGGCTTCGAAGTGAGCGCCGACCCCGTTACCGCCTCGGGCGACATCATCGGCCGCGGCATCGGCGAGGCCCGCGGCTCGCGCAACGTGGCCGCTGCCTATGCCGAACTGCAGCTGCCGTTCGTCAAGGACCTGGAAACCCAGGCGGCCGTCCGTGCCGAGCGCTACACGGACTTTGGCAGCGCCATCACCGCCAAGCTGGCCGGCAAGTACAAGATCGTCTCTGGCCTCGCGGTGCGTGGCACCTGGGCCAACGGCTTCCGTGCGCCGTCGCTGTCGCAGGTCACCAAGTCGTCAGTGTTCGCCTTCGGCTCCGGCTACCGCGATCCCAAGCTGTGCCCGGTCGTCGACAGCACCAACGGCAACTGCTCGCTGAGCCTGTCCACGGTGTCGCTGGCCAACCCCAACCTGGAGGCGGAGAAGTCCGACTCCTACACGGCGGGCGTGCTGTTCGAGCCTACCAAGTCGACCGACGTGGTGGTGGACTACTGGTACATCGAGCGCCGCGGCGAGGTGGACCGCCTGAGCGCTCAGGACATCCTGAACCGCGAGGAGGAGTTCCCTGGTGCGGTCATGCGCCTGGAAAGCACCGAGCCGGGCGTGCTCGGTCGCGTCTACCAGGTTCGTCGCCCCTACCTTAACCTGGCCAAGTCCAAGACCCACGGCGTGGACTACGAAGTCACCCACCGCATCCCGCTGGCCGACTACGGCCGCCTGCGCCTGACCCTCAAGGGTACGCACACGGCGACGCGCAAGGAGCAGGTGGAAGCGGGCCGCGCGTTCGTCGAGACGCTGGGCTTCTACAAGATGCCGCGCAACAAGGGCAGCTTGAGTGCCAACTGGACGATGAGTGCATGGTCCACTTCGCTGAGCTACAACTTCCAGAGCGGCATGCAGAGCTTCTATAACGGCAGCAGTTGCGATGCCACGCTGACCACCGGCGGCTATGCCGACCTGTGCCGCATCAAGGCCTGGAACACCTTCGATGCCTCCGTCAGCTACAAGGGCTTCAGTGGCATGCGCCTGAGCGCGTCGCTGCGCAATCTGGCCGACAAGCGCCCGCCGCTGGACCCGAACCAGACCACCAGTGGCTACAGCAGTAGCGTGGCCAACGCCTACGGCCGCTACCTGTCCGTATCGGGCTCGTATGAGTTCTGATCGCGCAGCAGCGCCGCACCGGCGCTGGCGCGCCGATGCGCTGGCGATCTGGCTGCTGCTGCCCGCGCTGGCGGCGGCGGCGCCGCTGGTGCCAGGGCCGCAGTTGATCGCCGACGGCATTCCGTCATTCGAGGAGCACGCGGCGGCGGCGCGCGAGGAGCCGAGCGCGCCGCGCTTCGTTGGGTGGCACCCGCTGCGCACGGAGATGCTGGTGCTTGCGCGCTCTGGAACGCGTACCCAGCTGCATGTGCTGGACGGCCCTCAGCTCAAGCGGCGCGCGCTGACGACCGGTGCAGACCCCGTCAACAATGCGCAGTGGGAGCCGGCGCGAGGCGACTACCTGGTGTTCAGCCGAGACCATGGCGGTGACGAGGCCTACCGGCTGTTCCGCCTGCAGCCGGGCAGCGGCCCGGCGCTGGCTACGCCCGTAGCCATCACGCCGGCCGACGCGCGCGTGTCGGACTTCGAGTTCCTGCCGGGGCGCGACAAGGCGCCGGCCGGGCTGGTCTATTTGCTCGAGCAACTGGATCGCCAGGTTGCCAAGGCCGGCGAACGCGTGTCGGTGACGCGGTTGATGTGGGTGGACCCGCAACAACCGGCGCTGGCGCGCCAGCTCGGCGAGGTACGCGGTGGCCGCTTCACAAGCCTGCGTGTGACGGCCGGTGGTGCCATCGTCGTGACGCGCATCCAGGGCGGGCGCAGCCAACTGCTGCGCTTCGGCCTGGACGGTGCAGAGCCCCGACTGGTCGGTGCGGCGGCCAAGGTGGGGGATGCTGGCGACTTGGCCATTGAGGGTGACGACAGCGGCGAGGATGGCGCTCAGCTACTGTGGCAGCGCCAGGCCGCACAGGGTGATTTCCGCCACGTGCAACGCCTGGACGTCGACAGCGGTCGCCGCGACGCATTGCTGACGGACATCCCGGCCGACCTTGAGGCGCTGGCCGTGCCGCGGGGTGCGGGCTTGCCGTTGGCGCTCGTGCACAACGAGGCCGGGGTGTCCGTGCTGCGGCTGTGGCAGCCCGGTGGTTCGGCGCCGCAGCGCATCGACGCCGCCCTGGCTGCCGGCGTCATCACCAACCCGCGTTGGCATCCGTCGCTGCCGCTGCTGGCCTTTGGCCATGCGTCGGCCAGCAGCCCGGGGCGCATCTACGTCTACGACAAGTCCAAGGCGGTGATGCAGGTCTGGGCCGGTGCCGAGGGCGATGACGCCCGCGAGCCTACCGAGTACACGACGCTGCGCTGGAAGAGCTTCGATGGACTGGAGATCAGCGGTCTGCACATCGCGCCGCCGGCCCGCTTCAAGGGGCCGCGGCCAGTCTACGTCAGCATCCACGGCGGGCCGGCCTCGCAGTCGCGGCCGGGCTATCTGGCCAAAGGGTTGTACCAGCTCGTCAATGAGCTGGGCATGCATGTCATCTTGCCCAACGTGCGCGGCTCCGAGGGCTTCGGCAAGCGGTTCGTGAACCTGGACAATGGCCGCCAGCGCGAGGATTCGGTGCGTGACATCTCGGCGCTGCTGGACCTGATCGCTGGGCGCGCTGACATGGATGCCACCAAGGTGGTCGTTGCCGGCGGCAGCTATGGCGGTTACATGTCGCTGGCCGTGGCGGTGCGCGAATCCGCCCGCATCGCCGGCAGCATCTGTCGCGTGGGCATTGCCAACTTCGTGTCTTTCCTGGAGAACACCGAGAGCTACCGCCGCGACAACCGGCGCGCCGAGTACGGCGATGAGCGCGACCCCGAGATGCGGGCCTTCCTGCAGCAGATTTCGCCGCTGACGCATGCGTCGGCGGTGAAGAAGCCGCTGTTCGTCGTGCACGGCCGCAACGACCCGCGCGTGCCCTATGGCGAGGCGCAGGCTATGGTGCAGGCGGTGCGCGCGGCTGGCACGCCAGTGTGGTTCCTGACGGCCGAGGACGAGGGGCACAGCTTCACGGGCAAGGGCAACCGGGAGTTCCTGCAGCAGGCCAGCTTCGAGTTCGTCCGCCGTTTGGTCAACGGCCAGCCGCTGCAGCCAGTGCAGACGGCTGCGCCCTGATCGGCGGGTGGGGGCTTACGCCGGCTTGCGGGCAGGCGTCAAGCCCGCGCGTTGTGGTTTTGCTGCGTCGCACAAGGCGCTGGTGACGGACGGAGAATCGCCGCTTTCGAACAAACGCCACCCCGAGTGGGTGGTGCTCGTGCAGTGAGTTCTTCCCAAACGGCCCGCAGCCCCACGGCACTGGCGGGCCTGACCCTTGGCGCCCTCGGGGTGGTCTACGGCGACATTGGCACTAGCCCGCTGTACGCCCTAAAAGAAGTCTTCCACGGCGGCCATGTCGCCACGACGCCTGACAACATCCTCGGCGTGCTCTCGCTGCTGTTCTGGACGATGACCGTCATCGTCTCGGTCAAGTACGTGCTGTTGATCTTGCGCGCGGACAACAACGGCGAGGGGGGGCTCATCGCCATGCTGGCGCTGGCGACCAACGCCGTGAACGACCGACCGCGGCTGCGGCGCGGGCTGATGATGGTCGGGCTGTTCGGGACGGCCATCTTCTTCGGAGATGCGGTGATCACACCGGCCATGACCGTGCTCAGCGCCATCGAGGGCATCGAGGTCTATGCGCCGGACTACCACGACGCCGTGCTGCCGGTGTCGCTGCTGGTGCTGGCCGGGCTGTTCTCGGTGCAGCGCTTCGGCACGGGCGGTATCGGCAAGGCCTTCGGCCCGGTCATGCTGGCCTGGTTCCTGTGCCTCGCGGCGCTGGGTCTGCCGCATGTGCTCGACAACCCGCGCGTGCTGGCGGCCATCAATCCGCTGTACGCGCTGAACTTCTGCCTGGAGTACCGCTGGGTGGCCTTCGTCGCGCTGGGCGCCGTCGTGCTCGTCGTGACCGGCGGCGAGGCGCTCTATGCCGACCTCGGCCACTTCGGCAAGAAGCCCATCCGCCTGGCCTGGTACGGCATGGTCATGCCGGCGCTGGTCATCAACTACTTCGGCCAGGGGGCGATGCTGCTGGACAATCCCACGGCCATCAAGAACCCGTTCTACCTGCTGGCGCCATCGTGGGCCGAGATTCCGCTGTTCCTGCTCGCCACCGCGGCTGCCACTGTCGCGTCGCAGGCGCTCATCACGGCGGCCTTCTCGGTTACCAAGCAGGCCATCCAGCTGGGCATCCTGCCCCGGCTGCGCGTTTTGCATACCAGCGTCACCGACATCGGCCAGATCTACGTGCCCTTCGTCAACTGGGCGCTGTTCGCGCTCGTGGTCGTGGCGGTGGCGTTCTTCGGCTCGTCCAGCAAGCTGGCCGGCGCCTATGGCGTTGCCGTCACCATCGACATGACCATCACCACGGTGATGACCTTCTTCGTCATCCGCTACGGCTGGCGCTATCCGTTGGCGCTGTGCCTGGCCGCCACCGGCGTCTTCTTCGTCATCGACGTGACCTTCCTCGCGTCCAACCTGCTCAAGCTGCTGCACGGCGGCTGGTTCCCTCTGCTGATCGGTGTTGGCATGTTCACGCTGATGCTGACCTGGAAGCAGGGGCGCAAGCAGCTCTCCGACAAGCTGCGCGAGGATGCAATCGAGCTCGGCACTTTCCTGGAGGCCGTCTTCATCAATCCTCCATTGCGCGTGGCAGGCACGGCGGTCTTCCTGTCCGCCGAGAAGGGCACGACGCCCAACGCGCTGCTGCACAACCTCAAGCACAACAAGGTACTGCACGAGCAGAACATCTTTGTCACCGTCAAGCATCACGAGGTGCCTTGGATCGGTCTGGAGCAGCGCTGCGAGGCGCAGGCGCTTGGCCACAGTTGCTGGCAGGTGGCGCTGCACTTTGGCTTCAAGGACGAGCCCGACGTTCCCCAGGCGCTCGCGCTGCTGGAAAAGCAGGGCGTGCTGCTCGAGGACATGGAAACCAGCTACTTCCTCAGCCGTGACATCGTCATCCCGACCATAGGCTCGGGCATGGCGCTGTGGCGGGAGAAGCTGTTCGCCAGCATGCACCGCAACGCTGCCGCGGCCGCGGATTTCCTGCACCTGCCGACCAACCGCATCGTCGAGTTGGGCAGCAAGGTGGAGATCTGAGGCCGATGCCGGCCGCTATGCTGACCGCATGCGCGCGCTGCTGAAGGACTTTTCGCCGTCAACCGTCGTTGCCGGTTTCGTCGCGGTGCTGGTGGGGTACACCAGCTCTGTGGCCATCATCTTCCAGGCCACCGTCGCGTTGGGTGCCACACCGGCCCAGACGGCCTCATGGCTGTGGGCGCTGGGTCTGGGCATGGGTCTCACCAGCCTGGCCCTGAGCCTGTGGACGCGCCAGCCGGTGCTGACCGCCTGGTCAACGCCCGGGGCTGCGCTGCTGGCCTCGACCTCCGGCGTGGAGATGCCCGAGGCCATCGGCGCCTTCGTCGTCAGCGGCCTGCTTATCACCTGGGCAGGCGCCAGCGGCTGGTTCGAGAAGCTGATGGACCGCATCCCCGTGGCCATCGCGTCGGCCCTGCTGGCCGGTGTGCTGGCCCGCTTCGGCCTCGATGCGGTGGTCAGCGTCCGCACGGCGCCCAGCCTGGTACTGGCGATGGCGGCGGCCTTCCTGGTGGGGCGGCGGCTGTGGCCGCGCTATGCCGTGCCTGGTGTGCTCGTCGCCGGCGTCGCCGTGGCGCTGGCGCAGGGACGGCTCAGCCTGCTAGGCATAGACACGTCGCAGGTCTTCGCGCTGCCGGTCTGGACGGCTCCTCACTTCACCTGGCACGCGATCGTGGGCGTGGCCCTGCCGCTATTCATCGTCACCATGGCCTCGCAGAACCTGCCCGGCGTGGCGGCTCAGCGCGCCAGCGGCTATCAGACGCCAGTGTCTGCCAGCATTGCCGTGACGGGCGCCGCGACGACGCTGCTGGCACCCTTCGGCGGCTATGCGCTCAACCTCGCCGCCATCACGGCTGCGATCTGCATGGGCCGCGAGGCCCACGAAGATCCGGCGCGGCGCTACACGGCCAGCGTGGCTGCCGGCCTGTTCTACGTGCTGTTGGGCCTGGCGGGCGGCGCCGTCGCGATGCTGCTGGCGGCTTTCCCGCGCGAACTCGTCACAGCCATTGCCGGTCTGGCGTTGCTCGGCACCATCACCAGCGCACTGGCTTCGGCGCTGAAGGACGAGGCCCACCGCGACGCGGCCATCCTGACCTTCCTCGTCTGCCTGTCAGGCATCAGCGTCTTCGGCATTGGTGCGGCCTTCTGGGGTGTGGTTGCAGGTGGCGTCGCGACGCTGGTCGCCTCATTCCGGCGCCCTCATCCCTAGTCGGACGGGGGCGGCAGCCCTGTGCAACACTGCCCGCATTGCACAGGTGCCTCCGAACATGAAGCTGCTTTTCGTTGCCGACCCGCTCTCCACTTTCAAGACCTACAAGGACTCCACCTTCGCGATGATGCGCGAGGCCGCCCGGCGCGGCCACGACATCCTGGCCTGCGAGGTCGGCCAGCTCGTCTGGCAGCGCGGCGGGCGCGTGACTGCGCGGGAGGCCCGGCACATCCGGCTGACCGGCGACGCGCAGGACTGGTTCGCCGTCCAGTGGACCGGCGACGTGGCCCTGGCGGACGTCGATGCCGTGCTGATGCGCAAGGATCCTCCCTTCGACAGTGAGTTCTTCTACGCCACCCATCTGCTTAGCCAGGCCGAGCGCGAGGGCGCCCGTGTCTTCAACAAAGCCAGCAGCCTGCGCGAGCATCCCGAGAAGCTCGCCATCATGGAGTTCCCTCAGTTCATCTCGCCCACCCTGGTCACGCGTGACCCGGCAGAGATCCGCGCCTTCCACGCCGAGCAGCGCGACATCATCCTGAAGCCCCTGGACGGCATGGGCGGCATGGGTATCTTCCGTGTCAAGGACGATGGGCTCAACCTCGGCAGTATCATCGAGACGCTGAACAAGGACGGTACGCAGACGGTCATGGTGCAGCGCTTCATCCCGGCCATCGCCGAGGGTGACAAGCGCATCCTCATCATCGGCGGAAAGCCGGTGCCCCATTGCCTGGCGCGGATCCCGCAGGGCGGCGAGGTGCGCGGCAACCTCGCGGCGGGCGGCAAGGGCGTGGCCCGCCCGTTGACGGCGCGCGACCGCGAGATCGCAGAGGAGCTCGGTCCCATCCTCCTGCAGCGTGGCTTGCTGCTGGTGGGCCTGGACGTCATCGGCGAGAACGTCACCGAGATCAACGTGACCAGTCCGACGTGCTTCCAGGAGATCACGGACCAGAGCGGCTTTGACGTCGCCAGAATGTTCATCGACGCTCTGGAAGGCGCCCTGGCATGAGGCGCCGCGAATTCACGCTGGCGGGCCTTGCCGGCGTCGGCCTGCCGGCGCTGGCGCAAGGCCGCACATTCGAGGCCCTGAGTGAGGATTTCCTCGAAGCCCTGTGGAAGCTCGATCCGGATGCGGCCGTGTCCGCCGGGCGCTTCGAGTTCGCCGGCCGCGTGACGCTGCCCAGCGCCACCCAGCGCCAGCGCGTCCGTGTGTTCGCGAAGGACTGGCTGGCGCGGCTGCAGCGCCTGACCGACAACTCGCTGTCGACCGCCGACCGCATGGACCGTGACTTGCTGGTCGCCAAGCTGCAGAGCGACCTCTGGCGCCTGGATACGCTGCGCGAGTGGTCTTGGAACCCGGCCGAGCACAACCCTGCCGCGCCGCTGGACCTGCTGCTCAACACCGATTACGCCCCGCTCGCCGCGCGGCTCAAGGCGCTCCGGCCGCGTATCGCTGCGCTGCCGGCCTACTACCGCGCGGCGCGGGATAGCCTGGCGGGCGTCTCGCGCGAGCACACCGAGTTGGCCGTCCAGCAGGCGCCGGGTGTTCTGGGCGTGCTGGACGACATCGCCGCGCGCGCCGCCGAGGCCGCCCAAGCGGGTGCATTCAAGGCGCCGCTTGCCCAGGCGAGGGCGGCCGTGGACGGCTACGTCGCGCACCTGAAGAGACTCACGCCGGTGCGGGGCTTCCGCCTCGGGGCCGAGCTTTACGAGCCCAAGTTTGCGCACGACATCCAGTCCGCCCGCACCGGGCGCGAGACCTTCGAGTTGGCGTTGCGGCGCCGCGAGGAGGTGCTGGCCAGCATGCAGGACCAGGCCGCTGCGCTGTGGCCCACGGTCATCGGCAGCGAGCCCGCGCCGGCCGATCGTTTCGCGCTGATAGGTCGCGTCATCGCCAAGCTCAGCGAGCGCCACGTCGCCCGTGAGCGTTTCGTCGACGAGATCCGCGCCCAGATCCCGCAGCTGGAGGCCTGGGTTCGCGACCATGACCTGCTCAGCCAGGATCTCGCCAAGCCGTTGGCCGTGCGCGAAACGCCCGCTTACCAGCGCGGCGTGGCCGGTGCCAGCATCGAGGCGCCAGGCCCCTACCGGCCGCAGGATAAGACGTACTACAACGTCACGCCGCTGGACGACCTGACGCCCGAGGAGGCCGAGAGCAGCCTGCGCGAGTACAACCACTGGATCCTGCAGATCCTCAACATCCACGAAGCCATCCCGGGCCATTACACGCAGCTGGTGCATGCCAACCGCGCCCCCAGCAAGGTCAAGTCCTTGTTCGGCAATGGCGCCATGGTGGAGGGTTGGGCCGTCTACGGCGAGCGCATGATGATCGAGAGCGGCTACGGCGCCTCGCCCGAGATGACGCTGATGTACGGCAAGTGGCATCTGCGCTCCGTCACCAACACGGTGCTGGACTACAGCGTGCATGTGCTGGGCATGAGCGAGGCTGAGGCGCTGGACCTGCTGGTGCGCCAGGCCTTCCAGACCGAGCGTGAAGCCCGTGAGAAGTGGCGTCGTGTGCAGCTGACATCGGTGCAGCTGACCAGCTATTTCAGCGGTTACAGCGAGATCTTCGCGCTACGGGAGCAGCTCAAGGCCCGGCCGGGCTTCGGGCTCAAGGCGTTCCACGAGCAGTTCCTCGGTTATGGCAACGCGCCGGTACGCCTCATCGCGGCCGAGATGCTCAAAGACTGAAGCGCCCCGCGACCGTCAAGGTCGCGGGTGTCCGTTGCGACGATTAGCATCGGCGCTCCAATGAGGAGCTATTGAATGCACTGGCGTCCACTCGCCGTTTCCCTGGCCGTTTGCCTGACCCTGAGTGCGGCGAACGCGGCCACAGATCCCGCGCAGCTGCAGCTCCTGCTGACCGAGCAGCGCTACACCACCGCGCGCGCGGACGTCGAGGCACTGTTGCGCAAGTCCAGGCCCGACGCGGCTGAGCGTGCCGTCGTCTACCGCTGGCTGTTCGCCCGCGACGACGGCGCCGCCCTGGATCGTCGCACGCAGGGCGTCCTGGCCGACGACAGCGCCGAGGCCGTCGACCTGCTGGCCGCTGGCCGCCTGGCCCTGGACCGGCGCGATTTCGAGCGCGCCAGGATCTGCTTCGAACGCGCGCTGGAGCGGGCCTCGGCGCCGCTGGATCGCGCCGAGGCCTTGCGCGGCCTGGGCCAGCGCCACTACCAGCTTCGCGAGTTCGATGCGTCGCTGGCCCTGTTGGAGCGGGGGCTGGCCGAGGTGCGCACGGCCGACGGCATGTCGGCCATGGCCGACACCCTGATCCGCCTCGGCAGGACCGAGGACGCCATCGCTGCGGCCGAGGGTGCCGTCGCGCTGAACCGCCACCACGAAGCGGCACACTACCTGCTCGGCAACGGCTATACGCGCGAGAACTACAGCCAGCTCCAGGCACGGCTTGGCGATGCCTTCGCGCCTCTGATGGCCGATGTGAAGCGCGCCTCCGACGCCTTCGACAAGGGCGATTTCGACGCAGCGCTGGGTCTCAGCCTCGACCTGCTGCGGCGCTGCCCCCAGCTCGGCCGCGCGCATGCCATCGCTGCCAAGGCACTGGAGTCGCAACGCTTTGCGGTGGACGTGCACCGCGCTGCGTACGAGCGCCGGTTCAAGGCCACGCCCATGCCGACGGTGCCAGGTATCGAGCGCTACGTGCTGAACTGGCAGGCACTGTCGCCGCGCCACAAGAAGCGCGTTGCGCTGTCCGTCGCGCCATGGAAATCCTTCATCCCTGTTCTGGTGGAGGGGGGCGCCACGCACTTCATCAAGCCGATGTGGATGCGTCTGTCCGAGACGCCCCAGGCCCATGCGCTGAAGGATGCCCGCATCGACTACGACTCGCGGCTTTGGGATGACGTGCGCGGCATGGGCGGCCACTTCACCGTCACCGGCATCGAGGATGTCGAGCGCAGCATCTTCGACAAGTACAACACTGTGCTGCACGAGCTGACCCACCAGGTTCACGGCGTGCTGACCGCCGACCAGGCGCGGGTCATCGAGACCTTGTATCAGCAGGCCAAGACACGCGACGCGGCGACCCACGACAAGGCCAATGGGGGCTTCCTTTCCCGCTATGCGGGCGGTTCGGTGTGGGAGTACTTCGCCGAGGGCGCCAACGCCGAGTCCTCGCCACGCCGCGATGCCTACGATGGCCGCGAGATCGTGCGCGAGCGGCTGATCGCGTTGGATCCGGCGCTGCGCGCCGCGGTGCGTGGCTTCTTCTCGCAACGCGACACGCGGGCCAGCCTGCCCATCGCGCTCGTCAACGCGGGCAACCAGAAGCTGGAGGACGGCCAACTTGCCGAGGCCAAGCCGTTGTTTGCACGGGCCCTCAAGCTGGCGCCTGGTGACGAACGCGCGCTGACAGCGCAGCTCTATGCGCTGGGCATCGAGGGCGATGGCGTGGCCGTCGCCGAACTGGCGGCGCGGGCGCTGGCCGCACATCCGGGCAGTGGCGCGCTGCGGGTGGGCGTGGCCGACGCTCTCTGGCATGGTGGCCGCCCTCTGGCTGCCGAGGTGCTGCCCGGCCTGGCCCGTGCCGCGCAGACACTGCGGGGCGAGGATCGATTCCGCGTCGACCTGGCGCTGGCTGACCACTACCGCCGCCTCGGCAACACCGCAGCTGCGCTGGCGGCGTACCAGGCCGTGCTGGCCTACCAGGGTGACCAGCCCGAAGCGCTGTGGGGCCGCGCCGCGACGTTGGCGCTGGACGGCCGCTGGGACGATGCCTTCGTCCAGTACGAGGCCGCGCTGCGGCTGCGCACAGGCCTGCTGCCATTGCGCCGCGACTATGCGCTGGACCTGTTGCGCGCCGGTCGCACTGAACCGGCCAGGGCGCAGGTCCAGGCGGCGCTGCTGCTGGACCCCACGGACCCCGACACGCTGGCCTTGAAGGGCTGGCTGGCACTGGTCGATGGCGACGCTGAGGCTGCGCGCCGCGCCGCCGGCGAGGCGCAGGTTCGCGGTCCGTGGAGCGACCTGGCTGTCATGGTGCGGGCGGCCGCGCTGCAGGCGCTCGGTGAGGCAGACGCGGCCCAGGCCGCTGCGGCACCACTGCGCCAGCGCATTGCCGGCAATGCATCGCCGCAGTATGTCTACCGGCCCGAGAAGTCGAGCTGGTTCTCTGTGCATGAGCTGCCAGCCAACGAACGCCGCGTGATGGAGTTGCTCGTCAAGTGAAGCTGCTGAAGCAACTGGATGCAGCTCACCTGAACGGCTTGAGTGTCGCCCTCGGCGTGGCGGCTACGCATGTCGTTGTCGGCGCACTGTTCGGCGAGACTGCCGGCCTCGCTGCGGTGGGTGGCGCCGTCTGCGCCAGCCTGCCGGACCTGCCCAACCCGCCGAACCGCGTGCTGCCGCGACTGCTGCCGGCAGCGGCGGTGGCAGCCGTTGTCACGCTGCTGGTCGGCCTTACGGACGGATCGTTGGTTCTGACGGTGACCGTGATCGCCGTCGTCACCTTCCTGTCATTGATGGCACTGGCCTGGGGGCTGCGTGCGGGGCCGCTGTCGTTCTCGCCGGTGCTGGCCATGGTCTTCGCGATGGCCTGGGACCGGGCGGCTGGCAGCGCCTCGCCCTGGGAGCACGCGCTGTGGGTGGGCGTGGGGGGCTGCGTCTACACCGGCTGGGCGCGGGGCAGCGCGGCGCTGCTGCGCCACCGGCTGCGCGAGCTGGCCCTGGCCCAGGCGCTGCGTGCAACCGAGCAGCGGCTGCGTTCGCGCGCTGCACGCATCGCTGGCGCAGTGGGGGGGGCCGAGGCCAGCATTCGTGCCTCCATCGCCGATGACGTGCTGCTGGCCGAGGCGCTGCAGGCCGCGCGCGACCAGGTCTTCGCCGCGCGCCGCTCGCCGCGCAGCCGCCGGCAGACCGACCTGGTACTGGGCCTCATAGAGCTGCGGGACCTGCTGCTGGCCAGTCGGCTGGACACCGAACTGCTGGGCCACGACTTCCCGGGTCGCCAGTGGCGGGCCGCATTGGCCGACACGCTGCGCCACCTCGCCGACGTGCTGGCCGCGCTGGCCGACACGCTGGCCTACGGTGCGCCGCTGCCCCTGGTGTCGGCCGACGCATGGCGAGCGCAACTGGCCGAGCGACTGGCCGACGTCAGCGCGCCGGCCGGTGATTCGCGTGCCCACCTGGTGTCGGCGTTGCAGTCGCGCCTGGGGCACATGCTGGACGATGTGGGGGCCATGGTCGCGCGCCAAGCTCAGGGCGACGACCATGACGACGCTTCCAGCCCCTGGACGCCCGAGCGCCTGGCGCCCTTCGTTTCGCCGGAAGGCTGGCCGCTGGCTGCGCTCAAGCCGCACTTGAACCTGCAGTCCAGCGTCATGCGCCATGCGCTGCGGTCCGCACTGGCGTTGTCGCTGGCCTATGCACTGGGCGCCTTCCTGCCGTGGGCGGCGCACCCGTTCTGGCTGATGCTGAGTGTGGCTGTCGTGTTGCGAGGCAATTTGGAGCAGACGCTGTCGCGCCGCAACGAACGCATCATCGGCACCGTGCAGGGCTGCCTGCTCGTACTGCTGCTGGCCCATTTGCACTGGGGGCCGCTGCTGGGCCTGTGCTTCATCGCGGCCGTAGGCACGGCCCATGCCTACGTGAACCGCCGCTACCGTGTCGCTGCGACGGCCGCGACGGTGATGGCCCTGTTGCAGCCGCTGATGCTGGCGCCAGGCAGCGACCCTGCCGTCGTCGAGCGTCTGGCCGACACCATCATCGGCGCGGGCCTGGCTTGGCTATTCAGTTTCGTGCTGCCGTCTTGGGAGCGCGCCACCGTGCCGCGGCTGGGGGCACAACTGCGCGGCGCACTGGCTCGCCATGCGTCCAACATGTTGCGCTGGATTCCCAGTGCCGAGGAGCAGCTGGCCCAGCGCCTGTCGCGCCAGCAGGTCTACACGGCGCTGGCGGCATTGGCCGCGGTAGCTCAGCGAACCCGGGTCGAGCCGGAGAGCGTGCGCCTGTCCGAGGCCGAGATCGAGGCCGCGCTGAGTCACGGCTATCGCTTGATGGCCCTGCTTGGAGCCGTGCAACATCAGGTGCAGCGCCGCAGTACACGCCTGGATGCGGCCCGCGCCGAGACCGCGCTGCCGCTGGCCCGTCAGGCCTGCGTGGCTGTACTGCAGGGCGAGCCGGGGGCCAGCGACAAGGGCACCGATCCGTCCGGTCTACCCGACGCCGACGCCGGTGCCTGGCCTGAACACCTGGGCCAGCAGGACCTGACGCCGTGGTTGTTGCGCCGTCTCAGGCTGTGTCGCCACGAGGCGCGCGAACTCGCCGCCGCGCTGGAGCGACTTCAACCCGCTGCGGATTCGAGCCGCTGAGCCGGGACTCCCGGCGGCTGCCAGGCGCCGGGCCGAGACCCTATCGCTGCTCCGGCGTCGGCGCCGCCATCAGCGGCTTGTCCGGTATGGCTCGTCCTCGGGCACGAAGTCCTGCTCGCGCATCGCGTCGGCGATCCAGTCCTCCACTGCCGGATGCGCCAGCAGCGCATCGCGGTAGGCTGCGGCGGCGTCGGACACCGGCAGGCCGAAACGGCTCAGCCGCACCGCCACCGGCGCGAAATAGGCGTCCGCCGCGTTGAACTCGCCGAACAGGAAGGGGCCGCCGCTGGCCTTCAGCGCCTCGCTCCAGGCTGCGTCCAAGCGTGCAACGTCGGCGCGCAGCGCCTCGTCCTCGGCCCAGAGCCTCTGGCCCACGTCGGGGAAGAAGACCTCGATGTTCATCGGGCAGACGGTGCGCAGCCGAGTGAAGCCACCATGCATCTCGGCGCACAGGCTGCGCGCCCGGGCCCGGGCGCGGGTGTCGCGCGGCCAGACGGCCAGCTCGGGATGGCGGTCGGCGACGTACTCGGTGATGGCCAGCGTTTCCCAGACAGCGAAGCCGTCGTCCTCGACGAGGACGGGCACGCGCCGGGTCGGGCTGATGCCACCGATCACGCGGTTCCAAGCCGAGCCTGGGCTGAAGTCGAAGCGCAGCCTCACCTCTTCGAAGGGGATGCGCAAGGCCGCCAGCAGCACGCCGCTGCGCATGGACCAGGACGAGTAGTTCTTGTTGCCGATGTAGAGCTTCATGGCCGCAAGCTTAAGGACGACGAGGCGCGCCGGGGTTGATCAATCCGCAACGGATTAATGCCTGCCGCGCCAGGCATCCAGCCGCGCGACGCCGCTGTCGGGCGAGAGGTAAGTCGGCAGTACCGCCTCCAGGGAGCTGGCCTGGATGCCGAGTTCCGCGAGGCCGGGCAACTGTCCGCCCGGCACGTTGGGCACGCTCAGTGAGGCGAGGTTGTCGCGTGACAGCAGCGGCTCCCCAGGCAGGCACTCCATGGCCAGGGCCTGCAACATGGCCAGCGCATGCGGCAGGCGCAGCACCGGGCGCTCGTGGCCAGTGACTCGACCGGCCAGGCGCACGAGCTCCCGCAGCGTCAGCTCGCGCGGGCCGGCGATCTCATAGGTCTGGCCGATGGTCTCGCGGCGGCGCAGCACCTCGACGAGGGCGCCGGCCAGGTCCTGCACCCAGACGGGCTGCAGACGTGCATCGGCACCGCCCAGCGGCAGGATGGGGAAGTGCTGCTGCAGCCGCGCGAACAGGTTGACGCTGCTGTCACCATCGCCGAAGACGAGCGACGGTCGCAGCAGCGTCAGATCCAGCGCATGGGTCTGCGCCGCCACCCGCAGCACGGCCTCGCCAGCGGCCTTGCTGCGAAGATAGCGGGAGGGCGCGTGCTCGGCCACGCCCAGGGCGCTGACGTGCACGACGCGGTGCACGCCGGTCGCGTCCATCGCATGGGCGATGCGCCTGGGCAGCTCGACGTGGACATGCTCGAAGGCCGCCGCGCTGCCTTGCAGGATGGCGACGAGGTTGATGACGGCGTCATGCCCTGGCAGCAGCCGCGGCAGATCCTCGAAGACGTCGGCCTGGATGACAGTGACCCCCGGCAGGCCCTGGATGCCGCGGGCATGCGGCAGGCGACGCGTGGGCACCGTGATGCGCGCGTCGGCGCCCAGGCGCCTGAGCAACTGCTCGCACAGCGCGCGGCCGACGAAGCCGCTGCCGCCGAGGACCAGGACGGACAGACTCATGACTTGGAATCCCCCACCGCCGGCGGCGGCACGTCGCTGACGTCAGAGGCCCGCGCGCCGGCCGGGCCGATGCTGGCGCCCAGCCGCTCGCGCAGGGATGTGGCCGGAAGGCCCAGCACCTGAGCGTAGACGGCGCCGCCCAGCAGCACCTTGCGGACATAGTCGCGGGTCTCGTTGAAGGGGATGTTCTCGGCCCAGATGGCCGCATCGAGGACGGGGCCGTCACGCCAGCGCGCCGGGCGATTGGGGCCGGCGTTGTAGGCCGCTGCGCCCAGCGCCTGGGCGCCGTCGAAGCGGTCCAGCACGAGCTTCAGGTACTGGGTGCCGATGCGCAGGTTGAAGTCGCGGTCGTGCATCAGCCCGGCGTTGTAGTCCATGCCCACTTTCCTGGCCGTCCATTTGGCCGTGGCTGGCATGACCTGCATCAGGCCGGATGCGCCGACGTGGGAGCGGGCGTCCAGCACGAAGCGCGATTCCTGGCGGATCAGGCCGTAGACATAGGCGGCGTCCACTCCGGCGGACTGGGCCTCGCGTTGCAACTCGGCGCGATGGGGCAGGGGGTAGCGTTGGGCGACGTCGATCTCGATGCGGGTGCGCTCGCTGGTATTGATGCAGCGGTCCCATACCTCGCGGTCGCAGGCCTCCTGCGCGGCAGCCAGCAGGGCGCGGTCGCCGCGCTGCGAGATCTCGCGCAGCGAGAAGTTCCACTCGCGCACGCCTTCGCTGCGCAGGCCCAGGGCAATGAGGGACAGCGCCCGCGTCAGGCCCGGATGGCTGCGCGCGGCGCGGCGCTCCTCGGCCGTCAGGGGCGCGGGGGCGGGAGGCAGCGGCGTGGGCAGGCCCAATTCCTCGGCGGCGAGGCGGCCGAAGTAGTTCAACGGCCCGGCCTGCGGCGAACTGGCCAGTGCCGCGAGCTGGGCGCGGGCGCCCGGCTGGTCGCCCTGCAGACGGGTGGCACGGGCCTTCCAGTAGGCCCAGGCCGGCTCGCGCTGCTCTGCGCTGCTCATGCGTTCGATGGCGCGCAGCGCTGCGGCCGGGGCCTTGGCGCGCAGCGCGGCCCGGGCGTTCCAGGCCAAAGCCTCGTCGCTCCAGGCCAGCTCGGGCGCGAGCTTGTCGGCCCGTTCGAAGGCAGTCAGTGCGCCATCCTGTAGCCGCTGCGCCTGCTGGCGGCCGATCTGCATCCACAGCCAAGCCTGCAGGTCATTGGGCAACCGGCCCCACTTGTCGCGCAACAGGTCGCCCGCCTGTTCGGGGTCATTGGCGGCGACGCGCGCCAGCGCCAGGGTCGTCAGCTCGGCGTCGAAGCGCGGCGCCGAGCGGGCCTTGCGAGTCAGGTAGCGGCCGGCGTTGTCCTGCAGCTCGGCGAGCTTCTGGTCCAGCGGCTTGCTGGCCAGCAGCGCCACCGCTTGGCGCGCAGCCCGTGGGCGGCCCTGCTCGGTGGCCTGGCGTGCCTTGGCCCACAAGGTGTCGGGCTTGAAGACGCCGGCGTCGACCATGGCGCTGGCCAGTTGCTGGCAACCATCGTCGCCGTCGCGCTGCGCCATCCAGGCCGCTCGCGCGGCGTCTGCTGCGGGCCTGCTGCCGGCGGCCGGGTCGGCCAGCAGCGCGTAGCAGGCGACCTCTCGGTCGTCGCGCATCACGTAGCTGGCGTGGTCGCGGCGAAAATTGGTCCAGTCGCGGCGGCGGCCGAGTTCCAGCAGCCAGTCGTTGCGCAGCCGGTCCTCGACGTAGCTGCCGGGGTAGCGCGCGTAGAAGGCGTCCATTTCGGGCTGCCGGACATCGGTCAGCCGTGCATTCAGGTCGAAGTACTCGACCCAGCCTGCCAGCGGATGGTTCTGGCCGCGCGCGGCTTCCGTCAGTCCTGCCAGGCGCTTGCGGTCGCGTTTGACCCAGGCTTCTCGGGCCTGCACGGCGAGGTCGTTGTCGCCGGGGGCCGCCGGGACGCCCACGGTGGTTGCCAGCAACAGTGCCCCCAGCGCCGCGATCGCGCTGCGGCTCCTGTGTTCCTTAACTCGCCTGTCCATTTGACTCATGCCTGCCGCGACTACTACATCGGCCAATTTAACCCAGTGCCACCGAGCCCGCGCGATGAGTTCCAATGGCGCCACCCTGCCGCCGCCCGTTCCCGATGACAGACGCCGCCCCATCCGACCGTTCCGTGCTGCGCCGCAGCCTGCTGGCCCAGCGCCAGACCTTCGCGGCCACGCCTGCCTTCCAGGCGGCCGAGCATGCCCTGCGCCAGGCACTGCCGATATTGCTGGACCAGCTGGAGCCCGAGTTGCTGGGCGTCTACTGGCCCCTGGCCGGCGAGTTCGATCCGGGCGTGCTGTCCCATCCGCGCGCGTTGCCGTTCGCACGCCTCGAGCCGGCCGCCCTGCAGTACCGCCGCTGGGACGGCACGTTGCCTACGGCCCGCGACGAATGCGGCATCGCCACGTCCACGGGTGCGGTAGCCGTGCCAGACGTCGTGCTGGTGCCCTGCGTGGGCTTCACGCGCGAGGGCTTCCGGCTGGGCTATGGAGGCGGCTTCTTCGACCGATGGCTGGCCCAGCACCCCGGCGTGACGACCGTTGGCCTGGCCTGGTCCGGCGCCGAGACCCGTTTCCCCGTCGAGGCGCATGACCGCGCGCTGACCTTGATCCTCACTGAGCGCGAGCTCATCGCCCCCGACTGAAAGGACCCCGACACGATGCATGACGGCATGACGCTGATCTCGACGCTGGCCGCCGCCTTCGGCCTGGCGCTGGTGCTTGGCCTGCTCGCGCAGTGGGCCAGGCTGCCCGCGCTGGTGGGCTATCTGCTGGCCGGTGTGCTGATCGGGCCCCACACGCCGGGTTTCGTCGGCGACGTGCACCTGGCCCAGCAGCTGTCAGAGGTGGGCGTCATGCTGCTGATGTTCGGCGTCGGCCTGCACTTCTCGGTGCACGACCTGGTATCGGTGAAGGGCATCGCGCTGCCGGGAGCACTGGTGCAGATGGCCGCGGCCACGGCCATGGGCGGTGGGCTGGCGTACTGGTGGTGGGGTTGGAACCTCGGTGCGGCCCTGGTCTTCGGACTGGCCCTGTCTGTGGCCAGCACGGTGGTTTTGCTGCGCGCGCTGGAGTCGCGCGAGCTGCTGCACACGGGCAATGGCCGCATCGCTGTAGGGTGGCTGGTTGTCGAGGATCTGGCCATGGTGCTGGCCCTGGTGCTGATGCCGCTGCTGGGCGGCCGAGGCGAGGGCAGTACCGGCGGCAGTCTGGCCGTCACCATCGTCACGACGCTGCTGGCCGTCGCGGCCTTCGTCGCCGTCATGCTGGTGGCCGGTCGACGCCTGCTGCCCTGGCTGCTGTGGCAGGTCAACCGCACCGGCTCGCGCGAGCTGTTTACCCTGGCCACCGTGGCCGCGGCAGTCGGGCTGGCCGTCGGCGCAGCGGCGTTGTTCGGCGTCAGCGTGGCGCTTGGAGCCTTCTTCGCCGGCCTGGTGTTGCGCGAGTCGGCGTTCAGCGAGCGTGCGGCCCATGAGAGCCTGCCGTTGCGCGACGCGTTCGCCGTGCTGTTCTTCGTCGCGGTGGGCATGCTGTTCGACCCGCGCGTGCTGGTGGAGCAACCGCTCGCCGTGCTGGCGACGTTGGCGGTCATCCTTGTCGGCAAGACGCTGGCCGCCGGCGCACTTGTCCTGTTGCTGAAGTACCCGCTGTCCACAGCGCTCACGGTGGCGGTCAGCTTGGCGCAGATCGGCGAGTTCAGCTTCATCCTGCTGAGCCTGGGTCAGAGCCTGAACCTCGTCCCGCCGGAGGCGGCCAGCCTGGTGGTCGCTGGCGCCATCGTGTCCATCGCGCTGAACCCGCTGTGGTTCTCCAGCATCGAGCCTATCCGACGCTTCGTGCTGGCGCGCTCGGCCTGGGCGCGCAAGCTGGAGGCGCGCGACGACCCGCTGGCCGAGTTGCCCGCCGATACGCCACACAGCTCGCTGGCTGGGCAGATCGTGCTGGTGGGCCATGGCACGCTGGGCACGGCGCTGCGCACCGAGCTGGGCGGACGACCCATGGTCGTCATCGACCGCGACCGCGACGTCGTCGAGAAGTTGCGCGCATCGGGCCAGGCGGCCGTGCTGGGTGAGGCGGCCGAGGCCATGACGCTGGTGCAGGCCCATATCGCGAAGGCGGCCTGGCTGCTCGTCGCCGTGAGCGACGTGCGCGGCGTGCCGGCCATGCTGGACCTGGCGCGCCAGCTCAACCCGGAACTGCGTTGTGCCGTCGTCGCACACACGAGGGAAGAGGCGCAATGGCTGCGGGATGCTGGCGTCAACGAGGTGCTGCGATCGCAGCAGGCGCTGGCGCAGGCACTGGCTCGGGTCGTGGCAGCCTGAATTCCGTTCGGCCCGCCATCAGACGCCGGCCAGTTGGCTGCGCGTGATCGCGGCCTGCTCGCGCACCCAGTCGGCGAACTGCTGCACCTCGGGGCGGCGCGCGGCGTTCGGCCCTAGCAGCATCCAATAGCTGAAGGGGCTGCCCAGTCGCCCCGCCTTGCCGAAGGGCTCCACCAGCTCGCCGCGCTGCAGGTGCTCGTGCACCAGCGGCAGCCGCGCCAGCGCCACGCCCTGGCCGGTCAGCGCGGCCTGCACCTGCTGGTAGGTGAAGTTCATGTAGAGCCAGCGGCGTGGCTGTAGGTCGTGCTCGCCCATCTGGGTGAGCCAGCGTCGCCAGCTCAGGTACTCGGCGCTGGGGCGGGGGTCGTCCTCCTCAGCCAGCGCATGTCCAGCGAGGTCGACGGCATGTTTCAGCGGTGCCGGCGGCTTCTGTAGATACCAGGGGCTGACGGTGGGCGACAGTAGCTCCTCGAAGAGCTGCTCGGCGTCGGGCGGTACGGAGAGGTGGTCGTCGTAGCGCAGCGCCAGGTCGCTCTCGCCGTCCTCCAGGTCTACCTTGCGGTCATAGGCTGACACGCGGATGTCGATGTCCTCGTGCTCGCGCTGGAAGGCCTCCATGCGCGGGATCAGCCACAGCGAGGCGAACGAGGCGAAGGTGCTGACGTTGATGATGCGCCGGCCGCGCGCGCGGCGGATCTGGCGCACGGTCTGGTCCAACCTGGAGAGCACGGCCACGGCGGTGGGTAGCAACTGCGCGCCGTCGCCGGACAGCTCCACCTTGCGCGTGCCGCGCAGGAAGAGGGTGCAGCCTATCTCTTCCTCCAAGGACTGGATCTGGCGGCTGATGGCCGATTGCGTCAGGCTCAGCTCCTCGGCCGCTGCTCTGAAGGACAGCAGTCGCGCCACGGCCTCGAAGGCGCGCAGCGGGCCGACGGAGAGTGGCCTCTGTCGAATGGGCTGATTCATGCGTAGATGGTATCAATCCGCGCGCCGTAGTCATTGGACCACCTTGGGAGGTATCAGCAGAATCCCTGACATCAACCCTGGAGCAACATCATGAGCGATGCGCAATCCACATGGCATCTGGACGGTGGCCGGGCCTTGACTCTGGCCGGTGCCGCAGAAGTGCGCCGTCTGGCCGTGGCGCGCGGCCGGGTCTGGCTGACGCTGTCCGGCACGGCGGACCAGCCGGCTGAGGACAAGTGGCTGGAGGCCGGCGAGGCCGTGGCGCTGGCCCCGGGCCAGACGGCCGTGCTGGAAGGCTGGCCGGCGGCGGATTTCCAGCTGCTGGTACCGCCTGCGTCAGCGGGCGCGCGGCGCGGCTTTCTTGGCCACCGGTTTTTTGGCGGCCGGCTTCTCGGACGCTGATCTGGCCGCCCGCTTCGCGACGGCCGCTGGAGCCTTCTTGGCCTTGGCGTTCGCGGCCCGTAGCGCGGCCTCGAATGCCAGCCTTGCCCAGGGAAGCATCAGGGGCGGGGACTCCAGCGCATCCTCGGGCGGGCGGTAGTAGCTCATCACCATGCGCTCACCGTCCTTCGTCGGGTAGGTGAAGGGTGGGCAGCCGGCCGCGACAAAGTGCTGGCGGGTCAGGTCGTCGGCCTTCAGGAAGAGCTGCCCGCCGTCGATGAGGGCCATGAAGAGACCGTCGACGTAGAAGCCCTGCCCACCGAACATGCGGCGCACTCGCACGGGTCCTAGCGGCGACAGCATTTCCACGCAGAGTTCGGTGAAGTCGTCCATGCGAGGAACTGTAAGCTTGCGGGTCATGGATGCGAACGACCGCGCCGCTGTCCGGCACAAGCTCATTGCCCAACGCCTGGCCCTGCCCGACCGCCTGGCCCTGGCATCTGCCCTGCAGGAGGTGCTGCGCGTCTGGCTGCTGCGACGGCCCGAGACCACGATAGGCGCCTACTGGCCCATCAAGGGCGAGTTCGACCCGCTGCCCGCGCTCTACCGCTGGAGCGAGGACGCCCCGGAACGCCAACAACGTCGGATAGGCCTGCCGGTGGTGGACAAGCAGCACGGCACGCTGCGCTTTCACGTCTGGTATCCCGGCTGCCCGATGGAGGAGGACGCCTTCCACATTCCCAAGCCCAAGGGCACCGAGGAGTTCCAGCCCCAGTTGATGCTGGTGCCCTGCCTGGGTTTCGGCCCCTGCGGCCTGCGCCTGGGCTATGGCGGCGGCTTCATGGACAAGACGCTCGCCGAACTGCAGCCCCGCCCGGCAGCCGTCGGCATCGGCTACGCACATGGCTTCCTGCCCCTGCTCAAGCCCAGCCCGCTGGACGTGGCGCTGGATGCGATGCTGACGGAGGAGGGGGTGGTGTGGGACTGCGAGGGCTGACCGCCGCCGGCGCGCTGCCGGACAATGCCGGCACGTTCATTGCCACAAGCAAACCGTCATGACCAAGCCCACCCTGCTGGCCCTGTCTGCCACCGCCCTGCTGCTGACCCAGTCCGCGCTGGCCGCCCCCAAGCCCTGCGACGAGCTGAAGGCCGAGATCGCCGCCCGACTCGACGAGAAGGGCGTCAAGGGCTACGAGATCACGGCCGTCGAGAATTACAAGGTCGGCGATGCCAAGGTCATCGGCAGTTGCGATGGCGGCACGAAGAAGCTGACCTACGTGCGCAAGTGAGGCGTTGATGAGCCTCTACCTCGACCACCTCGCCACCCTGCAGCACCAGGCCGAAGCCGCGCTGGAGCGCACCGGCTTCGACGCGCTGCTGATCGCCTCCGGCATCGAGAAGTACGCCTTCCTCGACGACCGGCCCTATCTGTTCCAGGCCAACCCGCATTTCAAGCATTGGCTGCCGCTGACGGAGCATCCACATTCGTGGCTGGCCGTGCGGCCGGGCCGCAAGCCGCGCGTCGTCTATTACCAGCCCGACGACTACTGGCATGTGCCGCCCAGCGCGCCCGGCGGCGAGTGGGTGGATGCCGTCGAGCTGATCGTCATCCGCGAACCTGAAGAAGCTGCCAAGGCACTGGCCGATGTCGTCACGCCGCGCACGGCCATCCTTGGTGAGGCGGATGCGGCGCTGTCGGGCCTGACGCCCAACAATCCCGAGCCGCTGCTGAACCTGCTGCATTGGGCGCGCGGCGTGAAGACCCCCTACGAGCTGGAACAGATGCGCGCTGCGCAGCGCCGCGCGGTGCCGGGGCACAGCGCCGCCCGTGCCGCCTTCCTGCGCGGCGAGAGCGAGGCGGGCATCCATCGCGCCTATCTGGCCGCGACCGGCCACACCGATCGCGACCTGCCTTACACCAACATCATCGGCCTCAACGAGCATGCCGCGGTGCTGCATTACCAGTACCAGGACGAGCAGGCGCCGGCCGAGATGCGCAGCTTCCTCATCGACGCCGGCGCGCAGGTGAACGGCTATGCCAGCGACATCACGCGCACCTGGGTGGCGCCGGGCCACGACGAATTCGCGGCGCTGGTCTCGATGATGGAGACGGAGCAGTTGGGCCTCGTCGATGAGGTGCGCGAGGGCGTGGACTACCGCGACATCCACCTCAGCACGCACCGCCGCGTCGCCCGCGTGCTGCGCGAGGCCGGCCTCGTGAAGATGAGCGAGGAGGCCATGGTCGAGGAGGGCGTGACCAAGCCCTTCTTCCCGCACGGCATCGGCCATCTGCTGGGCCTGCAAGTGCATGATGTCGGCGGCTTCATGGCCAGCGAGATCGGCGGCGTCGCGGCCAAGCCGGAGGGCCACCGCTACCTGCGTCTGACGCGGCCGTTGCAGCCCGGCATGGTGGTTACCATCGAGCCGGGCCTGTACTTCATCCCGATGCTGCTGCGCGAGCTGCGCGCCTCCGGGCACTCGGCCCGGGTGGACTGGGCTGCAGTGGAGAGGCTGTCGCGCTACGGCGGCATCCGCATCGAGGACGACGTGGCCTGCCGTGCCGCGGGTGAGGCACCCGAGAACCTCACGCGCGATGCATTCGCCCTGCTTGGCTAGGGGCTGAGCGCGTCGCCGTACAGCACGCCGCGACCGTGCGTGCCGACGTAGACGCGGCCGTACAGCTTGGGGTCACCGCTGACCTGCAGGATCAACCCCCATTGATGGGCGTCGTCATTGATGCGCTGCCAGCTCGCGGCGCCGTCCGTGGAGCGGAACAGGCCGTAGCGGCCCGAGACGGTGCCGACGAGGTACAGGGCCGGGTCGCTGGCGCCGGGCGCCCCGCGGCCGAAGCCGAAGGCGTGGATCTGTGCGATGGCGGGCTGGCGCTGGAAGGACTGGCCGCTGGCTGAGCGGTAGAGCCCATGGAAGGCCGCCAGCCACAGTTCGCCCTCGCGGCCGGGAGTGGCGTAGAGACGATCCTGGCCACCACGGTCGTCACCCCGGCTGCTGTGGTTGTGGCCACCGGCCGCGGCGCGCGTGACGGGGCCGTCCGGCAAGGCCAGGGGCCTGGCGCTGAACGTGAGGCCGCCGTCGTCGCTCGCGAACAGCTGGTCATCGAACAACGCCATGGCATGGAAGCGCCGGGGGTTCACGCGGTCGGCGATGACGCGGGTACCGGCGGGCAGCCCCTTGACGGCGGTCCACGTGTCGCCACGGTCGTGGCTGACGTGCGGCGTCCCGCCCCTGGGCGTCCAGACCCAGGACTTGCCATCGGCGGATACAGCGACGAAGCCATCGCTGGATTTGGAGTCGGGCACGGTCGTCGGCTCGCGCCAGGTGGTGCCGCCGTCCAGCGAGTAGCCGAGGTTGCTACCGCCATCGCGCGGCTTGCCGATGCGGACCACGACTTCGGGCGCCAACTCAGCTCCGGTCACGTCATGCGTGTTGCCAAAGAAGGGCGGCTTAGGGTTGCCGGGAGCGGCCGTGTCCAGGTCGGCGTGCACGAAGCCCGAGTAGTCGCCGATGGCCGTCACCAGCGGTACGCCCCGGGTCGGGCTGTGCAGGGCCAGGGCCACGGTCTCCTCGATGCCGCGGCTCATGACCTGCCAGTGGGTGGGTTTCGCGCTGTCGGCCTGGGTCAGGTCCAGCGTCTCCCAGCCGCCGTAGCCGGTCGTGAAGAGGGCGTGGTCGGGATTGGAGGGGTCGATCTTTACGTCGTAGAGCCAGTGCAGGTGGGTGTCGGCGACGTACGGTGCCGCCGAGGCGTCGAAGCGGGCGACAGTGAACAGCGGCCGCCACGTTGCGCCCCCGTCGCTGCTGCGGAACAGTTCGTCTCCTTTGCCGCGGCCGGCGGTGCTGGCGAGCAGGCGCAGCGGGTTTGCGGCGTCGACGGCGATGGCGGCATAGCCGAAGGGCTGCGCGGCGCTGGGGCGTTCAGGCGTGATGTCGGCCCATGTCTGCCGGCCGGGGTCGTAGCGCCAGACCGAGCCGTCTTTCATGCGATGCGGACCGGGCTCGCTGGCATAGGCGATGTAGAGCCTCCCGTCGCCGGCCAGCGCGGCGCGCATGGGGCGGTGCTGCGCCGGCCCGCCGGACACGGGCTGCCAGGTGGCGCCGGCATCGTGGCTGACCCAAAGGCTGGGCCGTCCGATGACGGAAAGGCCCGCATAGATCGTGCGGCTGGCTTGGCCGCGCGTGCCGCTGGCCGGGTCGAACAGCACGAAGGCGATGCCGGCCTTGCCGTCGCTGCCTCCCCAACTGGGCGGCGGGCCGTCTGCGGCGCTGCGCTGCCAGGCGACGTCGGGCAGTGTGCCGACGTGCTGGAAGCTGGTGGCGGCATCGGTACTGCGCCACAGACCGGCATTGCGGCTGCCGAGGTAGAGCACGCGGCCTTCGTTGGGGTCCACGGCGAGGCGTTCACCGTTGCCGCGCCCGCCCTCGTTGGCGCCCAGCTTGAAGGGCAGTTCGGTGCGCTGGAAGCTGCGACCCCGGTCGTGTGAACGCAGCACGGCGCCGTTGGGTGCGGAGGGGTGGGTGTAGGTGCCGCAGGCGAGGTAGAGGGCGTCGGGGTCGTGGGGGTCGATGGCCAGGCTCTCGACGCCCATCAGGTTGACATCGGTCAGCGGCAGCCCGTCCAGCAGCGGCTGCCATGGGCCGGTGGCGGTGTCGCGGCGGTAGGCTCCGCCCATGTCCGTGCGGGCGTACGTCAGGCCAGGCGCTGCAGTATGGAAGGACAGGCCGTCGACGAAGCCGCCGCCAACGATGGCGACGGGGCGCCAGTGGTAGGGCAGGTCCACGGGCGGCGCGGCCTGGGTGGAGGCGCCGGCCAGCAGCAGGGCGCCCAGCAAGGGCTTGATGGTTTTCATGTCTCCAGCATCTTTTGTGACAGCGCTGGACATCGTAATTTGTTCGCCTGACGAACAAATGTGGTTTACCCCTGGAAACCGGCTGTAGCGGCCGAGGAGGGGATCAGGGGATGACCATGCCCGTCTCGGTCTTGACCCTGTCCAGGGCGATCAAGGAGCGGTAGCTCTTGACCGATTCGTTCTCGGCGAACAGCCTTCGGGTCACGCGCTGGTAGACGCGCATGTCGGCGGCAAGGATGACCAGCACGAAGCTGCTGCCGCCGGTCACGTAGTAGCACTGCTGCACCTCCGGCGCATCGCGGAACAGCGCCTTGGCGCGGTCCACCGTTGCGGCGTTCTCGTTGTGCAGATGCACCTCCACGATGGAGGTGATGGTGACGCCCACGGCGTCGGGATCGACCCGGGCGACATTGGCGGCGATGACGCCGGCGTCTTCCATGGCGGCGATGCGGCGCTGCACGGCGGCGGCGGACAGGTGCACCTCATCGGCGATGCTTCGCTGAGGCCGCTTGTTGTCACGCTGGAGGATGTCGAGGATGGCGCGGTCCTGCCGGTCCAGGGTGAACTCGTCACTGCGTGGCTTGCGTGGCATGGCGATTATTTGTTGCGTCTACGTACTGAAATTGGAGCGCAAGACTTTGTTTGGCGCAAATAAAGTGCGCCGATGACTTCGCTTTCGACGGCCGGCCATGCTGGTGCTTTGCAGGGGGACAGGCTCGCCGGGCTGGCCTGCGGCATGGGCGCCGGCGCGCTCTGGGGCCTCGTTTTCCTCGCGCCCGAACTGGTCGGCGATTTCGGACCGCTGCATCTGACCATCGGTCGCTACCTCTGCTACGGCCTGATTTCAGGGGTTCTGGTGGCGTTTCGCTGGCGCTCGCTGATGGCGCGCGTGGCGCGGCGCCAGTGGCTGAGCCTTGCCTGGCTCGCCTTTGCCGGCAACACCCTGTACTACCTCCTGCTGTCGGCCGCGGTGCAGACCGGCGGCATCGCGATGACGTCGCTCGTGATCGGCTTCCTGCCCATTGCCGTCACGATCATCGGCAGCCGCGACAGCGGGGCCGTGCCGCTTGGCAGGCTGGTGCCCTCGTTGCTGCTGTGCGCTGCGGGCGTCGTCTGCATCGGCTGGCAGGCCATTGCTCACCCGGCCGGCGGTTCGCTGGGAAGGACACTGCTCGGGCTTGCCTGTGCTGCGGGTGCGCTGGCTTCGTGGACAGCCTACGCCGTGGGCAACGCCCGAGCGCTTCACCGCTTGGAGCACGTGACGCCTCACGAATGGAACCTGCTGACGGGTGTCGTCACCGGTGCGCAGAGCATGGCCCTGATTCCGCTGGCGATTCTGCTGGGTGCCGGTGGGCACGAGCTGTCCAGCTGGGCGTGGCTTGGTGCTGTCTCTATGGGCGTCGCACTACTGGCGTCCATCTACGGCAACGCCTTGTGGAATCGCATGAGCCGCCTGCTTCCGCTCACGCTGGTCGGCCAGATGATCCTGTTCGAGACGTTGTTCGCGCTGCTCTACGGGCTCGCGTGGGAGCACCGTCTGCCGACCCCGCTGGAGGCCGCCGCCCTGGCGCTGGTGGTCCTGAGCGTCCTGACCTGCCTCAAGGCGCATCGTCCGGTTGCTGCGACGTACTGACCGCCGCAGCTGCAGCCAGGCCTCAGCGGGTGCGCAGCGCCGTGACGAGCCCGTCACATGCCGCTTCGACGAGGTCCAGCACCTCTTCGAAGCCTGCCGCGCCGCCGTAGTACGGGTCGGGTACGTGCGGGTTGCCGGCATGGGGGGCGTATTCCATCAGCAGCTTCAGTCGATGGCGCTGCGCGGGTGGGCACAGTGCCCGGGCGTTCGCAAGATTGTCCTCGTCCATGGCCAGCACGAGGTCGAAGCGGGAGAAGTCCGCGGCGACCAACTGGCGGGCGCGCAGTGGGCTGAGGTCGTAGCCACGCCGGGCGGCATGCTCCTGGCTGCGCACGTCCGGTGGCGCGCCCACGTGGTAGCCGTGCGTGCCGGCAGAGTCGACTTCGACGTCTAGCCCGGCCGACTCAATCTTGGCGCGCATGACGCCCTCGGCGGTCGGGCTGCGGCAGATATTGCCCATGCAGAAGAAGAGGATGCGCTGTGTGCTCATACCCGCCGCATTCTCGGGGCCGAGCATCGGGCCTGCCATTGGCCAGAACGGCCGTGCATAGGCACGGGCATTCCGCAGCGACTGCCTGTGCCCAATTCCAGCTGCCAAGCCGGCCCGCTCCGGGTGATGTGCTGCCGGTCGATCCGGCAAGCATCACCACGCCCTCGGAGAACCAGTCTCGCACTCACTGAACGAGGGGGCTCATTCAGAAGCGCATGTCCGCCCGCAGGGACACGACGCGGAAGGTCCTGTTGCGCGACCAGCTCTCCGTCAGGCGATGGTTGACGAGGTCAAGGCCTTCCGACGACGACTGCGCGTCACGCGGCAGCAGATTGGCCATGGACAGCCGCCAGTTAATGCCGTCGCGCACGGAGCCGCTGGACCAGGACAGGTAGGCGTCGAGCTGATGGCGTGCAGTTTCCTCGCGGCGCAACGTCTCGGTCTGCTGCACACGTGTGGCGGGCACGTAGTTGACGTTGAAGCCGCTGCCGAAGTTCTGGCCCAGCGCCTTCCACCGGTGATCGATGCCGAAGTTCAGGCTGCCCTTGGGCTGCTGGTCCAGACGGTTGTTGGCGCCCGGGATGCCCTTGACCTTGCTGTCGAAGACGGCAAAGTTGAAACGCAGCAGCATCAGCTGCAGCTCGGGCGGTGCTTCCTCCCACAGCTCGTCCAGGCGTGCCTTGAGCTCGAACTCCAGGCCCATGGTGCGTGCCCCCTCCATGTTGCGTGGCCGGCTGACCCAGCGCGGCGACGTGTCCCAGGACACCGTCTCCAGCATCACCTGGTTGCGGATCAGGCTCTTGATGTTGCGCAGGAAGGCGCTCGCCGACACGATGCCGCCAGTGGGCAGCCAGTGCTCCAGGCTCAGATCGACGCCGGTGGCCAGCTCTGGCTTGAGGTCGGGGTTTCCGGCGCGGTCGGCATAAGTCTGGTAATTGGGGCCGTCGGGGTAGGTCGCGTTGATGTTGGGGCGGGCGATCAGGTCATTGAGGTTGGGTGAGCGGTAGCTGCGCGTCAGGCTAAGGCGCACCTGGTCCTTGGGAAAGGCCTCGGGCTTCCACAACAGGTGCAGCAGCGGCGACGTGACCTGCGAGACATTGCGTGTCTCGGGGAGAAGCCCGGCGGCGTCGGCGCGGGTCTCGATGCGCTCGTAGCGGATGCCGGCGTAGACCGACCACATCTTGCTGGGACTCCACTCGTCCTGTGTGTAGGCGGCGAAGCGCTGGTTGCTGGAGCCCAGCGTATTGCCGAACTTCACCAGGCCGGGGATGACGGCGCCGTTGACCAGGGTGTCGCGCACTTGCATGCGCTGGCTGCGCTCGGTCTCGACTCCGCTCACCCACTGGTGCTCCTGGGCCGTCTTCAGGCTCCACTTGGCGCTCAGGCTGGTCTGGTCCTCGTCGACGACGTTATGGTCGTCCTGCACGCGCTCGGTGGTCACGCCCGCGACGGTCAGCGTGTCGCGCCGGTGGCTGTTGTTGGAGTTCTTGAAGCCGCCTCGACCCAGTCGGAAATCCCAGCTCTCGCCGGGCTGGGGGCGGTAGTTGGCCGACAGGTTCAGCCGCAGGTTGTGCATGCGGCCATCGTTCTCGCCATGGATGTCGCGAAAGCGCGTGCCCTCGGCATTGGTCTGGCTGCTGCCCTCGTTCTGCGACAGCGCGAAGAAGGGCGCGATGCTGAAGCTCAGCGTGTCGCTGTATTTCCAGCGCAGCCGGGCATTGCCGTTGAGGTTGGCGCTGTTGCCCGCGCTGGTGCCGATCTGCGAGGTCTCTTCGATGACTTGGCCAGTCTCGGTGTCGGTGACGCGGTTGTGCGAGTCAATGTTGTTGAAGCGCCGGCGCAGGCCGCCGTTGGTTGAGACGGCGCCGATGAACTCGTCGCCGTTGGGACCGCCCCACTTCAGGTTGCGCGTCCAGCTGAAGTCGGCCTGCGGTTCGTTGCGGTCCTGGCCTAGCGTGAAGCGCAGCTCGTGGTTTGCCTTCACCAGCGGCTCGCGCAGGATGATGTTGATGGTGCCGGCGATGGCCCGCGCACCGGTTTCGGCAGTGGGCGCGCGGTAGACCTCGATGCGCTCGATCTGGTCGGGTGGCAGGTCCTCCACGGCAAAGCCGGCAGGGGCGCGCTCGCCATCGACGAGGATCTGAGTGAAGCCGCTGCCCATGCCGCGCATGCGGATGTCCCCGCCACGGCCCGGCCGGCCACCGATGGTGACGCCCGGCAGGCGACGCAGCACGTCACCCAGCACGGTGTCTCCGTAGCGGTCCAGGTCCTCGCGCTCGATGACGATCTTGCTGGCCGTGCTGTTGCGGCGGCGGCTGTTGGCCGTGGGACCGCTGCTGATCTCGACGCGGTCCAGCCGGTTGCCGGCGCCGCTGGCTGCAGCGGCGGGCGCGGGGGCGCTGGCGGGCGCTGCGGGGGGCTTGGGAGTTGCGGGCGGCGTGGGCGTCTGGGCCGCGCTGATCGCGCAGGCGCACAGCGCGGCCAGCGCAAGGAGTGGGCGGCTCATGGCCGCGCATTCTTGCGGCGTGCGGTTACGGCCGCTCACGTAAATCGCTCATTTACATGAGCGGAAGTTATGGGCGACCGATGTCGTGCCGCGCATGCGGCGCGTCCTTCGACGGGCGTCACGGCGCCCGCAGTGGACGCCCTGCGCTGACTCGTCTCAGAAGCGCCAGCCCAGGCCCACGCTGGCCAGCGTCGGGTTGACCTTGAACTTGCCGACCGAGGTGCCGGCGGAATAGACGGTCGTGTCCAGGTTGACCTTCTTCAGATCGAAGTTCAGGTAGGTGCCCTTGGTGAGCTCGATGTCGGTGCCGATCTGCCAGGCCAGTCCCCAGCTGTTGCGCTTGATGCTGGGCTTGAGGGCCGTCTGCACTGCGGGCGCGAACTCCACCGAGGAGAAGTTGGTGTAGTTCAGGCCGGCGCCGACATAGGGGCGCACCGCGCCGGCCGGGTTGAAGTGGTATTGCAGCGTGAGCGTCGGCGGCAGGTGCTTGAGCGAGCCGATCTCACTGCCGTTGGAGTACAGCTTGTGCTTCTGCGGATAGGTCAGGATCAGCTCGGCCGCGATGTTGGGGGCGAAGAAGTAGCTGAAATCGACTTCGGGGAAGGTCTTGTTGTTGATCGACAGGCCCAGGCCCGTGCTGTCCTTGTTGGCCGAGTCGAGGTGCAGGGCGCGCACGCGCACCAGCAGCGGACCTTCGTCGGCCTGGGCCAGAGGCGCGGCCAGTGCGACGGCGAGAACGGCGGTGAGGGCGGGAATCTTCTTGAACATGGATGGCTCCTGTGAATGGGGCGGGCCCCGACGGAGTCATTCCACGCGCCCGGCCCGCCTGCCGGGTTGATGCAACGCAACATGACCGTGCAACCCCGTCCGTGGAGACGGTGTGGCTTTGTGCTGGGTCAAGCTCGAGCGAGATTGCAGGGCATCCTCGCAACAGCTCGGCCCGTCCTGCGGCACACCTCAGCTGTGCCAGGGCAGGGCCAGCTCGCGGCCATCGGGCCAGCGTGTGGGCGTAGGCGTCTGGCCGAACACGGCCAGGGTCTCCAGCGGCTCGCTGCCGGTGTTGAGGATCTGGTGTGGGAGTCCGCGGGGCAGCACGAGCAGGCGGCTGGCGTCGAAAGCCAGGGTCTGCCCGTCGACATGCAACTCGCCACTGCCCGCGAGGCAGAGCACGACCTCGTCGCAGTCGTGCACATGCGGTGGCGTGGCTGTGCCCGGCGCCATGCGCTGGCGCCAGACCGAGAGCTGCTGCAGGCCTTCGGCCTGGCTGGCCCAGGTCGCATGGGCGATGCCGGGCAGCCTGGTCAGCAGGGGAGAGGATTGTTCAAGGACATACATGAAAGCCCCGTGGGGATTGAGAGGAGCTGCAGTGTCTGGTCGGATGAATGAGGCGTGAAGATGCGTGAGATGAATAACATTGAGGAAAATGTTTCCTCAATCGAGGTGTCACCATGCAGGGACTTCAGCCGCTCATCGCCTTCGCCCAGACGGCCCGCCGCGGCAGCTTCGCGGCAGCTGCGCGCGACCTGCGCGGTACGCCGTCCACCATTGCCAAGAGCGTGGCGCGGCTGGAGTCCTCGCTGGGCGTGCGCCTGTTTCACCGCACGACGCGCCAGGTGTCGATGACGCCTGATGGCGAGCGCCTGTTCAGGCGTTGCGAGCGCGTGCTGGCCGAACTTGAGGATCTGCGGGCCGATGCCGCCGGCACGCGCCAGACGGTGGCCGGCACGCTGCGCATCGACGCGCCCATCACCTACGGCCGCAAGGTGTTGATGCCGGTGCTCAGCGAGCTGCTGCGCGAGCACCCGGAGCTGCGCCTGGACCTGCGCCTGCAGGACGGCTATGCCGATCTGATCCGCGACGGGCTGGACGCCGCCATCCGCGTCGGCGATCTGCAGGACTCGCGCCTCGTTGCGAGGCGCTTCGATGCCCAGCGACTGGTGCTGGTGGCGAGCCCCGCCTATCTGGCGGCTCGTGGCCGGCCCGAGCGAGTAGAGCAACTGGCGGGCCATGCGGCCATCGTGTTCCGCTTGCCCAGCACGGGCCGCCAGCGGCCCTGGCAGTTTCGCAGCGGCCGGCAGGCCATCAGCCTGCTGCCAGAACCCACGGTGGAGGTGAACGACGGCGAGGGCATCGCCGCGGCGGCTGCACAGGGCTTGGGCCTGGCGCAGCTCCCCGACAACATCGTGGCCGAGGGGTTGGCCAGCGGTGCTCTCGTCGAGGTGTTGGCCTCCTGCCGGCCGGCGGCAATGCCGATCAGCGTTGTCATGCCGACAGCCCGCCTGCAGCCCCCGCGGGTGCGCGTGCTGCTGGAGGCGCTGATGGCGATCAAGTCCGGCAAGGCGGCCTGACCGCTCAGCCGCCCAGCCCCAGGCGTTTGCAGAGTTCCAGCGTCAGCGCGCTCTGGTTCAGCGTGTAGAAATGAATGCCGGGCGCGCCGCCCTCGATGAGGCGCTCGCACAGCCGAGTGATCACGTCTAGGCCGAAGGCGCGGATGCTGGCGGAGTCGTCCATGAAGCCTTCCATCTTCATCTGCACCCAGCGCGGCATGTCGATGCCGTCGCGCTGCGCGAACTGGGCGATGCGGCCATAGTTGTGGAAGGGCATGATGCCCGGCACGATGGGCTGGGTGACGCCCAGCTTGCGGGCCTCGTCGACGAAGTGGAAGTAGGCGTCGGCGTTGAAGAAGAACTGCGTGATCGCACCGTCGGCGCCGGCGCGCATCTTGTCAGCGAAGTGCTGCAGGTCCTTGGCAGCGTAGCGCTGCTGCGGATGTACCTCGGGGTAGGCTGCCACCTCGATGTGCCAGTCCGGCCCTTGCGTCTCGCGGATGAAGCTGACCAGCTCGGACGCGTAGCGGAACTCGCCGGCCGTGGCGGTGCCGCTGGGCAGGTCGCCCCGCAGCGCGACGACGCGGTGGATGTCCTGGCCGCGGTAGGTGGCCAGGATCTCGGCGATGTTCTCGCGCGTGGAGCCCACGCATGAGAGGTGTGGCGCGGCCTCGAAGCCCGCCGCGGCGATGTCGGTCACGGCGCCCAGGGTCTTGTCGCGTGTGGAGCCGCCCGCGCCGTAGGTGACGCTGAAATACTGCGGCGACAGCTCGCCCAGCTCCTGCACGACGGTCTTGAGCTTCTCGACACCGACCGGTGTGTTGGGGGGGAAAAATTCGAAACTGACAGGGGTGCTCATCGGGAGGCCCACAAGAAGAATTCGCGATTGCCATCACCGCCGGTGATGGGGCTGTCGAAATAGTCCAGCACCTTGAGGCCGAGGGCCGTGCAGGCCAGGCGCACGCGTGCTTCCAGTCGCGGGTAATCGGCCTCGTCCTTGACGAGGCCCCCCTTGCCCAGGGCTTGTGGCCCCAGCTCGAACTGCGGCTTGATGAGCACGAGCAGATGGCCGTGCACCTCCAGCCAGGGCAGCAGCTCCGGGAGGCTGCCCACCATGGAAATGAAACTCAGGTCACCGACGATGAGCGTGAAGCCACCCGTCGGCACGTGCTGGCGCAGCACGTCCAGCTCGCGCACATGAGTGCCTTCCAGCGCCGTCACGCGCGGGTCGGCCTGCAGTCGTGCGTGCAACTGGCCGTGGCCCACATCCACGCCGACGACGTGGCGCGCGCCATGGGCCAGCAGGCAGTCAGTGAAGCCTCCAGTGCTCTGGCCGACGTCCAGCACCGTGTGGCTGGAGACGTCGAACCCGGTGCGCGCCAGCGCACCTTCCAGCTTGAGCCCGCCGCGCGACACGTAGCGCAGCTCCGCGTCATCGGTGACGCGCAGCTGCGCCGTCTCGGGCAGGTCCTCGCCGGCCTTCTTCAGCGGGGCCCAGCCAGTGGGCGATGCCCACTCGGCCGAGCCGCTGCCGATCAGGCGCTGCGCGACGGAACGCGTCGGCGCAAGGCCCTGGGCGACGAGGAGCTGGTCGGCACGCATCGGGACAGGATCAGTAACGGTATGTGTCGGGCTTGTACGGGCCGGCCTTGGGCACGCCGATGTAGGCGGCCTGCTCTTCGGTCAGCTCGGTCAGCTGGGCGTTCAGCGTCGTCAGCTGCAGTCGGGCAACCTTCTCGTCCAGGTGCTTGGGCAGCACGTAGACCTTGCCGATGTCGTAGGCGTCCTTGTGCGCAAACAGCTCGATCTGCGCGATGGTCTGGTTCGCGAACGAGCTGGACATCACATAGCTGGGGTGGCCCGTGCCGCAACCCAGGTTCACGAGGCGGCCCTTTGCCAGCAGGATGATGCGCTTGCCGTCCGGGAAGATGACGTGGTCGACTTGCGGCTTGATCTCCTCCCACTCGTATTTCTCGAGCGACGCGACGTCGATCTCGTTGTCGAAGTGGCCGATGTTGCAGACGATGGCGTTGTTCTTCATCGCGGCCATGTGTTCGTGGCGGATGACGTTCTTGTTGCCGGTGGTCGTCACGAAGATGTCAGCCTTGTCCTGGGCGTATTCCATCGTCACGACGCGGTAGCCCTCCATCGCGGCCTGCAGCGCGCAGATGGGGTCGATCTCGGTGACCCAGACCTGAGCCGACAGCGCGCGCAGCGCCTGGGCCGAGCCCTTGCCCACGTCGCCGTAGCCGGCCACGACGGCGATCTTGCCGGCCACCATCACGTCGGTGGCGCGCTTGATGCCGTCCACCAGCGATTCACGGCAGCCGTAAAGGTTGTCGAACTTGCTCTTGGTGACCGAGTCGTTGACGTTGATGGCGCGGAACAGCAGCGTACCCTTGGCTGACATCTCCTTCAGGCGGTGCACCCCCGTGGTCGTCTCTTCCGTCACGCCGATGATCTCGGCGCTCTTGCGCGTGTACCAGGTGCCGTCTTCGGCGACCTTCTTCCTGATGGCCGCGAACAGGATTCGCTCTTCCTCGCTGCCCGGGTTGGCCAGCACGGACAGGTCCTTCTCGGCCTTCTGGCCCAGATGCATCAGCAGCGTCGCGTCGCCGCCATCGTCCAGGATCATGTTGGGGCCTTCGCCGGCCGTACCCTTGGCGCCGAACTCGAAGATGCGGTGGGTGTAGTCCCAGTAGTCTTCCAGCGTCTCACCCTTGTACGCGAACACCGGCGTGCCCACGGCGGCCAGCGCAGCGGCGGCATGGTCCTGCGTGGAGAAGATGTTGCATGAGGCCCAGCGCACTTCGGCGCCGAGTGCCTGCAGCGTCTCGACCAGTACGGCCGTCTGGATGGTCATGTGCAGCGAGCCCGTGACGCGTGCGCCCTTGAGAGGCTGCGACGCGGCATATTCCTTGCGGATGGCCATCAGCGCCGGCATCTCGTGCTCGGCGATCTTGATTTCCTTGCGGCCCCAGTCGGCCAGCGACAGGTCCTTGACGATATGGGCGGGTGCGGTCATGCGGGCTCCTTCAGGCGAATGAAGCCGCTGGCGACGCTACAGGGGAGGGAACCTCACCCCAGGCGCGATCGGCCAGCGGGTGAGCGCAGTTGCAGGGGATCTGAACTTCCGAGCCTGGCCTCAAGGTGCTGAGGTTGCAACGCTCCTCGGAAACCCTGCATTCTAGCGACGTGTCGCCACGCGAAGCGTCATCCCGCCCCGCTGGATGCCAACAAATCGTCGCCCGGCGCTGACACCAGCGCTGGCCGCCCGACGATCAGCGGGTCCACCGGGCCGATGTGTTCCGGCCTGCGCTCCGCGTAGGGCAGCCGGTTCAGCACGAAGCGCATTGCGTTCAGGCGTGCGCGCTTCTTGCAGTCGCTCTTGATGACGGTCCAGGGCGCGTCCGAGGTGTCGCAGTGCAGGAACATGGCCTCCTTGGCCCGGGTGTAGTCGCTCCATTTGTCGAGGGACGCCATGTCGATGGGGCTGAGCTTCCACTGCTTGAGCGGGTGCAGCTTGCGTTCCTTGAAACGGCGGCGCTGCTCGTCGCGGCTGACCGAGAACCAGAACTTGAAGAGGTGGATGCCCGAGCGCACCAGCTGGCGCTCGAACTCCGGTGTCTGGCGCAGGAACTCCTGGTACTCGGCCTCGCTGCAGAAGCCCATCACGCGCTCGACACCAGCGCGGTTGTACCAACTGCGGTCGAACAGCACGATCTCGCCGCGCGTGGGCAGGTGTTCCACATAGCGCTGGAAATACCACTGACCGCGCTCGACCTCGCCTGGCTTCTCCAGTGCCACAACGCGAGCGCCCCGCGGATTGAGGTGCTCCATGAAGCGCTTTATCGTGCCACCCTTGCCAGCCGCGTCGCGCCCCTCGAACAGGATGACGACCCGCGCGCCGGTTTCCTTCACCCAGGCCTGCAGTTTCAGCAGCTCGACCTGCAACCTGTACTTCTGGCGTTCGTAGGCCCGGCGGGAGAGCAGGTTCCGGTAGGGGTAGCCGCCCTGGCGCCAGCCGGGGCTGAGCTCGCCGTCGGCGTCCACCGCATCGGGCGGTGCGACGGCCTGCTCGTGCTGGCGCAGCGCGCGGCGCAGATGGCGCCGCTCGTCGGGCGAGCTGCCGTCCAGCAGCGTGGCCAGCTCGTCAGCCAGGGCCTCGGGGCTGCCTTCCTCCTGATGGTGGCGGCGCAACAGCTCGGCCAGGGTTTCGCTGCCCACCACCTGCTGGCGTGTGGTCGCCCGGCTGACGCGGTGCTGTTCCAGGCTGGCGGCATCCAGGCGAGGTGGTGTGTCGCCAGCGGCAGTGCGTCGGCCGGGCGTGTGGCGGCCTGGGCGGGCTGGGCTAGCTTCGGGTTTGCGAGGCTGGGTGGGCATGACGGCAGTGGTGGTGACTCAAGACCGATCATGCTGCGCGCCGACTCGACGCGGCGGCTTGATCCCCGTCAAGTCGTCGTGCCCAGGAACGTCGCCATCCGTTCAATCTCCTCGGCAAGTGCGGTCTTGAAGTCTGTGTCGCGCGGCGCGCGGCCGGCAACATAGCCGCAATCCACCTGCAGCCGACCGCTCCTGACACCGGCGTTGGCCCAGCCGATGACCTGGTCGCGCCACAGCAGCGGCAGCGCGTAGTGACCTCGGACACGCTTGGCTGCTGGCGTGTAAGCCTCGAAGCGGTAGGCCCAGCCCCATAGCAGCTCGAAGCGGCGGCGGTCCCAGACGACGGGATCGAAGGGCGCCAGCAGGCGCACTTGGCTGGGGATGCGCCAGCCCCGGGTCGGGTCTTCGTCAGCGGGCCAGTACCAGTCCGTGCCGTCCACGCGCGCATGTGCCAGGCGCTGCTTGGCGCGGGCGAGGGTGGTGCGGCGCAGGTCGCTCCACTGCCGCGCGCCGCTCGCCAGCATGCTGATCAGCGTGGACAGGCTGCCGGCGGGCAGCGGCGCGTACTTCTGTATGAGCACGTCGGCCATCGCGTCCATGGCCGTCTGCGGGTCGTCGTGGGGCTGCCAAGCCGGCCCCAGCCGGTAGACACGCGTGCCGCTGTCGCGCCGCACGACGTCCAGGTGACCGCGGAAATGCAGGCCGTCTAGCAGCTCGGTCGACAGTCGGCTGTTGCCGCCGAACCAATTCTTCACCGGCCCGTGACCCAGTGCGGCGTCAACCTCGGCCGGATGAGCCTCCCCCAGGCGCTCCACCTCGGCAAGCACGGCATTGGCGAGTTTCCAGCGTGGTTTGTCCCAGACGCGACGGGTGGAGCGCGGGTGCATCAGCGCGCGCAATTCGGGCGTGACGAAGCCATAGTTGATGAAGAAGTCTTCCTGCAGTGGCAGGCGCGGATAGCGGCGCTCCAGGTCGCCGGCCCGGTAACCCTTGACGCGGTGGCGCAGCGTCAGGTCCTGGGCGCGTGCAGGTGCTCGCAGCGGGTCGGCCTGGACGAAGCCGCCGAGCTGCTCGACGGCCTTGAGCAGGGTGGTGGGGGCGAAGAGGCTGCGCGCCACGGCGTGACGGCGCAGCGCGTCGAGGTCAAGGTGTATCGGCATCGGTGGCTTGCCTGCGGGCATACATGTCGGCGTCGGCGTGCCTGAGCAGGCTGTCGGTGTCCTGGCCGTCGTCGGGGTAGAGGGCGATGCCGAAGCTGGCGCCGACGGCGAAGTCGGGCGGTGCGATGTCGGCCAGGGCTGCGAGCGGTGCGCGCAGGGCGATCTCGAGATGGCCGCGTGCGGCCTCGGCGTCTGCGCGGTTCTCGACCGAGTCCAGCAGCAACACGAACTCGTCGCCAGCGTAGCGGGCCACGACGTCACCGATGCGCACGCCGGCGCGCAAGCGCTGGCCCGTCTCCTTCAGCACGGCGTCGCCGACAGCGTGGCCGAAGCGCTTGTTGACCTCCTTGACGCGCGCCAGGTCGACGAACATGACGGCGAAGGGCCAGCGGTCGCCGCGACGGCGCTGCTGCAAGACACGGTCCTCGATGCGACGGATGATGGCGCCGCGATTCGTGAGGCCGGTCAGTTGGTCGGTCAGGAGCCGCCGTTGCATGTTGGCAAAGCTCCGTGCGAGCTGTCCCAGCTCGTCCTGGCGGTGCACTTCGCGCGGTTCGTCCAGCAGCCCTTCGCCAACACGGCGGGCAGCCTCGGCGAGCTCGCGCAGCTCGCGGGTGACGACGCCGAGCACGCCCCAGCCCAGGCCGAGGGCCACGACGATGCCGAGCCCGGCCAGCACGCCAGCCCGCGTAACGCTGCGCTGCACGCCGGCAAGGAAATCGGCGCGCGGCACGGCGACGATGATGAACCAGTCCAGCCCCAGAGCCGGATCGACACGGGCATAGCCGAGCTGCACGTCGCGTCCCTCGCCATCGCGGAAGCGCTCCGTGCGTGGCGTTGCGTCCAGGGGGGCGACGGCGGCACGCCGATGCACGGCGTCAAAGGCGGCTGCCACGAGGGAGTCAGGGCTTTGGGCCGCGTTCAACCGCTCGCGTAGGCCTGCGGCCGGAGGTTTCATGTGCGCGCCGCGCGACACGCCAATGAGCTGGCCGTCGGCCTCCACGACCATGGCGACCGCGTTCTCCGTCAGGGCGATCCGCTGCAAAAGCGCGTTGACCTGCTGCAGCGGCAGGTCCGTCGCCGCCACCCCCTCGGGTTCGCCGACGTCGTTGCCTACGCGCTTGGTGCGCGTCACGACGAGGTCCAGCGTCTTGAAGTCGACGTAGACCGGTGTCCAGCCCAGGGGTGCCGGGCTCGTGATCGCGGCCTGGTACCAGGGGCGCTCGCGCGGCTCGAAGACCCTGTCCTCGGTCACTGGTGCATGGGGGCTTCCGGCGATGCCGCTGAGGCGGTAGAGGATCCGCGGCCCGCTTCCACCGATACGTGTGCGCAGCTCGGCCTCCTGCGCCGAGAAGCGCCACAGGCCCAGGAATTGGCCGCGTCGGTCGCCGTAATAGACATAGTTGTTCGGGTCCAGATGCACCGACGTGGCCAGCCAAAAGCGGGTGCGCAGCGTCCCCAGCTCTCTGGCGAGGTCGTCGGGTGCTGGCAGGCCGGTGGGGAAGGCAGTCTCCAGCACCGCGTCGGCGCCACCGACGTGGCGCTCCAGGGACACCGCGATGCGGCTCACCGCCTCGACCAGCAGCCGGCCTGACAGGTTGCCCACCGCGTCGCGCCCGGCCTGCCAGGACAGGCTGCCCATCAGCAGGACCACGGCCAGGATGAGAACGACGTATGGCAGCGTCAGCAAGCGACGCAGACTCAGCCGTTCGGTCAGCGACCTGATCTGCAAGAGGGGCTCCGCGGCAGTTGGATGGCGACCCAGGTTAGCAGGCTGCGGCCTGGGCCGCGCGGCCCAGGCGAGCCGTCGCCGGGCGACCGGGCGGCGGCACTAGAATTCAAGGTTGCCCTGCGGTTCCCGCGGCCGCTCCTCACACCCAAGGAAATCAACGTGTTCATCTCCAACGCCTACGCCCAGGCCGCTCCGGCCGCCTCTCCCGAGTCCGGCCTCCTCGGCATGCTGCCGCTGGTGCTGATGTTCGTGGTGCTTTACTTCGTCATGATCCGGCCGCAGATGAAGCGCCAGAAGGAAGCCAAAGCCATGATCGAGGCGCTGACCAAGGGCGACGAGGTTGTCACGGCAGGCGGCGTCATCGGCAAGATCAGCAAACTGGGCGACAACTTCATCCATCTCGAAGTGGCGGAGGGTGTCGAGATTCAGATCCAGCGGGGCGCCGTCACCCAGGTTCTCCCTAAGGGCAGCTTGAAGTAAGCCGCGACGCGCCCACCTCCCGGGCCTCGCCGTCCGGGTGCTGACAAGGAAGTCCCTCATGAACCGCTATCCGCTCTGGAAGTACGCGCTCCTGCTCGTCGCGCTGCTGATCGGCACGCTCTATACGTTGCCAAACCTGTTCGGCGAGGCGCCTGCCGTGCAGGTGTCCAGCGCCAAAGTCACCGTCAAGGTCGACCCAGCGCTGCAGGCCCGCATTGAGTCCTCGTTGAAAGACGCGGGTGTCCAGGCGGACTATGTGCAGTTCGACGGCAACTCCATCAAAGCGCGTTTCGGCGATACCGATACGCAGCTCAAGGCCAAGGACGCCATCAACAAGGCCCTGAACGCCGACCCGGCCGATCCGACCTACATCGTCGCGCTGAACCTGCTGTCGCGCTCGCCGCAGTGGCTGACGGCGCTTCACGCCAACCCCATGTACCTGGGCCTGGACCTGCGCGGCGGCGTGCATTTCCTGATGCAGGTCGACATGAAGGCAGCCCTGACTAAGAAGGCCGAGGCGCTGACGGGCGACGTGCGAAGCATGCTGCGCGAGAAGAACGTCCGCCACGCCGGCATCAATCGCGAAGGCAACACGGTGCAGATCGCCTTTCGCGACGCTGAGCAGCGCACCGCCGCGCTGAACCTGCTGCGAGCCCAGATCCCGGAAGTGACCTGGACGCTCCAGGGCGACGGCAGCAACCTGCAGCTGGCCGGCAACCTGTCGCCCCAGGCGCAGGTCGCCGTTCAGGAGGCGGCCCTCAAGCAGAACATCACGACGCTGCACAACCGCGTCAACGAGCTGGGTGTGGCCGAGCCAGTCATCCAGCAGCAGGGGCTGGATCGTGTCGTCGTGCAGCTGCCCGGCGTGCAGGACACGGCCAAGGCCAAGGACATCATCGGCCGTACGGCGACGCTGGAGCTGCGCATGGTGGACGACAGCGCCGAGGCCCAGGCCGCGCTGGCCGGCACCGGCCCGGTGCCGTTCGGTACCGAGCGCTTCATCGACCGCGGCTTCGGGCCCATCATCGTCAAGCGCCAGGTCATCCTGACCGGTGACAACCTGAACGATGCCCAGCCTGGCTTCGACGAGAACCACAATCCGGCCGTGCACCTGACCGTGGATGCCAAGGGCACCCGCATCATGAAGGAGGTCTCGCGCGAGAACGTCGGCAAGCGCATGGCCATCCTCTTGTTCGAAAAGGGCAAGGGCGAGGTCGTCACGGCGCCGCGCATCAACTCAGAACTGGGCAGCCGCTTCCAGATCACCGGCGCGATGACCACGCAGGAAGCCGCCGACACCGCACTGCTGCTGCGCGCCGGTTCGCTGGCCGCGCCAATGGACATCATCGAGGAGCGCACCATCGGCCCAAGCCTGGGCAAGGACAACATCGAGAAGGGCATCGCCAGCGTCACCTGGGGCTTTGTCGCGGTGGCCGGCTTCATGTGCCTCTACTACATGCTGTTCGGCCTGTTCTCTTCGCTGGCGCTTGGCTTCAACCTGTTGCTGCTGATGGCCATCCTTTCCATGATGCAGGCCACGTTGAGCCTGCCGGGCATCGCGGCCATGGCGCTGGCGCTGGGTATGGCCATCGACGCCAACGTTCTGATCAACGAGCGCATCCGGGAGGAGTTGCGCGCCGGTGCCACGGCGCAGGCGGCCATCCACGCGGGCTATGAGCGCGCCTTCGCCACCATCCTCGACTCCAACGTCACGACGCTGATCGCAGGTCTGGCGCTGCTGGTGTTTGGCTCCGGCCCCATCAAGGGCTTCGCCGTCGTGCACTGCCTGGGCATCTTGACTTCGATGTTCTCGTCCGTCGTGTTCTCGCGCGGCCTCGTGAACCTCTGGTACGGCCGCCAGAAGAAGCTCAAGTCCCTGTCCATCGGCCAGGTATGGAAGCCCACGCCCGATACGCCCGAGCAGACCGCGGCCTAAGGAAACCCCGTCATGGAACTCTTCCGCATCAAACGGGACATCCCGTTCATGAAGCACGCGTTGATCTTCAACGTGGTGTCTTTCATCACCTTCGCCGTGGCCGTGTTCTTCTTGGTCACGCGCGGCTTGCATTTCTCCATTGAGTTCACCGGCGGCACGGTCATCGAAGTGGCCTACCCGCAGGCGGCCGATGTCGCCAAGACCCGCCATGTCGTCGAGCAGATGGGCTATGGCGAGGTGCAGGTGCAGAACTTTGGCTCGTCCCGCGACGTGATGATCCGCCTTCCCGTGCGCCCCGGCGAGAAGCAGACCGAAGTGGTTGACAAGGTGTACGCCGAGCTGTGCAAGGCCGAGGCCGGCGCGGTCAGCCATCACCAGCAGGTGACGGACCAGGGCGAACAGATCGACAAGCAGATCTGCGCCAAGGCCGATGGGGTGGAGCCCATCAAACTGTCACGCTCGGAGGTCGTCGGCCCGGCCGTCGGCGAGGAGCTGGCTTGGGACGCTGCCAAGGCGCTGGCCTTCACGGTGCTGGGCATCGTGATCTACCTGGCGATCCGCTTCGAATGGAAGTTCGGCGTGGCTGGCGTCATCGCCAACCTGCACGACGTCGTCATCATCCTGGGCTTTTTCGCCTTCTTCCAGTGGGAGTTCTCGCTGGCGGTGTTGGCTGCCGTGCTGGCGGTGCTGGGCTACTCGGTGAACGAATCGGTCGTCATCTTCGACCGGGTGCGCGAAGCCTTCCGCAAGTACCGCAAGCTCAACACGCATGAGGTCATCGATCACGCGATCACGTCGACGATGAGCCGTACCATCATCACGCACGGTTCGACGCAGTTGGTTGTGCTGTCCATGCTGCTGTTCGGTGGCCCGACGCTGCACTACTTCGCCGTGGCGCTGACCATCGGCATCCTGTTCGGCATTTATTCCTCCGTCTTCGTGGCCGCGGCCCTGGCGATGTGGCTGGGTGTGAAGCGCGAGGACCTGATCAAGGCTCCCGTCAACCGCGACGATCCAAGCGACCCGAACTCCGGGGCCGTCGTGTAGAGTGAAGCGATCTTCGCAACGACGCTGATCCCCTCTCACGATCCATGACCGCCGCCCGCAACCAGGCCCTGGCCACCCAGGCTCGGCGCGTCTATCTCGAGGCCCTGGTGCGCGGCTTGACGCCGCTGGTCGCCGCGGTGGGGCAGGGCGCCAACCAACTGCTGGCCCAGGGCGCCCCGCACGCCGTCGCGATGGCGCGGCGGGATGCTGTGCAGGCCTGGCAGAAGTCAGGCCCCAACTGGCAGATGGCTGTCGTCGCCGCGCTGCGTCATGCGGCCATGCACGGCGTGTCGGACAACGCCCGCGAGCATGAGCCGGCGGCACCGGTGCAGTCGAGCAAGATGAGCCTGGTCGACGATTCCACCATTGAGCGCGAGATCACCAGCTCGCGCTTGGCCCTCGTCATGATGGACCGCGCGAGCTGGGAGTTCACCGACCTGCGCACCCGCATGCAGGCCCTGGAGACCCACGATGACCTGGACCCGCTGGACCTGCTGCGGGCACACGTCGTCGCTCGCATCGCGCTCGACGCCTGGAGCCGTGTTGGCCTGGAGGTCAACATCTGGCAACTGCTGCATCACGAACTGCACGAGGAGTTCGCCCAGCTCATCAGCGAGGCCTATCACGAGACCAACCGCTGGCTGATCGCGCAGAAGGTACTCCCCGAGGTTGACCTGCGGCCCTTCATCCGTCGTACTGCCCAGGCTGCCGGCGCGGCGGCAGCGGGCACGCCTGCGGGACTGCCGCCTCCGCCCGCCATGGCAGCCAATACCGGGCTGGGCACAAGTTCCGGCCCGCCGCCCACGCCAGCCGCCTCGATGGCGCGCAGCAAGGCCAGCAGCCAGGCCGACGAAGTGATGGCCCAGCTGCAGCGAGTGCTTGCCCGGCACGTGCCCGGTTTTCCGGTCGCGCGCAGCCAGGTGCCGGCGCGGCCCGGCGGCGGCAAGCCCAGCCTGGCCGATGTGGCGCCCGGCCAGGCCGGCGGTATGGGCCTCGCCGGTGCAGAAGCGCCGCTTGCGTCCGGCGCCCGGCCCTCGCTGGCAGATGCTCCTCCCGTTGCCGCGTCCCCCCGGCTGATGGGGGCCATCAAGCATGCGCAGGAATCACTGCAGCGCCGCCCCGCCGTCGGAGCGGACAGCGCGGGTGCCGCTGCGAGCTCACCGCGTGCGCTGGAGGAGATCGGCGCACGCAACCAGGCCTTCAAGCAGGTCCTGAAGCAGGCCGCCAACACGCCGGCCGAGCGCGCGACCATCGAGATCGTCGCGATGATGTTCCAGAGCATCCTGACCGAGGAGCGAATCCCTGCTACGGTGCGGGTGTGGTTCGCGCGGCTGCAGATGCCTGTGTTGCGCGTGGCCGTCAGCGAGCCCGACTTCTTCGCTGCGGCCGACCATCCGGCGCGTCGCCTCATCGATCGCATGGGCGCCTGCGTGATGGGCTTCAACACGGCGCAGGCCAGCAGTCCCGGCGCGGAGCGCGCCAGCAACGATGCGCTGGAGCGTGAGATCAAGCGCGTGGTGCAGGTCGTAGAGGCCTACCCGGACACCGGACGGCGTGTCTTCGCGACAGTGCTGACCGAGTTCGAGAAGTTCCTCGACCACTATTTCGAGAATGAGAACCAGGCCTCGAGGCGCGGCGTGTCACTGGCCCAGCAGGTGGAGCAGCGCGAGACGCTGGCCATCCAGTACACCATCGAGCTGCGCAAGATGCTGTCCGAGGTGCCGGTGCAGGACGGCGTGCGCGACTTCCTTTTCCATGTCTGGGCGGATGTTCTGGCTGTCACCGCGGTGCGGGTGGGGGCGCAGTCCGACGTCACCAAGGCCATGAAGCGCGCCGCGGCCGACCTGATCTGGAGTGCCAGTGCCAAAGCCTCGCGTGAGGAACGGGCCGAGGTCATCCGCCGTCTGCCGCCGCTGCTCAAGACCTTGCGTGATGGCATGGTTCATGCCGGCTTGCCCATCGAAAAGCAGGACGAGCACGTGCGGCAGCTCAACAACGCGCTGGCCGCCGCCTTCACCGCCAAGACTGCGGCCATCCCGCGCGAGCGCCTGGATGAACTGATGGACCAGCTCGAGACGCTGGAGGCCATGCTGCCCGAGGACGTCGAGGGTGAGAGCCACGTCGACGAGATGCTGGTGCGCGACCTTTCTGGCCACGAGTCCGAGGGCATGGAGGTCGTTGCAGAGGGCGGCTCGGCACCGACCCCAGCCATGGTCGCTTGGGCGCGCGAGCTGCAGGTGGGCGGCTGGTTCATGCTGGACTACAGGGGGCGCAACGAGCAGGTGCAACTGGCCTGGCGTGGACTGCGCAAACAGCTCGCGCTGTTCGTCACGCCGCAGGGGCGTGGCGTGCTGTTCTCGCTGAACCGGATGGCCGCCTTCCTGCAGGCGGGCCTGCTGTTGCCGGCCCAGGACGAGGCGCTGACCGTGCAGGCAACGCGCAAGGCGCTGGCCAAGCTGGATGCGGACCCGAGCGGGTTGCTGAACTAGCCCGGTTCGTTCCGGCGTACGAACAACAACGGCGCCCAAGGCGCCGTCTGCTATTGGATAGGGAACGGGCTCAGTGGATCAGCCGGTCTTCCGGAGCCACGAACAGCTCGTCCAGGATGAGGGCATCGGGCTCCTCCCCCAGGCTCCAGAACACCATCAGCACGATTATCTTCAGGTCTTCCAGGTCCATCGGGCTGCCGCCGACGGCCATCGCGCGGTCGATGACCATTTCGCGCATTGCGCCGGGCAGCACGCCGGCCGATTCCAGGAAGCTGATGAAGCCAATGGATGCCTCGCCCAGGTGCTCCACCTCGGCCGCCGAGTAGACGCGTAGTGCGTGCTCACTCTGCTCGCCGTGATAGGCCTCGCCAGCGGCCGCCAGGCCTTCCAGCCAGGACAGAGCCTCCTGGATTTCGTCGGTCTCGAAGCCTACCGCCGTCAGCTTGCGCGCAAGCTGGGCATGGTCGGGGCAGGCGTCCGGCCGCCAGTAGGTTTCGTACAGATAAACCAGGACATCGAGCATCGTGAGGTGATGATAGCCCAGCGCTTCCGCCACCCCGGACGCGAATAACCCCTCGGTTCGGCCTCTGATATCCGCGGTTAAGCTCGTCATCCCCGCTGGCGGCGCTGATACAACTGGCCGGCCAGGCGGGCGATCTGGCCGGCCAACTCCAGCTCCAGCAGGGCGGCACTGAGCTCGGCAGCGGGCCAGCCACTGCGCGCCATCAGGGCGTCTAGGCTGATGGGGGCGAATCCCATCGCCTCCAGCAGCATCTGCCACTCGTGCGGCCGCTCGGTGCCCTCTTGGATTGTTGCTGGCGCCGCGCCCGGTGCCCGATCGAGGGCCGACAATTCCGCCAGTACATCGTCGGCCGATTCAACCAACTTGGCACCCTGGCGGATCAGCGCGTGGCGGCTGCGCGCCTGGGTCGAGTGGATGGAGCCGGGAATGGCGAACACCTTGCGCCCGGCTTCGACCGCCAAGCGCGCCGTGCCCAGCGAGCCCGATGGCACGGCCGCCTCAATGACAAGGCAGCCCTGGGCCAGCCCCACGATGATGCGGTTGCGCCTGGGGAAGTTGGCCTGCCGCGCCGAGATGCCCAGCGCGTACTCGCTGACGATGAGGCCGCCGGCTGCCAGCAGGCGGGCCGCGAGCGCCTCGTTGCAGCGCGGGTAGACCCGGTCCAGTCCCGTGCCGACGACGGCGATGGTGGCGCCGCCGCCGTCCAGGGCTCCCTCGTGGGCCGCTGCATCCACGCCGAGCGCAAGGCCCGAGACGATGGCATAGCCGGCCCGGGCCAGCGCGCGGGAGAACGCGCGAGCGTTGTCGCTGCCCTGAGTCGTCGAGGCGCGGCTGCCGACGACCGCGATGGACGGCGCTGCCAGCAGCTCGCGCCGGCCCTGCAGCCACAACAGCGTTGGCGGGTCGACGGTGGCCAGCAGGCGAGGTGGGTAGTCGGGAGCACCCAGCGGGAGCAGGCCGTTGCCGGGCTGGGCCTGCCAGGCCTCGGCCCGGAAGATCAGCCTGTCCAGGTGCTCGGGCGGCCGGTCCAGCGCTTCGCGCTGCCGTGCCGTTAGCGCCCGGTCAAGGGCAGCGGCAGGCAGCTCGAAGACGGCCCGGGGGCTGCCGGCCATCGCCAGCAGCCGCCGCACGGCAGCCGGAGCCAGACTCTCCGTCAGCCAAAGCCAGGCGGCCAGCTCGGCCGGGGCCAACATGTCAAGCGATCTCGAGCCCGGCCCTAAACCGCTCCCAAACCGGCCAGCTCGGGCATGTGCGAGTGAGCCTGCCGCCTTGAGCACCGCCGCGCCCCCGGGAGACCGGGCAAGGTGCTCCTTGGGCGAGGGGCGCCATCTCAGGGCTGCGTGAAGCGGTCGCCGGCCTTGACCGGGTCCTTGACCGAGATGATCAGCGCATACGACACGCGCTCGTAGACCTCGAAGACGAACAGAACGCCATGGCGCTCGTCCGGCAGCTTGATGGCCTGGGCCCGGTCCTGCGTCTTGTCCACAACGGCGGCGCCGTCGCGCCACAGGGCCAGCACATGACCGCGCTCGACGCCATCGCGCTTGCCGCGGTTCAGAGCCACGATCTGGTTCTGGCCTGCGTTCAACGCGTCACCGTAGATTGCTGCTATCTGACCCGCCATGGGCTGGTCGGGGGCGTGCGGCACATAGCGTTCGAGGTTGCGCTGCGGCGCCGGCGCCAGCCGGTCGCCGATGCCGACCTCCTGCTTGGCCTGCTGGATGCGTACCGTAGCCGGCACGATCTCCGTCTTGCCGTCGGCGGTCGTGCGGTCCTCGCCCGGACGGATCAGCTCGGCCGTGCCGACATAGGGGGCCTCGTAGCCCAGGATCTCATTCGTGGCCGGATCGCGCAACGTGCGCGCGGTGCGGAAGACGCGGAAGTCGGTCGCGCCGCCGAAGTCACCGCGGGCGTAGGCCAGGTCGCCCCGGCCCAGCAGCACATGGCCCTCCTGGGCGGCGACGACGCGGGGCGCCGTCGCGAGCTGGTCGGTCTCGAAGACGACGGCGTCGGTGAGGAAGGGCTGGATCAGGTGCAGGGGGATGGCCGTGATGGCGTTGGAGTCCAGCGCCGCGATGCGCATCTGGGGGCGCAGCTTGACAGCGTCGCCGGCCGTGTTGCCGCTGACGCCCTGGGCCAGCTGAAGCCGAGCGCGGCCGTCGATCTTGACGAGCAGCAGCACCTGGCCTGGATAGATCAGGTGGGGGTTGCGGATCTGCTCGCGGTTCATGCCCCAGAGCTCCGGCCAGCGCCATGGGCTCCTCAGGAAGATCTTGGAGATGTCCCACAAGGTGTCGCCAGCTTGTACCGTATGGCTGTCCGGTGCATCCGGCGCCAGCTCCGCCAACGGCACGCCGGCACCCGCGACCTGGTCGGCCACGCGGCGCTGCTCGGGCGTGATGGGATAGGGGCTGGTCTGGGCCCAGGCCGAGGCCGTCGCGAGGGCAAGGCAGGCCGCAAGGACTGGAAGATGGGCGGTGCGAGCAGCGGGCATCGGGCACGGTCTCCGAAGGGGTTGCCGGATCGGCGAAAATCCGGGTGATTCTGCCCGCATTCAACCTGGCCGGCCCCCGCTTGCGAGTGCTTACAAAGCTCAAGCCGTGGCCGGCGGCCCACACCCCATGGCTCAACTGCACATCCTTCGCTACCCCGATCCGCGCCTGCACACTGTCGCCACGCCCGTGGAGGCGGTTGACGAGCGCATCCGCCGGCTCGTCGACGACATGCTGGAGACCATGTATGCCGCCGATGGCGTTGGGCTGGCCGCCACCCAGGTCGACGTGCACGAGCGCGTCATCGTCATCGATACGTCGCAGGAGCGCGACACGCCGCGCGTGCTGATCAACCCCGAGCTGGTCCGGACCAGCGAGCGCATGGTCGACGGCGAGGAAGGCTGCCTGTCCGTGCCGCAGATCTACGACAAGGTGCCTCGCCACGCCGAGGTCACCGTGCGCGCGACCAACCGCGACGGAGAGGTCTATGAATTCGATGCCGATGGTCTGCTGGCCGTTTGCGTGCAGCACGAGATGGATCACCTGATGGGCAAGGTCTTCGTCGAGTACCTCAGCCCGCTCAAGCGCGACCGTATCAAGACCAAGATGATCAAGAAGACGCGCGAAGAAGAAGCCGAAGCCAAGAAGCGCAACCAGAGGCTGTGATGCGCGTGGTCTTTGCGGGGACTCCCGAGTTCGCTGCCGTCGCGCTGGATGCGCTGCTTGGTGCCGGTTTCACCGTGCCGCTGGTGCTGACCCAGCCCGATCGCCCGGCCGGCCGTGGCATGAAGCTGCATGCCTCCGCCGTCAAGCAGCGGGCGCTTGCGGCCGGCATACCGGTCGCGCAGCCACAGGGGCTGAAGCTGGACGGCAGGTACGCCGCTGATGCCGCGGCGGCCCGCGAGGCGCTGCTGGCTGCCGATGCCGACGTGATGGTCGTGGCGGCCTACGGGCTGATCCTGCCGCAATGGGTGCTGGAGACTCCGCGCCGCGGCTGTCTGAACATCCACGCCTCGCTGCTGCCGCGCTGGCGCGGCGCGGCTCCCATTCATCGCGCGATCGAGGCCGGCGACGTCGAGACTGGCATCACCATCATGCAGATGGACGCGGGTCTGGACACGGGCGACATGCTGCTGGTGGGCCGGGAGCCCATACGCGCCGCCGACACGACGGCTGTATTGCATGATCGCCTGGCAGCAATGGGCGGACGCCTCATTGTCGAGGCATTGCGGGCCGACGTGCTGCCGCGCACGCCGCAGCCGGCCGAGGGCGTCACCTATGCCAACAAGATCGAGAAGGCTGAGAGTGCCATAGCCTGGCACCGGCCTGCCGCCGAGATCGAGCGTAGGCTGCGCGCCTTCGACCCCTTTCCGGGCGGCGTCGCGACCCTGGCGGGTGAGGCGGTCAAGGTCTGGCGTGCCGAGCTTGCCGAGGGCCAGGGTGCACCCGGCGAAGTCATCGCGCCGGGCCCGGTCGTCGCCTGCGGCGAAGGCGCGCTGCTGCTCACCGAACTGCAGCGCGCGGGCGGCAAGCGCGGTCCCGCCGCGGCCTTCCTTCAGGCTCGGCCGCTGCTGCCGGGCGAGCGTTTCGACGCTTGAGAATTCCTGGCGTGGCACCATCTGCTGCGTCACCTGCCTTTAACCGGAGCCTGCCCCGATGTTCAATCTCGTGAAGACCGCCGTCCTGATGGCTGCCATCACGGCCCTGTTCATGGCTGTCGGCCAGATGATCGGCGGCCAGACGGGCATGCTGGTCGCATTGCTCGTCGCCGTCGGCATGAATTTCTTCAGCTACTGGTTCTCCGCGGACATGGTGCTGAAGATGTACAACGCCCGCGAGGTGGACGCGAGTTCGGCGCCACAGTTTTACGGCATGGTGGCCGAGCTGGCCCAGCGCGCCGGCCTGCCCATGCCCCGCGTCTACCTGATCGACGAGGCGGCACCTAATGCGTTCGCCACCGGTCGCAATCCTGAGCATGCCGCCGTCGCTGCGACGACCGGCATCCTGCGCGTGCTGTCCGAGCGTGAGCTGCGTGGTGTCATGGCCCACGAGCTGGCCCATGTGGCGCACCGTGACATCCTCATCAGCACCATCAGCGCCACCATGGCCGGCGCGATCTCCATGCTGGCCAACTTCGCCGCCTTCTTCGGTGGGCGTGACGAGCATGGCCGGCCCACCAATCCGCTGGCCGGCATCGCCGTGGCCATCCTCGCACCGCTGGCCGCCAGCCTGATCCAGATGGCCATCAGCCGGGCCCGCGAGTTCGAGGCCGACCGCGGCGGCGCCGAGATCTCCGGCGACCCGGCCGCGCTGGCCTCGGCGCTGGACAAGATCCACCGCTACGCCCAGGGTATTCCGCTGGCGCCTGCCGAGGCCCACCCCGAGACGGCGCAGATGATGATCATGAACCCCCTGTCGGGAGGGGGGCTGCGCGGCCTGTTCTCCACCCACCCGTCGACCGAGGAGCGCATCGCGCGCCTGCTGGCGATGGCCAGGCGCTGACTCAAGTTCACCGTCGCATCGCCGATACCTGAGTAAATGAAGCGTCTTCTCCTTGCCCTGCCCCTGCTCGCGACCCTTTCGGCCTGCGAGCAACTGGGCATCGACGACCCGGTCAAGGTGGCCGCCGCCAAGGAGGCCGAGGGCAAGGCTATAGGCAGTGCCTGCCGGCACGCGGTGCGCGCCATCGAGGACTGCTACGTGCTCAATCCCAAGGCGCAGAAAGCAGCGGTCTACGCCGGCTGGCGCGAGATGGACGAGTACATGCGCGAGAACAAGCTCGAAGGCATCGCTCCCGTCGTGCCTCGCCCGGGCACGGTCAAGCCGTCGACCGACGAGGCCGATGCCGCGCCCGCCGAGAAGGCGTCCGAGAAGGCGCCGGAGAAGGCCAAGGGCCACTGACGCGGCGCCGGGCTAGCGCGTCCAGCGGCATTTCAGGCCCCGGATCCTGCGCATCGTCGCCTGCCGCCGTCCGATGCGGGTGCGGCCGGGCACCATGGGAACCATCGCAACGCAACCCCCGATGGAGCCCGCCATGAACCCCTCCCGCCGCCTCTTTGCCCTCAGCCTCGTGGCCGCCACCGTCGCCAGCGGCTCCGCCCAGGCCTGGAGCTGGAGCATCAAGGGCGAGCGCGTCACCGGCAACGGCGACATTGCCACCGAGGCTCGCGATGTGGGCGCCTTTGACGGCATCGCGCTGAGCGGAGGCTTCAATGTCGTCATCCGCCAGGGGGCGGGCAACAAGGTCGAGGTCAAGGCCGACCGCAACTTGCTGCCCTACATCGAGACGCGCATCGTGGAGGGCAGCAAGGGCCGCACGCTGGAAATCGCGCCCCGTAAGGGCGTCAACGTGCACAGTTCGACCAATCCCAGCCTCAGTATCGAGATGCCGGCGCTGCGTTCGATCGCGGTGGCCGGTTCGGGCACCGTCAAGGTGGATGCCATGAAGACCGGCGGCGTCGATGCTGCCATCGCCGGCTCGGGGGACATCCGCTTTGCCGGCCTGGATGCAGAGCGGCTGGGCATGAAGGTCAGCGGCAGCGGCGACATCGTCGCTGCCGGCCGCTGCGCCAGCGCCAGTGTCTCCATTGCCGGTAGCGGCAACGTGAAGGCGGCCGAGTTGGCAGCCGAGGAGGTCAAGGTCACCATCGCCGGAAGCGGCGACGCCCAGGTCCAGGCGACGAAGCGGCTCAACATCTCCATCGCCGGTTCGGGAGACGTGAAGTACGCCGGCTCGCCGGAGGTCAGCTCGTCGATTGCCGGCAGCGGCAAAGTCCGACGTATCGGCCAGTGACGCCCGCTCCCGCCGACAATGGCGGGATGCAGTTTCTTGAACGACTGCGCGCGCTGGCGGCCGATCCCGATTTCGGCCGTGGCGCGCGCGATATGGCCTCACCCTCCCTGGGCCTGGCTGCCTGGGGCCTCGTGACAGGGGTCACCATGGTGAAGAGCGGGCTCAGCCTGCCGCTGGCCTGCGGCATGTCGCTGCTGGTCTTCGCCGGCAGTGCACAGCTGACGGCCCTGCCGCTGATCGCCTCCGGCGCGCCGCTGTGGGTGCTGCTGGCCACGGCCTTCTGCGTCAATCTGCGCTTCGTCATCTTCAGCGCGCAGTGGCGCAACTACTTCGGCCATCTGCCGCGCGCCAAGCGGCTGACGCTGACCTATTTCGCGGCCGATCTGAACTTCGTCTACTTCGTCAAGCGCTACCCCGATCCGGTGCCCGCGACGGTGCAGCAGCGCTATTTCTGGGGCGGCGTGGCCGTGAACTGGCCGGCTTGGCAGCTGTGCTCCTTTGCCGGCATCCTGCTGGCCGACCGCATCCCGACGCATTGGGGGATTGGCTTCGCGGGCGTGCTGGCGCTGCTCGGCCTGTCCTACTCATTGCTGACCGAGAAGATGCTGTGGTGGGTAGCTCTGACGGCCGGAGCCGTGTCCATCGCCACCTATTCCCTGCCGCTCAAGCTCAACATCTTGTGCGCCATCGTCGCGGCCGGCGCGGTGGGCTGGTGGCTGGATGCGCGAAGGGGCCGGACATGAGCGAAACCATGACCTGGATTGCACTGCTCGGGCTTGGCGCAATCACGGTGCTGACTCGTGGTTTCTTCATGATCGGCGAGCGGCCGCTGCCCATTCCCGACTGGCTGCGTGAACTGCTCAAGGTCGCGCCGCTGGCAGCCCTGGTGGCTGTTGTAGCGCCGGAGGTCTTCATGACACAGGGCCAGGTCATCGCGACCTGGCAGGACGCCCGCTGGCCCGCCGCACTGGCTGCGACGGCTTACTACTTCTGGCGCAAGGGCATCCTCGGCACCATCCTGGTCGGCATGGCTGTCATGCTGCCGCTGAAACTCGGACTCGGCTGGTAACCGCGGCGGTGCGCAAGGCGGAGAGAATCGCGGTAGTTTTTGTCATCAACCGCTTCACCCGAACATGAACGTCATCCGCTTCTCCGACCTGATCGCCGCCGGCAAGGTGGCCGGCCAGCGCGTCTTCATCCGCGCTGACCTCAACGTGCCGCAGGACGACAGCGGCAAAATCACCGAAGACACCCGCATCCGAGCGTCGCTGCCGGCCATCAGGATGGCCCTGGATGCGGGCGCCGCCGTCATGGTCACGTCCCACCTGGGTCGCCCGACCGAGGGCGAGTTCAAGCCCGAGGACTCGCTGGCGCCCGTCGCCGAGCGCATGGCCGAGCTGCTGGGGCGCCCGGTGCCGCTGCAGCGCGACTGGGTCGATGCAGTGTCCGTGGCGCCGGGTGAACTGGTGCTGCTGGAGAACTGCCGCGTCAACAAGGGCGAGAAGAAGTGCGATGAGACCTTGTCGCGCAAGCTGGCCGGGCTGTGCGACATCTTCGTGCACGATGCCTTTGGCACCGCCCACCGTGCCGAGGCCACGACCTATGGCATTGCCAAGTTCGCCAAGATCGCCTGCGCCGGCCCGCTGCTGGCGGCCGAGATCGACGCCATCACCAAGGCACTGGCCAATCCCCGCCGCCCGCTGGTGGCCATCGTCGCGGGCTCCAAGGTCTCGACCAAGCTGACCATCCTGCAGAGCCTGGCAAGCAAGGTGGACGGCCTTATCGTCGGCGGCGGCATCGCCAACACCTTCATGCTGGCGTCGGGCCTGAATATCGGCAAGTCGCTGGCCGAGCCGGACCTGGTTGATCAGGCCAAGGCCGTCATCGCCGCCATGGCCGCGCGCGGTGCCGAGGTGCCCATCCCAGAGGACGTCGTGACGGCCAAGGCCTTCGCGGCCGGCGCCACGGCGGCCGTCAAGGCAGCCACCGAAGTGGAAGACGACGACCTCATTCTCGACATCGGCCCCAGGACTGCCGCCAAGCTGGCAGACAAGCTCAAGGCTGCCGGCACCATCGTCTGGAACGGCCCGGTGGGCGTGTTTGAGTTCCCGGCCTTCGCGCAGGGTACCGAGACCATCGCCCGTGCGATCGCCGAGAGCCTGGCCTTCAGCATCGCGGGTGGCGGCGACACTCTCGCGGCCATCGCCAAGTACGGTATCGAGAAGGACGTCGGCTACATCTCCACCGGTGGTGGCGCCTTCCTGGAGGTGCTGGAAGGCAAGACGCTGCCGGCCTTCGAGATCCTCAGCAAGCGCGCGGCGGGTTGATCCCCTGATGCTGTGCAGGGCGGCAGGATGGGCGATGGCCGCGCTGCTGGCCGGCTGTGCCACGGCGCCGCCGGTGCTGCAGCCTCGCGTCGGCGCGTTCAGCTATGCCGAGCAGCTGCGCAATGTGGCCGTGCTGCCGTCGGGGCCGGGCGGGTCTGCGCAGATCGTGGCGCCGGTGCAGGCGATGCTGGGTGACGTGGATACCGCCATCGCGACCTATGACGCCAGCCAGCCACGCCTGCCGCAGCCCGCGATCGATCTCTCGCAGGACCGTGCCGAGGACGCGCTGGCCGCCATCCTTCGCGAGGCGGCCGCGCGCCAGATCGTCATCCTCAACGAGGCCCATCACGTGCCCATGCACCGCGCGTTCGCGATGCGGCTGGCTCGCGAGCTGCGCAAGCTGGGCTTCGACCACCTGGCCTGCGAGACCCTCAGGCGCGGCCATGACCCCAATCTGGGCGTGGTCGACCAGGCCAGTGGCGCCTACACGCAGGACCCGGTGTATGCCGAGTTCCTCCGCGAGGCCAAGCGCGACGGCTGGACGCTGGTGGCCTATGAAGCAGAGTCGCCGGACCCAGCATTGCCGCTCCCGGAGCGCCTGCGCCGGCGTGAGCGGGAGCAGGCGCGCAACCTCGTCGAGCACGTGCTGGCCAGGCGGCCGCGCGCCAAGCTCTTCGTCTACGTCGGACTTGGCCATGCGCTGAAGACGCCGCAGCCCATGGGCGCGGGCGGACGCGCGCTGTGGATGGCCGGTGAACTCAAGCAGTTGACCGGCCTCGACCCGCTGAGCATCGATCAGGCCTGGACCTTCGCCCATCCGGATCCGGTGCGCGAGGTGGCCGGCTATCGCGCGGCGCTGGCCCGGCACGACGGGCCGGAGCCGTTCGTGCTGCGCAGGCCTGATGGCAGCGCGCGACTGTTGCGGCACGCGCCGGGGTCGGTGGATCTGCAGGTCATCCACCCACCGCCGGCCGTCGTCGACGCTCGGCCTGCCTGGCTGGTGTCGTGGGCACTGAGGCGGCCCGTCCCCATCCCGCAGGACTGGGTGCCCGCCCAGGGGCGCCGCCTCATCTACGCCGTGCACAAAGGGCATCCGGCCGACGCCATCCCGGCCGACCTCGTCATCGTCGAGGCCGGCCGCCCCGCACCGGCGCTGATGCTGCCTCCCGGCGAGTTCCGCTTCGAGTTCGAGCCCCTCTGATCCAGCGCGTGGTGGCGGGGCCTGTGCGCGGGCCGAAGCCGCACTATCCGCTTCGGCATGGATCGCCAGAAAACCGGCATCGGCGGTTGGTGAAACGCGGCGTAACCTACAGGGTTCCCCCTGGAGAAACGCACTCATGGAAAAGAACAACGCAGCCGCGTCAGCCGCCCTTTCGCCCGCAGAGAGCGCGCTGCGTGACGCCGCCCTCGAATATCACCGCAGCCCTACGCGCGGCAAGATCTCGATCACGCCGACCAAGGCCCTATCCAACCAGCGCGACCTGTCGCTGGCCTACTCGCCAGGCGTGGCCTATCCGTGCCTGGACATCGAACGCGACCCCTCGCTGGCAGCCGACTTCACGTCGCGCGCCAACCTGGTGGGCGTCATCACCAACGGCACTGCCGTGCTGGGCCTGGGCGATATCGGGCCGCTGGCCGCCAAGCCAGTCATGGAGGGCAAGGGCTGTCTGTTCAAGAAGTTCGCCGGCATCGATGTCTTCGACATCGAGCTGGCCCAGCGCGACCCGGACAAGCTTATCGACATCATCGCGGCGATGGAGCCCACGCTGGGCGGCGTCAACCTTGAGGACATCAAGGCGCCCGAGTGCTTTTATATCGAGCGGGAGCTGTCCAAGCGCATGAACATTCCGGTGTTCCACGACGACCAGCATGGCACGGCCATCATCTCGTCGGCCGCACTGCTCAACGGCCTGGAGCTGGTGGGCAAGGACATCGCCAATGTGAAGGTCGCCGTGTCCGGCGCCGGCGCGGCGGCCATCGCCTGCCTGGACGTGATGGTGGGCCTCGGCGTGAGTCGACAGAACGTGTTCGTCTGCGATTCGCGTGGCGTCATCCACAGCGAGCGTGAGGACGCCAGGGCCGGCAAGCTTGACGAATCCAAGCAGCGCTACTGCCAGGTCACGGCTGCGCGCACACTGGCCGACGTGGTGACCGGCGCTGACGTCTTCCTGGGCTGTTCGGCGGCCGGCGTGCTGACGGCCGACATGGTCAAGACCATGGGTACGCAGCCCATCATCCTGGCGCTGGCCAACCCCGAGCCTGAGATCCGTCCCGAACTGGCCAAGGCCGTGCGGCCGGACTGCATCGTGGCCACCGGGCGCAGCGACTATCCGAACCAGGTCAACAATGTCTTGTGCTTTCCCTACATTTTCCGCGGGGCGCTGGACTGCGGTGCGACCAAGATCACCGACGGCATGAAGCTGGCGTGCGTGCGCGAGATCGCGGCGCTCGCCAAGGCCGAAACCTCGGATGAGGTGGCGGCGGCCTACGCAGGGCAGGAACTGGCCTTCGGTCCGGACTACCTGATTCCCAAGCCATTTGATGCCCGCCTCATCCTGCGCATCGCGCCCGCCGTCGCGGCGGCGGCTGCGGCTGATGGTGTGGCCACGCGGCCCGTCACGGACCTGGTTGCCTATCGGCAGTCGCTGGAGCGCTTTGTTTACCAGACTGGCATGTTCATGCGTCCGGTGTTCGCGGCCGCCAAGGCCGCACCGGCACGCGTCATCTATGCCGAGGGCGAGGACGAGCGCGTGCTGCGCGCGGTGCAGGTGGCGCTGGACGAAGGGCTGTGCAAGCCCACGTTGATCGGCCGCCCTGCGGTGCTGGCCGCGCGCATCCAGCGTGCCGGCCTGCGCCTGAAGCTGGGCCAGGACGTGGCGGTCATCGACCCCGAGGACGACCCGCGCTTCCGCCAGTACTGGGAGGCCTACCACCAGCGCATGAAGCGCAACGGCTTCACGCCGGAGATGGCCAAGTCGGCCGTACGTCGCTCCAACACGGCCATCGGTGCGCTGGCCATCGGGCTGGGTGACGCCGACGCGATGATCTGCGGCATGGTGGGCCGCTTCGACCGACACCTGGAGCAGGTGAGCGACATCGTCGGCCTGCGCGAGGGTGCACGGCAGTTCGCGGCGATGAATGCGTTGATGATGGAGAAGATGACGCTGTTCATCGCCGACACCTTCGTCAACGACGATCCCAGCGCCGAGGAATTGGCCGATATCGCTGCGATGGCCTGCGAGGAGCTGCGACGCTTCGGGCTGCCCCCCAAGCTGGCCTTCGTCAGCCACTCCATGTTCGGCTCGTCCACGCGTCCGTCGGCGCTGAAGATGCGCCGTGCCCACGAGCTGTTTGCCGCCCGGCATCCTGAGGTGGAATGCGATGGCGAGATGCATGGCGATGCGGCGCTGTCCGAGAGTGTGCGCCAGGCTTTCTTGCCCGACAGCAAGCTCAAGGGTGCAGCCAACCTGCTGGTGCTGCCGACGCTGGACGCCGCAAACATCCTCTTCAACGTGCTGAAGATCAGCGCCAGTCAGGGTGTGACGGTCGGGCCCATCCTGCTTGGCGCAGCGGCGCCAGTGCACATCCTGACGCCGTCTGCAACAGTGCGCCGTATCGTCAACATGACGGCTCTGGCGGTTGCGGACGCGCGCGAAGCCCAGGCAGCGCGGGGCTGAACTGCGCCAGCGCCACGCCGGCCAGGATGATGCCGGCGCCCAGCAGTTTGTGTGTGTTGAACTGCTCACCGCCCCAGGCCCAAGCGGCGAGACCGGCGACCAGCGGCATCAGATAGATCAGCGGCGCGGTGCGGGCCACGCCGCGCTTCTCGTTGGCCCAGCCCCAGGCCAGCCAGCCGATGAAGCCGCCGCCGGCCACCTGCCAGACGATGCCGGACCAGACCCACCGTGGTTGTGCCTGCCAGTCCAGCGCCGCCAGTGCCGGTGCGCACCACAGCAACATGGGCAGGGTGCAAACCAGGCTGCCATAGCCCAGCACCGTCACGCCGCCGTGGTGCTGGATCAGCGGCTTGGCGGCCACCGTGTAGTAGCTGAACAGCGCCGCGGCAGCGAGCAGCGTGAGGTCGCCGAGGCCGGCCTGCCAGTCGGCGGCCAGCAACTTGTCTGCCGTGAACAGCAGCGCGCCGGTCGCAGCTGTCGCAACGCCCGCAACCTGCCCCGGAGAAAGCCTCTCCACGCCGCTCAGCCGCAAGATCAACAGCGTGAACACCGGTCCGCAGGCCAAGAGCACGCTGGCGCTGAAGGCGGTGGAGCCCTGCATGCCATAGGTCGAGGCCAGCAGATGCAGACCCTTGCCGATCAGCGTCAACCGCACTAGCGGCCAGATCTCGCCGCGGTCCAGGCGCGGCCAGCGCAGGCGGAAGCGCCAGCACAGCAGCGTCACCGCGCACAGCGGCATCAGCAGGTAGCGCACGCCCAGGAAGCCGGCCGGCCCGATCTGGTTGAACAGCGCCTTCGACAGCGGAAAGTTCAGCCCCCACACCAGCACCACGGCGAGGGCGGCAGAGAGCGGGGCGGCGTGGCGATCCTTCATGTTGTAGCAACTTCTCATATGAGAGAAGAATTCTCTGAATTGAGCGAGGAAAGACAGTTCGAGCGGCAACTGGCCGAACGCCTGGCTGCGCTGCGCACGGCGGCGGGCTGGTCGCTGGAGGAACTGGCCACACGCAGTGGCGTCAGCCGCGCGACGCTGAGCCGGCTGGAGCGGGCGCAGACCAGCCCCACGGCCACGCTGCTGTCGCGCCTGGCCCGTGCCCATGGCCTGCCGATGAGCCGCCTGCTGGCTGATGCCGAGGCCCTGCCCGTGCGCCTGCTGCGCGCGGCCGACCAGCCCCGCTGGCACGACCAGCGCAGCGGTTTCGAGCGCCGGATGCGCTGTCCGCCGCTGGCCGGTTTCGCGACCGAGGTCATCGAAGCCTGTCTCAAGCCCGGCGCCGAACTGGCCTACGACGAGCCCACCGTCGCGCGGCTGGAGCACCACCTGTGCCTGCTCGACGGTCAGCTGCGGCTGACGCTGCAAGGCCAGCCCTTCGAACTGGCGGCTGGCGACTCCATCAGCTTCCGCTGCCTCGGGCGCAGCGTTTTCGCCAATCCCGGGACCGGTACCGCGCGCTATCTGCTCGCGATGACGGTGCCCAGCCTGTAACCGGTTGCTAACCTCGCATGAGTTCACACCTGACCCCGCGCCTTGCACCCCTGGATCCTGGCCACCCCGACGCAAGGGTGCTGATAGCCCAGTCCGAGGCACTCGCCAGCAGCCTCTACCCCGCCGAGAGCAACCATTTCGAACCACCCGATGGGCTGCGTGCGCCCCTCGGGGCATTCTGGGGCTGCTGGCTCGGTGACACGTTGGTGGGCTGTGGTGGTGTCAAGCACCTGGCCCCAGCAGACGGGCCGTCCTACGGCGAGATCAAGCGGCTCTTCGTGTCGGAGAGCGCTCGTGGCCGCGGCGTCGCCAAGATGCTGATGGTCCGGCTGGAGGGAGAGCTGCTCGCGCGCGGCGTGCGCCTCGCGCGGCTGGAGACGGGCATCCTCCAGCCCGAGGCCATCGGCCTCTACAAGCGCCTGGGCTACCGGGAGTGCCAGCCCTTCGGTGACTATGTAGTCGACCCGCTGAGTGTTTTCTTCGAGCGGGTTCTGCAGCCGCCCGCGCCATGAAATGAGGCGAAACTTCTGCGAGATCAGGCGGACCATAATTCCGCGCCTCCCAGAAAGTTGAGACAAGCCATGACCCGCGCTACCAAGATCGTCGCCACCCTCGGCCCCGCTTCCAACACGCCCGAGGTGCTGGAGAAGATGATCCGCGCCGGCGTTGACGTCGTGCGCCTGAACTTCTCGCACGGCAAGGCCCAGGACCACATCGACCGCGCGACCATGGTCCGCGAAGCGGCCGAGCGCGTCGGCAAGTCGGTGGCCATCATGGCCGACCTGCAAGGCCCCAAGATCCGCGTCGGCAAGTTCGAGGGCGGCAAGATCGAGCTCATCCCTGGCGCCAAGTTCATCCTTGACGCCGACCGTACCGAACTGGGCAACCAGGACATTGCCAGCCTGGACTACAAGGAACTGCCGCGCGACGTGAAACCCGGCGACACCCTGCTGCTCAACGATGGCCTGCTGGTGCTGACCGTGGAGGCCGTGCGCGGCGCCCAGGTGCACACCGTCGTCAAGCTCGGGGGCGAGCTGTCCAACAACAAGGGCATCAACAAGCAGGGCGGTGGCCTGACGGCTCCGGCGCTGACCGCCAAGGATATGGACGACATCAAGACTGCGATGTCCTTCCAGTGCGAGTACCTGGCGGTGAGCTTCCCCAAGAACGCCACCGACATGGAGATGGCCCGCCAACTGGCCAACGTGGCCGGCGAGCCCTGGCGCCACAAGCCGGCCATGATCGCCAAGATCGAGCGCTACGAGGCCATCCCCCACCTGGAGGCCATCCTGAAGGCCAGCGACGGCATCATGGTGGCGCGCGGCGACCTTGCCGTGGAAGTCGGCAATGCGGCCGTGCCGGCACTGCAGAAACGCATGATCAAGCTGGCCCGCGAGATGGACAAGGTTTCCATCACGGCCACGCAGATGATGGAATCCATGATCGTCAACCCGGTGCCCACGCGCGCCGAGGTCAGTGACGTGGCCAACGCGGTGCTGGACGGTACCGACGCGGTGATGCTGTCCGCGGAGACGGCCGCCGGCCGCTTCCCCATCGAGACCGTTGAGCAGATGGCCGCCATCGCGCTTGAGGCAGAACGTGCCGAGTTCGTCACGCTCGATACCGACTTCGCCGGCCGCCAGTTCGGCCGTATCGACCAGTCCATCGCCATGGGCGCTCTGTTCACGGCCCATCACCTGGGTTGCAAGGCCATCCTGGCGCTGACCGAGTCCGGCTCGACGGCGCTGTGGATGAGCCGCCACCGCATCAACGTGCCCATCTTCGGCCTGACGACCCAGCAGGTCAGCCAGCGCAAGATGGCGCTGTACCGCAACGTGCTGCCGCTGCTGATGCCCAAGTTCGACGATCGCGACGTGGCCCTGGCCGTGGCCGAGAAGATCCTCGTCGAGCGTGGCGTCCTGATGCCCGGCGACACCTACGCCATCACCTGCGGTGAGCCCATGGGCTATCCCGGCGGCACCAACATGCTGAAGGTCTGCCGGGTGGGCTGACCCTCAAGCGGAGGGGGCCGGGAAAGGCTACGGTCAGCCAGGCACAAGCCCACCGTCATCGGCGGCCGGAACAATGCCGCCATGTCTGCCGCGACCCGAGATCCCGGTGCCAGCCTGGACGTGGTCCTGCCGGCATTCAACGAAGCGCCTAACCTGATGGTCCTGTTCGCCCAGCTGCGGCGCGTGCTGGGCGCGCTGACGCCGCGTTGGCGCATCCTGCTCGTCGATGACGGCAGCAGCGACGATACCGGCGTCGTCGCGCTCGCGGCACGCGATGCCGGCCTGCCGCTGCGCTACGTGAGGTTGTCGCGCAACTTCGGCAAGGAGGCCGCCCTGAGCGCCGGCCTGGCCCTGTCGGACGCCGACCGCGTGTTGCTGATGGATGCCGATGGCCAGCACGCCCCCGAACTCATCGCCGCCATGCACACCGCCTGGTTGCGCGGGGCCGACATGGTCTGCGCCGTGCGCGCCAATCGCGACGAGGAAGGCCGGATCAAGCGCTGGGGCACTCGACTCTTTTACAGGCTCGTCAACGCCTCCACGCGGCTGTACATCCCGCCCGATGCGGGTGACTTCCGGTTGCTGGACCGCCGGGTCGTCGACGCTCTCAACGCCCTGCCCGAGAGAAACCGATTCATGAAGGGCCTGTACGCCTGGGTTGGCTATCGCACCGAGTTCCTGCCCTACACGCCGCATCCGCGCGTTGGTGGCCGCAGCCATTTCTCGCTGGGGCGGCTGCTGCGTCTGGCGCTGGATGGCGTGACGGCCTTCAGCAATTTGCCGCTGCGCATCTGGAGCTCGCTCGGTGGCGTCATCGCCTTCGGTGCGCTGGGCTATGGCAGCTGGCTCGTCATCGAGCACCTGCTCTATGGCCATCCCATTCCGGGCTGGCCCACGGTGGTCGTCGGTCTGATGTTCTTCAGCGGCGTGCAGCTGCTGTCCATCGGCATCATGGGCGAGTACGTGGGCCGCATCTTCGACGAAGTCAAGCAGCGGCCGGTCTATCTCGTCGCGCAGGACACCGGCAACCCGCCATGACGCCGTTGCGCCATCTGGCCGTCTGTGCGGACGACTACGGCCTCGGCCCGGCCATCGACCGAGGCATTCTCGCGCTGGCAGCGCGGGGCCGCATCACGGCGCTGAGCTGCCTCGTCACGCCGCCGCGCTGGGAGGCGGCAGGGCCGGTACTTCAGGACTGCGTCATCGCCACCGGCCTGCACTTCAACCTGACCGAGGGCGAACCTCTCAGCCCGGCGCTGCGCCGCCGCTGGTCGCGCTTTCCAGGCCTTGGCGCGCTGATGGCCCAGGCCTTCCTGGGGCGGCTGCCGGCGGCGCTGGCCGACGAGTTCCAGGCCCAGTTGCAGCGCTTCGTCGCCGTCACCGGCCGGGCGCCTGACTTCATGGATGGGCACCAGCATGTCCATGCCCTGCCGGGAGTGCGCCCGATCATGCTCGCGGCGGCGCAGCGCCTCGGGCTGCCGCTGCGCAGCACCGGCCGCGTCACCGGGCCCGGCTTCGCGTTCAAGCGCCATGTCATCGAGGCCTGCGGCGGCTGGGCGCTAAAGGCCGAGATGCAGGCCCAGCGCCTGCCTGCGGTGCCGGCGTTGGTGGGCGTCTACGACTTCGACCCGCAGGCCGACTACCGTGCTCTGGTGCGTGGTTGGCTGCGCACGGTGCCAGACGGCGCGCTGCTGTTCTGTCACCCGGCCCTCGGCCAGTCTGACCCGGGCGATGCCATTGCCGCCGCGCGTGCCAACGAGATGGCCTACCTGGGCAGCGAGGCCTTCGCCGTGGACCTTGCCGAGTTCGGTGTCAGGCTCGCCTGAAGGCCCAGGCACGATTGGCCGCGAAGCCGGCCCCCATGACGATCAGCGTCGCCCCGGCCTGGGCGAGCAGGTAGTGCAGCCCCAGGTGCACGCCCGCGGCGACCAGTCCCATGCCGAGCAGTGCGCCGGCACCTGCCGTCAGGTGGAAGCGCAACCAGGCCGGTACCCAGGGGCCGCGATGACCGAAGGTGTAGCGCCGGTTGGCCCAGAACGCGATCTGTGCGCCCAGCAGCGCACCTGCGCCCGATGCCAGCCAGGGCGGCCAGTGCCCCGCCTCGACGGCCAGTGCCAGCAGCGCGTAGTGCGCGACCGTTGCGGCCCCGCCCACCGTCGCGTAGCGTGCCAGCCGCTTCATGGGCAGGAGGCCGGGCGCGGCAGCTCGAACAGCGTTGCGCGCTGGCCGGAGAAGACGGTCACGGCGCCGGGCAGGGCGTCTGCCGGCGAGGCGACGAGCCAGAGCCGCCCCGGGGCGCAGCGTTCGGTCGCAAGCCGCCTAGGCGTCCACAGCACCCGATCACCTTGGCCGGGGTCGAAGCGGGCCGCGTCCAGCAACTCGCGCTGCCAACTGTCGCCGCCCTGGGTGCGCAGCCTGTCCCAGTCGGCCAGAACCGCCGGCGGCGTGGCGAGGTGGGCCTGCAGGCGCAGGTCGAAGAAGGGCTCGCCGGTCACGAGCACACGGTCGCCGGGGGCCAGGCGGGCACGCAGCGCGGCGCCGACGTCGGCATGGTCGGGCCGACCCCAGAGCGCGATGGCCGGCACGGCGGCCACGCAGATCAGCGCTCCCGACAGCCATGCCCAGCGCGCACCCCGTCGGCCACGCCAGGCCTCGAACAACAGCAGGGCCGTCGGCAGCAAGGCTGGCAGCACATAGCCAACGAGCTTGGAGCGTGGCAGTGAGAAGAAGGCCAGGATGACGGCGATCCACCAGAGCTCGAAACCCGCGCGTCGCAGCGCGCTGGGCAGGCGCAGGCTCAGCGGCAGCGTGCCCAGCGGCAGCACGGCCAGGAAGAACCACCAGGGCTGGATGTTGTTGAAGCGTGCCTCGGTGTAGCGCCGGAAGTGCTGCTCGACGATGAAGTAGTCGAAGAAGCCCGGATGGTGCCACTGCATGGCTGCCAGCCAGGGCAGCGCGACCGCGGCGAAGACGGCCAGAGCAAGCGGATGCAGTGCGAACCTCAGCGCAGCCCAGCGCCGCTGCCACAGCAGCCGGGGAAGCATCACCAGGCCGGGCAACACGACGCCGATCAGCCCTTTGGACAGCAGGGCCAGCCCCATTGCGCCCCAGGCTGCGCACAGCCACGCCAGGCTGTGTCGCTGCGGCTGCAGCGCGCGTTGCGCGCTGGCGATGGCCAGCGAGATCCAGCCCGCCACCAGCATGTCGTGGTTGGCGTACTGGCCCGCCAGGTAGAACAGCGGTAACGTCGCCAGCACTGCCAGCGCCCGCCGCGCATCGTACTCGGCGGGGTAGCGGGTTCGAGCCGCGATCCACAGGGCCAGGCCCATCAGCCAGGCGCCCAGCAGTGGCGCGGCGCGCAGCGCCAGCGGCGTCGGACCGAGCAGGTGAATGGCCGCGATGTCTATCCAGTACATCAACGGCGGCTTGTGGAAGTAGGGCAGGCCGAAGAGCGTGGGCGTCAGCCACTGGTCGTCCGAAAACATCTCGTAGGCCACTCCGCCATAGCGGCCCTCGTCGGGCAGTGCCACGGGTCGCCAGCCGGCCAGCGCGACGAGCCACAGGGCGAACAGCGCGAGCGGCCACCAGGGTGGCAGGCGGCGGGGGACGTCGGCGAGAGAGCGCATCGCGGCAGCCTAGGCGATACCTGTGACGGGGTTTGTCGCGGAACTGGTCGCGGGCTTGCGGGGAGGCGTCACTGCCGTCGCGGGCGGGCCCGGCATGTTTCGCGTGCGCCGGTCACGGTCGCACCATGCAAAGTCGCCCCGGAGCCGGTGGGCGGGGCATGATGCGTGAATGTTCAGTGCGTGGCGTCGTTGGGGGTGGGGAGTGCAGGGCGGGCTGTCAGCCCTGTTGCTGTGCGTGCTGCCGTCCGTTCGCGCCGAGCCGGTCAGGCCGCTGCTGATGCTGGTGGAGAACAGCGCGCTGATGCCCCAGGCCCGTATCGAGGGCGACCGTGTCGTCGAAGGACTGCACCTGGACCTGGGACAGGCGCTTGCCAGGCGCTTGGGGCGCGAGCTGGTGGCGCGGCCGGTGCCGCGCAAGCGCCTGGCCGAGGCATTGCAGCGTGGCGAGGGCGACCTGCTGTGCGACTACCAGAGCGACTGGCTGCCCGGCGCCTTCGCCTGGAGCCGCCCCTTCCTTCCCGACCAGGCACTGCTCGTCAGCGCCGCCACGGCGCCGGCACCGGCGGGGCTTGCAGCGCTGGCCGGCCAGCCGGTGGGCACGGTGCGTGGCTATGTCTACCCAGAGGTGGCGGACGCCTTGCGCGCTGCCTTCATCCGTGACGACGCGCCTGACGCAGTGGCCAATCTGCAGAAGCTTGAGCTGGGCCGCATCAAGCATGCGCTGACGGGGCGACGCGTGCTGGAGTACCAGCAGCGCATCGGGCGTTTCCGTCTGGCCCTGCACACACCGTTGGTTGTGTCGGAGGTGATGGCTCAGTGTGCGTTGTCACCCAGCAGCCCGGTCGGTCTGGCGGCGTTGAATGCCGCCATCCAGGGCCTCGTCAGCGACGGCGAGCTGAGCCGCCTGCTGGCCCGCTACCGTTAGGCCTCGGCGATGCGCCGGGCCAGGTGTGCCAGGGCCTCCTCCACCTGGTCGACCAGCACAAGGCAGAGGTCGCCTGGCTGCAGGCGCGCGAGAGCTCGGTCGATGGCGACGAACTCGCCGACGATCTCCTCGACGTGCCTTGTGCGCGACGCGCCTTCCAGGCCTTGGCGCAGCAGCGCGACGACCTCGCCGGCCGCGCGGCCACGCTGGCAGGCGTCTTCGTAGAGGATGACTTCGTCGAAGGCCGCGCCCAGGATCTCGGTCTGCACGCGGATGTCCTCGTCGCGGCGGTCTCCGGCGCCGCTGATGACGACCGAGCGCTTGTTGGCCGGCAGCGCCGCGACGGCGCCGACAAGCGCCTTCATCGCATCGCCGTTATGGCCGTAGTCGGCGATGACGGTGGCGCCCCTGTAGTCCATCACGTTGAAGCGGCCCGGCGCGTTGTCGGCGTCGTTGGCGAAGCTGCCCACGCCGCGGCGAATGGTGTCCCAGTCCAGACCAACGGCCCAGGCGGCGGCGACTGCAGCCATTGCGTTCTCGACCTGGAAGCCGATCAAGCCGCCGCGCGTCAGCGGAATGTCGCGTAGAGGAATGCTCTCGCGCCACACGCCTTGCGCTGCGACGAGCTGCTCGCCATCCACATAGACGCAGCGCTTGCCCTGGGCGCGGTGCGTGGCCATCAGCGGGTGGTGTCGGTCGGCGGCGAAGTAGATGACCTGGCCAGGGCAGACTGCGGCCATCTCGGCCGTCAGCGGGTCGGTCGCGTTCAGCACCGCGTAGCCGTTGGGCGCCACGTTCTGCACGATGACGCGCTTGACCAGCACCAGATCCTCGGCGGTGTGCAGGAAGTTCATGCCCAGGTGGTCACCTGCGCCAACGTTGGTGACGACGGCCACCTGGCAGCGGTCGAAGCCAAGACCCTCGCGCAGGATGCCGCCGCGGGCGGTCTCAAGCACGGCTGCCTCGACGTCGGGGTGCATCAGCACGTTGCGGGCGCTCTTGGGGCCGGAGCAGTCGCCGCTGTCTATCTGGCGGCCATCCACGTAGACGCCGTCGGTGTTGGTCATGCCGACCTTGAGGCCGCAACTGGCGAACATGTGGGCGATCAGGCGGGTAACCGTGGTCTTGCCGTTGGTGCCGGTGACGGCGACGACCGGGATGCGACCGTCCTCGGCGCCGCCGGACTTCTGGCCGCTGCCGAACAGGTGGCCGATGATGGCTTCTCCGACATTGCGGCCCTTGCCGAAGCTGGGGCTCAGGTGCATGCGCAGGCCCGGCGCGGCATTGACCTCGACGATGCCGCCGTTGATCTCCTCCAGCGGACGCAGCACGCTCTCCGCCACCACGTCCACGCCGCATACATGCAGGCCAACGACCTGGGCAGCGGCGATGGCGCGCGCGGCGACCTCCGGATGCACGTCGTCCGTCACGTCGGTGGCGGTGCCGCCGGTGGACAGGTTGGCGTTGTTGCGCAGGATCACGCGCTGGCCCTTCTCGGGCACGGACTCGGGGGCCAGGCCCTGCTGGGTCAGTCGCGCGACGGCGATGTCGTCGAAGCGGATCTTGGTGAGAGACGTGGCATGTCCGTCGCCGCGGCGCGGGTCGGAGTTGACCTTGTCGACCAGCTCCTTGACGGTGTGCTGCCCGTCGCCGATGACGTGGGGCGGGTCGCGGCGCGCGGCGGCGATCAGCTTGTCGCCGATGACCAGCAGGCGATAGTCGCCACCAGGCAGGAACTTCTCGACCATGACCTGGCCGATCTCATCGGCAGCCTTGTAGGCGATGTCGAAGTGGGCGCGGTCCACCACGTTGACCGTCACACCCTTGCCCTGATTGCCGTCCTGCGGCTTCACGACCACCGGCAGACCGATTTCCTGGGCCACGGCCCAGCCGTCGTCCGGCGAGTCCACCGGGCGGCCGATAGGCACAGGCACGCCGGCGGCCTGAAGCAAGCGCTTGCACAGGTCCTTATCCTGGGCGATGGACTCACTGACGGCGCTGGTTGCGTCCACCTCGGCGGCCCAGATGCGGCGCTGCTTGGCACCCCAACCGAACTGCACCAGGCTGCCCTGGGTGAGGCGGCGGAACGGGATGCCGCGGGCCTGCGCCGCGTTGACGATGGAGCCGGTGGACGGGCCGAGGCGGATGTCCTCATCCAGTTCACGCAGCTGGGCCAGCACGGCGTCGGCGTCGAACTCGCCGCCATCCAGCGCTGCACTCACGAGCTTGACCGCATGCTCGAAGGCCAGGCGGCCTACGTCTTCTTCGCTGTATTCGATGACGATCTGGTAGGTGCCGGCCTCGGGCGTGACGTGTGTCTGACTGAAGGTGACGGGGCAGCCGGCCTGGGCCTGCAGGGCCAGCGTGGCCTGCTCCAGCACCTGGGCCAGCGAGGTGTCGGCGCGCAGCTCGCCGATGGTTGGGAAGAGCTGGCGCAGGCGAGGCTCGAAGCCGGGCAGGCGTTCAAGCGAGCGCTCGGCCTCCTGGCAATGCACGACGGCTTCAATGGTCGTGTGGCGGCTCCACATGTTGGGGCCGCGCAGCGCGCGGGTGCGGGAAACGTCCATGGTCTTGTCGTTTATGCCAGGTGGAGGTCGGGGACGAAGGTGTCGAGGCCGGCGGCGATGAGCTCGGGCGAGATGCCCAGGGCCCAGGCCGCGGCCACGGCGGCGAGCAGCGTCGAGGCATCGGTGGCCTGCGGGCCGAAGCGGTGCAGCAGGGCATCGATGTTGGCACCGGGCGTTTCCGCCGGGCCTTGGGCCAGCACGGCGGCGCCGCCACGCAGGAACACGGCACGGCCGCCGCGGTCACGGTGGTGGCGCAGCGCCTCCAGGCCGCCGTCCTCGGCGTAGAAGACAACCTCGCCGTCGCTCAGCTCGGCCATGTCGACGAGGCGCGGGTGGGCTGCATTCAGCACGCTGGCGCCGTCACTGAGCACCACGTCGACCTGGGTGCGCAGCACCTTGTAGAGCTGGTCGGCGTCCTGAACGTCGTAGTGGGCCAGATCGGCGATGCCGTCCATGTCGGTGACGACACCCACGAGGGCGCGGTCATAGGCCAGGCCGTCGCGCAGGATGGAGGCTGGGTCGTTCTCGACGACGACGGCGTTCACGCCCCGGTTCATCAGCAGGCGGTGCGCAGCGTCCCACCGGGCGCTGTTGGCCTTCTCGACCCGGCGCGTGCCGAGGAAGAGACCGTCACGGCACGCCAGGCCTACGTGGCGGCCGTTGAGGTGCAGCAACCAGGCGACCAGGCGGGCGATCTGCTGGCCGCCGCGTGAGCCGGCCACGCCGACGATTGGGATGCGGCCCGACTCGTCTTCGGCGAACAGGTGGTCGATGATGGCCTGGCCCACCGGTTGCGGCGCGCCGCCGGCAGGCTTCAGGTGCATCAGCAGACCCGGTCCGGCGTTCACCTCGACGATGGCGCCGCCGGTCTCGGCGAGCGGCTTTGCGATGTCCTCGGTCACCAGGTCCACGCCGGCGATGTCCAGGCCCACGGTGCGCGCGGCCAGGGACACGGCATGTGCGACCTCGGGGTGGACCTCGGGCGTGCAGTCGATCGCGACGTTGCCGTTGCGCTGGATCAGCACGGCCTTGCCTGCGAGCGGCACGGACTCGGGCGCAAACCCCTGGCGCTGCAGGTCCAGGAGCACGACAGGGTCTTCGCCCAGCGTGATGCGGTTCAGGGGGAAGTCCTCGGTCAGGCCGCGGCGCGGGTCGGTGTTGATCTGCATGTCGATCAGCTGGGCGACGGTGTGTTGGCCGTCGCCATGCACCCAGGCAGCCTCGCCGCGTGCGGCGGCGATGACCTGGCCGCCGACGACTAGCACGCGGTGCTCGTTGCCGCGGATGTAGCTCTCCACCAGCACCGACGATCCTTCCGCGTCGGCGAGCTTGAAGGCGGCCTCGCAGTCGGCCTCGGTCTGGATGTCCAGCGTGACGCCTCGGCCGTGGTTGCCATCGCTGGGCTTGATGACGACCGGCAGGCCGATGTCTTGCGCAGCCTCCCATGCCTCGGCGGCGGACTTGACCTCCTGGCCGGCAGGGACCGGCACGCCAACGGCCTTCAGCAGCGTCTTGGTCAGGTCCTTGTCGCCGGCGATGCCTTCGGCGATGGCGCTGGTCATGTCGGTCTCGGCCGTCCAGATGCGGCGTTGGCGGGCGCCATGGCCCAGCTGCACGAGGTTGCCGTCGTTCAGGCGGATGTGCGGTATGCGGCGGTCCGTCGCGGCGGCCACGATGGCGGCGGTGGAGGGGCCGAGGTAGCAGTCGTCCAGCTTGTCGCGCACGCGGGCCACGGCGGCAGGCACGTCGAAGGCTTCGTCGTTGATCATGGCCATGATGAGGGCATGGCCCTCAGCCAGTGCGGCGCGGGCGACCTGCTCATCCCGTGCCCGAAACACCATGCGGTAGACGCCACGCTGGCTGGTCGAACGCGTCTGGCCGAAGCCGGTGGGCATGCCGGCCAGGTTGAGCAGCTCGATCACGATGTGCTCCAGCACATGCCCCATCCAGGTGCCGTCGCGCAGCCGCTCGATGAAGCCGCCACGTTCACCGACGCCGCAGTGGTGCTCGATGAGGGCGGGCAGGGCGCTTGTGAGGCGGTCGTTGAATCCGGGCAGCTGATGACTGGGGTGGTCCTCCAGCTCGCCCAGGTCGAGCCAGACTTCCAGCACCGGCCGGTAGGTCCACATGTTGGGCCCGCGCAGATAGTTGATGCGCAGCAGGCGTATGTCGTTCTTCTTGCTCATGGCTTGGAGGTGTGAGAGGCGCGAGGCATTTTGCGCCGAACTCATGGCGGAGAATTGCGGCAGCCCGTCAGAGCCAAGAACAACATGAATGACCTTCCTCCCACGACAGTGCCTCATCCTCAAATGGCCGCCCTTCTCGGGCGACTTCCTGCTGGCGAGAACGTCGTGGCCACCCTGGAGGTTGACCTGGACGGCCAGGGACGCTTCGCGCAGGGGCTGATCGCGCTGACAAATTCGCGGCTGCTTGCCTGCGAACCCTCGGGGGGCGCCTGGATCGAGTTCCCGGTGACCGCCGGTCAGCAGCTCAAGCTCAGCGACCACGGCGGCCTGGCGTTCATGGAGCTGTTCGACAGCCGGCAGCGTCTGGCGCGCTGGCGCTTCACGCTGGCCTGCAATCCCGCAGCGGTGCGCTTTGTCGATGCCTTCGAGCGCGAGGTGCAGCGGCTGGAAGGCCGGGTGGTGCCCGTGGACGACGACGAGGGCGAAGAGGTCGATTTCGACTTCGGCGACGCCGGCGCCCCGCCCAGCACCTGGGTACTGCTGCGCCTGGGGCGCTTCGCCAAGCCCTACCAGGGGCAGCTGCTGTTGGGGTTTGCGCTGATGCTGGGCGCTACCGGCGCGACGCTGGTCGCGCCTTACTTGACCATGCCGCTGATGGACAAGGTGCTGATCCCGTTCCAGAACGGTCAGGCTATCGACCCCCACCTCGTCATGCTGCTGCTGGCGGGGCTGCTGGGCGCGGCGCTGTTCTCCTGGGCGCTGGGCTGGGCCAAGACCTATCTGCTGGCGCTGGTGTCAGAGCGCATCGCGGCGGACCTGCGTACGGCCACCTTCGAGCACCTGCTGGGGTTGTCGCTTGAGTATTTTGGTAACAAGCGCACCGGTGACCTGATGGCGCGCATCGGCTCGGAGACGGACCGTATCTCGGTGTTTCTCTCCCTGCACGCGCTGGATTTCATCACCGACGTGCTGATGCTGGGCATGACGGCCATCATCCTGTTCAGCATCCATCCCGGCCTGGCGTTGGCGACTCTGGTGCCGCTGCCCTTCATCGCCTGGTTGATCCACCTCGTGCGCGACCGGCTGCGTACCGGCTTCGAGAAGATCGACCGTGTCTGGGGCGAGATCACCAACGTGCTCGCCGACACCATCCCCGGCATTCGCGTCGTCAAGGCGTTCGCGCAGGAAAGGCGCGAGGCCACACGCTTCAAGGAGGCCAACGCCAAGAATCTGCATGTCAACGACCGGCTTAACCGCACCTGGAGCCTGTTCACGCCCACTGTCGGGCTGCTGACGGAGATGGGGCTGCTGGTGGTCTGGGGGATAGGCATCTGGCTGATCGCTCACCAGAGCATCACGGTGGGTGTGCTGACCGCCTTCCTTGCCTACATCGGGCGCTTCTATGCGCGGCTGGATTCCATGAGCCGCATCGTGTCCGTCACGCAGAAGGCGGCGGCCGGGGCCAAGCGCATCTTCGACATTCTGGACCATGTCTCCAACGTGCCCGATCCGGTCAACCCGCTGCCGTTCGAGAACGTGACCGGCGCGATCTCGATGCAGGGCGTGAACTTCCGCTACGGCTCGCGTTCGGTCATCCGCAGCCTGAACCTGGACATTCGCCCGGGCGAGATGGTGGGCCTGGTGGGCCACAGTGGCTCGGGCAAGAGCACGCTGGTGAATCTGATCTGCCGCTTCTACGACGTGACAGAGGGCTCCATCAAGGTGGATGGCACTGACCTGCGTCGCATCAAGGTGGCCGACTACCGCCGCCACATTGGCCTGGTGCTGCAGGAGCCCTTCCTGTTCTTCGGCACCATCGCCGAGAACATCGCCTATGGCAAGCCCGACGCGACCCGAGACGAGATCGTTGCAGCGGCGCGCGCGGCCCATGCCCACGAATTCATCCTGCGCCTGCCGCATGGCTACGACAGCTTGGTGGGCGAGCGCGGCCAGGGGTTGTCCGGCGGCGAGCGCCAGCGCATCTCGATCGCCCGCGCCTTGCTGATCGACCCGGCCATCCTCATCCTCGACGAGGCCACATCGGCCGTGGACACCGAGACCGAGAAGGAGATCCAGCGCGCGTTGGACAACCTCGTGAAGGGGCGCACCACCATCGCCATTGCCCACCGGCTGTCCACGTTGCGCAAGGCCGACCGCCTGGTCGTCATGGATCGCGGCGAGATCGTCGAGCTGGGGCCGCACGATGAGCTGATCGCCCGGCAGGGGCACTACTGGCGCCTGTGGGAAGCCCAAGCCCGCCGTGTCGATGCCGAGGCCGAAGAGGCCTTCGTCGCGCCCAACCCTAGCGCCCACACGGAGAACGCATGAGCACGACGCTGCCTTTTCGCGACCTGCAGCTGGACGCTCACGGCCGGCTGATGCTGACGGACCTGAACGGTGAGCACCATTCTGGTGTGACGCCCGTGCGTGCCCATCCAATTACGGCGCCCGATGAGGGTGTGTCACTGGTGGGCTCGCACGGCCACGAGCTGGCCTGGGTGGCGCGTCTCTCGGCGCTGCCGGACGGCCCGCGCCGGTTGCTGGAGACCGAGCTGGCTGCGCGCGAGTTCCACCCGACGCTAAAGCGGCTGATCTCGGTCAACACCTTTGCGACGCCCAGCACCTGGCGTATTGACACGGACCGGGGCGAGGTCGACTTCGTGCTGAAAAGCGAGGAGGACATCCGTCGCCTAGAGGAAGGGCGGCTGCTCATCACGAGCAGCCACGGCGTGCAGCTGGAAGTACCCGATCGCTGGGCGTTGGACAAGCACTCCAAGCGGCTGCTGGAGCGTTTCCTCTAGAAGCTCAGGAGGGTTCGCCCATCTGCGACTGCAGATAGTTCTGTTCGCCGACCGTGTCGACCAGCTCGATCTGGGTTTCCAGATGGTCGATGTGCTCCTCGGTGTCATCGAGGATCTGCACGAACAGCTCGCGGGACACGTAGTCGCGCACCTGCTCGCAATAGGCGACGGCTTCCTTAAGGTGCACGTGTGACGCCTTTTCGATGATCAGGTCGCACTTCATCGTTTCGACGGCGTTTTCCCCGATGTAGAGCTTGCCGAGGTCCTGCAGGTTGGGCAGACCGTCCAACGTCAGCACGCGCTCGATGAGCTTGTCGGCGTGCTTCATCTCCTCGATGGACTCCTCGTACTCGTGCTTGGCCATCTTCATGAGCCCCCAGTTCTTCAGCATGCGGGCATGCAGGAAGTACTGGTTGATGGCGGTCAGCTCCAGCTTGAGCTGCTGGTTCAGGTGGACGAGGACTTGAGGATCGCCTTTCATGGCCGGCTCCGAAATGTGAAATTGGGCCGCAGTATCTCCAGGGAAAGCCCTTCAGCAAAACCGCTCTTTTTGCAAATGAGACCGATTCGCATTAGACTTCGTGTCCATGATTGTTTGTGTCTGCCACCGCGTCTCTGACCGCGACATCGCGATTGCCGCGTCCAGCGGCTGCCCGAGCTTCGAGGCGCTGCAGGACGATCTTCGCGTGGCCACGGCCTGTGGTGCCTGTCATGACTGTGCCTGCTCGATCTTCGAGGAGAGCCGCGTCGAAGGTGGGGCGTCGCGCGTGCGTGGTGCAACGATACCCATCAAGGCCCTGATGGCAGCCTGAACTAGAATGCTCGCCGGCGCCGACATCCGGCGCTTTTTTTGTGGCCTTGTTTCCTGAAGTTGTTGTGAATTCCGCAGCCGCTTTGCCCTGGAGCGGGCCGCACAGCACGACAACAGCAAGGAAATTCCATGAGCACCCTCCAGACCGGCATCGTCAAATGGTTTGACGACGGCAAGGGCTTCGGCTTCATCACCCCCGCCGACGGCGGCAAGGACCTCTTCGCCCACCACAGCGAGATTCGTAACGGCGGCGGTTTCCGTACGCTGGCCGAAGGCGCGCAAGTCGAATTCGAAGTGAAGCAGGGCCCCAAGGGTCTGCAGGCCGCGAACATCCGCGCGCTGTAATTCACGCACCCGGCCTTGTGCCCCGAGCCCGCGCCCAGCGCGGGCTTTGTGCTTTCTGGGCCGGTCCAACGACAATCGACGTCCTATGTCCGCACTGCCCATCGCCGCCCCGAAGGCCCTGACCGCTTACCGCCCGTTCTGGGCCAAGCGTTTCGGCCCCGCGCCCTTCCTGCCCATGAGCCGGCAGGAGATGGAGCAGCTCGGCTGGGACAGCTGCGACATCATCATCGTCACTGGTGACGCCTACGTCGACCACCCTAGCTTCGGCATGGCCGTCATCGGCCGCACGCTGGAGGCCCAGGGTTTTCGCGTCGGTGTCATCGCCCAGCCGGACTGGAACAGCGTCGACGCCTTCAAGGCGCTGGGCAAGCCCAACCTGTTCTTCGGCGTAGCGGCCGGCAACATGGATTCCATGATCAATCGCTACACGGCTGATCGAAAAATCCGTAGCGACGATGCCTACACGCCGGGCGGCGAAGGCGGCAAGCGCCCTGACCGCGCGACGCTGGTCTACACCCAGCGCTGCCAGGAGGCCTTCAAGGACGTGCCTGTCGTCATCGGTGGCATCGAGGCGTCGCTGCGCCGCATCGCGCACTACGACTACTGGCAGGACAAGGTACGCCGTTCCATCCTCGTAGATGCAAAGGCCGACCTGCTGGTCTACGGCAACGCCGAGCGTGCCATCGTCGAGATCGCCCACCGCCTGGCGCGCCGCGAACCCATCGAGGCCCTGACCGATGTCCGCGGCACGGCCTTCATGCGCCGCACAGACGATCCCACGGCCGAAGGCTGGTTCGAGCTGGACTCGACCGAAGTGGACCGTCCGGGCCGCATAGACGAGCTGATCAGCCCCTACCAGATCATTGACGACAACAAGGCTTGCGCGTCCGGCGATGACGGCGCCAAGCCCATCACCCTGCACAAGACCGGTCGCATCACCATGCCGCCACGCGACCATACGGTGGTGCGCCTGCCGGCCTACGAGCAGGTCAGGAGCGACCCGGTGCTGTATGCCCACGCCAACCGCGTGCTGCACCTGGAGACCAACCCCGGCAACGCGCGCGCGCTGGTGCAGCGCTACGACTTCAACGGCATCGCGCGGGACCTCTGGATCAATCCGCCGCCCATCCCGCTGACGACGCCGGAAATGGACCACGTCTTTGACCTGCCGTACGCGCGCAGCCCGCACCCGAGCTACGCCGATGAGGCCGGCGGCCACGATGGCGCGACCAAGATCCCGGCCTGGGAGATGATCCGCTTCAGTGTGAACATCATGCGCGGCTGCTTCGGTGGCTGCACCTTCTGCTCCATCACCGAGCATGAGGGGCGCATCATCCAGAGCCGCTCGGAAGACTCCGTGATCCGCGAAATCGAGGAGATGCGCGACAAGGTCAAAGGCTTCACCGGCATCGTGTCGGACCTGGGCGGGCCTACGGCCAACATGTACCGCATCGGCTGCAAGAGCCCCGAGATCGAGGCCGCCTGCCGCAAGCCCAGCTGCGTCTACCCCGGCATCTGCCCGAACCTGAACACCAGCCACGATCCGCTGATCAAGATGTACCGCCGCGCCCGCGCGTTGCCGGGCGTCAAGAAGATCCTCATCGGCTCCGGCCTGCGCTACGACCTGGCCGTGCAGTCGCCCGAGTACGTGAAGGAGCTGGTCACCCACCACGTGGGTGGTTACCTGAAGATCGCGCCGGAGCACACCGAGCAAGGCCCGCTGTCCAAGATGATGAAGCCGGGCATCGGCACCTACGACCGCTTCAAGCAGATGTTCGAGGCGGCCAGCGCTGCCGCCGGCAAGAAGCAGTACCTGATTCCGTACTTCATCGCTGCCCATCCCGGCACCAGCGACGAGGACATGATGAACCTCGCCGTCTGGCTCAAGCGCAACGGCTTCCGCGCCGACCAGGTGCAGACCTTCTACCCCAGCCCCATGGCGACGGCCACGGCCATGTACCACTCGGGCATGAACCCGCTCAAGGGCATCAGTCGCGACGAGAGTCGTGGCGAGAAGGTCGACATCGTGCGTGGCGAGCGCCGTCGCCGGCTGCACAAGGCCTTCCTGCGCTATCACGATGCCAACAACTGGCCGCTGCTGCGCGAGGCGCTGAAGGCCATGGGCCGAGCGGACCTCATCGGCAACGGCAAGCATCACCTGATCCCGAGCTACCAGCCCATCACCGACGGCAGCTACGACAGCGCGCGGCGCAAGAACTCGACCGTAGCCAAGCCGGCCACGGGCCAGCAGAAGGCACGCAAGGGGCAGCTCTTGACGCAGCACACCGGACTGCCGCCGCGTGCTACCGGCGCTGCGCGTGCAAGCGGCGTGCGTCCGGGCAAACCCGGTAAGCGTTGATGCGCTCTGCGGGACATTTGCCCGCGCTTTTTGTGACAGGCCGTGTGTGGATGCACTACGCTTGCGGCTCTAGACCGACGAGGTAGCCGCAGCAGCGGCTGCCCCCGTGCCCGGAGCCCTCTCCCCCATGCAAGAGACACCCGCCGCTGACGACGATCTGCTCGAACTGCTCGACGAGCCTGAGCACGCTGACGGCGAACATCGCCACAACGATCGGCCCTGGCGCATCCTCATCGTCGACGATGACGGCGACGTTCACAAGGCCACCGAACTGGCCATGCAGGGCCTGACGGTCGAAGGCCAGCCGCTCGTCTTCCTGCATGCCAGTTCCGCGGCCCAGGCCCGTCAGTTGCTCGCCAGCGAGGACGACCTGGCCGTCGTGTTGCTGGACGTGGTCATGGAGAGCGAGGACGCTGGCCTGCAACTGGTGCGTCACATCCGCGACGAGTTGGGCCTGAACGCCGTGCGCATCGTGCTGCGCACAGGTCAACCGGGCTACGCCCCCGAGATCGAGACGGTGCAGGCCTATGACATCAACGACTACAAGACCAAGTCGGAGCTGACCCGCACTCGCCTGTACACGGTGTTGACGGCCGCGGTGCGCTCGTACCGCCAGATCTGCGCGCTGGAAGCCAACCGCCGCGGCCTGGAGATGATCGTCGAGAGCAGCACCTCGCTGTCCCGCATGCGCGGCCTGAGCCGCTTCGCCGAGGGCGTCGTCACGCAGTTGTGTGCGCTGCTGGGTATCCTGCCCGAGGGGCTGGTGTGTGCGCAGGTCAATGGCGAGGCGGGCGAGGAGGTGCGCATCGTGGCGGCCGCGGGCCAGTACAGCGGCCTCATCGACCGGCCGCTGGCCCAGGTCAAGATCGCTGCCGTGCGCGAGCGCCTGGAGCGCTGCCTGCGCGAGCAGAAGAATCTCTACGACGATGGCACCTGCCTGTACTTCGGCATGGGCCGGGGGCGTGCGATGGCTGCGTTGGTGGACGTCGGCCGTGAGCTCGACGAACTGGACCAGCAACTGCTGCGCGCCTTCTGCTCCAACATCGCCGTCGGCTTCGAGAACGTCGTCCTCTACAGCCAGTTGCTGGACCAGGCTTACAACGACCCGCTGCTGCGTCTGCCAAACCGCAACCGCTTCGTCGAGCTGCTTGACAAGAACCTGAAGGATCCGTCTGGCGTCACGCTGGCACTGATCGACATCGACGACTTCTCGGACATCAACGACGCCTTCGGCCACCACTTCGGCGACCAGGTGCTGCAGGCCGTCACGCATCGCCTGAGCGAGATGCTGGGACTGAACACCGCGATGGCCCGCGTCGGCGCCGATACCTTCGGCGTGCTGGGCGAGCATGGCAAGGTCTGCCCGGAAACCGTCAACGGCGTCTTCGCCGAGCCCTTCGTCGTCGCTGGCGAGCGGCTGCAGCTGTCTGCCACTACCGGCCTTGTGCGCCTGGGCGAATCCAAGGCCGTCGGATCCGAGCTGCTGCTCGATGCTCAGATTGCGCTCAAGCGTGCCAAGCAGCAGCAGCGCGGCTCGTCGCAGTACTTCTCGGCCGCCATGGGCAGCGATGCGCGCGAGCGCTTCAAGCTGCTCAAGGGGCTGCGCACCGGCTTCGAGGAGAGCCAGCTCTTCGTTGTCTACCAACCCCAGGTCGACCTCGACAGCGGCCGCGTCGTTGGCGCCGAGGCCCTGCTGCGCTGGCGCACGGCCGATGATCGATTCATCCCGCCCGACCAGTTCATTCCGCTGGCCGAGCAGAGTGGCCTCATCATTCCTATCGGCGAGTTCGTCATGCGCACCGCCTGCGCCCAGCTGAAGAAGATGCAGATCCTGGGTCATGCCGACTTCCGCATGGCCGTGAACGTCTCCATGGCGCAGTTCCGCCATCCCGGCTTCATCGACATGCTGGCCCGCTCCCTGCGGGACGGCGGCGTCGACGGGGAGAGCATCGAGCTGGAGATCACCGAATCCATGGCCATGGAGGACGCCGAGCTCGTGCTGCGCGTTCTGGCTGACATCAAGCGCCTGGGCTTCAGCGTCGCCATCGACGATTTCGGTACCGGCTTCTCGTCCCTGAGCCAGCTGCGCCAGCTGCAGGTGGATCGTCTCAAGATCGACCGTGCCTTCGTGCAGGAGGCGCAGTCGTCCAGCGCCGGCTCGACGATCGCGCAGATGGTCGTCAACCTGGGCCGCGGCCTGGGCCTCACGGTCATCGCGGAAGGCATCGAGACCGAAGAGCAGCGCCGCTACCTGATCGAGCTGGGCTGTCACGAGGGCCAGGGCTGGCTGTTCGCCAAGCCCATGCCGGCCGACCAGTTGGAAACCTGGATGGGAAGGTAGAGGCTCCCCGCCCGGCATCGAGCCGCGCGCACATCGGCAGATGGCCTGGCTTGGGGCGACCCGGTGCTCAGCCCGGAATGCGCCCGAGGCCCCTAAACTCCGCGCGTCGATTGACGACAGCCAGGAGCGTCCATGAGCCTCGCGAAGATCCTCGTCGCCCAGGGCGGCGGCCCTACCGCCGTCATCAACCAGAGCCTCGTGGGCGTCGTGCTCGAGGCACGACGCCAGCGTGGCGTGGGCCTGGTCTATGGTGCCCGTCATGGCGTGCGTGGCATCGTCAATGAGGACTTCGTCGACCTGACACAGGAGACCAGCCACAACCTGGAGCTGGTGGCGGGCACCCCCGCTTCGGCGCTGGGTTCGACGCGCGACAAGCCGGATGCCGCCTACTGTCACGAGATCTTCACGGTGCTGCAGGCCCACGGCATCACGCATTTCTTCTACATCGGCGGCAACGATTCATCGGACACCGTGCGCATCGTGTCCGAGGAGGCCGCAGCGGCGAACTACGCTCTACGCTGCATCCACATCCCCAAGACCATCGACAACGACCTGGTCGGCAACGACCACACGCCCGGCTATGCCTCCGCCGCGCGCTTCGTGGCCCAGGCCTTCGCTGGCGCCAACCTCGACAACGCGGCACTGCCTGGCGTCTACGTGGGTGTCGTCATGGGCCGTCATGCGGGTTTCCTGACCGCTGCCGCCGCCCTGGGCAAGAAATTCGACGACGACGGCCCGCACCTCATCTACGTGCCCGAGCGCAGCTTCGACACCGAACAGTTCCTGCGCGACGTGAAGGCAACGCACCAGCGCTATGGCCGCTGCGTCATTGCCGTCAGCGAGGGCATCCACGACGCCTCCGGCGCGCCCATGCTGTCCAAGCTGGCCGGCGACCTGGAGCGCGACGCGCATGGCAACGTGCAGCTCAGCGGCACCGGTGCACTTGCTGACCTGCTGTGCGAGGAGATCAAGGCCAAGCTAGGCATCAAGCGCGTGCGAGGTGACACCTTCGGCTACCTGCAGCGCAGCTTTCTCGGCTGCGTCAGCGACGTGGACGCGCGCGAGGCCCGCGAGGTCGGCGAGAAGGCCGTGCAGTACGCATTTCACGGCGACCGCGATGGCTCGGTGGCCATCAAGCGCGTGGGCTATTACTCGGTGGACTACGAGCTGCTGCCGCTGGCCGCCGTGGCGGGCAAGACCCGGACGATGGAGGACCACTTCATCACCGAAAGCGGCACCGACGTGACCGATGCCTTTCGCATGTACCTGCGCCCGCTGCTCGGCTCGGGCATGCCGGACGCGTTCCGGCTGCGGCCCAACCCGGTAGCCAAGGTGCTCAAGAAGGGTTGAGCCGTGGCCGCCGGTCAGAGGCGGCCGGCAAACATCCAGCGGCCCGGCAGGTCGCCGCCTTTCACGCCGAGGAACACAGCGAAGCTCCCTGTCTGCGTGTGATGGACGGTGCCGGAGAAGCACGGCCTTTCTTTCACGAATTCGCCGTTCTCGTATGCGCCGGTCAGCCAGTCGCCGCGCAGTCCACCCTGGAACAGTCCTGGCTGACCACTGCTTGCCAGTTGCGACGATAGGCCGCAGATGCCCAGGACGCCTGCAGTGTTCAGGCGCTGAAGGACAACAATCGGAAGTCCTCGCACGGCTACGAGCCGTGGATTGGCATTGTTGTCGCGGTCGAGGCTGCCGAGCATGGCGGTGGCGTTGCCGCTCTGGCTCTCGAATGTGGCCTCGTGCAGCGAGCTCTCGATGAGCGAGAACGGATTGTGCGCAGCGTTGGGCAACGCGATCCAGAACTCGCTGGCGCCGGTGGCACTGTCCCTGGACGAGGACACCAGCACAGGGCCATCCTTGCTGCGCGCGGCCCTGACCCTGGTCACTTTGTCTCGTGCGAACAGTTCGATCTCGCTGCCAACGAGCGAGGCTTCAAAGCGTGTCAAACGGGAAGCCGGGCACTGCTCGAAGGGCATGGGCAGCTCCGGAAGGCAGACCTGAAGCGCCCCGTCCTTGAAGCGCGCGGACCCGGTGTAGGCATCTTGGGGTGTCCCGTTTGCGTCGGCCCGTGAACCGAGCACATTGAAGGTATGCCCTTCCAGCTCGCTGAGCTGGCCGACGAGTTGCTTGGGGGCCAGGTAGGGCTTGCGGACCCCGCGGATGTCCAGGCCGAGCACCATGAGCGGTCCGAAAACACTCAAGCTGCCGCGCTGCCACGGCGGGTCGGGATCGCTTGGTACACCCAGCAAACCTTGGCCTGTGACGTCGAACGCGATCGAAGCGTGGTAATCGGTGCCCGCTGCCGTCGCGCGCAGTGTTCTCATGGCATCCGTGGTCAGCCGGTAGTGACGGCCTTCCAGGTCCGACATGAAGAGATGGAAGGCGCCGTCCTGATCTCTGGTCGCTTCGTTATCACGCGGATCCGGATCGCCCGCCGCCTCGGCTCGGGTGCCGACGCCTTGGACCCGTGAAACGGGCGCAGCACTCTGGTCCACCTGCACTTCCAGCCGTAGCGAGGCACCTGCTGGCAGGCGCGCAACCTTCATGGCTTCGCCAAGATCGGCCGGGCAGCTCGCACCCGTGCTCGCGGTGCAGGAGCTGGCGCGCCACACCTGGCCAGGCATGGTCAGCACGTCCCAGTCGACATCGATTGCATCATCCGGGCCCTGATTGGTCAGGGCGACCTCATAGCTGCGCCGAAGAGGGTTTCCTTCCGCGGACACAGCCTCGCCCACCGTGACGGCCAGGTTGGTAACGTAGGCCGTGAGTTCCTGCCGCCAATTGGCGCTGCTGGCGCCGGCCGTGGCCTGCCAGTGGTTGCGCAGCGCACCGCGATAGCCGGGATTGACCCGCAAGCTTTGCCGCAGCGTCACCGTGCCGCCAGCTGGAATCTCGGCAATATCGATGCCACCGTCACTGCGCCTCGTGCAGTTGGACGATTCGCAGCTCAAGGGCATCTGCTGGGCCTGAGCATCCAGGCTCACCGAAACGGCCACGGCGATCGCGCTTGTATTGCCGACGTTGCGCAGCTCGATGCGGTGGCCGTGCACGACGCCACTTGGGACTTGGTCACTGTCGTTGGCGGCTGCGGTGATTTGCAGCGCCGGCGCGCGTGGCGGGCCGGCCGTGTCGCCGGCTGTGCCGCCGCCGCAGCCGGAAGCGGCCATGGCCCCCGTGCAGGCCAGCGCTGCCCAGACTATCTTCATCTCGTGTTCTCCCTCGGGGGGAGCTTAGCCGCTCAATGGCGATGCTCACGGCTTCGGCTTGATTAGCTTCGGGTGCCACTCGTTGACGGCAAGCAGTGCTGCCGAGCCGAAGTGCTTGTGCAATTCGGCCACCATCTCGCCGTTGACGATGACGGGGTCGCTCTCCACGGCCTTGCGGGCGAGCTCCATGTCTGATGTGGCAAAGATGAACAGGCCACGCCAGCTGTCGACGCCGTCGAAGGGACCGGCATAGGCCAGCAGACCTTCCTTCGCCAGGCGCTGCATGTTGGCGAAATGGCCCTTGAACATCTCGTCGCGCGCCGGTCCATCGGGCATGCGCCTGGGACCGGTCTTCAGCAGCACGAACACATAGGAGCGTAGGCCTTGGTCGTTGGCGCCCCACGCCTGGGCCTTGGCGGCATCGTAGGTGGGCGGCTCCTGGGCTTGGGCGGACAGGGCGGCGAACAGCGCGACGGCGCAGGCGGTGAGGCGTTTCATGGGTGGCGGCGGAAGAGTCTCGGTGCGAGGATTGAACCGCACCCACCCGTCACGGAGACCGCGATGAAACCCACCCCACCTGGCTGGCCGCGCCTGTCCTCAGCCGTGTACTGCGAAGACGCGCGCGCTGCGATCGCCTGGTACGAGCGCGCCTTCGGGTTCGCGGTGGAAATCGTCGTTGACGCGCCCGACGGCAGCGTCATGCATAGCGAGCTGCGCTACGGCGAGGCCATCGTCATGGTGGCCGAGGGCGGGGCCGCGCGCGAGGCCCGGTTCGGTGTGACGGGCCGGGCACCCCGGCTGGTCGCTGGCGCAAACACGCAGGCGCTGTTCCTCTATGTCGACGATGTCGACGCTCATTGCGCCCAGGCGCGCGCGGCAGGCGCCCGGGTGACCTATGAGCTGACCGAGAACGACTACGGCGCTGAGTACTGGAGCGACCGTACCTACGGTTGCGTGGACCCGGACGGCCACCTCTGGTGGTTCAGCCAGCGCATGCGCAACCCGCCGGGCATGTAAGACCGCCGGCTCATCCGCGCCGGGGGCGCTCGGCGTCGCCACTCGGGTTCTGCCACCCGTGCCGAATTGCACTTGCCACGCCCCCATTGAATCTTCTACATTTGTAGTACGACAACTGTAGAAGTTCACCATGGACGAAGAAGCCGGCGCGGGAGAAGTCTCGCTGAGCGATCTGCAACTGAGCCTGATGCGCACGCTGTGGGCGCGCGGCGAGGCCAGCACGGCCGAGGTGGCCGAGGCCTTGCGCGGAGAGCGCGATCTGGCGCACACGACGGTGGCCACGCTGCTGACGCGGCTGGAGAAGCGCGGCCTGCTGGCCAGCCGGCGCGAAGGCCGGGCGCTGCTCTATACGCCGCGGGTCAGCGAGGCCGAGGTGCAGCGATCCATGGTGGGCAGCCTGCTGGACAACCTCTTCGCTGGTAGGGCCAGTGCCCTGGTCAGCCATCTGCTGGATGCGCGTGGCGTCGATGCCAAGGAACTGGCCGAGCTGCAGGCGCTGCTCAAGCAACGCAAGGGAGATGCGCGATGACTGATGCCCTGCTGACCTGGCTGTGCAGCTATCTGCTGCACAGCAGCCTGCTGATCGGTGGCCTGTGGGCTGCCGACCGCGCCGGCCTGCTGGCCCGACTGTCCACGACGACGCAGGAAGGGCTGTGGCGCCTGGCCCTGCTGGGCGGCCTGGTCAGCGCCAGCCTGCCGTTGCTGCCTGGGGTGCCGAACCCGATCCCCGCTGACGCTCCCGTTGCCCTCGTCGTTCACGAGCCTGCTCAGGTCGTAGCGGACCTGCAGCCCGCGCGCGTCGAAGTGGCGCCGGCTGCCCTGCCCACGGCCCGGCTCGGCGCTCTGCCACTGGCTGCCAGCTTGGCGCCCAGGACGCATGACACGGCCATCGGCTTCGTGCTGCTCTGGCTGGTAGGCGCCGCGCTGCTGCTGGCCGCGCTGATTCTGCAATGGGTCTGGCTGCGCCGCGCCGTGCGCCGGCTGCCCGAGCTGGATGACGTGCGCTGGCACAGGCTCGCCGCGCAGCGGGCGGCCGACATGGCGCTGCCCCTGCCCATGCTGCGCCAGGCTCGCCCCGGCTGGGCCAGCCCCCTGATGGCACCGGGCCGCGTGCTCTGCCTGCCAGCCTGGTGCCTGGTGCTGCCCGACGACGAGGCCCTTGCGGTGCTCGGCCATGAGCTTGCTCACCTGCGCCGGCGCGACCCGGCGTGGCGATTGCTGGCTGCCGGGCTCAGGGCCTTGCTTTGGCCGCAGCTACTCAACCGCGTCGCGCTGCAGCGCCTGGACCTGCTCGCCGAGCTGGCCTGTGACGCCGCCGCAGCCGCGCCACAGGGACAGCGTCTGGCGCTAGCGCAAAGCCTGCTGCGCTGCGCCGAGGCCTTGAAAGCTGGCGGCCGCGGCCCGGGCCTGGCCTGCGGGGCCGCGACCGCCGGCTCGCCGCTGATGGCCCGGGTACGCCGCTTGCTCGGCTCCGAGGGTGATGATGCGCCGCGTGAGCGGCGGGGGCTGCGCTGGGCTCTGCTGGGTGCCATGCTGGCGGCCCTCGTCGCGTTGCCTGCCGTTGTCGTCAGCCGCACCGACGGGAGCAGCCTGCTGGAGCGAGTCGGGCTCGGTGGCTTGACGGACGAACTGTCCATCTCCGCGCGCGGCAAGAGGACGTACAGCCGCTATCCCGGCGGCAGCTTCTCCGCGACGTTGGACGGCCAGGCGGGCTTCAGCGACGCCGAGGACGAGGTGCAGACGCTGAGCGGCACGCTTGTCGTGAAGGAGCGCGAAGGCGGGCTGACGCGCGAGATGCGGCTGACTTCCATGGGCGAGGGCCGCATCGAGCGTGACTACCGCGTCGGCGGTGAGGCCCGGCCCATGGACGAGGTCGCGCGCCGGTGGTGGGCCCAGGCCGTGCAACGTGTGGCCGAGGACCTCACCGACCCGCGGCTGCGCGCGCGCAAGTTGTTCGCCAGGGGTGGCTTCGACGCGGTGCTGGCCGACGTCGAACGCGCAAAGGCCGACTTCCAGCGCCGCCGTCGCATCGAGGCCGCGCTGCAGCTCGATGGGCCGCTGCCCGCGCCAGTGCAGGATCGTCTCATCACCGCGTCCGCCGGCCTGCAGGGTGGCTTCGAACGCCGCGAGGCGCTGAGCGCCGTCGCTCGCCAGCCACTGGCGGAGCCCCAGCAACTGGCCTGGCTGGCCGCTGCCGCCGGTATCGATGGCGACTTCGAGCGCCGTGAGGCGCTGGGTGCGCTGGCACCACGCTTGGCCGACAGCCCGGCCGTGCTGTCTGCATGGGAGCAAGCGCTGAGTGGCATCGGCGGTGATTTCGAGTTGCGCTCGGCCATCGTGGCGCAGGTGGCCGCCACGCCCCAGCCGGCCGTGCTCGCGGCAGCCCTGCAGGCGGCGACGCGCATCCAGGGCGACTTTGAGAAGCGCGAGGCGCTTGGCGCCGTCGCCCGTCGGCTGCGCGGCGACGAGGCAGAGCTGGTCGACGCCTATGCCCGCGCTGCGGCTGGCATCTCGGGCGGCTTCGAGCGGCGCGAGGCCCTGAACCTGCTGTTGGACCGGCCTGGCCTGGGCCTCGCCGGCCTGGAGCGTGTGCTCAGCAGCGCGGAGGGCATGGATGCCGGCTTCGAGCGCCTGCAGGTTCTGCTGCGTGTGGCCGAGAAGATGGGCGCAGTCTGGCCGGTGGATGCGGGGCTCGTGGACCGTGTCCGCCGCGCCGGCCGCGGCATGGGTGAGCATGAGCGCGGCCAGATCGAGACTGCGCTCGACCGGCTGGGCTGAGTTGAGCGTGGACAAGCCCTGAGGCTTGTCCGGCGCCGCAGGAAGGCTGCCTTTCCCGAAAGCCACTTTCGCGTCGCGCGCCTTGCTGCGATGCTGCGCGCGGTTTGCCATCCGGACGGAGTCCATCTTGCAACGACGCATTTTCATGAGCAGTGCGGCCCTGGCCGGTGCATCGACGGCGGCCATGGCGGCGTCGGAGCCCGAGGCGGCTGCCATCGAGCCCTGCGCGCGGGACTACATCGAGGGCTGGTATGCGGGCGACGCGGCACGCATGGAGCGCTCGCTGCATCCCGAGTTGGCCAAGCGCATCGTCCGGCGCCTGCCCGATGGTCGCGGCGAGTTGCAGAACATGGGCGCGATGGCCCTGGTGCAGCACACGCGATCCCGCGCCGGGAGGCCCGAGGCCGGCAGGCGCGCCGAAGTGAGGATCCTCGACGTCTTCGGCCGCACGGCCAGCGTGCGCGTCGATGCAGATGACTGGATCGACTACATGCACCTGGCCCAGGTCGAAGGCCGCTGGCGCATCGTCAATGTGCTGTGGGAGCTGCGCGCCTAGGCGGTCCGTTTCGCCAGCACCGCGCGGGCCACGCGCGACACCGGCGGGCGGCCCAGCGCGTTGGAGATGAAGGCGCCGGCATCGACCAGCTTGTCCAGGGCTATGCCAGTCGCTATGCCGAGGCCGTCGAGCATGAAAACGACGTCCTCCGTCGCGACGTTGCCCGTCGCGCCCTTGGCATAGGGGCAGCCGCCCAGGCCGGCCACGCTTGCATGGAAGCTGTGCACGCCCAGCTCCATGCTGGCGTAGATGTTGGTCAGCGCCTGGCCATAGGTGTCGTGGAAATGGCCCGACACCTCGGCCAGCGGGAAGTGCTTCAGCGCGCGCTCCATCGCCGCCTGCACCTTGCGCGGCGTGCCCACGCCTATGGTGTCGGCGATGTCGATGGCGTCCACGCCCAGCGCACGCAGTGGCTTCACGACGGATTCGACCTGATCGGCGGTGATCTCTCCCTCATAGGGACAGCCAAGTGCGCAGGACAGCGCCGCGCGCACCTTCACGCCCGCCGCATGGGCGCCCTCTATCACCGGCGCGAAGCGCTCCAGGCTCTCGGCGATTGAGCAGTTGATGTTCTTCTGCGTGAAGGCCTCGCTGGCCGCCGTGAAGACGAGGATCTCGTCGGGTTTGCTCGCCAGTGCCGGCTCCAGTCCCTTGGTGTTGGGTACCAGCACCGAATACCTCACGTCGGCACGCCGAGCTATCGCTGCCATCACGGCCGTGTTGTCGCTCATCTGCGGCACCCATTTCGGGCTGACGAAGCTGGTGACCTCGATCTCTTTCAGCCCGGCGTCCTGCAGCATCGCGACCAGCCGGGCCTTGTGCTCGGTGGAGACGTTCTCCTTCTCGTTCTGCAGACCGTCCCGGGGAGCGACGTCGAGGATCTTGACGGTGGTGGGCAGCGCGGCCATGTCAGACCTCCAGTTTCAACAGCTCGGCGCCGTCGCCCACCTGGTCACCGACGGCGAACAGCAGTTCGGCCACCTTGCCGTCTCGCGGCGAGGAGATGGTGTGCTCCATCTTCATCGCCTCCATGACGGCCAGTGGCTGGCCCTTGGCGACGCTGTCCCCGGCCTTGGCCAGGAAGGCCACCAGCTTGCCGGGCATGGGTGCAGTCAGCCGGCCGCCCTCGGCCGGGCCGTCGCCGGCGTGGGCGATCAGGTCTACCTCGGTCAGCATGGCCGAGCCTTCAGCGGCGAATACGGCGATGCGCTCGCCTTGCGCATAGGTCTTTACGCGGGTGCGATCGCTGTCAAGGAAGAGCTCGTGTGTCTCGGCGTCCTGCGACTGCACGGAGAACGTCAAGGCCTGCCCACCGACGGTCAGCGTCATGCCGCCGCGGTGCTGGCGTGACAGCAGCACCTCGTGGTGCGTGCCGCCGGCCTCCAGGTCGAAGCGCCGCGTGGCCGTGCCGAACAGGCGGAAACCGTCACGGGCGCTCCACGGGTCGTGGTCCCGCGTCGTGGCCTCGACAGCCAGCGTGTGCGCGACGACAGCAGCGGCGGAGACGCGCAGCGGCAAGCCGGGCTGGTCGAACAGCACTGCCTTCTCACGTTCGATGAGCCCGGTGTCTAGGTCGGCGTTCGCGAACGAGGCCGTCGCTGCGCAGCGGCGCAGGAAGGCCACGTTGGTCTGTAGGCCCACGATGTGCGTGTCGCGCAGTGCCGCGTCCAGCCGGGCCAGTGCCTGGTCGCGATCCTCGCCCCAGACGATGAGCTTGGCGATCATGGAGTCGTAGTACGGGCTGATCGAGTCGCCTTCGCGCACGCCCGCGTCGATGCGAACGTCGGCCCTGCGGAAAGCCGCATGCGCGGGCCAGCGCGCTACGTCCAGCGTGCCGGTGGCGGGTAGAAAGCCGCCGTCCGGGTTCTCGGCGCAGATGCGGGCCTCGATCGCATGACCGTGCATGGCCAACTCCGATTGCCTGAGCGGTAGCGGCTCGCCGGCCGCGACGCGTAGTTGCCATTCGACCAGGTCTTGCCCGGTGATGGCTTCCGTGACCGGATGCTCCACCTGAAGCCGCGTGTTCATCTCCATGAAGTAGAAGCGGCCGTCCTGCTCGGCGATGAACTCGACGGTGCCGGCGCCGACATAGCCCACGGCCTTGGCAGCAGCCACGGCGGCCTCGCCCATCTGCGCACGGCGCTCCGGCGTCATGCCGGGAGCGGGCGCTTCCTCCAAGACTTTCTGGTGGCGGCGCTGCACCGAGCAGTCGCGCTCGAACAGGTAGACGCAGTTGCCGTGCGTGTCGCCGAAAACCTGGATCTCGATGTGCCGCGGGCGCTGCACGTAGCGCTCGATCAGCACGGCGTCGTCGCCGAAGCTGTTGATGGCCTCGCGCTTGCACGAGGCCAGCGCTGCGCCGAACTCGTCCGCGCTGTAGACCGCGCGCATGCCCTTGCCGCCGCCACCGGCGCTGGCCTTGATCAGCACGGGGTAGCCGATGCGGTCGGCTTCCTCCTTCAGCAGAACCGGGTCCTGATCGGCGCCGTGATAGCCCGGCACCAACGGAACCCGGGCAGCTTCCATCAGCCGCTTGGACTCGGCCTTCAGGCCCATGGCCAGGATGGCGCTCGGTGGTGGTCCGATGAAGACGACACCTGCATCGGCGCAGGCCTGGGCAAAGGCTTCGTTCTCGCTGAGGAAGCCATAGCCAGGGTGGACGGCCTCGGCCCCCGTGCGACGCGCTGCATCGAGGATGCGCTCCCATTGCAGATAGGAGTCTCGCGGCGCGGGGCCGCCGATGAGGATGGCCTCGTCGCAAGCGTTCACGTGCTGGGCATCGGCATCGGCCTCGGAATAGACGGCGACGGTCCGGATGCCGAGGCGCTTCGCCGTGGCGGCGACGCGGCAGGCAATCTCACCGCGATTCGCGATCAGGATCTTCTTGAACATGTGTGATGTCTCCTCAAAGGCCGAGTCCCAGGCGTTGCGCGGCTTGTGGCCGCAGGCGCAGGGTCTGCTGGATGGGCATGTCGGGCAATTTCTCCGGGCAGGCAAGCGCGATGGGCTCGCCAGCACTGATGTCCAGGAGGATGGGCTGACCGGCCGCGCAGGTGGTGCGCACGCCCTGCCATGCGCCGACGGGATCCTCGAACGGCGAGACGCCCGCGATGCGGTGGACGTTGGGGCTGCCGCGCAGGCTCCGACAGGCGGGCTGCGTGTCGATGCGGAAGTGATCGGCCTGGGTCCAGAAACTCATCACGCCGTCGCAGTCGGCGCTCATCAGCGCCGCCATCAGCGCGGTGCCCAGACGACCACGGAGGGCGGCCGGCATCGACTCGCCGCGCTTCAGCTCGATCGCCTCGATGGCATCGCCCCAGTCGCGCAGCAGCGCGCTGCGAAAGCCCAGTTGTGGGTCGAACAGCAGCCGGTGCATGGGTCCAGCATCGCCACCGTCGGCCCAGCGGGCGATGGCCCGAGCGTCGATGGGCTCAGTGCTGCCACGGAACGGGCCGGCGGCCACGTCCACTGGTGTGCCGTCGCGTGGCTGCGCCCATTGCGCCAGCATCCACAGCACCTGGCCGCAGGCGTAGGCATCGTCGTCCTTGTGGTGACCGGTCGGAAGCGCGGCCGAAACTCGGTCGCCGCGGGCGAACTGGCAGTTGTTCAGCGCGAGGTCGACGCGTTCTCGCCAGACGGCATCGGGCTGGCCGGCTTCCTGCGCCAGCAGTCCGGCCATCCAGTCGGCATGGCCTTCATGGATCCAGGGACGATCGCCGTCGGTGCGGAACAGGCCGGTGTCCCACCAGTGCGTCACCTCGTGCGCGACGAACTGCTGCACCGCGCGGGCTGCTTCAGTGACATCCTTCGGCGCCCTGGCGTCGAAGCGCAGGCTCATCATGCGACCAGACGTGACGTCGCCGCGGAAACCCTGCATCCCGGCGGGCACGTTCACCACCACGGCCCAGGGGCCGGCAGGCCTGGCGTCGTAGGCGCGCGCCAGCCGCGCCGTGACCCGCAGCAGCGACTCGCGGACCGCGCCCAGTCGAATGGCGTCTATGGTCTGGTCATGGATCAGCGCGCCACCGGGCAATGTCTCGATCTCGACCTTGCCGAGAAGCACGTACTCATGGGAGGCCGTAGCTGCGAAACCCGCCGCCGTCCGGCCTTCGTCGGTGGCCGCGAACGTCATCTGCTCGGCGGGCAGCACCCGGTCAATGGGCTGCGTGGACACCCGGCCTGCGACCACGGCATGTGCTCCGGGGCCGGGCGTCCAGCGCCAGTGCAGCGCGTGGCCGGGTAAGGCGACGGCGTAGTAGCCGAGGTAGGCCATGACTGCACTACCGCCTACGGCAAAGGCCGGCTCGTTGACCGCATAGCGGTTCAGCAGGCGCGGCTTCATGCGGAAGATGGCCGAGGTACAGCCGTCGGCCAGCTTGATCGTTACGCGCGGCTTCAGCGTGACGCTGGAGCAGTTGCCCAACGGCACGGCCATCTCGCCCCAGACGGTGGCCATGGTCGATGCGCGATTGAACAGCGGCAGCTCGCGCACGCCCTCCGGCGGCGTGTAGCTCACCAGCAGCGCGCCATCCTCGGTCACGCGCTGTTCGATGAGCAGCTCGCTCGCCGAGGCGCCGCCGGCCATCACCAGCGCTGCCAGGCAGGTTGCCATCGCCTTGAACATTCGTTGCCTCCTCTGCCGTCTTCTTGTGGATTCAGGGTCGGGGTAGCGCCGCGGGTCGATGGACCCTGGCGCAGGTTCTGAGCCGGCGGCTCAGTCGATCAATGTGATCGGCACACCTCGACCTTGGCCGCGGCGTCCGTTGCCAGACCCGATTCGGTCGAGCAGCGCATGCCCAACCGGTCCAGTAGCGCGCGGTCCTTCTCGGCCTGCGGGTTGCTGGTCGTCAACAACTTGTCGCCGTAGAACATGGAGTTGGCGCCGGCCAGGAAGCACAGGGTCTGCATGGTCTCGGGCATCTCCTCGCGGCCTGCCGACAGGCGCACCATGGCGCGAGGCATGGTGATGCGGGCCACGGCGATGGTGCGAATGAATTCCAGCGGGTCCAGTGGCGCGGTGCCGGACAGCGGGGTGCCTTCAACCTGCACGAGGTTGTTGATAGGCACGCTTTCGGGGTAGGGGTCCAGGTTGGCGAGCTGCACGATGAGGCCGGCGCGCTGGCGGCGTGTCTCGCCCATGCCCACAATGCCGCCGGAGCAGACCTTCAGACCCTGTTGGCGCACGCGATCCAGCGTATCGAGGCGGTCCTGGTAGGTGCGCGTCGTGATGATCTGGCCGTAGAACTCCGGCGCGGTGTCCAGGTTGTGGTTGTAGTAGTCCAGGCCGGCTGCGGCGAGCTGCTCGGCCTGGCCGTCTTCAAGCATGCCGGCCGTGAGACACGTTTCCAGGCCCAGCGCCTTCACCTCGGAAATCATCTCGCCGATGGCCTCCAGGTGGCGCGGCTTTGGGCTACGCCACGCGGCGCCCATGCAGAAGCGCGTCGCGCCGTTGGCCTTGGCCGCGCGTGCGGCTTCCATGACCTCCTGTAGCGGGATCAGCTTCTCGGCCTTCAGGCCGGTGTCGAAGTGGGCCGACTGCGGGCAGTAGGCGCAGTCCTCCTCGCAGCCGCCAGTCTTGATGGACAACAGCGTGGACAGCTGCACCGCGTTGGCATCGAAGTGTTCTCGGTGCACCTGTTGCGCGCGGAACAGCAGGTCGTTGAAGGGCAGGTCAAACAGCGCCACGACGTCCTTGACCGTCCATGGGGTGGCCTGGCGGCGGTCGGCGTCAGTCGTGGGGGTGAGGGTGTGGATCTGGTTCATGCGAAGGCAACCAAGGGGGAGACATCGAGACGAGCCGGCGCGGCCAGCGGGTCGGAAAGACGGGGCAGATGCCCGAGGCAGGGCGCGTTCAAGCCAGCCTGCACAGAGGCCAGATTGTCGGCGACATGGGGTTGATGGGGGTCGACAGTGTTGGCGACCCAGGCGGCGAGAGTCAGCCCACGCGAGCAAATCGCTTCGGCCGTCAGCAATGCATGGTTGATGCAGCCCAGGCGAAGGCCCACGACGAGGATGACGGGCAGGCCCAGGTCAACGGCGAGGTCGGCGGTGTCCCAGGTGTCGGTGAGCGGTACACGGAAGCCGCCGACGCCTTCGACCAGTGCAAGGTCGGCCTTGGCCGCCGTCGCGCGCACGGCTTCCAGCAGCGTGTCGCGGTCGATGTGGCGGCCTTCGAGCCTGGCCGCGATGTGCGGTGCGCAAGGCTCGCGGAACTGCAGCGGACCGACGTCGGTGTCCGCGAGGCCGAGGTTCTGCGCCGCAAGCAACGTGGCAACGTCCTCATTGACCCAGCGGCCTTCGATGAGCTCCTGTCCCGCAGCGAGGGGCTTGATCGGCGCTACGCGCCAGCCGGTCGCAGCGAGGGCGCGGGTCAACGCGGCGGTGACGAAGGTCTTGCCGATCTCCGTGTCGGTGCCTGTGATGAAGAAGCCCTTCATGCAGCCTGTTCCTGAGCGGCGGCGGCGCGTTCGAGCGCCGTCAGCAGTGTGTCCACGTCGGCTTCGGTGTGCGTGCCGCATAGCGTGATGCGCAGCCGCGCCGTGCCGGCGGCCACGGTGGGCGGCCGTATGCCCGGCACGCGCAGGCCGGCCGACTCCAGCGCGGCGGCCAGCGCCATGACCTCGGCATTGCCGCCGACGACCAGTGGCTGGATGGGCGTGGCGGCATCGGTCAGCGACCAGCCCAGGCGCGGGTGGCGGGCAATGAGCGCCAGCAGGCCGTTGCGCAGCCGGGCCTGCAGCGCAACGAGGTTGGCACGTCGCGTGGCACCCAGCGGGCCTTCGATGAGCGCGAAGCTAGTCAGCAGCGCATGCTCGATGGCCGGCGGTGACGCGGTCGAGAAGATGAAGTTGCGCGCCGCCTGCAGCAGGTACTCCACGATGGTGCCATGGGCCACGACGAATGCTCCCGCGAGGCCGGCGGCCTTGCCCAGCGTGCCGACGAGGATGAGGCGCTCGCTGCGCAGGCCGAAGTGTTCCAGCGAGCCGCGGCCCTGCTGGCCCAGTACGCCGAAGCCATGGGCATCGTCGACGATGAGCCAGGCGTTGAATTCGTCGGCCAGTGCCAGCAGGCCTGGTAGCGGCGCAAGGTCGCCGTCCATGCTGAACACGGCGTCGGTGACGATGAGGCGCACCGTGGCGGTGCTGGCGGCGAGCGCTTGCCGCAGCGCGGCCAGGTCGGCATGGGGGAACCGCGTGACCCTGGCCTTGGCCAGCCGCGCCGCATCGATCAGCGACGCATGGTTGAGCTGCTCCGAGAAGATCTCGGTGTGCTCGTCGCCCAGGGATGTGACGACGGCGAGGTTGGCCATATAGCCGGTGCAGAAGCCGATGGCGCGAGCCTGCGGGATGTGCGGCGCGTACCAGCGCGCCAGCGTGCCGGCGACGGCTTCGTGTGCGGCGCTGTGGCCGCTGACCAGCGGCGACGCGCCCGAGCCGCCGCCCCAGCGACGGGCGCCCTCGGCCAGCGCGTCGGCGATTGCGGGCTCTGCGGCCAGGCCCAGGTAGTCGTTGGAGCAGAACATCAGCAGCTCGCGGCCGTTGATGGTCTGGCGCGGCGCAGTAGGTGAGTCGGCGCGGCGCAGCGAACGCGTCAGGCTCTGCGCGGAGAGGGCATTGAGCTTGGCGCTCAGGTGTTCAAGCAAGGACATCGTTCAGCGTCGCCGTCACGGCCCCCGCCAGGAAGGCTGCGGTCGCGTCGTCGATCAGGTAAGGAGGCATCAGGTAGACGGTGGCGCCGATCGGTCGGATCAGCAGCTCGTGTGCGCGCGCTGCGAGGTGGAAGCGCTCGGCAAAGCGCGGTGGCGCCTGCTTTTTTTCATCCAGCACATCGAAGGCCAGGATCATGCCGCGTTGGCGCAGATTCGCTACGCCGGGGGCCAAGGGCGCGAAGGCGCGGGCCAGGCGCTCGGCCTGCTCGCGGTTGGAGTCGAGCTGGCCGGCGTCGAAGCGGTCCAGCACCGCGTTGGCTGCTGCGCAGGCCAGCGGGTTGCCGGTGTAGGAGTGCGAGTGCAGGAAGCCGCGCGTGACGTCCTCGCTCCAGAAGGAGGAGAACACCTCGTCCGTCGTCAGCACCAGCGACAACGGCAGCGTGCCGCCCGTGATGCCTTTGCTCAGCAGGAGGAAATCGGGCCAGGCTGCGTGCGATTGCTCCCACGCGAAGAAGGTGCCCGTGCGGCCGCAGCCGACGGCGATCTCGTCGGCGATCAGGTGCACGCCGAACTCGCGCGTCAGCTCGCGCAGGCCTTTCAGGTAGGCCGGCGAGTGCATGACCATGCCGGCGGCGCCCTGGACTAGCGGCTCGACGATGACACAGGCTATCGAGGAATGCCGTGCAGCCAGCAGCGCGCGCATCGCGGCAAGAGCCTCGGTCTCGTTGTCGAGCCGCGCATCCGGCGAGGCCACGATGTGGGCACGCATCAACAGCGGATCGTAGGCATCGCGGAAGACCTGAACATCGGTCACGCTGAGGGCGCCCAGCGTCTCCCCGTGATAGCTGTTCTTCAGGCAGACGAACTCACGCTTGGTCGTCTGGCCGCGGTTCTTCCACGAGTGGAAGCTCTGCTTCAACGCGATCTCGACAGCGCTGGCGCCGTCGCTGCCGAAGAACACATGGCCCAGCGCACCGCCGGTGCGGGCGGACAGCCGCTCGGCCAGCCGGACGGCCGGTTCGTGCGTGCAGCCGGCCAGCATCACGTGGGGCAGGGTGTCCAGCTGAGTCTTGATCGCACCGAGCAATGGTTTGTCACTGTGGCCGAAGAGGTTGACCCACCAGGACGAGTTGGCGTCGAAGTAGCGGCGGCCCTCTGTGTCGATGAGCCAGGGGCCGTCACCGCGAGCGATGGGCAACGGCGGCAAGTCGGCCAGGCGTGCCATCTGTGTGCAGGGGTGCCATACCGCGGCGCGGCTGCGGGCAGCGAGGTCTTGAGAGGGGGTCATGCGGGGGACGGGCGACTCATGCGCCTCAGCAGCGCGCGCAGGAACTTGAAGCACAGCCAGGTCAGCGTAGCCATGACGGCCAGCGCGAGGGCTAGCAGCGGGAAAAAGATGAAGGGATGGGCCCAGGCCAGCCACAGCATGGCGGGCACGGCCACGTCGCCGGCCAGTGAAAGACCCAGGTTGGAGAAGGGCTCGGGCGAAGTGTTGGCCGCAGCGCGTGTGCTGGCCTTGGCCGTGTGCGCTGCGGCCGCGAGGCCGCCGCCGAGCAGCGCAGCCACTGTCGTCCAGGTCTCACCGTGGTCGCCGGCCCAGCCGCTGACGAGGCCGGCCACCAGCGCTGCGCCAGCGGGGATGCGGATCAGCGTGTGCAGTGCGTCCCAGGCACTGTCGACCAGCGGCACCTTGTCGGCCAGGAATTCGACGACGGTGAGTGCCGCGGCGCATGCCATCACCAGCGGAGAGGCCAGCACCTGCAGGCCCGGCGGCAGCGCTATCCAGCCCCAGTGCCCGGCGATGCCGACCAGCAGCACCGTCAGGTACAGGCGCAGGCCGCTGGCCCAGCCGAGGGCTGCGGCCAGCGCGAGCAAGTGGACCATGTCGAGCTTCATCCCTGCTGCCAGCCCGGTTTGCCCTTGCTCAGGAAGCTCAGCACGCCCTCGCGGCCCTCGGCGCTGGCGCGGATGTCGGCGATGCGGCGTGCCGTGTCATCGCGCAGCGCGTCGGTGATCTCGCGGCCTGCCACGTCCTTGACGAGGCGCTTGCAGGCGCGGGTGGCGGCGGGGCCGTTGGCGCAAAGGGCGGCGGCGAGGTCGTCGACCTTGGCATCCAGCGCGTCTGCGGCGACGACCTCATGCACGAAGCCAAGCCGCTTGGCTTCATCGGCGGAAAAGCGCTCGGCCGTCAGGAAGTAGCGCCGCGAGGCCTGTTCACCCAGTGCCTTGACGACGTAGGGGGCGATGGTCGCGGGCATCAGGCCCAGCTTTGCCTCGCTTAGGCAGAAGCCTGCCCCATCCACTGCGACGACGATGTCGGCGCAGGCCACCAGGCCCATGCCGCCTGCGTAGACATCGCCCTGCACGCGCGCGATGACCGGAACCGGGCAGCTGTAGAGGGCCCACAGCATGTCGGCCAACTTGGTCGCGTCTGCGTGGTTCTCGTCCCATGAATAGCTGGCCATGGCCTTCATCCAGTTCAGGTCGGCACCTGCGCAGAAGGCCTTGCCCTCGGCAGCGAGGACGATGGCGCGCAGGTCGGCGCGTTGGCCAAGCTCGATGAAGGTGGCCGTCAGTTCCTGGATCAACACCTCGTTGAAGGCGTTGCGGACTTCGGGGCGGTTCAGTGTGACGCGGGCGACATGGCCCGCGGTTGTGAGGCTCAGGCAGCTGTTCATGGCGATGTCGGCTCGGTTTGGGGTACGGCCAGCGGCTTGCACATCAGCACGGAACGGTAGGTCTTGCCCTGCCACTGCACCACACCCACTTCGGCGTAGCCGCGGCGGGCGTAGCGGCGGCGCAGCACGGCGGCGGGCTCGGCTGTGTCCAGTGCGATCTGGTGGTGGCCCTGGTCGCTCGCCCAGGTTTCGGCCGTGTCGATGAGACGCTCGGCCAGGCCCTGGCCTCGCCAGTCCGGATGCACGCCCAGTTGCGACAGGATGGCCGTGCCGGCCGTCGTGTACAGCGGCGGGGGCGGGTCTGCGATGTAGGCCTCGCCGGCCGGCTTGGGGCCGCGCACGGCGACGGTGCCAACCAGCTGCGCGCCGGCCACGGCGACGAAGGCCTGACCGTCCGCCAGACGTTGGCGCGTGACGTCCACGCCCTGGTCCACAGCCGTGAAGTTCCAACCCTGGGCGGCGAGGCTGGCGTAGGACGCATGCAGCAGCTCGGTCAGGTCTTCCACGCTGTCCGTGGCATCGAGGGGGCGGATGTCGACGGTGCTCATGGACGTCACATGCGGAACACGCCGAACTTGGTGTCCGGGATGGGCGCGTTCAGCGACGCCGCCAGCCCCAGCGCCAGCACTCGTCGCGTGTCGGCCGGGTCGATGACGCCGTCGTCCCACAGTCGAGCGGAGGCGTAGTAGGGGTGACCCTGTTCCTCGTACTGCTGGCGCAGCGGGGCCTTGAAGGCCTCTTCTTCGTCAGTGCTCCAGCTGCCGCCCTTGGATTCGATCGCGTCGCGGCGGATCGTCGACAGCACGCTGGCTGCCTGCTCTCCACCCATCACGGAAATGCGCGCATTGGGCCACATCCACAGGAAGCGAGGTGAGTAGGCTCGGCCGCACATGCCGTAGTTGCCGGCGCCGAAGCTGCCGCCGATGATGACGGTGAACTTGGGTACCTGGGCGCAGGCCACGGCCGTCACCATCTTGGCTCCGGCACGGGCGATGCCCTCGTTCTCGTACTTTCGGCCCACCATGAAACCCGTGATGTTCTGCAGGAACACGAGCGGGATCTTGCGCTGACAGCACAGTTCGATGAAATGCGCGCCCTTGTTTGCGCTCTCAGCGAACAGGATGCCGTTGTTCGCGACGACGCCCACTGGCATTCCCTCGATGTGGGCGAAGCCGCACACCAGCGTAGAGCCGTAGCGGGCCTTGAACTCGTCGAACTCCGAGCCGTCGACGATGCGGGCGATGACCTCGCGCACCTCAAAGGGCTTGCGCGTGTCGGTGGGGATGACGCCGTGCAGTTCGGCCGGGTCGTGGGCCGGTGCCTTGGATGCCTGCATTGCCAGTGGATTGGCCTTGGTCCAGTTCAGCCGCGCGACCGAGTTGCGCGCGATGGCCAGTGCATGGGTGTCGTTGTTGGCGAGGTGGTCGGCCACGCCGGAGAGGCGCGTGTGCACATCTCCGCCGCCGAGGTCCTCGGCCGTGACGACTTCGCCGGTGGCGGCCTTCACCAGCGGCGGGCCGCCGAGGAAGATGGTGCCCTGGTTCTTGACGATGATGGTCTCGTCGCTCATGGCCGGCACATAGGCGCCGCCGGCCGTGCACGAGCCCATCACCACGGCGATCTGCGGAATGCCTGCCGCACTGAGATTGGCCTGGTTGAAGAAGATTCGCCCGAAGTGGTCGCGGTCCGGGAAGACCTCGTCCTGGTTGGGCAGGTTGGCGCCACCGCTGTCGACCAGGTAGAGGCAGGGCAGGCGGTTCTGCTGTGCGATCTCCTGCGCACGCAGATGCTTCTTCACGGTGATGGGGTAGTAGGTGCCGCCCTTCACCGTCGCGTCGTTGCATACGATCATGCAGTCCACGCCCGACACCCGGCCGATGCCGGCCACCACCCCGCCGCCGGGCGCCGCGTTGTCGTACAGGTCCAGGCCGGCCAGTGGCGCCAGTTCCAGAAAGGGCGTGCCGGGGTCCAGCAGCATCTCGACCCGATCGCGGGGCAGCAGCTTGCCGCGGGCCGTGTGCTTGGCGCGTGCGGCTTCGCCGCCGCCCTGGGCGATCTGCGCGAGCTTGGCGTTGAGGTCGGCGATCAGCCCGCGCATGGCATCGGCATTGGCCTTGAAATCGGCCGAACGGGGGTTGAGCTGGGTGTTCAAAACCGGCATGGTGTCTCCCGGCAAGTTCTGTCTAAGCAGAACTCAACTTGATGGTCTATCGGCCTCGTGAGCCGCGTGAGGGGCGTCAGAATAATCCAGGGTGAACCCGGATGCAACGTGGACTTGAGTGTTACTCAAAAATTGCGCAGAATGTGGCCCGATGACGACGGCTGCCGCTCCGCTCCAGCGCCGCGCTCCCTCCGGCCCCAAGGCCGAGCAGCGGGTGCGAGACATCCTGCGCGTCGGTCGTGGGGTGTTTGCCGAGCGTGGCTATGAGGGTGCAACGACAACCGAGATCGCCCAGCGCCTGGGCATTTCAGAGGCCACCATCTTCACGTACTTCCGCGGCAAGCGCGAACTCTGCCAGCGTGTCATCCAGGACTGGTACGACGAGAACATCGCCGCCATGCAGGCCGGCCTGCCGCGCAATGCTTCGGTGCGCGCGCAGCTGGAATACCTCGTGCTGACCAACCTGCAGGTCTTTCTCGTACAGGGCAGGGGGATCTGCGCGCTGGTGTTGTCGGAAGGCCGGGCCAAGGGCCAGGACCTGGGCGCCGGCCTCGTGGAGCTCCAGCGGCGCTACACGGCCCCGCTGATGGAGCTGCTGGCCCGAGGCCAGGAAGCGGGCGAGGTCCGGCGCGACATCCCGCTGCGGCTGCTGCGCTCGCTGGTGTTCGGCCCCATCGAGCAAATGCTGTGGGAGGTGGTCATCACCGGCCGCCAGATCGATGTGGAGGCCAGTGCGCGTGACCTCGTGGCCTTGCTGTGGCCGGCTCTGCAGGCGCCCGACCAGGAGCTGCAGCGGCTGCGCCGGCTGCGAGCACAACTGCAGGACGTCCTCGCGCAAGCCTGAGTCGCTCGCTACGATGCGGGCTCCTTCGCGGACGGGAGGCGGCGATGAATGGACCGGGAGTCTGGCTGGCATGGGCCCTGCTGACGGGCGCCGGCGTGGCGGGCGCGCAGCCCGACGCTGCCGATGCCGACTGGCGCTATCGCATCCAGCCCGGTGACACGCTGATCACGCTGACCGACAACTGGCTGGCCCCGCCTCGGAGCTGGCGCGACCTGCAGAAGCTCAACCGCGTGCCCGACCCGCTGCGGCTGATGCCAGGCACCACGCTGCGCATGCCAGTGGCATGGCTGCGGCGTGAGGCCGGCGTCGCCGAGACCGTGTTCGCGCGCGGCCAGGTCACGCGCGAGCGCGGCGCCGCAAGCGCGGCCCGGGAGCCACTGACGGCGGGCACCGCGCTGCACAGTGGCGACCGCATCCGCACCGGCGCCCAGTCCAGCGCCAGCCTGCGCTTTGCCGACGGCTCGAGGCTGCTGATCCCGCCGGACAGCGACGTCAGCCTCGACCAGTTGCTGGTCCTTGGCCGCAGCGCCCTGCCTGCCGTGCGCGTCGGCGTGCAGCAGGGCGGGGCCGACAGTCGCGTGGTGCCCAATGCCCAGCGCGTGCCGATGTACGAAGTGCGCACGCCGCATGTCAACCTTGGCGTGCGCGGCACCGAGTTCCGCGTGCAGACGGCCGGCTCGCAAAGCCGCATGCAGGTGCTGGCCGGCGCAGTGCATGCCGACGGTCTGGCCCCGGACGTGGCGCCGGGCCAGGGCCTGCTCGCCCAAGGCCAGGAGCGCAGTGTTGCGCCATTGCTGTCTGCGCCCGACCTTGGCGGGCTGGTACCGCTGGCGGAGCGGTTGCCGCTGCACCTGTCGTGGGTCGGAGGCCCGGCTGGCGCTGTCGCGTGGCGGGCGCAGCTCTATGCCGCAGGCGACTTCGATCGGTTGCTGCTCGACGCGGTTGTCGGCGAGCCAGCGGCCACATGGCCTGAGGCTCGAGATCTGGCCGACGGCGACTACACCTTGCGCGTGCGCAGCATTGACGCGCGTGGCCAGGAGGGCGCAGCGGCCGATGCTGCCGTGCGCCTGCAAGCCCGCCCCGAGCCGCCATTCATCCAGGCGCCGGCGCCGGGCAGCGTCAGCTACGACGGCGCTATGGCCTTGGCTTGGACGCGCAACACGGCAGCCCCCAACGTACGCCTGCAGATTGCGCGCGATGCCGAGTTCAAGGACCTGGCCATGCAGCCGCCGCCAATAGCCGCCGCGGGTTTCGAGGCCAGGCTGCCAGAGCTGGGAGGTTTTGGAACCTATCACTGGCGCATCGCGGCGGTCGAGGCGGGCGGCCGCGCCGGCCCCTTCAGCGACGCGCAGGTCTTCGAGATCAAGCCGCCGCCGCCAGTGCCGCAGCCCGCCGAAGCCCAGGTCAGCGGCGACCAGCTTCGGCTGCGCTGGCGCGCCGACCCTGGCATCGCGCGCTATGAGCTGGAATGGGCCGGCACGGAGGCCTTTGACGGCGTCGACGTCCGGCGTTTCACGACCGACGATGCCGAGCTGATCCTGCCCAAGCCTTCGCCCGGCAAGTACTTCCTGCGGGCCCGGGGTTTCAATTCCTCGGGCGCCGCCAGCCCCTGGGGCCAGACGCAGGTGATCGAGCAGCCCTACCCGCGCTGGCTCTGGTTGCTGCCCCTGCTTCTCGTGCCACTGCTTTGAAGCGCTGGCCCTGGCTCGCCCTACCGGCAGTCCTGCTGCTGTGGGCACTGCTGAGCCTGACGGGCGCCCAGCCGCGCATCGATCGAACGCTGGGCGACCTGCTGGTGCGCGCTGCAGCGCCGCAGCCCGGCGAGCCGGCCAGCGTTGTCGTCGACATCGACGACGCTTCACTGCGCGTGTTGCGCCAGACACTCGGAGAGTGGCCCTATTCGCGCGAGGTCTATGCGCTGATGCTGGACTATCTCGGCCAGTCAGGCGCACGCCTCGTCGTCATCGACATCGTCCTGGCCGGCTCGCGCGAGGGTGACGAGCGGCTTGCATCCGCGCTGGCTGCCGGGCCACCGGTGGTGCTGGCGGCAGCGGGGCTGCGCCAGCGCGCTGCCGTCGAGTTGGCGCCGGCCAGCGCGGCCGAGCAGCGCGCCCTCGCGCGCCTCGGTGCGGCCCAGGCGCCGGGTCTGGACTGGGACGCGCTGACGGCACCCGCGGACGCGCTGCTGGATGTGCTGACCGGGCCGGCCAGCCTGGGGCTGGTCTCGGTGGCCCTGGACGACGATGGCCTGCTGCGCCACCTGCCGCTGCTGCATCGCGTGCAGGGTCGCAGCCTGCCCAGCCTGGCCTTCGCTGCGCGCCTGCGGGCCGACGGCGCGCAGGCCTGGCGGTACGAGCCGGGGGCGCTCGTCGCCGGCACGCGCCGCTGGCCGGTGGACGACCAGGGGCGGCTACGCCTGCGCCTGCCGTTGGCGGGGCGGGGGGGCGACGGCGGGCCACCAGCGGTGTCCTGGCAGCGCCTGATGCGCGCTGCCCTTGGGGAAACGGATGATGCCGAGCTGGCCCGGTTGTTGGCCGGCCGCAGCGTCTTCGTCGGCAGCAGTGCCTTCTTTGCCGACGAGGTCATGACACCGCAGGGACGGCGGTCTGGCGCGGCGCTCAACGCAGCCGTGTTCGAGGGACTGGGCGCCGAGCCGCTGCCGCTGCTGCGCGACGGCGGGCCGGCCGTGCGGGCGCTGGAGGCGCTGCTGCTGCCCCTGGGTGCCCTGCCACTGTTGCTTCGCCGCCAGGCGTTGGCTGCCGGCCTGGGCTTGGCCGGCATCCTCGGCGCGGCCTGGGCCGCGGTGCAGGCTGGCCTGCTGATATCGCCGGCGCCGGGCCTGTACCTGCTGGCGCTCGCCCTGCTGCTGACCGCCATCGAGCACGAGCGCTGTGCCCGCGAGCGCGAGCGGGAACTGACCCGCGAACGCGAGCTGGCCGAGGCGCGCAGCCGTGCCAAGACCGAACTGTTGGCCCAGGTCAGCCACGAGATGCGTACGCCGATGAACGCCGTGCTGGGCTTCTCTGACATCCTGGCTCGCTCGCCGCTGCGGCCTGAGCAGGCCCACTACGTCGAGGTGCTGGGGCATGCCGGCCGTCAGGTATTCGCCCTCATCAACGACCTGCTGGACAACGCCCGCATTGAGAGCGGACGGCTGGAGCTGGCTTCGCACCCCTTCAATCTCGTCGACCTCGTTGAACTGCAGTTGGAGCTGATGCGCGAGCGCGCCCAGAGCCAGGGCCTGTGGCTGCGCGTGTTCGCCCGCACCGAGGCGGCCGGTTGGGTGCTCGGCGACTCACAGCGCGTTGCACAGATCGTCACCAACCTGGTCGGCAATGCCATTCGGTTCACCCGCACCGGCGGCGTCACCGTCGAGCTGTCGCGCGACGCCGGCGGCCAGCTGCTCATCAGCGTGCAGGACACCGGCATCGGCATCGCGCCGGACCGGCTGGAGCGCATCTTCCAGCCTTTCGCCCAGGCGGATGCCGCCATTGCCCGCGAGTTCGGGGGCACCGGTCTGGGGCTGTCCATCACGCGCAGCCTGGCGCGACTGATGGGGGGCGACGTGAGTGTGCAGAGTCGCCCGGGCGAGGGTAGCCGCTTCGAAGTGCGTCTGGACCTGCCGGACGCGCGGCCGTTGCACGGGGGGCTGACCGAGCCGGCGGAGCCGCGCGGTGAGCGTGCTGCGCCAAGCCGCGCACTGCGCCTGCTGCTGGCCGAGGACAACGACGTCAACACCCTCGTCATCGAGGGCATGCTGGCGCCGCTTGGCCATTGCATCACGCGTGTGGTCGACGGCGCGCAGGCCCTGGCCGCACTGCGCGATGGCGACTTCGACCTTGTGCTGATGGACATGCAGATGCCTGGCATGGACGGGCTCGCTGCCACGCGAGAGTGGCGGGCCATCGAGGCCGCAGAGATCGGCAAAGGCCGGACGCACACGCCCATCGTCGCGCTGACGGCCAACGCCTTCGACGCCGACGTGCAGCGGTCGCTCGAGGCGGGCTGCGACGCCCACCTGACCAAGCCCATCAGCCTTGCCGCACTGCTGCAGGCGTTGGCGAAGTACGCCCGCCACTGAAGCGGGCGGTCAGCCGCCTTCCGGCAAACCCCACAGGATCCGGGGGAGCGGATGGGCGCCGCCAGTCCGGGAAGTCAGCCCCTAGTTTGTCCGCTGCGCCATCGCCACAGCCTGACTTCCCGCAGGGGGGGGCTCGAAGGAGCTGGCTCAACATTTCTTTGCGCGCGGGCAACAAGCCGCTTGTCGGCAAGAGCGCTCGGGGGCCCACCACACAGCCCGCGCACATCAAGGAGTGAACATGAACCAACATCGCAACACCCGCCTGGTGCTGGCCTTGCTCGGCGCCGGGCTTGTCTCGCTGCCGGTCCGGTCCCAGGAGCAGTCGCAGCAGCTGGAGCGCATCACCGTTACTGGCTCGTCGATCAAGCGGCTGGAATCCGAGACTGCGCTGCCCGTCAGCGTCGTCACGCGCGACCAGATCGTGAAGTCCGGCGCTACCAACGTCGAGGACATCCTGCGCCGTATCGGTGCCAACACAGCGCTGCAGTCCGACACGACGCAGGGCGCCGGCTATGCGCAGAGCTTTGCCAACCTGCGTGGCCTGGGACCTAACTCCACGCTGGTGCTGCTGAACGGGCGGCGCCTGGCCAACTTTGCCTTCGGCTCCATCGGTGGCAACTCATCGGTGGACCTCAACAGCATTCCGTTTGCGGCCATCGACCGTATCGAGGTGCTGCGTGACGGTGCCTCCGCGGTCTATGGCACCGACGCCGTCGGCGGTGTCATCAACTTCATCACCCGCAAGGACTACGACAAGGGTGAACTCACGCTGCGGTACGGCGACACCGAGAAGGGCATCGGCGGCAAAGAGACCGGCGCCTCGGTGGCCTTCGGCATGGGCGGTCTGAAGAGCGATGGCTACAACCTGCTCGTCACCGGCAATGTCAAGAAGCAGACCAAGCTCAGCGCCATCGACCAGAAGTGGTACCTGCGCGGCCTGCAGGAGATCCCTGGCTCCGATCCTCCGACCTCTGGACGCTCCTTCCCGGGCCGCCTGGTGGACTTCGGCATCACGCCCGGCGCGTACGCCAATGCGGGCGCCAGCTTCAGCCCCTGCGACCCCAACTACAACACCATCCAGACGCTGACCGACACCACGCCCAACGGTACCCCGATCAAGCGGTGCCGCTTCATCTACCCCGCCGTGCAGGAGAACCTCCCCGACACGACCAAGGCCGACCTTTTCGGGCGACTGTCGCTGGACATGGGGCGGGACTCGACGCTGTTCTTCGAGGCCAGCTATGCGCGCAGCAAGGGCATAGGCCGCACGGCGCCCGTGCCCATCGACTCGACGGCCGGCCATGTGAAGCCGGACGGTACCTATCCGTCCTTCGCCTTCCCGATCAGCAGCAAGTACTTCCCGGCCGCGCTGCTGGCCAGCCTGGGCTACACGCCGGACCAGTTCGATACGCTGGGCGGCGGCTTCACTGAGATCGCGATGCGCTCGGTGCCTGTAGGGTTGCGCACCAACAACACGCTGAACGAGCAGACCCGCCTCGTCGCCGGCATGACCGGAATGGCCGCCGGCTGGGACTACGACGCGGGCCTGACCGTGTCGCAGGCGAAGGGATCGTTGGACTACTTCAACTACCTGCACGAGGGCCGCTTCATCACCGAGCTGGCCTCTGGCGTCATCAATCCCTTCGGCCCGCAGGACGCCGCAGGCCTCGCGGCGCTGGACAGGGCGCGCATGGAAGGCCCAATGCGCCGTTCCAAGAGCACGACCTACGCGCTGGACGCCAAGGCCAGCCGCGAGCTGATGGCCATGTCCGGCGGCCCGATGATGCTTGCGGTGGGCGCCGACCTGCGCAAGGAAAAGGCCAACGACCGCGCCGTCAACCCCGACTATGAGCAGGGCCTGCACATCGGTGGCGAGGGCACGGTGCCCAACACCACGGCTTCGCGCAGCATCTATGCGGTGTTCAGCGAGCTGTCCATGCCATTCGCCCCGGGCTGGGAGGCGACCGTCAAGGCCCGCTACGATCACTACAGCGACTTCGGCAGCACCTTCAATCCCGGCCTGACGATGCGCTTCCAGCCCAACAAGGCGCTGCTGCTGCGCGCCAGCGCCGGAACCGGCTTCCGTGCACCGACGCTGTGGGACGTCAACAGCCCCATGGCCTTCACCAATACGGCCAACTCCCTGGTCGATCCCGACTGCCCGGCTGGCCATGCCAACGATCCGCGCTGCGAGACTCAGTTCAATGTGCGCCTGTCCAGCGATCCTGGCCTCAAGCCCGAGAAGTCGCGCCAGTACTCCTTCGGCGCCGTCTTCGAGCCGTTGCGCGACCTGTCCATCGCGCTGGACTACTGGCACATCCAGAAGAAGGACCAGATCAGCGTCATCGGTGGCGATGCCATCATGGCCGACACGACGCTCTACCAGCGCTACAACGCCCGCATCCATCGCTTGGCGAACGGCTTCATCAGCTATATCGAGACGCCGGTTGAGAACCTCGGCGAGCTCAAGACCAGCGGCCTCGACGTCGACGTGAAGACCAGTTGGGGCCTGGGCGGCTGGGGCAAGCTGGGTGCGAGCTTCGTGGGTACCTATGTCAACACCTGGAAGCAGCAAAACGGCAAAGGCACGCCTTTCGTGTCCTACCAGGGCACGGCCGGCGACGGTGCCAGCGTGCAGCCGGTGCCCAAGTGGCAGCACACGCTGGGCTTGGACTGGAACGCCGGCAACTGGAACGTCACGCTGGAGAATGTCTTCGTCAAGGGCTGGACTGAATCCGCGGGCCTCGTCGAGGCGAACGTCGGCCCGGCCGTGGAGCACAAGGTCAAGGACAGCAGCCGCTGGAACATGTCGGTCGGCTGGAAGCCCATCGCGCCGCTGGCCCTGCGCCTTGGCGCGCGCAACCTCTTCAACCAGGATCCGCCGTTCACGGCCGTGTCGAGCTACGGCTCGCACGTGGCCGGCTATGCCGGCTCCTTCGTGGATCCGCGGGGACGCTTCTGGTACATGACGGCGAGCTACCAGTTCAAGTAGGCCCGAGGGCTGCTGCCAAGGGGCCTCGCGGGGCCTCTTTTTGTGTCCGGTGCAGAGCAATGCCTGAGTGATGTACTGGGGCGCTGCTTCTGGCTAGAGTCGCCGGCTTCCACCCCCCGGAGGTACGCAATGATCAACCTGACCGTCAACGGGCGCGCCGTCTCGCTGGACGCCGACCCCGACATGCCCTTGCTCTGGGCGGTGCGCGAGGAGCTTCAGCTCACCGGCAGCAAGTTCGGCTGCGGTGCGGCCCAGTGCGGCGCCTGCACCATGCACGTCGCCGGCGCGCCGGTGCGCAGCTGCCTGACGCCGATCTCGTCGGTGCAAGGGCCTGTAACCACCATCGAGGGCCTTGCCAACGACAAGGTCGGCCAGGCCGTGCAGGCCGCCTGGGTGGCGCACGACGTGGCCCAGTGCGGCTACTGCCAGAGCGGACAGGTCATGAGTGCCGTGGCTCTGCTCAAGGGCAACCGCAAGCCCAGCGACGCCCAGATCGACGAAGCTATGGCGGGCAACATCTGCCGCTGTGGCACCTACACCCGGATCCGCGCCGCCATCCATGCGGCCGCGGCCCAACTCGCCTGAGGAGGTCGCCATGCTGAACCCCCGTCGCATCGACGCCGCCGTTGCTGGTCGCGGCCTTTCCCGGCGCAGCTTTGTCGCCACCACCCTCGGCGGCGCCGTGGGCCTGGCGCTGCTGCCCAACCTTGCTGCTGCGCAGGGCGCCGCAGCCAAGCCCGGCTCCAAACCCACCGAGCAGCCGCTGGCGTTCGTCAGCATCGCCCCGGACGGCGCCACCACCATTCTGTGCAACCGCATGGACATGGGCCAGGGCATCGAAACTGGCCTTGCAATGATCTGCGCCGAGGAGCTGGATGCGGATTGGTCCAAGGTCCGCACCGGTTTTGGCGACCAGCAAGCCAAGTACGTGGACCCGCTGTTCGGAATCCACCTGACGGGCGGCTCCAATTCGGTCAAGAACAGCTACCAGCAGTATCGAGAGCTTGGCGCGCGCACCAAGGCAATGCTGGTCGCCGCCGCCGCGCAGGCTTGGGGGCTGCCAGCCGCATCGCTGAAAGCCGAGAACGGTGTCATCAGCGGCGCTGGCAAGAGCGCCGGCTATGGCGAGTTCTTCGACGCGGCGATGAGGCTGCCGGTGCCTGAAGCCGTCACGTTGAAGGATCCCAAGGCGTTCAAGCTCGTCGGCCAGCCCACCGGCCTGGTCGTCGGCAAGGCCAAGAGTACTGGCGCCCAGGCCTATGGCATGGACGTGCAATTGCCCGGCATGGCGGTGGCCGTCATCCAGCGTCCGCCCGTGTTCAACGGCAAGGTGGCCAAGCTGGACGCGGCAGAGGCGCTCAAGGTCAAGGGCGTCAAGGCCGTGCTGCGGGTGCCGCTGGACCGCGGCGGCCAGGGTGTGGCCATCGTCGCCAGCGGCTACTGGGCTGCCAAGAAGGGGCGCGACGCGCTCAAGGTCGACTGGGATCTGGGTGGCATCGCCAAGCCCGACACGAAGGCGCTGACGGCCCAGTACCTGGCCCTGTCCAAGACGCCCGGCACGCAGGTGCCCAAGCTCGATGCCGACGTTGGCGGCTGGAGCAAGGCGCCGAAGAAGATCACGGCCGACTTCATCTTCCCCTATCTGAACCATGCGCAGATGGAGCCGCTGGCCTGTACGGTGGACCTGAAGGACGATCGCTGCGACCTCTACTATGCGGCGCAGATGCCTGGCATCGACGCGATGAACATCGCCAAGGCGGTGGGCCTGAAGCCGGAGCAGGTGCAGATCAACGTGCAGATGGCCGGTGGCGGCTTCGGCCGCCGTGCCACGCCCGCCAGCGAGTGGCCTCGCGAGGCCGCCGCGGTGGCGGTGGCGCTGGCCCAGGCGGGTCAGCGCATGCCGGTCAAGGTGATTTGGAGCCGAGAAGACGACGTCAAGGCGGGCTACTACCGACCCATGACGGTGCACCGTGCCGAGATCGGCTTCGACGCCAGCGGCAAGGTCCTCGGCTGGCAGCACCGCATCGTCAGCCAGAGTATCCTGAAAGGCTCGCCGCTGGAGGGCTTCGGCTACAAGGACGGCGTGGACGGCACCACCGTCGAGGGCATGCGGGAGCCCTATGAGTTGCCAATGAACCTCAGCGTCCATCATCCCGACGTCAATGTGCCGGTGCTGTGGTGGCGATCGGTGGGATCCACGCACACGGCCTATGTCATGGAGACGCTGGTCGACGAGATCGCTTTCGCTACCAAGCAAGATCCGGTAGCCTACCGGCTCAAGTTGATGGCAGGCAACGCCAAGGCCGATCGCCATCGCGCGGCGCTGCAGGCGGCTGCGGACAAGAGCGGCTATGGCAAGCGCAAGCTGAAGCCCGGCCAGGCCTGGGGAGTCGCGGTGCACGAGAGCTTCGAGTCCGTCGTCGCCTACATCGTCGTCGCCAGCATGAAGGGCAAGGGCAAGGACCGCCAGCCGGTGCTGCAGGAGGTGCATGCCGGCGTGCACTGCAACCTCTGCGTGAACCCGAAGTCGGTTGAAACCCAGGTGCAGGGCGCCGCCATCATGGCCCTCGGAACGACGATGCCGACGCACCACGTCACGTTCAAGGACGGCGTCGTCGAGCAGAACAATTTCTACGACATTGCCATGCCCCGCATGCCGGACGCGCCCAAGGTGATGACGGTCAGCATCGTGCCCAGCAGCGATCCGCCCAAGGGCATGGGCGAACCAGGCCTGCCGGCGCTTGCGCCAGCGCTCGCGAACGCGGTGGCGCGGCTGACCGGCCAGCGCCAGCGCGAGTTGCCTTTCAGGTTCGCCTGAGCGAAGCCTTGTCAGGGGGCCGGCGGATAGCCGGCCTCGGTCAGCGCGGCCACCAGAGCCTCACGGGGCAGGGTGCTGTCAACCTCGGCCGTGCGGGCGTCGCGGTCGATCTCGACGCGGGCCTGGGTGTCTTTGGCCTTCAGCGCTTCGGTGATGGCGGCGACGCAGTGGCCGCAGCTCATGTCTGGCAGGGTGAATCGATACATCGGAGGCTCCTGGAGGCTGGCATCATGCCTGCATCCAGGCTTGCGGTACCGCCATGCACATCATCGCCCTCAGCGGCGCGCTTCGCCGCGCGTCCTACAACACCGCCCTGCTGCGCGCGGCCATCGCGATGGCGCCCGAAGGCGTCACGATGGAGCTGCGCACGCTGCACGGCATTCCCTTGTACGACGGGGACGTCGAGGCCCAGGGCATCCCCGAGGCCGTCACGACGCTGCGCGAAGCCATCCGCGGGGCTGACGCGCTGCTGATCAGCACGCCCGAGTACAACAACTCCATCCCAGGCGTGCTGAAGAACGGCCTGGACTGGCTGTCGCGGCCCAGTGGGGAGGGCGCCAAGCTGTTTGGCGGCAAGCCGACCGGGCTCATCGGTGCCACGCCGGGCGGCTTCGGCACCGTGCAGTCGCAGGATGCGTTGCTGTCGGTGCTGCGAACCTTCGGCAGCGACTTCTGGATGGCCGGGCGGATGATGGTGTCGCGCGCCGGCACGGTATTTGACGCCGATGGCCGGCTGGCCGACGACAAGGTGCAGGGGCAACTGCAGCAGTTCGTGGACGGTTTTGTCGAGTTCGTGAGGAAGAGGAGCGCGCCATGAGTCTGCACGTCGAGCGCATCACCAGTCACGTCAGCGACGTCGGCGGCCTGCCTATCCAGCGGGCCCTGCCCAACAAGGCCAGGCGCGCCATTGGTGCCTGGTGTTTTGCCGACCATGCAGGCCCGGCCACGCTAGCTCCTGAGCGGCGCATGAACGTCGGCCCGCATCCGCATACGGGGCTGTCCACCTTCAGCTGGATGATCGAGGGCGAGATCCTTCACCGTGACAGCCTGGGCTCCGAGCAGGTGTTGCGCGCCGGCGAGGTCAACCTGATGACTGCGGGGCGCGGGATCGCGCATAGCGAGGAGTCGCTGTCCGATCGCATCCACCTGGCCCAGCTATGGATCGCGCTGCCCGACGCCGAGCGCGAGCGCGCGCCCAGCTTCCAGCATTTTCCCGACCTGCCGCGCCTTGCCCAGGGCGGCTTCGAGGCGACGCTGCTGGTCGGTGAGCTTGACGGCCAACGTTCGCCGGTGCCCAGTCTCACGCCGTTGCTAGGTGTGGACCTCGCTTCCGATGGCCCAGCTGACGCGGTGCTCGCCGTGCGCCCCGGCTTCGAGCACGGGCTGATGCTGCTGGAGGGGGAGGTCGAGGTTGCGCCGGCGGGGCACGACACGGTCGAGACGATCACGCCCGGCACCCTGCTCTACGTCGGCCCAGGCTGCGAGGCCATCGAGCTGCGTTGTGCGGCCGCTGCCCGGCTGCTGCTGCTGGGGGGGGAACCCTGGGAGCAGCCGCCGCTGCTGTGGTGGAACTTCGTCGGGCGCGAGCCAGCGGAAATGCAGGTCTGGGCGCAGGACTGGGCGCGCGAGGACGGCGGGCGTTTCGGCGTCGTCCCGGGATACGACGGCCCGCGCATCATGGTGCCGCCAGTGCCGGCACTCAGGAAGCCCTAGACCGGTTCAGGCCGCGCGGGCGCTCTTCACCAGCGCTTGGATGCGCGGCGTGGCGTTGGTCGCCACCAGCTCGATCTGCGGGTTCGCCTTGGCGAACACGCGGAAGAGTTCGTCCGTGAAGCCGTGGCCCACGTCGGTGACGCCGTCGAAGTCGATCTCGGCGCGCCTGAAGGTCGCCAGCCGCGTGCCGACGCGGCGGGCCTGGGCGCGCGAGTCCAGCGCCTGGCCTTCGCCGGCCAGCAGTCGCAGCTGCACGACGGTCTGGTCGAACTCGATGCCGTCGCCCTGCGTGCTCCAGGCCTCCATGACGCCGTCCAGAGTACGCGTGGTGTTCAGCGCGATGGCCATGTAGATGGAGCTGCCCTGGCGCGGTAGCGCACGGCCTTTGCGCCAGCCCGTGCTTTCCCAGGCGCGGCGTTGGTAGGCGGTGTTGTTGGCGTGGATGTCGAACACGTCGGCCAACTGGCTGCTGAAGAACAGGCCCCGACCGGTGTGGGCGTCGGGTGCACTGGTCAGGCGCCCCTTGCTGAGTTCCAGCATTGCGTGCTGCGGGTCCTCAAGCTCGAAGGCACTGCAGATCCTGTCGAAGACGCCGACGCCGTCGTCGCTGACCAGCAGCTGCACGTGCGTGGGCGTCTGGCGCAGCGACACCGTGACACTGCTGCCGCCGGAATGGTCAGCCGCGTTGTTGACCAGCTCGGTGAATCCGTGCCGGATCATGCGCTCGACGTGCCTGGGCAGCGCGAAGTGGGGTGCGAAGTCGCGCTGCCAGGGCAGATCTTCCTGCAGGCCGTAGAGCGTGTAGCTGCGCGCCACCTGACGCAGAGTGCCCGGCGCGAAGACAGGCCGGCGGCTGGTGCCGGAGCGGGTCAGCCAGCCAGCGTCCACCAGGCGCTTGAGCGCGCCAAGCGAGGCGCGCCGGCTGGCACCGGTGCGTTCCTCGATGTGGGCGGCCAGGTCATGCGAGTGCTCGCTTGCAGCGGCGGTGATCCAGTTGGTGAGGTGGTCGAACACCAGTCTTGTCATGACCGCGCATTGTGCTGACTACTTCAATCACGGGGGGTGGGGCTGCTACCGACTCCATAGAATCCCCAATCAGTTACGGCGAGGTTACCAACTACGTTGGAAGCCGCAGTCGGCCCAGATTTCTCAACTTTACCGGGGACATCCCATGCCTCTCGTTTCCATGCGCCAGCTGCTGGACCACGCCGCCGAAAACGGCTACGGCATCCCAGCCTTCAACGTCAACAACCTGGAACAGGTGCAGGCCGTCATGGCGGCAGCCGATGAGGTCGGTGCGCCGGTCATCCTGCAGGCCTCGGCCGGCGCTCGCAAGTACGCCGGCGAGCCCTTCATCAAGCACCTGATCCAGGCCGCCTGTGAGGCCTTCCCGCACATTCCCCTGGTCATGCACCAGGACCATGGAACCAGCCCCAAGGTCTGCGCCGGCGCCATCGAGCTGGGCTTCGGCTCCGTCATGATGGACGGTTCGCTGATGGAAGACGGCAAGACGCCGTCCTCGTTCGACTACAACATGGACGTGACCCGCAGGGTCGTCGAGATGGCGCACAAGGTCGGCGTTACCGTCGAGGGCGAGCTGGGCTGCCTGGGCAATCTCGAGACCGGCGACGCCGGCGAGGAGGACGGCATCGGCGCCGAAGGCAAGCTGGACCACAGCCAGATGCTGACCGACCCCGAGGAGGCTGCCACCTTCGTGAAGGCCACTCAGCTCGACGCGCTGGCCATCGCCATCGGCACCAGCCACGGCGCCTACAAGTTCAGCCGCAAGCCCACGGGCGACATCCTCGCCATCGGCCGGGTCAAGGAAATCCACGCGCGCATCCCCAACACCCATCTCGTCATGCACGGCTCGTCCAGCGTGCCGCAGGAACTGCTGGCCGTCATCAACCAGTACGGGGGCAAGATGAAGGAGACCTTCGGCGTGCCGGTCGAGGAGATCCAGGAGGCCATCAAGCACGGCGTGCGCAAGATCAACATCGATACAGACATCCGCCTTGCGATGACGGGCGCGGTGCGCAAGTTCCTTGCCGAGAACCCCGACAAGTTCGATGCCCGCGAGTGGCTCAAGCCGGCCCGTGAGGCCGCGAAGGCCGTCTGCAAGCAGCGCTACCTGGAGTTCGGCTGCGAAGGCCAGGCCGCGAAGATCAAGGGCCGGACGCTGGCCGACATCGCTGGCGCCTACGCGCGTGGCGAACTGGCGCAAAAGGTCCAGTGACCGCTCACTGCTTCACCTATGGCTCACTGATGTGGGCCGACATCATGGCCCGGGTCTGCGGACGCGAGTTCGTCGGCGAGACGGCCTCGCTGGCCGACCATGCCCGTCATCCCGTGCACGGCCAGGACTATCCCGGCCTGCGGCCCGCACCCGGCGGTGCCGTGGTTGGCCGGCTCTGCCGCAACGTTGACGCGGTGGCCTGGGCGCGGCTGGACGCCTTCGAGGGCGAGGAGTACGAGCGCGTGAGCGTCGAGGTGCGGCTGCAGGATGGTGCGCGCGTCGCCGCCTGGGTCTATCGCTTTCGCCCCGAGTTCTCTTCGCGCCTGCTGCCCGGCGAGTGGGACGCGATGGCCTTCGAGCGCGAAGGCCACGCACGCTTCACGGCGCGCTACATCGGGTTCGACCTCCTCGGCCCGCGCTGACGGCAACGCGGCAATACGCCACGTTTGCGGATGGCCGCCTGGCACCGTCCGGTCCACAATGCCGCGGCGTAACCCTTTGTTATCAGGGGCCGGGAGCATGAGATGGACGAGCTGACCGGGATCGTCGCGCGCGCGGGCTTCCTGCCGCACGGCTATTGTTTTCAGTGGTCGCCGGGCCTGCTCTGGAGCATGGTGGGCGCCGATCTGTCGATTGCCCTGGCCTATTTCTCCATCCCGCTCGTCATCGCCAGTTACGCGCGCCAGCGCCCTGAGGTCAACCTCGGGCGCATCGCGACGCTGTTCGCTGTATTCATCTTCGCCTGCGGCGTGACCCACGTGCTGGACGTCTGGACGATCTGGCGCCCCGACTATCAGTTGCAGGCTGCGGGCAAGGTCTTCACCGCCCTGGCCTCGGTGCTGACGGCGGCAGTCGCCTGGCGGTTGATGCCAACGCTGCTGGCCGTGCCGTCGTTGGACGAGATGCGCGTGGCCAACGAGGCGCTGCGTCGCGAGGTGGACCGCCGCCACAGCGCAGAGGATCACCGGCTGGAGGCCGAGCAGAGCCTGGCCGCCACGCTGTCGACCATCGATGCCGGCTTCATCACGACCGACGGGGAGGGGCGTATCACGCGTATCAACGCGGTGGCTGAGCGCATTACCGGCTGGCCGGCCGACGAGGCGCTGGGCCGTCCGATCTGGGAGGTCTTCGTGCGCGAAGGCATGCCAGCCGAGCTGGCCCGGCGCAACCCGGTCGACGTCGTGCGTCAGCGCCTGCCAGACGCGGCCTTGCGTCGCCAGGCCGTTTGTGTATCCCGCGACGGCAGCACCCGCCCCGTTGAGGTCCATGCCGATCTGACCCACCATGCCGATGGCCGTGCGCGCGGCGTCGCCATCGTCTTCCGCGACGTCGGCCGCCTCACCGAGGCCGAGGCGGAGGTGCGGCGCCTGGCCGCGGTCGTCGAATCGTCAGCCGACGCCATCGTTGTCAAGACGCTGGACGGGCGCATCACGAACTGGAACGCAGCGGCCGAGCAGATGTTCGGCTACACAGCCGCGGAGGCCGTTGGCCAGCCCGTGCAGATGCTGGTGCCCCCGGAGCGCGAGGCCGAGGAGACGCGCATTCTGGCCAGCATCGCCCAGGGGCAGGCACTGCCGCCACTGCGGACGGTGCGCCTGGCCAAGGACGGCCGTCGCGTGGAGGTGTCGATCCAGGTCTCGCCGTTGCGTGACGCCGCCGGCCGCATCGTCGGCGGCATCAAGTCCGCGCGGGACTTGACTCACCAGCGTCAGATCGAGGTCGCGCTACGCCAGAGCGAGGCGCGGCTGCGCTTCGCTCTGGAGTCCGCCGCCATCGGCGACTGGGAGATGGAGCTGGAGACCGGCGTCATCCACCGCTCGCGCCGCTATGACCAGTGCTTCGGCCTGGACGATTCTGCTGGTCCCTGGGACCGCGCGCGGCTGCTGGCTGCCGTTCACGCCGAGGACCGTGCGCTGGTGGAGGCCGGCCTCCATGCGCTGCTGGATACCGGAACGGGGCAACTGCCCTGGCACGCCGAGTTCCGCGTCGTCTGGCCGGATGCCAGCTCCCACTGGCTGCGTCTGGATGCGCGTGTCGCGCGCGACGAGGCCGGCGCGCCGCGCCTGGTGGGCATCGTTGCCGACGTGACTGCGATGCGCACCGCCGAGCAGGCTCGCCAACAGGCCGTCTGGCTTGCCGCCGAAAACCGCCGCGTCCAGGAGTCGAGCCGGCTCAAGAGCCTGTTCCTGGCCAACATGTCCCACGAGCTGCGCACACCGCTGAATGCGATCATCGGCTTCTCCGACTTGCTGACCATGGACGGTCCGACACCTGAGCCGGTGCGTCAGCGCGAATGGCTGCAGCACATAGCCAGCAGCGGCCGCCACTTGCTGAGCATGATCAACGACGTGTTGGACCTGTCCAAGATCGAGGCCGGCAAGATCGACTTCCACCCCGCAGCCATCGACCTGCCGGCCCTGGTCGACGACGTGATGGCCACCGTTGCCGTGCTGGCGGAGCAGCGCGGGCTCAGCCTCAAGTCCTCCATCGCGCCCGAGTTGCATGACCTGGTGCTGGACGCCGCGCGGCTCAGGCAGGTACTGCTGAACTACTTGTCCAACGCCATCAAGTTCACGCCCGCCGGGGGCTGGGTCGAGCTGCGAATGGTGGGCGAGGGGCCGAGGCTGTGGCGGCTGGAGGTCGAGGACAGCGGCATCGGCATCCCGCCTGAGCGGGTCGGGCAGCTCTTCGTCGAGTTCCAGCAGCTCGACGACGGCCTGGCCAAGCAGCACCAGGGCACCGGCCTGGGCCTGGCGCTGACGCGCCGGCTCGTTGAGGCCCAGGGTGGGCGTGTCGGCGTCTACAGCCAGCCCGGCCAGGGCAGCCGCTTCTATGCCGTGCTACCGCGTCAACCGGTCGATGATGAGGGCCAGGCGCCTCGGCCGGCCCACCAGCAGTTGGTGGCGCTGCGAGACCATCCACTGCGCGACGGCGTCGCACGTGAGCTGTCGCAGGCCGGTGTGGCGGCCGACACCGCGGCCACGGCGGCCGAGGTGCTGCGCCTGGCGCGCGTGCGCCGCTACACGGAGCTGGCCATCGACCTCGGCCTGCCAGATTCACCGGGGCTGGGCCTGCTGGCTGCGCTGCGCAGCGGCGGGCCGTCCATGCATGCGTCGGTGAAGGCGCTGGCGTTGACGCCCGCCACCGGCGCAGGCGTCGCCTTCCCGGTTTCCGACGTGCTGGCCAAACCACTGCGTCGGCCCGCGCTGGCGCGCGCCCTGGTGCCGCTGCGCGAACGCCTCGGCCCGGGCCGGCCCGTGCTGGTCGTCGATGACGAGGCCTTGTCGCGCGACCTGATGTGCGCCGCGCTGCAGGCTGCGGGCGTAGAGGCCGTCGCGGTGACCGGCGGCGTAGAGGCCTTGCAGCGCCTGCAGACGCTGCAACCCGCGGTCGTCGTACTCGACCTGATGATGCCGGGTGTCGACGGCTTCCAGGTGCTGCACGAGCTGCGCTCCGACCCGCGGTGGGTCGAACTGCCCGTCATCGTCTGGACGGCGCTGGCATTGGGAGTCGAGGAAATCGAGGCGCTGGCGCGTTCGGCCAGCGTCATTGCGGGCAGCGCCCAGCCGGGCCGTGCCCAACCCCTGGCCGAGGTGCGCGATGCCCTGCTGCGCGCCGCCCGCCAGGAACGCCGCGGCCGCCGCCGCCCCGGGAGCTGAACATGGCCGGAGAACGTGTTCTCGTCGTCGACGACAACGAACTCAATCTCGAGTTGGCCCAGTACGTGCTCGAGGCCGACGGCTTCGTTGTCGATCGTGCCCTGCACGTGGACGAGGCCTGGGCCCGGCTGCGAGCATGCCGGCCCGACATCGCGCTAGTGGACATTCAGCTGCCCGGCGCGGACGGTCTCAGCCTCGTGCGTGCCATCAAGTCCACGCCCGACCTCGCCGATCTGCCCGTCATCGCCTTTACAGCCTATGCCATGCAGGGCGACGAAGAGCGCTTCCGTGCTGCCGGCTGCGACGGCTATCTGAGCAAGCCCATCGACGTGTACAGCTTTGCCGCCACGGTTCGGGCCTACCTCGGCACCTAAAATCCCGGCCTTCTCCCTGAAGCCGCCGCCATGCCCCAAGCTCTCTACGAATCCAGCCTGAAGTCCCTCCCGCTGCTCGGCCGCGGCAAGGTGCGCGAGAACTACGCCGTCGGCGAGCATCGGATCCTGATGATCGCCAGTGATCGGTTGTCGGCCTTCGACGTCATCATGGGCGAGCCCATCCCGGGGAAGGGCGCGTTGCTGACGAAGATGGCGCTGTTCTGGTTCGACAAGCTCGACGGCATCGTGCCCAACCACCTGACCGGTGAAGATCCGCTGTCCGTCGTCACAGGCGAGGAGCGCGAGCAGATCCGCGACCGTGCCATGCTGGTCAAGCGCCTCAAGCCCCTGCCCATCGAGGCCGTCGTGCGCGGCTACCTGGCCGGCAGCGGCTGGGCCGAGTACCAGAAGACGCAGAGTGTGTGCGGCGTTGCGTTGCCGGCTGGCCTGCGCAATGCCGACAAGCTGCCCGCTCCCATCTTCACTCCGGCTACCAAGGCCGAGATGGGCGACCACGACGAGAACATCTCGTTCGAGCAGGCTGCCGGCATCATCGGCATTGAACTGGCCACACGCGTGCGCGACATCTCCATCCAGCTCTACCGGCGCGCCGCCGACTTCGCGCTGACCAAGGGCATCATCATTGCCGACACCAAATTCGAGTTCGGCCTGGATGCAGACGGCACGCTGACGTTGATGGACGAGGTGCTGACGCCCGACTCCTCGCGCTATTGGCCAGTCGAGAGCTATGCGCCCGGCAGCAACCCGCCGAGCTACGACAAGCAGTTCGTGCGCGACTGGCTGGAAGCAGTGCGTATCGACGGTCAGCCCTGGGGCAAGAAGGCTCCTGCGCCAGCGCTGCCCGCCGAAGTCATCGCCAACACCGTGCAGAAGTATGAAGAGGCCCTGCAGCGGCTGACCGCATGAGCGCCGTGCGGGGGCATATCCAGCAAGCTTGCTTTCGCCGGACGGGAGTGAGCCCGGACCTGCAAGACCCCTGCGGGCATTGCATGGCTGGCAAGTACCTGGCGGTGACGTCGGCCGGGCAGGGCGTAGTGCGAAGGGCGCGTCCGTGAGCGTCAGGCTTCGCAGTCGGCTGGCGCAGCGTCTTGACGCCGAGATCGCTTCCGCCGCTGCGATGCCGGCGCGCGCCGCCGTGCTGCAGGTCCAGCGCGCCATCCTGTGGCTGCGCCATGGCCGCGAGGCCGAGGCCCGCGAGGAGCTCAGCCGGTTGCAGGTCCGGGCGCTGGCCCATCCACGGGTCGATCTGGCCGCCTGGCTGCATCTGGCCGAAGGCCTGACGGCTTATTTCGGCGCCTTCGGTGGCGGGGCCCGTGAGCGTGTGCGCCGAGCCCTGGTGATGGCTCAGGCCGGCGGCCTGACCACGCTGAAGGCGCTATGCGACGCCTGGCTGGCGCAGATGGCCTTCGTCGACCGTGACATCGACCTCCTCGTCGCCCATGCGGCCGCCGTGCTGGCCGCGCCGGCGGACAACGCCGCAGCCTGCCGCGTCGCCTCGGCCCTGGGCATGGCCTGGGACCTTGCCCAGGACGAGGCCGCCGCGTCCGCCTGGTATGCCTGGGGTCGCCGCGCCGCCAGCGCGGATGGTGACGATGCCGGCCTCGCCGCCCTGCTCTACAACCAGATGCAGATGCGCGCGCTGCGCATCCGCCATGCGGCGCTGGCTGGTGAGCCCGGTGAGGCGCCGGCTGTGCTACTGGGCGTGGATTCCATCGGCCATTTCGACGACGCCGTGGGTGGTTCGGCCCGAGCCGACCTGACGCCGCTGCTGCGTGCCCAACTGCTGACTGTGCAGGGGGATTTCACGGCCGCCGCTGCGTTGCTGGAAGCGCACTTGCCCGAGGCCGTGGGTGCTGGCCTGGCCCGCACCGGTGGCAGCCTGCTGGCCGACCTGGCATGGTGCTGGGCCAACACTGGCGAGGCCTCGCGCGCGCGAGCGCTCGCCGACCAGGCCGCGGTGGAGGTGTTGGCCGAGGACTCGCCCCACTGCGACATCGACGAGCGAGCCGCGCTGCACGCCCGGCTCGCCCAGGTCTATGCCCGGCTGCACGAGGACGGCCTGGCGGCCCGCCATGGTGACGCCGCTCAGGAGGCTTGGGGCCAGGACGCTGACCAGCGCCACCTCTGGGCCGGGCGGCTGAGTACGGCAGGAATGGGCACTCCGCCACGCTGACCGGGCTTTTTCCGGGCTGCCCGTGTGGCCTGGCTGCGTTACCCTCGCCGGCCTATGAGCAACGCATGGCCGCCCCACGGGGCTCGATCCCACATGGCGGCGCCGCACGTAGTGCGAAAGGCGCGTCCGTGAGCAGCGACGCGCACGACCACGAGGCCATCAACGCCTTGCCCGTCGGCACGCGGTTCGGCGAATTGGAGATCCTCGGCACGCTGGGCGTCGGCGGCTTCGGCATCGTTTACCTGGCGCGCGACCATTCCCTTGAGCGCGAGGTCGCGATCAAGGAATACATGCCCAGCCAGTTCGCGTCACGCGATGGGCGCTCCCAGGTGTCGGTGCGTTCGGTGTCTATGAAGGAGACTTTCGAGCTTGGCCGCCGAAGCTTCGTCAATGAGGCCAAGCTGCTGGCCCGCTTCGACCACCCGTCGCTGCTCAAGGTCTACCGCTTCTGGGAGGCCAACGGCACGGCCTACATGGCCATGCCCCGCCTTGTCGGCCAGAACCTGCGCGAGGCCCGCAAGACACGCCCGACGCCGCCGCCCGAGGCTTGGGTCCGGCGCATCTTCGACGCCGTCCTCGACGGCCTGGAAACCTTGCATGCCCAGCAGGTCTGGCACCGCGACGTCGCGCCCGACAACATCTTCCTCCCTGCTGACGGCAGCCCACCCATCCTGCTGGATTTCGGTGCCGCCCGCCAGGCCATCAGCGACCGCACACAGGTCTTCACGGCCATTCTCAAGCCCAGTTTCGCGCCCATCGAGCAATACGCCGAGGCCACGTCGCTGCGCCAAGGCCCCTGGACCGACTTCTACGCGCTGGCAGCCGCCATGCACGAGCTGCTTACCGGCCGACCGCCGCCACCGGCCACGGCCCGGGCCATGGGCGACGAGCTCACGCCGCTGGCCGTCCCTGGCTATTCGAAGGAGTTCCTTGCCGGCCTGGACTGGGCGTTGCGCGTGCCGCCCCACCAGCGGCCGCATAGCGTGGCGGCCTGGCGGGAGGTGCTCGACGGCCGTGCCGAAGTGCCTCCAGCCCAGCCGGCGCTGCAGCGGACCGCGCCGCTGGATATCGAGTTCGCCGACAGCGTGCTGGGTACGCCGTCGCAGCCGAACGATCCCGCTGCGACCGTCGTCATGCCGCCGCGCAAGGGGGCGCCGCCCCCGGCCCCTGTGCGCAGTCCGCCGGCATCCACCAGCCAGCGCTCCTGGCCGAGGGTGGCCGTGGCGGGTGGCGGTGTCGTCGCGCTGCTGCTGCTCGGTCTCTTCGTCATGCAGTTGCGCGGCAACCCGCCCCAGCCCGAGGGCACGCCCGCCGAACCGGCAGCCTCGGCGGCCATGCTCGCGCCCCGGCACGAACCGCCAGCCAGCATTCCGACCCCGCAGCCCGTGGCGACGCCATCCGCGCCCGCTTCGCTGGCGGCCGCGCCTGCCCGGCCAGTGCCAGCGCCCGCATCTGTGCCGCCGCGCCGCGACGCGGCGCCCAAACCCGTCCTCACAGAGAAGGCCGGCGACTTCCGCCCCGCGCAGCGCAGCCCCGTATCCGCCCCGTCCGAGCCGGCGGCTGCCGCCACGGCCGGGACGTTGCCGGCCAAAGCCGTGCCCGCCTCTGCGGCCGCGCCAGCCTCGAACGAACCCAAGACGGCCAGCGAGGCCTGCGGTAAGCGCGTGCTGTTCGCCCGTGCCTGGTGCATCGACCGGCAGTGCGAGAAACCCATCTACCAGAACGATCCCGAGTGCGTGAAGCTGCGGGAGATCCGCAGCAGCCGGATCGGCGCGCCCTGAGCGTCCTGAACGGTCGCGCTGGGGGCAGGCGTCAGAACAGCGCCATCGACAGCTTGCGGCGGTACTGGTCGATCAGCGGATCGGTCTGCACGATGGCAGCCTTGCCGGCCAGCTCCAGCGTACCGCTCTTGGCTTCGGCCGCCGGCTTGGGCGCGGGCTTGGTCAGCAGTTCCAGGATGGCCACATAGGCCTTGCGTGCGGCCTCGCCGTTCCAGGCCTTGTCACGCATGATGATTTCCAGCAGCTCGTCCATGGCCTCGGTGAAGCGCTGCTGGGCGAGATGGTGCTGGGCCAGCGCGAAGCGGGCATCGAAGTCGCGCTTGTTGGCGGCGATGGACTCCTGCAGCGCGGCCGGGTCGCCGCCGGCTTCGAAGGCCGCCAGCCAGATGGCCAGCGCGGCCAGGCGGGGCGAGGGCGTCAGCGTATCGGCCGCCTTGGTGGCCACCGGAGCGAAGGCGGCTCGGGCGTCTTGCACCAGCCCAAGCTCCAGCAGGGCCTTGACGTAGTCGAAGCGGGCCGTATCGTTGCCCGGGTCGGTCTCCACGGCATGGGCGAGCTTGCCCAGCGCAGCTTCCAGGTCCCCGTCGGCGAGCAGGTCCTGGGCGTCAGCCAGGTCGGCCTCGGCCTCCAACTGCTCGCCGGGAGGCACATGCTTGTCCAGGAACTCGCGGATCTGCGCCTCTGGCAGGGCGCCGACGAAGCCGTCCACTGGCTGGCCGTCGACGAACATCACGCAGAACGGGATGGAGCGCACGCCGAACATCTGGCTGAGCTGCGTGGCGATCTCCGGCACCTCGTCGCTGTTGAGCTTGGCCAGCTTGAAGCGGCCGGCGTAGGTGGTCTCCAGCTTCTCCAGGATGGGGCCCAGCGTGCGGCAGGGACCGCACCAGGGCGCCCAGATATCCAGCAGCACGGGGCACTGCTGGGAGGCGTGGATGAGTTCGGCTTCGAAGTTCTGGAGGGTGATGTCAATCATGGCTGAGGGCAGTTGTGGACGCGCCACCTACAATTCAAGGCTTTTCTGAGCCCCGGAGCGCGACCTTGTCCACCCCAGCCCCCCAGAACCCGGACGCCGTCATCGGCATCGTCATGGGCTCCAGCAGTGACTGGGAGACGATGAAGCAGGCGGCCGAGATTCTGACCGAGTTCGGTGTCGCGTTCGAGGCCCGGGTGGTGTCGGCCCACCGCATGCCGGACGAAATGTTCGCCTATGCCGAGGCCGCCGCCGGCCGGGGCCTGAAAGCCGTCATCGCCGGCGCCGGCGGCGCGGCCCACCTGCCGGGCATGCTGGCAGCGAAGACCACGGTGCCGGTGCTGGGCGTGCCGGTGGCCAGCCGCCATCTTCAGGGCGTCGACTCGCTGCATTCCATCGTGCAGATGCCCAAGGGCATCCCGGTCGCGACCTTCGCCATCGGCAATGCCGGTGCGGCCAATGCGGCGCTCTTCGCTGTTGCGATGCTGGCCACGGGCGATGCGGTGCTGCTGGACAGGCTCAACGCGTTCCGTGCCCGCCAGACGGCCGCCGCGCAGGCCATGACCGCGGAGCTGCACGGATGACGGCGCTGCTCCCTGGTGCCGCAACGCTGGGTGTCCTCGGCGGTGGCCAGTTGGGTCGCATGTTTGTCCATGCCGCCCAGGCGCTGGGCTATCGCTGCATCGTGCTGGACCCGGACGCCATCAGCCCGGCTGGCGCCGTGGCCGAGAAGCATGTGAAGGCCGACTACCTGGACCCGGTGGGCCTGGCCCAGATGGCTCGTGACTGCGATGCGATCACGACCGAGTTCGAGAACGTGCCCGCCGTCGCGCTGGAGACGCTTGCCGGCATGCGTGTCGTGGCGCCTGCCGCTGCTGCCGTGGCCGTCTGCCAGGACCGCGCGGTCGAGAAGGCCCATTTCGAGGCGGCCGGCGTCCCCTGTGCGCCGCACGCAGTGATCACGAATGACATCGAGCTGGCGGCAGTGGATCCGGCCCTGCTGCCGGGTATCTTGAAGACCAGCCGCATGGGCTATGACGGCAAGGGCCAGGTGCGCGTATCGACGGCTGCTGAGCTTGCCGAGGCCTGGGGCCGGCTCAAGCGGGTGCCCTGCGTGCTTGAGCAGCTGCTACCGCTGAAGGCCGAGCTGAGCGTGCTTGTCGCGCGCGGCGCGGACGGGCTGCTCGTCAACTTCCCCGTGCAGCAGAACCTGCACCGTGCAGGCATCCTCGCCGTTACCGAGGTGCCCGCGCCCGCCGTGCCGGCCGAGGTGCAGGGCCAGGCCGTCGCCGCCGCCCGGCAGGTGGCCGATGCCCTGGGCTATGTCGGCGTGCTGTGCATCGAGTTCTTCTGGCTGGAGGATGGTCGCCTGGTTGTCAACGAGATGGCACCGCGCCCGCACAACTCTGGCCACTGGACGATGAATGGTGCCGACGTGTCGCAGTTCGAGCTGCAGGTGCGTGCCCTGGCCGGCCTGCCGTTGCCTCAGCCACGCCAGCATTCGGCCAGCGTCATGCTCAACCTGCTGGGCGACCTCTGGTTCAACGATGACGGGGGGCCGACGCCGCCCGCCTGGGACCGCGTGCTGGCCCTGCCTGGCACTCACCTGCACCTGTACGGCAAGGCCGAGGCCCGTCACGGCCGCAAGATGGGGCACCTGAACATCACCGCTGAGACGCCGCAGGCGGCGCGGCTGGTCGCGGCCGAGGCAGCTGCCATCCTGGGCCTGCCCACCTCGTTCTGATGCTGCTTCTGCCCGGCAACGATCCCGCGGCCATCCAGGCTGCCGCGCAGCGGCTGGCGGACGGCGAGCTGCTCGGCCTGCCGACCGAGACCGTCTACGGCCTGGCCGCGCGGGCGGACCGTGACGCCGCGGTTGCCAAGATCTTTGCCGCCAAGGGCAGGCCCAGCGACCACCCGCTCATCGTGCATGTGCTGGACGAAGCCAGCGCCGAGTCCTTCGCCGACCACCTGCCCGCCACGGCGCGCCGGTTGATGGAGGCCTTCTGGCCGGGGCCGCTGACAGTCATCGTGCCGCGCCGACCCGGCATGGCCGAGGCTGCGGCCGGCGGCCATGCGACGGTGGCGCTGCGCTCGCCAGCCCACCCGGTCGCTCGTGCGGTACTGGCCGCTGCGCGCGTGCTGGGCGTCGACGGCGTGGCCGCACCCAGCGCCAATCGCTTCGGCCGTGTCAGCCCGACGCTGGCCCGCCATGTCGTCGAGGAGTTCGGCACCGGGCTGATGGTGCTGGATGGGGGGGCCTGCGAGGTGGGCATCGAGTCCAGCATCGTGGACTGCAGCCGCGCGAGGCCGGCACTGCTGCGCCCGGGACTGGTCGGCCGCGCACGCATCGAGGCCGTGCTGGGCGAGGCGCTGCACGAGCCGGACGCCGCCGCGCCCAAGGCCTCGGGAACGCTGGCAGCCCACTATGCGCCCAGTGCCCGCGTGCGCTTGCTGGACGCCGAGCATCTGGCTTTACGTTTTGCCACAGCTGTCGCCAGCGGAAGCCTGGAAGGGGTGGCGGTATATTCACGCGCCCAGTTGCCGGCGTGGCGCTGGCAGGCCATGCCGGCCGACCCGGCGGCGTCGGCCCACGAACTGTTTGCGGTGCTGCGGGCCATGGATGCGGCCGGCGCCCGCGAGATCTGGGTCGAGGCGCCTCCGCGCGACCCGGCCTGGGATGGCGTCCGGGACCGGCTCAGCCGGGCCGCAGCTGCCTTCAACGATTGAGTTTTCCTGCCCTGAGTTCATCGTCATGCAACGTGTTGTCTCCCAGAAATTGAAGCGCGGCCTGGCCCTGGCCACGGTAAGCGTGGCCGCGCTGGTCGCCGGCTGCGGCGGCGGCAGCACCGAGCAGATCGACCCGTTCGCGCCGACCCGCATCATCACCTTCGGCGACGACAGCGCCGCCATCCTGCAGACCGGCAAGAAGTACACGATCAACGGCCTGAGCACCGACACCCAGCTTCCGGACTGCAGGCTCAACCCGGTCTGGAGCCAGGTTGTGGCCAGTGGCTTCAACTTCGTCTATCCGCAATGCAACAGCGACTTCGTCGCGCTGCCACAGGGCATCATGTACGCCGCTGCCGGCGTCAAGGTCGCCGACGTGCGAGACAAGATCGACCAGCACCTGTCCAACGACCGCTTTGGTCCCAAGGATCTGGTGACCATCATGGTGGGTGTCAATGACATCGTGGAGCTCTACCGCCAGTTCCCGCTGCAGAGCCGCGAATCGCTGCTCGGCGAGGCCAAGGCCCGCGGGAAGCTGCTGGCCGACCAGGTCAACCGCATCGCCAACGCCAACGGCCGCGTGGTGGTGAGCACGATCTTCGACGTGGGCCTGACGCCCTTCGGCCAGAAGGAGAAGGAGCAGCAGACGGACATCGATCGCGCCATTTTCCTGGACGATCTGAGCACGGCCTTCAACACCGCGCTGCGACTGAACCTGTTGAACGACGGCCGGCTGATCGGTCTGGTGCTGACGGATGAAACCATTCAGCAGATCGCGCGCTTCCCGTCCGCCTTCGGCTATACCGACGTGACGCATGCGGCCTGCCGTGCCGATGTCGCTCCTCAGGACTGCACGACGAGTACGCTGCAAGTCGACGCCAACGCCTCGCAGTGGCTGTGGGCCGGTGATACGTTGCTGGGCCCCAGTGCGCAGAGCCGCATCGGCACGATGTATCTGAGCCGGGCGCGGAACAATCCGTTCTAAACCCGTCCCTGCGCGCTGACCGCCCCTTCAAGGTCGCGCCGCCAAGGCCCCTGGCGGCGCCTGCAGGAACTCAGGCGGTGTTGGTCCTGAGTTCGCGGCGCAGGATCTTGCCGACGTTGCTCTTGGGCAGTTCGTCGCGGAACTCGATGAAGCGAGGGCGCTTGTAGGCTGTCAGCTGCTGGCTGCAATAGCTGGTCAGGTCTTCCTCGGCCAGTGCCGGGTCGCTCTTGACGACGAAGAGCTTGACGGCTTCACCGGACTTGGCATCCGGCACGCCCACCGCAGCGCACTCCAGTACGCCGGGGTACAGGTTGACGACCTGCTCGATCTCCGTGGGATAGACGTTGAAGCCGCTGACCAGGATCATGTCCTTCTTGCGGTCGACGATACGCACATAGCCTCGTTCGTCCATGATGCCGATGTCGCCACTTTTGAAGAAACCGTCGGCGTCCATCACGTTGGCTGTCTCGTCAGGGCGCTTCCAGTAGCCGGCCATGACTTGCGGGCCGCGGATGCAGATCTCGCCGCGCTCGCCGAGGGGGACGTCCCGGCCATCGTCGTCGCGGATGGCGATCTCGGTGGATGGGATGGGCAGGCCGATGCTGCCGTTGAAGGCGCGCTGGTCCAGCGGGTTGATGGTGGCGGCCGGCGAGGTCTCGGACAGGCCGTAGCCCTCCACGACTGGGCAGCCGGTGACCTTGAGCCACTTCTCGGCCGTGGCCTGCTGCACGGCCATGCCTCCGCCGTTGGAGATGACCAGCTCGGAAAAATCCAGCCGCGAGAAGCCGGGCTCGTTGGCCAGCGCGTTGAAAAGGGTGTTGACGGCCGGGAATATATGGATCCTGTGGCCGCGCAGTGTCTCGATGAAGCCGGGGATGTCACGCGGATTGGGTATCAGGATGTTCAGGTGGCCCATGCGCGCGCCGAGCATGAAGCAGGCCGTCAGCGCGAAGATGTGGTACAGCGGCAGCGCACAGACATTGGTGAACTGCACGTTGCCGTCCGCATAGCCGGGTACCTTGGCCAGCATGGGCTGGAACCATGCCTCGACCTGCAGGATGTTGGCGACGATGTTGCGATGCAGCAGCGTGGCGCCCTTGGACACGCCGGTCGTGCCGCCGGTGTATTGCAGGAAGGCGACATCGTCAGGCCCAAGCTCGGGCTTCTTCAGGCGCAGGCGGTCGCCGTGGCTCAGCGCTTCGTTGAAGCGCACGACGGTGCGGCCGTCGCCTGCCGGCAGGCGGAACTCCGGCACCATCTTCTTCACGTGGCGCACGGCAAAGTTGATCAGCGGGCCCTTCCACCAGTTCAACAGGTCGCCCATGGACGCCAGCACTACATGGCGCACGTCGGTTGCAGCGATGACCTCCGACAGCGTGTGGGCGAAGTTCTCCAGCACGACGATGGCGCGGGCGCCGGAGTCCTTCAACTGATGCTCCAGCTCACGCGGCGTGTACAGCGGGTTCACGTTCACGACGACGAACCCCGCGCGCAGGATGGCTGCGATGGCCACCGGGTACTGCAGGAGGTTGGGCATCATGATGGCCACGCGGTCGCCCTGCTTGAGCCCTTGAGCCTGCAGCCAGGCGCCGAGCTGGGTGGACAGCTGGTCGATCTCGGCGAAACGCATGCGTTGGCCCATGCAGATTGCCGCGTCGCGCTGGGCATGCTGGCGGAAGGCCTCGTTCAGCAGGTCCACCAGCGAGCCATGGATGCGGCTGTCGATCTGCGCCGGCACGCCGGCCGGGTAACTGGCCAGCCAGGGCTTGTCGCGTGAGCTCAGGACGTGGGCGTCATCAAGGGCGGCAACGGCGGCAGTCATCGGCAGACCTCGGCGGGAGAAGGTCTCTGATCTTGGGTTGCCTCGTGTCCCTCGCCTAGGGGACTTGCCCTACGTCGCCGCGGCGACAACAGCTCTCAGCCGCCATTGAACAAGGTGCGGGCCAGCGCCTCTTCGCGCTGCCTGACTGTGGCCAGGAACTCTCCGGCGCCCCGCATCGCGCGGAAGGTGTCGAAGCCGCTTTCTAGGAAGGCCTGCAGCGTGCCCAGCCCCGCCACCTGCGCCGGCCCCCGCATCAGCCGCAGCGTCTGGCGCAGCAGCGGTTTCGCCGTTAGCCGGTCCAGCGACTGGCCCACCGCCATCGTCAGGTCGATCTGGCGCTGGCGCGAGGCAGGCTCCCCGCACGCGCGCCAGGCGATGGCGTATTCGGCTGGCGTGATATCGGGCGACAGCAGGTGGTCGGCCATGCGTGTGTCCAGGTGCTCTGACAAGGCATGCAGCCTGGCCAGCCTGGCCACGGTGTCGACGACTTCGTCAGGGAACAGGCGCGTCAGCGTCGGGATGACTCGGGCGAACTGGGCGTCCCGCTGGCGGTAGTCGTCAGGGCCGTAGAGCTCGTGCAGGAAGAAGCGCGTCGCGGCCTCGTAGCGCGGGTGGGCCAGCAGGTCGGCGTAGGTATCGGCGAAGCGGCGCTGCTGGTAGGCCTTCAGGGCCTGGACGCGCGCGTCGAGCTCGGGGTCGGCGGCACGGCGGGCGCGTTCGGCATCGACGGCTCGCAGTTCCTTCAGCAGGGATTCGGCGCTCAGTTCATCCATGGGGCGCTGGCGATTCTGCCCGCTTAGACTGGGCCGATGAACGGGAGGCTGCAGAGGATCTGGATGGTGCTGCGTCTGGCGCTGGCGCTGGCGGTGGGCTGGCTGGCTGGATGGGGCTGGGGGCTGCTGACGCTGTGTCTGCAGAGCCTTGTGCTGGCTTTCGGCTTCGTGCAGCTGCGATGGGTAAACCGGCCGGCGCCGGGCTGGGGTCAGTTGCTGCGGGCCTGGGGGGGAGAGGCCATCGCCAGCGAGCTGGCGTTCTCGTGGCGGCAGCCCTGGCGCGAATGGGCTGAACCCGACCATCTGCCGGCGGGCGCGCGGGTTGGCGTGCTGCTGGTACACGGCTTCTCCTGCAACCGCGGGCGCTGGAACGGCTGGATGAGGCGACTGCGCAGGCTGGGTATCGCTTTCGTGGCGCCATCGCTGGAGCCCGCCTTCGGCAGCATCGACGCTTACGCCGATGAGATCGAAGCCGGCGTGCGCCGGCTCAAGGCCCTCACGGGACGCATGCCCGTGCTATGCGCGCACAGCATGGGCGGGCTGGCGCTGAGGGCTTGGTGGCGCCGCTACGGGGACGGGCACGACGAAGCGCCGCGGGCGATCACGCTGGGCTCCCCCCACCAGGGTACGCGTATGGCGGCACTGGGCATGGGCGTCAACGCTGCTCAGATGCGCCAGGGCAGTGCCTGGCTGGCGGACCTCCCCGGCCTGCCGGATCTCGACTGTTTCTGGACGCCCTGCGACCAGGTCGTCAATCCGGCGGAGACCGCCATACTGAGCGGTGCGCGGGCGCACCGCGTTGACAGCGTGGGCCACATGGGCCTGGTCCACTCTGGCCAGGCTTGGCGGTGTCTTCAAACGACCTTGGCCGACTCGTCCTTCAGCACGCCGCGGCGGATCTGATCCAGCTCGATGCTCTCGAACAGGGCCTTGAAGTTGCCCTCGCCGAAGCCTTCGTTGCCCTTGCGCTGGATCAGCTCGAAGAAGATCGGGCCAATCACTTCCTTGGTGAAGATCTGCAGCAGCAGCTCGTTGTCCACGCCGAGATGGGTGGCGCCATCGATCAGGATGCGCAGGCGGCGCAGCTCGTCGACATTCTCGCCGTGGTTAGGCAAGCGCTTGTCGATGAGGTCGAAGTAGGTGTCGATGGTGTCCTGGAACACCACGCCGCCGTTCTTCATGCCTTCGACCGTGCCGTAGATGTCGGTCGTGCCCAGCGCCACGTGCTGGATGCCTTCGCCGTGGTACAGGTCCAGGTACTCGGCGATCTGGCTCTTGTCGTCGGAGCTCTCGTTGATGGGGATGCGGATCTTGCCGCAGGGACTGGTCATCGCCTTGCTCTTCAGGCCGGTCAGCTTGCCCTCGATGTCGAAGTAGCGCACCTCGCGGAAGTTGAAGAAGCGCTCATAGAACTCCGACCATTCCTTCATGCGGCCGCGGAAGACGTTGTGTGTCAAGTGGTCGATCTCGGTCAGGCCGTGGCCCGCGGGGTTGGGGTCCACCGGCTGGCCGGCCGCGTCCAGCAGCGGCACGAAATCCACGTCGTAGATGGAGATGTTGCCTATGGCCCCGGCCTTGGCGCCGCTCTTGCCCTGCCAGCGGTCGACGAAGTAGATGAGGGAGTCGCCGATGCCCTTGATGGCTGGAATGTTCAGCTCCATGGGACCGGCCTTGTTGTCGAAGCCCCAGGCGCCCAGCTCCAGGGCCCGCTGGTAGGCATGCGCTGCATCCTGCACGCGGAACGCGATGGCGCAGATCGACGGGCCATGCAGGCGCGCGAAGCGCTGGGCGAAGGAGTCGGTCTCGGCGTTGATGATGAAGTTGACGCCGCCTTGACGGTACAGCGTCACGTTCTTGTGGCGGTGGCGCGCCACGGCGGCGAACCCCATGGTCTCGAACAGCTTGCCGAGCGCGGCCGGATCCGGCGCGGCGAACTCGATGAACTCGAAGCCGTCGGTGCCCATGGGGTTGTCCCAGGGAGTGAACTTGGCCATGTCTGCCTCGTCAGGAAATGTCTTAAGCAGGAAATTCTCCGGCGCGTGTTGCGCAGGTTTCATGCAATATGCGGCGCAATATTCCTTGGTGAAGCTGGAATGCTGCAAAATGTGCCCGATGGAAGCTTCTTTGGAGCTCGACGCCATAGATCGCCGCATCCTCCGGGCGCTGCAGCAGGATGGCCGGGTTACCTACGACGCGCTGGCCGGCGAGGCCGGCCTGTCCTCGTCGGCAGTGCTGCGCCGCGTGCGCCGGCTGGAGGAGGCGGGTGTCGTCGCGGCCTATGTGGCACTGGTGCCACCTGAGCGCGTAGGCCTGAGGCTGACGGCCTACATCAACGTCAGGCTGGAAAAGCAGACCGACAACCCGTTGCGCAACCCGCGTGACCTGTTCCGCGCTGCGGTGCAGACCTGGCCCGAGGTCGTCGAATGCGCTGCGCTGACCGGCGAGATGGACTATCTGCTGCGGGTGCTGGTGCAGGACATGCAGCACTACGCGCGCTTCATCAGCGACACGCTGCTGATGCATCCGAGCGTGCAGGACTGCAAGACGAGCTTCGTGCTGGAGCGGTTGAAGAACACGACTGCCGTGCCGGTTTGAGCGGGCCGCGCCCGGCTTGAACCGGGCCGACGGGAGGTGGAATCCACCGGCCATGGCGACGCTCGATCCCATCCCATCCCGCCCTGACCCCGTGCAGGTGCTCGGCTGGCTGCCGCGGCTGCGCCGCTACGCACGGGTGCTGCGGCGCAACAGGGAGGACGCCGACGATCTGGTTCAGGACACGCTGGAGCGCGCTTGGTCGCGCGTGGGGCACTGGCAGGGCGTGGGCGACATGCGCACTTGGCTGTTCAGCATCATGCACAACCTGCATGTCGACGCGCTGCGGCGCGGGCGCCTTGAGACCGTGGACCTGGACGGGCAGGCGCCGGAGATCCCGGTCGCTGCCGCGCAGGCCGAACGGCTTGCGCTACGCGATCTGCAGCGCGCCTTGCTCGCGTTGCCTCGGGAGCAGCGCGACGTGCTGCTCCTCGTCGCGCTGGACGGCATGGCCTACGCCGAAGTCGCGCAGGCGTTGGGCATCCCGGCGGGCACGGTCATGTCGCGCCTGTCGCGCGGCCGCGAGAGGCTGCGCCAGTTGATGTCCCAGGAAGCCCGGCGACCGAAGTTCTAGGGATGCGGGGAATAGCGTGCCATGACGGCCGTCCACCTGGGTGGGGCGTATCGGCCCCGCCAATGAACGCCTCTCAGGAGTCCCCATGCGCCTTCTTGTCATGACCTTAGCCGCCCTCGCCCTGCTGGGCCTTCCGCTGGCCAGCCAGGCGCTGGACGGCATCACCGACCCGAGGGGCGACTTTCTCGCCACCTTTGCCGGCAGCAGCGCCAGCGCCGACCTCGACGTGCTGAGCGCCAGCGTCTTCTACAACGCCTCCACCGATCTCTTCACGCTGACCGCCACGATGGATGGCAATGTCGGAAGCACAGCCACGGGCTTCTACGTCTGGGGAGTCAATCGCGGCGCGGGCACGACCGGCTTCAGCAGTCTGGGCCTGAATGGCGTGCGTTTCGACCGCGTCGTCATCCTGCGGCCGGACGGTACCGGCACGGTGGCCGGCGCTGGTGCGCTACCGGCAGGCTCGGTGACGATCAGCGGCCGGACCATCACCGGAGTCGTCAGCGGCAGCCTGCTGCCAAGTACCGGCTTCACGAACAAGCTGGACTACACCTTCAACCTCTGGCCGCGCGATGGCGCCTTCGCGGGCAATGCGGCCATCTCGGACTTCGCGCCCAACAACGCCAACTTCACGGCGGCGGCCGTACCGGAGCCGGGCACCGCGGTGCTGGGCACGCTGGGGCTGGCGGGACTTCTGGCCTGGCGTCGGCGTCAGTCGAATTCGTGAAGCAGCTTGAGGGTGTGAGCTTCGCCGAGATTGAGCAGGTCGGCGATGTCGTGCAGGTCGTCCGGCACGGCCGCGTCGTCCCAGCCCCGGGCCGTATGCCTTGCCAGCCGCACGGCGAGCTGGACGCAGCGGACCTGCGGGTCGCGCCCGTCCTTGTCACTGGTGATCCGGGTGAGCAGTTCTGGCAGATGCCAGTACCGCATCAGCGCCTGCTCCAGGTCGGCTAGCGCGATGCCCAGCACCTGGCGCTGGGCGACGGCGCTGCGAAGTTGCCGGTCGGCCTCTTGCAGCTCGGCGATCCTCAGTGCCAGTTCGGGAGCGTGCACCCACAGCAGCATCTCGGCGAAGTCGTGGAGCAGCGCGGCGCTGTGGATGATGGCGGCGTCAGGGTCGGCGCGATGGGCAGCGAAGCCAAGCGCGTAGCGGGATGCCCGCTCGGCGCGCTGCATCACGCGTGACAGACCCAGCAGGGCCTCCTCGTGGTCTGCCAGCAACGCCTCAAGCGTCGGCTGCGGGCCGAAGTCGCGGAAGAAGGGCGAGATGCCCGTGAGCACCAGGGCCGCAGTCACCGTCTCGGCGTCGGCCCGAAGCCCGGCGTCGCGGCCGCGGCGCTGCTCGCTGGCATGCACCAGCACCTTCAGCGTCATCAGCGGATCAGTCGCCATCATCTCGCCCAGGCTGTGTGCGTCAACGTCATCCTCTGTCGCGCGCATCTGCTCCAGCGCCTCGGCCGTCTCGGCAAGCACAGGGATCTCCGCCCGGGCGAAGGCATCGACCCAGTCATCGAGGCTGGGCAACGGAATGGTGATGCGCAAGGGGGAGGGCATGATGCCCCGATGCTAGGACGATGAGGGGCCGCATGCTCGTCGCATGCGACCCCCATTTCGGCCTCAGTTCACAGCCTGCGCACGCCTTCCAGCTGCGCAGTCAGCCTGCCGTCGACGTAGAGCGCCCCTTCGGGCGCGCCGGCCTCGGCGTAGAACTCCAGGTGGTTGCGGGCGCGGCGTCGCCGGTAGGCGGGCGAGAACACCAGCCGGATGGCGCGCGCCGCGCGCTTCACCCGAGCCCAGCGGCGGGCCCAGGCGGCATGGGTGTCGGCGGCATCGGGGCCGCTCAGCTCGATCAATCTCATGAGGGTCTCCTTGGGCAGCCGGCCGGCCCTCATGACATGGATCGACCATGGATGACGGGCGGACGGTGCGGTTGGGTCAGGGGCTGTCGTCGGGGAAGCGTTCGCGCAGGAGTCGTCGCAGGTCCAGGCGAGCCTGCTGGCGTTGGGCACGGGCGTCCTGCGGGCTCTGGTGTCGGCCGGCCTGGCGTTTCAAGGCCGGTGCGACGAGCGGGTTGCGCGGCTTGCGCAGATTCAGCTGCATGGGACGCGGGGAGGTGAACTGGGGCATGGTGTGCTCCGGTGGATGCCATGCGCGGCACGGCGGGCAATGCAGCGGCTCGACCTAGATGGGCCGGCTTTTGCGCGAAAAGGTTCTGGGGCCCGGGGCCTGCACTCGAGACAGGCGGGCCGGGCGGTCAGGGGCTGGGGTGTGCGACCTCGCCGCGATGCCAGGGGACTTCTGCATCACGACTTGCGCAAATGATAAACAAACGTTGCCCTTGCGCAAGCGGTTTTTATCCAACACCCCTAAGATGGGGCGCTGGCGCCGTCCAACGGTGGATGTGCTGGCCGATGCTGACGGGCATGCAGACCGGCTGCCTTTTGTCCCGCGTCGGACAGCGTGCGCTGTCCTCGGTTTGGAACTTAGCGCTTCTTGGGCTTTAGCGGGGCGATGCCGGCCTGCAGTCGACGCCACTCGTCCAACTCGGCCTGCGGGCTGGGCGCGGCCGGTTTTGGGGGCGTGCGCGGGGCACCTGTGGGCTCGGGCGTCAGCACTTCGCCGAGCAGGTCCAGCAGCCGCGTGCGGGCGCGCTGCGGGTGGCGGCGGTAGTAGGTCAGCACCAGGCCGATGATGAAGCGCTCGTCGTCATCGTGGGGCAGGCTGGGGGAGGGCTCGGTCGGAGCCGCGGCCGGCGCCAGTGCGGCGGCCATGGACGTCAGTGGCGCGGGCGTTGCGGCCAGACCGTGCTCCAGGTCCATCCAGCCCGGCGGCTTGTGGCAGAGTTGCTCGAACTGGCGCGCGAGGCGTTCGCCGATCTGGCGCGAACGGCCCTTGATCTGGCTCCAGTAGCTCGGCTGGATCTGAAGTCTCTCGGCGAAACGCCGCTCCAGGCCACGCAAGGTGGCTGCATCGGCATGTTTGACGGTGGCGCTGACGAACTCTTCGAACAGCCGCATCGCGTTGTCCAATCGGATCTGCGCGACGTCGCGGGGGGCGCTGGGCATGGGGTGCAATGATAAATTGCTCTTCACCTCCAGCGCCCGAAGGGAGGATGGCAGTGCGCTGCCCCCTGGCCACGGGCTATTCGGCCTCGTCGCCCGTCTTGTAGGCCCCCACCAGGGTCGCCTGCGTGTTGGGCGGCACAGCTTCGTAATGTGACAGCAGCAGCGTGTAGCGGCCTTCGCCGGCCGTCATCGCGTTGAGTCTCGACTGGTAGCTCGAGAGCTCGGCCAGTGGCGCCAGCCCTTGCACGATCAGACTGCCTGGCACGGCGGCGCGCGTGCCGTTGACTTGGCCGCGGCGCGAGGCCAGATCGCCTGTGATGTCGCCGATGCTGTGCTCGGGGACGGTGATCTCGACTTGCACGATGGGCTCCAGCACTAGCGGCCGGGCCTCGCGTACGGCCGCGATCAGGGCGCGGCGGCCGGCGGTGACGAAGGCGATTTCCTTGCTGTCCACTGAGTGGTGCTTGCCGTCGTAGACGACCACTCGCAGGTCCACCAGCGGGTAGCCGGCAATGACGCCGCTGGCCAGTGCCGAGCGCACGCCCTTCTCGACGGCGGGCATGAACTGTCCCGGGATGGTGCCGCCCTTGACCGCGTCGACGAACTCGAAGCCGGCGCCGCGCTCCAACGGCTCGATGCGCAGATAGACCTCGCCGAACTGGCCGGCGCCGCCGCTCTGCTTTTTGTGACGGTAGTGCCCCTCGGCCGGCGCCGCGACCGTCTCGCGGTAGGCGATGCGCGGCGGCTCGGTGACGACCTCGCCCTTGTACAGCTCGCGAACCCGTTCCAGCAGCAGGCGCAGGTGCAGCTCGCCCAGCCCGTAGACCAGGGTCTGGTGGGTTTCCCCGACCTGCTCGATGCGCAGGCAGGGGTCCTCGTCCACCAGCCGCGCCAGCACCTCCCAGAGCTTCTGCTCGTCGCCGCGCCGCGCAGGGCTGATGGCCAGGCCGTGCACGGGTGTCGGAAAGTCCAGGGCTTGAAGGAAGATGTGCTCGTCCTCCTGAGCGTCGTGCAACACGGCGTCGAAGGCTATGTCGTCCACCTTGGCGACAGCACAGAGGTCGCCGGGCAGGGCCTCGTCGATGTCCACATGCCTGGCGCCCTGCAGCATGAAGAGGTGGCCTACACGGATCGGCTTGCGCGCGTGGCCGACGAAGAGCAGGCCGCCCTTGGCCACTCGACCCTGGTGCACTCGCATGACACCCAGCTTGCCCAGGTAGGGGTCTGAGACGATCTTGAAGACATGGGCCAGCACATGGGCCTCCGGGTCGGGGCGGGCGGGGTAGGGTGCCGGCTCGGTACCCTTGCCTTCCAGGAAGGGCGGCGGGTTGCCCTCGGCTGGGTTGGGGCATAGCCGCTCGATGACAGACAGCAGCTCGGCGACGCCAGCGCCGGTCTTCGCGGAACAGAAGCAGACCGGGATCAGGTGGCCCTCGCGCAGCGCCTGTTCCAGGGGCGCATGCAGCTCGCGTGGGTCGACGTCGCCGTCGGTCAGGTAGCGGTCCACGAAGGCGGCGTCCACCTCCACGACCTGCTCCACGAGCGCGCGGTGCGCGTCGGCCACGGACGAAAAATCGGCCTCTCCTGAGGCCGCGAAGAAGCAGTCTGCGACGCGCTTGGCGCCATCGCTGGGCAGGTTGAGCGGCAGGCACTCCCTGCCGAAGACCTCGCGGATCTGGGCCAGCAAGTGGGCCAGGTCGATATCCGGGCAGTCGATCTTGTTGACGACGATGAGGCGGGCGAGTCCGCGTTCGCCGGCGGCGATGAGCAGGCGCTGCGCCATCAACTCGATGCCGTTCAGCGCGTTGATGACGACGATGGCCGTGTCTGCCGCCTCCAGCGCCGGCAGGGCTTGGCCGACGAAGTCCGGGGCGCCGGGGGTATCGATGGCATGCACCCGGATGCCACCATGCGTGAAGTGGGCGAGGCTGGATTGCAGCGAATGCCCCAGGCGTTTCTCCAGCGGGTCATGGTCGCTGACCGTGCTGCCGCGCTCGATGCTGCCGGCTTGCGGGATGGCGCCGGCATGCGCCAGCAGTGCATCCAGCAGCAGCGTCTTGCCGGCCGCGGCCGGTCCGACCAGCGCGACCGTGCGGATCGTGCCTATACGTGCGTCCAGGCTCTCGCTCATGGCAGCCCTCCATCGGTGGTGGGCCCAGCGTAGAAGAAGCCGGTCGGCGCGGCAAGGGCAGAATCGTTTGCATGCACGCACGCCTCACTGCCCTCGCCCTAGTCCTTTCCTCCGCGTCCGGGGCCGCCATGGCCCAGGCACAACCCCTGCCGGCCGACGAGCTCAAGGTCATGCTGGCCGAGGTCAGCCCGGCGCGCATCGAGGCACGCATCCGCAAGCTGGTGAGCTTCGGCACCCGGCACACGCTGTCCGACATCGGCTCTGACACGCGCGGCATCGGCGCGGCGCGGCGCTGGATCACTGCCGAACTGTCAACCTGCGCCAAGGCCTCCGGCGGGCGGCTGCAGGTGGAGGAGCAAAGCTTTGTCGAACCGGCCGGCAACCGCGTCAACCAGCCCACAGAGCTCGTGAACGTCGTCGCGACGCTGCCGGGGCGCGGCGCGTCCAAGGGACGCACGCTGGTCGTCAGCGGCCACTATGACTCGCGCAACAGCGACGTGATGGACAGCCTGGGCGAGGCGCCCGGCGCCAACGACGACGCCTCGGGCACGGCCGCGGTCATGGAGCTGGCCTGCGTGATGGCCAAACGACAGTTCGACGCGACGCTGGTCTTCATGGCCGTGCCCGGCGAGGAACAGGGGCTGCTGGGCGCCGCGCAATGGGCGCGCGAGGCGCGTGCCGCCGGCACCAACGTCGAGGCAATGATCACCAACGACATCATCGGCAGCTCGCGCGGCGATGCCGGGCAGTACGACCCCAAGCGCCTGCGCCTGTTCGCCGACGGACTCGATCCCCTGTTGCGGCTGCTGATGGCAGCCAACGCCAACCGCGCGCCCAGCGAGACCGACGCCAAGGTCGTCGCGGCCATGCAAGCCGAACTGCTACCGCTGCTGCAGGCCGGGGGCAACGAGGACCTGCCGACTCACCAGTTGGGCCGCCACGTCAAGGCCGCGGCCGAGGCCGCCATGCCCGGCTTCACGGTGCAGCTCATCCAGCGCCGTGACCGCTACCTGCGTGGCGGCGACCACATCCCCTTTCTGGAGCGTGGCTACGCTGCCGTGCGAATTACCGAACCCTTCGAGAACTTCGCCCACCAGCACCAGAATCCCAGGACGGAGAACGGCGTGGTTTACGGGGATCTGCCTGAATTCGTCGATTTTGGCTTCGTGGCCGATGTGACCCGCGCCAACCTGGCAGGCTTGGCGACGCTGGCCTGGGCGCCGGCTCCGCTCAAGGGCGTGAGGCTGGACGCACGCGAGCTGACCAACGACTCCACGCTTGAGTGGCAGGCCAGTGACGATCCCGAAGTCGCCGGCTACCGCATCGTCTGGCGCGAGACCGACTCGGCCGCCTGGCAGCAGTCCAAGGACGTAGGACGTGCCACGCGAGTGACGCTGCCGGTGTCCAAGGACAACGTGGTGTTCGGCGTGCAGGCGGTATCCAAGAAGGGCTTCGCGAGTCTGGCGAGCTATCCGCTGCCGCGTCGCTGATGGGCGGGGCCGTCAGTCCCGGCCGTGCCCATGGCCGCGGCCGCGGTCATGGTCGTGCCGATCATCGCGACGGTGGTCGTGCCCGCGGCGATCGCGGTGGACGATGACGTTCTGGCGGTACCAGCCGTCGTCGACGAAGTAGACCGGCGTACCGCAGGCCCGGTAGCGGTAGCAGTTGTGGCGCCAGTCGCGGCGTTGCTGGGGCGGTACCCATAGGTAGACCGGATCGGCGCGGTAGGCCGGACGGCCGATGACGACAGGCTGTGGCGCGACCAGCACCGGTGTCGGATAGCGGCCCACGTCCACCCGGCCGTAGAAGCCTGGCTGGCTGAAGCCGATGGACACGCCTACATCGGCCGCGTGGGCCGATGGCAGGGTCGCCAGCGTGGCCAGGCCGACAAGGACGGGTGCGAGCCAGCGTGTAGAGGTGTTTCGGCTTGTGTGCATGGTGTTCTCCTGAAAGGCGCGGCGCCGCCGCTGCCCCAGTGGAACGTTGCCGCAAGCGGCCCCGTTGTCAGCGCGACGGCGCCGGGCTTGTAGGACAGCGGGCAGTTGGGCTTGATCGCGGCGTTGTCCTACACGGTTGCGCCCGCCCTGCCGACGTTGCGGCGTGGCCCCAGGTCTGAAGCTTGCCCGTCCTGTCGACGGAGCAAGCATTGATGAGCGAATCCACGGCGCTGTCGGCTGCCGAGCTGGCGCTGGCACAGAACGCGCGCTTCCTGGAGCGCTGTAGCCGGCTGGCCGGCGTCGGCGCGTGGGAATGGCAGGCCGACACCGGCCAACTGACGCTGTCGGACTCGGCCTGTGAGCTGTTGGGTCTGCCGGTCGGCCAGGTGCCGACGCTGGTGGCGTTGCTGCAGCGTTTCGGCCCCGACGGCGCCGCCATGCTGGACGCGGCCCTGCAGCGTGCCGCAGGCGAAGGCCAGGGCTGGGACGTCGAGCTTCCCTGCGAGGCGCCTGCGCGCCGCGTGCTGCGCGTCGTCGGCCGGCCCGACGAGGATAGTGCTAGCCGCCGCGTCGGCGTCGTCATGCTGGACGTCAGCGAGCCGGCCGAGGTACGCGCCGAACTTGAACGCACTCTGGACCGTCTGGACCTGGCCACGCACAGCGGCGGCATCGGCGTCTGGGACCTGGACCTGCGCCTGGGCCGGCTGGCCTGGGACGACACGATGTGGCGGCTGCATGGCGAGGCGGCCCACGGGCAGCAGGTCAGCATCGCGCGCTGGCGGCGGCGCCTGCATCCGCAGGACCGCGGCGCGGCCTCCCGAGCGGTGCGCGAAGCGCTGCACGGCGGCCCGCAGCTGGAGGGTGAATGGCGGATCTGCTGGCCCGACGGCAGTGCCCACGTGCTGCGTGGTTCCGGCCGCGTGCTGCGCGACGCGACGGGCCGGCCATTGCGCCTGTCGGGCGTGTGCTGGGACGTCAGCGAGGCGCGGCGGCTGCAGCAGCAACTGGAGGAGCAGCATGAGCTACTGGAAGTGACGCTGCAGTCCATCGCCGACGCGGTGCTGACGACAGATGCACTGGGACGCGTCACCTGGCTCAACCCAGTGGCCCAACGGCTGACGGGCTGGTCCGCCGTCGAGGCGCGCGGCAGGCCTGCCGGACAGGTCTTCGTGGCGCAGCACGAGGAGAGCCGTGAACCACTGGGCGACCCGGTGCAGCGCTGCCTCGCGAGCGGCCGTCCGGCCCGACTGCCTGCCGGTGCCGTGCTGCTGGGGCGCGACGGTGCCCTGCGCGCGGTGGACGATTCAGTGGCCCCCATACGCAACGCGGAGGGCCGTGTTCTGGGCGCTGTGCTGGTGTTTCGCGACGTGACGCAGCAGCGCCGCCAGTTCGACGAGATCCGTTGGCGCGCCAGCCATGACGGCTTGACCGGCCTTGTGAACCGCGTCGAGTTCGGTCAGCGCCTGACGCGCACGCTGGAGCGGGCGCGCCGCGACGGCAGTCAGCATGCTCTGCTGGCCTTCGACCTGGACCGCTTCAAGCTCGTCAATGATCACTGCGGCCATGCCGCCGGTGATGAAGTGCTGCGCGAGGTGGCTCGGCGTCTGGAGGCCGGCGTGCGTGGTCGCGACACCGTGGCCCGCCTCGGTGGAGACGAGTTCGCCGCCATCCTGGAGAACTGCTCGCTGGAAGAGGCGCGGCACGTGGCGCAGAAGCTCTGCGACACGATGGACCAGTATCGCTACGTGCATGGCGAGCAGCGCTTTCGCATTGGTACCAGCATCGGCGTGGCGCCGCTGGACGCGCGCTGGCCCGACGCGGACACGGTACTGCGCGAGGCCGATGCCTGCTGCATGACGGCCAAGGAGCAGGGCCGCAATCGCGTGCAACTGTGGTCGCCCGACGATGCCGCACTGCGTGCCCATCAGAGCGAGCACCGCTGGGCCACGCGACTGCAGCAGGCGCTGGACGAGGACCGCTTCGAGCTGGATCTGCAGCGCGTGCTGCCCGCCCAGGGGCAGGACGACGGCCGGCTGCGCGGCGAACTCCTGCTGCGCTTGCGCGAGCGTGACGGCAGCCGCGTGCTGCCGGGCGCCTTCATGCCGGCGGCAGAGCGCTTTCACCTCGCGCCGCGGCTGGATCGCTGGGTGCTGCGCCGGGCCGTCGAGCTGCTGCAGCGTGCTGATGTGCCGGAGATTGCGTCGCTGGCCATCAACGTGTCGGCGCTGACGTTGCAGGATGCGGCATACCACCAGGAGGCGAGGGCGCTGCTGACCGCCCTCGGCCAAACCCGCGCAGCGGCCCTGTGCCTGGAGATTACCGAGACTGCCGTCATCACGCAGCTCGACGAGGCGGCGCGTTTCATCAAGCAGATGCAGGCCCTGGGCGCGCGCATCGCGCTGGACGATTTTGGCGCCGGCTCCTCGTCCTTCAGCTACCTTAAGGTGCTACCGGTGGACTTGCTGAAGATCGACGGCCAGTTTGTGCGGGCGCTGATGACCGACCCGCTGGACCAGGTGGCTGTGCGCAGCTTTGTCGATGCGGCGCGCACGCTGGGGCTGACGACGGTGGCCGAATGCGTGGAGACGCCCGAGGTTCTCTTGGAGCTGGTACGCCTGGGGGTGGGGGAGGTGCAGGGTTTCCTGTTGCACCGGCCGCAGCCACTGGCTGACGTGCTGGCCAGCACCGGCGAGGTTCAGCCGGCCTAGCGTCGCCCGACAGGTTGGACGGACTGGACGCGATCGTTGGCATCCAGGACGGCAGCTTGCGGGGTATCTGGCGCGGTATCGGCTACGAAGGCAGCCTCCGTGGGTGGATGCTCGCTGCCGTCGGCCACGGAGCGCAGGGAAACCTGCAGGCCGTGCGACAGCTGGTTCTGCCAATCCTTGAGCGCTTCTCCGGCGCGGCGCAGGGCGGAGCTCATCTGAACATCGAGCGGCCGCGGGTCGTCGATGAGGTTCAGCCCGGCGCTCGCGCCCAACGCCGCGACGACGGCGATGATGGCCAGCGCATGGCGCTGCCTGCTGTGCAGGGGCGGCGAGGCCGAGTCGGCGCCGTGTGAGGCGAAGGGCCTCGCGGGCAGGCGCTGCTGCGCTGTCATCTGCTCGCGCCAGCCTTCAGCGTGCAGGGAATTCGGGAGTCGCATGGCCCCTCTCCTTGATTGCGTCCGTGACGCGCTGGCAAGAGTTTGGGTGGCCGGCCGGCGGCGCGTTGTCGGCCTGTGCAGTCTTGGCCTGTAGGACGGTGCGAAGAGGGCGCCGCTAGCGTATCGGTCCGCCCAGGTCGCCCGGCATCGTGGCCGGTGGCGGCTCGGGTTCGGGTTCCGGCTCGGCACGAGGCAGGCGCGCCAGCACCAGCGTGCCGCGGCCTGCGGCGGACAGCAGCTGCAGCGTGCCCCCCAGGCTCTCAATGCGATAACGCATGCCCAGCAGGCCGTGATGGCCGGCGCCCACGGCTTCGGGGTTGAAGCCCTGGCCGTCGTCGCGGATATGTAGCTGCAGCCAGTCGTCGGCCTCGTTCAGAGACACCCGCACATGCTTGGCCTTGGCGTGGCGCAGCACGTTGGTCAGTGCCTCCTGAACCAGGCGATACAGCGCCAGTCGCCCCGCCTCGTTGGTGGGCGCGTCGACCAGCTCCAGACTGAGCTGCAGGCCGGAACGCTGGGCGAACTCCTGCGTCAGGATTTCCAGCGCCGGGATCAGCCCAAGGTTGGACAGCGCCGAGGGGCGCAGGTCTTCGATGATGCGGCGCTTGAGCGCAATGCCCTGGTCCAGCAACTCGCTCATGTGCCCGAGGCGCTCGTCGATCTCCGGGGCCTGCGTTCGTGTCATGCGCCGGATGCGCGCGACGTCGAGCTTGGCTGCCGTCAGCAGTGCGCCGAGCTCGTCATGCAGTTCGCGGGCAAGGTGGGCGCGCTCGTCCTCGCGCACCGTCTGCAGGTGGTGGGCCAGCTCGGTCAGCTCCGCGGTACGGCGCGCCACCTCGCCATCAAGCCGGTCGCGCTCCAGCGCGAGTTCCTGGGCATGCTCGCGGCGTGCACGGTGCAGCGCCTCGTTGCGACGCAGGAAGACGGCCAGGCCGAACAGGCTCAGCAGCGTAAGGCCGTGCGTGCCGATGCGACCATAGGTCAGGGAGCGGAAGACGGCGTCGCGTTCGCTGGCGATCTGCACCAACTCGTGCTGGTCGAGCTGGGCAACGGCGTCACGCACTGCCTGCATCTTCTCTCGGCCGATGTCGGTCTCCACCAGTCCCTGCCAGGCCGTGTCCTGGCCCTCGCGGTAGAGCTGGACGACCAATTGCAGCTCTGAGAGCTTTTCGCTCGCGCGCCGGCTGGCGTCGGCCACCAGTGCCTCCCACTCGGAGCTGGCGTACTGGCCGCGCAGCCGCGCCAGTACGCTGGGCAGCTCGCGCTCGGCCAGCCGGATGGGCGCGAGGTAGTCGTCGCGGCCGGTAAGTAGATACCCGCGCTGGGCTGTCTCGGCGTCGGTCAGCAGCTCGCGCAGGCGCAGGCCATCGTTGCGCGCGACGTGGCGGGCTTGCGAAACCTTCAACGCCTCGTCGGCACCGCGGAAGGCCACCTCGCTGACACCCATGACGGCCGCGGCCGCCAGCGTGGCCAGACCCAGCGCCAGGCCACGGTTGCGGCTGGCGCCTTCCAGCCAAGGATCGAGATGACGCAGCACGCGCAGCCGTTCAGCTGGCCGCGGCTGCAGGGCGCGCGGATGGGGCATGTTCCGCCAGTTCGGCGCAATAGCTGATCAGGTCGTCGAGCTCGCGGCTCTTGTCGAAGACGCGCTCCGCGCCCAGGCTGGCGCAGCGGCGGCGCATCTCCTCCGTAGCGTAGTTGGTCAGCACGACGCGGCGGGCCCGCACGCCGAGCTGCTGGGCCGCCTGCAATACCCCCAGTCCTGTGCCGGAGCGCAGGAACACGTCGACGATGAAGAGGTCAGCACTGGCGCCAGGGTCGCGCTTCATCCAGCGCACGGCGCCGGCCTCGTCGGCTACCGAGCCGACCACCTCCACCTGGGCCAGCTCCTCCAGCGTCGCAATGAGGTTCTCAAGGATCACCGGACTGTCTTCGACGATGAAGGCTTTGAGTGCTGGCATGACCCGACGACTGGGGTAGGGAGGATGAGGCTGAAGTATGGACCGCTTCGGCCTGGCGCCGGCAGTGCCGGCAACGCATCGCGTTGTAGGACTTGTCCTAGGGGCTGGCTAAATGAGCAGGCCCCATCACGCCCTCAGGAGCCTTGCCGCACCGCGATGTCGTTGCGTACTGCGACGACGCCCGACGTCTCGCGGGCCAGTTTTTCTGCCATGGACTTCTCCTCGTACGACTTGGCGAAGCCGGACAGCTGCACTGTGCCCTTCATCGTCTCGACACTGATGGCCATGGCGCTGACGGTGGGGTCTGCGGCGAACTTGGCCTTGACACGGGTGGTCAGCGCTGCGTCGTCGACGTAGGTGCCCACGGTCTCTTGGTTGCGGGTGACGGCGCAGCCGCTGGTAGTGGCCAGCGTGGCCGTGAGGGCGGTGGCAAGGGCGACGGTCAGGATGGGCTTGTTGAACATTTGAATCTCCTGTGGTGGGCGACCTGGGGAGTCGCTGGAACCACTATCGCGCCCGTCAAGACCCGTCGGCATAGTCCTGCAGCGCAGCCCCCTGTGGGACTCGGCCGGCGCCGATGTAGGACGGGTACTCTCGCGGCCTGTGCACCAGACTGCTACGCTGGCGGCACTGCCTGTACCAAGCAACCCACCATGATCCGTATCGGTATCGTCGACGACCACGCCATCGTGCGCACCGGCCTGCGCCAGTACTTGTCCGACCACGTCGATCTGCGCGTCACCGGCGAAGGCTCCAGCGGCCACGATGCCTTGGAGATGGCACGCGGCGGCGAGGTCGACGTGCTGTTGCTGGACATCTCCATGCCTGACCAGAGCGGTGTGGATGCGCTGGCAGCCATCAAGGCACGCTTCCCGGAGCTGCCCGTGCTCATCCTGAGCGGTTTTCCTGAGGCGCACTACGCGACGACGCTGCTGCGCCAGGGTGCCAGCGGTTACCTGAACAAGGAATGCGATCCCGAAGAGATCGCCAACGCCATCCGCCTCGTTTCGCGTGGACGGCGCTACATCAGTCCGGCTGTGGCCGAGCAACTGGCGGAGAGCGTCGTCGGCGGTTCGGGCCCCGGTGCGGCGGCCGACAAGCCCCCGCACGAGGCGCTGTCAGAACGTGAGTTCCAGGTCTTCCTGCGACTGGCCAAGGGCGAGACCGTGGGGCATGTCGCCGAGGCGCTATTCCTCAGCGTGAAGACCGTCAGCACCTATCGCACGCGCGTTCTGGAGAAGCTCAAGCTGCAGACCAACAGCGATCTGACCTACTACGCGCTGAAGAACGGATTGATCCAGTAGCGGGGCGGTCAGCGCGTCTCGCCGAGATCCGGCGGGGCCTCGTCGCCCAGCGTCCAGGGCAGCGCCGACTCATAACCGAGCTCTGCCTCGTGCGAGGCCGTGGAGGACGACCACCAGCACGTCAGCAACGACCAGACGTGGCGATGCGGACGGGTTTCGGCCAAAGGGGTGTGCAGCGTTGCGTCGGGTGGCATGGGCGGCTCCGGTTGTGGGCCTGAGCTTCGCGTCGGCCCGACGTGCCAGATATCGGTCTGCAACGCTGTCGCGTGTCGGAGAGCGCCGACACGCGCATCTCGCAGCAGAATGCGGGGGTGCTCTTCTTCCGGTCATTGCTGCGCCTGGGCCTGGCCTGCTTGGCATTCGTCGCGTTGCCGCTGGCCGCCCGCGAGCTGCGGGTGCGCTGGAATCCCGACCCGCCCTACACCATGCGTGATCAGGCAGGCCGCGTCACGGGCCTGCAGGTCGACCTGATAGAGCAGGCGCTTCAGCGCCTGGGCTGCCGCGCGGTTTGGGTCGAGCTACCCTGGGCTCGGGCCCTTGTCGAGCTGGAGGCCGGCCGCCTCGACATGCTGCCGGGCGCTTTGCGCCGGCCCGAGCGCGAGGCCTACGCCCACTGGGTGCCGCAGCACATCGCCCTGTCCAACCGATTATTTGTGCGCGCGGGCCGGGCGAACGAGTTCGGCTCCGCGACGCGGTTGCAGGAGGCCTGGCGGCCCGGCCTGAAGCTGGGTGTCCAGATCGGCGTCGTCTATGGCCCTGACTATGCAGAGCTGCTGGGCAACGAGGTTTTCCGTGCGGCGCTGACGCAGGTGTCGGCCCGGCGCAGCCTGTGGCACATGCTGGATATCGGTCGGATCGACGGCGTGCTCGCCAGCGAGACGACGGCCCGCTGGGAGCTGCGGGAGCTGAGCCTGGCGGACCGCATTGTGGCGACGCCGGTCGCCGTACCGCATGAGCCGGTGCAGATCATGCTCAGCAAGCGCTCCGTCGACGCATTGACGGCGCAGCGCTATCGGGAGGCCAGCGAGGCCCTGGTGAAGGATGGCACGTTGGCGCGCGTGCTTCGCAAGTACCTGGGCGATCCTCTGCCTTAGCCCTGGTCAGGCCTCAACCCGCGAGCGCTGCGTCCAGGATGGCGGCGGCCTGCGGAACGGGCTGTGTGCCGACCAGGCGGCCATCGCCGCCGAAGCGCGTGGCGATGAAGGCATCGGCCGTGGCGCTGGAGGACTGCTCGCGCATCAGCAGGCCTTGTGCGCACAGCACCAGGCCTTGTGCGACGCTGCGGGCCCGCGCCTCCAGCATCGTGGGGTCGCCGGTCAGCAGGTGGCGCAGGGCCTGGGCTTGCTCCCGTACCGGGGCGTCCACGCTGGCACTGAACTCGTCAAGCAGGGCCAGCGCCACATCGGGTTCGCGGGCCATGGCGCGCAGTACGTCCAGAGCCATCACGTTGCCCGAGCCCTCCCAGATGGAATTCACCGGCGCCTCGCGGTACAGCCGTGCCAGCACGCCGTCCTCGACGTAGCCGTTGCCGCCAAGCAGTTCCATGGCCTCGCCGCTGCACTCGACGGCACGCTTGCAGACCCACAGCTTGGCGGCCGGCGTCATCAGCCGCTGCCAGGCCGGCTCGCCCCGCTCGAAGCCCTGCGCCAGGCGCAGCATCAGTCGCATCGCTGCCTCGCTCTCCAGCGCGAGGTCGGCCAGCACGGTCCGCATCAGCGGCTGCTCAGCCAGCCGCCGCCCGAAGGCGTGGCGCTCGCGCGCGTTGTGCAGCGCTTGCACGAAGCTGGCACGCAATAGCGCTGCGCTGCCGATGACGCAGTTCAGCCGCGTGTAGCCGGCCATTTCGATCAGCGTCGGGATGCCGCGACCCTCGTCGCCCAGGCGGCGTGCCCAGGCATCGTGGAACTCGACCTCGCTGCTGGCATTGCTGCGGTTGCCCAGCTTGTCCTTCAGGCGCATCACCTGGATGGCGTTGCGCGCGCCATCGGGTGTGTAGCGCGGCAGCCAGAAGCAGGTGGGGCCGGCCGCGGTTCGAGCCAGCACCAGGTGGGCGTCACTGGTCGGTGCGGAGAAGAACCACTTGTGCCCGGTGACCGTGTAGCTGCCGTCGGCCTGCTCGACAGCTTCGGTTGCCACTTGACGCAGGTCGGAGCCGCCCTGCTTCTCAGTCATGCCCATGCCCACCCAGATGGAGGGTTTCTCCGTCATGGGGCGGTCCAGTGGGATGTGCTCACGACTGAAGAGCTTGTCGCGCAATGGCGCGAACAGCTCAGGCTGCTTCGCCAGCACGGGAATGGCGGCTTGCGTCATCGTCGCCGGGCAGAGGCTGCCGGATTCCACCTGGCCATGCAGATAGCAGCCGGCGGCGAACGCCGCCCAGCGGCCCGGCGCATTGGTGGCGAACACGTCGGCCACCAGACCCTGGCGGCGGTACATGGCAAGCAGCGCGTGCCAGGCTGGATGGAAGTCGACGAGGTCCACGCGTCGGCCGCGTGCGTCGAGCTGACGCAGCATCGGGCCGTTGCGGTTGGCGTCGCGCGCGAGTTGGGCAGTCTCGTTGCTGCCTAGCTCGGCGCCGTAGCGCGTCAGCGGCTCGACGGCCTGCGGCGCCGCCGCGCGCAGCGTAGCCAGCAACGCAGGGTCACTGTCCAGCAGGTTGTGGCCCACCCATTCGTCGACGAGGTTCGAGCCCTGGCTCATCTCAGGCACCCCACGGGTAGTTGGCCGGCCCGGTCCGGCTATGCACTTGCGGCATGGCGCCGACAGCATCACCGTCACCATGGGGGAACGGCCAACGCAGGCCTTGGGCGAGGGGAACCATCAATCTGCGACCCCCGGTTCCGCCATAAGCTGGCCGCGGCCGGCTCGCTGGGCTTCGTAGAGTGCCGTCTCGGCGCGGCGCTGCATGTCGGCCAGGCCGCGGTCGCCCGGGCGCAGCCGCGCCCAGCCGGCGCTGAAGGACAGCGGCACGCCCAGCTCAGCCGGCGCGCGCTCGGTCAAGGCCGCTCGCAGGCGCAGGTCCAGGGCTTGAGGACCTTCGGGCAGGCAACGCGCCATCAGCACGCCGAAGCGGTTGCCATCCAGGCGACCGGCGAGGTCGCCCAGCCTCATTTGGGCCTGGACGCAACTGGCGAACAATGCCAGCGCATGGCTGGCGAAGTCCATCTCGCGCTCGGCCTGGAGCGTCTCGAAGTCGTCCAGGTCCAGCACGACGAGGGCCAGCGGCTCTTCGTAGCGGCGGGCCATCGAGATCAGCTCGACGGAGCGACGGTTGAAGGCTGCGCCATCAGTCAGGCCGGTCAGGCCGTCGGTGTGGGTCAGGCTGGCGAGCTCAGCCTCGATCTGGCCACGCCAGGCCAGCAGCAACATGGGCAGGGCCAGCAGCAGGGCGAGCTGTCCAGTCAGGCCCAGCAGCACCTGGGGCCAGTCCGCCGGATCGCCCAGCTGCGTGGTGACGGCGCGGCTCAGCATGGCGGCCAGCAGCGGCAGCACGGCTGCCAGGCCCAGCAGGCGCCAACGCCGGCTGTTCAGGCCTTGCAGCAAGGTGTGGCGGCCGGGAAGCGTCAGCGCCACGCCCAGCCAGGCAAGCTGAGCGCCGAGGATGATGTCGATGAGCGTCTGCGCGCCGTCGTGATAGTTCCGCAGCAGCACGTGGCCGACCCCCAGCAGCAGCGGCGCGGCCGCCATGGCCCATCGTCCCGGCCGCGGGGTCAGCCACAGCCCGAGTGCCCACCACAGCGCCGACAGGCCCAGACTTAGCGCTGCCACGCCCGCGCTGTGCAGGCCGTGCGGCGCCATGGGGTGCCCGCTCAGCGCCGGGCTCGCCAGCGCCAAGCCCAGCGCCAGCGCCACCATGCCGAGCTGGGCCCAGCGACCGCCAGCGTTCGCGCCGTGCCAGCCGATGAGGATCATGAGCACTAGCGCCGCAGCCAGCGCCTGCATGGGCATCAGCGCGAACAGGGCTTCCGTGAATGTCATGTCCGGCGACGGTCCAGGACCGGGCTCATTTCCTGACCGGGATGGCGGTCTCGCGCGGCACCGGCACGGCGGTCACGCTGTTCTGCGGCGAGCCGTCGATGAGGCGGTCGGAGTAGGTCAGGTAGACCAGTGTGTTGCGCTGCACATCCACCATGCGGACGATGCGCAGCCGCTTGAAGACCAGCGAGATGCGCTCGTTGAAGACTTCCTCCTGGCGGGGCAATGGCTGGCTGATCGTGACAGGTCCGACCTGACGGCAGGCGATGGATGCTTCCGACTTGTCCTCGGCCAGGCCGATGGCGCCTTTGATGCCTCCGGTCTTGGCGCGCGATACATAGCAGGCTACACCGCCGACCTTGGGGTCGTCATAGGCGTCGACGACGATCTTGTGGTCAGGGCCGATGAGCTTGAAGGCGGTGTCGACCGAACCGATTGGTTCGGCCGAGGCCGGCACCACGGCGGCGAGCAGCAGGGTGAGGGCGACGTGCTTCATCAGCCCAGTCTAAAGCGCGCAGGCGCCGGCCGGGGCGGGGACTGCAGTTTGCTGCCCCGTGAAGCGCGGGCGCTCGGGGCGAGTCAGGTCGAAGTGGCTGAGCTGGTCGCTGCGCTGGTTGCAGACGTAGAGGTGAGTACCGGCGCGGCAGGCGCTGCGCGGATAGCTACCTCGCACCCAGTGGTGGTCCAGCAGTCGCGGCGCCTCCGGCCGGGCCAGGGACAGCACGGCCACGCTGTCGTGCAGGCGGTTCAGTGCGTAGAGATGTTGGCCGCCGGGCGCGGCCAGCAGGTCGGAGGCGTAGCTGGTACCAGCAAAGCCAGCCGGCAGCACGGAGATCTCGTCGCGCAGGCGCGGCCCGGCGAGCGTGAGCTCGACGGTGGATAGCGTGGATGACTCCTCCTGCAGCACGTAGACCCAGCGCGGGTCGCCGGCGTGGAAGGCGAAGTGACGTGGACCGGAGCCCGGGCTGAGGGCCAGTTCGTGCGTCGCGCCCTGCGGTGCGCCGCTTGTCAGCGGCCAGGCCAGCAGCCGGTCGCGGCCTAGGTCGGTGCCCAGCAGCCAGCGGCCGTCGGGGCTGGCCTGGATCATGTGGGCGTGCGGCGCGTCGTGGCCGCTGCGGGCCTGGCTGCCGGGCGGGCCGTTCAGCGCCCGAGCGGGGCCGGGGCGGCAGTCGGGGCCGCCGCAAGCGGGCCAGCTCTCGGCCGGGCCCGGTCGGCCGTCGGCCCCCAGCGGCAGGACGGCAAAGCGGGCGTCGCCATAGTGGGCCACCCAGAGGCGGCCGGTATCCAGACTCAGATGCACCGGACCCTTGCCGCCACTGGCCTGGCGCTGCAGCAGCTGCAGGTTGCCGGCCGCATCCTGAGCGTAGACCGCGACATGGTCGCCCCCTTCCTCGGCAGCGTAGACAAGCTGGCCGCGGGCCGTCAGCCAGCTCGGGCTGTTGGCATTGGGCGCCAGGCCCAGTGGGGTCAGGCCGCCGTCGGGCGCGATGTCGAAGCTGTAGATGCCCTGACCCAGTGGGGCGTAGCTGCCGACATGCAGGAAGCGGGGTACGGATGAGGCGGCGGTGGCGGGCATCAGGGCGGCGGCGGACAGGCTCAACAGGTGACGGCGTTTCACGAGGCCGGTGTCGGGGTGGGACATCAGTGCACCACGTCCAGGGCCTGGGGCAGTACGCGCACCGAGATGTCGGCTGCCGCAGGCAGGGGCTCGCCGTCTACCGCCAGCGGGAGCGGTTCGGGGCCGCTCAGGCGCAGCATGCGGAAGCTGCTCAGGGCCACCTTGGTATGACGCAGGTGCCGGCCGGTCAGCAGCAGCGGCATCATGGCTAGTGCGCCCGCACGACCGAAGGCGCCCGCGCGCAGCAGCTGCAGCTCGCCGTCGTCGATGCGTGCACCCGGTGCGACCGGCATGCCGCTGCCATAGCTGGGCGTGTTGAGACTGGAGGCGAAGAGTACCGGTCCGTCGTGCAGTAGCCGGCCGTCTGCCTCCACGCGCAGCGGATAGCGGCGCAGCCGGGCGATCTCGGCCAGCGTGGCCCAAAGGTAGCGCGGCTGGCCGCGCAGCCAGGCAGGCGCAGCGCGGGCGCGGCCGGCGATGGCTGCGTCGAAGCCGGCCGTCAAACTGGACATGAAGAGCTGGGTGTCATGCCCAGGCGTCGTGACCTCGCCCAAGTCCATGGCCGAGGCCGGTGCGTGCTGTGCAAGGGCCAAGGCCTGGCGCCAGTCCATGCGCGCGAGGCCCAATGCACGGGCCAGGTCGTTGCCGGTGCCACTGGGCAGCAGGGCCAACTGCAGCCTGCGCGCGACGAGCGCGGGCAGCAGTTGGTGCACGGTGCCATCGCCGCCGGCCACGATGACGCGACTGCCTTTGGGTAGAGCCAGCAGGCGCTGGCGCGCGGCGGCGACGTTCTCGGGCAGCACCAGCGGCACCTGGGACAGTGCCTCGCGTAGCGGGGCGGCGAGGGCGGCGCAGCGGCCGTTTGCGGCGTGCGGGTTCAGCAGGCAGAGCGCGGGCACGGAGGCCGGGGTCAGGGCAGGGGCGATCACCCCGGCATTGAAGCGGTGTGCGGCGGGGTGCGCCATCGGCGCAGACCCTGGCGCCCCGCGCCGACGGGCCTGCCTACACTGGTGCCAAGACCTCACTACGACAAGCTGCTGGCCGCGCATGACGCTACACGTGCCCACTCTGGTGCTGACGCTGGCGGTCGGCTTTAGTCTGCTGACGCTGCAGCTCTGGATGGCCGGTTGCGGCGCACTGGGGCGCGGCGAACTCAGGCGCCTGAGTCTGGCCGGCCTGGCCTTTTGCGCAGGGTTCACGCTGTTTGGCCTGCGGTCGTGGTTGCCCGGCTGGGTGGTGCTGTTGGGCGGCAACTGGCTGCTGATGGTGGGGCTCGCGGGGCTGGCTGCGGCGATGTCGCGCCATTTGCTGAACCGCGAGCTGCCCATCTGGCACCATGCGCTGCTGCTGGGTGCGGCCATGGCGGTGCCGGCCGTGCTGGATGTGTCGACGCCGGTGCGCGCTGGCGCGATGTCGGCCGCGATGGGGGTACTGCTGCTGCCAACCACGCTCGCCGCCATGCGGCTGGGTTGGCGCGCCGAGCTGAGTTTTCGCGCCGTGGCACTGCTGCTGCTGCTGGCCAGCCTGCTGCTTTGGTTGCGCGCGGGGCTGGCGGTCTGGTGGCTGCGCGCGTTGCCGGCCGAGGCCGAGGCCTGGACGGACTGGAGCCGTGCCCTTTTCATGTTTGCCTTCCTGGCCGTGCTGGCGGCGGGCTTTGCCTTCGTGCTGGCCCATTTCGAGCGTATGGCCAGCCAGATGCGCAAGCTGGCCAGCGTCGATGGCCTGACCGGCGCCATGAACCACAGCACGACGGTGTCGCTGCTGGCCCATGCGATGGAGCGCGGTCGGCGCGAGGGGCAGCCGGTGGGTTTCGTCATGCTGGACCTGGACCACTTCAAGCGTGTCAACGACCGGCACGGCCATGCTGTGGGAGACCAGGTGCTGAAGGCCGTCGCGTCCTGCGCGCGGGCGCGGCTGCGCGGCTCGGACGTGTTCGGCCGCCTGGGCGGCGAGGAGTTCGGTCTCGTGCTGCCGGCCACCGGCGAGGCCGGCGCCCGACATCTGGCTGAGCAGGTGCGGCTGGCCGTCGAGTCGCTGGAGCTGCGCGGCGATGGCGGCCAGCCGCTGCGCGTGACGCTGTCCGCTGGCGTTGCCGAGGCGGCGCGCGGCGACACGCCGGAGACGTTGATGCATCTGGCCGACAAGGCGCTCTACCAGGCCAAGCAGAAGGGCCGCAATCGGGTCGTCGTGGCCGACGACTGGATGCGAAATTCGACGCTGCAGTCGGTGGTCGGCTAGCTCGCCGGCACGATGGCGGAGCGGGCATCCAGCAAAAAAGGGCGGCCCGGATGGGCCGCCCAACAGGAGGCAGGAGACTGCCACCACGAGGATGAATCAGCGGTGCGCCGCCGACATCAGTAGGTGTAGCGCAGCGAGGCCATGTAGCGCCGGCCGGTGCGGTAGATGCCGCGGACCAGCTTCTCGGTGTTGGCCACGCCGGGGACCTCGGCGTAGGAGCGGTACTCGCTGTCCAGCAGGTTCATGCCATCCAGGCCTACGCTCAGCTGTGGCGTGATCTTGAAGTTGAGGCTGGCGTCCAGCGACTCGTGCCCGTCGGTGACCAGGAAGTTGCCTCGGTCGGCCTGGGTGTAGTACTTGGAGCGTTGCGAGTAGGTGGCGCGAGCGTTCCAGCGGTCGTTCTCGTAGAACGGGCTGAGGCTGACCTGGTGTTTGGAATTGAACGGCAGGCGGGCGCCGGTACCGGTCGTCGCGTCGGCGTAGGTGTAGTTGGCCAGAATGCCCAAGCCGTTGCCGAAGGTGGTCTGGTAGGCCAGCGAGAAGCCCTTGACCGTGGCCGTGCCTGAGTTGCTGGGGCGCGAGACGTCGTACTCGGTGTTGCGTTGCTGGTTCTGGTTGTAGTGGATCTCCTTCCTGGTGGTCCACAGGATGTAGTTGCTCACCTTCTTGTGGAAGATCGTGCCCGCCAGGATGGAATTGCTGGCGAAGTACCACTCTGCCGACGCGTCCAGGTTCGTGGCCTTGTAGGGATCCAGGTCCGGGTTGCCGCCGCCGCCCGAAAGCGTGGAGTCACCGATCCACAGGTAGCTGGACATGTCGCCGTAGTTCGGGCGCGCGACGACCTTGGACGCCGAGGCCCGCAGGACCACCTTGCTGCTCAGGTCATAGGCCAGGTTCAGGCTGGGCAGCGCGTTGCGGTACTTCTTCTTGACGCTGGTGGCGCCGTAGCCGGTCGCCGGGCAGGGATTGACGTTGACCGTGCAGGCCCAGCCGCGACTGTCGGACTGGGTCTCCACCAGGCGCACGCCGAAGTTGCCGCGCAGGCTCTCGTGCGTGAAGTCGGCCTGCACGTAGCCGGCGTTGATCTTCTCTTCCACGGCCCAGGTGTTGGATGCGAAGGACGGGTCGTTGAAGGTGGAGGGCTGGGGCATGGTCTGCCACGGCGCCAGCCACTTGCCGCTGTTGATGTAGTCGGCCAACGCCCAGCCGTCGATCATGAAGCGCTTGGAGAGGTCGCCTACGTTACCGAAGCCGGCCAGATAGTTGTCTGGCACGGAGTGCGGGCTGAACTGTGCGGCGCTGAGGTCGCCATAGCCCTTGACTGCATTCAGCGACACGCCGGACATGGTCTGCGAGGTGGTGTGCTCGCGGCGCTTCACGCCGAAGCGGACCTGGTAGATGGGCGAGTCGAACTGCAGACCGAAGTCCAGCTGCAGGTACTTCTCGTCGTCGCTGGATGGCTTGGCGACGATGTTGCCGGCCCAGCCCGGCTGCCAGTTGTTGGCATTGGGCGGGTTGGTGTGCCAGGGATTGGGGTTGCCGCCATCCAGTCGGAACGCATTCGGGTCGCTGAAGGGGCTGCCCGGCTTGGCTGCGGCGGCATGGGCGGGCACGTCGACGACGGCGTCCGTCTGGAAGCCGCTGAAGTTCAGCGTGGGCACCGAGCCGGTCAGGTCGAAGCTGTAGTTGGCCTTGTTCAGGAAGGAGCCATAGACCTGCCGGTCGGTACCACCGGTGGCCTTGGAGGTGCCGACATGGGCGGATGCGAACCAGCCCGCATCCTTCCAGGTGGCCTTGACGTCGTAGGAGTTGGTGTCGACCTCGGCGCGGCGGTTGATCAAGTCATAGATCGTCAGCGCGTTGCGGAAACTGGCCTTGGTAATGACGCCGCCGTCGACGGTCAGGTCGGTCAGCGTGCGCAGTGAGTTCCATGGGTTGCCGTTGTGGGCAAACATGGAATGCGTGATGTTGTCGTACTTGGCCTTCACGTCCAGCGCATTGAACTCAATGTCCAGGTTCTTGTGCGGCCGGGCTTGCAGGGCCAGCGACAGCGTGTCGCGCTTGCGGGTCTGGTCGAAGTAGTGCGCGCTGATGGAGTTGGGCGCGATGGCGTCCGGGTTGGCCAGCAGCGTGGTGCGGCAGCTGCCCACGCAGCTGGGCGGCATCTCGACCGGCGGGTCTACCGCCCAGTTGGTGGACGTGGACGTGATGGAGTTGGGCGAGCCGCCGACGCCCGTGATGTAGGCGCTGCCGCGCACGGTGCCGTAGCTCTCGACGCCATCGCGGCGGATGCGCTCGTCCGAGCGCTGCGCCGACAGCAGCACGCCGAAGGTGCCCGCCTCGTTCCTCCAGCCGGCCGTGCCCGAGATCGTTGGCTTGCCGACTTCGGTGCGGTCGTTGTACAGGTAGCTGGCCGAGCCGCTCAGCGTCAGGCCCCTCAGGTCAAGTGGCTTGCGGGTGACGATGTTGACCGTGCCGCCCACAGAGCCTTCATCCAGTCGTGCTTCCGACGACTTGTAGACCTCGACCTTGGCGACCAGCTGCGGTGCCAGCAGCGAATAGTTGAAGGTGCGCCCCTGTTGCTCAGAGAAGAACCAGTCGCCCGAAGCGACGGCCTGGCCGTTGAGCAGTGTGCGGTTGAGCGCCGGGTCGGTGCCCAGGATGGAGACCTTCTCGCCCTGGCCGAAGGCCTTGTCGATGGTCACGCCGGGGATGATGGTGATGGCTTCGGCCACGTTGGTGGCGGGGAACTTGCCCACGTCCTCGGCGGTGACGACGTCCACGATGGCATCGGCCTGGCGCTTGCTGTCCAGCGCCTTCTGCAGGCTGGCGCGAATGCCGGTGACGACCACGCGCTCCAGTTCGTCGGCTTTAGCCGGCGCCGGCTTGGGGGCTTCCTGCGCCAGTGCGGGCAGGCTCAGGCTCAGCAGCACGGCGGCTGCGATGGTGGACTGTCTATGCATCGTCTTCTTCTCTCGCATGATTCACTTCTCCGGGTGATCAGCACCCCAGCGGGTGCAGTAGGGGGACGCCAAACAGCTGGCTGGCGTGTCTGTAGAACTCGGCACGCCGCGCGTTCTTGCGCCTGGCGTCAGGGTCGGCGGGCTTGTCGCACTCAAGCGGGCCGTTGATGGCCCGCGTCGTGGCGCCGAAGCCGGCACCGCCGCGCAGCGCCGCGTGGGCGGGCTGCTCGGACTCTCCAGGCTGCGTCATCCAATACCAGAGGGCCGTGCGCCAGGCGACGGTGGAATCGCGCGCGACGCGGTCGGGGTCGTTCCACAGGTCAATGCCGAGGAAGTCGCCGGCAGCCTTGTACTGGTAGTTCCAGCTCAGCTGTATGGGGCCGCGGCCGTAGTATTGCCGGCCCGGTGCACAGGACAGGCGGGCATCGTCGCGGCAGTACTTGTCCCAGTTCTCGCGCCTGTACTCGCGCTGGGCTCGCAGCTGATCGGACTCATGCGCGATCTGACCCAGAAAGGCAGCCATCTCCTGGCGGCGCTCGACCTCGTCACCCCAGTCGGCGAAGCCGGGCGTTTGGCGCACGGCTTCGACGAAACCCTCGTAGCTATAGAAGGCGATGCGCTCGGGAAAGAGGGTGTCAAACTGCGTGCGGCTGGGCAGGAAGGGCGAGCTAGCCGCGGTGGGCGACGGGAGCAGCAGGGGCAGCAGCAAGGACAGATGGACAAGGGCTCGGATCATGGCCGCGACTGTCCGACGGGGCGCCTATGTGCTGCTTCAATGGCTTGTTAAGGCCGCCTTAACGCGAATGTCACTAAAGTCCGCGCCATGCGAATCTGTCTGCTCGAGGACGATCTGGAACTGGGCCGCTCGCTGCAGGCCCTGCTGCAGAACGCCGACCACGAGGTGATGTGGCTGCGCCGCATCGCCGACGCGCGGCTGTGGATCGCCGAGGGGGGCTTTGACGCCGTTGTCATGGACCTGGGCCTGCCCGACGGCGACGGCATGGAGCTGCTTCGCGCGCTGCGCCGCAACCACCGCAAGCTGCCGCTGCTGGTCATCACGGCGCGCGACGCCATCGAGGACCGGTTGGATGGACTGGACGGTGGCGCCGACGACTACCTTGTCAAGCCATTTGCCGGCTCCGAGCTGTTGGCCAGGCTGCGTGCCGTGGTGCGCCGCACGCAGGGCGACAGTAGCGAGGCCCAGCCCGCAGAATGGCAGCTGCGCGACCTGGTGCTGGACGAGCCGCGCATGGAGGTGCGCCGCGGCCCCGAGCGCGTGCCGCTGTCACGCACCGAGTTCACCATTCTGCTGACCCTTATCAAGCTGCCAGACCGCGTCGTCACCCGTCGCCAGCTGGAAAACCGGGCCCCCTGCCAGATGGACGGGCGCAGCCTGGACGTACACATCTCCAACCTGCGCCGCAAGATCGGCGAGGGTTATATCCGCACGGTGCGGGGCGTCGGCTACTTGGTCGAGCGGGAAGCGTGAGCGACCTGGCCGTGCCGGCGCCGCGCTCGTTGTTCCGGCGCAGCATGGGCGCCGTCTTCGCGGTACTGTTCATGTGCTGGCTGTTCCTGGTTGCGCGGGAGCTCATCGACATCCGTGTGCTGCAGGTGCGCAATGGCCAGGCCGAGAACTTGCTGTGGGCCGAGCTGGCGTTGGAGCGGGCTCGTGACACACATGCCGACGCCATCCAGCTGGGGCAGGCCTTGCTGGCGCTGGAGGGTATGCGCGAGCGCGAATGGCGGCTCAAGGGCCATCGCACGCCGTTCCGGCTGCTGCAGGTGCTCAGGCGCGACGTCGTTCTGACCGAGCAGCGGCCCGACCTCAGCGGTCGCGACCGCGTGTTGCCGCAGGAGTCCGTGCCCGGCGAGGACGAGCGTTGGCTTTATGCCGAGGTGCGCGACGACGCGCGGGAGCTGGTCGTCCGGCGTTGGCAGGAGCGGCCGGGAGACTGGCACTTCAGCCTCGCCGGCCTGAGCTATTACGCGCGGCCGCTGCTCTACGGCCTGCCCCTGCTTGCGCTGCCGCTGTGGCTGCTGTTTCGCCTCGGCTTCGCGCCGCTCAAGCGCATCGGCGACCAGATCTCCGCGCGCTCCGCGCAGGATCTGACGCCGCTGCCGGCGACGCGTTACGTGGAGTTGGCGCCGCTGGTGAACGCCGTCAATTCTTTGATGGCGCGGCTGCAGCAGCGGCTGGATCGGGAGCATGAGTTCCTCGCCGACGCGGCGCACGAGCTGAAGACGCCGCTGGCCGTCATCCAGCTCGGCGCCGAGGGGCTGGACCAGTCTGACCCGCGTGCCCGGGACGAATCGCGCGAGCGCCTGCGCCTGGGCGTGCAGCGGGCCACGCATACGGTGCATCAGCTGCTGGCGCTGGCCCGCTCGGGCTCCGATGCGTTGGACGTCAGCAAGGCCCGCCACGAGCTCGTGGATCTGGTGCGCGAGCGCATCGCTCTGGCTAGTGGCCTGGCTGTGAAGCGGCGCATCGAGCTGGAGCTGGAGGCGCCAGAGCAGATCGCGATGTGGCTGAACCGCGAGTCGCTGTGCAGTTTGGTCGACAACCTGGTCGACAACGCGATCAAGTATTCGCCCGTCGGCGGCCAGGTCAGCGTCGCGCTGGCGGAGGCCACCGACACCTTGGTGCTGACGGTCAGCGATGCCGGCCCCGGCATTCCGGCGGAGCTGCGCCAGCGCGTCTTCGAACGCTTCGTGCGCCTGGCGGGCCACCAGGATCATCATGGCAGCGGCCTGGGCCTCACCATCGTCGAGCGTGCAGCGGCGCAGCATGGCGCCCATGTGGAGCTACTGGACGGTCCCGGTGGTCGCGGGTTGACGGTGAAGGTCAGCTTCCCGGGCGAACCGGTCGCGTGAGCACGCGGCCCGCGCGAGCCAAGGGCTGACCATTGTCCAGCGCCAGCTCGCCGTTCACCCACACTGCCACGAGCCCAGCGGCCGGCACGCAGGGGGCGCCGTAGTCCGCACGGTCGCCGAAGCGCCCGGCGTCGAAGAGAACCAGGTCCGCCGCCGCGCCTTCGCGCAGTTGGCCACGGTCCGGCAGGCCGAAGCGCCGTGCCGTCAGTCCCGTCATCTTGTGCACGGCCTGTTCCAGCGACAACAGCCCGCGCTCGCGCCCGTAGTGGGCCCAAACGCGCGGGAAGGCGCCCCACAGCCGTGGGTGGGGAAAGCGGTCGTGCGGCAGTCCGTCGGAGCCGATCATGGCCAACGGGTGGGTCAGGATGCGGTCCACGTCGGCATCACACATCTGGAAGTAGCAGGCCCCGCCGGGCTGCAACCGGCTGACGGCCTCGGCCTCGCTGCAACCCCAGCGCTGAGCGATGTCGGCAAGCCATTGCCCGGTCAGCTCGGGATGCGCATCGCTCCACGTCAGGCGTATCGGGGTTAGGCCGTCGGCCAGATCCTCGCGCAGCACTGTGGAGCCGGCGAGGTAGGGGTAGACGTCCAGCCCCAGCGCCTGGCGTTCGCCCAGTCTTTCGATCAGAGCCAGTGTCTGCAGGCTGCGCCCCCATTGCGCGTGGCCGGCGCATTTGTGGTGGGAGATGATCAGGGGCAGGCCGGCCTCGAACGCGCAGTCGGCGGCCTCGGTGATGGCGTCCAGCACCTCGGCCATCTCGTTGCGCAGGTGCACCGCGTATACACCGCCGTGGCGAGCTGCGGCACGGGCCAGGGCCTGCAGCTCGGCGGGGTCGGCCGCGGCGGCGGGGGCGTAGAAGGTGCCAGAGGACAGGCCTGCGGCGCCTTGCCGCATGGCCTCGTCCAGCAGCTCGCACATGGTGTCGCGCTCGGCCGCCGTAGCCGGGCGACTGAGGTCGCCCATGCAGCGCAGCCTCAGCGCCGTATGGCCCACCAGGCCTACGGCGTTGATGGCGGGCCGCGCGGCCTCGACGGCGGCCCGCCACTCGGCGAACCCGGCGTATCGGAACTGCTCGCGCGCCAGCAAGTTCATCGGCGGCGGCGGGTCGGGATTCACCAGCGGCGCCAGCGAGATGCCACAGTTGCCAGTGACGACGGTGGTCACGCCTTGGCTGAGCTTGGGCATCATCGCGGGCGCCGTGATCAGTGCGGCGTCGTCGTGGCTGTGTGCATCGATGAAACCGGGCGCGAGTACCAGGCCGCTGCAGTCGCGGCGCGGCACGCCGGTGTCGATCTGCAGCCCGGGGCCAAGGGCCGTGATGCGCCCGCTGTCGATGAGCAGGTCGCCGCTCCAGCCTTGCGTGCCGCTGCCATCGACGATCAGCGCGCCATGCAGGAGCAGCATCAGCTGAACTGCGTGGTGATGGCGTCGACGACGTGGTCGTCCTCGTCAACGATGGCCATCCAGGCCCACTTGTCGAAGGTCGTGCAGGGATGCGACGGCCCCAGGGCCACGCACTCGCCAACGGCCGGGCCGTCGGCCTCAGTTGGGTCCCAGCGCAGATAGGCATGCTGGTCGTTCAACCCAGTCACCTGCCAGCCCGCTGGGGCCTTGGCCCGCTTGCCACCGCTCAGATGCCAGACCGGCACCGGCCAGCCCTGGTCGAAGGACAGGTCGCGTCGGCCGGCGTTCAGCAGCGCCAGCCCTGGCTCGGGGCAGGACAGCACCTGGGTCCAGACTTCCAGCGCAGGCTGCAGGCTGGGCGTGCCCAGCGGCGTGCCCATGCGAGCGTCCATGGCTTGCATGTAACGGCCGTAGTGGGCATGGTCGTGGCAGACGTAGCAGCCTGAGCGCAGCAGGCCCAGGCGGCCAGGCCGGCCTGCGATGACGGGGGCGACGAGGTCGAAGAGCGCCGAGCCGCCGCCGCTGAGCCACAACGGCTGGACCTCGATGAGGCCCTCGGTCTCGATGTCCGTCAGCAGGGCCTCGACGCGTGCCTGCCATTGCTGCATCAGCATACGGTCGGGTTCGCTATCGCCGGCGACCTGCAGCCCCTCGTAGAAGCCGATGCCGCGCAGCTGCAGAGCAGGATGGGTCTTGAGCGATCGCGCCAGCGCGAGCGCAGGCCCATGCTCGCGCACGCCGCAGCGCGAAGTGCCAAGTTCGATCAGCACGTCAAGGCGTGCCTCATTCGCGCCGAGTACGGCCCAGTGCGCGGCCAGCAGGTCCAGCTGCGCCTGCGAGTCGACGAAGAAGGCCAGTTCCAGGCCCGGGTGACGGCGCCGCAGCTCCAGCAGCTCTGCCAGCTCCGCAGCATTGATGACCTGGTTGGCGATCAGTGCGCGCCGGACACCCGCGGCCAGGCCCAGACGCAACTGGTGGACGTTGGCGAACGTCAGGCCCCAGGCCCCGGCATCGAGTTGGCGGCGGAACAGTTCGGGGCTCATCGTCGTCTTGCCGTGCGGCGCCAGCAGCACGCCGCGCGCAGCGGCGAACTCCTGCATCCAGGCGATGTTGTGAGCTAGCGCCCGCTGGCGCACGACGGCCAGCGGCGTGGGCAGCTCGGCGCCTTGCAGGGTCCAGCCGCGCCGGCCGATGTCGGCGATGGGGATGGGCGACTGGGAAGCGGGGAAGCCCTTCAGCCATGGGCCAAGCCAGCCAGGGTGCGGGGTGTCGTCGTTGTTCATGGCGCCATCATCGCGCCGCTTTCTGAACGGCGTCTAAAGGCGGCGCTTGCGCCGGCCGCGCCGGCCCACCAGACTGCCGCGCATGACCGCATTGACTTTCCTCGGCGCCGAGCCCACCGCCAGTGACCGCCAGCCCCGTCCTCTGTCGCCCGCCGTGCGCGCCGGAGATTTCGTCTATGTCTCCGGCCAAGTGCCTGTGGACGAGCAAGGCCACGTCGTCGACGGCGGCATCGAGGCGCAGACGCGCCAGGTCTTTGCCAACCTGGAGACGGCGCTGGCGCTGGCAGGCGCAACGCTGGCCGATGTCTGCAAGACCACTGTCTGGCTGGAGGACGCTCGCGACTTCGGCGCCTTCAACCGTGTCTACATGAGTTTCTTTCCGGGTGGCAAGCCGGCACGCTCAACGGTGGAGTCGCGGCTGATGATCCCAGCCAAGGTGGAGATCGATGTGGTGGCATACCGGCCGGTGGGTTGATGACTCATGCACACAGGGTCTGGCTGAGTCCTGGCGTCGTCTTGAGACAACCTTGAGATGGGCTTGAGGTAGCCCGTAGCCGAGCCGGCGCAAGATCGCCGCATGCCGTTTTCCTCGACGATCGCTGCGTTGCTGCCTCGGCCGCAAGCTCTGACCATGTTGCCCGGGGCGGGGCCGGCCGCAGCAGGCCTGCGCGGGCTGCCCGCGTCGATGCGGACGCTACTGCCTGCGGATGATGCCGACGGTGCGGCGCGCCTTGTGCTGCCGGAGCTGGTGTCGTGGCCGCCGCAGCTGGGCGATGACGAGTCCTTTCGTCTGCAGATGACGGCCGACGTCGTGCTCGTGGAGGCTTCCACATCGGCCGGCGTGCAGCACGCGGTGCATGCATTGTCACAGCTATGGCACGCAGCGCGCGAGGCCGGACTGGAGGCGCTGCCTGCGCTGGAGGTCGAGGATGCGCCGCGCCATCCCTGGCGAGGACTGCTGGTGGATGTTGCGCGCCGGCCGCTGTCCTTCGACGCGCTGCTGGACCTGCTGGATGGCATGGCTGCCGCGCGGCTCAATGTGCTGCACTGGCACCTGACCGACGACCAGGCCTGGCGACTGGAGTCGGCGCGCCACCCGCGCTTGCATGAGCAAGCCAGCGGCGGCCACTTCTACACACTGGCGCAGGCGCGCCACCTTGTCGACGAGGCGGCCGCACGCGGCATCCGCGTCGTGCCGGAGCTGGACCTGCCCGGCCACTGCTGGGCGCTGGGGCTGGCCTATCCGGAGTTGCTGTGTGCGCCGGCGCCCACCGAGGCGCAGCCGGGTTTCGGCATCTTCGGTACGGCGGTGAATCCCGACAGCGAGGCGCTTTACGCCTTACTTGACGACCTGTTTGGCGAATGGGCGGAGGTGTTTCCCGACCCCTTCATTCACTTGGGCGGCGACGAGCTCGCGCCCGCGGCCTGGATCGCCCTGGCCCAACAGCGCGGTTGCAGCCTGGACGAGTTGCAGGCGGCCTTCCTCGCCCGCGTCGGCGTGCTGCTGCATCGCCATGGTCGGCGACTGGTGGCCTGGGACGAGATGGGCCAGGCCAGCGCGCTGCCGCCGGGCAGCGTCCTGCAATGCTGGCGCGGTGACGAGGCGCTGCGCTTGGCCCCGCCGGGCCTGGCCGGGCGGCTGCGCAGCGCGGGCTTCTATCTCGACCAGATCCACCCCGCCGCCTGGCACTGGCGCCGACCGATGCGCCCGCCCGCGAGGCCCGACGCGCCTGCGCCCGGCAGCCAGGCCTGGGCCCTGCAGGCCGTCGTGGGCACGTGGACCGTCGACGGCCGGCTGTGGATCCGCGGCGACGACGCGCGTCTGCACCTGCGCAGTAGCGGCACGTTGGACGAATGGCTGGTGCCACGCCTCATCGGTGGCTCTGGTCCGCGGCGGTTGCAGGTCGACAGTGATCTTGGCGAGTTGGAGCTGTGGGCCCCGAACGATGGTGGAAGCACCGGCTGGTTGCGCCTGGGGGCGCTGCGCGAGCCTTGCGCCTGGCAGCCGTTGAGGGATTGGGCGCCTTGGCCCGCCGCCACGCCCTGCACGACCGTCGCGATGCTCGGTGGCGAGGCCGCGCTGTGGGCCGAACTCGTCGAGGAGCCACAGCTCGCGCTGCGCCTGTGGCCCCGTGCGCTGGCTGTGGCCGAGCGTCTGTGGAGCGACCCGACCGACGAGCACCAGCTCACCGAGCGCCTGGCCCATGGACAGCGCTGGCTGGTGGCCACCAGTCGTATCGACGCTGACCCGGCCGCTCCGTTGTTTGAGGCGCTGTGTCCCGACGCCGCTGACCGTGCATTGCTGCGCTCGCTGGCACATTGGCTTGAGCCCGGCTCCGGTTACGGCCGCCAGCATGCGAAGAAGCGCGCCCAGACCTATACCCAAGCCGAGCCGCTGGACCGTCTCGCCGATGGGCTGCCAGCAGAGAGCCCGCTGATGGCGACGCTGCGCGGTGCGCCAGACTGGCTTGCTGCGTTGGCCTCGGCGCGGGAGCAACTGCCTGCATGGAGCGCGCTGCTGGCTGCATCGCCACGCCTCGCGCCTGCACTGCCGCTACTGAGCGCGCTGGCCGATCTCTTCGATCTGGGCGAGGTGTTGTGGTCGGGTGGGAGACCTGCTGACGCGCAGCCTCGCCTGCACCGCGCGGCGACCATGGTCGACGAGATGCTTCCCGCCCTCGTGCAGCCATTGCAGCGCCGTTTGGACGCGTTGGCATGAACCGGGCATCCGTCATCGCGCTGCTGCTTGCTGGCAGCGCGCAGGCCGCCGACCTGGAGCTGCTGCACGCCTGGACGTCGGGCAGCGAGGCCGCCATGGTGGGTGAACTGGCCGCCGCCGCCCGTGGCGGCGGTGTGGACCTGAAGACGACGGCTGTGGCCGGTGCGTCCAATGCCAACACGCTACTGAAGGCACGTTTCCTGTCCGGCCATCCACCCACGCTGGCGCAGACCGACAAACCGCTGCGTATCTGGGCTGAGGCCGTGCCGCTGGCCGACCTTGGTGGCGCGGTCAATGCGCAGTTCGCGGCGCTCCCCCACGCGGTGGCGGCGGAGCTGCGCCATGCGGCAAAGCCGGCGGCCGTGCCGCTGAACGTGCACCGCCTCAACACGCTGTGGAGCAACCGGCGGCTGCTGCGTGCTCATGGCATGGTCGTGCCGCAGGACTGGGACGCTTTCCATCGTACGGCCGCACAGTTGCGTCAGGCCGGCTTGCTGCCCCTGGCCATTGGTAGTTCGGCGGGCCAGAAGCTCAGCCTGTTCGTCGCCGTCGTGCTGGGCCGCGCGGGGCGGGACTTCTTCGAGCGTGCGGTCGTGCAGGCCGACCCGGCCTTGCTGGCCGGCGAACGCATGGCCGCGCTACTGCAAGAGTTCCGCGCGCTGAAGGCCTACACCGACGCCGGCCAGGTCAGCCGCGACTGGGCCGGTGCCACGGCGCTGCTGCTGCAGGGGCGGGCCGTGTTCCAGTTCACCGGGGACTGGGCCAATGGCGAGTTCCAGAAGGCCGGCTGGCGTGCCGGCGTGGACTACGACTGCACAGCCGCCCCAGGCAACGGGGGGCTGCATTACTTCGAGTTTGATCGGCTAGTGTTCTTTGCCCAGCCCGCGCGGCTGGGCGCGCAGCAACGCCTGGCTGGGCTGCTGCTGCAGCCCGAGACTTCAGCGCAGCTGGCGCGGCTCAAGGGCGGAATTCCGGTGCGCCGCGATGCGGACCTTTCTGGCTTCAACGCTTGCGCCCAGCGCTCAGCCGCCGACTTCCGCGCCGGAGAGGCACGCGGCGAGCTGGTGCTGGCGCTGAGTGCCCGCCTGGGCGAGAACGCTTATGGCGGCCTGAAGGACGTGCTATCGGCCTACTGGGCCAGTGAGCGCATGACGTCGGCACAGGCGCAGACGCGACTGGCACAAGCCTTGCGCCAACGAGATTGAGATGAGCGAAAGACGCGCGGCACTCGCCTGCCTCATCCCGCTGTTGCTGACCGGGGCCGTGTTCTTCTACGGGTTCCTGTTGTGGACGGGCTGGCTGTCGCTGACGCGCTCCAATCTGCTGCCCAGCCACGAGTTCGTGGGCCTGCAGCAGTACGAACGCCTGCTTCTGGACCCCCGCTGGCAGGCCGCGCTATGGAACCTGCTGCGATTTGGTCTTGGTTTCGTCGCACTGCCATTGGTGATCGGTTTGGCCCTGGCGCTGCTGCTTGACCAGAAGCTGCGCGGCGAGGGCATGCTGCGGTGGGTCTGGCTGCACCCGATGGCGCTGTCCATGGTTGTTACCGGCAGTGCCTGGCGGTGGTTGATGGACCCAGAGCAAGGAATGGCCGAGGCTGTTCGCGGCTGGGGCTGGACGGGCTTCCGATGGGACTGGCTGGCGCAGGAGGACATGGCGGTCTACGCGCTGGTGGTGGCCGCCGTGTGGCAGATCAGCGGCTTTGTCATGGCCCTGTTCCTGGCCGGCCTGCGCAGCATCGACGAGTCCATGCTGCAGGCGGCGCGGCTGGACGGCGCCGAGGGCTGGCGGCTGTTGCGCCGCGTCATCCTGCCGCAGCTAGGCCCTAGCCTGCTGTCGGCACTGCTGGTGCTGCTGCCTGCCGCGATCAAGACCTTCGACCTGGTTGTCGTGTTGACCGAGGGCGGACCGGGCCAGGCCAGCGAGCTACCGGCCTTCTACATGTTCCAGATGGCCTTCGAGCGCAGCCGCCTTGGCCTGGGTGCAGCCAGCGCCATGGTGTTGGTGATGATGGTGCTGTCAATCGCGCTCCCGTACGCCGTGGTGCGCTCGCGCAGGAAGCCCGCTGCATGAAGCGGCTATCACTCTATCTGCTGGCGTTGCTGGCCGTGGCGGTTATTGCTCTGCCGCTGGCGCTGATGCTGATGAACAGCCTCAAGGGCACGGCCGAGGCGCAGCAAGGCTTCCTGACGCTGCCGAGCGAGCCTAGCTTTGCGGCATGGCGCGAGGCGTGGGCCAGGTTGTCGGGCAGTTTCGGCGTCAGCCTGACGCTGGCGGTGCCCGCGGTGGCGCTGTCGGCACTGCTCGCGGCGCTGAACGGCTTCGTGCTGTGCAAATACCGTTTCCGCGGCGAACGCTGGGTTGGGCTGGCGCTGGTGCTGGCCTTCTTTCTGCCTATCAAGGTCTATCTGCTGCCTTTGGCCATCACGATGGCGCGGCTGGGGCTGGACCGGTCACTCGGGCTGCTGATCGCCATTCACGTCATCTACAGCCTGCCGCTGGCGCTGTTCTTCCGCAACCACTTCCTGTCCTTTCCTGATGAGCTACTGCAGGCCGCCCGGCTGGACGGCGCGGGTTTCTGGAGGCTGCTATGGCGGGTGGTGCTGCCGCTGTCCCGGCCCATCTTCGTCGTCGTGCTCATCCTTCAGTTCACGACGATCTGGAACGAGTACCTGTTCGGCCTGGTATTCGGGCCCGAGGACGCGCGGCCCATCACCGCGGCGCTGGCGCAGCTCAGCGCCCAGACCGAGACCGGTGCGCGGGCCTATCCACTGGAAATGGCGTCGGCGCTGCTGGCTGCGGCGCCGACGCTGGTCGTCTACCTGCTGGCGGGGCGGCATTTCACGCGAGGCCTGGTGGCCGGAGCGGTCAAAGGCTAGAGATGACAGAAGAAGAAAGTGGGCTGCGCATCACGGGGCTGACCCGGCGTGCTGGCCAGCAGACGATCCTGGACGACATCACGCTGGAGCTGGATGCCGGAGAGATGCTCATACTCGTGGGGCCGTCGGGTTGCGGCAAGTCGTCGCTGCTTGGCGTGGTGGCCGGCTTGCAGCCTCACGACGACGGCGAGATCCACCTGGACGGCCGGCGTATCGACGCCCTGACCCCGCGCGAGCGCGACATCGCGATGGTGTTCCAGAACTACGCCCTGTATCCGCACATGAGCGTGGCCGAGAACATCGGTTTCGGTCTGGAGATGCAGGGCTGGCCGCGTGCAAGGCGCGAGGCCCGCGTCATGGACGTGGCGCGAATGCTGCAGCTGCAGCCGCTGCTGGCGCGCAAGCCCGCCCAGCTGTCCGGCGGCCAGCGCCAGCGCGTGGCCATGGGCAGGGCGCTGGCGCGCCAGCCGCGCCTCTTCCTGTTCGACGAGCCGCTGTCCAACCTCGATGCCCAGTTGCGCGCCGAGATGCGCAGCGAGATCAAGCTGCTGCATCAGCGCGTTGGTCGCAGCGCCATTTACGTGACGCATGACCAGACAGAGGCCATGACGCTGGGCCAGCGCATTGCGGTGCTGAGGGCAGGGCGGTTGCAACAGGTCGGCACGCCGCAGCAGGTGTACCAGCAACCGGCCAATCTCTTCGTCGCACAGTTCCTGTCCAGCCCGGCGATGAACCTGCTGCCGGCGCGGCTGGAGCCCGAGGGCGAGTTCACGCTGATGCTGCAGGGCGCTGGGGCCCTGAGCTGGAGGCCGCAGGCGCTTGCGCGCGGCGCACACCTTCTGGGCCGCCCGCTGCTGCTTGGCTGGCGGGCGGAGTCGCTGAGCACTCAAGAGGGCGGCGCCGCGTTGACGTTGCTGGCCCCGGTGCTGCTCGTGGAGCCCACGGGCGTGGACTGCCTGGTGCAGTTGCAGCTGGGCGAGCACCGTCTGCACTGGCGCTGCGCGGGTTGGCCGGCGCTGCGGCCGGGTGACGTGCTGACTTTGAGGTTGCCTGAGACGGCGTTGCTGGTCTTTGACGCGGAGACGGGCGAGCGTCTCTAGCGACTCTCGTACTTCCAGTTGCGCGACTTGCCTTCGGACAGCCACTCCACGGCCTGGGCGATGCGCTTGGCGCGAGTCTCTTCGCGCTTGGCCTCCTGCACCCAATCCAGGTAGTCGTGCTGCTTGCCGGGTGGGAAGGCGTCATAGGCCTGCTGCGCCGCCTGCACTGCCGACAGCGCGGCAGCGAAGTCGTCCGGCATGGCCAGCGTCGGGCGCGGTGGGCGGTCGGGCTTGCGCGCGCGCGGCGCGCCCGCCTGCAGCAGTGCGGCTGCGGCCTTGACCTGCCGGCGAAGCTCCGTGCGCGACGGCAGGTCGGTCAGGGTCTCTATGCGGCCGAAGTCGCCCATCGCGCCAGCCTTGCCGGCCGCTGCGCCCTCGCGCTCCCAGAAGCCGAAGGCGCAATGCGCTTTGAAGGCCGACATGCCGCAAAGCAGCTTGCCGTCGAGGGTGAAGTGCGGCCGGCTCCATTTGAGCGTCTCGACGACGTCGGGGCAGGCGGCATGCACGTCCTCGCGTAGCCGCTGCAGGATGGGCAGCGCAAACGCGGGCACCGTGGCCAGGTAGGCGTCGATGCGAGGATCCAGCGTGGGCATGCCGGCGAGTCTAGACTCGCAGCCTGTCATCTCCATTGCCCTGTCGTCCGTGAGAACCCTGTTGCAGGCGCTGCTGCTCGCGCCCCTGGCCGCCCTGGCCCAAGTGCCTGCGCTGACGCTGGAGCAGTTGCCTCGCCCCGCCATGCCACCCGGCGAGCGTGGTCCGGTGGTTCCGGCACAGGTGGAGCGCTGGCGCCTGGAGGCCAAGGCGCTGGAGTACGGCGACGGGGTGAAGCGAGATGAGGTGGAGGCCGCCAAGCTTTACTGTCGAGCCGCGCGCTATGGCGACGCCGAGGCCCAGTACAACCTGGGCTGGATGCTGACCAATGCGCGCGGCATCCAGCGCAACGATGCCGAGGCAGCCCATATGTTCGCGGCGGCTGCCGAGCAGGGAATGCGGCAGGCGCAGAACATGCTGGACCGCATGGGCGGCACACCGCTGGGCGATCCGCCGCCCTGCTTGCGTCCCCCCGAGGCCGACCCGCAGCCCATCGTGCAGACACCGCCGGCCTCTCGCAGCCCGCGGCCGGCGGTGTCGTTGTGGGCCACGCTGCCGCTGCCCCCGCAGGCGCCGTCGGCCATCGTCAACTACGTGAAGCTTGTTGCGCCCGAGTATCAGCTGGCGCCCGCCCTGGTGCTGGCGGTGATGGCGCAGGAGTCCAACTTCGATCCGTTGGCCGAATCGCCCAAGAAGGCCCAGGGCCTGATGCAGCTGATGCCCGACACGGCGGCGCGCTTCCGGGTCGTGCGTCTGGCCGACCCGTCGCAGAACATCCGTGGCGGCATGGCCTACTTGCGCTGGCTGCTGGCGTACTTTGAAGGTGATGTGCAGCTCGCGCTGGCCGCATACAACGCCGGCGAGAAGGCCGTGGACCGCTACCTCGGCGTGCCGCCCTACGCCGAGACGCGGCTGTATGTGCGCAAGATCATGGCCGCCACGGGCGGGCAACGCCTTCATCCCTTCGACGCCAGCGTGACGACGGCGTCGCCCATGCTGCTGCGAGTCAGGGCTGCGATGCAAGCCATTCAGTCGCGTTGACTTCCGGCATGGGCGGCGGTATTGCAGAAAATGCGCTGCATGCTCAAGCCCGCTGCGCTCGCCTCCCTATGCTTGGCTGCGCAGCTCGCCGCGCACGCCCAGGTCAGCCCGGAACGCCAGTCACAGTCGCTGCTCGATGCGCTGCGCGAGGTCAGCGGCGTGCCCGGCATGGGGGCCGCCGTCTGGCAGGACGGGCAGATGCGCTGGCAGGGCAGCAGCGGCCTGCGTGATGTCGAGCAGCGCTTGCCGGTGGACGCTGACACGCGGTTCCGCCTGGCAAGCGTATCCAAGCTCTTCGCCGCGACCGCCGCAGCCCAGTTGAAGGCACAGGGCCGGCTCGAAGTCGACCAGCCCGTCGGTCCGTTGCTGCCCGAGCTGGATGCAGCGCAGGCTGCGGTGACGCCACGGCAGTTGGCGGCCCATCTGAGTGGACTGCCGCACTACGATGCGCGTGACGCCGGCGTTGGCCGCACTCGCCATACAACGGCAATCGAATCGTTGATCTATCTGAAGGGCCGGCAGTTGCGGTCGGTGCCGGGCAGCCGATATCTCTACTCGACCTGGGGCTACACGCTGCTGGCCGCTGCCGTCGAGGCCGCTGCTGGTGAGCCCTATCTCGACTTGCTGTCTGGGCAGGTTGCTCCGGGCCTGGCTATCGGGCCTGACCAGACCGGCCAGTCGCCCGACATGTCGCAGGCCTACGCACTGAGCGCCCAGGGGCCGCGGCTGGCACCGGCCGCCGATTTCAGCTACAGCTGGGGCGGCGCCGGCCTGGCCGCCACGGCACCAGCGTTGGCGGAGTGGGGTAGCCGTCTGCTGCAGGGCCGCATCGTCGATCCGGCGACGCGGGACTGGATGTGGCGGCCGGTGCTTGACAGCGCGGGCCAGCAGGTCGGCGAGCGAAGGTTCAGGATGGGTTTCGGCTGGCGCCTCGACGTGGATGTCGAAGGTCTGCAGCTCGTCCATCACGCCGGCTCGACGCTCGGCGCGCGCAGCGTGCTAATGCTGTGGCCGCAGGCGCGCACCAGTGTGAGCCTGCTCTCCAACGCGATGTGGACATCGTCCATCGAGCTCAGCGCCGAGTTGCTGAGTGCGCCCCTGCGAGCGCCGTTGTCGGGGCTGACGATCGTGCCGTGCCCGGTGAATGCCGGCCGTTTCGAGGGTGAGCTGGACGGGGCTGCGCTGCAAGGAAGCGCGAGTTTTCACCGCGATGCCGACGGTCAGTGCCGTGGCGAGCTGGACCTGCCTGCTGCGCTGGCCAAGGTCGTCAGCCCAGGTCCGCAGCCGGTGGTCGACAAGCTAGTCGTCATCGGCTTGCAGGGCGACATGGCACGCGCTGCGCTGGTGACACCCATTGGTCTAGCCGACTGGCGGTCGCAGCCCGATGGCAGCGTGCGTGTGCAAGGGTTGGCAGGGCGGCAACTGGTGCTGCGCGTGATGGCGGACCAGGGCGAAGAGTAGACGTCGCCTAGGTTCGGTTCAGCCTGCAGCAGTTGATGCCCGACACCGCGGCACAGCGCTGCACAGGAGTGATCCGAGCCCACGCTGAGCCAGGGCCTGGTGGCGGCCATCTCGGCCGCCGAGGCCCGCCGCCCGTCGCCCGGCCGTGTCAGTCCTGCGCTAACCTTCTGCGTGGCCCATGGACTTCTTCTGCTGTGGCGGTGGAGTCCGGCGGGGCGGCTACATGCTGCGCCGGTACTGCCCACCCACCTCGAACAGAGCGCTGGTGATCTGGCCCAGCGAGCAGACGCGCACGGCGTCCATCAGTACCTCGAACACGTTGCGGTTCTCGATGACGGCCTGTTGCAGCTTGGCCAGCATTGCGGGCGCCTGGGCCTTGTGGCGATCGTGGAAGTCCGCCAGCCGTGACAGCTGCGACTGCTTTTCGTCTTCAGTCGAGCGAGCCAGCTCAATGTGCTCTGGTACCGGGTCTCCCTTGGGGTTGCGGAAGGTGTTCACGCCGATGATGGGGTACTCGCCGGTGTGCTTCAACATCTCGTAGTGCAGGCTTTCTTCCTGGATGCGGCCGCGCTGGTAGCCGGTCTCCATCGCGCCCAGCACGCCGCCGCGCTCGCTGATGCGCTCGAACTCTGCCAGTACCGCCTCCTCCACCAGCTCGGTCAGCTCGTCGATGATGAAGGCGCCCTGCGACGGGTTCTCGTTCTTGGCCAGACCCCACTCGCGGTTGATGATGAGCTGGATGGCCATCGCGCGGCGCACGCTGTCTTCGGTGGGCGTCGTGATCGCCTCGTCGAACGCGTTGGTGTGCAGCGAATTGCAGTTGTCGTAGATGGCGATCAGCGCTTGCAGCGTCGTGCGGATGTCGTTGAACGCAATCTCCTGCGCGTGCAGGCTTCGGCCCGATGTTTGTACGTGGTATTTCAGCTTCTGCGAGCGTTCATTGGCACCGTAGCGGTCACGCATGGACACGGCCCAGATGCGGCGTGCCACGCGGCCCAGCACGGTGTACTCGGGGTCCATGCCGTTGCTGAAGAAGAAGCTCAGATTGGGCGCGAAGTCGTCGATGTGCATGCCGCGCGCCAGATACGCTTCCACGAACGTGAAGCCGTTGGACAGCGTCAGCGCGAGCTGGCTGATCGGGTTGGCGCCAGCTTCGGCGATGTGATAACCGCTGATCGACACGGAGTAGAAGTTGCGCACGTTGTGGTGCACGAAATACTCGGCGATGTCGCCCATGACCTTGAGGCTGAACTCGGTCGAGAAGATGCAGGTGTTCTGGCCCTGGTCTTCTTTCAGGATATCGGCCTGCACGGTGCCGCGCACATTGGCCAGCACCCAGTCCTTGATCTTGGCCGCCTCATCAGCGGTGGGTTCGCGGCCATTGTCGGCCTTGAACCTGGCGAGGTTCTGGTCGATGGCGGTGTTCATGAACATCGCCAGGATGGACGGTGCGGGGCCGTTGATGGTCATGGACACTGACGTGCTGGGGTTGCACAGGTCGAAGCCGTCATACAGGACCTTCATGTCGTCCAGCGTCGCGATGCTGACGCCGCTGTTTCCGACCTTGCCGTAGATGTCCGGTCGCGGCGCGGGGTCGGCGCCATACAGCGTCACCGAGTCGAATGCCGTGGACAGGCGCTTGGCCGGCATGCCCTCGCTGACCAGCTTGAAGCGGCGGTTGGTGCGGAAGGCGTCGCCCTCTCCGGCGAACATGCGCGTCGGGTCCTCGCCCTCGCGTTTGAACGCAAACACGCCGGCCGCGTAGGGGAAGCTGCCGGGCACGTTCTCCAGCATCAGCCACTTCAGCAGTTCGCCATGGCACTCGTAGCCCGGCAGTACGACCTTGCGGATCTTGGTGCCCGACAGGCTCTGCGTGACTAAGGCGGTGCGGATCTCCTTGTCCCGGATCCTCACGACATACTCGTCGCCGGCGTAGGCCTTGACCATGTCCGGCCACTGGGCGAGCAGCTGGCGGGCGTCGCCGTCCAGCCTCGCTTGCCGCTGCTCGGCCAGCTCCGCGAGCGCGGTGCGAGCACCGTTCTTGTCGGGGTTTGCAGCCTCCAGCATAGTGCGGCTGGCTTCCAACTGCTGGATTTCACGGGCCAGCGCGGCCTGCCTGCGGGCGCGGGCCTTGTAGCTGCGTACGGTCTCGCTGATGTCGGCAAGGTAGCGCACGCGGGCCGGCGGCACGATGGGTGTCTGGTGGGTGCTGTGGCGAGTGTCTACCGGAGGCAGGCGGCCCTCTGCGAGCTTCAATCCCAGATCGGCCAGACGCGTCTTCAGTGCCTGGTAGAGCGCTGTCACGCCGTCATCGTTGAAGCGGCTGGCCATGGTGCCGAACACGGGCATTGCGTCCGGTGACTTGTTGAAGGCTTCGCGGTTGCGCTGCACCTGCTTGGACACATCGCGCAGCGCGTCCAACGAGCCCTTGCGGTCGAACTTGTTGATGGCGACGAATTCGGCGAAGTCCAGCATGTCGATCTTCTCGAGCTGGCTGGCGGCACCGAACTCGGGCGTCATCACATACATGGGCACGTCCACCAGCGGCACGATGGCCGCATCGCCCTGGCCGATGCCGGAAGTCTCGACGATGACCAGATCGAACCCCGCGGCCTTGGCCGCGGCGATGACATCGGGCAGGGCGGGGGAGATTTCCGAGCCGAAGTCGCGTGTGGCTAGCGAGCGCATAAAGACACGCGGCCCCTGGCTCCACGGCGATATGGCGTTCATGCGGATGCGGTCACCCAGCAGCGCGCCGCCGCTCTTGCGGCGCGAGGGATCGATGGAGATCAGGGCTACACGCAGGCTGTCGCCCTGATCAAGCCGCAGGCGGCGGATCAGCTCGTCGGTCAGGCTGGACTTGCCGGCACCGCCGGTGCCGGTGATGCCCAGCACCGGGGTTTTGAGCGCCGAGGCCTGCTCGCGCAGCGTATCCACGACGGCGGCGTCGGCCTTGCCGTTCTCCAGCGCCGTCAGCAGCTGGGCCAACGAACGCCAGGCCGCTTCGGAATGGCCGGTTATGGCCGACAGGCTCTGCGGTGCGTAGGCGCTGAAGTCCTGGTCGGCCTTCATAACCATCTCGCCGATCATGCCCGCCAGGCCCATGCGCTGGCCGTCCTCGGGGCTGAAGATGCGCACGCCATGTTCGGCCAGCTCTCGGATCTCGGCCGGCACGATCACGCCACCGCCGCCACCGAACACCTGGATGTGCTCGCCGCCTCGCTCCTTCAGAAGCTGCACCATGTACTTGAAGTACTCGACATGGCCGCCCTGATAGGAGCTGATGGCGATGCCCTGGGCGTCTTCCTGCAGCGCCGCCGTGACGACCTCGTCCACCGAGCGGTTGTGCCCGAGGTGGATGACCTCGGCGCCCATGCCTTGCAGGATGCGGCGCATGATGTTGATGGCGGCGTCATGCCCGTCGAACAGGCTGGCGGCGGTGACGAAACGGACCTTGTGGGTCGGGCGATATTCGGCCAGCGCCTTGTAGTCGGCGGCGAGATCGGTCATGGCTGTCTCCTTGCTCGGCACGATTCTAGGTCTCCAATTGACGTTAACGTCAATTGGCTGCGGTCTAGGGTTATCCGGCGCCGGAGGGCGTGCGGGCTGCCGCGATGATGCGCACCTCGCCGGACCCGGCCCCAATCCTTCTCCTCTCCAGACGCATGAGCACCTCACCGCCCGCCACGCCCGCCCTGGGCACTGAATTGACCTTGCGCGGCATCGTGCTGGGCATTCTCATCACGCTGGTCTTCACGGCCGCCAACGTCTACTTCGGCCTCAAGGCCGGCCTGACGTTTGCGACCTCCATTCCGGCCGCGGTCATCGCCATGGCCCTGCTGCGCCGCGCGGCAGGCAACTCCATTGGAGAGACCAACATCGTGCAGACCATCGCCTCGTCGGCGGGCACGCTGTCGTCGATCATCTTCGTGCTGCCTGGCCTTGTCATGATCGGCTGGTGGACGGGCTTCCCCTACTGGATGTCGACAACGCTGTGCGCTTTGGGAGGCATCCTGGGCGTCATGTACTCCATTCCGCTGCGCCGCGCGCTGGTGACCAACTCGCCGCTGCCCTACCCCGAAGGCGTGGCCTGCGCCGAAGTGCTCAAGGTGGGCCATGCCAGCGGAAGCGGCGAGGCCAACCGCCGGGGGCTTGCGGCCATCGTGGTCGGCGGCATCGTGTCTGCAGGCTTCAGCCTCGTCATCGCCACGCAGGTCTTCGCGGCCAATTTGGCGCAGTACTTCCGCCTGCCGGGCGGTGACCGGAACGGCGCGGGACCGGCAACGGGCTATGACCTGAATTTCAGCTTCGCGCTGCTGGCCGTGGGCCATCTGGTGGGCTTGTGGGTGGGCATCGCGATCCTCGCAGGCGCCTGCATCGCCTGGCTGGGCGGCGTGCCCTGGCTGACCCAGGGGGTGGATGGCCCTGCCGAGGCCGTCGCGATGTTCGCCTGGAGCAAGCAGGTGCGCTTCATCGGTGCCGGCTGCATCGCCGTCGCTGCGATCTGGACCCTGCTCAAGCTGGCCAAGCCCGTGGTCGCCGGCCTGCACTCGGCTGCAATGTCGGCGCGCGTGCGCCGTGCCGGCCAAGGTGACACGCTGCCGCGCACCGAGCGCGACATTCCCATCGGTACCGTGGGCCTTGTCACGCTGGCTTGCATGTTGCCCATCGGCTTCATGCTGTCCAGCTTCGCCACCAGTGCAGGCCTGGCCGACCAATTGGGCCTGCTGGTCGTCGGCGGCCTGGTCTACATCGTGCTCATGAGTTTCTTCGTCGCGGCAGTGTGCGGCTACATGGCCGGCCTGATCGGCTCGTCCAACAGCCCGTTGTCGGGCGTGGGCATCCTGGTCGTCATCGGCGTGTCCCTGCTGTTGGCCCTCATTGTCAAACCGTTGCTGCCAGCGTCAGCCGGCCAGGCACTGGTGGCGTTCGCTCTGTTCGTGACGGCCGTTGTGTTCGCCGTTGCGACCATTTCCAACGACAACCTGCAGGACCTGAAGACTGGCCAACTGGTCGACGCGACGCCATGGCGCCAGCAGGTGGCGCTCATCGTCGGCGTCGTCGCCGGCGCCCTGGTCATCCCGCCGGTGCTTGACCTTCTGAACAAGGCCTACGGCTTTGCCGGCATGCCGGGCGCGGACCCCAAGACGGCGCTGGCCGCCCCGCAGGCGGCACTGATCTCGGCGCTGGCCAAAGGCGTCATCCAGGGCGATCTGAACTGGAACCTGATTGGCCTGGGTGCGGCCATTGGCCTGGCCTGCATCGCCATCGACGAGGCGTTGAAACGCGCCAGCGGCGGCCGCGCTCACCTGGCCCCGCTGGCTGTGGGGCTGGGCATCTATCTGCCCATGAACAGCACGCTGATGATTGTTGTCGGCGCCGTCGCCGGCTGGTGGTTCGAGCGCCGCGCCGCCGCCAAGCGTGACCCGGAGGGCACCAAGCAACTAGGTGTGCTGTTGGCCTCCGGGCTGATCGTCGGCGAGGGGCTGTTGGGCGTCGTCCTCGCGGCGGTAGTTGTGTTCTCGGGCCAGGGCGCGCCGCTGGCGCTGGTGGGCGAGGGCTTCGCCGCCGCCGGCCAGTTGCTGGGTCTGCTGGCCTTTGCGGGCCTGGGCGTTGGCCTCTACGCCTGGCTGCTGAAAAAGCAGCCCTGATTCGAACCGGCTTGGTGGGCCCGGCGCAGAGCCACCCCAAGCCGGTCGACGGGCCTCAGTCGTCCGAGCCCATGAAGCCGAACAGGTGCAGCAGGCTCGTGAACAGGTTGAAGATAGACACGAACAGGCTGACGGTGGCGAGCACGTAGTTGGTCTCGCCGCCGTTCACGATCTGCTGCGTCTCGTAGAGGATCAGGCCGGCCGACAACAGCGCGACCACGGCGGAGACCGTCAACGCCAGCGCGGGGATCTGAAAGAAGATCGCGGCCAGGCCGGCCAGCACGGCGACGATCATGCCGGCGAACAGGAAGCCACCCATCCAGGACAGGTCGCGCTTGGTCGTCGTTGCATAGGCCGAAAGCGCCAGGAAGACGGCGCCGGTGGCACCCAGTGCCAGCACCACGGCCTGGCCGCCGGACGGCAGCGCCAGCGTGCGCGACAGGAGCGGGCCCAGCGTCCAGCCCATGAAGCCGGTCAGCGCGAACACCAGACCCACGGCGGCACCGCGATTCTTCAGCTTGTGGATGCCGAACAGCAGGCCGAAATAGGCGATCAGCGTCAGGATGATGCCGGGCGAGGGGAGGCTGAAGGCGACGGCGGCCGTTGCGACGGCGGCGCTGAACAGCAGCGTCATCGACAACAGGGCATAGGTGTTGCGAAGCACGCGATGGGCGGTGCCGCGGTCGAGCGCGGCGCCTTGCGGCAGGGCAACGACGGTGGGGTGGGTTTGCATGGCAGACCTCCGGTGACAAAAAGACGCCTGCAGGGTAGTCAGCCAAGTCATCAAATAAAAGCAGAGAATCGAGAAGTGTTTCTTCGGAATTACTTGTTGAGTTCGTCATGAGCCTGAGCTACAGCTACCGCCATCTCTACTACTTCTGGGTCGTCGCCAAGGAGGGCGGGCTCACGCGCGCCGCCGCCAAGCTGGGGCTGTCGGTGCAGACGGTGTCCACGCAGGTGCGGGAGCTGGAGCAGGTTCTGGGCGCCGCGCTACTAAAGCCGGCCGGCCGTGGACTGGCGCTGACCGACGCGGGCCAGGCGGCGCTGGAGGTGGCGGAGCAGATCTTCCAGATCGGCGAGACGTTGCCGGAGCGCGTGCGCGACGCTGCCACCACGCCGGCCGTGCGGCTGGTGGTGGGCATCTCCGACGGCCTGCCCAAGCTCGTCGTGCAGAGGCTGCTGCAGCCCATCATAGACACGCCCCACCTGCGCCTGCTGTGCCATGAGGACGAGTTCGACGACTTGCTGGGCGATCTGGCGTTGCACCGGCTGGACGTGGTGTTGGCCGACCGTCCCGCTCCGCCCAACCCGAACCTGCGTGTCTACAGCCATGCGCTGGGCAGCTCGCCCATGGCTTGGTTCGCCAGCCGGCAGTGGGCCGACGCGGCCGCCCGCGACTTCCCGGCCTCGCTGGCCGATGTGCCGCTGCTGCTGCCCACGGCCCACGCGGCGGTGCGCTCGCGCCTGGACCAGTGGCTGGAGCGCCATGGCGTGCGTGGCCGCATCGCTGGCGAGTTCGAGGACAGCGCCTTGCTTGCCACATTCGGCGCGGCTGGCATGGGCGCCTTCCCCGCTGCGGCGCTGATGAGCGACAAGCTGGTCGAGCGCGACGGGCTGGTGCGTGTCGGCGACTGCGACGGCGTGGAGGAGGCCTTCTACGCGATTGGTACTGACAAGAAGATCGCCCATCCGCTGGTGCGGCGCCTGCTCCCGCAGGCCAGCCGCAGCGACGGCTGAGGGCCGGCTGCGGGCCCCTTGCTACAGTTGACGTTTACGTCAATCAAGAGCGCCCGCGCCTAGCGCTGCCGGGCGGACAGGAGACATCCATGAATCTGCCCGGTCTGAACTTCCAGCTCGGTGACGACATCGACGCGCTGCGCGACGCGGTGCGCGCCTTCGCTGAGGCGGAGATTGCGCCGCGTGCGGCCGAGATCGACCGCAGTGACCAGTTCCCGATGGATCTGTGGCGCAAGATGGGCGAGGTGGGCGTGCTTGGCATCACCGTGCCCGAGCAGTACGGTGGCGCCAACATGGGCTATCTGGCCCACATGGTGGCCATGGAGGAGATCAGCCGCGCGAGTGCCTCGGTGGGGCTGTCCTACGGCGCGCACAGCAACCTGTGCGTGAACCAGATCAAGCGCAACGGCAATGACGCGCAGCGCGCCAAGTACCTGCCCAAGCTGATCTCCGGCGAGCATGTCGGAGCCCTCGCGATGAGCGAGCCTGGCGCGGGCTCGGACGTCATCAGCATGAAGCTCAGGGCCGAGGACAAGGGCAGCCACTACCTTCTCAACGGCACGAAGATGTGGATTACCAATGGTCCGGACGCCGATACGCTGGTGGTCTACGCCAAGACCGAGCCGGAGCTGGGCGCCCGCGGCGTGACCGCCTTCCTCATCGAGAAGGGCATGAGGGGTTTCTCCATTGCCCAGAAGCTGGACAAGCTGGGCATGCGTGGCTCGCATACTGGTGAGCTGGTGTTCAACAACGTCGAGGTGCCGGCCGAGAACGTGCTAGGCGCAGTGAACGGCGGCGCCAAGGTATTGATGTCGGGCCTGGACTACGAGCGCGCCGTGCTGACGGGCGGGCCGCTGGGCATCATGCAGTCGGTCATGGACAACGTGGTGCCCTATATCCACGACCGCAAGCAGTTCGGCCAGAGCATCGGCGAGTTCCAGCTCATCCAGGGCAAGGTGGCCGACATGTACACCGTGTTGCAGGCAGCGCGCAGCTTCGCCTACACGGTGGCCAAGAACCTGGATTTGCTTGGCGCCGAGCATGTGCGCCAGGTGCGCAAGGACTGTGCCTCGGTCATCCTGTGGACCGCCGAGAAGGCTACCTGGATGGCCGGAGAGGGCGTGCAGATCTTCGGCGGCAACGGTTACATCAACGAGTACCCGCTGGGCCGGCTGTGGCGTGACGCGAAGCTCTACGAGATCGGCGCAGGCACGTCCGAGATCCGGCGCATGCTGATCGGCCGCGAGCTGTTCGCCGAAACGATGTGAGCATGAAGCTGCTGCACCTCAACACGCCGCTGCTGCGTGCAGCGCCCGGGCTCTTCGACCATCCTGAGGTCTGGTTGAAGATGGACGCACTACAGCCCAGTGGCAGCTTCAAGCTGCGCGGCGTGGGGCGGCTCGTGCAGCAGTCGGCGGCGGACGGCGCGAAGGCCATCGTCTGCGCATCGGGCGGCAACGCCGGCTTCGCAGCAACGCATGCGGCCGCTGCGCTCGGCTTGCCGGTGGCCATCGTGCTGCCGATGACCACCAGCGCTGCCGTCGCCGGGCAGTTGGCCGCGCGGGGCGCCGAGGTGTTGCGCCATGGCAGCGTCTGGGACGAGGCGCACGAGTTCGCGCTGAAGCTGGCTGCCGAGCGTGGCGCGGCCTATGTGCATCCTTTCGACCACCCGTTGCTGTGGGCCGGCCACGCGACGCTGATCGACGAAGTTGTCGACGCAGGACTGGCCTTCGACGCGGTTGTCACGGCCGTGGGCGGCGGCGGCCTGTTCTGCGGCATTGTCGAAGGCCTGCGCCGCCATGGCCTGCACCATGTGCCGGTCATCGCCGTCGAAACCCAGGGCGCAGCGAGCCTCCAGGCCAGCCTCAGCGCCGGTGAACTGGTCACGTTGCCGGCCATCACTTCGATCGCGACCTCGCTGGGCGCGCGTCGCGTGGCCGCTGAAACCTTCGAACGCGCCCGCTCGCATCCGACGATTGCCGTACAGGTCAGCGACGCCGAGGCCACCGCTGCCTGCCTGCGCTTCAGCGATGCGCAGCGCGTGCTGGTCGAGCCGGCCTGCGGCGCGGCCCTCGCGGCCGTGGATCGCCACGCCCGCTCCTACAGCCGCGTACTCGTCGAAGTCTGTGGCGGCATGGGTGTTTCTCTGGACCTGATGCGCCAATGGAGCAGCCCCGCGACAATGTCGGCATGACGACGACCAACCATCAGCTGCAGGACCTGCTCGACAACAACAAGCGCTGGGCCGCCGAGACCGAGGCCCAGTCGCCCGGCTTCTTCTCGCGCCTGCTCAAGCAGCAGACGCCCCAGTACCTTTGGATAGGCTGCGCCGACAGCCGCGTGCCGGCCAACGAGCTGGTGGACCTGCTGCCGGGCGAGCTGTTCGTGCACCGCAACGTCGCCAACGTCGTCGTGCACTCGGACCTGAACTGCCTGTCCGTCATGCAGTTCGCCGTGGACCAGCTCAAGGTGCGCCACATCATCATCGTGGGCCATAGCAATTGCGGTGGTGTGCGCGCGGCGCTGTACGACATCCGCGTTGGCCTGGCCGACAACTGGATCCGGCACGTGCAGGATGTGCGCAACGACCATCAGGCCTGGCTGGACAGCCTGCCCGAGGCTCGGCGCGTCGACGCGCTCTGCGAGTTGAACGTGCTGGAGCAGGCGCGCAATGCCTGCCGCACGACGGTGGTCCAGGATGCCTGGACTCGCGACCAGGAGATCGTCGTGCACGGCTGGGTCTATGGCCTGCACAACGGCCTGCTGGACGACCTGAATATCACCGCTGCCCGGGCCGAGGACGTCGAGCCCGCCTACCGGCGCGCGCTGGCGAGCGTCAAGGCGCGCTACGGCGCGGCCGGCTGACGGCGCCAGCTGGATAGAGTCGGGGCATGGTGTTCCCGACCCAGCTGACCGACACCCGTGCCTTCGACATCGCCCAGGCGCTGCTGGGTGGTTTCGACAAGCACTACAAGCTGTTCCGCGCCACGTCCGCCGAGGCCAAGCGGCGCTTCGAGCATGGCGACTGGAAGGGGCAGCAGCGGGCGCAGCGCGAGCGCATCGAGTTCTACGACGCCCGCGTGGCAGAGGCCACGGCGCTTCTGGAGCAGCGTTTCGCGGCGTCCACGCTGCCCATGGCCGTCTGGCAGCAGGTCAAGCTGCACTACATCGGTCTGCTGACCGACCACCGCCAGCCGGAACTCGCCGAGACCTTCTTCAACTCGGTGTGCACGCGCATCCTGCACCACGCCTACTTCCACAACGAATTCATCTTCGTGCGGCCGGCCATCTCAACCGAGTACATCGAGAACGATGCGCCGGCTGCCCTGCCCACCTACCGCGCCTATTACCCCGCGCCGGACAGGCTGCGCGACACGATACGACGCATCATCACCAACTTCCAGCTTGATGGCGATTTCCAGGACCTGGAGGCCGACGTCGCGCATGTGCTGGACGCCGTGCAGCGCCAGCTAGGCGACTTCCGCCTGCGCGCCAACTTCCAGCTGCAGGTGCTGTCGAGCCTGTTCTACCGCAACAAGGGCGCCTACGTCGTCGGCAAGATCATCAACGGCTTCAGCGAGACGCCGTTCGCGCTGCCTATCCTGCGCAGTGACGACGGCCGCCTCGTCATTGATGCGGCCTTGTTCGGCGAGGACGACCTGCTGGCGCTCTTCAGCTTTGCCCGTGCCTACTTCCTCGTCGATATGGAGGTGCCCAGCGCCTACGTGCAGTTCTTGCGCTCGCTGATGCCGCGCAAGCCGCGCTCCGAGATCTACTCGGCGTTGGGCCTGCAGAAGCAGGGCAAGAACCTGTTCTACCGCGATTTCCTCTCCCACCTGCGCCACTCGTCGGACAAGTTCCGCATCGCGCCGGGCATCAAGGGCATGGTCATGCTGGTGTTCGACCTGCCGAGCTTCCCGTTTGTCTTCAAGGTCATCAAGGACTTCTATCCGCCGCAGAAGGACACTACCCGGGAGCAGATCCAGCGCAAGTACCTACTCGTAAAAACCCACGATCGCGTGGGCCGGATGGCCGACACGCTTGAGTACACGCGGGTGGCTTTCCCGCGCCAGCGCTTCGAGGAGGAGTTGATCGCCGAGCTGAAGCATTTCTGCCCCAGCCTGATCGAGGAGAGAGGCGGCGACCTCGTCATCCGCCACCTCTACATCGAGCGCCGCATGGTGCCGCTCAACATCTACCTGCAGGAAGCAACGCCGGCGCAGCTGGAGCATGCGGTCATCGAGTACGGCAACGCGATCAAGGATCTTGTGGCCGCCAACATCTTCCCCGGCGACATGCTGTGGAAGAACTTCGGCGTGACTCGGCACGGCAAGGTCGTTTTCTACGACTATGACGAGATCGAGTACCTGAGCGACTGCAACTTCCGGCGTGTACCCGAGCCACGCAACGAGGAAGAGGAGATGTCAGGCGAGGTCTGGTACCCAGTGGCGCCCCGCGACGTGTTTCCGGAGACTTTCGCACCCTTCCTGCTCGGCGATCCGCGGGTGCGCGCATGCTTCATGCGGCACCACGCCGACTTGCTAGACGCAGGCTTCTGGCAGGCCCAAAAGGCGCGCATCCTCGCGGGCCAGGTGCATGACGTATTTCCCTACGACTCGTCGCGACGCTTCTCTGCGGCTGCGGGCGTGTAGCCGCACGCGGCAACGGCGGCTGACGAGGCCGGACGTGTCCCGTCGAAGGAGAGGTCTGCCGGAGCTCGTGGCCGCCCAGTTGGCAGTGCGCGCCGTATGGCGCCTGGGGGACGACCCGCACCAAGATACGCTGGACGCGGCGCTCCGCGCCGGCTTTTAGCGGCACGATCTCGACCGCGCCCATGCGGCCGGCCCTGACCGTCGCCTTGGCCCGGTGCGAGGCGATGTCCCGCCACTCCACCGGCGGAACCTGCGGCGGTGCTGCCTGCATGAAGCGCCAGGTTGCGAGAGGCGCGAAGCTCATTCGCGTCGGCAAGGACTCCGCGCACATGACTGGCGCCTCCGGTCGGCGCGCGCAGGGTGGCGGCGCGGGTGCCGACCACCGAGGCCGGCGGCCCGCGCCCGGGCTCAGGGCTTGTAGACCTTGAACTCCCCGAAGGCCTTCAGCTGCTCACCGATCTTCTCCGGGTCGCCGACAACCACCCAGCTCTGCTCGTCGGGGTTGAAGTACTTCTTGCCCATGGCCTGCACCTCGGCGGCCGAGACCTTCTGCAGCGCAGGCACGAACTTGCCGAGGAAGTCCGCCGGCAGGCCCACCAGCCAGTTGCCCGCCAGTTGCCGCGCCACCGAGCCCTGCAGCTGAGTGCTGACGAGGTAGCTGCCGGCCATGTAGCGCTTGTTCATCGCCATTTCGGCCTCGGGCACCGGCTCTGCGCCAATGCGGCGGTACTCATTGACGTACTCGGTGATGGACGCGCCAGTCACCTCATTGCGCACGTCGGCGCCGCCGGTGATGGCGCCGCCCACGCGGGACGACACCGCACCCGCGCGGGCGCCGTAGGTATAGCCCTTTTCTTCGCGCAGGTTCTGGTTGATGCGGCTCGAGAAACCGGTGCCGAGGATGGTGCCAGTGAGGCGCAGGGCGATCTGTTCATCGCCGCTGGCGGCCATGCCGGGGCGACCCAGACGCAGCGTGGCCTGCACGCTCCCAGGGCGTTCCAGCAGCAGGCGCTGTACCGGCATGGCCGCGGGCGGAGCAGTGAGATCGGCCGGCGCTTCACCCGCGGCCTTCCAGTCGCCGAAGGCTTCGCGGGCGAGCCTCAGTGCTGCGGTGGCGTCGATGCGGCCGGTGATGACCAGCAGCGCCCGGTCGGGCCGGAATCGGCGTGCGTGCTCGGCACGCAGGCCATCGGCGCTCAAGCTGCTGATGGCGGCCTCGGTCTCCTGCGTGCGGCCGTAGGCGTGGCCGCCATAGATGGCGCCGTCCAGCGCCTTGGCAGCACGGAAAGCGGGTTGCGTGCTGCTGGCCTTCAGGCCCTGCAGCGCATTGGTCTTGGCAAGCTGCACCTCGTTCTCGGGGAAGGCCGGCTTGCGGGCCACGTCGGCCAGCAGCTTGCTCATCTCACCCGCGTGCGAGGCCAGCGCATAGGCCGATACGCTGATGCCGTCGTTGCTCGCGCCAGCGGACAGCGCGCCGCCCATGGCTTGGGCGGCCTCGGCAATCTGCTTGGAGCTGAGCTTGGCAGTGCCGCCGGACAGCAGGCCGGCCAACAGCTTGGCGCGGCCCGGCTCGTCAGGCGTGTCGGCGCCGAAGCCGGCACCGCGCACGGCGAGCACGAAGTCCACGCGCGGGATGCCGTTGCGTGGCACTACCCAGACCTGCAGCCCGTTGGGCAGTGTCTGCTGCGTGATCTTGGGTACGGCCAGCGGCTTGTCCTGGCCGAAGGGCGGCAGGTCGGCGGGCAGTGCGACGCTGGCTGCATGGGCCGCACCGGCCAATACGCAGGCGGCAGCCAACAGGCCGAGGCGGAAGGAGGGGTTTGCGGTTGTCATCGTCATCGATCCTTCGGCATCAGGGCTTGGAGGCGGCTTGCGAAGCCGGCTGGGCGGAGGCGGGCGCAGCGAGCATGGCGGCCGGCTTGCGGTCGATGACCGAGCGGTTGGCCGTGGTCAGGTAGGCGGCGGCCACGCGCTGCACGTCGGCCGAGGTCACGGCGGCGATCCAGCCAGGTACCTGGTTGACGACGCCTGCATCGCCCCACAAGGCCTGCAGCTTGGCCAGGCGGTCAGCGCGACGCAGGAACATCTCCAGGTCGTTGTACCAGTCGGCCAGCAGCGCGGTCTTGAGGTTCTTCAGCTCCGCGTCGCTGACGCCATCCTTGACGATGCGGGCGATCTCCTCGTCCATCGCGGCCAGTAGTGCGTCGGCATTCGTCGTCGGCTTGTAGAGCGCGAAGATGGTGAAGAGGCTAGGGCCATCGTATTCCCAGATGCTGGTCAGGCCGTAGAGCGAGTCAAGGTTCAGCGCCAGCTCGCGGCCCTTGACCAGGCCCTGGTACAGGCGCGATGCGTCGCCACCGGCCAGCAATTGGCCCAGGACCGCGAATGGAGCCTGGTCCTTGCTCGCCCGGGCTGGAAGCTTCCATGCGGCGGCTATGGCGGGCACTTGTGCCAGCTTGTCGGGCTGCGTCAGGCGGCGCTCCTTGGTGTTGAGGCCTTCGCTGAAGTCTGTAGGCTTGGGCGTGGGGCGCGCCGCAATCTTGCCGAAGTACTTCTCGGCCAGCGCGAAGCCTTGGGCCGGAGTGACGTCGCCAGCGATGGACAGCACCGCGTTGTTCGGGCCGTAGAAGTCGCGGTGGAACGCGCGCACATCGTCAAGGTTGGCGTTTTCCAGGTCCACGAAGCTGCCATAGCCGTCGTGAGCGTTCTCCCACTTGTCGAAGGCCAGGGCCGAGATGTCGAGCCACATGAAGCCGCCATAGGGCTGGTTCTGCACGTTGACGCGGATCTCCTCCTTGACCACGTCCTGCTGGTTCTTCAGCGTCGCGGGGTTGAAGTCCAGTGTCTTCATGCGGTCGGCTTCCAGCCACAGCATGGACTCCAGCGCCGAGGACGGCGCTGTTTCTATGTAGTTCGTGAAGTCGGGGCGGGTCGAGCCATTGTTGTTGCCGCCGCCGGACGTGATGACTTTGTCAAACACGCCCTTGGGAGCCGTTGGCGTCCCTTGGAACATCAGGTGCTCGAACAGGTGCGCGAAGCCGGTGCGATTCCTGGGCTCCAGCCGCATGCCCACCTTGTAGACGACGCTGATGCCCACCGTCGGGCTGCTGGGGTCGGGCGAGACGACGACGGTCAGGCCGTTGGCGAGGTGCTTGGTGTGGACGGGGATCTGCCAGCGGTCGGCAGCCGGCGCGGCCGAGGGCGCTGCATGTGCGAAGGCGCCGGTGAGCACGAGGCCGGCGGTAGCCAGCACGCCCATCGCCGCGCGGCGGGTGGTCTTCAACATGGGTTCTCCTGAATGGGACGTCGCACAGTGTCGCGGTTTGTGCGGGGGGTGCCGCTCGGCATGGGGGGTTAACCCGGCGCACGACGACAATCGGGGCAGCAAACCTTCGCCAACCGCATATGACCGACACCCGCCCCGACCTGCCCGACCATCTCAGCGTGGACCCGCGCAGCCCGCACCACGTTGCGGCCGTTTTTGAGCACGACATTGGCATCCGCTTCAACGGCAAGGAGCGCCACGACGTCGAGGAGTACTGCATCAGCGAAGGCTGGATCAAGGTGCCTGCCGGCAAGACCCTGGACCGCAAGGGGCGGCCGTTGTGCATCAAGCTCAAAGGCGCGGTCGAGGCTTTCTACCGCTGATGCGGACGCTGCTGGGCGCACTGCTGTGGGCGGCGGCCTGTCTGCCGGCCCTTGCCGCGCCCTGCCCAAAGACGCTGCGCATCGGCTTCGGGGACGTTCCGCTGCCGCCGATGCTGCTTGGCCACGGCCCGGGTTTCCAGGACCCGCCAGGTTGGGCCGTGCAGGCCGCGCGTGACGCGTTGCGGCGCCTGGGTTGCACGGCCGAGTTGGTGCGCCTGCCCGGGCGGCGCCTGCTGCGTGGCCTGGAAGTGGGGGAGCTGGAGTTCGCCCTGTTCTTCAGCGCCACCGCCGAGCGGCTGCGCAGCATGCGCTTCCCCGTCGAGTCCTCTGGCCGCGCCGACGCCAGTTGGGCGCCCGTCGTCGGTCACCTTGCCCTTTACGGCCTGGCAGGTAGCCCGGCGCTCAAGGCCTGGGACGGCAACACCCTGGCCGCTGGCGTGCGCGTCGGCGTGGTCGCGGGTTCCGTGCAGGAATCGCTGGCGCGCGACCGGCATTGGACGGTCGAGGCGGCGAGCTCGTTCGAGACCAGCGTACTGGCCCTGCGCGCACGCCGCTTCGAGCTGCTGCTGAGCGCGCGCGAGTCGCTGCCGCCGACGCAACTGAGTGGTGATGACGCTCTGGTGGAGTTGGCGCCGCTGGTCGAGCGGCAACCGTACTTCGCCCCCGCCAGCCGTGCGGTCCATGCCGAGCATCCGGGCTTCGTGGCCGAGTTCTGGCGCGAGCTCTGCCACGCCACGCGTCGTCTCTCGCCCGAGGCGCGCGGGCAGGACTGTGGCCGCCCGCCGCGCTAGTCACCATACGATGCTGCCGTAGCCGGCCTGTCCGTAGCCGGCCGGGATCGGTCTGGTCGCGGGAATCCTGGTGACCGAGCCAGGCAATGGGTCACCCCGGCCGCAACGCTGGCAGAGCGGCGCCACAATGGCACCTCGGAGTTTCCAACGGAGTACAGATCATGTCCGACTCAGTAGTCATCGTCTCGGCCGCCCGCACCCCCATTGGCGGCTTGTTGGGTGATTTCGCCGGCCTTGCCGGCTGGGAACTTGGCGCCGTCGCGATCAGGGCGGCCGTGGAGCGCGCCGGCGTGCCCGGTGACGCTGTCGACGAGGTGCTGATGGGCAACTGTCTGATGGCCGGTCAGGGCCAGGCGCCCGCGCGCCAGGCGCTGCGCAAGGCCGGCCTGCCTGATTCGGCCGGCGCCGTTACGCTGAGCAAGATGTGCGGCTCTGGCATGCGCACGATGATGTTCGCTCACGACATGCTGGCTGCTGGATCGGCCGAGGTCATGGTTGCCGGCGGCATGGAGAGCATGACCAACGCGCCTCACCTGATGTTCGCGCGCAAGGGTATCAAGTACGGCGCCAGCGCCGTCTACGACCACATGGCTCTGGACGGACTGGAAGACGCCTACGAGCGTGGCAAGGCCATGGGCGTGTTCGCCGAGCAGTGCGTGACCAAGTACGCCTTCAGCCGCGAGGCCATGGACCAGTACGCCATCTCATCCACGCAGCGCGCCAAGGCCGCCAATGAGGACGGCAGCTTCGACTGGGAGATGGCGCCCGTGACGCTGTCCAGCCCGAAGGGCGATACCGTCATCAAGTTCGACGAGCAGCCCTTCAAGGCCAAGCTCGACAAGATCCCCACGCTCAAGCCTGCGTTCAAGAAGGACGGTGCCATCACGGCAGCCACCTCGTCCAGCATTTCCGACGGCGCGGCGGCGCTGGTGCTGATGCGTGAGAGCACGGCCAAGGCACGCGGCCTGAGGCCCATCGCCCGCGTTGTCAGCCATGCGGTGCACGCCCAGGCCCCGGACTGGTTCACGACCGCCCCGGTCGGCGCTATCCAGAAGGCACTGGCCAAAGCCGGCTGGCAGGCCGGCGACGTGGACCTGTGGGAAGTGAACGAGGCCTTTGCTGCCGTCACGATGGCTGCCATGGCCGAGTTCAAGCTGCCTCACGAGATCGTCAACGTGCACGGCGGCGCCGTGGCACTGGGTCACCCCATCGGTGCCAGCGGCGCGCGCATTGTCGTCACGCTGCTGGGTGCGCTGAGGAAGCGCGGTCTCAAGAAGGGCATGGCCGCACTGTGCATTGGCGGCGGCGAGGCGACCGCGCTGGCTGTCGAGCTGCTCTAGGCCATGCAGTTGGGTGTCCACGACCTCGGGCTTTTCACCGCGACGGTGTTCGTGTTGAATGCCACGCCGGGCGTGGACATGGCCTACACGGTCGCAAGCACGCTGCGCGGCGGCTGGCGCCAGGGCGTTGCTGCGGCGCTGGGCACCATGGGCGGCTGCGTGCTGCACACGCTGGCGGCGGCATTCGGCCTGGCTGCGCTACTGGCCACGTCCGCCGAGGCCTTCACGGCCATCAAGCTCATGGGCGCGGCCTACCTGCTCTATGTGGCGTTCGGGCTGGCGCGTGCGGGGCTGAGGCCGCCGACCACCACGGTCGAAGTCAACGCGCCGCCCTCGCTGTGGCGCACGGCGCGCCAGGGTTTCTTCACGAACGCGCTGAACCCCAAGGTGGCACTTTTCTTCCTCGCACTGCTGCCCCAGTTCATTGATGTCTCCGCACCGAGCAAGACACTGGCCTTCCTCTTCCTTGGCGCGTGGTTTATCGCGCAGGGGTTGCTCTTCTTGCTTGCGCTGATTGCCCTCGTCGCGCCGCTGCGCCGCAGCAAGCCGCGGCCCTGGGTGGGGCGCGGTCTCAACCTCGGCGGCGCCGGGCTGTTCACATTGCTGGCTGCGAAACTGGCCTTCACCAAACCATGAATGTCCTCATCGTCGGCGCGTCGCGCGGCCTCGGGCTTGAGTTTGTCCGTCAATACCGCGCGGCCGGCGCCCGCATCACGGCCACGGCGCGCGATGACGCCGCGCTGGAGCGATTGCGCGCCCATGGCGCCCGTGCGCTGAAGCTGGACGTGGCCGATGCGGCCAGCGTGTCCGGCCTGGCCTGGATGATCGACGGCGAGCGCTTCGACGTGGTTGTCATCAACGCGGGCGTGTATGGCCCCGCCACCAAGGGCCTGGAGACGCCCACGGTCGCCGACTTCGACGCCGTCATGCATACCAACGTGCTGGCCCCGATGCGACTGCTGCCGCAGATCGCCGAAGCCCTGGCGCCCGGGGCGCGGGTGGCCATCATTTCGTCCAAGATGGGCTCATTGGGCCTGCGCGCGAGCAGCACCGGCTGGCTCTACCGCGCGTCCAAAGCGGCCGCGAATTCGGTGATGCGGGACGCGTCTCTGGCTCTCGCGGGACAGGCTACCGTCGTCAGCTTCCATCCCGGCTGGGTACGCACCGACATGGGCGGCGCTGGTGCCGACATCGATGCGACGACCAGCATCGCCGGTATGCGCACCGTGCTTGCCAGCGTGAAGCCGGCGGACACGGGCAGCTTCTTCAATTACGACGGGCAGCGCCTGGCCTGGTAGCGGCTGTCGTTCCTGAAGGGGCGTTCGACAATAGCGCCACCCCAACGTTTGTCGGAAAGCGCCACCCATGCTCCTCCCCGAAGACCACCTCGCCGTGCAGGACGCCATCCGCGCCTACGTGCAGGCCGAGATCGCTCCCCATGCCGCAGCCTGGGATAGGAACCATCACTTCCCCGCCGAACAGCTGAAGGGCCTGGCCGCGCTGGGTTGCTACGGCGTTGCCGTGCCCGCCGAGTGGGACGGCGCGGGCCTGGACTACCTGGCCCTGTCGGTGATCCTGGAAGAGATCGCGGCGGGCGACGGCGGCACCAGCACGGTAGTCAGCGTCAACAACTGCCCCGTCTGCTCCATCCTGATGAGCTTCGCGAACGACGAGCAGAAGGAGCGCTTCCTAAAACCCCTGGCACGCGGCGACATGCTTGGGGCGTTCTGCCTGACCGAGCCGCATGTGGGCTCCGAGGCGGGCGGCCTGAAGACCACGGCCACGCGCGATGGGGAGCACTACGTGCTCAACGGCGTCAAGCAGTTCATCACGAGTGGCAAGCATGGTGACGTTGCCATCGTCATGGCCGTGACGGACAAGGCCGCCGGCAAGAAGGGCATCAGCGCCTTTGTCGTGCCCACCGGCACGGCCGGCTATCAAGTCGCGCGCATCGAGGAGAAGATGGGCCAGCACAGCAGCGACACGGCCCAGATCCTGTTCGAGGACTGCCGCGTGCCGGCTGCCAACCTACTGGGCGAGGAGGGTCAAGGCCTAAAGATTGCGCTGTCGGGCCTGGAGGGCGGGCGCATCGGCATCGCGTCGCAGAGCGTGGGCATGGCGCGCTCGGCGTTCGAGGCGGCGCTGCGCTACAGCAAGGACCGCGTGACCTTCGGCCAGCCCATCTTTAGCCACCAGGCCGTGCAGTTCAAGTTGGCCGACATGGCCACGCAGATCGAGGCGGCGCGCCAGCTGATCTGGCATGCAGCCAGCCTGAAGGACGCCGGCCGGCCCTGCCTGAAGGAGGCCGCCATGGCCAAGCTGTTCGCCAGTGAGATGGCCGAGCGCGTCTGCTCCGAAGCCATACAGATCCATGGCGGCTACGGCTACCTCAGCGACTTCCCCGTGGAACGCATCTACCGCGACGTGCGCGTGACGCAGATCTACGAGGGCACGAGTGAGGTGCAGAAGATCCTGATCGGGCGCGCGTTGGCCTGAGCCGTGATGCACCCGTCGCGGCTTTACTTCAGCACAAGTTCGCGGATCAGCTCGCTGCCCAGCACGTCGCGCATGGGGCCGCGCTCGATGGTGGCCTTGTTCTGGGCCGCGCTGTTGCCCAGCACCTTGGCCGAGACTGCCTCGAACTCGTCGCTGCGGTCGAGCGCGGCCATGTTGGCGTAGGTGACAGTCAGGATCAGGTCGGGCTCCTGCGGCGTCCTGGCCTGCTTGCCAAAGATGTTGTAGCTGACGATCAGGCCGGCCTTCTTCTGCGCGTCCATGTTGGCCCGGTAGGTGGTGGACAGGAACTGCATGTAGTCGTCAAAGCGGCCGGGCCGGACCTTGATGTAGGAGACCTCCGTGACGGGGCCGTCCCTGTAGGGCTTGGCATCCTGGGCCCAGCCCAGGGTCGAAGCGCAGGCCAGCGCCAGCGCGAGCAGGGTCGGTGACAGTCTTTGCATGAGGTGCTCCTTCGACGTGTCGAGAAATTCGACCCTCAGCTTTTAGAAGGGTCGCCCTTCGCGATGCTGTCCTTGCCGAGGCGGCCATCCGCAAGCTTGTGGATGCGCCCGGTGAGGGCTCGGCTCAGCCGCTCAGGGCATCGAATGCGGCGCCCAGCACGGCGGCCGATGCCCTTAGCGCGTCGCGCTCGGCCGCGTCCAGCGCCGGCTCGACGACCTGCGCCGCGCCGCCCATGCCCACCACGGCCGGCAGCGACAGCGCTACGCCGTGGATGCCGCAGGCGCCGTTTTGGACGCGGCTGACCGGCAGCAGTCGGCGTTCGTCGTTGACCAGGCAGCCGATCAGCTCGGCCGTCACCAGGCCGATGGCGTGGTTGGTGGCGCCCTTGCGCCGGATGACCTCATAGGCGGCGCGCCGCACTTGCAGGGCTAGCGACGCTTCGTCCGCGGCCTTCCAGCCGGGCCAGTCACGCAAGGCCGTGCCGCCGACGCGAGCACCCGACCACAGCATCACCGACGAATCACCATGCTCCCCGACGACCTGGGCGTGAACGGATTGGGTGGACAGGCTCAGTTGCCTGGCCAAGCGTTCGCGCAATCGCGCAGTGTCCAGCAGCGTGCCGGTTCCGATCACGCGTTCCAACGGCAGTCCGCTGGCCTGAGCGACGACGCGGGTCAACACGTCGACCGGGTTGGTTACGACCAGCACGATGGCGTTCGAGCCGGCCAGCACGCTGCCGATGCTGGAGGCGATGCGGGCGTTGTCGCGCAGCAGGTCCAGCCTGCTCTCCTGCGGGCGGCCGTTGCGGCCGGCGGCCAGCACGACGATCTCGGCCTCACGCATTTGTTCCAGCGTCACGGCGCGCACCGCGCAGCGCGGGTAGAAAGCCGCGCCGTCGGCCAGGTCCATGGCCTCGCCCTCGGCGACGTCGGCGCGCTGGTCGTGCAGCCAGAGCTCGCCAGCATGGCCAGCCAGCAAGGTAGAGAAGGCCACGCTGGTGCCCACCCAGCCGGTGCCGATGATGCCTATGCGTGCCTTCATGCCTCCAGTATGGCGCCACCGTCGATTCGTCCGTCCGGCTCGCCATTCGTCGCAAGCTCGCCGGTGCCGCTCGGGAGCGCCTCTAGCATGGCCTCCTGCTCGATTCAGGAGACAAGCGGCATGACGAACGAAGTGCTGATGGCCCGCGCCCTGCGCAAGACCTACGGGGACCGGGTGGCGGTGCAGGACGTCAGCCTGACGCTGCGCTCCGGCGAGGTGTTGGGCCTGCTTGGGCCCAATGGTGCAGGCAAATCGACGACGGTGGGCATGATCTGCGGCCTGACGCAGCCCGACGCGGGCAGCGTGACGCTGTCAGGTGGCGTCAGCCTTGCCTCTGACGAGGCTGGCTACAAGCGCCGCATCGGCCTGGTGCCGCAGGACATCGCGCTCTACGAGGAGCTGCCGGCGCGCATGAACCTGGAGCTGTTCGGAGCTCTTTACGGCATGCCGCCCGGGCTGCTGAAGCGCCGGGCCGACGAGGTGCTGGCCCTGGTAGGCCTGAGTGACCGTGCCAAGGACCGGCCGGCCACCTTCTCCGGGGGCATGAAGCGTCGCCTGAACATCGCCTGCGCGCTGATCCACGACCCCGAGGTCATCCTGCTCGATGAGCCCACGGCCGGCGTCGACCCGCAGAGCCGCAACGCCATCTTCGACAACCTGGAACGGCTCAAGGCGGCCGGCAAGGCGCTGATCTATACGACGCACTACATGGAGGAAGCTGAGCGTCTGGCCGACCGCATAGTCATCGTCGACCATGGCGTCGTCGTCGCCAGCGGCACTCAGGCCCAGCTCCATGCGCTGCTGCCGGCCACGCAGACGCTGCATGTCGAGATGGTGGGCGAGCCTGACGATGCGCTGCTGCGGGGCCTGCCCGGCTTTTCTGGGCTGAAACGTGTGGGCCAGCGGCTGGAAGTCGGCATGGCCGACATCGGTCGCGACACGGGTCCGCTGCTCGCAGCGCTGGCAGGGCGCGGCATCCAGGTGGGTGGCCTGGCTTCCGCGCGCGCCACGCTCGAAGACGTGTTCCTGGCTCTGACGGGCCGCCAGCTCCGGGACTGATCGCCATGCAAGCCCTGCTCGCCCTGGTCAGCGCAGAGATCAAGCTGCACTTCTCGAACCGCCGCGCGGTGCTGATGAGCATCGTCGCACCCATCCTCATCGCCGCATTCTTCGGCAGCCTGTTCGGTGGCAGCAGCAAGATGGCCGGCATCCCCATCGGCGTCGTGGACCTGGACGGCAGCGTGCTGTCGCGCAGCGTCGTCGCGGCGCTGCGGGCCGAGTCCTCGCTGAAGACTACTGTCACCGACGAAGCCGACGCCGTGGCGCAGGTGCGCGCTGGCAGGCTGCGCGCGGTGGCCGTGCTGCCGCAGGGCCTTGGCGAGCAGGCGGGCACGGCGATGTTCGGCGGCAGCAAGCCAGAGATCACGCTGCACTACGACCCCTCGCAGGCCAGTGCACTGGCCGTCGTGCGTGGTCTGCTGGCGCAAACGCTGATGCAGGAGGTCAGCCGCGCCACCTTGAGCGGCGCGGGGCTGGCGAGGATGCAGCAGCAGGTGCGCGGCGCGGCCAGCCTGCCCGCCGGCCAGCGCGAGGACCTCGTGAAGATGTTCGACGCCATCGCCCAGGTGCAGCACGCCGACGCAGCGATCTCCGCGGCGTCCACGCCCCAGGCCGGGGGACTTTCTCTGCCCTATTCCACTCGCGAAATCGAGGCGCTGCAGTCCAGCGCCAACGCCGCGCCGGTGGCTTACAACAGCTACGCGCACTCCTTCGCAGGCATGGGCGTGCAGTTCATCCTGATGAGCGGCGTCGAGCTGGCGCTGGGCCTGCTGTTGATGCGGCGCCTGGGGTTGTGGAAGCGGTTGCGTGCGGCGCCGCTGTCGCGCGCCCAACTGCTGGGCAGCCGCATCCTGGCCAGCGCGCTGATCTCGCTGATCGTCTTCGCCGTCATATACGCAGTGGCCATCGCCGCTTTTGGCGTGCGGGTGCTGGGCAGTCCCGCTGGCTTTGCGCTGGTGCTGGTCTGCTTCTCGCTGCTGACAGCCAGTTTTGGCCTGCTTGTCGCCGCGCTGGGCCGCACACCCGAGGCGACGCGCGGCCTGGCCATCCTGGCGACGCTGCTGATGGTGATGCTGGGCGGTGCCTGGGTGCCGGCCTTCATCTTCCCGGAGTGGCTGCAGACCCTGTCGCTGGCCGTGCCCACGCGTTGGGCCGTCGATGCGCTGGATGCGATGACCTGGCGCGGCTTGCCCTTCGCCGATGCGCTGCTGCCCAGTGCCGTGATGCTGGGCTTCAGTGCGGTGTTCGGGATGGTCGCGATCTGGCGTTTCCGCTGGGAAGAGTGAGCAGCGCATCGCGGACACTAGGCCTTCGCCATCACCGGGAGGGACGCATGAGCCAGCGCCACAGTGCCGACGATCGCGCCTTGGGGTTGGATCGCCCGATATCGCGCCGGGATTTCCTCGATGGCATGGCCGCCGGCGCGGCGGCGCTGTCGGTGGGCGGCTCAGCGCGGGCGGGCGCGGTCGATGCCGTTGCACCGCCGCGGCAGCGGGGCCTGCGCGGCTTTGACAGCGCGGCGATGGAGGCGGGCCACGCGGTCCGTGATGGCAAGGGTTTCGGTGCCGCTGCTGACACTGGCGAACACTATGACCTGGTCGTCGTCGGTGCCGGCATGTCGGGACTGGCGGCGGCCTGGTTCTACCGCCAGCAACTGCCGGGCGCGAAGATCCTGCTGCTGGACGGTTGCGACGATTTTGGCGGCCATGCGCGTCGCGTCGAGTTTGACGTCGATGGCCGGCAGCTGTTGGTCTGCGGCGGCACGCAGGAGCTCTGGAACCTCAATACCTTCTCGCCCGAGTCCCTGCGCATGCTGGCGGACATCGGCATCGACCGCGAGCGCTATCGCCGCCATGTGGAGGTTGACCGCGATGCCTTCGCGGCTGCCGGTCTACGTCCCGGCACCTTCTACAACCGCGAGGCCTTCGGCAGCGACCGGCTGCTGCTGAATCCCTCGCTGCAGGGCATCACGGCCGATAAGCTGCGGGCCCACTACGACGCCACGCCGCTGCCAGAGCCCGTCAAGGCGGGCATGGTCAGGTACTTTACCGACACCGCCGACCATATGGCCGGGCTGGGCGTCGAGGAGAAGATCCGGCGGCTGCGCAAGATGTCGTTCACCGACTACCTGCTCAACGTCGCCAAGCTGCCACCCGAGGCGGTGGATTACCACGCAGCCGGCTGGGGCAACGACATGGACAACAGTTCGGCAGGCTTTGACACCATGAGCGCCTGGGCTGCGTCGCGCACCTACCCGCAGTCCTTCGCCGGCCTGGGCCTGCCCAAGGTCGAGCGGCGCTCCAACGTGGTCGCCGACGTGGGCGAGCTGATCCAGTTCCCGGACGGCAACGCAGGCGTGGCGCGCCTGCTGATCCGCCATCTGGTGCCCGGCTCGCTGCCCGGAACCACGGCGGAGGATTCGATCCGTGCCCCACTGCGCTACGACCGGCTTGACCAGCCTGGCAGCGACGTGCGCGTCCGGCTCTCCAGCATGGTGGCGCGCGTCGCGCACGTCGGTGATCCAGGCGCTGCCCGCGCGGTCGACGTCACCTATGTGCAGGGTGGGCAGGCCCGGCGCGTGCGGGCCGGTGCCGCCGTGATGGCCTGCTTTAACGCGATGCTGCCCTACCTGGTGCCTGAGCTGCCCGAGGAGCAGAAGGTGGCGCTGCGCCGGTCTGTGCGCAAGGCGCAACTGCGCAGCTTCGTGGCAGTCCGCAACTGGCGCGCGTTCGAGAAGCTGGGCGTCTACGGCATTGGCAGCCGTGGCATGCCTTTTGCGTTTACGACGCCCTGGGCCATGCCGGAGTGGGGTGGCGCCTACGCGAACGCGCGTACGCCGGACGATCCGACAGTGCTCTTCATGAATCTGTCGCGGCATGTGCTCGACCAGCGCCATGCCGGCCTGCAGCCACGTGAACGCTGGAAGGCGGCGCGCGCGACTTTGCAGGCCCTGTCCTTCGAGGCGCTCGAGCGAGACATCCGATCCCAGCTCAACCGCATGCTGGGCGCAGGCGGATTCGACGCGGCACGCGACATCGCCGGCATCACGGTCTGCCGCTGGGCGCATGGCTATGCCGGCGGTGCCAACGAGCTTTATGACACGGACGATGCACCCTGGGTGGTCGGCCGCCAGCGTTTCGGCCGAATCGCCATTGCGAACTCGGACGCCGCGGCGACCTCGCTGACCAACGCCGCCTTTGCCCAGGGCCACCGCGCCGCGCTGGAGATCGTCAACGACATCGTGCGCCCGGTCTACGACTTCCGCTGGTCCGAACGCGACGGCAGCCTGTAGCCGTCAGCGGATGGCCATCGCCCAGCGGCTGAAGCGGGGCGCCAGGCGCCAGCCATCCTCGCCCAGCCAGTCGGCCGACACAAGCACATGGTGGGCGCGCCCTATGAGCCGCTCGCGGGGCACGGTGCCGATGAATCGCGAATCCTCGCTGTTGTCGCGGTTGTCGCCGAGCAGGAAGTACCTGCCTGGCGGAACGGTCATCTCGGCGAAGTCGCGCCGCGCTTGCAGCGCGGGCAGGAACTGCACGGCATGCGGCCGGCCCCCGAGGTCCTCGGTGGCGCGCAGCGCGTCAACGACCCAGCCTGGCGTGACAGTCTCACCCTGGGTATGGCTGTCTCTGTAGGCCTGCGGCCGGCCGTTCAGTACCAGCACGCCGTCACGCATCGCGATGTGGTCGCCCGGCAGGCCGACGATGCGCTTGATGAGGCGCGTCCCGCCGGCTGGCGAGCTGAGCGTGACGACGTCGCCGCGTCGCGGCTCGGCCAACGGCATCAGCACGACGTCGGTCAGCGGCAGCTTGAGGTCATAGGCCAGGCGGTTGACGAGGACTACATCGCCCTCCAGCAGCGTTGGCCGCATCGAGCCCGACGGGATGGGATTCCAGTCGGCCACCGCGGTGCGGAACAGTGCAAAGCTGAGCAAGAACAGGATGAAGCCGCGGTTGTCGCGGAGCAGATGCCGGATGTTCATGACCTGCATGCTGCATGGATCAGCGCGGCTTCCGGTGATCCGTGCGGGCGACCGGTGGGTTGGCGTGGATGAATGGCGGCGGGTGCGCGCGAATGGCGGCGCGACTGCGCCCGGTATGGTCAGCGCCGGGCCGTTACTCAAGATCCTCGTGCAGGCAAAGAAAGTTGCCCTCCGTGTCCTTGAACCAGGCAGCCTTCTCGGCGCCCAGCACGCAGACATGGTCCACCGTTCTGAAGCCCGGCTGGTCGTAATCCTCGAAGACCACGCCCGAGCGCTCCAGTTCGGCGACGCTGGCGGCGATGTGCGTCACTTGGAAGCTGACGGCGGTGTGCTCGGCCTGGGTGCCCTCGGGTTTGTGAAACAGGGCCAGCCGGGCGCCGCCGACGTTGTAGATGAACTTGCCGTCCGGCCGCAGTTCGCCGGGCCGGAAACCGAGGCAGTCCTCGTAGAAGCGCCGGGCACGCGCCATGTCGATCACGGGAAGCATCGTCGTCATAGGGGCGCCGGTCAGCATAGGCCCTCCTTCCACCGTGGGGCGTCCGGGCGTGGCGCCGGGCGCTGACTGAAGCTTAGGCGCGGCGCAGGCCGTGCGCCAGGACAGGCCTGCAATCTGCGCCGTTGCAGCGGCCCCTCGGCCCCTCGGCCATGACCCGAAAGCTACACTGCCTCGATGCCCTCTCTCCTGGCTCTCGATAGCTCCACCGACACGATGGCCCTGGCCCTCGTTACGCCAGGGCGGATCCGGGTCATTGAGGCCGCAGGCGGCTCCCAGGCCTCAGCGCGCATGCTTCCCGAGGTCAAGGCTTTGCTGGCCGATGCGGGCCTGGTTATGGCCGACCTCGACGCCATCGCCTTCGGTCAGGGTCCCGGCGCTTTCACCGGCCTGCGCACAGCCTGTGCCGTCGCGCAGGGGCTGGCCTTCGGCCTGGACCGGCCAGTGCTGGCCGTCGACAGCCTGATGCTGGTTGCTGAGGACGCGCGCGCCCAAGGCGCGGGCGATGATGTGTGGGTTGCCATGGACGCGCGCATCGGCGAGATCTATGCGGCCCGCTACCGTTGGACCGAGGATGCCTGGGCGGTGGTCGAGGCCCCAGGCCTCTACCGCCCCGAGGTACTGGCTGTCCATTGGGGCGAGCCTGCCGCCGCTGCGGGCACGGCGCTGACCGAGTACGCCAGCGTGCTTGGTGACTTGCCCCGCGCGTGGCCCCGGGCGCGTTCCCGCGCTGCCGCTCTTGGCGCCCTGGCCCTGGCCGCCTGGGAGCGCGGCGAGATGCGGGACCCGGCCGAGGCACTGCCGGTGTACGTGCGCGACAAGGTCGCGCTCACGACGGCCGAGCGGGAGGCTGCCAAGGCATGAATGCCGTCATCCAGCCCAGCACGCCGTCCTTCGAGGCCGCGGCGATGCGAGTGCCCGACCTGACCGAGGTCCTGGCCGCGGAGCGCCTGGCCTATCCCGTGCCTTGGACGCACGGCAACTTCGTCGATTCGCTGGCTGCGGGCTATCCGGCCGAGGTGCTGCGCGGGCCGCGCGCCGAGTTGTTGGGCTATTGGGTCGCCATGCCGGGCGTGGATGAGATGCACCTGCTCAACATCACTGTCGTGCCTGGCTGGCAGGGGCACGGACTGGCCGTGACCATGCTGGACCGCCTGGTCGAAGAATGCCGCCGCCGCGGCCTGCCACAGTTGTGGCTGGAGGTGCGTGTCGGCAATGCGCGCGCCCGGGATGTCTACCAGCGCTACGGCTTTGCCGAGGTGGGGCGGCGCCGCGCCTACTACCCGGTGCAGCAGGGCCCCCGCGAAGACGCGATCCTGATGAGCCTGTCGGTGGCGGTATGAGCTGGGATGCGCGTCAAAGGGCCATGCTGGCCGAAATGGGGTTTCGGCTGCCTGTTGCTGCGTCGGTTGTGGCCGAAGCCGAGGTCGTCGAGCATGCCGAGCCCGAACCCATCGTCGTCGCGCCGCCGCCGCCTGTCGTCGTGCGCGTGGCAGCTTCCGTGGCGCCAGCGAGTTTCGCGGGTCTGGGCCTGCCGGCGCTGCGCGAGGCGGTGTCTGCCTGCCGCGCCTGCGGGCTGTGCGAGCAGCGACGCAACGCCGTCTTCGGCAATGGTGCGCTGGAGCAGGTGCAGTGGTTGGTCGTGACCGACCCTCCGGACGAGTCCGACGACGCCAGTGGCGAAGCTTCTGGTGGTGAGGCCGGGCGCCTGCTGGACCGCATGCTGCTGGCCGTCGGCCAGCGACGCGGCGGTGACGCGACGAGCGCCTTCGTGACCCCCATCGTCAAGTGCCGCCCGCCGCGTGGCCGTGCGCCACAGCCGCCCGAGCTGGAGGCTTGCGAGGCCGTGCTGGCAGCCCAGATCGAGCTGTTGCGGCCTCGCCTCGTGCTGGCCCTGGGCCTGCAGGCGGCACGGCGGCTGACCGGCTTGGCCGAGCCGCTGGGCCGGCTGCGCGGCCGGGTGCACCGATGGCGCGGCCTGCCCGTGGTGGTCTCCTACCATCCGGCGTATCTTTTGCGTTCGACGGCCGACAAGGCCGGAGCCTGGGACGACCTGTGCCTGGCCCGCCGGACGATGCAAACCTCGTGAACGCGCTTACCCCTCTCGAATTCGAACGTCAGGCCCTGGACGCGGCGCGCTTTCGCATGCTTGCGGACCATGTGCCGGCTTGGATCGCGCTGTACGGCGCGGCGGACCACCGCTGCTTGTTCGCCAACCGCGGCTATGCCGAGGCTTTCGGCCTCACGCAGGAGTCCATCGTCGGCCTGCATTTCAGCGAAATCGTCGGTGCCGCGGCCTACGAGCAGGTGCGCGTGTCGGTTGACGACCTGGTGCGCGACCACAAGCCGGTCGTCTACGAGCGCGAGCTGCAACGCCCAGGCGGCGGACGCTCTTGCCACGAGATCCACCTGATTCCACAGTTCGACGACACCGGCGTGTTGCTGGGCAGTTGGGTGCTGGTCTACGACATCACCCGCCACCGTGAGGCCGAACGGCAGCTGCGCGAATCCGAGACCCGCCTCGACAAGTTCATGCAGGCGACGGTGGAAGGCATCCTCTTTCACCGCGACGGTCGAATGACTGACGTGAACCCACCGCTGTGCGCGCTGACGGGTTGGCCGGCCGAAGAGCTGATCGGCCAGCATGTGCTGGCCTTCGTGGCCGAAGATGAACTGCCCAAGGTGCGCGAGGTCATGCAGCAGAGCCAGGAGCTGCGCTACGAGACCGTCATCAAGCACCGCAGCGGCTCGCGCATTCCCGTCGAACTCATCATGCGCACCGTGGAGCTGGATGGCGAGAAGCTGCGCATGGCGGTGGTGCGTGACATCCGCGACCGTCTCGCCAGCGAGGCGCGCATCCAGCACCTGGCCTTGCACGATGGGCTGACCGGTCTGCTCAATCGTGCCGCCTTCATGGATCGCATGGCCTTGCTGATGCGGCGCGCCGAGCGCAAGGGCGAGATGCTGGCGCTGCTGTTCATCGACCTGGACAACTTCAAGCGAGTCAACGACTCCCTGGGGCATCTTGAAGGCGACCAGGTGCTGACGACGGTGTCAGAGCGGCTGGTGGGGGCTCTGCGCGGCAGCGACCTGGTCGGGCGTTTCGGTGGCGACGAGTTCGTGGTGCTGCTGACTGACCTGGCCACCCGCGCGGACATCGTCGTCGTGTTGGAGGCGCTGCTGTCCGTCGTCGAGGTGCCTGTCAAGGCCGACGGCCGCGCGCTGTCCGTCACGCCATCCATCGGCGTGGCCGTCTATCCTGACGACGGGCGGCAAGCGGATGAGCTCATCCAGCACGCCGACACGGCCATGTACCGCGCGAAGGCGCGAGGGCGTGCGACGTACCAGTTCTTTGAGCCGGCACTGGCGGAAACGGCCTATGCCGATCTGGTGCTGGAAGCCGAACTGGCGCAGGGCCTCACCCGCAATGAGTTCGAGCTGTTCTTCCAGCCCCAGGTCGAGGCGGCGACGGGCCGGTTCTCCGGTGCCGAGGCGCTGCTGCGCTGGCGCCATCCGCAGCGCGGCCTGCTTAGCCCTGACGCCTTCATCTTCGTGGCCGAGCGCCACCGCCTGATGCTGTCGCTTGGCGAATGGGTGCTCCGTGAGGCGGCTACGACGGCGCGGCGCTGGCGCGAGAAGGGGTTGACCGATGGCCATGGGCCTATGCGCATCGCCGTCAACCTGTCGCGCATGCAGTTCCACCTTGAGGGCTTTGCCGATACGGTGGAGCGACTGCTTGCCGAGACCGGTGCCCAGGGCCGCTGGCTGGAGTTGGAGCTGACGGAGCGCATGCTCATCGACGACATCGAGCACGCGCCGACCACGCTGGCCCAGCTGCGCGCGTTGGGACTCACGGTATCGGTAGACGATTTCGGGACTGGTTATACCTCGCTGGCCCACCTGACCGAGCTGCCGCTGGACAAGCTCAAGATCGACCAGAGCTTCGTTGCTCGCCTGCCCGACGATGTCGGCGCCCAGGCCATCACGCGCGCCATCGTGCAGATGGCCGTGGGTCTGGGACTCACTGTCACGGCCGAGGGCGTGCGCAGCGCCGCCCAGTGGCAGTTGCTGGCCGGCTGGGGTTGCCAGCAGTTCCAGGGCGAGCTGGTCGGTGCGCCGATGCCGGCGGCCGAGTTCGAGGCCTGGGTGAAGGCCAGGTGAGGGCGCGATGACATTGGTGCAGAAGATTCACGCCGAAATCGCTGCGGCCGGCGGCTGGCTGCCGTTCGACCGTTTCATGAGCCTGGCGCTGTACGAGCCAGGCCTTGGCTATTACGCGGGCAGTCGGCGCAAGTTTGGCCAGATGCCGGACGGGGGGTCGGACTTCGTCACGGCGCCAGAGATGTCGCCGCTGTTCGGCCGCGCGTTCGCACGCCAACTGGCCCAGGCCATGGATGCCAGCGGCTGCCGCGATATCGTCGAGTTCGGCGCCGGTTCGGGCGTGCTGGCGGCGCAGCTGATTGCCGAGCTTGATGCGCTGGGTGCGGGCCTGGCGCGCTACCGTATCGTCGAGTTGTCCGCGGACCTGCGCGAACGCCAGCGCGAGCGGCTCGCCCATTGGGGCGAGCGCATCGAGTGGCTGGACACGCTGCCGACCGAGTTAGAGGCGGTTGTCATCGGCAACGAAGTGCTGGATGCGATGCCCGTGCAACTGCTGGCCTTCGATGGCCAGACCTGGCGCGAGCGCGGGGTCGTACCGGCGGGAGAGGGCTTCGCCTTCGAGGACCGCGACAGCATGTTGCGGCCACCGCTGGAGACCGGCTTCGTGCCCGGCACGGTCACCGAGATCCATCCCCAGGGCGATGCCTTCATCGCGACGCTGGCTCGCACCCTCAGGCGCGGTGCGGCCTTTTTCATCGACTACGGCTTTCCCGAGGCCGAGTACTACCACCCGCAGCGCCGCGGCGGCACGCTGATGTGCCATCAGGCTCACCAGGCCGACGGTGACCCGCTTGTCGCCGTGGGCGATAAGGACATCACGGCCCATGTCAACTTCACCGGCACCGCGTTGGCCGGCCAGGACGCCGGCCTTGTCGTGCTGGGCTATACCAGCCAGGCGAACTTCCTGCTCAACTGCGGCATCGCTGATCTGCTCGCCGGTGCCGGCTTGAGTGAGCGTGCGATGGCGCACCGCCTGCTGGCCGAGCATGAGATGGGCGAGCTGTTCAAGGTGATAGGCTTTGCGCCGCTGAGTGCGCCCTTCGACGCCCTCGGGTTCGAACGCGGAGACCGGTCGCACAAGCTCTGAGGAGTGCGTCGATGAAGGCTTGGTGGCTGTTGTTGCTGTGCGCTCCGGCGCTGGCTCAGGACGTGAATGCCGGCCGCAACCTGGCGGCCACCTGTGCCAACTGCCATGGCAGCGACGGCCGGCCCAAGGGTGCCGTGATGCCGCCGCTGGCCGGCATGCCGGCCGACATGATGCTGAAGCGGATGGCCGACTATCGCAGTGGCCAACAGGCCGGTACGGTCATGCCGCAGATCGCCAAGGGCTACACCGAGGAACAGCTGCGTCTTGTCGCAGCCTACTTCGCGGTCCGAGCGCGGCCATGATCGCGCGGCGCCAGCTGCTTGCGGCGGGTAGCCTGGCACTGGCCGGCTGCGCCAGCCCGACGGAGCCAGTCGGTCGAGTCGTCGTCGTGGGCGGTGGTTTTGGCGGCGCGACGGCGGCGCGGTATCTGAAGCTGTGGGGTGGTGCCGCAGTCGACGTGACGCTGGTGGAACGCAATGCGAGCTTCCTGTCCTGCCCGATGTCCAACCTTGTCATCGCCGGCGTGCGGGATCCGGGCAGCCTCAGCCAGGGCTATGACGGCCTCCAGGCCCAGGGCGTGAAGCGTGTGCGCGGGGAGGTCATCGGCATCGAACCCGCTGCGAGGACGATACGACTGGCCGACCGCAGCACGATGGGCTGGGACCGGCTCATCCTTGCGCCCGGCATCGACTTCATGCTCGACGAGTTGCCGGGCCTCGCCGCCGCCTTGGACAGTGGCCGCGCCGTTCACGCCTGGAAGGCTGGCGCGCAGACGTTGACGCTGCGTCGGCAGCTCGAGGCCCTGCCCGATGGTGGTGTGGTGCTGATGAGCATTCCCAAGGCACCCTACCGTTGCCCGCCCGGGCCGTACGAGCGGGCCTGCCTGATTGCTTCTTATCTGAGGCGCGCCAAGCCGCGCGCCAAGCTATTGGTGCTGGACGCGAATCCGGAGGTGCAGAGCAAGAAGGTGCTGTTCGAGCGCGCCTTCGTTCAGCACCACGCCGGCGTGCTGGAGTACCGGCCCAACGCCGAACTGCAGCAGGTGCTGGCCGACGGCACGGCGCGCTTCGAGTTCGAAGATGTGAAGGCCGACGTGCTCAATCTGATCCCGCCGCAGCGCGCCGGTGACCTTGCGCGCGACTTCGCCAACGTGAATCGCCGCTGGGTTGGCATCGACTGGCTGACGATGCAGGCACAAACCGCGCCGGGCGTGCACGTCGTGGGTGATGCGATCCTCTCGGCGCCGGGCAGTCCCAAGTCTGCCCACCTGGCCAACCAGCAGGCCAAGCTCGCCGCAGCAGCCGTGCTGCAGCTGTTGAGGGGCGAGGCAGTGAACCCGGCGCCGGTGATGATGAACACCTGCTACAGCTTCGTGACGCCAGCCGAGGCCATGCACGTGGCCTCGGTGCACCAGTACGACGCGGCGGAGAAGACGATGAAGGCGGTGTCCGGCGCTGGCGGACTGTCGCCCGTCGCGAGTGCACAGGAGGCGGCCTTCGCGCAGGCTTGGGCCGAAAACATCTGGGCCGATACGTTGGCCCTCTAGGTCACCAGGCACCGGTGTTGGGCATGGACGTCCAAGGCTCGGCAGGTGCCAGCGCAGGGCCGTGCTGCAGCAGCTCGACCGAGATGCCGTCCGGCGAGCGCACGAAAGCCATGCGGCCATCGCGTGGCGGGCGGTTGATGAGCACGCCGTGGGCCATCAGCTTCTGACAGGCGGCGTAGATGTCGGGTACGGCGTACGCCAGGTGGCCGAAGTTGCGGCCGCCGGTATAGGTCTCGACCTTGCCGTCAGCGTCTGGCCAGTTGTAGGTCAGCTCGACCTGGGCGTCGTCGTCGCCAGGGGCGGCCAGATAGACCAGCGTGAAGCGGCCGGCTTCATGCTCCGAGCGCTTGACCTCTTTCAGGCCGAGTGCGTCGCGGTAGAAGCGCATCGAGGCGTCCAGGTCATGGACGCGGACCATGGTGTGCAGGTATTTCATGGCCGTGATTGTCGGCGCGGGCTCAATAGCCCTGTGTCATCGCCGGCTTGTCAGTCGCTTGAGTGCTTCGCAGCGGATCTCGCCACATCTGACTGACCCAGGCAGGGCAGCGGCCATCGCCGGCGCCCCCGAAGCCTCCGCTGGGCGCGCAGACTCGGCGGCCGTCGGCATCGTAGAGGTGGTTGAAATGGTCGCAGCAGGGGGCGTTGATCAAGTAGAACACCCGACCGTCCGCGCGCTTGAACGCCATCATTGAGCTGAGCGCCCGCATGTTGCCGACCTCGAACGCGCTGATACGTTGGCGGATGGCCGGGTCGGGCGTGTCCAGGGGTGCCGGTTGTGCATCTGCCGGTTGTGTGCCGCTGGCGGCGATAGCTCCTGCGGAGAGTGCCAATACGGCCCCAATGCCTACGTACCACCAAGTGGGTGAGATTGGGGAGCGTGCGCAGCGCATGGTGGCGCAGTGTGCCGCAGTCGTCAGTAGTCCAGCCACTCCATCGGCGCTACCAGTGCGCCGCCGCGGATGCGCTCGAGCGTGCCGGTCAGGATGTCGATGTTGTTGTCGAAGCTGCCGTGGCTGGCATCAATCTGGTCCCCGGTCTTGGTTGTGCGGACTTTGGGCGATGCGACGCGGTTCAGCAGCTCGCCGGCTGGCCAGATCTTGAGCCAGGCGGCGACGTCGGCGTTGGGGGGAGCGGCCCACTGATCGTCCACCCAGGCCTGATCGGGCTCGACCAGTGCGCGTTCCATGCCGAGCAGGGGTTGCTTGCGGATGTCGTCGAGCGCGCGCGAGACGAGGTAGAGCAGCGACTTGCCGTAGATATCACGCTCGGCGCTGGGCAGACCGTCGGCGCGCTCGTTGGCGTCGGTGAGCACATGCAGGCGCAGGGCCGCCAGGGGCAGTACTCCAGCCCGGTGGGCCGCGCCGTAGCGCTGCACGGCGAAGCCGCTGGAGCAGGCCGCGGCATAGAGCTCGCAGCTGGCGAGCTGCACGATGTCAGCACCGCCCAGTCGTCCGAGCAGGTGGCCCAGCAGGATGGAGCCGGCCGAGTGGCCGATGAGGTGAATCTCCAGGGTTCTACCGTTCGTGGCCAGTTCATCGCGCAGTTCGCGCAGCATGCGGGCGGCGAGGTCCAGTACGTGGTCGGCCGTCGCGCCGCCCTCGGCGTTCTCGCGCATCTCGCTCCAGATGCCGCGCGCGAACTGGCGGCCCACGGCTTCGATGGCGCGGTCCTTGGCCTCCGCGGCGGCGTCGCGTAGGCGATCCAGCCAGCCGGCGCTGCGGTCGGCCGAGTCGACGACGCGGTGCTTGAGGTCTTCAAGGATGTCCTTCAGTGTTTCACCAGGGCCAGTCTTCCAGGTGAAGAACAGCGGGTAGATTCCGTTGGCCGTGAAGTAGGGCGCGAGCACGCGAATGCGCTGGATGGAGCTGCCTTCATTGTTCAGGCCGCCGTGGGCATAGATGGCGAGCTTGACGACCTTGTCCTTGCTCGTCTTGAACCAGGCGGCGGGGCGCTCGACGACGATTTCGCGCGCCAGGCCCTCGCGGTCGCTGCGCGCGCGTGTGAAGTCGGTGGACATCAGTTGGCCGTCGTTGCCCGAGACCAGGGTGTGGGTATAGGCCTCGTCGGTACGCAGCGGTTGGTAGGGCTTGTGCGCGAAGACGTGGTTGAAGGGCCAGGGGTCGTCGCGCGGGTTGTCATCGACGCGCAGCGTCGCACCCACATCCGACAGGCCGCGGCCGGCCATGACACGAAACCCCCCGGCCGCGCGCGCGCGCTTTACCGATTTCGCGGCCTTGGCCGCCGGGGGCTGTCGGCTCTTGATGTCCGACAGATCCTGCGGCACGCCCAGGGCGACGGCCCAGGCGTCGGTACCGTTGGTGACCCAGTCCTCGTAACTCAGGATGGCGAAGCCACTCGCACCCCAGCCGGTGCCCCAGCTGTTCTGCACGACGAAGCCGCGCTCGTTGTAGCCCACCAGCGCGAAGGCATGGCCGCCGCTCTTGCGGGCGACTCGTTCGATGCGCGGCAGCTTGTCGTGGCTTGACGGCATGGCACTCTCGTCCAAGGTCCAGCCGTCGTGCACGTCACCTGACACGTAGATGGCGCCGATCTCGTAGATCGCAGCCTGCATGTCGACCACGCTTTTCTTGTCGACGCGATAGTAAACGCCCAGCGCCCGCGTGGTTGCGTCGTCATCCCAGCCTGCGGCGGGGCGCTCGAATACGCCTGCACCGTCCTTGTCGAGGGGGTAGGGCCAGAGCGTGGACGAACATACGCCGTGCTTGTGCCAGCCCTTGAGCGCACCGCGGCAGGACGAGCCTTCGTAGTCCTGTCCGGGCCATTCGTCGTAGAGCTTGGCCAGCTCATAGAACATGCGCGGGCTAACCATCTCGGGCAATGCCCGACTGCGCGGCGCGGCGAGGTGGCGTAACCAGTAGAGGTAGTTGGTCACGCAGGCCAGGCCAAAGCCGGTGCAAGCGCCTTCGTTGCCCTGGTTGAGGATGCGGCCCGCCTTCACGTAGGCGGGCAGCAGGCGCTTCAGGTCGGCGTCCAAGGGCCAGCGCGGAGGCAGTGAGCGCAGCGGCGCGCGATACACCAGGTCGCGCAGGTCCAGGCGGTCGGGTCGAGCGTCCAGTGTGGGCGTGGCATTGGTGGCGGCCTTCTTGGCGGCAGGCGCTGCGGCGGGCTTGCGGGATTTGGTGGCCATGGGAGTCTCCTGAGGGCTGCCGATGTTGGTCATGCCCGACGGACGGAACAATCCCGCATGCCACACTGGCTCCCATGATCAAGGGTGTCTGCATCGTTGGATTGGGGGCGATCGGCGGCTGGATGGCAGCGCATCTGTCGAGGGTCGAGGGCTTGCGAGTGAGCGCGCTGGCGCGGGGCGACACGCTTGCCGCCGTGCGGGACCGCGGCCTGCGGCTGGACAGCGGCAAGGACAGCTGGCAGGCGCCATTGCGCGTCAGCAGCAACCCGGTAGAGCTCGGTCCGCAGGACCTTGTCATCCTCGCCGTGAAGGGTCCGGCCCTTGTGGACGTGGCCGGGCAGGTCGCGCCGCTCTGCGGGCCGCGTACTCGCGTGCTGACGGCGCTGAACGGCCTGCCCTGGTGGTTCACGGCCGGCCTGCCGGTACCGGGCCTGGCGCTGAAGAGCGTGGATCCGGACGGCCACATTGCCAGGATGCTTCCGCCTGAACGCATCATCGGCTGCGTCGTGCATGCGAGCTGCTTCGTGCAGGCGCCGGGGCATGTCCGTCATGTACAGGGCAACGGACTACTGATCGGCGAAGCCGCTGGTGGGGCCAGCGAATCGGTCGCTGGGTTGGCTGCGCTGCTGGTGCGTGCCGGCCTTGGTGCAAGGGCGGTGGAGAGCATCCAGCGCGAGGTCTTCTACAAGCTCTGGGGCAACATGACGACCAACCCGGTCTCGGCGCTGACGCGTGCGACGACTGACCGCATCCTGGCGGACGAATTGGTGCGCCGCTTCACGACGGACATCATGCGCGAGGCGGCGCTGATCGGGGAGCGCGTCGGCTGTCCCATCGCGCAGTCGCCCGAGGACCGCCACGCCATCACGCGCTCGCTGGGAGCCTTCAAGACCTCGATGCTGCAGGACATTGAGGCGGGCCGGGCTATAGAGACCGCTGCGCTGCTCGAAGCGCCGCGGGAGCTGGCGCAGCAGTTGGGCGTGGCGACGCCAATGCTGGATGCGCTGCTGGGCCTGACGAGATTGATGGACGGCTGCCGCGCCTTGCGATCTGGTTGACCGCGACATACCCCTGGCGTGCTCGTCAAGGGTATCGCCATGTGAGCACGCTAGGCAAGGACGCCGTTAAGGCCCGGGAGTTGTTTGTCAGCTCGCCGCCTTCTTTGTTTGGCCCTTAACCCTCGCCCAACGCTCATGGTCGCGCCAACGACCAGCTACCTTGAGGTACTTGGGTGAATAGCCTTCGAGGTGAAAGCCGCAGCGCATGGCCAACGCGATGGATGCGGCATTGCGTGGCTGGATGTTGGCCTCGAGACGGTGCAGGCCCAGATCCTTGAACGCGTGTTGCACGACGGCATTCAGGCCGCGGGTCATGAGTCCACGGCCATTGAATCCTGCAAAGGCGTAGTAGCCGAGGTAGCCGCTGCAGAAAGCGCCCTTGATGACGTTTGTTAGGTTGATGGCGCCGGCCAATTCACCCTCGTCGACGATGACAAATCCGTGATGAACGGTTCCATCAAAGCGGGCGAGGTAGCTGGCAAAGGACTCTGCATCGCAGGGCGGTTGAACCCAGGGGTGGTGCAGTTGGCGACTGGCGCCGGCGGCGGCAATGAAGGCCGCTTCGTCAGTCGCCGCGACTGGCCGTACTACCGGCCCAGCGGTGCGATACCCAGCCATGCCGCGTGAGCCCAGAAGGCGAAGAATGCCCACAGCGCAAAGCCAACGGCCACGGTGGCCGCAGTGCCACCGGCTGTCGGCGCGGCGATGGCCGGCGCGGGGCGCCGCCGCGCTGCGCGGAACACGAGGATGGACCAGACGAGGAAGCTGCCGAACAGCATCGCGTCCGCCAGCGTGTTGTTGGCGATCAAGTGGGCAAAGGCCCAGACCTTCACGGACAGCGTCATCGGGTGCTGCAGCTTGGCCTTGATGTGATTGCGCGGCATGTAAGCCGAGGACAACAGGACCATGGCGACAAGCATCAGAGCCGCTGCGGCATGGTTCATGCCGCGGATGGGTGCCCACAGCGTGACGGGTTCCAGCCGGGCCTGCGAGAAGCCCCACAGGATCAGTCCGAAGCCGATGAGGGACACGAGGGTATAGAGGCCTTTCCAGCCCCTCTCACCGAGGCGTGCGAGCTGCGCGTCACGCCAATTCGGTGCGATCGCGCGTGTCATGTGAATGCCGAGAAAGAGGGCAAGGCCGAGGGCAAGCCAGGTCATCGAGAGCTCCTAGGTGTCAGGTCTGGCGGTCGACGCGCAAGGCGAGCACGACCGAACTGTTGGTGCGCAGCACGCCGTCGATGTCACCGATCTCGTCGAGCAGCGCGTCGAGCCGGGCCGTAGTGTCGGCGCGCAGCAGCGCCATGTAGTCGAATTCGCCGCTGACCGAGGCGAGCTGGCGGAGCTCGGGCAGTTCTGCAAGGCGTTTGACGACCTCGCGTCCTGCCTTGGGGCTGACGGTAATGCCAACGAAGGCCTGCACGCTGCGGCCGGCCTCGTCGACGCCCAGCCGCGCCGTGTACCCCACGATGCGGCCGCTGGCCTCCAGGCGCGCCAACCGTGCGACGACGGTGGTGCGCGCCACGCCCAGCTTGCGCGCGAGCGTCGCCGTGCTCTCCCGGGCGTTGGCTTGCAGCAGCAGGATCAGCCGGCGATCGAGGTCGTCCGCCGGGGGGGAGGGGTTTACCCGTGAATCATTCATAGTGGCGAATCATCGCGACAAATCGTCGAAACACCAATTGATTTCGTCGAAGTGGTGCTTTCTTTCGTCATGGGCCCTGCCTAGAGTGCAGTCCAACTGAAACCCTGCCTGGAGCACCCCATGAAGATCGCCCTGCTCGGCGCCGGCCACATCGGCCAGACCATCGCCCGCCTGCTGCACGCCACCGGCGACTACCAGGTCACCGTGCTGGACAAGAATGCCGGCTACCTGAAGACGCTGGCAGCCGAGGGCATCGCCACGGCCGAGGTCGACAGCGACAACCGCGCCGCGCTGGCTGCACAGCTGCGTGGCAAGGATGCTGTCGTCAATGCGCTGCCTTATCACCTGGCTATCACCGCTGCCGAGCTGGCACTGGAGTGCGGCTGCCACTACTTCGACTTGACCGAGGACGTGGCCGCCACCAAGGCCATCAAGGAAATGGCCAATGGCGCCAAGACCGCCTTCATGCCGCAGTGCGGCCTTGCGCCGGGCTTCATTGGCATCGTGGCCCACCACCTGGCGAGCGGCTTTGACTCGGTGCGCGACGTGCAGATGCGCGTGGGCGCGCTGCCGGCCTTCCCGACCAACGCGCTGAAGTACAACCTGACGTGGTCGGTCGACGGACTCATCAACGAGTACTGCCACCCCTGCGAGGCCATCCATGGCGGCGAGACCATTGCGGCGCTGCCGCTGGAGGGGCTGGAGCATTTCAGCCTGGACGGTGTCGAGTACGAGGCCTTCAACACGTCCGGCGGCCTGGGCACGCTGTGCGAAACCTGGGCGGGCAAGGTGCGCAACCTGGACTACAAGACGGTGCGCTACCCGGGCCATCGCGACCTGATGCAGTTCCTGCTGGGCGATCTGGGCCTGAAGGGCGACCAGGAGAACTTGAAGGCCATCATGCGCAAGAGCATGCCGGCCACCATGCAGGACGTGGTGCTGGTGTTCGTGACCGTCTCCGGCATGAAGAACGGCGTGCTGCTGCAGGAGGTCTTCGCCCGCAAGATCTTTGCGACGCGCGATGGCGCACAGCCGCTCTCCGCCATCCAGATCACGACGGCAGCGGGCATCTGCGCGGCTGTGGACCTGTTCCGCGAGGGCAAGCTGCCGCAGAAGGGCTTCATCCGGCAGGAGGAGGTCGCGCTGCCGGACTTCCTTGCCAACCGCTTCGGCTCGGCATACCAGCAAAGCCGTCAGGTGGAATCCATCTCGTAAAGAATGTCCACCATGAAGCAACAGACCCTCTCCGTTCTCGACGCCCTGGGCGTCCACCTGCCGCCCAGCGGCGACCTGACCGTGCGCTCGCCCATCGACGGTAGCGTGCTGGCCCAGATTCCCACTGCCGGCGCCGCCGACATGAAGGCCTCCGTGGGCCGTGCGCACGAGGCCTTCAAGGTCTGGCGCGCGGTGCCGGCCCCGAAGCGCGGCGAGCTGGTGCGCTTGTTCGGCGAAGAGCTGCGCGCGCACAAGACCCAACTGGCCCAGTTGGTGTCCATCGAGGCCGGCAAGGTGACGAGCGAAGGCCTGGGTGAAGTGCAGGAGATGATCGACATCTGCGAGTTCGCCGTCGGCCTGTCTCGTCAACTGCACGGCCTGACCATCGCCAGCGAGCGCCCCGGCCATCGCATGATGGAGCAGTGGCTGCCGTTGGGCGTGGTGGGCATCATCTCGGCCTTCAACTTCCCGGTTGCCGTGTGGGCCTGGAACTCTGCGCTGGCCCTGGTCGCCGGCGACACCTGCGTGTGGAAACCGTCTGAGAAGACGCCGCTGACCGCGCTGGCCACGCAGGCATTGTTCGAGCGCGCGCTGAAGGCCTACCGTGCTGCCGGCCACGCCGCCCCGGACGGTCTGTCCGAACTGGTCATCGGTCGCGCCGACACGGGAGAGGCCCTGGTGGACGATGTCCGCGTGGCGCTGGTTTCCGCCACTGGCTCCACCCGCATGGGCCGTGCTGTGGGGCCGCGCGTTGCGGCGCGCTTCGGCCGCTGCCTGCTGGAGCTGGGGGGCAACAACGCCATCATCGTGACGCCCAGCGCCGACCTGGACCTGGCCGTGCGCGGCATCCTGTTCGGCGCCTACGGCACGGCTGGCCAGCGCTGCACGACGACGCGACGCGTCATCGCCCATGAGAGCATCCATGACGCCCTCATCGACCGCCTGGAGCGCGCCCGCGCGCAACTGCCCATCGGTTCGCCTGTCGAGGCCGGCACGCTGATCGGCCCGCTGATCGATGCCCAGGCGTTCGACGCCATGCAGTCCGCGCTGAAGGCAGCGCGCGAGCAGGGCGGCCAGGTCAGCGGTGGCGAGCGGGCGCTGGAGCAGCGCTTCCCCGAGGCCTATTACGCCGCGCCAGCACTGGTGCGCATGCCGGCTCAGACCGAGGTGGTCTGCCACGAAACCTTCGCGCCTATCCTCTACACGCTGAAGTACAAGACGCTGGAAGAGGCGATCGAGCTTCAGAACGGCGTGCCGCAAGGCCTGTCCAGCGCGATCTTCACGACGGACCTGCGCGAGGCCGAGCGCTTCATGAGTGCCTCGGGCAGCGACTGCGGCATCGCCAACGTCAACATCGGGACCTCCGGTGCGGAGATCGGGGGGGCCTTCGGCGGCGAGAAGGAGACCGGTGGCGGCCGCGAGAGCGGCTCGGACGCGTGGAAGGCCTATATGAGGCGCACGACGAACACGGTGAACTACTCGAGCGAATTGCCGCTGGCTCAGGGCGTGAAGTTCGATATCTGATCGCATTCGCCGGAAGGTCGCAAAGTCAGGCTATACTGCACGGCTCCTGAAAGCCCAGGTGGCGGAATTGGTAGACGCACTAGTTTCAGGTACTAGCGGGTAACTCCGTGGAGGTTCGAGTCCTCTCCTGGGCACCAAACAAGAAAGGCCAGCACGCAAGTGCTGGCCTTTTGCGTTTTGCGGCCATGAGGCCGTGGCCCGCAGGCCTCACGTGAGGGCGCGAATGGCTTGGGGCTTGGCGTCAATCCAGGGTCGTAGGACTTGGCCGAGTTCCCGCCAGGGGCCTCGATGGGCGCCTTAGCGCGTAGCGGCTTCAGCCGGGCCCTCAGCCGCTGGAGAAAGCCACCGCTCTTCGAACTCTTGCGCCGGAACGCCCCTCCCAAACCACCATCCCTGCCCCCAGTCACACCCCATTGCCCTCAACGCAAGCATCTGCGTCTCGGTCTCAACGCCTTCCGCCACGACCTCCATTCCAAGCTCATGCGCCATCGTCACGATGGCCCGGCACAGCGCCAGCGCCTTGTCGCCGTTCTCCAGCCCGGCGACGAAGCTGCGGTCGATCTTCACCGTGTCGATCTGATGGTGCTGTAGATAGCTCAGTGACGAGTACCCGGTCCCGAAGTCGTCGAGAGAGATCGCCAGGCCTGCGGCCCGCAGCGCCCGCAGTCGTTCGGCCACCGCCTCGTCGCGCTCCAGCAGTAGCCCCTCGGTGATCTCGACGGCCAGCGCATTGCCCGGCAGTCCCAGCCCGCGCAGATGCGTGATCCAGTCCGGCCGCGCGCGGTGGCCGCGTTCGCTAAGGAATTGCACGGGCGACTTGTTGATGCTGATCTGGAAGTCGTGATGCCCCGCCGCACGCCAGGCTAGGGCTTGGGCCGAGGCCGCGCGGAAGACCCAGTCACCGATGTCGACGATGAGGCCGCTGGCTTCCGCGAGCGGGATGAACTGCGCCGGGCTGACGGGGCCTAGTGTTGGATGTGTCCAGCGCAATAGCGCTTCCGCCTTGCGTGGCGTCCTGGCCGGATCGCGTAGCGACATGATGGGCTGGAAGACCAGGCTGAACTGACCACCGGGAAGGGCCTCGCGCAACTCGCTGGCCAGTCTGGCTCGGCGCTGCGCAGCCTCATGCAACGCCGCTGTGAACAGGCGCATGCGGTTGCGCCCGGCACCCTTGGCTTCATAGAGCGCCTGGTCAGCATGCTTGAACAAGGCCTCGATCTCCAGCCCGTCGCGCGGCGCGAGACTGACGCCGATGCTGGCCGAAACGTAGACGCGTTCGCTGCCGATGCCGAAGCTGGCCGACAACGCTTCCAGCAGATCATGGCCGACGCGCTCGGCCGCAGCGGCAGCGTCCCGCGCCGCCAGCAGCACTGTGAACTCGTCGCCACCCATGCGCGCGACGATGCCACCGGATGGCATGCAGTCCTGCATGCGCGCGGCCACTTGCACGAGCAGCGCGTCGCCGATGTCATGGCCCAGCGTGTCGTTGACCTCCTTGAAATGGTCCAGGTCCACGAACATGACGGCCAGCTCCTCGCTGCGCATCGCGCGCAGGGCGAGCGCCCGCTCGATGCGTTCGCGCAGCGAGCGGCGGTTGGGCAGGCCGGTCAGCGTGTCGACGCGGGCCTGCTGCCACACTTGGGCCTCCTGGCGCTTGCGATCGGTGATGTCGGTGTGCGTCCCCACCATGCGCAGCGGCTTGCCCTCGGCATCGCGCGCTATGACCATGCCGCGGCTGAGAATCCACTTCCAGGTGCCGTCCTTGGCAAGCACGCGGTGCTCGTTGCGGTAGAGCGGCGAGCGGCCGGAGAAATGCTCCTCGCGGTCGCGGTCCATCTGCGCGAGGTCGTCCGGATGGGTGCGCGCATCGAAAGCCTCCGGCGTCGCGTCGACGTCGCCCGGTTCGAAGCCGTATAGGCGCAGGTAGCGGTCGGAGAAGAATTCGACGCCGGCCTGCACATGCCAGTCCCAGACGCCGTCGCCACTGCTCTCCAACGCGAGCTTCCAGACTTCGTCTGCATCGCGTAGCCGCGCCTCGGCCGCGCGGCGGGCGCCGATGTCGGTGTGTGTCCCCAGCCACAGCATGGAATCCGGCAGGCGTTGGGCCTGGGCAAGCACCCAGTGGTCGTTCAGGCGGTATTCCATCTCGAAGCGACCATTGCGCTGGGCTTCGGCCCAGCGCTCGTCGAAGGTTGCGCGGTCGTCCGCATGCAGCCAGCGCGCCAGTTGCGTTGGCAGGGCGGGGCGGCTCAGCGCTTCGGCCAAGCGCGCGTTCATCCACAGCAGGCGGCCCTGCGCGTCGGCCTGCCAAACCTGCTGAGGCAAGGCGTCTAGGAGCGAGGCAAAGTGGACGGGCTGCGGCATCGGCGATGGATACGGGACGCTGTCGAGACTGTATGCCCCTCGCGATAGGCCACAATCGCGCCGCCCGAGCCGTTCGGGCGCGTTTTTGGACGAGACCCCCCGCATGAACAAGACCGATCTGATCGAACACCTGGCCGCCAAGCACGAGCTGAGCAAGGCCGAAGCCGGCCGTGTCCTCGAAACCCTGCTGGACGCCATCGTCACCACCGTCAAAAAGGGTGGTGCCGTGTCGATCCCGGGCTTCGGCTCCTTCAAGCAGCACGCACGTGCCGCCCGTAACGGCGTGAACCCCAGCACCGGCGCGAAGATCAAGATCGCCGCCGCCAAGCTGCCCAAGTTCGCTCCGGGTGCTGGCTTCAAGGCTGCCGTGGACCCCAAGGCCGCCGCCAAGAAGGCTGCAGCCAAGCCCGCTGCCAAGCCGGCCGCCAAGGCCAAGAAGAAGTAATTCTTCGTGGTGATGAGTTCGCGCGGCGCCAGCCCCACCATCGTCGACGTCGCTCGCGAAGCGGGCGTGTCGATCAAGACGGTGTCGCGCGTGCTCAACCATGAGCCCGGCGTGCATGAAAGCACCCGGGATCAGGTTCTTAAGGTGGTGGAGGCGCTGCGCTACCGGCCCAAGCAGTCGGCGCGCAGCCTCGCAGGCGGACGGTCCTTCCTGATTGGCCTGCTCTATTACGACCCCAGCGCGATCTTCGTCGGCAGCGTCCAGCAGGGCGCCACTTTGCGATGCCGCGAGCTGGGCTATCACCTCGTCGTTGAGTCCCTGCACAACGACGCGCCCGACCTGCGCCAGCAGATCGACCGAATGGTGCTGGCGTTGCGGCCCGACGGCATGATCCTGACGCCGCCGCTGTGCGACAACCCCGAGGTGCTTGCCGCGCTGCGCGAAAGCGGTACGCCCTGCGTGTTGATGTCGCCCGAGCGCGATTTGCGCGGCGTGCCTTCGGTGCGCATGGACGATGTGCATGCGGCCGAGGAGATCACCAACCTGCTGCTCAGTCTGGGCCACCAGCGCATCGCCTTCATCAAGGGACCGCCGGACCAGTCGGCCAGCGGCCTGCGCTACCAGGGCTTCGTCAATGCGCTTCGCGCGCATGGACTGCAGCCCGATCCAGAGCTGATTCAACCCGGTGCGTTCACATTTGCAAGCGGTCGCGATGCCGCGCATCAGTTGCTGAGCCGTCGACAGCGCCCGACTGCGGTGTTCGCCAGCAACGATGACATGGCCCTGGGCGTCCTCGCCGCCGCGCAGCGCCTGGGCCTTGCCGTGCCGAACGAACTGTCCGTAGCCGGCTTCGACGATTCACCGACCGCGGCACTGGTCTGGCCGCCGCTGACCACCGTGCGTCAGCCGGTCGCCGAGATGGCGCGGGCCGCCGTCGAGATGCTGGTCTCTGTCCAGCGGCCCGACATGGCCGGCCCGGCCGACGAGTCCGATCTGCACAAGGTGCTGCCGCACGAGCTTGTCGTGCGCGACTCCACGCGGGCGCGGTAGAAGCCCGCGCGACGGCGCGCTCCCTGGACCGCGTCCACCCATCTCGAAGTGCCGCCCGCATCGAAGGCGCTGCGAGCGATGCGTATTGACAGCGTTGTCAATTGTCGGGCAAGATGATTCCGCTGGATCGGCAGATCCAGTTGTCGCCTCCTCGACGGAGCGAATCCCCAGGAGGCAATCCTGTGGGCCGGGCGGTGGTTCACCCCGGTCCATGCCGCATCCCCCTGTCCGTCATCCTGTTTCCCGCAGCCGCGCCGCGCGGCTCATCTGCACGCCATGAATCTCCTCGATCCTGCAGCCCTCGCCCAGTCTTTCCCGCATGACTTCCTCTGGGGTGTCGCCACCAGCGCCGCCCAGATCGAGGGGGCAGCCCTCGAGGACGGCAAGGGCGCCTCGATCTGGGACCATTTCTGCCGCCAGCCGGGGCGCATCAACGACGGCTCCAACATCGACATCGCCTGCGACCACTATCACCGCTTCCGTGAGGACGTTGCGCTGATGCGGGGGCTGGGTCTGGACTGTTACCGCTTCAGCTTTTCCTGGCCGCGGGTGCAGCCGCTAGGGCGGGGCGGCTGGAATGAAGCCGGATTCGCCTTCTACGACCGACTCATCGATGAACTGCTGGAGGCTGGCCTGCAGCCGCATGCGACGCTTTACCACTGGGATCTGCCGCAAGCCCTCGATGAGAGCATCGGTGGTTGGCTGTCTCGCGACATCGTGACGTGCTTCGCCGACTACGCCACCGAGGTCGCGCGCCGCTTTGGTGACCGCTTGGCCAGCATCGCCACGCACAACGAACCCTGGTGCACGGCGACGCTGGGCTATGAGACTGCCCAGTTCGCACCTGGCCATACCAGTCGTGCAGAGAGCCTGCAGGTGGCCCACCACCTGTTGCTGTCGCACGGCGAGGCTATTGCGGCCATGCGCGCCGTGACCAAGGCCCGGCTGGGTATCGTCCTCAATCACACGCCGTCCTTCCCGGCCACGCCGGCCGAGGCGGATCGCCGTGCGGCCCGCATCGACGACGGCCTGAACGTGCGCTGGTACATGGACCCCATCTTCCGGGGGGCATACCCGGCCGACGCCTTCGAGTTCGTCGGCGCCGACGCGCCCACGGTCGAGGCCGGTGACCTGGCGCGCATTCGCCAGCCACTGGACTTCCTCGGCATCAACTTCTACACGCGCAGCCTCTTCGACGCACAAGGCAAGGCCGTCAAGGGACCGGGCAAGCGCGGCTTCACGGACATGGGCTGGGAGATCGTGCCGGAGGTGTTCGCGCAGCACCTCGTTCGCCTGGCCCGCGAGTACAACCCCCCGCCGATGTTCATCACCGAGAACGGCATGGCCAATGCCGACCGGGTCGTCGACGGCCGTGTTGCCGACACCGAGCGCATCGCCTATCTGTCCAGCCATCTGCAGGCCCTGGCCACGGCAATGAGCCTGGGTGCCGACGTGCGAGGCTACTTCTACTGGAGCCTGCTGGACAACTTCGAGTGGAATTCCGGCTACGACAAGCGCTTCGGTCTGGTCCACGTCGACTATGCGACGCAGCGGCGCCTGCTCAAGGACAGCGCGCACTGGTATCGCGACCTCGTCGCCCGCCACCACGCGAGGCGCTGACAGGCTCCTTCGGACCCTTCCGGCAGTGCCGGTGTGCCTGGCGGGTGTTGCTTTCGAGAGCAAGACCGCCTTCGCGCAAGCGTCCGGTCATGCATTCCTTCGCGTTTGCCCCGACAAAGCCTCGAAAATTCGGTCACGATCAGGCGCTAAGCTCCGCGCTGCGCCGCAGCAGGGATTTTTCCCAGCCTGCCGCGGGTGCAACAGGCCGATTTGACGTATAGCAGGAGGCCGGCTCATGGATTTCGGCGTGGTGCCGAAGCCGGGGCCGGGTCGAGGGGTGCCCGGGCGCACGGGTGTGGAACGAATGCAGGATAGAACAAGCGATCCGCTCATCGATGTCAGCCAGTTGACCGTCGGGATGTTCATTCATCTGGACCTGGGCTGGATGTCGCACCCTTTCCCGCTGTCGAGTTTCAAGATTGCCTCCAGCGATCAGTTGCTGATCCTGCGCCGCCTCGGCTTGACCCAGGTGCGCTGGTGCCCGGCCAAGAGCGACCTCTCGCTGCAGTCCACCCCCACAGCAGGCTTCGAGGCCGATGCTGCCCCGGCGATGAACGCCAGGGTCTCCGCCGACGTCGCCACCCTTCCGGAGCCCACGCCCGAGGAGATGGCCCGCGAAGCCCATCGCCACGCGCTGGCCTCGCAGCGCGAGGCCCTGCGGCTGTGCGAGGCGCAGTACAGCGAGGCCGCTGACGGCTTTCGCGGCGTCCTGGACAACGTCCAGGCCGACCCGCACCAGGCGCGTGCCCAGGCGGAGAACCTGACCGCCGCGCTGCTCGACAAGATGTTGGTCGAGGGCGATCTCAACATGCGGTTGCTGAACGAGGCCGCTGGCGATCGTTCCACCGCACACGCGCTGAATGTCTGCATCATCGCCCTGCTGCTGGGCCGTGCCTTCGGCCTGGGGCGCGACGAAATGATGGACCTGGGCGTCGGCTCCTTGCTGCATGACGTCGGCAAGCTGGAGATCGCTGCTCGCCTGCGGCACCGCGACGAGAGCTTCACAGCCGCCGAGACGCAGGCCTATCAGCAGCACGTCGCCAAAGGCGTGGCCATTGCCCAGGCGATGGGCCTGGCACCTGGCCCGCTGCTCATCATTGCGCAGCACCATGAGCATGCCGATGGCAGCGGTTTCCCGCAGCGTATCAACATGGATCGAATGAGCACTGGCGCCCGCATCGTCGCGCTGGTGAACCGCTTCGACGGGCTGTGCAACCCGCTCATCAGCTCCAAGGCTATGACGCCCCACGAGGCGCTGTCGCTGATGTTTGCTCAAGGCCGCAATCGCTTTGATGCGACCATGCTGAACGCCTTCATCCGCATGATGGGCGTCTACCCGCCGGGCTCTACCGTGCAGTTGACGGACGATCGCTACGCGCTGGTCGTTTCGGTCAACTCTGCGCGGCCGCTTAAGCCTCGCGTCATGGTTCACGACGTCAAGGTGCCCAAGGACGAGGCGCTGGTTCTGAACCTTGAGGAGATGCCGGACCTCGGTATCAGGCGCAGCCTCAAGCCCCAGTTCCTGCCGCGCCCTTCGCTGGACTACCTCAGCCCTAGGGCGCGCATCGCCTATTTCTTCGACGCCGCGATTACCGGGCCAGGGGAGTTGGCCGCGTGAACGCCGGCCGCGAGGCAAGTCCTGCCTTGCATCGCCTCTTCGAGGCGCCGTCCGTGATCGGCGCCCTGCTGGAGGGCTTGCCCGAGCCGGCCTGGCTGGTGGATGGCGAGAGCCTCACGGTCAGCGTCGTCAATCGTGCTGCGCTGCGCTTGCTGGGCCTCAAGCCCGAGCGCGCCCTGGGCCAGCCGCCGGCGATGCTGTGCGGATCGCTCGAAGACGAGGCTTTCTGGCAAGGGGCTGCACGCGACCCCTTCGCGCGCATCCGCTCCGACACGATCCTGACGCACAGTGACGGCCAGCCGCGCTGGGTCAGCCGCAGCATCAGCCCTATCCACACGCCTGATGGCGACCGCTACTGGCTGGTGCTGCTGCACGACCAGACTCGCCGTCGCCGCGCCGAGGCCGAGCGCGAGACCCTGCTGGCGGAGTTGCGCGCGACACTGGAATCCACCGCGGATGGCATCCTTGTGGTCGACTTGGCCGGCCGCGTACGCAGCTTCAATCGCCGCTTTGCCAAGCTCTGGGGCCTGCCTGGGGGGCTGTTGCACGAGCCCGGTGACGCCGGCCTGTGGCTGAGCCTGCAGCGCGTCATGCGGGACGGCGAGCAGTACCGGCTGCGCATCGAGGCCTTGCTGGACGCACCGCTGATGCGTTCCAGCGACATGCTGCGCCTGGCCGACGGCCGCGTGCTGGAGCAGGTCTCGTTGCCGCAGATGAGCCGTGGCGAGCCCATAGGCCGCGTGTTCTCCTTCCGCGACCTGAGCGAAAAGCTGGCTGCCCACCAGCGCATCGAGGAACTGGGCCGCTCCGACGCGCTGACGGGCGCGCCCAACCGCCGGGCGCTGGCCGACCGCATCGTGCAGCAGATCGCCGCTGTTGACACAGGAGAACCGTCGCCGGTCTTCGCGCTGTTGCACTTGGATCTGGATCGCTTCAAGCAGATCAACGACACGCTCGGCCACAGTTACGGGGACCGCGTGCTGCGCGAGGTGGTCGAGCGCCTGCGCGACGCCGTCGGCGAGAACGACACGCTGGCCCGCCTGGGCGGCGACGAGTTCGCGCTGCTCATCGACAACGCCCAGATGTTCGAGGCCGAGGCGACCGCGCGCCGCGTGCAGCAGTTGCTGGCCGAGCCCTTCAGCTTCGACACCCTGAGCTTTACCGTCACCGCGAGCTGTGGCATCGCTCTCTACCCCGGCGATGGCGGTACGCCTGACGAATTGATGGCCAGCGCCGAGCGCGCGATGCACTGGGTCAAGGAAGGCGGTCGTGCAGGCTTCCGCTTCCACGTGCCGCGCAAGGAGGTTGACCTGCTGTCGCGCATGCGCCTGGATCACGCCATGCGCCAGGCCCTGACGGAGGGGCGCTTCCGGCTGCACTACCAGCCCCAGGTCGAGCTAGGTAGTGACCGCGTTATCGGGGCCGAGGCGCTGATCCGCTGGCGCGATCCGCAGCGCGGTGACATCTCGCCGGCCGAGTTCATCCCGCTGGCCGAGGAAAGCGGCTTCGTCGTCGCCATCGGCGACTGGGTGCTTCGCGAGGCGGTGGCCCAGGCCGCGCACTGGCTCAGCCGCGGTCTGCGCATGCCGGTGGCCGTCAACGTGTCGGCGCTGCAGTTCCAGCAAGCGCACTTCGTCGAGACCGTCGCCGAAGCACTGCAGGAGGCCATGCTGCCGGCCAGCATGCTTGAGCTGGAGTTGACCGAGGGCGTGCTGCTGGGTGACGCCGAGGAGGGGCTGCGCCGCATGCGCGCGCTGGCTTCGCTGGGGGTCACGCTGTCCATCGATGACTTTGGAACCGGTTATTCATCGCTCGCCTACCTGAAGCGCTTCCCCATCCAGCGGCTCAAGATCGACCGCAGCTTCGTGCAGGGGCTGCCGGGCGATGCCAGCGACGTCGGCATCGCCAACGCCATCGTGCAGATGGGGCGGGCGCTGGGCCTGCAGGTCATCGCAGAGGGCGTCGAGACGGAGGCGCAGCGCGACTTCCTCGCTCAGGCCGGTTGCCATGAGTTCCAGGGCTTCCTGTTTGCCAAGCCGCTGCGCCCGGACGAGTTCGAGCAGCGGGTGCGCCCGCGCCGGCATGTCGTCGATGCCCCCGCGTCCGGCTGGCTGGGGCTGGCCAACGGCTGACGCCTCGTGGCGCGCACAATGCGGCCATGCTCTACCGCTTCAAATCAAAGGCAGGTGCCGACGTCATCATGATGGCCGACTCGGCCGATGCCGTGCTGCGCCTGATGGGGCGCTCGCCCGCGCCGCAAGGCATCCTCGAGGCAGCGGCGTTGCCCGCGCTGATGCAAGCGCTGGAGGCGGGCGTCGCAGCCGACGAGGCGCAGTTCCAGCGCGCCGCCGATGCCGCCAAGGCCGCCGGTGAAGCGCCGCTGCGCCGCCAGGGCGTGTCGCTGCGCCAGCGGGCCTGGCCGCTGCACGAACTGATGCAGCGCAGCGCCAAAGAGAATGCAGACGTCGTCTGGGGCGTCTAGTGCTGGAAGCCGCGACCCGGATTGTCCTGATCCGCCATGGTGAGACCGCGTGGAACCGCGCGACACGCATTCAGGGCCATACCGACATTCCCCTCAGCCCGCTAGGCCTGGCCCAGGCCGATAGGCTTGCCGAAGCACTGGCGGATGAATCCCTGGCGGCCATCTATTCCAGCGATCTCAGCCGCGCCCGCCAGACCGCCGAGGCCTTGGCTCGCGTCCAGGGACTGCCTGTCTGCTTCGATGTCGCCCTGCGCGAGCGCGCATTCGGTCGCTTCGAGGGCCTGAGCTGGGAGGAGATTGATAAGGGTTATCCCGAGGATGCGGCGCGTTGGCGGCGCCGTGAACCCGACTTCCCGGTTGGCGGTGGTGAAAGCCTGAACGTCTTCAGCGCTCGCTGCCTGGCGGCCGCACGGCGCGCCGTTGCGGCCCACCCGGGCCGCAGCATCGCCCTGGTGGCCCATGGGGGAGTGCTGGACTGCCTCTACCGCGCTGCGACCCGTGTTGCGCTGGATGCGCCGCGCAGCTGGCAGCTCGGCAATGCCACCATCAACCGATTGCTGGCGACACCCGGCGGTTTCACGCTGGTCGGATGGAACGACGACCGCCATCTGGCCGGCCTGAGCGCCGATGACGTTGCTGCCTGAGGTTCGCCGGGCATTTGCAAGGCCCCTAGAGCCACTGTTGCATTCACGCGTCGCTCTGGCTGGGCTAGAGGAAACCCGCTTCTATACTGGCTGTCACTTGTCCTTCACGGCAGGGCCGTCACCCTCCGCCGCAACCCATCAGTAAAGGCAAACGATGAAGAAGATTGCACTTGTCGCCGCGCTGGCTGCTACCGCTGCCGCTCCGGCTTTCGCTCAAAGCGTCACCCTGTGGGGCCGCCTCAACACGTCCATCGAAAGCCAGAAGATCGGCTCGGCTGACCGCAAGTCCGTGGTGCAGAACAACGGTTCGCGCCTGGGTCTCAAGGGTACCGAGGATCTGGGCGGCGGTCTGAAGGCAGGTTTCAATCTGGAACACGGCCTGAATTCCGACACCGGCGCTGCCACGGAAGGCACGAATTTCTGGAACCGCCAGGCCAGCGTCGAGCTGAGCGGCAGCTTCGGTACCGTCCGCCTGGGCACCTGGTTCCCCGACTCGTACTTCTCGTCGGTCGACCGCACCAGCAACCACAACCATGACACCGGCACTTCGTCGGACGCTCTGTTCTCGAGCTTCGGCTTCGGTGCGCGCACGAACAAGATCGGCTACTTCTCGCCGACCATTGGCGGCTTCAACTTCATCGGCTCCCTGCGTGCCGGCGAAGGCTCCGGCCCGCGCGGCTATGACCTGTCGGTCAATTACGAAGTGGCTGGCCTGCACGTTGCCGGCACCTACGCCGAGAACGACAAGTTCGGCGCCAGCGCCAAGCGCAAGGCTTACGGTCTGGAAGCCGACTACGGCTTCGGTCCCTTCCTGGTGACCGGCTACTACCAGCGCGAAGAAGTCAACGGTTTCCGCGCCCGCGACATCGGTCGCGTGTCGGCCATGTACACGGTCGGCCAGTCGGAGTTCCACGTCAACGTGGGCGGCACCAAGGCTGGCAGCGATGCCGAGTTCCGTACCGGTGGCGCCAAGCAGTACACGCTGGGCTACAACTACAACCTGAGCAAGCGCACCAAGGTCTACGGCTTCTACACGAAGACCGACTACAACGGCACCGGTGTGGCCGACTTCTCGTCGCTGGCCGCCGGCATTCGCCACAACTTCTGATCTCCGGATCGGACAAGAGAAAGCGCCCCTCGGGGCGCTTTTTTTATTCCCCGAACAGATCGGGCGAGGCTTTGCCGCCCGGTGGCGCGAGGCCCAGGTGCCGGTAGGCTGCAAGGGTCGCGACGCGCCCGCGGGGCGTGCGCTGCAGGAAGCCCTGCTGGATCAGAAAGGGCTCGATGACGTCTTCGATGGTGCCGGCCTCCTCGCCGATGGCCGCCGCAACGTTCTCCAGCCCGACCGGTCCGCCGTCGAAGCGATGCACGACAGCTTCCAGAAACTTGCGATCCATCAGGTCGAAGCCCTGCGGGTCGACATCGAGCATTGCCAGCGCCTTGTCGGCAATGCCGGCGACGATGCGGCCATCGCCCTTGACCTCGGCGTAGTCGCGCACGCGGCGTAGCAGCCGGTTGGCAATGCGGGGCGTGCCGCGTGAGCGGCGGGCGATCTCCAGCGCGCCATCGGCGTCGATGGGGGCGCCCAGTAGTCCGGCCGACCGGGCCACGATGCGCTGCAACTCGGTCGGTGTGTAGAACTCCAGCCGCGCGACGATGCCGAAACGATCACGAAGCGGATTGGTCAGCATGCCGGCCCGGGTCGTCGCACCCACCAGTGTGAAGGGCTGCAGGTCGAGCTTGATGGAGCGGGCCGCAGGGCCTTCGCCGATCATGATGTCGATCTGATAGTCCTCCAGCGCCGGGTAGAGGATCTCCTCGACGACCGGGCTGAGGCGGTGGATCTCGTCAATGAAGAGGACGTCGTTCTTCTCTAGGCCGGTCAGGATCGCAGCCAGGTCCTTGGGCTTCTCCAGCACCGGTCCGGAGGTCTGACGCAGGTTGACGCCAAGTTCGGCCGCGATGATGTGGGAGAGCGTCGTCTTGCCCAGGCCCGGTGGGCCGAACAGCAGTACGTGGTCCAGTGCCTCGCCGCGCTTGCGGGCGGCACCGATGAAGATCTCCAACTGTTCGCGCGCCTTGGCCTGGCCGACGTAGTCGTCGAGCAGCTTGGGTCGCAGCGCGCGCTCCAATGCCTCTTCGCGGCTGGACTCTGGCGCAGCGCTGACGAGACGTGGGGCTGGGGTGAAGTCGTCGGTTTGGATGCTCATGGCCGGCCTTTCGGCGGGCTGTCCCAGGAAAGCTCAAAGCCCGCCCGGAGGGCTGCGAACGAAGGGAGCACGGGGCCGATCCTCATGACAGCTTCTTCAATGCCAACTTGATGCCTTCGCTGACGCCCACGTCAGGCGGAAGCGCCTTCAGTGCAGCCGCGGCATCCTTCTCGCTGTAGCCTAGCGCGACCAAGGCCTGCAGGATGTCGGCCTGGGTGTCGTTGGCAACGGTGGCGGGAAGCGCAAGGTCTGGGCCGAGCTTGCCCTTCAGTTCCAGCAACAGCCGTTCGGCCGTCTTCTTGCCGATGCCGGGCACCTTGGTCAGGCGGCCGGCTTCCTGGCGCGACACCGCCTGGGCCAGTTCGGAGACGGACAGGCCGGACAGCAGGCCTAGCGCCATCTTGGGGCCGACGCCGCTGATCTTGATGAGCTGGCGGAAGGTAGCGCGCTCCTCGTGGGTGAGGAAGCCGAATAGCTGGTGCGCGTCCTCGCGCACGGTCAGGTGCGTCAGCAGCACGGCGCGTTCGCCGAGCGGGCCCAGGTTGAAGAACGTGCTCATGGGCACGTCCACCTCGTAGCCGACGCCGGCTACGTCGATCAGCACCTGAGGTGGTGTCTTTTCGGCGATGACGCCGCTGAGTCTTCCAATCATTCCCGGATTATCCGGGCGGGCTCAGCCTCAGTTGCGACCGAACAAACCCAGGCGCTGTGCCTCCAACGCCGCCTCGGCGCGCGAGCTCACGTTGAGCTTGCGGTAGATCTGCTTCACGTAGTCGGCGATGGTGTGGCGGGACAGGCCCAGCTGTACACCGATCTCGGGCAGCGTGAAACCCTTGGCGACCCGCAGCAACACCTCGGTCTCGCGGTCGGTGAGCGACACCTCGTGCAGCAGGGTCGAGGCCGGCTTCTTTACCTGGGCGGCGAAGTAGGCGATGACCTTGCGGGCGATGGAGGGCGACAGCGGCGGCTCGCCCTGGCTCATGCGCTGCAGTTGCTCCACGAGCAATTCGCGCGACTGTTCCTTGAGGAGGTAGCCGAAGGCGCCAGCCTGCAACGCGGGGAAGAGGTGTTCATCGTCGTCGTGGATGGTGACGATGACCGACTGCACCTCAGGCTGTTTCTCACGCAGCGCGGCGATGACCTCGACACCTGAGCCGTCCGGTAGGCCCAGGTCCAGCAGCGCCAGCGTGAAACGCTGGCCATTGACCAGCGCCAGCGCGTCCTGGACCCGCGAGCACTCGGTGATCTGGGCGTTGGCGAACACCTGCTTGACCAGGGCCTTGAGCCAGGCGCGGATCTCCGGGATGTCTTCGAGCAGCAGGATGTGGTTCATGGCGGAGCCTCGGCAAACTTAGAGCGGAATCGTCAGTCGGATCACAGTACCCCAGCCAGGGCCAGATTCAACCAGGCATTGGCCATGCATCTGCTTGGCGCGTGATTTCATGCTCGCCATGCCGTGGCCTCTGTCCAACCTGCCGTCCAGTTCGGACGGGATGCCCTGTCCATTGTCCTGGATGGTCAGGATGAAGTCGCCGTCCTGCACGGCACTGGAAATGGTTGCGTGCGTCGCGCCGCTGTGCTTGATGATGTTGGACACCGACTCGCGCAGGATGCGCGTCGTCTGCACATAGGAGCGCGCCTGGAAGGTGTGCTCGATATCCTCGGCCGGCGACTTCCACTCGGCCAGGATGTTGGCCTGGCCCAGACGCGACACAACCTCTGCACGCCAGTCGCCCAGCGCGTCGATTAGGTGCACGGGTTTGCCCGTCAGGCCGCGCACGGACAGGCGCATCTCCTCCAGCGCTTCGCGCGCCAGCGTGGAAATCCGGTCGGATTCGCTGGTGTGCACGATGGTGAGCAGCTTTGCACCCAGGTCGTCGTGCAGGTCGGCGGCGATCCGCTTGCGCTCGCGCTCGGTGACCTGCTCGAGCTTCTGCTCCGCGAGCTGGCTGTGGCTGCGCTCAACCTCGGCGATGCGTTCCGCCATGCGCTGCTCCATGGCCGCGACGCGCTTTTCGGCATCGACGCGGGCATGCGCGACGCTGGTCACCAACTGCAGGCCAAGGGCCAGCATCAGCAGTGGCAGCATCAGGCCCAGCCAGGGCGAGGCCGTCCACCACAGCGACTCGCTGGTGGCTGCCAGCAGCATCTCGGCGACCAGGGCCGCCATCGTCGGCAGCAGCAGGGCCGCCATCAGGCCGAAGTCGCGGGCCTGGGCCTCGTCGCCAGCGGCTTGTGGACGACGCACGCGGCGAAGCCACAGCGCCCAGCCCATAGCGGCGACAAGCTCCAAGCTCAGCACCGCATGCCAGACTGTGCCGAGGACACCGACCTGGCCACCGGTCCACAGAAGGCTGGCCGGGACGACCAGGCACTGGATTAGCAGCGCATGGTCGATCCAGCCGCGCTTCCAGTTCATCTGGCGCAGCAGGTACTGAACACCGCAAAGCACCAGCAACGTCATCAGCAGCGGCCTCAGTCCGGCGGCGCTGGGCGTTGCGGCGGCGCGTAGCACGACCCAGCTCAGCATCATGCCGATGAGGAAGCTGGCCGGCCGCTCGCGGGGATGCAGGCCCGAGACCAGGCCCACGACCGTGGCCATCAGCGCCAGCATGGCCGCCACCCAGGCGTGCAGCGTGGCGGCCCAGTACAGGCCAGCGGTCGGCGCCTGGGCCTGCGCCGCGACAGGGCAGAGCAGGGCCAGGACGAACAGAAGGAAAAGGTGCGGACGCCGCGCCAGTATGGCCTTCGGCGTGATCGGAGACGTCATGGGGCGGCATTGTGCGGGAGCGCCCACGGCCTGCGCGCCGGGGAATGCACCAGCGAAGCGGAGGCGGCGACAATCCAGGCCCACTCTTTTCAGCCCCAACCGTGATCCTGCGCTTTGTCCTGGAACCCGTCGACAACACCCGCCTGGCCCGCGTCTGCGGCAGCCTGGATGTCCACCTGCGCGAGATCGAGGCAGCACTCGGCGTCAAAGTGAGCCGACGCGATGCCGAGTTCCGGGTCGACGGCCCGAAGGCCGTGGCCGAGCGGGCCCGGAGCCTGCTTGAGGCCCTCTATGAACGTGCCCGCCGGCCGCTGCCGGCAGAGACCCTGCAGCTTGCATTGGTAGAGGCCCGCGGACCGGTGGGCTCTGCACCCTCCGCCAGCGAGGAAGGCCCGCTGGTGCTGCGCACCCGCCGCGCCGACCTGTCCGCTCGCACGCCGCGCCAGCACCAGTATCTGCAGCAGATCCTGTCGCACGACATCACCTTTGGCCTGGGGCCGGCCGGCACCGGCAAGACCTTCCTGGCCGTTGCGTGTGCCGTCGATGCGCTGGAGCGCTCGACGGTGCAGCGCATCATCCTGACCCGCCCTGCCGTGGAGGCCGGCGAGCGCCTTGGGTTCCTGCCGGGCGACCTGACGCAGAAGGTCGACCCCTATCTGCGCCCACTCTATGACGCGCTCTATGACCTGCTCGGCTTCGATCGAGTCACCAAGGCCTTCGAGAAGGGGCAGTTGGAGGTCGCGCCACTGGCCTTCATGCGGGGGCGCACGCTCAATCACGCCTTCGTCATCCTTGACGAGGCGCAGAACACCACGCCCGAGCAGATGAAGATGTTCCTGACCCGTATCGGCTTCGGTAGCCGCTGTGTCGTCACGGGCGACACCAGCCAGATCGACCTGCCACGCGGCGTGCAGTCCGGCCTCATCGATGCCGAGCGCGTGCTGGCCAAGGTCAAGGGCATCGCGATGACGCGCTTCACCAGTGCCGATGTCGTGCGCCATCCGCTGGTGGCTCGAATCGTCGAGGCCTATGAGGCGCGCGCCAAGCGTGAAGGACGCGAAGCATGACCATCCGACCGGAACTGAGCCTGTCACTGCAGTTCGCCGATCCACGCCACCGTGCACTGCTGCCTCGCCACAAGGTCATGCGTTTCATCCGGGCGGCGCTGGAGCTACCCGGGGAAATCGCCGTGCGCATCGTCGATGCCGAGGAGGGCCGCACGCTGAATCGCGACTACCGCGGCAAGGACTATGCGACCAATGTGCTGACCTTCGACTACACCCACGAACCCGTAGTGGGTGCCGACCTGGTCATTTGCGCCGAGGTGGTGGAGAAGGAGGCTGCCGACATGGGCATAGCGCTCCTGGACCACTATGCCCACATGCTGGTCCATGGCACTTTGCATGCACAGGGCTACGACCATGAGGAAGACGACGAAGCCCAGTGCATGGAGGCGCGCGAGACCGAGATCCTGCGTGCGCTCGGTTTTGCGGACCCCTATGCGGGTCGTCAGGCCGGTTGAGTAGCTGAGCGGACTTCGCGGAACCGCGTTATCCGGGCCGCTGGGGACTTACCTGCCGCCCAGGTAGCGCTTGCGGCGAAACAGGAACCACAGTCCGAAGGCCACTGCCAGCATCAGCAGGGCCGCGTCCCAGAAACCGTTGGCGTTCTTGATCAACGGCATCCATTCGAAGTTCATCCCGAAGATGCCGGTGATCAGGTTGAGTGGCAGGAAAATGGCCGTCAGGACAGTCAGCGTACGCATGATGCCGTTGGTGCGGTGGCCCAGTGCGCTGAAATGCATCTGCACCGCGGATTCGGCGGAGGACTGCAACCGTCGCACATGGGTCAGCACCCGTTCCACATGCTCCAGCACGTCGCGCGAACGCACGCGCAGCAGCTCTCGCTCGCGGCTGACCTGCGGATCGCCGTCGGCGGGCCATTCGTCTAGTGCGTCTATCCATTCCTGCAGGGCGGCCCGCTGGTCTTCGCAGGTGTCTTCCAGCCGGTGCAGCGCGTCGCGGCTTTCCAGCAGCAGCGGCCAGTCGTTGAACTCGCTGTTTTGATCCAGCAGCACCCTTTGCAGCGTGGCCAGTTGGCGCGTCAGCAGGCGGCGCAGCTCCAGATAACTGTCCACCATGTGATTGACCATGCGCAGCATCAGGTCGGCCGGGCTGGCAGGCAGGCGCGCGCCGCCGCGCGCATCGCGCTTTTCCCGGCCCTCGACCAGGCGATCCAGCTTCTGCGCGAAGAACTCACGTACCTGGCAGTCCGTCGGGTGCACCGTAATGAGGACTCGGTCGAAGACGGCGAAGCCCACAGGGCTGGTGTCGATGGCGCGTAGCGCCCGTTGCGCCGAAGCCAGCGTGCCGTGCTCGTCGTCGACAAACAGCTCCTGGCTGCCCGGCGCAGCCGCCAGGCGGCGGAACACCAGCATGTCGTACCAGGACGTGTAGTCGAAGTGCGAGGGCAACTGGTTGTTGATCAGGTCCGACACATGCAGGTCGACGATGTTGCCGCAGCTCCAGCGTGTCAGCGCCTGCTGCACGGCCGCTTCGCCCACCTCGAACTCGCGCCGGCCGTAGCCCAGCCACAGGAAGCCGCGCTCGGGCAGGGCCTCGGGCAAGGCCGGCAGCTCGCGGAAGCTGTCGGGTTCGATGTGGAAGACCCGCACAGGCTCAAGCCCTCTTCAGCAGTCGCGCTGCATCGAGCGCGAAGTAGGTCAGCACGCCGTCGGCACCGGCGCGCTTGAAGGCCAGCAGCGATTCCAGCATCACGGCGTCATGATCCAGCCAGCCGTTGGCCGCGGCGGCCTTGACCATCGCGTATTCGCCGCTGACTTGGTAGGCGAAGGTCGGGACGCGGAATTCGTCCTTCACGCGCCGGACGATGTCCAGGTAGGGCAGGCCTGGCTTGACCATCACCATGTCGGCGCCCTCGGCCAGATCCAGTGCCACCTCGCGCAGCGCCTCGTCGCTGTTGCCGGGGTCCATTTGATAGGTTTTCTTGTCGGCCTTGCCCAGGTTGGCAGCCGAGCCGACGGCGTCGCGGAAGGGGCCGTAGAAGGCGCTCGCGTACTTGGCGCTGTAGGCCATGATGCGAGTGTGGATGTGGCCGCGGGCCTCCAGCGCCTGGCGGATGGCGCCGATGCGACCATCCATCATGTCACTGGGAGCCACGATGTCGACGCCGGCATCGGCCTGCACGAGGGCCTGCCGGGTGAGCAACTCCACCGTGATGTCGTTGAGGATGTAGCCTGCCTCGTCAATGACGCCGTCCTGGCCATGGCTGGTGAACGGGTCCAGGGCCACGTCGGTCAGCACGCCCAGTTGCGGGAAGTGCTGCTTCAGGGCTCGCACCGCGCGCGGCACCAGACCGTCGGGATTGAAGGCCTCGGCGCCATCGGGCGTCTTCAGCGCGGCGTCGATGACGGGGAACAGCGCGATGACGGGCACCCCTAGCTCGACGCACTGCTCGGCCGTGTTCAGCAAGTGGTCCAGGCTCTGCCGCGACACGCCGGGCATGGAGGAAACGGCGTCCAGCCGTTTCTCGCCTTCGTGGATGAAGACCGGCAGGATCAGGTCGCTGGCTTGCAGCGAATGCTCGCGCACCAAGGCGCGCGTGAAGGCGTCGCGGCGCAGGCGGCGCGGGCGTGCCGCAGGGAAGGCAAGGGCGGGGGCTTGGCGGGTCACGTCGAATCCTCGATCGGGGGCTGGCAGTTGAAAGGGCTGCGGCCCGGCACGTGATGGACGACACATCCAGACGTCATTTATTCGTGACGTCACCGCTCAAGCGCGCTAAACTTGTCGACGAATGATAGCCGCAAGGCGGTCGTTCCCTGCTTTTCCTCCCTGAGCAGGAGCCTTAACGTGATGACAGCGATAAGGCTTTCTCAGCCCCGGTCCTGAACCGGGGCTTTTTTTTGACCTGCGCGTGCTCGCGACCAGTGCTTTTGGCGGCCTTCGCTGACAGCGATGAGGTGTTTGACGCTGCCCATAATGCCGGCATGCTCTGGGTCAAAGCCTTTCATATCGTCTTCGTCGCTGCCTGGTTCGCGGGTCTGTTCTACCTGCCGCGCATCTTCGTGAACCTGGCCATGGTGCCAACCGATAGCCATGCAGAGCGCGAGCGCCTTCTGCTGATGGCGCACAAGCTGCATCGTTTCAGCAGCATCCTGATGGGCGTCGCGCTGCTGCTGGGCCTGTGGGTCTGGCTTGGCTTCGGCGCGGGCCGGTTTGCCGGCAGCTACTGGCTTCATGCCAAGTTGTTGCTGGTTGTCGGCGTGGTCGGATACCACCACGTGAACCGCCGCCTGCTGCGCAGCTTCGAGGAGCTCTCCAACCGCCGCAGCCACCGCTGGTTCCGCGTCTACAACGAGACGGCCGTGCTGCTGTTTGCCGCCATCGTCGTGCTGGTGACGGTCAAGCCGTTCTGAAGGGCGCCGCGATGCGCCGTCGGCAAAGCTCCGCCACCTGGCTGCTGCTGGCCCATGTCGGCCTGATCCTCTACGCCAGCTTGTACCCCTTCTGGCCCTGGCGCTGGCCGCCGGGCATGGGCATGCCCTGGCTGCTTGACCTGCCCTGGCCGCGGCGCTTCTGGGCTTTCGACGTCGAGGCCAACCTGATCGGCTACGTTCCGCTTGGCCTGCTTGGTTTCGCTGCGGCCATGCGCTCGGGTTGGGGGCTGGGCCGCGCCCTGCTGCTGGGCTTTCTGCCTGGGCCCGTACTGTCCTTCTCAATGGAGACGCTGCAGTTCTTTGTCCCCGGCCGCGTGCCCTCGCTGTCGGACTGGGCGCTGAATTCCGGCGGCAGCACGCTGGGCGCCACCCTGGGCCTGGTGCTCCATGCTCTCGGCGGGCTGCGGCGCTGGCAGGACATGCGCGACCACTGGTTCGGCGCGAGTAGCGCCCCCGCTCTGGCACTGCTTGCCCTGTGGCCGCTGGCCCTGCTGTACCCGACGCCGCTGCCCTTCGGCCTTGGCCAGTGGCTGCCCTGGTGGCGCGAATCCCTGGTCGACGCACTCGCTGGCACGCCGTGGGCGCTGTCCTGGGGCGACGCCGTCACGGTCGAGCGCGAACTGCCGCCGGGCCTGGGCGCGCTGGCCATCGCGCTGGGGTTGTTGGCGCCGGTGCTGCTGATGATCGCCGTCGCCCGTCCGGGCCTGCGCAGGCTGGCCCTGGCCGGCGGTTCGGTACTGCTCGGACTACTGGCAACCGCCACGGCTACTGCCATGGCTTTCGGGCCGGATCACGCCTGGGCCTGGCTCAGCGACGCCACGCGGCCGGGCGTTGGCCTGGGTGTGTGCCTGGTGCTGCTGGCTTGCCTGCTGCCCTCGCGCGTGGCAGCGGCGCTGGGGCTGTTCGTGCTGTGCGCGCTGATCGGCCTCATGAGCGTTGCTCCCGGCGACCCCTATCTGGCGCTGAACATGCAGGCCTGGGAGCATGGCCGGTTCGTCAACCTCTACGGGTTGACGCGCTGGCTGGCCTGGACATGGCCCTTCATTGCACTCATCTGGCTCGCCGCGCGCCTGGTGCAGAAACCCGAGTGAGAGAATCTGCTGCGATGAGTTACTACCAGCGCCACGTTTTCTTCTGCCTGAACCAGCGCACCAATGGCGAGGCCAGTTGCGGCGACCATGATGCGCAGGGAGCCTTCGACCATTGCAAGTCTCGCGTGAAGCAGTTGGGCCTGGCCGGCAGAGATGGCGTGCGCGTCAACAAGGCCGGCTGCCTGGACCGCTGCGCCGGCGGACCGGTTGCGGTGGTCTACCCGGAGGCCGTCTGGTATTCCTGGGTCGACCAGAGCGACATCGACGAGATCGTCGAAAGCCATTTGCGCGACGGTCGGGTCGTCGAGCGCCTCGTGCTGCCGGACAGCATCGGCCGATGAACGCCCAGACCGAGAAACGCATGGTCCCCGGCCCAGCCGGGCAGATCGAGGTGGCCATCGACCTTCCCGCCGGGGGCGTCGCGCCGGTCGGTACGGCGCTGATCTGCCATCCCAACCCGACCCAGGGAGGCACGATGGACAACAAGGTCGTGCAGACGTTGGCTCGCGCCTTCCTGCAACTCGGCTGGCGCGCCGTGCGCTTCAACTTCCGTGGCATCGGCAAGTCTGAAGGTGCGTGGGACGAGGGCCGCGGCGAGGTCGATGACGCGCTGGCCGTGCTCGCGGCTGCGCGCGCGCCCGGCGAGGCGCTGATCCTGTCGGGGTTCTCCTTTGGCGGCTACGTCGCGTCGCGCGCTGCTACGGCGCTCGCCGAACCGGCACAGCGCCTCGTGCTCGTTGGCCCTGCGACCAGCCGCTTCGACACCGCCCCCGTACCGGCAGACACCGTGGTCATCCACGGCGAGGTCGACGACGTCGTGCCCCTCTCTGCCGTCCTCGACTGGGCCCGGCCGCAGAGCCTGCCCGTCACCGTCGTTCCCGGCGTGGGCCATTTCTTCCATGGGCAGTTGCCGCTGCTCAAGTCCCTTGTGGTGCGGGCCTTCGACCCGGCGCGTGCCTGATCAGAGCCGATGAAACGAATCCTAGCCCTCCTCTTCACCGCGTTCTCGCTGGCAGCCCAGGCCCAGGCTCCGGTGCCGCCTGAGATCGCCGCGCGCAACTACGTGCTGATCGACATGACCACGCACAAGACCCTGGCCGAGCGCGACGCCGACGCGCCGCAGGATCCGGCTTCCCTCACCAAGCTGATGACGGCCTATGTCGTCTTTGGCGCGCTGCGTGAGAAGAAGCTGACGCTGGAGCAGACGCTGCCGGTGTCCAAGCGCGCCTGGGACGAGCGCAAGGGCGACCCGTCCCTGATGTTCATCGACACGACGATGACGCCCAGGGTCGATGAGCTGCTGCGCGGCCTCATCATCCAGAGCGGCAACGACGCAGCCGTGGCGCTGGCCGAGGGTGTGGGTGGCTCGGTGGAGAGCTTCGTGCAGCTGATGAACCGTCAGGCCCAGGCGTGGGGCCTGAAGAACACCGAATTCAAGAACGTGTCCGGCATGACCGAGCCCGGCCACAAGACCAGCGCCCGCGATATCGCGGTGGTGGCCGCTCACATCATCTCGGACTTCCCCGAGTACTACGGCTACTACTCGCAGCGTGACTACACCTTCAACAAGATCCGCCAGGACAACCGCAACCTGCTGCTGCGCCGCGACCCGACGGTGGACGGCATGAAGACCGGCTTCACCGATGCCGCGGGCTACTGCCTGGTCGCCAGCGCCAACCGCGACTTCCCCAACGGCAAGCGCCGCCTGCTCTCCGTCGTGATGGGCACGGCCTCCAAGGAGGCTCGCGCCAGCGAGAGCCAGAAGTTGCTGAACTGGGGATACACGGCCTTCGACGCGATCAAGATCTTCGATGCCGGCAGGGCAATTGCCACCGTGCCGGTCTGGAAGGGCCAGACCAAGGAGGCCAAGCTCGGCGCATCCGACGCGGTATACGTCGCCGTGCCCCATGGTGACTCGGCCAAGCTGCAGACCCAGGTCGAGCGCACCGATCCGCTGGTGGCGCCGCTGAACAAGGGACAGCGTGTTGGCACGCTGCGCGTGACGACGACAGCCGGTGCGCCGGTGGCTGAAGTGCCGCTGATCGTGCAGGATGCCGTGCCCGTGGCCGGCATCTTCGGCCGCGCATTCGATTCCATCCGTCTCTGGATCAAGTGAGTCGCGAGGAGCGCGCCATGAACCTGCCGCCCGACATTCCGCCCGATCAATCGCTCATCGAGTACCCGTCGCAGTTCCCCATCAAGGTGATGGGCGCGCACGTCGAGGGATTCGTCGAGGCCATCACGGCCGTGGCATTGCAGTTCGATCCCGGCTTCGACGCTTCCTCCATTGAGCATCGCCCGAGCAAGGGCGGCAACTATCTTGGCCTGACCATCACCATCACGGCCACCAGCCGCGAGCAGCTCGACGAGATCTACCGCACGCTGACTACCCACCCCATGGTCAAGGTCGTGCTCTGATCAGGTCGACGCATCGGCGGCCCGCATCGCCTTGAGCTTGGCTTTGGCCGCGTCGTCGCCGTTCTTCGCGGCGATGTCGTACCAATAGCGCGCCAGCCGCTCGTCCGCGGCTACGCCCAGCCCCGTCTCGAACATCGATGCGACCAGGTACTGCGCGCCGACGTCGCCGGCTTTGGCGGCCTCCAGATACCAGCGATGGGCCAGGGACATGTCCTGCGCGCGGCCGCGGCCCAGGTAGTAGCAGGTAGCGATGGCCAGCGCGCCGTCGCTGCTGCCATGCTCGGCGGCCTGCTCGAACCAGCCGCAGGCAGCCCTGGGGTCAGGCCCACCGTGGCGCCCCTGCTCGATCATCTCGCCCAGTGCGTTCTCGGCCAGTGCCAGCTTCTGGGCCGCTGCATGCAGCAGCAACTGCCAGGCCTTGACGTCGCTGGCGCCGGGCAGTTCCCTGCGCAGATGCATCATCGCAAGGTTGAACTGGCCCAGCGCCTCGCCGCGCCGTGCCGATTCGGCGAAACCTCGGGCCGCTGCCTTCAGGTCGCCTGCATCGTATGCCGCCAGCGCATCGGGCAGCGAGGCAGCGCGGGCCAGCGTGGCGGCCAGCAGCAGGGCGGCGATCAGGGGATTCTTCATCGGGGATCCTCCCGGGCGGGTGAGGGCTTGGATGGCTGCCTATGATGCTCGCATGATCGTCAAGACCCTGGGGCGGGTCGAATACCTGCCCACGCTGGAGGCCATGCGCGCCTTCACTGCGGCGCGCGACGCCGACACGCCCGACGAGCTATGGCTTTGCGAGCACCCCCCCGTCTTCACGCAAGGCTTGGCCGGCAAACCCGAGCACCTGCTGCTGCCGGGCGATGTCCCGGTCGTCGCCACCGAGCGCGGCGGCCAAGTCACCTACCACGGCCCCGGCCAGGTCACGGCCTATCCGCTCGTGGACCTGCGGCGGCTGGGCATCTTCGTCAAGGAATACGTCTTTCGGCTGGAGACGGCCCTTATCCAGACGCTGGACAGCTATGGCGTGACGGGCCTGCGCGTGGCCGGCGCGCCGGGTATCTATGTGCGCCCAGCGGCCCCAGCCAGCCACGCGGCGCTGTCCGGTCCCGCCGACCCGGCGGATGCCTTCCGTGGGCTGGCCAAGATCGCCGCTTTGGGCATCAAGGTCAGCCGCCACTGCACTTATCACGGCCTGGCGCTTAACGTCGCGATGGACCTGGAACCCTTCCTGCGCATCAACCCTTGCGGCTATGAAGGGCTGGCCACCACGTCACTCGATAAAATCGGGGTTATCACCGACTGGCCCACCGCGGCCGGCCGGCTCGCCGAGCGGCTCTCGGCACAGCTCACGCCATGACCATGTCCGACACGACAACGACCTACGACCCCAGCGTCAAGCAAAAAGCCGAGGCCAAGACCTCGCGCATCCCGATCAAGATCGTGCCGGCCGAGGTGTTGAAGAAGCCCGACTGGATCCGCGTCAAGGCCGGCTCGCCGTCCACGCGGTTCTACGAGATCAAGCAGATCCTGCGTGAGCACAAGCTGCACACAGTCTGCGAGGAGGCCAGCTGCCCCAACATCGGCGAGTGTTTCGGCAAGGGCACGGCCACCTTCATGATCATGGGCGACAAGTGCACGCGCCGTTGCCCGTTCTGCGACGTGGGCCATGGCCGCCCTGATCCGCTCGACGTCAATGAGCCCCTGAACCTTGCGAAGACCATCGCGGCGCTGAAGCTCAAGTACGTCGTGATCACCAGCGTGGATCGCGATGACCTGAAGGACGGCGGCGCCGGCCACTTCGCCGAGTGCATCACCAAGGTCCGCGAGTTGAGCCCGTCGACGCAAATCGAAGTGCTGGTGCCGGACTTCCGCGGTCGTGCAGATCGCGCTCTGAACATCCTGAAGGCCGCGCCGCCGGACGTGATGAACCACAACCTTGAAACCGCGCCGCGCCTGTACAAAGAGGCGCGTCCGGGCTCCGACTACCAGTTCAGCCTGAACCTGCTGAAGCGCTTCAAAGAAGAAGTGCCGGGCGTACCGACCAAGAGCGGCATCATGGTAGGTCTGGGCGAGACCGACGACGAGATCCGCCAGGTCATGCGCGACATGCGAGCGCATGACATCGACATGATCACCATCGGGCAGTATCTGGCGCCCTCGGGCCACCACCTGCCAGTGCGCCGCTACGTGACGCCGGACACCTTCAAGCAGTTCGAGAAGGAAGCTTACGAGCTGGGCTTCACGCACGCCGCGGTGGGCGCGATGGTGCGCTCCAGCTACCACGCGGACCAACAGGCCCACGCGGCGCTGAACCCGACCGCCTAGCCTGCGAGCGTTGCTGGCCGCGCTGGCCGCGGCTGCGGTGCCATGGCGGGCACTTGCGGCGCATCGTTCAGGCGCAGGAACTTGAAGCCGGCGAGCTGCGGCTTGTTCTGGCCAGCCTGGCGCGCATCGCGCTCGCCAAGGCGTTGGATGAAGCCCTGCAGCGTTTCCTCGCGCACCTGCGGCTCAGCCGAATGCAGGATGCGGCGCGAGCCATCCGCACCGGTGACGATCAGCCCCACGTGCGAGGCCCAGGCGTCGTTGCCGCGGCTGGAGATGACGTTGACGAAGTCGCCGTCCTGCAGCTGGCCCTCGATGGCGGCAACGTCCTGCTTGGCGATGTAGACGTCGTCGAAAGGCTGCACGGGAACGTCGCGCTCGATCTTGAACTGCTTGCGCAGGAAGTTCTTGCGGTCGATGCGCTGGTGATAGGGCTGGGTGGGTGCGCCCAGCGCGCTGGTCACGTCCGTCACAAGCCAGCCGTTGGCGACGTTCCAGTCTGCCTCCGTGTAGTGGTTGCGCGTGGCCGCGCCGATCACGCCGTCGCGGTAGCGGATGCGCTGCAGCACCCAGAAAAACTCTTCCCACGACGCCGACAGCGCCATTGCATAGGTGTGCTCGGCGAACACCACGCAGTCGCTCTTGGCCAGGCTGAACATCGGCTGGCTGTCGTAGGTCTCGTAGGGGAACTCGCCCAGCAGGTAGAGCTCGTAGGGTTGGCCGATGTTCTTGCGAGCCAACGCGGCGATGCGGCGGCGCAGATCGGGTTCGTCCAGCTGTTGCCAGGCCAGGAAGCGTCCCACCTCGGCCGGCTGCATGCGATACAGCGGCTTGTTCAGCAGGTCATCCAGCTCGTTGGCGGGCAGGCCGACACGGCTGGCCGCTGCCAATTGCGCTGCTGTCGGCTCCATGCGCGGCGGCGCGGCGGTGGGGGGCTGGTGGGCGCAGGCGGCCATCAGCAGCGTAACCGCCAGGGCGGCAAGGGTCTTGGTCATCGCCCCAGTGTCAGCCAAGGGGCGCCGCCGCGGGCATGAGAGCTTGTGCACCGGCCATAACGCCGTGCAGGCCATCGGGGCTCAGGCCTCCGCCAGCAGTTTCTCGATCAGGCCGTGCAGCGCCGCGAAGTCCGGTTCACCGACGTAGCGCTTGACGATCTCGCCGCGCTTGTTGATGAGGAAGGTCGTCGGCGTCATCTGCACCGGGCCGAACGCACTTGCCACTGCGCCAGTGTTGTCGATGGCAACGCCGAAGGGCAGCTTGCGTGTCTCGGCGAACTTGGCGACGAAAGCCGGCGGGTCGTAGCTCATGGCAACGGCAAGCGTGTCCAGGCCACGGGCCTTGAACTTGTCGTGCGTGGCGATGATCTGCGGCATTTCCTTCACGCAGGTCGCGCAACTGGTGGCCCAGAAGTTCACCAGCATGACCTTGCCGGCCCATTGCTGCGAGCTGACCTTCTGGCCGTCCAGCAGCACGTAGTCGACGGCCGGTGCCTGTTCGCGTGCGCAGCCTGACAGCGCGGCTGCGCAGACCAAGGCGAGGGCAGAGGCGAGAGTGCGGCGTGACAGCATGGGCCGTATTCTAGAAAAAGCCAGGACGGTCGCCTGGCTGCGGGGCTTCAGGCCCCGCGGCCCAACTCGAACATCAGCAGCGAGGGCAGGGCATCCGGCAGGTGGCGGCGCGAGATGCGGGCCACGCCATCGCTGGTGGCGGTGGACAGCTGGGTGCGGTGTTCGCCATCGAACATCTCGACGAAGCTGAAATCCGGAGCGTCCCGACTGATGCCGGCGATCAATTGGTGCAGCGGCTCACTCGACAGCGCGGCGTCGAACAGCAGCACGTGCGGCAGCCCTTCGCGGCAGAACTGCTCGGCCTCGGCGACGTTGCCGACCACGTCTACCAGCATGCCCATCTGCCGTACCGCGGCCTGGGCTTCGGCGCGCAGGTCCCGATTTGCCGACAGTATGAGCAACTGGCAGCCCGCTAGCGGACGCGAGTTTCCTCCCATGCGCTCGGCCTCGGCTTCAAGTCGGGCATGCGTGCTGTCCGGCGGCGGCGCCTCGTCCGGTGCAAGCTGATTGAATTCCAGTGTCAGCAGCGTGATGCCCGAATCCTGCTCGCGCAACGGCAACACACCCAGCGTGATGGCCGTCTGCTCGAGCAGACGCCAGGCCAGGGAATCCAGACCTGGCGTCGGCGCGCGCGGGTCGACGTCGTCGCCCAGCAGCTCCAGTGAACGGTGGGCGAAGCGGCAGCTCAGCCGTGCCTTGACCGGCCAGGGTGTCAGGTCCAGGCGCAGGTCGACGGAGGAGTGGGTGTTGGCCAGCGCCCAATCCATCAGCGCGTTCAGCAGGGCGAACAGCAAGGCGCCATCGGCCCAGATCTCCACCGGCTTGAGTGACTGGCGCACCTGCACGCCGCGAGCCTGCGTCTCGCGGCTGCGCTGTGCCAGCACGCTACGCAGCATCTGCGTCAGGTGCTGGCGCTCGCGGTTCAGGCGCAGGCGGCCGGAGGCCAGGCGGGCCAATTGCTGGCCCAGCATGCCGGCGGTGCGGGCGTCGTCCACGCTGCGGCGCAGCAGGCGCAGGCCGCGGCGGTCGATCTGACCGGTGGTGGCGAGATTCTGGATCTGTTCCAGAGCCGCGCTTAGGGGCCCGGCGATCTCGGCACCCAACTGCTGGACGATGTCCGCCCACTGGACCGGCGTCGGCTCAGGAGTGACATCGTTGGCGGCATTGACTGGCGCTGAAGAAGGCGGCGTGGACATGACCCGGTGGCTGCGGACCCGAGGCGGATGGTTCTAGGTGGTTGGCCCACCTCGGTGCGTGCTTGCATGCTGAGGACAGGCCGGCGGCTCCTCCATCCCCCAGCCAGGGGGAAACCCTTGGTTCAGGGGTGGGTCAACCCTCACGCGATGACGCCGTTTGCGCGCCAATTCGTGATTTCTTCCACGCTACAGCCGGCTTCGCGCAGCAACTCATCACTGTGCTGCCCCAGCAAGGGGGGGGCGTGGCGGTAGGCCACCGGCGTGGCCGACAGCTTCATCGGACTGGCAATGAGACGCAGTTCGGGGGCAAGGGGGTGGGGCATGGCGACCACGGCACCGCGAGCTTGCGCTTGCGGGTCGGCAAGCGCCTCCCCAATGGAGTTGATGGAGCCACAGGGCACCTTGGCTGCCTCGAGCGCTGCCAGCCAGTCGGCCCGCGGGCGCTGGCGCATGGCCTCTTCCAGCTGCGGCACCAGGACGGCGCGGTGGCGCACGCGCTCCGAGTTGGTCGCGAAGCGCGGGTCGGCGGCCCAGTCAGGCCGGCCGGCGATGTCGCAGAACTTTGCGAACTGGCGGTCGTTGCCCACGGCCAGGATCAGATGGCCATCGCTGGCCTCGAAGACCTGGTAGGGCACGATGTTCTGGTGCGCGTTACCCATGCGGCCGGGCGCCTTGCCGCTGCATAGGTAGTTGCTCCCCAGGTTTGCCAGCATGGCGAGTTGGGTGTCCAGCAGGGCCATGTCGATGACTTGGCCATGGCCAGTGGCGTCGCGGTGGCGCAGCGCCGCCAGGATGGCCACGGTCGCGTACATGCCAGTGAACAGGTCGGCCACCGCCACGCCAACCTTCTGTGGACCACCGCCTGGCAGGTCGTCGCGCTCGCCAGTGACACTCATCAGCCCGCCCATGCCCTGCACGGCGTAGTCGTAACCGGCACGCTCGGCGTAGGGGCCGGTCTGGCCGAAGCCGGTGATGGAACAGATGACCAGGCCTGGATGCTCGGCCAGCAGGCTTTGCGCGTCCAGCCCGTAGCGCGCCAAGTCACCGACCTTGAAGTTCTCGACCAGCACGTCCACCTGGCTGGCCAGCTTGCGCACGATCGCCTGTCCTTCGGGTTTGGACAGGTCTACGGCCAGCGAGCGCTTGTTGCGGTTGGCGCCCAGGAAGTAGGCGGCCTCGGAGGTGTCCTGGCCTTCGCCGTCCTTCAGATAGGGTGGGCCCCAGGCACGAGTGTCGTCGCCGCTGCCGGGGCGTTCGATCTTGATGACGTCGGCGCCGAGGTCGGCCAGGGTCTGGGTGCACCAGGGGCCGGCCAACACGCGCGAGAGGTCCAGTACACGCACGCCCGCCAGGGCTTGGGGATTAGGCTGATGTTGCATTGCGGAATTGTCGGGGCCGGCTGCTGATAATTCGGCCATGCACCTGAGGACGACTGCCGGATTTGCCCTAATGCTGAACCTGCTTGCGGCCTGCCAGCCAGCGCTGAACTGGCGCGAGGTCCGGCCAGCGGGGGCGGGTGCGCGGGCTCTCTTTCCCTGCAAGCCCGAGGTCGAGCAGCGCCAGGGCATGGGACTGGCCCAGTGCGAGGCGGCGGGCCGGCGCTTTGCGCTGTCCTGGGCCGATCTGTCCGACCCCACCCAGGCTGGGGCGGCCCTGAAGGCCATGCCCCAGGCCCTGGCCGGCAAGCTCGGCCAGGCGCTGCCGCTGGGAGCGGCCCTCCAGGTGACTGGCATGACGCCCATGGCCGAGGCCGCGCAGTACCGCATCGCCGGGCCTAGTGGCGTCACGCAGGTCGCCGTTTTCGCCCATGGCGGACGGGTCTATCAGGCGCTGATGACGGGCGGGCGTGATGACACAGCGGTCTGGGAAAGCTTCCGCACCGGCCTGGCCATCGAGGCCGCCCGCTAACATCCTCACTTATGCCCAACCTGCTCGTGATCGCCCACGCGCCGCTGGCCTCTGCGCTGCGGCAGGTGGCCGAGCACACGTTTCCAGACTGCGCTCCGACGTTGACAGTGCTGGACGTCCACCCCGGCATGTGCGCTGAGGACGTCGAGACGACCGCCCGTGCGCTGATTGCCGAGTCTGGCCAGCCCGAGTGGCTGGTGCTGACCGACGTTTTCGGTGCGACGCCCAGCAATGGCGCTCAGCGCCTGGCGGGCGAGCAGGTGCAGGTGCTCAGCGGTGTCAGCGTGCCCATGCTGTGGCGCACGCTGTGCTACGCCGGCCAAAAGCCCCTGACCGAGCTGGCCCGGCGGGCCATGCAGGGCGCGGTCACCGGCATCGTCGCCACGCCCCCCTTGCCCCCCGACGAATGATCAAGTCCACCCTCACCATCAGCAACAAACTGGGTCTTCACGCGCGCGCCTCGGCCAAGCTCACGAAGCTGGCTGGCGGCTTCAAATGCGAGATCCACATGAGCCGCAACGGCCGGCGCGTGAACGCCAAGAGCATCATGGGCGTCATGATGCTGGCCGCCGGCATCGGCGCGCTCGTCGAGCTGGAGACGGAGGGCGAGGACGAGCAGGCCGCCCAGGATGCGATCACCGCCCTCGTCAACGACAAGTTCGGCGAAGGTCAGTGAGCCAAGGACATGCCTCGCGGCATGTCTGGCGCCTACCGACTATTGGTCGCGCCGTGAGCGCGGCAGGTATTGGGCTCAGCCGACGAGGCGGCGAAAGCGTGCGGGCAGGTCCGCCGTGCGTAGCAGTAGTGGCAAGTCGGCGGTGTTGAAGTCGGGGTCCCAGGCCGGTTGGCCCATCAGCTTGGCGCCGCAGCGCAGATATCCGCGGATCAGCGCTGGCGGCTCCACCACCAGATCCTGTCGCAGATGCTCAATGGGCAGCGGCAGCCGCGGACGCACCTGGCAGTCGATGGGTGCGAGGTGCTCGGCGGCGATCTGCTTCCACAGGCTTGCAGCGAAGTGCCCGCCGTCGCGCATGCTGACGCTGGCGCAACCGATGACGGTGTCCAGCCCGTTGCGGGCCATGAACTCGGCGAGGGCGCCCCAGAGCGCCAGGATGGCGCCGCCGCTGCGGTGGTCTGGATGTACGCAGGAGCGGCCAATCTCGGCGACGCGGGCGCGCAGGCCGCGCAGCCGGGTCAGATCGAACTCAGTGTCGCTGTACAGACCGCCGGCACGTTTGGCCGCGGCCGGCGTCAGCACGCGGTACGTGCCCACGACGGGACCTGGCTCGCCCTCCTCGTCGTGTGCACGCACCAGCAAATGCTCGCAGTAGGCGTCGAACAGATCGACGTCCAGGCCGGCCGGGGTCCCCTTGGGCGGCGCGAGCCGCGCCCCCATCTCAACGGCGAAGACCTGGTGGCGTAGCGCCTGCGCTTCGCGCACCTCGGACTCACTGCGCGCCCAGCTGACGCTAAGGCGGGGGATGGTGACACGCTGCGCGCGGGGCAGGGTGGGTGCATGCGACAGCGCATGCGTGACGATTTGGCTGCGATTCATGCCGCCATGCTGTGCGGCGGCTTTGACGCGGCGGTGAAGGCCCTATGAAAAAACCATGACGAGACGGATCCCGGCAACCGGCTACATTGGCCCCTCGATCTGCGGGGAGCGCTGATGAGTTTTCAGGTGTTCGGCATTGCGGTCTCGCGTGGCGTGGCTATAGGCCGAGCCGTGCTGGTGGCGTCAAGTCGGGTGGACGTGGCCCATTACTTCGTCCCGCCCGGCGAGATCCAGGCTGAGATCGACCGTCTGCTTCGCGCGCGCGACGCGGTTGTGCATGAGTTGGCGACGCTGAAGGAGGAACTGCCGGAGGACGCGCCGCATGAACTCGCGGCGCTGCTAGACGTGCACCTGATGTTGTTGCATGACGAGGCCTTCACGGGCGGTGCCAGCCAGTGGATCGTCGAGCGGCACTACAACGCTGAATGGGCGCTGTCCGCCCAGCTCGAAGTGCTGGCACGCCAGTTCGACGAGATGGAGGACGACTATCTGCGGGAACGCAAAGCCGATCTAGAGCAGCTCGTCGAGCGCGTGCTGGGGGCGCTGGCTCAGGAACAAGGCGATGCGCCCACACCCGTCACGCCGCGCGACTTCGCTGGCGAAGACCCGCTGCTGCTGGTCGCCGCGGACATCGCGCCCGCCGACATGATCCAGTTCAAGCGCAGCGTCTTCCGTGGCTTCATCACGGACATTGGAGGCAAGACCTCGCATACCGCCATCGTCGCGCGCAGCATGGACATCCCGGCGGTCGTCGGCACCCGCGAGGCCTCGCGCCTGATCATGCAGGACGACTGGGTCATCATCGACGGCGACGCGGGCACCGTCATCGTGAACCCATCGCCCATCGTGCTGGAGGAATACCGCTTCCGCCAGCGCCAGAGTGAGCTGGAGCGTGCTCGGCTGGGGCGTTTGCGCCACACGCCGGCCGTCACGTTGGACGGCGAGCACATCGAGCTGCATGCCAACATCGAGATGCCGGCGGACGCAGAGGCCGCGGTCGAATCCGGCGCCACAGGGGTGGGGCTGTTCCGCAGCGAGTTCCTGTTCATGAACCGCGACGGCGAGCTGCCGAGCGAGGAAGAGCAGTTCGCCGCCTACAAGGCCGCCGTCGTCGCGATGAAAGGCATGCCGGTCACGATACGTACGGTCGACGTTGGCGCCGACAAGCCGCTGGACCGCCTGAGCATCAACGAACTGCGCCACGAGCATGTGCTCAATCCAGCGATGGGCTTGCGCGCGATCCGTTGGAGCCTTGCGGAACCCAGCATGTTTCGCCAGCAGTTGCGTGCCATCTACAGGGCCAGCGCCTTTGGCAAAGTCAGGCTGTTGATTCCCATGGTGGCGCATCTATCAGAGGTTCGACAGATCCTCGATGCAGTACGCAAAGTGCAGCAGCAGCTCACCGATGCGGGCCACGCCTACACGCGGGTGGAGCTGGGCGTCATGATCGAGATCCCGGCAGCGGCCGTCATGCTGCCGCTGCTGCTGCGCCACGTGGACTTTGTGTCCATCGGCACGAACGACCTGATCCAGTACACCTTGGCCATCGACCGCGCAGATGAGGCCGTAGCGCATCTCTACGACCCCTGGCATCCGGCCGTGCTGCAACTGATCAGCCAATCCATCGCGCAAGCTCGGTCCGCGGGCAAAAGTGTCAGCGTGTGCGGCGAGATGGCCGGCGACCCGGTCTTTACTGAGCTTCTGCTGGCCATGGGGCTGCGTAGCTTCTCCATGCACCCCTCGCAGATCCCCGCAGTGAAGCAGCGCATATTGCGCGCTGACAGCCAGCGCATGGCTGTAGCACTGCCCCGCATCCTTGAAAGCGAGGATCCCCAAGCAGCCGCGGACAAGGAACTGGCGTTGGCCAGGGGGGGAGCTGCTGCGGTCCACTGAAGAGTGAATGACCGCCATCCCGTCTATATAGAGTAGGTGGACTGGCTCGCAGGCCCGCATGGCGAACAGGGGGGCCTTGGCGCGAAGAAGCCGAGGCCGGGTGTGTTCGACGGAAGTTTTTTGGGGAAGTCTTGCGCGGCCTGAATTTCCTGTGCTACAGTAGCGGGCTTCGCTGATCACAACGCAGCGCTTGTCGGGAACGGCAGTTAGCGGTGGAGTGGTTGGGGAGGCTGGGCCGAAAGGTCTGGGGCGAGCTGGAGAGCTTGTCGGGTGCTGAAGGGGTCTGAAAAGAAATCTTCAAAAAGTGCTTGACGATGCTGCGAAAGCAGATCAAAATCTCGCCTCTTTGCTGCTGACGAACAAAACGCGAAAGCGAATAGTTTGAAGGTGGTGAGGGAAGGCGAAGTTGCTGAGTATTGAGAAAATAAATTTTCAAAAATACTTGACGACGAAGCAAAAAGCAGATTAGAATCTCACTTCTTTGCTGCTGACAACAAAACGATGTCAGCGACGCAGTTAGCGAAAGTTGATTGCGATGTTCTTTAAGAATTCACAGCCGATAAGCGTGGGCGTTTGAAGTGAAGTGATGTTGTCAGGTGACTGATGACGGTCCTTCGGACTTTAAACGCTCACGGAAAGAGAATGAAGCTATGCAAATAGTCTTTGTTCGATTCCGTTGAGTAAATTCAAGATCGAACTGTAGAGTTTGATCCTGGCTCAGATTGAACGCTGGCGGCATGCCTTACACATGCAAGTCGAACGGTAACAGGTTAAGCTGACGAGTGGCGAACGGGTGAGTAATATATCGGAACGTGCCCAGTCGTGGGGGATAACTGCTCGAAAGAGCAGCTAATACCGCATACGACCTGAGGGTGAAAGCGGGGGATCGCAAGACCTCGCGCGATTGGAGCGGCCGATATCAGATTAGGTAGTTGGTGGGGTAAAGGCTCACCAAGCCAACGATCTGTAGCTGGTCTGAGAGGACGACCAGCCACACTGGGACTGAGACACGGCCCAGACTCCTACGGGAGGCAGCAGTGGGGAATTTTGGACAATGGGCGCAAGCCTGATCCAGCCATGCCGCGTGCGGGAAGAAGGCCTTCGGGTTGTAAACCGCTTTTGTCAGGGAAGAAAAGGTTCTGGCTAATACCTGGGACTCATGACGGTACCTGAAGAATAAGCACCGGCTAACTACGTGCCAGCAGCCGCGGTAATACGTAGGGTGCAAGCGTTAATCGGAATTACTGGGCGTAAAGCGTGCGCAGGCGGTTATGCAAGACAGATGTGAAATCCCCGGGCTCAACCTGGGAACTGCATTTGTGACTGCATAGCTAGAGTACGGTAGAGGGGGATGGAATTCCGCGTGTAGCAGTGAAATGCGTAGATATGCGGAGGAACACCGATGGCGAAGGCAATCCCCTGGACCTGTACTGACGCTCATGCACGAAAGCGTGGGGAGCAAACAGGATTAGATACCCTGGTAGTCCACGCCCTAAACGATGTCAACTGGTTGTTGGGAGGGTTTCTTCTCAGTAACGAAGCTAACGCGTGAAGTTGACCGCCTGGGGAGTACGGCCGCAAGGTTGAAACTCAAAGGAATTGACGGGGACCCGCACAAGCGGTGGATGATGTGGTTTAATTCGATGCAACGCGAAAAACCTTACCTACCCTTGACATGTCTGGAATCCTGAAGAGATTTGGGAGTGCTCGAAAGAGAGCCAGAACACAGGTGCTGCATGGCCGTCGTCAGCTCGTGTCGTGAGATGTTGGGTTAAGTCCCGCAACGAGCGCAACCCTTGTCATTAGTTGCTACGAAAGGGCACTCTAATGAGACTGCCGGTGACAAACCGGAGGAAGGTGGGGATGACGTCAGGTCATCATGGCCCTTATGGGTAGGGCTACACACGTCATACAATGGCCGGGACAGAGGGCTGCCAACCCGCGAGGGGGAGCTAATCCCAGAAACCCGGTCGTAGTCCGGATCGTAGTCTGCAACTCGACTGCGTGAAGTCGGAATCGCTAGTAATCGCGGATCAGCTTGCCGCGGTGAATACGTTCCCGGGTCTTGTACACACCGCCCGTCACACCATGGGAGCGGGTTCTGCCAGAAGTAGTTAGCCTAACCGCAAGGAGGGCGATTACCACGGCAGGGTTCGTGACTGGGGTGAAGTCGTAACAAGGTAGCCGTATCGGAAGGTGCGGCTGGATCACCTCCTTTCTAGATAGATCGCGCCTCGTCGATACTTAGGTATAGGCAGAGCAAGATCACTAAAGAGCGAAAGCTCAAGCACTTTGCTTTAAGCGCCCACACTTATCGGCTGTCATACAACAGTGAGTGAATCGCGTGAGCCTGTGGAGCTGGCCTCGACAGCCTGGCGATGAGACAGAGCTAACGCAAACGTTTCGCGTGGGTCTGTAGCTCAGTCGGTTAGAGCACCGTCTTGATAAGGCGGGGGTCGCTGGTTCGAATCCAGCCAGACCCACCACGGTAAACGAACCCCGGGGGATTAGCTCAGCTGGGAGAGCACCTGCTTTGCAAGCAGGGGGTCGTCGGTTCGATCCCGTCATCCTCCACCAGTTTCACTCAAATGGTTGGTAAACCTCAGCGAATGCAGTTTGCTGAGGTTTACCAGCGAAAGATCGAAAGATCGGCTGTTGTTCTTTAACAATTTGTAGAGTCGAATCAGCGTTGTTAGCGGAAAGCGTCGTAAGGGCGCACCGTGCCGCTAACGACATTTTGATTGCGTCAAACATAGACTTCAACTGAGCAAGAAATTGTTTAGATGAAGAACGGCGTAACGCGTGAATACTCAAAAACAGTCTGGATCTGAGGATCTGGATTGAGTCCTTGACGACAGTGCAGTCAGCGCTGTCAAAGTTATAGGGTCAAGTGACTAAGTGCATGTGGTGGATGCCTTGGCGATTACAGGCGACGAAGGACGTGATAGCCTGCGATAAGCTTCGGGGAGCTGGCAAATTAGCTTTGATCCGGAGATTTCCGAATGGGGAAACCCACTCCGCGAGGAGTAACTCTGACTGAATACATAGGTCATTGTGGCGAACCGGGTGAACTGAAACATCTCAGTAGCTCGAGGAAAAGACATCAACCGAGATTCCGAAAGTAGTGGCGAGCGAAATCGGAGTAGCCCTCGCGTTTTAGCAGTTTGCATATCAGAACGGAATGGAAAGTCCGGCCAAAGCGGGTGATAGCCCCGTATGAGAAATGTAGATTGTGGAACTAGGCGCGAATAGAGTAGGGCGGGACACGTGAAATCCTGTCTGAATATGGGGGGACCATCCTCCAAGGCTAAATACTCGTAATCGACCGATAGTGAACAAGTACCGTGAGGGAAAGGCGAAAAGAACCCCGGGAGGGGAGTGAAATAGATCCTGAAACCGCATGCATACAAAAAGTAGGAGCCCGCAAGGGTGACTGCGTACCTTTTGTATAATGGGTCAGCGACTTACATTCAGTGGCGAGGTTAACCGAATAGGGAAGCCGTAGAGAAATCGAGTCCGAATAGGGCGAATAGTCGCTGGGTGTAGACCCGAAACCAAGTGATCTATCCATGGCCAGGATGAAGGTACCGTAACAGGTGCTGGAGGTCCGAACCGACTAGTGTTGCAAAACTAGCGGATGAGCTGTGGATAGGGGTGAAAGGCTAAACAAACTTGGAAATAGCTGGTTCTCTCCGAAAACTATTTAGGTAGTGCCTCAAGTATTACCTGCGGGGGTAGAGCACTGTTTAGGCTAGGGGGTCATGGCGACTTACCAAACCTATGCAAACTCCGAATACCGCAGAGTACAGCTTGGGAGACAGAGCACCGGGTGCTAACGTCCGGACTCAAGAGGGAAACAACCCAGACCGCCAGCTAAGGTCCCTAAAATTGGCTAAGTGGGAAACGAAGTGGGAAGGCTAAAACAGTCAGGATGTTGGCTTAGAAGCAGCCATCATTTAAAGAAAGCGTAATAGCTCACTGATCGAGTCGTCCTGCGCGGAAGATGTAACGGGGCTAAGCCAGTTACCGAAGCTGCGGATGCATAGCAATATGCGTGGTAGGAGAGCGTTCTGTAAGCCTGTGAAGGTGGGTTGTGAAGCCTGCTGGAGGTATCAGAAGTGCGAATGCTGACATGAGTAGCGTTAAAGGGGGTGAAAAGCCCCCTCGCCGAAAGCGCAAGGTTTCCTACGCAACGTTCATCGGCGTAGGGTGAGTCGGCCCCTAAGGCGAGGCAGAGATGCGTAGCTGATGGGAAACAGGTCAATATTCCTGTACCGATTGCAAGTGCGATGTGGGGACGGAGAAGGTTAGCTCAGCCGGGTGTTGGATGTCCCGGTTCAAGCGTGTAGTCGTGCTCTTTAGGCAAATCCGGAGAGCTTAGATGAGGCGTGATAACGAGGAGGCTTGCCTCCGAAGTGAGTGATACCCTGCTTCCAGGAAAAGCCACTAAGCTTCAGCTTGCAACGACCGTACCGCAAACCGACACTGGTGCGCGAGATGAGTATTCTAAGGCGCTTGAGAGAACTCTGGAGAAGGAACTCGGCAAATTGACACCGTAACTTCGGAAGAAGGTGTGCCTTTAGTAGGTGAACCATTTACTTGGGGAGCCCAATGAGGCCGCAGAGAATCGGTGGCTGCAACTGTTTATTAAAAACACAGCACTCTGCAAAGACGAAAGTCGACGTATAGGGTGTGACTCCTGCCCGGTGCTGGAAGATTAAATGATGGGGTGCAAGCTCTTGACTGAAGTCCCAGTAAACGGCGGCCGTAACTATAACGGTCCTAAGGTAGCGAAATTCCTTGTCGGGTAAGTTCCGACCTGCACGAATGGAGTAATGATGGCCACACTGTCTCCTCCAGAGACTCAGCGAAGTTGAAATGTTTGTGATGATGCAATCTCCCCGCGGAAAGACGGAAAGACCCCATGAACCTTTACTGTAGCTTTACATTGGACTTTGAACAGATCTGTGTAGGATAGGTGGGAGGCTTTGAAGTAAGGTCGCTAGATCTTATGGAGCCAACGTTGAAATACCACCCTGGTGTGTTTGAGGTTCTAACCTTGGCCCGTGATCCGGGTTGGGGACAGTGTATGGTGGGCAGTTTGACTGGGGCGGTCTCCTCCTAAAGTGTAACGGAGGAGTTCGAAGGTACGCTAGTTACGGTCGGAAATCGTGACGATAGTGCATTGGCATAAGCGTGCTTGACTGCGAGACTGACAAGTCGAGCAGGTACGAAAGTAGGACAAAGTGATCCGGTGGTTCTGTATGGAAGGGCCATCGCTCAACGGATAAAAGGTACTCTGGGGATAACAGGCTGATACCGCCCAAGAGTTCATATCGACGGCGGTGTTTGGCACCTCGATGTCGGCTCATCTCATCCTGGGGCTGTAGCCGGTCCCAAGGGTATGGCTGTTCGCCATTTAAAGAGGTACGTGAGCTGGGTTTAAAACGTCGTGAGACAGTTTGGTCCCTATCTTCCGTGGGCGCTGCAAGATTGAGAGAGCCTGCTCCTAGTACGAGAGGACCGGAGTGGACGCACCTCTGGTGTATCGGTTGTCACGCCAGTGGCATTGCCGAGTAGCTAAGTGCGGAAGAGATAACCGCTGAAAGCATCTAAGCGGGAAACTCGTCTCAAGATGAGTCTTGCCGGGGCCTTGAGCCCCCTGAAGGGTCGTTCGAGACCAGGACGTTGATAGGCTGGGTGTGGAAGCGCAGTAATGCGTTAAGCTAACCAGTACTAATTGCCCGTGAGGCTTGACCCTATAACTTTGACTGCCAATCAACTGGATTGCAGATCAAGGTGGGTATTCAAGTTATGTTGTTCTTCAGAAGTCTGAAGACGCAATCAAAATACTGATTCCGCAGCAAGTCATTGCTGTGTGCAGATCGAATCTGCTGACTCTACGAATTGGGTTTATTGGCCCTGCCAATAAGCCAACCAGTCAAGCCTGACGACCATAGCGACTTGGTCCCACTCCTTCCCATCCCGAACAGGACAGTGAAACGAGTCAGCGCCGATGATAGTGCGGATTCCCGTGTGAAAGTAGGTCATCGTCAGGCTATTTATTCAAGCCAACCCCCGCTATCGAAAGATGGTGGGGGTTTTGCTTTTTGCGGGCGAAATCTAGGGGCGCGGATAGCCTGCGCTTATCCGCCTCCCCGCTCACAGCCCCTGCTCACAGCCCCCTGCGACCCGGCCCCGCGCACTCGCAGGCGCAATTCGCAGGCGCAATTCGCCGTGCCCGCCCCTGGCCACTACCGTGCCGACAGCGAGTCGCGTACGAAACGGACCAGCGCGCGCGCAGGCTCCGAGCCCGCAGGCTGCGGTAGCGTCAACGCCTGCACGGCGTCGATGCCGGTCAACATCCGCCAACTGGGCAGCACGTCCACGAGAGCCATTCCAGCCGAACCGAATCTGACCGACTCGTCCGAGTCGCTTGTCGGCGTCGTGCCTGCGTCCATGCTCACAGCCTCAACGCAGAAATCAGGAGCCAGCACGACGCCTGCGCCATGGCGAGCTAGCTCAATCAACCCCTCCATGTCGCTACCCCAGGCCCCGGCCTGCAGCGTGACCTCTTCGCGCCTCCCATCGTCATGCTGCCACTGGCTGGCAAAGGGCTCCTCGTTCTGCCCGAGTAAAAGCATGGCAGCACCGGCGAGGTCCTGCGGACCCATCGGCATTGGGTGGCCTGCGCGCGCGTACGCCCGTACGGCGAACCTCAGCACTGGCTGCGCTACCCATTCTTCAGGCGGCTTGCTGGTGAAGCGGAAGGCGACATCCAGGCCTTCCCGCAGGAGATCCACGCGCCGGTCCGTGAAGAAGAGCTCATAGCGCACGGCGGGATGCATGACCTGAAACTGGGCCAGCAAGGGGGCGAGTACATGCCGCCCGAAGCCTGCCGTGGCGCTGATGCGGATCGTGCCATCAAGCTGGTCGCGGGTATGTCTCAAGGCCAGTCGAGCGCTCTCGGCTGCGTCCCTTACGGCCCGTGCCCGCGCATGCAATCGTCGGCCAGCTTCCGTCAGGCCCAGGCTGCGTGTGCTGCGCACAAAAAGGGTCAGCCCGACGGCATTCTCGATGGCAGCGATGCGCCGGCTGATGGCGGCTCGCGTCAGTCCGAGCTCGCGCGCCGCCTGGGCAAAGCTGCCGGCCTGCGCGATGCGCGCGAAGAGCTCCAACGCATTGGCGTCAAGGGCCTGTTCCGCAGCGGTCTGGCGACGGCGGCCAACGCCGCGCGGAGGGGTGATATTTGTCGACATTAAATTGACGATGAGGCTATGTGGCGTGATCTAGCGGTCCAGAAGTCACCAATCTAGACTGTGTTCGAAGCAGCAGCAAGTGCAGCAGCCCGAGGATTTCATGACCAGTCTTCCCATCACTCCCGCCGAAGCGGCGCCGCTCCCCATTGCCATGGCGGCTGCCGCAAGCCATGACGCTCCTGACCTTGCCGTTCGTGTCAGCGCGACGCCTTTGCGCTGCAACGATGGCCGCCTGTTAGCCGCGCAATGGTTCGAGCCGCCACAAGCTTTGGGCGTCCGCGCGGTGGCCGTGATTGGCTCGGCTACGGCCGTGCCGGCCAGCTACTACCGTCACTTTGCCGAATGGCTCGCGCGGCGCGGCTATGCGGTACTCAGCTTCGACTACCGGGGCATCGCTGCCTCTCGCGAGGCCCTGCGGCCCGGCGAGGACGTGCGCCTGCGCGACTGGGCGCGAGTGGACATGGGCGCGGCCCTGCATGCGGCCGACAGGCGGCGCTGCGAGGCCGCTGCCGTGCAGGGACGCGAACTAGGCCTGCTTTGGGTCGGCCATTCGCTGGGCGGAAATGCTGTCGGCCTCGTACCGGGCTTTGCCAGCAAGGTTGACGCCCTGCTCGGCGTCGCTGCGCAGGTGGCCTATCTGGGGCATTGGTCCGGTCTCGCACGGTTGCAGGCCTGGCTGTTCTTCCATCTGATGCTGCCGGGCGCCGTGCGCCTGTTCGGGCATGCTCCGGGGCGGCTGCTTGGGCCTCGTGCCGAGGACCTGCCGGGGGCAGCAGCCCTGGAGTGGGCGGCCTGGGGCCGGACGCCGGGCTTCCTGTTCGGCGACGAGAGCCTGGCCCGTGAGCGCAGCTACGACCGCTTCACCGGCGTAGCCCACTTGTGGAGCATCACTGACGATCACCTGTTCGGTCCAGCCGCCGCAGTGGATGCGCTGGCTGGCGAGTTCAGCGCTGCACGCGTGCAGCGGCACGCGGTGTCTCCCGCCGACCTGGGCGTAGGCAGGATTGAGCACTTTGGCCCGTTCCGACGTGACCTTGGCCCCGGGCTCTGGCCGCGGCTGCTGGCGCCCATCGAGGCTGCGACGCCACGGCTTGCGCTCCGCCTGCACTCGGCGTAAGCACCGCTGCGGTGAGCGCTCGGCGAGGATAAGGTCGCGCCATGATCGACGACCGCTTTCTAGCCGATAACGTGACGCTGCAGCGCGCACCGGTGCAGTTCTATTTCGACTTCTCCTCACCGTATGCCTACATCGCCTCTGAATGGATCGAGGCTGTCGCGGCTCGCCACGGCCGGCGTGTCCAATGGCATGCCATCCTGCTGGGCGTCACCTTCCAGGCGGCGGAGTTGAAGTCCCCCGTTTCCCATCCCGTCAAGCGTGACTACACGCTGCGTGACTTCGAGCGGTCAGCCCGTTTCGCCGGCTTGCCCTATCGCCAGCCGGAGGTCTTTCCGATCTCGACGCAGAACGCCGCCCGCGTGTTCTGGTGGCTGCACGATCAGGACCCGGCGCGTGCCGTTGCCTGGGCGCATGCCGGCCTGCGGGGCTATTTCACGCGTGGTGTTGTGCTCAGCGATGCTGAGGCGTTGAAGGGCCTGCTGGCAGACTCCGGCATCGATGCTGAAGCGGCCGAAGCCGCCTGGGGCGACCCGGCCTGGAAAGCTCGCCTCAGGGCTGAGAACGAGGCAGCCATCGGCGCAGGTGTGTTTGGCGCGCCTCATTTCATCGTCGACGGGGAGCCCTTCTGGGGCAATGATCGCCAGGCGCAGATCGAGGCCTGGCTTGGCAGCGGCCCGTTCAAAGGCTTGATCTAGATCAGACGTTCACGGGCCCGTCACGACGGCCGGGCAGCATTCCTGCCATGCCGACGAAGCAAGATCCCAACGCCGCCGCCGTTGACCCTGCCGCCGACACGCCCGCGCTGTCGGTGCGCACCGTATGGATCTCGGACCTTCATCTGGGCACGCCCGGCTGCCAAGCCAAGGCGTTGCTGGACTTCTTGCGGGACGTGGAGTGCGACACGCTCTACCTCGTCGGGGACATCATCGACGGCTGGCAGCTGCGCCGCTCCTGGTACTGGCCGCAGGCGCACAACGACGTCGTACAGAAGCTGCTGCGCAAGGCGCGCAAGGGTACGCGGGTCATCTTCATCCCGGGCAACCATGACGAGTTCGCGCGCAAGTACTTGATGCACAACTTCGGTGGCGTCGATGTGATGGAAGAGGCCATCCACGTGACTGCCGACGGCAAGCGACTGTGGGTCACGCACGGTGACCTGTACGACGGCGTCATCCAGTGCGCGCGTTGGCTGGCGATCGCGGGCGATCTGGCCTACGAGTTCACGCTCAAGGCCAACCGTTGGTTCAACCGCATCCGCGCCAAGTGCGGTCTCCCGTACTGGAGCCTGTCTCGCTACCTCAAGCACAAGGTCAAGCGTGCGGTTAGCTACATCAACGAGTTCGAGAACGCCGTCGCACGAGAGGCCAAGAAGCGAGGCGCGCACGGTGTTGTCTGCGGCCACATCCACCACGCCGAGATCCGCGAGATCGATGGCATCCTCTACTGCAACGATGGTGACTGGGTGGAGAGCCTGACGGCGCTGGTTGAGCACTTCGACGGCAGGCTGGAGATCATCGACCGGGGCGACCAGGCTGCGCTGCCTGGCATGCTGCCAGCGCTAAGGTCGAAGCCGGCGGCAGTGGGATTGCCGGTGCCGGCGGTAGCAAAGGTCGCGGCGCCGGACGGCGGCGTCAGCCGCCCTGCTTGAGCAGCGCCTGGCCGGCGCGGACCCGCACGCCGGGGGCGATGCCCTCGGCCAGCTCGAAGCCCCGTGGAACGAAGACGATGATGGTGGATCCGTGCTCGAACCAGCCCATCTCCTGGCCCTTGGCGTGCGGCGCTGAGCAGGGCATCTCATGGGCCCCCCGCCTTCCCAGGTGCAGCAGCACGTCAAGGAAATGCAGTCGGATGCTGGCCACCAGGATGGCTGCCACCGGCACCAGCGCGATCGCGTGACCGCTGGCGAGCTTCATGCGCACCACGGCGCGCTCGTTGCGGCAAAACAGCCGCTCGACGCGCTTGAGCGCCACCGGGTTCACGTTCCAGGTATCGCCGCTCAGATAGGTCACGTGCTCCACGGTGCCGTCTGCCGGTGCGTGGAAGCGGTGGTACATCGCGGACGTGAGGCGCAGGGTGACGAAGCGCCCCCCCTCGAATGCACTCGCGTCCTGCGTAGGGCCGAACAGCTCGGCCGTAGCGTATGGAAAGCCCTTGGCCTGGTAGACCTGGCCCTCGCGAACGAGACCGGTGGCGCCGACGATGCCGTCGCTGGGACTGGCAAAGACTTCCGGACGTGCATCGAACACGCGCGCGCCGGGCTTCAGTTCCCGCGTGAAGCAGTCCTTCAGCGAGCGGAAGTGCTGCTGCCGGGCTTCGCTGAGATCGAGCGGCGTGAACAGCCGCCAGACTGCAATCGACAGCCGCGTCAGCCACGGGCTCTCGATGCGCGAGAAGCGCCCCATCGCCTTGGTGAGCGCGATGCGGGGTACTCGGTTTGTCAGCAGGAAGTTCAGGTCTTCCTGGGCGAAGAGGCGTTGGATGCGGCCCGGGATGGTGGTCATGGCTTTGTCATTCATTCCGCTGTCAAGCGTCGCAGCTACATCTGAAACCTTCGTGAATTCCGGAAGACAAGATGGATGAATCACTGACCCTGTCAGCGCTGGCACTTGGCGTGCTGGCCCTGCTGCCCGCGGCCAAGCGAAGGCTGGAGCTGTCGCGCGCCAAGCACCGCTCACTGGCCGGCCATTCGCGCATGGCCAAACGCCTGGCGCGCTGGGTGCCGGGCTATGCCTACGACGAGGCGAAGTTCTTCGCGGTCGACGGCGCGCCGGCCAGTGTGGCAGCGCAGCGCAGGGCCGCGCTGCAGCGGCTGGGCGCCGAGTTCGACGACCGCTTCAAGAAAACACTGGCGGCCACCGAGGCGGCGCGTGACACCATCTCCGACCTGCGCTTCACCGGGCGCTATCGCGTGCCCTTTCAATTCAGCCCGGTGCTGCGTGAGCACCTCAGGGTGGGAGCCTTCCTGCGCGCAAGCTCCGGTGTGCAGGTCGAGGACCTGGATGGCAACCATCTCTACGACCTGACCGGCTCATACGGCGTCAACCTGCTGGGCTACGACGCCTACAAGGACTGCATCGACGAAGGGCTGGGCGTTGCGCGTGAGCTAGGCCCGGTGCTGGGCGCCTACCACCCCTGCGTGCTGGACGTGCTGGAGCGCCTGAAGGCCATCTCGGGGCAGGAAGAGGTCAGCTTCCACATGTCCGGCACCGAAGCGGTCATGCAGGCCGTCCGGTTGGCGCGTTATCACACCAGGAAGAAGCGCCTGGTCCGATTCGCCGGCGCCTATCACGGCTGGTGGGAGGACGTGCAGCCCGGCCCCGGCAACCCGCTGCCTCCGCGCGAGACTTTCACGCTGCAGGACATGGCCGAGCGTTCACTCAGGGTCCTGGCCACGCGCCGTGACATCGCCTGCGTGCTCGTCAACCCGCTGCAGGCGCTGCACCCCAACGCGAATGCGCCCGGCGACTCCGCGCTGATCGACGGCAGCCGCCGGGCCGACTACGACCGTGCAGCCTACGCGGCCTGGCTGCAGAAGCTGCGCGACGTCTGTACCGCGCGCGGCATCGTGCTGATCTTCGACGAGGTCTTCGTGGGCTTTCGGCTGGCAGTCGGCGGTGCGCAGCAGTATTTCGGCGTCAAGGCCGATCTCGTCACTTATGGCAAGACGCTGGGTGGCGGACTGCCGGTGGGCGTCGTCTGCGGCAGCCGCGCGCTGATGCAGCGCTATCGCGAGGACCGTCCGGCAGATATCTGCTTCGCGCGAGGCACGTTCAACGCGCATCCCTACGTCGTCGCCACGATGGGGGCCTTCCTCAAGCGCCTGGAGCGCCCAGTGGTACGCGCGCTCTATGACGGCCTGGACGAACGCTGGAACGCTCGCTGCGCGCAGTTCAATGCCCGGTTGACTGCTGCAGGGGTGCCGGTGCGCATGGCCAACCTGTCGACAATCTGGACCGTGATGTATGAGCAGCCTGGCCGCTACCACTGGATGCTCCAGTTCTACCTGCGCAAGCAGGGGCTGGCGCTGAGCTGGGTGGGCACGGGGCGGCTGATTTTCAGCCTCAACTACGGTGACGCCGAGTTCGCCGAGGTCATGGATCGCTTCATCGCTGCCTGCGAGGAGATGCGCGCCGACGGCTGGTGGTGGACGGCGCCGGAACTCACTGCCAAGGCGATACGCCGCGGCGTCTTCCGCGAGATGCTCGCGAATAAGTTTTGAGCCTCTCGCGGACTCGCTCGCCACGCTACAACATATGGTCAAGCCTGGCCGGTCCCCGAGCGGGCGAGCGATGCTCGCCTGATGGACCGGTGGGCCGGATCACCCGCCGGCCGGCACTGGAGTGATCCCGCCCTCACCGGGCGTTTGGGCTGCGGCGATGGAAAGGCCCGCCAGGGCGGGCCTTTCCTTGAGAGCGACGGCGTTCAGTGGGCTTCGCCGCCGATGTGGTGCATGGGGTCTATGAGTTCTCCGCGCAGCAGGTACAGCGGTGCCTTGTGGTACAGATACACGTCGTGGAACGGGTCGGTCAGGATCTTGGTCATCCATGCGAGGGCCTGCATCGCGCCCTGGGTGGCCCAGAGCTGGCCCACGCGGAAGAACAGGCCTACGACACCGAGGCAGAACCAAGCCATGCCGACGTCCTCCAGAAACCCTTGCAGGCCGACGGCGGGCTCGATGAGGCCGCCCAGCGAAGGCACCAGCCACAGCACCGCCGGCAACGCAACCCACACCGCCAGCAGCACAATCTTGCGACGGATGTTGTAGCCGACCTTGATGGCCTCCTTGTACTCGTCGGTGGCCTGGTTGACCTCGTCGTATCCACGCGGTTCGAAGAAGAAGTGCCCCGCCTGGCGGGTCGTCATCGACACGCACCAAGCCAGTAGCGCGGCCCAGGCCGGGTTCACGAACACCAGGCCGTAGGCCACCAAGAAGCTCAGTGCGCTAATCAGATGAAGGCTCTGGTTGATGCGGCTGTGGTGGTAGTAGCGGTGGTCGTCCCAGCGCTGGGTCTTCAGGGTTTGGAAGAACTCGTTCACGTCCCGTCCTCGTGTGGGTGGAAATCGGGGCGGATGGTGGGCCGCTTGCGTGAAATCGGCGTGACGGCGCGCTTGTCATCTTGCTGTTGCACGGTCGGCTCAGCATGCACGGCATGAACACCTCAGCCGACGATGACATCCTGGTCGACGACCTGCCCGCGCCGCGCCATTCGCGCCGGCTCGCGGTGGTCACTGAGACCTACCCGCCCGAGGTCAACGGCGTCGCGATGTCCATGGCCCGTGTCGTGGACGGCCTGAACCGGCGCAATCACGACGTGCAGCTGATCCGCCCGCGCCAGCCTGCCAGGATGGCCGTCCAGGCCGGCGCGCCCAGGCCAGAGGTCGACGAAGTGCTGACCAAGGGACTGCCCGTGCCCCTGTATCCCAACCTGCGCATGGGCGTGCCCAGCAAGCGGGCGTTGGTGAAACTGTGGTCCCTGCACCGGCCCGACGTCGTGCACATCGCTACCGAGGGGCCGCTGGGCTGGTCTGCGCTGCAGGCGGCGCAGCACCTTTCGCTGCCGGTCACGTCGGACTACCGCACCAATTTCCATGCCTATGGCAAGCACTACCGTCTGGGCCTGCTGTCCCGGCCCATCATGGGCTACCTGCGCAAGTTTCATAACCGCTGTGACGCCACCATGGTGCCCACAGAGGCTATGCGCGTGCAGCTCGCAGAGCGGGGCTTCGAGCGATTGACGGTGGTGGGACGCGGTGTCGATGCTCAACGTTTCGACCCGGCACGGCGCAGCGCGGCGATGCGCGCGAGCTGGGGTGCCGGGCCTGACGATCTGGTCATGGGCTATGTCGGCCGGCTGGCGCCGGAGAAGAACCTGGGCGTTGTGCTGGCTGCCTACGAGGCGGTGAAGGTGCTGCAGCCGCAGGCGCGGCTGGTGTTTGTCGGTGACGGGCCGATGCGGGCCGAGCTGGCGGCACGCGCGCCCGATGCGGTGTTCGCCGGTTCGCGCAGCGGTGATGACCTGGCGGCCCACTATGCGGGGCTGGACCTGTTCCTGTTCGCGAGCCTCACCGAGACTTTCGGCAACGTAACGACCGAGGCGATGGCCAGCGGCTGTGCGGTGGTGGCCTTCGAGAGCGCTGCGGCCGGCGAGCTGATCCGCAGTGGCGTTAACGGCTGGCTGGCGGGGATGGGCCGGGAGGTCGACTTCGTGGCTGCGACGCGCGTGGCAGCCGCCGATGCACTGGTGCGCCGTGCCGTGGCCGAGGCGGCACGGGCGACGGCGCGGCGGCTGGACTGGGGTGACATCACGGCGCGCTTCGAGGCAGTACTGGAAGGAGCTATTGCGCGAGCCGAGCCGGGGTTCGGGTTGCGGGGGCTGCAGCCGGCGGCTTGAGGTTTGCCGCGCTTCTTGCGCAGAGCTTCCCGACTCGCCGAGCCATGCCCCCAGACCGGTCCGTGCCGGCTGTGCGCCTCAAGCGCACGCGCTCTGCGCGCAGCCATTGGCAGGCAAGCCTCAGCGTGCCTCTTGACGGCTCTTCTTCGGTGGCTTCCTCTGGAGCGACAGAAGAACGCTGTCCCGCTTCGCTAGGCGGATTCCGCCGGCGGGCAAGCGAGTCGTAGGACTATTCGTCAAGGCGCGCGGCCCTGCGGCGATCTCTCCAGATCAGTCCGAGGATGGCCGCTGCGACCAGAGCGCCCAGTCCGCTCAGAGTGACCGTGATCGGCACCTCCGCCGCCTCGCATCCCGCGTAGGCCGCCAGCATCACCAGCACGCTCAGGTTCTCATTGAATCCCTGCACCGCGATTGACCGTCCCGCGCTCAGCAGCTGGGCGCCGCGGTGCTGCAGCAGCGCGTTCAGTGGCACCACCATGGCTCCACCCACCGCACCAACCAGGGCGAGCACCACGGCCGCCAACGCAACGTCGCTCAGCTGCGCCACCACAGGCATCAGCAACCCCAGTGCGACACCGGCCCACAGCCCATGCCTTGCTTGATGCAAGGCCAGCCAGCGTCCCGCTGCTGCGGCGCCGGCGATGACGCCCACGGCCACCGCCGCCTGCAGATAGGCGGCCTGGCTTAGCGGCAGGCCCAGAGCCACGTCAGCCCAGCGCAACACGGCGAACTGAAGTGTGGCGCCAACGCCCCAGAACAGCGTCGTCGCCGCCAGGGACAGCCCGCCCTCGCGGTCGCGCCACAACCTGCGGTTGGCCGCGCGGAACTCGCGCAGCAGGGTCATCGGATCATGGGCAACGCTGAGCTGGCGTCGGCCGCTGTCCGGGATGCCGGCGTTGAGCCCGCTGCTGACTGCATAGATCAGCAGCAGTGCAGCCAGCGAGCCGGTCAGTTTGTCTGCCGGCAGCGTCAGGCCGTTGCACCAGTCGGCCAACCAAGAGCCCAGCCACTGCGGGCTCACAAGCGCGCCGCCCAGCACGGCGCCAAGGAGAGCCGCGGACACCACGCTGATTTCTATCCAGCCATTGGCCTTCACCAGCGCCTCGGGTGTGGCCATCTCGGTAATGAGGCCGTACTTGGCTGGTGCATAGGCTGCGGCGCCCAGGCCCACCACGGCTAACGCGGCAACGGGGTGCAGACCCAATGCCAGCAACGCCAGCCCCAGCATCTTCACGACGTTCATTGCCGCCATTACGCGGCCCTTGGCGAAGGCGTCGGCTAGCGGGCCCACCCAGGGTGCCAGCACGACGTAGGCAAGCATGAAGCCGAACTTCAACAGCGGCGCCCACCAAGGCGCAAACCCTTGCTGCGCAAGCAGTGCGATGGCGACGATGAGCATTGCGTTGTCGGCCAGTGCCGACGCGAACTGCGCACCGATGACGAGCCCGAAGCCCTGTGGCAGGGCAGGGCGGGAGGTGCGGGCGGACGGCAGGATGGCGGACATGGTCTTGTCGCCAGCTTTTCATGCGGGCATGAAACGGCCGTGAATCGGCCGCTCGAAGCGGTCAGCGCGCGACGGCCTCGAACAACAGCGCCAACTGGCTTGCGATCAGCAACTCCTGCCTCGTCCAGGCTCTCGTGGCGCGCGCGTCAATCAGCCACAGCGCACCGACAAGTTGGTTGCTGTCGTACAGCGGCACCTCAATACGCGCCTCTGCTGCGCCCAGCAGGCTCGCGAGTTCGGCATGGCACGGATGCAGGGCCGCGTCGGGGAGTGCCAGTGGCGCACCATGGCGGGTCAACAGGTCGATGTAGCGGGGCTGCTGCGCGATATGCAGGCCGCCTTCGCCGAGTTGCCAGCGGACCACGCCGTGCAGGCCCAGGATGCGTGTGCTGGCGGCCTTCAGCTCGGCCAGCGACTCGTGAGGGGGCAGTGCGGCCAGCCGTTGGCGCTGGCCGCACAGTTGCAGCAACTGTTCCTCAGGCGTGACGGGCGCGCCGCCATCCTCAGGCGGCGGTGCGGCCAGGGCGGCGCGAGCCGGCAGGCTCAGGCGTTCGATCTCGGACTGCAGCGCCAGGTGCTGCCACAGGTGTTCCAGCGCGCCAGCGGCGTCGCCTTCGGCCTGGAGCAGCTGAGCCAACTGCAGATGGGCCTGGCGGGCTTGGGCGCGGGCCTGTATACGCTGGGCCAGCGCGAGGCCATGGCGGGTTGAGCGTACTGCGGAGGCGTTGTCGCCACGGGCCAGCGCGATCTCAGTCCAGGTACGGCTGGCGGCCGCCTCAAGCCATGGGTAGCCGTGACGGACCGCGATGTCCAGTGCCAGCCGGCAGTCGGCCACGGCCCAGTCCATGCGTTGGCGGGCCAGGGCAGCGCGTGCGAGATGCCAGTGCGCTTCGGCCTCGAACACGCGGTGACCGCCACGCCGCGCCGCCGCCAGGCCGTGGCTGAAGTGGCGCTCAGCGGCCGGCAGGTCACCGGTTTCGAAGCTGCCGACGCCGATATTCAGCGCCAACTTGGCAGCGAGGTAGCTGTCGTCGCCCTGGCGGTTGAGCAGGGCCAGATGCTCTCCGGCGTCGCGCATCTGGCGCAGGCCGCGTGCCCAGTCGGCCTGGCCGTAGTGGATCTGGCCCAGTCCGATCCGCGCGGCTACGCCGGTCTGCAGATGGCCACTAACCTCGGCCAGGTCCAGCGCCCGGCTCCACTGCTCGCTGGCGAGTTGGTACTCGCCCTGCTGATAGGCAATGCGGCCCAGCGCTTCGCAGACGCGCGCGGCCTGCACCGGAAAATGACCCGCGGCTGCCTGCGCGCCTGCCTGCTCCAGCGCAGGCAGCAGCTCCAGTGCGCGGCCGCGCGGCTCCAGCAAGCCAAAGCGGGTGTAGAGGGCATCCACGCCGGCCGCGACGTCGCCGGCCTTGACAGCGTTGACACTCAGCGTCTCCAGCAGGGCATCGGCTGCCGCCGGATGGCGGCGGGCCACGCGGGCAATGCGGCCCAACGTCTCAGCCAGGGTCTCGCTGGCGGCGGGTTGGAGGGTGAACACGGTGGCAGATCCGGATGGAGCGAGTTGGTTTCTCACTGGTATTCTTGTCGATTCCGAGAACCCGCCACATCCGTGGATGAGGCAGATTCTGGGGCTGTCTGAGCGGCCATAGACCAGTTTAAAACCAATTGACGATCTATGTCGTTGGTATTAGAGTGGTATCGACTGAATGCCGCCGACCATGCCCCTCGTTCTCGCCCCCTCCCTCATTACTTCCAGCACATCCGACCGCCCTGTTCGGCATTGGGTCGGTATCGACGGCGGGGGCACCAGCACCCGTGCCCTTGTGGCCGACGCGCAGGGGCGCATCCTGGGCCGCGGCGAGGCCGGAGCGTCGGCCTTGGGGCAGGGCGCCGAGCAGGCCTGGCGGCATATCGCCGAGGCGATTGCAGCCGCTGGCGTGCCGGGGCTTGAGCTGAGCCGATGCGGCCTGGGCCTGGGCCTTTCCGGCACAGGCGTGCCGATGCAGCTGCAGTCGTTTGTCGACGCCAATCCCGGCGTGGCGCGCTTCACCCTCGTCACTGATGGCCTCGCCGCCCTGCTAGGTGCTCATGGTGGCGAGCCCGGTGCATTGCTGATCTCGGGCACAGGCTCGGTCGCCGAGGCCTTGCTGCCCGACGGCAGCCGGCGCATGGTGGGCGGCTGGGGCTGGCAGATCGGGGACGAGGGCAGCGGTGCGTGGCTGGGCCAGCAGGCCATGAAGCTGACCCAGGCTGCCTATGACGGACGTGCCGCCACCGGTGCGCTGGTGCAGGCCGTGCGCCACCAGGCCGGTAGCACACGCGAGGCGCTACTGGCGTTCTGTGCCCAGGCGGGTCAAGGCGGCTATGCCGGTCTTGCGCCGCTGGTGTTCGAACACGAGGCCGATGACCCCGCCGCGGCGGCGCTGCTGGCAGATGCCGCGCGAGCTCTGGAGGCGCTGGCCGCCACCGTCCATCCCACTTTGCCGCTGGCTCTGGCCGGCAGCGTCGCGCTGCGCCTTGCGCCGCGCTTCAGCCCGGCCCTGCAGGCCCGCCGCGTCGAGCCCCGGGGCGAGCCGGTTGCCGGTGCGCTCTGGCTGATCCAACAGCAAGCGACGATTCCCGCATGAGCGCCGTTTTCGATTTCAAACCCGATCCCAACGCCGCGTCGCCGCTGTACATGCAGCTGGCGCAGAGCCTGGCCCAGGCCATACGCGACGGAATCTTCCATGCCGACGAGGCCCTGCCGAGCGAGCGCGTGCTGGCCGAGCAGTTGGAGCTGTCGCGCGTCACCGCGCGCAAGGCTATCGACCGCCTGGTCGAGCAGGGGTTGATCATCCGCAAGCGCGGCTCGGGCAACTACATCGCGCCCAAGCTGGAGCAGCCGCTGACGCGCCTGACCAGCTTCTCCGAGGAGCTGCATCAGCGCGGCTTCGTGCCCGGCTCACGCTGGCTGCAGCGCGGCTTCACGCCTGCGGCGCCGGACGAACAGCTGTCGCTGGAGCTCAAGAGTGGAGAGCGCGTCGCACGCCTGGAGCGTCTGCGGCTGGCGGACTCGGTCGTCATGGCCTACGAGGTGTCGGTGCTGCCGCAATCGGCGCTACCCGACCCGCAGCGGGTCGAGGCCTCGCTCTACGCCCATCTTGGTGACCGCGCTCCGGTGCGCGCACTGCAGCACATCCGTGCGCTGAACGCCGATGCGAAGCTTGCCGGTCTGCTGGAAGTCCAGTTAGGTGCCGCAGTGCTCTTCATCACGCGGGTGGGTTACCTAGCCTCGGGTCAGGCCGTGGAGCTAACGCATTCCTACTGCCGCAGCGACTACTACGACTTCGTCGCCGAAATGAGGCGGGACTGATGCGGCTTGAAGGCGACATCGTCACGCCGCAAGGCGTGATCACTGGCTATCTGGACATCGCCGACGGCCGCGTCGCGACTGTCGCGGGCAGCCCCGTCGACGCGGCGCGAGCCGGCGAAGGCGGCCGTCCCCTACTGCTGCCGGGCTTTATCGACACCCATGTACACGGCGGCGGCGGCCGCGACACGATGGAGGGGGGCGATGCCATTGCGGCGATCGCGCGTCGCCACGCTCGCCACGGCACGACCGCGCTGCTGGCGACGACGATGACGGCGCCCGTCGGCGAGATCGAGGCGGCGCTGAAAGCGCTAGGCCCCGTCTGCCGTGAGCGCGGCCCGCAGGCGGCGCGCGTGCTGGGGGTGCATCTCGAGGGCCCCTACATCAACCCTGGCCGCCTGGGCGCACAGCCTGCGCATGCCATTCCTGCGCTGCTCGATGATGTGCTGCGCCTGAACGCAATCGCGCCCATCAAGGTGCTGACGCTCGCGCCCGAGGTGCCCGGCCATCTCGCGCTGATCGGCCCGCTGCGTGACGCGGGCATCCGTGTGCAGATCGGCCACAGCAACGGCAGCTACGACGACGGTCTGGCTGCGCTGAAGGCCGGTGCGGCCGGCTTCACGCATCTCTTCAATGCGATGTCAGGCCTGCACCATCGCGAGCCTGGCATGGTGGGTGCTGCGCTCGCCCATGCGCGGCATGCGGAGCTGATCCCCGACCTGCTGCATGTGCATCCCGGCGCCATCCGCGCTGCGCTGCGCTGCATCCCGGACCTGTTCTGCGTGACCGACTCGACGGCCGCCGCCGGCATGCCCGATGGCGACTACCGCCTGGGCGAGCACACGGTGCGCAAGTGCATGGGCGGCGTCCGCCTGGCCGACGGCACGCTGGCCGGCAGCGCGCTGACGATGGATCAGGCACTGCGAAATCTCGTGCAGGCCCTGGGCCTGCCGTTGCCGGAGGCGTCGCGTCGCGTGTCGACCGCCGCAGCCGACTACCTGGGACTGACGGACCGCGGGCGCCTCATCGAAGGTGCCTGGGCCGACGTGGTGGTGATGGACGCCGGGCTGGAGCTGCGGCGCGTGTTTGTTGAAGGTGAAGAAATCGATGTCATCGTTGATGCTTGAAGAGGCGCTGAGCGCGCCGGACGTGGTGGCCCGCCAACTGGCGTCCGACCCGATGAGTTACGCCCGCCTGGGCCAGGCGCTGCAGGAGCAGCCCCCGGGCAGCGTGCTGACCATCGCGCGCGGCAGCTCTGACCATGCCGCACACTACCTGGCCTATCTGGTCATGGCGCGGCTGGGCCGGCTGGTGACGTCGCTGCCGATGTCGCTGATCACGCTGTACCAGAGCCGCATCCACTGCGAGGGCCTGCTGTCCATGGCGTTCTCGCAGTCGGGCCAGAGCCCCGACCTGATCGCGCCGACAAAGTTCTTCCGCGAAGGCGGCGCACGCACCGTGGCCTTCGTGAATGCCAGCGGCTCGCCGCTGGCGGCCGCGGCGGAACATGTGTTCGAGCTGCACGCAGGCCCCGAGAAAAGCGTTGCGGCGACCAAGAGCTACATCGCCCAGCTCGTGTCGGGTGCCCGTGTCGTCGCGGCCTGGCAGCAGGACGATGCACTGCGTGCCGCGCTCAACGTGCTGCCTATCGCGCTGGAACAGGCCTCCCGACTGGACTGGAGCGCCGCGTTGCCGGTGCTGAAGGACCAGGAGCGTCTGTTCGTGCTGGGCCGGGGCACCGGCCTGGCGGTCGCGATGGAAGCCGCGCTCAAGCTCAAGGAGACCTGCGGCATCCAGGCCGAGGCCTTCTCGGGCGCTGAGGTCAAGCACGGCCCGATGGCGCTGGTGCGTGACGGCTACCCGCTGCTGGTGTTCGCGCCGCGTGGCCCGGCACAGGCCGGGCTGCTGGCCATCGCCGAGGAGATGAGCGGCCGCGGTGGTCGCGTTCTGCTCGCAGCGCCCATCGGAACGCCGTGCGCGCCGGGCATCGAACTGCTGCCGCTGGTGACGACCGGCAACGAGGACCTGGATCCCATTGCCCTCGTGCAGAGCTTCTACCCGATGGTGGAGTCGCTGGCCCGTGCTCGCGGCTTCAACCCCGACGTGCCGCCCAACCTCGCCAAAGTGACGAAAACCCATTGAGGCCGCAGCCATGAGCACCTTTGACCCAGGCCGTCTTGTTATGGTCGACATCCCCGGCCAGTCCCTGGACGCCGAGACTGCAGCCTTCCTGCGGGAGCAGAAGATCCGCTCGGTCTGCCTGTTCCGCAAGAACCTGGGCAGCGAGGCCGATGTCAGGGCGCTGATGCGCGACCTTATCCAGGTGCTAGGTCCCGAGGCGCTGATAGGCATCGACCAGGAAGGCGGTGCCGTGGTGCGTGCGACTTTCTTGCCGCAGCCGCCATCGGCGATGGCGCTGGGCGCCGGAGGGGACGCCGCACGTGCCGAGGCCGTAGGTGCCGCGGTCGCCCGCGGGCTCAGATCGCTGGGCATCAACTGGAACTTCGCGCCGGTGCTGGACGTCAACAACAACCCGGCCAACCCCGTCATCGCCGAGCGCAGCTTCTCCAATGATCCCGACGAGGTGAGCCGTCTGGCAGGCGCATGGATGCGTGGCTCGCTGGCCGAGGGCGTGGCTTGTTGTGTGAAGCATTTCCCCGGCCATGGCGACACCCACGTGGACTCGCACCACGCGCTGCCCACCGTCGACAAGTCGCGCGCCGAGCTGGATGCGCTGGAGTTGCGGCCCTTCAAGGCGCTGGCGGCCCGGGCGCCGGCCATGATGACGGCCCACATCGTCTACCCGCAGATCGACCCCGAGCGCCCGGCCACGTTGTCGCCGCAACTGCTCAAGGGCATCCTGCGCGACGACTGGGGCTATGACGGTGTCGTCATCACCGACGCGCTGATGATGAAGGCCGTGGCCGAGCGCTTCGGCTATGCCCGCAGCGCGGTGATGGCCATCGCGGCCGGCGCCGACATGGTGCTGGCCCAGGGTTCGCCGCAGGAACAGCTGGTGGCCATCAATGCGCTGCGCGAGGCTTTTGCCAGCGGCCAGTTGACGAAGGCCCAAGGTGAGGTCGCCAATGCGCGGCTGGACAAGCTCGCTGCGGCCTACCCGGCCCGCGCCGTGGACGATGTTGCCGCCCGCGCCGCAGACCATGCGCTGATGGCACAGGCATGGGCCGCCGGCCTGACGGCGCTGCGCGGCGCCATGCCGCCGGCTCTGGACGCCCCCATCCGCGTCATCGTGCAGGGGGACGTGCCCACGGACATGGTCTCCGAGGCCGGCCCCACGGGACGCCAGGCGGTGGCCCTGTTCGACGCCTTCAGCGACGCGCAGATTCAGATGGTGGATGACATCTCGAAGCTGGACTGGGGCACCGTGCCGCAGGACGGCCGCGTCAACATCCTCGTCTCCACGCGCCGCGCCCGCTATGGGCTGGCAGCGGCCGAGTGGCGGCCCGACCTGCACCTGTCGCTGTGGAACCCTTACCAGGCCGTTGACGTGGCCGGGCCCACGCTGCTGAGCTGGGGTTTCGCGCCGGGTGCGCTGGCCGGCATCAAGGCCTGGCTGGAAGGCCGCGCCGATGCCACCGGCCGCGCGCCACAGGGGCTTCAGTGATGATTGGCGCGAAGAACCCCATGCGCTGGATCCCCAGCCTCTATTTCGTGCAGGGGCTGCAGTTCTTTGTCGTCATGCTGATCGCCGGCCTGATGTTCAAGCAGATGGGGGTGGCCAACGACCAGATCGCGCGCTGGACGGGACTCATCGGCCTGGCCTGGGCATTCAAGCCGCTGTGGAGTCCGCTGGTGGAACTGGCCCGCAGCAAGAAGGCGGTGGTCGTTGCGATGCAGTTCAGCGGCGCCGTGGGCCTGGCCTTGCTGGCGCTGGCGCTGCAGGCCAACGCTTTCTTCGCTCTGAGCATCTCAGTGCTGTTCTTCCTGGCCTATGCCTCGGCCACGCACGACATTGCCTGTGACGGTCTCTACATGGGTGCGCTGGATGCCAAGCGCCAGGCAGCCTACGCAGGCTGGCAGGGGGCATTCTTCAACGCGTCAAAGTTCCTGACGCTGGGCGGGCTGATGGTGTTGGCGGGACGGCTGGAGACGAGCATGGGCGTGTTTAACGCCTGGAGCCTGATCTTCGCGCTGCTTGCGGGACTGCTGGCAGTGCTGGCAGCCTGGAATGCCAAAGTCCTGCCCAATCCGCAGCGCGTGTCGACCGAACCCGTGAAGCTGCCCGAGATCGTGGCCGACTTTTTGCGCAAGCCGGGCATCTGGAAGATGGTGCTCTTCATCGTCATCTTCCGCCTGGCCGAGGGCCAAGTGCAGACCATAGGCCCGCTGTTCCTCATCGAGCCTCGCGACAAGGGCGGCTTGGGCCTGACCGGCGAGCAGGTGGGCGGTGTCTACGGCACGGTGGGCACAGCGGCCTTCCTCGTCGGCTCCATCCTTGGTGGCTACTTCACATCGTGGCTGGGCCTGAAGCGCGCGATGCCGGTGCTGGTTATCGCCATGGCCATCCCGAATGCGGTCTTCTGGGGGCTGAGCCTGGCGCTGCCGACATCGATCTGGGCGATTGGCGCGGCCGTGGGCCTGGAGATGGCGGGCTATGGCTTCGGCTTCGTCGGCATGATCCTCTACATCATGCAAGTGGTGGCGCCCGGTCGCTTCCAGACGGCGCACTACGCCCTGGGCTCGGGCGTCATGCAGCTGGGCTTCATCCTTAGCAAGACCATCAGCGGTGACATCCAGGTGTCCATGGGTTATCAGCACTTTTTCCTGTGGACGCTGGTGTGTGGCGTGCCGGCCCTGCTGCTGCTGCTGTGGGTGCCCATGCCGCGTGCCAGCGCACCTGGGCATGAGGTGCCGGCATGAGGGCGCTGCTGCTGGCCCTGCTGGCCGCGCCCGCGCTTGCGGTGCCGTCTGGCGGCGAGTTCTTCGATGACTTCTCCCAGCCCGACCTCGACGCGCTGCGCGCCAGCGGCTGGGTGTTGCGTGACGGTACCGGCCATCCCGGCCTGCCGGGCGCGCGCTTCACGCCCGGGCAGCTGGCGCTAGACAGCGGCTTGCTCAAGCTCCGGCTCTCTACCGACGGCACCCCGGCCGGCACGACGCTGGCCCAGCTTTGCGCACAGCGCAAGTTCCTCATCGGCACGACGACTGCGCGTGTGCGCTTGCGCGACTCGGCCGGCTCACGCGACCCGGTCATCCAGAGTTTCTTCCTGGCCAGCCCACTCAAGCACGACTATGACCCCGACTTCAGCGAAGTCGACTTCGAGTACCTCCCGCAAGGCGGCTGGGGCGAGCCGGAGACACGGCTCTATGGCGTCAGCTGGCAGACCGTGCGCATCGATCCCTGGCAGTCCTTCAACCAGGCTTCCATCGTCAAGGGCTCCTTCGACGGCTGGCAGGTGCTGACCGTACAGGTTGAGGCCACGCGCACGCGGCACTACGTGAACGGCCGGTTGATGGGCGAGCACACCGGCCGCAACGTGCCGGCCAAGCCCATGGCGATCAGCTTCAACCACTGGCTGGCCGCTGGTGCCGTCGAGGGTGCGCCGCGCGACCATGAGTTCGATGTCGACTGGGTGCTGCATGCCGCGGGCAAGACGATCAGCCCCGCCGCCATGCAGGCCCGAGTCGCCACCCTGCGCAAGCAGGGCGTGGCCCGGCGCGACACCGTGCCCGACGTGGGCCTAACCAGCGAGTGCAACCTATGAAGAAGCCCTGGATCGCTGTGCTGCTGCTCGCCGCCGCGGTGGCGCAGGCGGCGCCGCCCGTCGTCGGCACCTACATCCTTGCCGAGCGCGGCGTGGGTGTCGTCGAGCAGCTCAAGCCCGGCCGCGTCACGCACCTGCTCTACGCCTTCTTGCTGATCTGCGGCGAAGGTCAGCGCAAGGAGGAGGCCGCGGCCTGCGCCGGCCAGCCGGCCTTCAGCATCGCGCCGCATGCCGACCAGGACACCTTCTCCGCCGCCTTCCAGCGCCTGAAGGCGCGTGACCCCCAGGTGCAGGTGCTGGCTTCGGTGGGCGGCTGGGGCGGCTCCGACCCCTTCTTCCATCTGGCCGCGACGGCTGAGGGCCGCCAGGCATTCGTGAAGGCGTCCACCGACTGGCTACGCGCCCACCCGGGCTTCGACGGCCTGGATATCGACTGGGAGCATCCGGGATCCAATGGCTCGGCCAACGGCGTGCCGCTGGGCAGCCCGGCCGATGGTGAGCGCTTCGTGGTGCTGCTGCAGGAGCTGCGTGCGGGTCTGGACGCGCTTGGCCGCGAGACCGGCCGGCGCTACGCGCTGACCGCGGCGATCGCGACGACCCGGGAGCAACTCGCGCGCATGCCTATGGGGCGCGCTGCCGAGGCGCTGGACCTCGTCTTCATGATGACCTACGACTTCGCCGGCCCATGGACGAAGCAGGCCACCAACCACACGGCGCTGCGCAGCGCCAAGCCGGGCCTGGACACCAGCCTCGAAGCCTCGACTGCCAACCTGAAGCGTGAAGGCGTGCCCGCCTCCAAGCTCGTCGCGGGCGTGGCGATGTATGGCCGTGGCTTCGACGGCGTGAAGGCCGACGGCAGCTATGCCAGACCCTGGCCCAACGAGGACGGCTCGGTGGCTTTCAAGGACATCGGCGCGTTGAAGGGGCAGGGCATGAAGCCGCGCTTCGACAAGCGCACTCAATCCTGGGCCATGGTGGGCAGCGGCAGGTTCGTCGGCTACGACGATCCACGCGCCGTGCGCGCCAAAGTGGCCTTTGCGAAGCGGCAGGGCCTGGCCGGCGTGTTCGCTTGGGAACTGAGCCAGGACAATGGCGAGATCCTGAACGCGATGCAACCCTGACGTCCTGAACATGAAGCCGGTCGAGACCTGGTCGGCAGCCGATGCGCCGGAATTGAAGGAGCGTCTCGAGCGGCGTGCCGAGCCCGTGCTGCTGAAGGGCCTGGTGCGCGACTGGCCCGCCGTGCAGTCGGGGCTGGGCATGCCCCTGGCCATCTGCGACTACCTCGCCCGCTTCGACCGCGGCATCGAGGTCTTCGCCACAAAGACGCGTGCGGCGGCCCGAGGCGTCATGGGCTACAACGAGGAGCTGACCGACTTCGCCTTCGTCAAGGCGCGCATGCCGCTGTTGGAGTTCATGGCGCACCTGGCGGCCTACCTGCCCGCCATCGCCGCGCCCGCCATCGCCGCGGAGTGCGCCAAGGTCAGCGACATCATCCCGGGTTTCCTGGACGAGAACCGCCTACAGGCGCTGCCCGGTGTGGTGCCCAACTTCTGGCTGGGCAATGCGCTGACGGTGCCGGTGCATCATGACCATCCCTACAACCTGGCCTGCGTGGTGGCCGGGCGGCGGCGCTTCACTCTGTTCGCGCCGGACCAGGTGGGCAACCTCTACATCGGCCCGCTGGAGCACACGCCGTCGGGCGCACCCATCTCCGTCGTGTCCCCCAACCCGCCGGACTTCGAGCGCTACCCGCGTTACCGCGACGCGCTGGCTGCGGCCCACGTCGCCGAGATGGCGCCGGGCGACGCCCTCTACATCCCGCCGCTGTGGTACCACCAGGTCGAGGCGCTGGAGAAGGTGAACCTGCTCGTCAACTATTGGTGGCCCGTGATCGGTGCTCGGGACCTGCCTACGCCGGCCGCGACCCTGCTGCAGACCGTTCAGGTGCTGAACGCGCTGCCCGCTGACCAGCGCGACGCCTGGGCGGCGATGTTCGGGTACTACGTGGTACAGCGCGAGCAGGAACCCAGTGCACACATTCCTGAGGCCTGGCATGGCGCGCTGGCGCGGCGGCGTTGAAGGAGGTGCGCATGAGGCCGATGAAGGCGGTTGACGGCATCACGCGAGAGCGTTTCGAGTGCAACGTGGTGCCGGCCTACGAGCCCGTGGTGATGCGCGGTCTGGTCGGGCATTGGCCGCTGGTGGCCCAGGGCCGGGCGGGCCTGGAAGCCTGCCTGCAGTACCTGACGGGTTTCGACAAGGGCGCGGTGGTGGATGCCGTGCTGGCCAAGCCCGGGCCAACGCGTGCCTTCAGCTACAAACCGGACCTGGACGGCTTCAACTTCATGCACGACAAGCGGCCCTACGCCGCACTGTTCGAGCAACTCTGGCGGTACAGCCATTTTCCCGAGCCGCCCAGCCTGGCAGCGCAGAGCGCGCTGGTGCCGGAGGCCTTGCCCGGCCTGGAGCGGGCGAATGCCTGCCCGTTGCTGGATGCTGATGCGGCGCCGCGTCTGTGGATCGGCAATCGCGCGACGGTGCCGGCGCATTTCGACGACTCCCACAATATCGCCTGCGTCGCCGCGGGGCGGCGGCGCTTCACGTTGCTGCCGCCGGCCTGCGCGCCGCTGCTCTACCTCGGCCCGCCGGACTACGCGCCTACGCCGGCGCCGATGTCGGTGGTGCCCGACCTCCACACGGCCGACCCGGTGCGCTTCCCGTTGATCGCCGAAGCGTTGGCCCAGGCCATCGTGGCTGAACTGGAACCAGGCGACGCCATCTACATTCCACCGCTGTGGTTCCATCAGGTCGAATCCCTGGCCCCGCACCTGAACATCCTTATGAACTATTGGTGGCGGCCTGAGGCGGCGCCGGGCCGGGCCGACGATCTGCACCTGGCCTCGTTGCGACTGGCCATGCTGGCCTTGCGCCACCTGCCGGACGGCGAGCGCGAGGGTTGGCGCGCGCTGTTCGGGCACTACGTGTTCGGCGCCCGGGGCGAGGGGCTGATGCACATTCCCGAGGCGCAGCGTCACCTGTTCGGCGAGATCGATGCGGCTCAGGACGCGTTGATGCGCCGGGACATCGCCGGGCGGCTCAAACCTTAGGCCGTCCTCCGCCTGCGGTCCACGGACGGCATCTGCGCACCAATCTTCTGCTGGACAGAGACAGGGCCTCGCCAGAACGAGACAGGGACGGGGCTCCATGTGACCTAGATTCATTTCACGCTGGCTCGCCATGGGCGGGTGGCGGATTCAAATCAATACTGGAGACAACGAATGACCCAGACCCATCAGCGGGTGGCGTTGGACGCCGTGCTGGCCCAGACCACGCAGCGCCACGGCGGCGCGCCGGGCGTCGTCGCCATGGCGACGGATCGCGACGACAACTTCTACGAAGGTGCCGTAGGCACCCGCGAGCTGGGGCGGGACCGGCCCATGACGACGGACTCGGTGTTCGCCATCTTCTCGACCACGAAGGCGCTAACCGGAACCTGCGTGATGCAGCTGATAGAGGAGGGCCGCATCCGGCTCGACGAGCCGGCCGGCAACTACGTGCCCGAGATCGACCGGCTCCAGGTGCTGGACGGCTTCGACGCCTCCGGGCAGCCGCGTACCCGCCCCCCCAAGCGGCCGATCACGGTCAACGACCTGATGCTGCACACCTCGGGCCTGTGCTACGAGTTCTTCAGCGCTGACGACCTCAGGTATCGCACCGCCAAGGGCATCCCCACGGTGGTGGCGTGCAACTTCGACGCCATCCGCACGGTACTGCTGCACGAGCCGGGGGCAGCTTGGACGTACGGCGTCAACATCGACTGGTTGGGGCGCATCGTCGAGCAGCAGCGCGGGCAGCGTCTGGGCGCCGTCATGGCGGAGCGCATCTTCGGCCCGCTGGGCATGAAGGACATCGGGTTCGGTTTGACCGAGACCATGCGCAGCCGGCGCGTGACCATCCACGACCGCGCTGCCGACGGCAGGCTCACGCCGCTGCCGGACCTGGTGCTTCCCGACCCGCCGCCCATGGACATGGGAGGGCACGGGCTTTACGCCACGGTGGGCGAGTACATGAAGTTCATCCGGATGATCCTCAACCAGGGCGCCGGCCCGTACGGCCGCGTGCTCAGGCCTGAGACGGTGGATGCGATGAGCCGGGACGGCCTGTCCGCGATGGGGCTGTCTGCCGGGGGCTGGACCACCTCGATCCCGTCGCTCAGCAACTCGGGCGAGTTCTTTCCCGGCACGCCCAAGGGCTGGGCCTACACGTTCATGACCAATCGCGAGCCCACGCCCTCCGGCAGGCCGGCCCATTCGCTGATGTGGGCGGGCCTGGCCAACTGCTACTACTGGATCGACCGCGCGTCGGGCATCGGGGGCTACTGGGCCACGCAGATCCTGCCATTCCAGGATGCCGCCGCCTACCCCGGTTTTGTCGAGTTCGAGTCGGCCATCTACCATCACCGCTAGGCCGTGTGGGTGCGGCACGCGCGCTGCGAGGAGACTGCCGGCATGGATGCGATCCGCAACGTCTTGGTCACCGATGCCACTGGGGCGGCCAGCACGCGCCATCGTCTGGTGGCCTCGAGCGACTGGGACGAGGTGCAGCATTGGTGCCGGCGGGTTTACATGCCGTACCAGGCGGCGCCGGTCGGCGCGGCGCGCCAGCCTGATTCCATCCTAGATGCCGTCCGCATCGGCCATTTCACGCTCAGCCGTTTCAGCTACGGTATCCCCGTGCACCTGACGGAGTTCTCCGCACAGGCGGGAACGGGGATGGTGCTGACCACGCTGCGCGGCGCGATCCGCCACTGGTCCAGCGGCTCCGAGTACAGCGACACGGGCGTCGGCGAGGCCTTCTTGGTCGACAACTCGCGCACCCATTACTGGCTGGATGCCGACCCAGAGCACCTTCAGGTTAACCTCACCTTCGAGCACGACGCGATGGCGGCACTGCACGAGCGCTGGTTCGGCCGGCCGGCCGACGAGCGGATGTGGACACGCAAGTTCCGCTTTGGCGGCAGCCAGTCGAGCTGGATCCAGCTGCTGTCCTACGTGTGCCGCTGCATCACGGAGATGCCCGACGCCGTCGAGCGCGGCCCGTTGGGGCGGCACCTCGAGGAGATGATCGGCCTGCACCTGTTGACGCTGTGGCGCCAGCAGTTGGAGCGTCCGACCGAGCCAACGGTCCATCAGATGGCGCCGCGGCATGTGCTGCTGGCCGAGCAGCACATGCGCGAGCATGCCCACGAGGCGCCCACCCTGAGCGAGCTAGCGCACAGCGCGGGGGTCAGCGTGCGCACATTGAGCGCGGCGTTCCGCGAGTACCGGCATTGCACGCCCATGCAGGCGTTGCGCGAGATGCGGCTGCAAGGAGTGCGAGCGGAGCTGCTCGTCGCCGTGCCTGGCGCCAAGGTGCGCGATGTGGCGGCGGCCTGGGGCTATGCGAATTTCGGGCTGTTCGCAGCCAGCTATCGCAGCCGGTTCGACGAGTCGCCTTCGGTCACGCTGGGGCGGCGGTGAGGCACCCGGCGTGATCCGGCCCGCGGCCGCCCGCCTAGCAGACCTACCAGAGGTAGAGCTGCAGGGTCTTGTCGCCTACGCGCGGCGGGATGTGGGCGAGCAGTTCGCGGTGGTCGGGGAAGTTCGTCGCACTGCGCGCGACGAAATCGTCCACGGCGGCCAGGTCGTGTCGGGCTTGATGCGCTGTCGGCGGCTGCAGCTCGTCAGGAAAGATGCCCATGCCGGCCAGCAGCGCATACCAGGACACGATGGGATAGCCCTGCCCGAAGCGGCCCGCCTTGAGGCCGGCAGCCAGCGGCTTGCGCGACATCCATGTCATCAGCACACCCTGCAGCGACTCTGACAGGTGCATGTTCTCGGCGTTGGCGCGCCAGTAGTCGGTATCGGTGCGCGAGTTGGTCTTGTAGTGCGCCACGATGTAGTCGCGCGTGTTCTCGAAGCGAGTGCGCATGGTCTCGTTGAAGGCGTCCTGCGCGGCGGGGCCGAGGTCGCGCCTTTCCAGCACATCAACCAGCATGGCGGCCGTCCGTTGCACGAAGAGCAGGGCGGTAGCTTCGAGCGGCTCGATGAAGCCCTGCGACAGGCCCACGGCGACGGCGTTGCGGTTCCACTGCTTCGCCATTCGGCCCACGCGCATCTTCAGGTGGCGGGCCGGTGTGTCCGCTTCGAGCAGGCCGAGATGGCGACGCAGTTCCGTCTCGGCCTCATCGGCCGAGCAGTGGGCGCTGCTGTAGACGTATCCGTTGCCGCGGCGGTTGGTGAGAGGGATCTTCCAGGCCCAGCCGTGGCGGAGCGCGGTGGAGACGGTCTGCGACTCGATGGGCCCATCAAGGGGCGTCGGCATCGCGATGGCCGCGTCGTTGAACAGGTTCTCGGCAAAGGGGATGAACGGTGTCTGCAGCGCTTGGCCGATCAGCAGCGAGGCGAAGCCGGTGCAGTCCACGAAGAAGTCGGCGGCCAGCGCTTCGCCATCGTCCAGATGCAGGCGGGCGATGTCACCGTGCTCGTCGAGCTTTACCTGGCGGACATGGCGCTGCAGATGGACGACGCCTCGCGCCTGTGCCTTGGCGGCGAGGAACTGGCCCAGCAGCGTCGCGTCGAAGTGATACCCGTACCAGACGTCGAAGGGGAAGCTGGCCAGCGCCCGTGGCCCACGGGCCTGACGGGCGAGTGCCGCCGCGACGAAGAAGCGGTCAGGGTGGGCGTGCACTTCGGCGCCGTCCAGCCGCGCATGCACGTTGTCGACGAACTGGTGCATGGTCATGTTGTCCAGCATCGACGCGAAGGGGTGGAAGTAGCGTTCGAAGCCAGGCCGGGTGGACCACTTCTCGAAAGTGATGCCGCTCTTATAGGTGGCGTTGCAGGCGGGCATCCATTCGGACTCCTCGATGCCTAGGGCGTCGAAGAAGCCACGCAGCCAGGGCGTCGAGCCTTCGCCCACGCCGATGATGCCTACCTGGGTGGACTCCAACACGGTGACCTTCAGGCGCGGGCCGTAGGCGGTGTTTGCCAGCATCAGCGCCGTCATCCAGCCCGCCGTGCCGCCACCGACGACGCAGACGTGCTGCACCGGCGGCTGCGTATCGGTCGTGCCGCCTGCAGGCCGCATGGTGATGTGCTGGTTGAAGATGGTGGCGGTGTCGCTCATGGGCAGATCAAAACAGAAAAGGGGAACGTGCTCCACACGTTCCCCTTCGTTGGGTGGTCGGACTCCGTATTCCGGGCCGAGCGCCGAGCCACTCCCAAGCCGGCCCGCCTAGCGATGTGCTCGCGGCTCAACGCCGTGAGCATCGCCGTCCACTCGGGGGCGTTGGCCTGACACATTGAGCCCAGTGAGCTCGATGTTCCTGCCAAAGCGCTCGTCAGTACTTGATGCGGGCGGTCAGATAGAACTGGCGGCCGTTTCTGTAGATGGCGCGCGGCTCGGACTTGAAGTCGCCGTAGTACTTCAGGATCGGATCGTTCAGGTTCTGCGCGTCAAGGCTGAAGGCGAAGTGGTCGTTGAGCTTGTAGCCCAGCGACGCAGACAGCACGCCGACACCGCGTTGGAAGTAGTCGGTGCCACGGTCCCGACCCAGGAAGTTGTCCGAGTTGTAGCCGTAGTTCAGGCGTGCCGAGAACTGGTCGTTCTCGAAGAAGCCGTTCAGGTTCGCGGAGTGTTTGACCGCACCGCGCAGCACGTGGCCGGTCACATCGTGTGCGTCGGCGTAGGTGTAGTTCGCGCCGATGCCGAAGTTGTTGTAGACCGGGGTCTCGAACGCGAACTCCAGGCCCGTGACGCTGGCCTTACGGTTGATCTGGGTCGTCAGGTCGAACGGAGCCGTGACGCGCTGGTTGGTCGGCGAGCCCTGCTGACCACCGGCGGGCGTCACGTCCGTGGACGCGATCACGCGCTGGATGCCGTCCGTGATGTAGCTGCCGATGTTCATATGGAACGCACCCATCGATACGAAGGCGCGCGGCGCGAAGTACCACTCGATGTTTGCGTCGAAGTTGGTCGAGCGGATCGGGTCGAGGTCGGGGTTGCCGCTCGTGCCGGTGCCAACCGCCTTGCCGGTCGGGTCAGAGTAGCCGCCCAGGAGCTGGGCTGCAGACAGGGCCGTGTAGTCGGGCCGGGTAAGTGTGCGCGACAGTGACAGGCGGGCCACCACCTTGGGCGTCACGTCAATCCGCAGACTTGCGCTGGGCAGAGCGTCCGTGTAGGAACGGTCATGGAAGGTCTGGTAATAGCCCGTGGGATCTGTCCAGTTGGGGCCTACGGCTGCGAATGCGGACGGAACGTAGCCCGGCAGCGTCTTGTCACTGGTGGGCACCCAGACCAACGTGCTGGACTTGGTGCGCACTAGGCGCAGGCCCACGTTGCCGCTCCAGCCTTGCCCCTCCAGATTGCCCTGCACGTAGCCAGCGGTCGTCTTTTCCTTTACGGAATACTCGTGTGTCACCATGCGACGTGAGATGTCGCGGTTGGCGTACTTCGCGTTGTAGGCGGCCAGCGCTTCAGCCGTCGGGTAGCTGATGCCGGTGGGGAAGCCACCGCCCAGCCCGCTGCCGAAGTTGCCGGGATAGGTCTCGGTATAGGCGGAGGCGGGGAGAGGATTGGCGAACGGATCGGTGCCCCAGTTCGGCCCCTGGTTCACGATCGGGCCGTCGGTATAGCGGTCGTGCTTGGAGCCGCGCAGGCCAAACTTCAGGCTGCGCAGCATGCCGGCGTCCAGTGTGTACTCCGCATCCAGCTGGGCCCAGGTGTCCTTGTCCTGCACGACGACGTTTTGGTCGCCAAAGATCCAGTCAGTGCCTGACGGCTTCAGCGCAGACGCGTTGGCGTTGCCGATGTTGAACGCCGGCGCTTCGCCGCTTCCCTTGAGTTGGAAGCCGCCACTGGACGCGGTGATGTCGCCCTCGTAAACGTCCTGGCTGAGGGTCTTGCCCTTGCCGCGCGACGTGCCCGCGTTGCCCGAAAGCTTCAGCGCATCGCTGACCTTGAAGGAGCCTTCCAGGTTGATGAAATTGGTCTCGGCAGAGGCCTTGCGCGAGATCAGGTCATAGACACCGATGATCGTGGGCGTCGCAAATGTGTAGTTGGCCGACGTCAGGATGTTGGTCGCAGGGTCGATCGAGAAGTTGGTGATGGAGGGGCTGCGGCTCAGTGCCCACTGGTTGGACAGCATGTAGTTGCGGTTGTAGTTGTCCGCATCCATCTTGGACGAGAACCCAGTCAGGGTCAGGTCGACATCGTTGTTCGGCTTGAACTGTGCGCTGATGACGCCGCCCTTGCGCTCGCGCTCTTGGGTGAACAAGGCCGAGCCCATCAGGTTGGGGAACAGCGTGCCGGCGGGAATACCGGCGGCGACGGCCGCAGGATTGGTGGCGGCGGTAACAGGGGTCAGCGACAGCGCGCCGTCATGGGCGAAGGTTTCGACGCCATCGCGGCGCAGATGGCGCTTCTCATCGAAGGCCTGCACCAGTACGCCGAAGGTCTTGGATTCGTTCTTCCAGGCAAGCAGCGCGCTCAGCTGCGGGTCGGTTTTCTTGGCGAGGTCGGCGTAGACGGCCCCCACGCTGGCTTCGAAGGTCAGCGTCTTGGCGAAGTCCAGTGGCTTGCGGGTAATGATGTTTACCGCTCCGGCCGTTCCGCCTTCGATGTCGGAGGCCGAAGCGTTCTTGTGCACCTCGACACGGCTCACCAGTTCGGACGGCAGGAGCGAAAAGCTCACGCTGCGGCCGACGCCGGCGCCGGTTTGATCCAGCACGAACCAGTCGCCGTTGGCGACCGAGTGGCCGTCCAGCAGCGTCTGTGTCAGGCTGGGGTTGGTGCCACGCAGGCCGACGCGGTCACGTTCGTCGAAGCCACCCGAACCACCGGAAGGGCTATTCAGGATGGTCACGCCGGGAATGCGGGCCAGCGAGTCGGCCACGTTCTTGTCGGGCATCTTGCCGATGTCTTCGGCGGAGATGACGTCGATGTGGGTGTCGGCATTGCGCTTGACGCTGAGCGACTTCTCTTGCGACGCGCGGATGCCGGTGACCGTGACGGTATCGAGTTGTTGGGGGGCCTGCGCTTGCTGGGCCAGGGCGACGCCGCTGGCGCCGAGCAGAGCGATGAACACCGCCTGCGAGATGGGGGTCTGCTTGACCTTCATTTACTGTTCCTCGTTGTGGCCATTGATTCAGGGCGGCGGTGTCTGCTTCGGGTGTGTTGCATACCACCTTCGGTCCGGTTGCCGCCTCATTTGCCCTTGTGAGGGGTCGGCAACCAGTGTCATGCCACTGTAGCGATTGATAACGCCACTTTGCTACCAATTTCTAATGAGGAGTTTCCCGAGTGCAGGCTGCGGGCCCTTGTGCGCTGCATGTTTCCCCTATGGATGGGCCTTTTGGGTGCTTGCACTGGCATCTGATTGGTATTGAATTGGTGCTTGCTGACTTTGCGAGTTGTTGTGCCCTGACGACGAGGAGCTTGTGTTTTGGCTCGGCCTGGGCGCTTGTGTTGCGTCGACGTGTTGTGGGTGGCCGCGATCTGGTTCGGGATTGGTTGCTTGCTGCCGGCGCGCGCAGGTTTCGGGCGGCCTGCGCTGCGGGTGTTGAGCCGTGGGCGCGGGTGTGGGCGCCCTTGATGGGTGTGTCGCGGCGGGAGTGCGGGTGGCGGTGTGCGTCCGCGTTTTGGTCGACTCTTTTGTTCTTCTTGTCGCCGCCTCTGTTGCGCCCTCGCTGCCCTGTGCTATAGTTGCGGGCTTGCCTCAGGAGGGGTGGCCGAGTGGTTAAAGGCAGCAGACTGTAAATCTGCCCGCATTGCGTACGCTGGTTCGAATCCAGCCTCCTCCACCAAGACTTGCTAGTCGCGAGTGCAAGGCGTGTTGGCTCCCAGGGCGGGAGTAGTTCAATGGTAGAACCTTAGCCTTCCAAGCTAATGACACGGGTTCGATTCCCGTTTCCCGCTCCATCGAGGGTGGCTTGGTCGGCAGACGTCGACACCGGTTTGCCGGCCAGTTCCTGGCGTCAAACCCGTGCCGATGCCCATGTGGCTCAGTGGTAGAGCACTCCCTTGGTAAGGGAGAGGTCACGCGTTCGATCCGCGTCATGGGCACCACCCTTTCTTTTTCTTCTACTCGTCTCAACGGGTTCGCCTCAGGAGCGCAAGATGGCAAAAGGCAAGTTTGAACGGACCAAGCCGCACGTGAACGTGGGTACGATTGGTCACGTGGACCACGGCAAGACGACGCTGACGGCGGCGATCGCGACGGTGCTGTCGAAGAAGTTCGGCGGCGAGGCGAAGGCCTACGACCAGATCGACGCAGCGCCGGAAGAGAAGGCCCGCGGCATCACGATCAACACCGCGCACGTCGAGTACGAGACGGCCAACCGCCACTACGCCCACGTTGACTGCCCCGGCCACGCCGACTACGTCAAGAACATGATTACCGGTGCCGCCCAGATGGACGGCGCCATCCTGGTGTGCTCGGCCGCTGACGGCCCGATGCCCCAGACCCGTGAGCACATCCTGCTGGCCCGCCAGGTTGGCGTGAAGTACATCATCGTCTTCCTGAACAAGTGCGACATGGTCGACGACGCCGAGCTGCTGGAGCTTGTCGAAATGGAAGTGCGCGAGCTGCTGAGCAAGTACGACTTCCCTGGCGACGACACCCCGATCATCAAGGGCTCGGCCAAGCTGGCTCTGGAAGGCGACACGGGCGACCTGGGCGAGCAAGCCATCATGCGCCTGGCCGAAGCGCTGGACACCTACATTCCCCAGCCGGACCGTGCCGTTGACGGCGCCTTCCTGCTGCCGGTGGAAGACGTGTTCTCGATTTCGGGTCGTGGCACGGTGGTGACCGGTCGCGTCGAGCGCGGCATCATCAAGGTCGGTGAAGAAATCGAAATCGTGGGCATCCGCGAAGTCCAGAAGACCACGGTCACGGGCGTCGAAATGTTCCGCAAGCTGCTGGACCAAGGTCAAGCGGGCGACAACGTCGGCATCCTGCTGCGCGGCACCAAGCGCGAAGACGTCGAGCGTGGCCAAGTGCTGGCCAAGCCCGGCACGATCAAGCCCCACACCCACTTCACGGCTGAGATCTACGTTCTGAGCAAGGAAGAGGGCGGCCGTCACACCCCGTTCTTCAACAACTATCGTCCCCAGTTCTACTTCCGCACGACGGACGTGACTGGCGCGGTGGAGCTGCCCAAGGACAAGGAAATGGTCATGCCTGGCGACAACGTCGGCATCACCGTGAAGCTGATCGCCCCCATCGCCATGGAGCAGGGCCTGCGCTTCGCCATCCGTGAAGGCGGCCGTACCGTCGGTTCGGGCGTCGTCGCCACGATCCTCGAGTAATTTTTTTCGGGCCACAGGGGCATAGCTCAATTGGCAGAGCGTCGGTCTCCAAAACCGAAGGTTGGGGGTTCGAGACCCTCTGCCCCTGCCAGCAGTCGCTGATCACGACGGCTGGTTTTCCTGGCAACAAGCATCGGCCCGCGAGAGCGATCTCAGCGGGCCTTGCTGCTGATGGCTACCTGCCGCGGCAGCGTCAGAACAGTCGCCTTCGGGGCGGCGCGTGAAAGTGAAGTGATGGCGAATCCTCCCCAAGTCGAAACCGTGACCAGCGGCGCTGACAAGGCCAAGTTGGCTGTTGCAGTGCTGTTGCTGATCGGCGCGCTGGCGGCTTACTACGGCCTGTCCAAGCAAGGTGCGCTGGTGCAGTGGGGCGCGCTGTTCGTCCTGCTGGCGGCCGGCGTGGCGGCTTTCTTCACCTCCGAGCATGGCAAGGCGCTGATCGCTTACGGTCGCGACTCTGTGCGCGAAGTCAAGAAGGTCGTCTGGCCGAGCCACAAGGAAGCGCGGCAGATGACGGCCTATGTGTTCGCCTTCGTCGTCGTGATGGCGCTGTTCCTGTGGATGACCGACAAGACGCTGGAGTGGGTGCTGTACGACCTGATCCTGGGCTGGAAGCGCTGATCGCAAGGAATCCTCATGTCTGAAGAACAAGTCGTCACGACCGAAGCCCCGGTTGGCCCGCCCAAGCGCTGGTATGTCGTCCATGCCTACTCGGGCATGGAGAAGGCCGTCGAGCGCAATCTGCGCGAACGCATTGATCGCGCCGGAATGCAGGACAAGTTTGGCCGCATCCTGGTGCCGACTGAAGAGGTCGTCGAGCTGAAGAACGGCAAGAAGGCTGTTACGGAGCGCCGCTTCTTCCCGGGCTACGTGCTGGTCGAGATGTTCATGGACGACGAGTCCTGGCATTTGGTGAAGCACACCTCCAAGGTGACGGGCTTTGTCGGCGGAGCCAAGAACCGTCCGGCCCCGATCTCGGAGGCCGAGGTCATGAAGATCGTCAACCAGATGCAAGAAGGCGTCGAGAAGCCCCGGCCCAAGGTCGAGTGGACGGTTGGCGAGATCGTGCGCGTCAAGGAGGGGCCGTTCACCGACTTCAATGGCTCGGTCGAAGAGGTCAACTACGACAAGTCCAAGGTGCGCGTATCGGTCACGATCTTCGGCCGCGCCACGCCAGTGGAACTGGACTTCGCTCAGGTCGAAAAGGTCTGAGGCCCTTCTCAGGGTAAACTCTTGGGTTCGGCCGGCGTCCCTAACGCTGGCCCGTGATCAGTCTGCAACGAGAGGCGGACAAGAGGAGCAAAGGTAAGGGCCTCGGTCCGAATCCGATGCGCTAGCACTCAGGTGATCCCGCAGGCCGCGGGTTCACTGGATTGGAGAAAACATGGCCAAGAAAATTGTCGGCTTCATCAAGCTGCAAATTCCGGCCGGCAAGGCAAATCCTTCGCCGCCGGTGGGTCCCGCGCTGGGTCAGCGTGGCCTGAACATCATGGAATTCTGCAAGGCGTTCAACGCCCAGACTTCTGGCGCCGGCTTTGAGCCAGGCATGAAGCTGCCGGTGGTCATCACCGCGTTTGCAGACAAGAGCTTCACCTTCGTGATCAAGTCGCCCCCGGCGACCGTGCTGATCAAGAAGGCTGCCAAGATCGAGAAGGGCTCGCAGCGTCCCCACCTGGACAAGGTCGGCAGGCTGACCCGCGCCCAGCTGGAAGAGATCGCCAAGATCAAGACCAAGGACCTGACGGCCGCCGACATCGACGCCGCTGTCCGCACCATCGCCGGCTCCGCCCGCTCGATGGGCATCATCGTGGAAGGGGTCTGACATGGCCAAGCTCACCAAGAAGCAAAAGGCGCTGGCCGGCAAGGTCGAGTCGACCAAGCTGTACGCGCTGTCGGAAGCCCTGGACCTGGTCAAGAGCCTGGCCACCGCCAAGTTCGATGAGTCCATCGACGTGGCTGTCCAGCTCGGCATCGATGCCAAGAAGTCGGACCAAGTCGTCCGTGGCGCCGTCGTGATGCCCAACGGCACCGGCAAGACCAAGCGTGTCGCCGTGTTCGCCCAGGGTGCCAAGGCTGAGGAGGCCAAGGCCGCTGGCGCCGACGTCGTCGGCATGGAAGACCTGGCTGAGCGCGTCAAGGCAGGTGACATGCCCTTCGACGTGGTCATCGCCTCGCCCGACACGATGCGTGTCGTCGGTACGCTGGGTCAGATCCTGGGCCCGCGTGGCCTGATGCCGAACCCCAAGGTCGGCACCGTGACCCCGGACGTTGCCACCGCCGTCAAGAACGCCAAGGCTGGTCAGGTCCAGTTCCGCGTTGACAAGGCTGGCATCATCCACGGCACCATCGGCCGTCGCTCGTTCGACACCGACAAGCTGGAAGGCAACCTGCGCGCGCTGATCGAGGCCCTGAACAAGGCCAAGCCGGCATCGAGCAAGGGCATCTACCTGCGCAAGGTCGCCGTGTCCTCGACGATGGGCGTTGGCGCTCGCGTCGAAATCGCTTCGATCAACGCTCAGGCCGCCGCAGCCTGAACAAGCGCCAGGCCATAGAGGCCTGGGGCAACGAATCTGTTCGGGGCGAGTCTGGCCCCGGACGACAAGATTGGTGGGGCGCTGAGCCGGTTCGCTGGCGTAGCGCGTCATCCAAGACCGCTGGTGGAGACCCCTTAAATCCTGGTCCTCAAGCAATTGAGGCCGGGGCCAGCGCAGATGGCGGTCCCGCTGAAAGGAATCCGTTCCTGACAGATGGTCGCTGAATCCCTGGAGCTCCAAGGCCGCGAGGCTGCGGGGCAAATGTGAGGAGTAGACCTTGAGTCTCAATCGCAACGAGAAGGCAGCCGTTGTCTCCGACGTCGCAGCGCAAGCTGCCAAGTCGCAGACGCTGGCGTTGGCCGAGTACCGTGGCCTCACCGTGGAAGCCTTGAACAAGCTGCGCGTCGACGCGCGTGCCAAGGGTGTTTATCTTCACGTGCTGAAGAACACCCTGGCCCGTCGCGCCGTCGCCGGCACGCCGTTCGAAGCTGCTGCGGAGAGCATGGTCGGCCCGCTGATCTACGGCTTTTCGGAAGACGCTGTCGCGGCTGCCAAAGTCATCGCTGACTTTGCCAAGACCAACGACAAGCTCGTCATCAAGGGCGGTGCCTACGGCGGCAAGGCTCTGGACGTCAACGGCGTGAAGGCGCTGGCATCCGTCCCGAGCAAGGAAGTGCTGCTGTCGCAAATCGCCGGCCTGCTCAAGTCGCCGGTGCAACGCACCGCGGCCGTGCTGGCAGCCCTGGCTCAGCAACGTGGTGGCGGCGCCGAAGCCGAAGCCCCGGCTGCGGCCTGATCGACGACAAATCACGCGTTCATACGCAAACCATCTGTTATTTAGGAACACATCATGGCATTCGATAAAGACGCTTTCCTGACCGCCCTGGACAGCATGACCGTCCTGGAACTGAACGACCTGGTCAAGGCAATTGAAGAGAAGTTCGGCGTGTCCGCCGCTTCCATGGCTGCTCCGGCTGCCGGTGGCGCTGCTGGCGGTGGCGCTGCTGCTGCTGAAGAGAAGACCGAGTTCAACGTCGTCCTGACCGACGCCGGTGCTCAGAAGGTCGGCGTCATCAAGGCCGTCCGCGAAATCACGGGCCTGGGCCTGAAGGAAGCCAAGGACCTGGTCGATGGCGCTCCGAAGAACGTCAAGGAAGGCATCTCCAAGGCCGACGCCGAAGCCGCTGTCAAGAAGCTGGTCGAAGCCGGCGCCAAGGCCGAGCTGAAGTGATCGCTTGGGGTTGGACCTGCGTGGCAGTTCCGGCCCCGACGACTTGAAAAGGGGTTGCCTCCGGGCTTCCCCTTTTTCGTCTTTACGGGTTTCTCCCCGTAGAGAACAGCTGAAAGAGCCGCGCAGCGTATGATGCGCAGTTCTTTCACGTGTTCTCTGATCCGACTGCAGAGAGCCAGTTTGGTCGGACTTTGGTGCAATGCCAGAGTTGTCCGCCAGCGGTTGGTAGTGGCCAACCACCAAGCTAGGCAGCCGCCCGTTCTGGGCGAGTGAGCCAGCCAGTCGCCGACGCGGTGCGTCCCACGGCCGGGGACGCACTCGATACGGAGTGTTTATGGCGCAAGCAACCCCCTACAGCTACACCGAGCGCAAGCGGATCCGCAAGAGCTTCGGCAAGCGCGAGAGTGTCCTCAACGTCCCTTATCTGCTCACAATGCAGAAGGACAGCTACGTGGCCTTCCTCCAGAAGGACGTAGCCCCCGCCAAACGCAAGCCCGAAGGGCTGCAGGCGGCCTTCCTGTCGGCGTTCCCGATTGTTTCGCACAACGGTTTCGTCGAGATGAAGTTCCTCGAGTTCAACATCGCCAAGCCGCCGTTCGACACCCGTGAGTGCCAGCAGCGGGGGTTGACCTATGCAGCCGCCGTGCGTGCGCGCCTGCAGATGATCATCTATGACCGCGAGTCGCCGCAGGCGAAGACCGTCAAGGAAATCAAGGAACAAGAGGTCTACATGGGCGAAGTGCCCCTGATGACCGACTACGGCTCCTTCATCGTCAACGGTACCGAGCGCGTCATCGTGTCGCAGCTGCACCGTTCGCCGGGCGTGTTCTTCGAGCACGACAAAGGCAAGACGCACTCGTCGGGCAAGCTGCTGTTCAGCGCCCGCATCATTCCCTATCGCGGCTCCTGGCTGGACTTCGAGTTCGACCCCAAGGACATCCTGTATTTCCGCGTCGACCGCCGCCGCAAGATGCCGGTCACGATCCTGCTCAAGGCCATCGGCCTGAAGCCCGAGCAGATCCTGGCCCACTTCTTTGTGTTCGACAACTTCCGCCTGATGGACGTCGGCGCGCAGCTCGAGTTCGTCGCCGACCGCCTGAAGGGTGAAGTCGCCCGGTTCGATATCGTCGACAAGAGTGGTGCCGTCATCGTCGAGAAGGACAAGCGCATCACGGCCCGCCATGTGCGCCAGCTGGAGCAGTCCGGCACGCAGCACATCTCGGTGCCCGAGGACTTCCTGGTCGGCCGCGTGCTGGCCAAGAACATGATCGACGCCGATACCGGCGAGATCATCGCCAAGGCCAATGACGAGCTGACTGAAGCGCTGCTGAAGAAGCTGCGCGCCGCTGGCGTCAAGGACATCCAGTGCCTGTTCACGAACGAGCTGGACGAAGGTGCCTACATCTCGCAGACGCTGGCGTCTGACGAGACCGACAGCCAACTGGCCGCTCGCGTCGCCATCTACCGCATGATGCGCCCTGGTGAGCCGCCGACGGAAGACGCTGTCGAAGCGCTGTTCAACCGCCTGTTCTACAGCACCGACACCTACGACCTGAGCCGCGTCGGCCGCATGAAGTTCAACGCGCGTGTCGGCCGTGACACGCCGGAAGGCAACATGAACCTGTCCAACGAGGACATCCTTGACGTCGTCAAGATCCTCGTCGAGCTGCGCAATGGTCGCGGTGAGGTGGACGACATCGACCATCTGGGCAACCGCCGCGTGCGCTGCGTGGGCGAACTGGCCGAGAACCAGTACCGCTCGGGCCTCGCCCGCATCGAGAAGGCCGTCAAGGAGCGTCTGGGCCAGGCCGAGACCGAAGCCCTGATGCCGCACGACCTGATCAACTCCAAGCCGATCTCTGCGGCGCTGAAGGAGTTCTTCGGCGCGTCGCAGCTGTCGCAGTTCATGGACCAGACCAACCCGCTGTCGGAAATCACGCACAAGCGTCGTGTTTCCGCACTGGGCCCGGGTGGTTTGACCCGCGAGCGCGCCGGCTTCGAAGTCCGCGACGTGCACCCGACCCACTACGGCCGCGTCTGCCCGATCGAAACGCCGGAAGGCCCGAACATCGGCCTGATCAACTCGCTGGCGCTGTATCGCGCAGCTGAACGAGTACGGCTTCCTGGAAACGCCGTACCGCCGTGTCGTGGACGGCAAGGTCACCGACCAGATCGACTACCTGTCGGCCATCGAGGAAGGCAAGTACGTCATCGCCCAGGCCAACGCGACGCTGAATGTCGGCGGCGAGCTGACCGACGAATTGGTGTCCGCCCGTGAAAACGGCGAATCGGTGCTGACCAGCCCCGAGCGCATCCAGTACATGGACGTGGCGCCGACGCAGATCGTGTCCGTCGCAGCCTCGCTGGTGCCCTTCCTGGAGCACGACGACGCGAACCGCGCGTTGATGGGCGCCAACATGCAGCGCCAGGCCGTGCCGGTGCTGCGTCCCGAGAAGGCTTTCGTGGGTACGGGCGTTGAGCGCGTCGCCGCGAAGGACTCGGGCACGGTGGTCGCGGCGCGCCGCGGTGGCGTGGTCGACTATGTCGACACCAACCGCATCGTGATCCGTGTGAACGATGACGAGACTGTGGCCGGTGAGGTCGGTGTCGACATCTACAACCTGATCAAGTACCAGCGTTCCAACCAGAACACCAACATCCACCAGCGCCCCATCGTGCGCCGTGGCGACAAGGTGGCGGCCGAGGACATCATTGCCGACGGTGCCTCCACCGATATCGGTGAGCTGGCCCTGGGCCAGAACATGCTGGTCGCGTTCATGCCGTGGAACGGCTACAACTTCGAAGACTCGATCCTGATCTCGGAACGCGTCATCGCGGAAGACCGCTACACCTCGATCCACATCGAGGAACTGGTCGTCAATGCGCGTGACACCAAGCTGGGTTCGGAAGAAATCACCCGCGACATCCCCAACCTGTCCGAGCAGCAGCTCGGCCGTCTGGACGAGTCTGGCATCGTCTACATCGGTGCCGAGGTGAACCCGGGCGACGTGCTGGTCGGCAAGGTTACGCCCAAGGGCGAAACCACGCTGACGCCGGAAGAGAAGCTGCTGCGCGCCATCTTCGGTGAGAAGGCCTCTGACGTGAAGGACACGTCGCTGCGTGTCGACCAGGGCACCAGCGGCACCGTCATCGACGTGCAGGTCTTCACCCGTGAAGGCATTCAGCGCGACAAGCGCGCCCAGCAGATCATCGACGACGAGCTGAAGCGCTATCGCCTGGACCTGAACGACCAGCTGCGCATCGTCGAGAGCGACGCCTTCGACCGTATCGAGAAGCTGCTCGTCGGCAAGGTCGCCAACGGCGGCCCGCAGAAGATCGCCAAGGGCACCAAGATCGACAAGGACTATCTGGCTTCGGTCGAGAAGTTCCACTGGTTCGACATCCGCCCGGCCGAGGAAGACGTTGCCAACCAGCTCGAGTCGATCAAGAACGCGCTCGACCAGACCCGCCACAGCTTCGACCTCGCCTTCGAAGAGAAGCGCAAGAAGCTGACGCAGGGCGACGAGCTGCCGGCAGGCGTGCTGAAGATGGTCAAGGTCTACCTGGCCGTCAAGCGTCGCCTGCAGCCTGGCGACAAGATGGCCGGCCGTCACGGCAACAAGGGTGTGGTGTCCAAGGTCGTCCCGATTGAGGACATGCCCTACATGGCCGACGGCACGCCTGCCGACATCGTGCTGAACCCGTTGGGCGTTCCGTCGCGGATGAACGTGGGTCAGGTTCTCGAAGTTCACCTGGGCTGGGCTGGCAAGGGCATCGGCCAGCGCATCGGCGACATGCTGCAGGAGCAGTCGAAGGTGGCTGAGCTGCGCAAGCTGTTCGACGAGCTCTACAACCAGAGCGGTGGCAAGACCGAGAACATTGACGACCTGACGGACGCCGAAGTGCTGGAGATGGCCGAGCAACCTTGCCAAGGGCGTGCCCTTCGCGACGCCGGTCTTCGATGGCGCCAAGGAAGAAGAGATCCGCGCGATGCTCAAGCTGGCCTACCCGGACGACATCGCTGCCACGCAAGGGCCTGACGTACACCCGCACCCAGGCCTGGCTGTGCGATGGCCGTACCGGCGAGCAGTTCGAGCGCCCGGTCACCGTCGGCTACATGCACGTGCTGAAGCTGCACCATCTGGTGGACGACAAGATGCACGCCCGCTCGACCGGCCCGTACTCGCTCGTCACGCAGCAGCCGCTGGGCGGCAAGGCCCAGTTCGGCGGCCAGCGTTTCGGTGAAATGGAAGTCTGGGCGCTGGAAGCCTACGGCGCCTCGTACATCCTGCAGGAAATGCTGACGGTCAAGTCCGACGACGTGAACGGTCGTACCAAGGTCTACGAGTCCATCGTCAAGGGTGAGCACGCCATCGAAGCCGGCATGCCGGAATCGTTCAACGTGCTGGTCAAGGAAATCCGCTCGCTCGGTATCGACATCGAGCTCGAGCGCAACTAAGGAAGGAAAAGGAAGACACCATGAAGGGACTACTCGACCTTTTCAAGCAATTCACCCCGGATGAGCATTTCGATGCCATCAAGATCGGCCTGGCGTCTCCGGAGAAGATCCGCAGCTGGTCGTTCGGCGAGGTGAAGAAGCCCGAGACCATCAACTACCGCACCTTCAAGCCCGAGCGTGACGGCTTGTTCTGCGCCAAGATCTTTGGCCCGATCAAGGACTACGAGTGCCTGTGCGGCAAGTACAAGCGCCTGAAGCATCGCGGCGTCATCTGCGAGAAGTGCGGCGTCGAAGTCACGCAGACCAAGGTTCGCCGTGACCGCATGGGTCACATCGACCTGGCGGCGCCGTGCGCGCACATCTGGTTCCTGAAGTCGCTGCCGTCGCGTCTGGGCTTGGTGCTCGACATGACGCTGCGCGACATCGAGCGGGTGCTGTACTTCGAAGCCTACGTCGTCGTCGACCCGGGCATGACCCCGCTGAAGAAGTTCTCGATCATGAGCGAGGACGACTACGACGCGAAGCGCGTGGAATTCGGCGACGAGTTCATCGCGCTGATGGGCGCCGAGGGCATCAAGAAGCTGCTGGAGGAGATGGATCTCGACATCGAGATCGATCAAGCCTGCGCAACGACATGACCGGCTCCGAGCTCAAGGTCAAGAAGAATTCCAAGCGCCTGAAGGTCATGGAGGCCTTCAAGAAGTCCGGCATCAAGCCGAACTGGATGGTGCTGGACGTGCTGCCTGTGCTGCCGCCGGACCTGCGTCCGCTGGTGCCGCTGGACGGCGGCCGCTTCGCGACCTCCGACCTGAACGACCTCTATCGTCGTGTCATCAACCGCAACAACCGTCTGGCGCGTCTGCTGGAGTTGAAGGCCCCTGAGATCATCGTGCGCAATGAAAAGCGCATGCTGCAGGAAGCCGTCGATTCCTTGCTGGACAACGGCCGCCGCGGCAAGGCCATGACCGGCGCGAACAAGCGTGCCCTCAAGTCGCTGGCCGACATGATCAAGGGCAAGAGCGGCCGCTTCCGTCAGAACCTGCTGGGCAAGCGTGTCGACTACTCTGGCCGTTCGGTCATCGTGGTCGGCCCGACGCTCAAGCTGCACCAGTGCGGCCTGCCCAAGCTGATGGCGCTCGAGCTGTTCAAGCCTTTCATCTTCTCGCGTCTCGAAGCGATGGGTATCGCGACGACGATCAAGGCCGCGAAGAAGGAAGTCGAATCCGGTACGCCGGTCGTCTGGGACATCCTTGAGGAAGTCATCAAGGAACACCCGGTCCTGCTGAACCGTGCCCCGACGCTGCACCGCCTCGGCATCCAGGCCTTCGAGCCCGTGCTGATCGAAGGCAAGGCCATCCAACTGCACCCGCTCGTCTGCTCGGCCTTCAACGCCGACTTCGACGGTGACCAGATGGCTGTCCACGTGCCGCTGTCGATCGAAGCGCAGATGGAAGCCCGCACGCTGATGCTGGCCTCCAACAACGTGCTGTTCCCGGCCTCGGGTGAGCCGTCCATCGTTCCTTCGCAAGACGTGGTGCTGGGTCTGTACTACGCCACCCGCGAGCGCACCAACGGCAGGGGTGAAGGTCTGATCTTCTCGGACATCCCTGAGATGATCCGCGCGCTGGAGAACGGCGCGGTGGAGATCACCGCCAAGATCAGCGTTCGCCTGACCGAGTGGACCAAGGACAAGGAAACGGGCGAGTTCGTGCCCGAGACCAAGCTCGTGGACACCACCGTCGGCCGCGCGCTGCTGTCGGAGATCCTGCCCAAGGGCCTGCCGTTCGCCAACATCAACAAGGCGCTGAAGAAGAAGGAAATCTCGCGTCTCATCAACACGAGCTTCCGCAAGTGCGGCCTGAAGGAAACCGTGGTGCTGGCCGACAAGCTGCTGCAAAGCGGCTTCCGCCTGGCCACGCGTGCCGGCATCTCGATCGCCATCGATGACATGCTGGTGCCCGCTCAGAAGCACACGCTGATCGAGCGCGCCGAGAAGGAAGTCAAGGAGATCGAGCAGCAGTACGTCTCCGGTCTCGTGACGGCCGGCGAGCGCTACAACAAGGTCGTGGACATCTGGGGCAAGGCCGGTGACGAAATCGGCAAGAAGATGATGGACCACCTGAAGGTCGAGAAGACGACTGATCGCAACGGCAAGACCGTCGATCAGGAGTCGTTCAACTCGATCTACATGATGGCTGACTCGGGCGCCCGCGGTAGTGCCGCCCAGATCCGTCAGCTCGCCGGCATGCGCGGCCTGATGGCCAAGCCTGATGGCTCCATCATCGAGACGCCCATCACCGCGAATTTCCGCGAGGGCCTGAACGTTCTGCAGTACTTCATCTCGACGCACGGTGCCCGTAAGGGCCTGGCCGATACGGCGCTGAAGACTGCGAACTCCGGCTACCTGACGCGCCGTCTGGTCGACGTGACCCAGGATCTGGTTGTCACGGAAGACGATTGCGGTACCGACAACGGCATGGCCATGCGCGCGCTGGTCGAAGGTGGTGAAGTCATCGAATCGCTGCGCGACCGCGTCCTCGGCCGTGTCGCTGCGATCGACGTCGTCCACCCCGAGACGCAAGCCTCGCTGCTGGCTGCCGGCAACATGCTCGACGAGGACATCCTCGACGTGCTGGAGCAGGCTGGCGTCGACGAGATCAAGGTCCGCACGCCTCTGACCTGCGGCACGCGCTTCGGCCTGTGCGCCAAGTGCTACGGCCGCGACCTGGGCCGCGGTGGCTTGGTCAACGTTGGCGAGGCCGTCGGCGTCATCGCCGCGCAGTCCATCGGTGAACCCGGCACGCAGCTGACGATGCGTACCTTCCACATCGGTGGTGCAGCTTCGCGTGCTGCGGTCGCTTCTAGCGTGGAAGCCAAGTCGGACGGCATCATCGGGTTCAATGCCACGATGCGCTACGTGACCAACGGCAAGGGCGAATTGGTCGTGATTTCCCGTTCCGGCGAGATCATCATTGCCGACCCGCACGGCCGCGAGCGTGAGCGCCACAAGGTGCCTTACGGCGCGGTGCTGAACATCAAGCCCAGCCAGATCATCAAGGCTGGTGTGGTGCTCGCCAATTGGGATCCGCTGACCCGCCCGATCATCACGGAATTCGCCGGCCAGGCGAAGTTCGAGAACGTCGAGGAAGGCGTGACCGTCGCCAAGCAGGTGGACGAGGTGACCGGTCTGTCGACGCTGGTCGTCATCGACCCGAAGCGCCGCGGCGCCGCCAAGGTCGTGCGCCCTCAGGTCAAGCTGTTGGACGCGCAGGGCCACGAGGTCAAGATCCCCGGTACCGACCACTCGGTGGCTATCGGCTTCCAGGTCGGCGCGCTGATCCAGATCCGCGACGGTCAGGAGCTGCTGCCCGGTGAAGTGCTCGCCCGCATCCCGGTCGAAGGCCAGAAGACCCGTGACATTACCGGCGGTCTGCCGCGTGTGGCCGAGCTCTTCGAAGCCCGTTCGCCCAAGGACGTCGGCGTTCTGGCCGAGCAGACCGGCACGGTGTCGTTCGGCAAGGAGACCAAGGGCAAGATCCGCCTGCAGATCACCGATCCGGACGGCAAGGCCCACGAGGAACTGGTGCCGAAGGAAAAGAACATCCTGGTGCACGAAGGTCAGGTGGTCAACCGCGGCGAGCTGATCGTCGACGGCGCGGCGGATCCGCAGGACATCCTGCGCCTGCTGGGCATCGAGGAACTGGCGCGCTACATCGTCGACGAAGTCCAGGACGTGTACCGACTCCAGGGCGTGAAGATCAACGACAAGCACATCGAGGTGATCGTTCGCCAGATGCTGCGTCGCGTGACCATCACGAACCCGGGGGATTCGCACTACATCCTGAACGAGCAGGTCGAGCGCTCGGAGCTGCTGGACACCAACGACAAGCTGCGCAAGGAAGGCAAGATCATTGCCACCCATGCGGACGTGCTGTTGGGCATCACCAAGGCGTCGCTGTCGACGGACTCGTTCATCTCGGCCGCTTCCTTCCAGGAAACGACCCGCGTGCTCACCGAGGCTGCCATCATGGGCAAGCGCGACGAGCTGCGTGGCCTGAAGGAAAACGTCATCGTCGGTCGCCTGATCCCGGCCGGCACCGGCATGGCCTTCCACGAAGCGCGTCGCGCCAAGGAAGCCATGGATGACGCCGAGCGTCGCGCCATCGCGCTGCAGGAGGCCGAGGAACTGGCCGCCGCGCAGATGGCAGGTGTTGACGCCGGCGACGGCTCGGCCGAGTAAGCCGCCGAGGGCCCCGCCCTCCGAAGCCGCCCCGGTTCCGGCCGTGGGCGGCTTTTCTTTTGTGCCTCAGTCCAGCGACCAGCGCTCCGGCGTCAAGATGGCCAGCCCGCGCAAGCGGGCGCGCTTGGCGAGCGCCAGCACCGCCTTGTCGCGTGAAATCAGCCAGCGAGCACGGGCGGCCAGTGCAAGATCGATGAACTTCTGGTCATCCGGGTCGCGGCAGACCAGTCGGCCGGCCAGAGGCTGCGGCGTCGCGGCTGTCGACGGCCAGTGCGTGGGCGTCGAACTGCGCCTCGATGAAGGCCAAGTCGGGGGCGTAGCTGGCGGCCACGCCGCGGCCCAGTACATGCCGGATCTCGTCGCGCATGGCCGGAGCCACGAGCCAGCGCAGCGCACCCGAGGTGAGCGCTGCGGTCAGCGGCTGCACGCGGGTATCGCGAAACACGAGCCAGTCCATGACGACTTGGGTGTCGATGACGATGGCCGGTCGCTCGACGACGGCGGGTGAAGCTGCCGGATCGGCGGGTAGGGCAGGGGCATCCATTCGCCAGCTTACCCGTCCCTACGGGCAGACCCTTGTGTCGAATTCCCTCGGCGGTCTACAATCGTCGGCTCTTCGCCTTTTGGCGGCGTATTGCCTGCGCCAAGCCCTGCGCCATGCGGCGCTTCCGAAAGGCGAGGTTCACTGACTTCAAACGGGAACAAGTCGTTTTATGCCAACCATCAATCAACTGGTGCGCCAAGGTCGAGAGGCCGAGGTCACCAAGTCCAAGTCGCCTGCGATGCAGAACTGCCCGCAGCGCCGCGGTGTCTGCACCCGCGTCTACACCACCACGCCGAAGAAGCCGAACTCCGCTCTGCGTAAGGTCGCCAAGGTGCGCCTGACCAACGGTTTCGAGGTCATCTCCTACATCGGCGGCGAAGGCCACAACCTGCAAGAACACAGTGTCGTGCTGGTGCGCGGCGGCCGTGTGAAGGACTTGCCGGGTGTGCGTTATCACATCGTCCGCGGCTCGCTTGACCTGCAAGGCGTCAAGGATCGCAAGCAGGCCCGTTCCAAGTACGGTGCCAAGCGTCCGAAGAAGTAAATCGTCTGTTCGGGCTCAGCTCGATGCTGACCCAACGTTGTTGCGGCTGCTGAGCGTGTCAGTCAGCCGAGTAAGTGGATGGCCCCAGATGTCGGTGGTTGTCCAGCGGAGTCAGGTCAAGAAGGCCGTCTCCAACTGAAGCAGAAGGAAGAGTGCCATGCCACGTCGTCGCGAAGTACCCAAGCGCGAAATCCTCCCGGATCCGAAGTTCGGTTCCGTTGATCTGTCCAAGTTCATGAACGTCATCATGGAATCGGGCAAGAAGGCCGTCGCCGAGCGCATCATCTATGGCGCCCTCGACCAGGTCGAGAAGAAGGTCGGCAAGGACCCGCTGGAAGTGTTCATGGTCGCCCTGAACAACGTGAAGCCCATGGTTGAAGTGAAGTCCCGCCGTGTCGGCGGTGCGAACTACCAAGTTCCCGTGGAAGTTCGCCCCGTCCGCCGGATGGCCCTCGCCATGCGCTGGTTGAAGGAATCCGCTCGCAAGCGCGGTGAGAAGTCGATGGCCCAACGCCTGGCCAACGAGCTGCTGGAGGCCGCTGAAGGCCGTGGCGGCGCGATGAAGAAGCGCGACGAAGTCCACCGCATGGCAGAAGCCAACAAGGCCTTCTCGCACTTCCGCTTCTAAACCACTGTCTTTCGGCCGCCTCGGGTTTCTACCAACCCGCTGGCGGCTCCTGTCTTCTGGAGCAAACCATGGCCCGCAAAACCCCCATCGAGCGCTACCGCAACATCGGTATCTCCGCGCACATCGATGCTGGCAAGACCACCACGACCGAGCGCATCCTCTACTACACCGGTGTGAACCACAAGATCGGTGAGGTGCACGACGGCGCCGCCACGATGGACTGGATGGAGCAGGAGCAGGAGCGCGGCATCACGATCACGTCGGCCGCGACGACCTGCTTCTGGAAGGGCATGGACATGTCCTACCCCGAGCACCGCTTCAACATCATCGACACCCCCGGACACGTGGACTTCACGATTGAAGTCGAGCGTTCGATGCGCGTGCTGGACGGTGCTTGCATGGTGTATTGCGCCGTGGGTGGCGTGCAGCCCCAGTCGGAAACCGTCTGGCGCCAGGCCAACAAGTACAAGGTGCCCCGCCTCGCGTTCGTCAACAAGATGGACCGCACCGGCGCGAACTTCTTCAAGGTCGTCGACCAGATGAAGACCCGCCTGAAGGCCAACCCCGTGCCCGTGGTGATCCCCATCGGCGCCGAGGACAACTTCAAGGGCGTGGTGGACCTCTTCAAGATGAAGGCCATCATCTGGGACGAGGCGTCCCAGGGCATGAAGTTCACCTTCGAGGACATCCCCGCTGACCTGGTCGAAGTCGCCCAGGAATGGCGCGAGAAGCTGGTCGAGGCCGCTGCCGAGGCCACCGAAGAGCTGATGAACAAGTACCTCGAGACGGGCGACCTGTCCGAGGAAGAGATCAAGCTCGCGATCCGCCAGCGCACCATCGCGACCGAGATCCAGCCGATGCTGTGCGGCACCGCGTTCAAGAACAAGGGTGTGCAGCGCATGCTGGATGCCGTCATCGACTTCCTGCCGTCGCCGATGGACATCCCGCCGGTGCCGGGCACGGACGAAGACGACCAGCCGATCACCCGTCAAGGCCGACGACGATGAGAAGTTCTCCGCGCTGGCCTTCAAGCTGATGACCGACCCCTACGTCGGCCAGCTGACCTTCGTTCGCGTGTACTCGGGCGTGCTGCAGTCGGGCGCGACCGTCTACAACCCGATCCGCGGCAAGAAGGAGCGCATCGGCCGGATCCTGCAGATGCACGCCAACCAGCGTGAGGAAATCAAGGAAATTCTGGCCGGCGACATCGCCGCCTGCGTGGGCCTGAAGGACGTCACCACGGGCGAAACCCTGTGCGACCCGGACACCGTCATCACGCTGGAGAAGATGGTCTTCCCCGAGCCCGTGATCTCGCAGGCCGTCGAGCCCAAGACCAAGGCCGACCAGGAAAAGATGGGTATCGCGCTGGGCCGCCTGGCTGCCGAAGACCCGTCCTTCCGTCTGCGCACCGACGAAGAGTCCGGCCAGACCATCATCTCCGGCATGGGCGAGCTGCACCTGGAAATCATCGTCGACCGCATGAAGCGCGAGTTCGGCGTGGAAGCCAACGTCGGCAAGCCGCAGGTGGCCTACCGCGAAACCATCCGCAAGACCGCGACCGACGTCGAAGGCAAGTTCGTTCGCCAGTCCGGCGGCAAGGGCCAGTACGGTCACGTCGTGCTGACGCTCGAGCCGCAGGAGCCGGGCAAGGGCTTCGAGTTCGTCGACGCCATCAAGGGCGGCGTGGTGCCTCGCGAGTTCATCCCCGCGGTCGAGAAGGGCATCATCGACACGCTGCCGAACGGCGTGCTGGCCGGCTTCCCGGTCGTGGACGTCAAGGCCACGCTGACCTTCGGTTCGTACCACGACGTGGACTCGAACGAAAACGCGTTCAAGATGGCCGCCTCCATGGGTTTCAAGGAAGCCATGCGCCGCGCCAGCCCCGTCATCCTCGAGCCGATGATGGCCGTGGAAGTCGAGACGCCGGAAGACTACGCCGGTACCGTCATGGGCGACCTGTCCAGCCGTCGCGGCATGGTGCAGGGCATGGACGACATGGTCGGTGGCGGCAAGGTCATCAAGGCCGAAGTCCCGCTGAGCGAAATGTTCGGCTACTCCACGTCGCTGCGCTCGGCCACGCAAGGCCGCGCCACGTACACGATGGAGTTCAAGCACTACTCCGAAGCGCCCAAGAACGTTGCCGACGCCATCATCCTGGCGCGCGGCAAGTCCTGATCCGCTTCTGAACTGAATCGTCTTCGCAGCGGCCCGCCCGCTTCGCCAGTCGGCGGGAAACACGGGCGCTGTGGAAACGCTAAACCAACAGACTGGCGAGATGCTCTTTTTGGAGAATTGAAATGGCAAAAGGCAAGTTTGAACGGACCAAGCCGCACGTGAACGTGGGCACGATTGGTCACGTGGACCACGGCAAGACGACGCTGACGGCGGCGATCGCGACGGTGCTGTCGAAGAAGTTCGGCGGCGAGGCCAAGGCCTACGACCAGATCGACGCAGCGCCGGAAGAAAAGGCCCGCGGCATCACGATCAACACCGCGCACGTCGAGTACGAGACGGCCAACCGCCACTACGCGCACGTTGACTGCCCCGGCCACGCCGACTACGTCAAGAACATGATCACCGGTGCCGCCCAGATGGACGGCGCCATCCTGGTGTGCTCGGCCGCTGACGGCCCGATGCCCCAGACCCGCGAGCACATCCTGCTGGCCCGCCAGGTCGGCGTGAAGTACATCATCGTCTTCCTGAACAAGTGCGACATGGTCGACGACGCCGAGCTGCTGGAGCTGGTCGAAATGGAAGTGCGCGAACTGCTGAGCAAGTACGACTTCCCCGGCGACGACACCCCGATCATCAAGGGCTCGGCCAAGCTGGCCCTGGAAGGCGACACCGGCGACCTGGGCGAGCAAGCCATCATGCGCCTGGCCGAAGCGCTGGACACCTACATCCCCCAGCCGGACCGTGCCGTTGACGGCGCCTTCCTGCTGCCGGTGGAAGACGTGTTCTCGATCTCGGGCCGCGGCACCGTGGTGACCGGTCGCGTCGAGCGCGGCATCATCAAGGTCGGCGAAGAAATCGAAATCGTCGGCATCCGCGAAGTCCAGAAGACCACGGTCACGGGCGTCGAAATGTTCCGCAAGCTGCTGGACCAAGGTCAAGCGGGCGACAACGTCGGCATCCTGCTGCGCGGCACCAAGCGCGAAGACGTCGAGCGCGGCCAAGTGCTGGCCAAGCCCGGCACGATCAAGCCGCACACCCACTTCACGGCTGAGATCTACGTTCTGAGCAAGGAAGAGGGCGGCCGCCACACCCCGTTCTTCAACAACTACCGTCCCCAGTTCTACTTCCGCACGACGGACGTGACCGGCGCGGTGGAGCTGCCCAAGGACAAGGAAATGGTCATGCCCGGCGACAACGTCGGCATCACCGTGAAGCTGATCGCTCCGATCGCGATGGAACAGGGCCTGCGCTTCGCCATCCGTGAAGGCGGCCGTACCGTCGGTTCCGGCGTCGTCGCCACGATCCTCGAGTAATCACTGCGTGACCGTGCGCCGGGCGGCTGCCGCCCGGTGCTCACCTCGCTCTTTAAGGAACCGTCATGCAAAAGCAAAAGATCCGCATCCGCCTGAAGGCGTTTGATTACAAGCTGATCGACCAGTCGGCCCTCGAAATCGTCGAGACCGCCAAGCGCACCGGCGCCATCGTCAAGGGCCCGGTGCCCCTGCCGACGCGCCTGGAGCGTTTCGACATCCTGCGCTCGCCGCACGTCAACAAGACCAGCCGCGACCAGTTCGAGATCCGCACCCACCAGCGCCTGATGGACATCGTCGACCCGACCGACAAGACGGTCGACGCGCTGATGAAGCTCGACCTGCCCGCCGGCGTCGACGTCGAAATCAAGCTGCAGTAATTCGCGAGGCCTTCGGGCTGGCGATCCCAAGGCCCCGGCCTGTCTCGACAGGCCGGGGCCTTGTCTTTTGGGGCCAGATGCTTGCATCAGTGCTATCCCGCAGGCTATACTCGCCAGCTTTCCCGGGTCGGCTATGCCTGCCCGGAATTCGCGCAACACTGCTTTCACTTCGGTGGGGCGATGCTGCAAGGTCAGCCCGGCCAATCGATGTCGGGTGTTCGCAATAGCTTCGGAGGCGAGAGCCGACTGGGGCTGGAGAAAAACATGAGTCTGAGCAACCGTCTCGGTTTGCTGGGCCGCAAGGTGGGCATGATGCGCATCTTCACGGACGATGGCGATGCCATTCCCGTGACGGTGCTGGACGTGTCCAACAACCGCGTGACCCAGGTCAAGACCCAAGAGACCGACGGCTACAGCGCCATCCAGGTGGCGTTCGGTTCGCGCAAAGCTTCGCGCGTGACCAAGCCCGAAGCCGGCCACCTCGCCAAGGCAGGTGTCGAAGCCGGTGAAATCCTCAAGGAATTCCGCGTCGAAGCCGACGTCGCCGCCCAGTACCAAGCTGGCGCGACCGTCCCGGTGACGCTGTTCGCCACGGGCCAGCTGGTCGACGTGCAAGGCACGTCCATCGGTAAGGGCTACGCCGGCACCATCAAGCGCCACAACTTCAGCTCGCAGCGCGCGTCGCACGGTAACAGCCGTTCGCACAACGTGCCGGGCTCGATCTCGATGGCGCAGGATCCGGGCCGCGTGTTCCCGGGCAAGAAGATGACCGGCCACATGGGCGACGAAACCGTCACGACCCAGAACCTGGACATCGTGCGCGTTGACGAAGCTCGTCAACTGCTGCTGGTCCGTGGTGCGGTCCCGGGTGCCAAGAACGGCCACGTCGTCGTTCGCCCGGCCGTCAAGGTCAAGATCAAGAAGGGAGCCAACTGATGCAGCTCGAGCTCCTGAACGAGCAGGGTCAGGCCACCTCCAAGGTGGACGCGCCTGACACCGTCTTCGCTCGCGACTACAACGAAGCCCTGGTGCACCAGGTGGTCGTGGCCTTCCAGGCCAACGCCCGCCAAGGCACCCGCGCCCAGAAGGACCGTGAACAGGTCCATCACTCGACCAAGAAGCCTTTCCGCCAGAAGGGCACCGGCCGCGCTCGCGCCGGTATGACCTCGTCGCCGCTGTGGCGCGGGGGTGGTCGCATCTTCCCGAACATGCCTGACGAGAACTTCTCGCAGAAGCTGAACAAGAAGATGTACCGCGCCGGTATGGCCGCGATCCTGTCGCAGCTGGCCCGCGAAGGCCGTCTGGCCGTGGTGGATTCGATCTCGGTCGAAGCCCCCAAGACCAAGCTGCTGGCCGCCAAGTTCAAGGCCATGGGCCTGGACTCGGTGATGGTCATCGCCGACACCGTGGACGACAACCTCGCACTGGCCTCGCGCAACCTGGCCAACGTGCTGGTCGTCGAGCCGCGCTACGCCGATCCGCTGTCCCTCGTCTTCTACAAGAAGGTGCTGGTGACCAAGGCTGCGGTCGAGCAACTCAAGGAGATGCTGGCATGAGCGCCCCCAAGTATTCCGAAGGCCGTCTGGCCTCCGTGCTGCTCGCGCCCATCGTGTCCGAGAAGGCCACGCAAGTTGCCGAGAAGCACAACCAGGTCCTGTTCAAGGTCCTGCGCGACGCCACCAAGCCCGAGATCAAGGCTGCTGTTGAACTGATGTTCAAGGTCGAGGTCGAGTCGGTCAACGTCGTCCAGGTCAAGGGCAAGACGAAGCGCTTCGGTGGCCGTCGCCGGCCGCCGCGACCATGTCAAGAAGGCCTACGTGGCCCTCAAGGCTGGTCAAGAGCTCAATTTCTCCGGGGAGGCCGCGTAAATGGCCATCGTCAAAGTCAAGCCGACTTCGCCCGGCCGCCGTGGCGTCGTCAAGGTGGTGCACAAGCACCTGCACAAGGGCGCGCCCGAAGCCTCGCTGCTGGAGCCGCAGAAGCAGAACTCCGGCCGTAACAACAACGGTCACATCACGATTCGCCACAAGGGCGGTGGTCACAAGCACCACTACCGCGTGGTCGACTTCAAGCGCAACAAGGACGGCATTCCGGCCAAGGTCGAGACCATCGAGTACGACCCGAACCGCACCGCCCATATCGCGCTGGTGTGCTATGCCGACGGCGAGCGCCGCTACGTGATCGCCCCGCGCGGTCTGGAAGTGGGCGCCACCATCCTGAGCGGCTCGGAAGCGCCGATCAAGGCTGGCAACACGCTGCCCATCCGCAACATCCCGGTGGGTTCGACCATCCACTGCATCGAGCTGCAGCCTGGCAAGGGTGCCCAGATGATCCGTTCGGCCGGCACCTCTGCCGTCCTGATGGCTCGTGAAGGCGTCTACGCCCAGATCCGCCTGCGCTCCGGCGAAGTGCGCCGCGTGCACATCGACTGCCGCGCCACCATCGGTGAAGTGAGCAACGAAGAGCACAGCCTGCGCCAATACGGCAAGGCTGGCGCGATCCGCTGGAAGGGTATCCGTCCGACCGTTCGCGGCGTGGCGATGAACCCGGTGGATCACCCGCACGGTGGTGGCGAAGGCCGCACCGGCGAGGGCCAGGTCCCTGTGTCGCCGTGGAACACCCTGACGAAGGGCTACCGCACTCGCAACAACAAGCGCACGCAGACGTTCATCGTTTCGCGTCGCAAGAAGTAAGGGCTAGGCCATGACTCGTTCGCTGAAGAAAGGCCCCTTCGTTGACCACCACCTGCAGGCCAAGGTCGACAAGGCAGTTGCCAACAAGGACAAGAAGCCCATCAAGACCTGGTCGCGCCGCTCGACGATCCTGCCCGAGTTCATCGGTCTGACGATCGCCGTGCACAACGGCAAGCAGCACGTGCCGGTCTATGTGTCTGACCAGATGGTCGGCCACAAGCTGGGTGAATTCGCACTGACCCGTACCTTCAAGGGCCACCCGGCCGACAAGAAGGCCGGGAAGAAGTAAGGACTAGAGACGATGGAAACCAAAGCAATCGTCCGTGGCGTCCGCCTGTCGTGTGACAAGGGTCGCCTCGTGGCCGACATGATCCGCGGCAAGAAGGTGGATCACGCCCTCAACATCCTGACCTTCACCCAGAAGAAGGCGGCCGTGATCATCAAGAAGGCGCTGGAAAGCGCCATCGCCAACGCCGAGCACAACGACGGCGCTGACATTGATGAACTCAAGGTCACCTCGATCTATGTCGAACAGGGTGCCACGCTGAAGCGCTTCTCGGCTCGCGCCAAGGGCCGCGGCAACCGCATCAGCAAGCCCACCTGCCACATCTTCGTGGCTGTCGGCAACTAAGGCGCAAGAAGACTATGGGACAGAAAATCCATCCGGTTGGCTTTCGCCTTCCTGTCACCCGTAACTGGGCTTCGCGCTGGTACGCGAACAACCAGAACTTCGCCAGCATGCTGGCGGAGGATCTGCAGGTTCGCGACTACCTGAAGGCGAAGCTCAAGAACGCCGCTGTTTCGCGCATCCTGATCGAGCGTCCCGCCAAGAACGCCCGCATCACGATCTTCTCGGCACGCCCGGGCGTCGTGATCGGCAAGAAGGGTGAAGACATCGAAGCGCTGAAGGCTGAGCTGACCAAGCGTCTGGGCGTGCCCGTCGCCGTCAACATCGAAGAAGTGCGCAAGCCTGAAGTCGATGCCCAGTTGATCGCCGACTCGATCACCCAGCAGCTCGAGAAGCGCATCATGTTCCGTCGCGCCATGAAGCGTGCGATGCAGAACGCCATGCGTCTGGGTGCCCAGGGCATCAAGATCATGAGCGCAGGTCGTCTGAACGGCATCGAAATCGCTCGTACCGAGTGGTATCGCGAAGGTCGTGTGCCCCTGCACACCCTGAAGGCCGACATCGACTACGGCTTCTCCGAGGCCAAGACCACCTATGGCGTCATCGGCGTCAAGGTCTGGGTCTACCGCGGTGACCGCCTGGCCAATGGCGAGGCTCCGGTCATCAACACCCCCGCAGGCGCCGAAGACGATCGTCGCCCGCGCCGTAACGCTCGTCCGGGCGCTCCTGGTGGCCGTGGCCGCCCGGGTGGCGATCGTGGCCCGCGTGACGGAGCAGACCAGCCCGCTGCCGCCGCCCCCTCGGGTGACGCAGCCAAGCCCGCCGGCAAGCGCGTGATCCGCAAGGCTCCCGCCGCCGGTGAGGCCAAAGGAGAATAAACATGCTGCAACCTAATCGTCGCAAGTACCGCAAGGAGCAGAAGGGCCGCAACACCGGTGTTGCGACCCGCGGTGCTGCGGTGTCTTTCGGTGACTTCGGCCTGAAGGCTACGGAGCGCGGCCGCCTGACGGCCCGCCAGATCGAAGCGGCTCGCCGCGCGATCTCGCGCCACATCAAGCGTGGTGGCCGGATCTTCATCCGCGTCTTCCCGGACAAGCCCATCTCGCAAAAGCCTGCCGAAGTCCGTATGGGTAACGGCAAGGGCAATCCGGAGTATTACGTCGCCGAGATCCAGCCGGGCAAGGTGATCTACGAGGTCAATGGCGTTCCCGAGACAACTCGCTCGCGAAGCCTTCACGCTGGCCGCAGCAAAGCTGCCCCTGCGTTGCACCTTCGTGGCCCGCCAGGTCGGTACCTGAGGAAGGACACCATGAAAGCATCTGAACTCCGCGCCAAGGACGTCGCTGCCCTCGAAAAGGAAGTGACCGACCTGCTCAAGGCCCACTTCGGCCTGCGCATGCAAAAGGCCACCCAGCAGCTGACCAACCACAGCCAGCTGGGCAAGACCCGCCGCGACATCGCGCGTGCCAAGACGGTTCTGGCACAAAAGAAGAAGGAGGCCACGAAATGACTGAGGCCCAAGTGAAGAACACCCGCACCCTGGTGGGTCGCGTGGTCAGCGACAAGCGCGCCAAGACGGTCACCGTCCTGGTGGAGCGTCGCGCCAAGCACGAGCTCTACGGCAAGATCGTGGCCCGTTCCCGCAAGTACCACGCCCACGACGAAAAGGGCGAGTACAAGATGGGCGACGTGGTCGAGATCAGCGAAGGCCGCCCGATCTCCAAGACCAAGAGCTGGGTCGTGACCCGCCTGGTCGAGAAGGCCGAGATCGTCTAAGAAGACATCGGTCGCATGACCGCTGCACAACCGGCTCGCTGGGCAACTGGCGCGCCGGTTTTTTGTTTGAAGAAACATCACCGAGGACCGACATCATGATCAAGGTTGGCGACAAGCTGCCTGCAGGCAGCCTGCAGGAATTCATCGAAGTGGAAGGCGAGGGTTGCACCCTCGGCCCCAACAGCTTCGATATCGAGAAGGCCGCGGCCGGCAAGACCATCGCCATCTTCGGCCTGCCTGGCGCCTACACGCCAACCTGCTCGGCCAAGCATGTGCCTGGCTATGTCGAGTCCGCCGAGGCGCTGAAGGCTGCCGGTGTCGACGAGATCTGGTGCGTGTCCGTCAATGACGCCTTCGTCATGGGCGCCTGGGGTCGTGACCAGAAGACAGCCGGCAAGGTGCGCATGATGGCTGACGGCAGCGCCGCTTTTGCCCAGGCCACCGGCCTGACGCTGGACCTGACGGCCAAGGGCATGGGCCTGCGCTCGCAGCGCTATTCGATGCTGGTCAAGGATGGCGTCGTCACGACGCTGAACGTCGAGGGCCCCGGCAAGTTCGAGGTCAGCGACGCCGCGACGATGCTTGCCCAGGCCAAGGCCGCCTGAGTCGAGCGAGGGGGCCGGCCATGGCCGGCCTCCTAAAAACTTCTGCGCAGGCATTGACGACCCGAGGGTTCTCACTGCATAATGCGCAGCTTCGCCGAACGCTAGGCACATTCTTCGATGTGCTGTGGCCTCGGATTCGCCCTCAACCGTTGGGCGGCAGGTGGTGCAACGCCGCAGGCCGACTGACTTACGGGCCCAAGACTGACCGACTCGCACCCTGGTGCATTTCGGGACAAGTTGGGGACAGACATGATCCAAATGCAATCGCGGCTTGATGTCGCGGACAACACTGGCGCGAAGTCCGTTCAGTGCATCAAGGTGCTGGGCGGCTCCAAGCGTCGCTATGCACACATTGGCGACATCATCAAGGTCAGCATCAAAGAAGCTGCCCCGCGTGGTCGCGTGAAGAAGGGCGAGGTCTACAGCGCTGTGGTCGTTCGCACCGCCAAGGGCGTGCGCCGCCAGGACGGCTCGCTCGTCAAGTTCGACGGCAATGCCGCCGTGCTGCTCAATGCCAAGCTGGAGCCGATCGGCACCCGCATCTTCGGCCCGGTCACGCGTGAACTGCGTACCGAGCGCTTCATGAAGATCGTGTCGCTGGCCCCCGAGGTGCTCTGAGCCCCCACTGTCTGAGGTAAGCCATGAACAAGATCCGTACCGGCGACCAGGTCATCGTGTTGACCGGCCGCGACAAGGGCAAGCGCGGCACCGTGACCGCGCGCGCTGACGCCGACCACGTGGTGGTCGATGGCGTCAATGTCGTCAAGAAGCACGTCAAGCCCAACCCCATGAAGGGCACCACCGGTGGCGTCGTCGACAAGACCATGCCCATCCATCAATCCAACGTGGCGATCTTCAACGCCGCCTCCGGCAAGGCCGATCGTGTGGGCGTCAAGCTCGTCGACGGCAAGCGGGTGCGCGTGTTCAAGTCGACCGGCGAAGAGATCAAGGCTTAAGAGGTCCGACATGGCTCGTCTGCAAACGCATTACCGCGAAAAAATCGTGCCCAGCCTGACCGAAAAGTTTGGCTACAAGTCGGTCATGGAAGTGCCGCGCATCACCAAGATCACGCTCAACATGGGCGTGAGCGAGGCGGTCGCCGACAAGAAGGTCATGGACCACGCTGTGGGTGACCTGACCAAGATCGCCGGCCAGAAGCCCGTGGTCACCAAGTCCAAGAAGGCGATTGCCGGCTTCAAGATCCGCGACAACGTGCCCATCGGTGCCATGGTCACGCTGCGTGGCATCCAGATGTATGAATTCCTGGACCGCTTCGTGACGATCGCGCTGCCGCGCGTTCGCGACTTCCGTGGTATCTCCGGCCGTTCGTTCGACGGTCGTGGCAACTACAACATCGGCGTCAAAGAGCAAATCATCTTCCCCGAGATCGAGTACGACAAGGTGGATGCTCTGCGTGGTCTGAACATCAGCATCACGACGACTGCCAAGACGGACGACGAAGCCAAGGCTCTGCTGGCTGCGTTCAAGTTTCCGTTCAAGAACTGAGGTGAACCGTGGCAAAACTCTCGATCAAACAACGTGAGCTGAAGCGCGAGGCGCTGGTCGCCAAGTTCGCCAAGAAGTACGCGGAACTGAAGGCCATCGTCGACGACAGCAAGAAGTCCGAGGAAGAGCGCTACGCCGCCCGCCTCGAGCTGCAAAAGCTGCCCCGCAACGCGTACCCCAGCCGTCTGCGTAACCGCTGCGAGCTGACGGGTCGTCCGCGCGGCACCTTCCGCAAGTTCGGCCTGGCCCGCAACAAGATCCGTGAACTGGCCTTCAAGGGCGACATCCCCGGTGTCGTCAAGGCCAGCTGGTAATCATCGGCTGATAGGAGATATCGCAAATGAGCATGAGTGATCCCATCGCCGATATGCTGACCCGCATTCGCAACGCGCAGATCGTCGAAAAGACGAGCGTTGCCATGCCGTCGTCCAAGCTGAAGGTGGCGATTGCCAAGGTCCTCAAGGACGAAGGCTACATCGACGACTTCGCCGTGCGCGGCGAAGCTGCCCGCCCCGAGCTGGAAATCGCGCTGAAGTACTACGCCGGCCGTCCGGTCATCGAGCGTATCGAGCGCGTCAGCCGCCCCGGCCTGCGCATCTACAAGGGCCGCCACGACATTCCTCAGGTCATGAACGGCCTGGGTGTGGCGATTGTGACGACCCCGCAAGGCGTCATGACGGACCGCAAGGCCCGCGCTGCCGGTATCGGCGGCGAGGTGCTCTGCTACGTCGCCTAAGCGAAGGAGTAGGAACAATGTCCCGCGTTGGAAAAATGCCGGTCAACCTCCCGCAAGGCGTGGATGTGACCGTGTCCGCTGACTCGATCAGCGTCAAGGGCTCGCTCGGCACGCTGGTGCGTGCATCGAACGGCCTGGTTACCGTCAAGAACGAAGCCGGCAAGCTGAGCTTCGTGCCCGCCAATGAGTCGGCCGAAGCCGATGCCATGAGCGGCACGATGCGCGCCCTGGTGGCCAACATGGTCAACGGCGTCAGCAAGGGCTTCGAGAAGAAGCTGAACCTGGTCGGCGTGGGTTTCCGCGCCCAGGCCCAGGGGCAGAAGCTGAACCTGCAGATCGGTTTCTCTCACCCCGTGGTGAAGGACATGCCGGCCGGCATCAAGGTCGAGTGCCCCACCCAGACGGAAATCATCATCAAGGGTGCAGACCGCCAGGTCGTCGGCCAGATCGCCGCTGAGGTGCGCGCCTTCCGTCCTCCCGAGCCCTACAAGGGCAAGGGCATCCGTTATTCGGATGAGAAGGTCGCCCTCAAAGAGACCAAGAAGAAGTAAGGAGCTGCGCCATGATGACCAAGAAAGAACAACGCCTGCGTCGTTCGCGCCAGACCCGCGCTCGCATTGCGATCCAGCGCGTGGCCCGTCTGACGGTGTTCCGCTCCAACCTGCACATCTACGCCCAAGTCGTCTCGGAAGATGGCGACAAGGTGCTGGCTGCAGCCTCCACGGCCGAGAAGTCGGTCCGCGAACAGCTGAGCGGCAATGGCGGCAACGTCGCTGCCGCCACGCTGGTCGGCAAGCTGATCGCCGAGAAGGCCAAGGCCGCTGGCGTCGAGAAGGTCGCTTTCGACCGCGCCGGTTTCGCCTACCACGGCCGTGTCAAGGCACTGGCCGAAGCAGCCCGCGAAGCCGGTCTGCAGTTCTGACGCATCAAGGAATACGAAATGGCAAAGTTTCAACCCCGCGGCGCTCAGGCTGAAGGCAATGACGACGGCCTGAAGGAAAAGATGATCGCGGTCAATCGCGTCACCAAGGTTGTGAAGGGTGGCCGCACGCTGTCCTTCGCCGCTCTGACGGTGGTCGGCGACGGCGATGGCCGCATCGGCATGGGCAAGGGCAAGGCCAAGGAAGTGCCGGTCGCGGTGCAGAAGGCCATGGAATCGGCCCGCCGCAACATGGTCAAGGTCCAACTGAAGAACGGCACCATCCACCACAATGTGGTCGGTGAGCACGGTGCTGCGCACGTCATCATGGCTCCGGCGCCTGCCGGTACCGGCGTCATCGCCGGCGGCCCGATGCGTGCCGTCTTTGAAGTGATGGGCGTGACCGACATCGTGACCAAGAGCCACGGTTCGACCAACCCTTACAACATGGTCCGCGCCACGCTGGACGCTCTGAAGCGTTCCACGACGGCGTCGGAAGTCGCTGCCAAGCGCGGCAAGACGGTTGAAGAGATCTTCAACTGATCGCCACAGCGGAGCACAAGATGTCTGACAAGAAAACCGTGACGGTCAAGCTGGTGCGTAGCCCCATCGGCTGCCGCGCCTCGCACCGTGCCACCGTGGTCGGCCTGGGTCTGCGCAAGCTGAACAGCCAGAGCACGCTGGAAGACACGCCCGCCGTGCGCGGCATGATCAATAAGATCGCCTACCTGGTTCAGGTGCTGTGATGGAACTCAACACGATCAAGCCCGCAGAGGGCGCGAAGCACGCCAAGCGCCGCGTCGGCCGTGGCATCGGCTCCGGCCTGGGCAAGACCGCAGGTCGCGGCCACAAGGGCCAGAAGTCCCGTGCTGGTGGCTACCACAAGGTCGGCTTCGAAGGCGGCCAGATGCCGCTGCAGCGTCGTCTGCCCAAGCGCGGCTTCAAGTCGCTGACGCTGAAGTACAACGCCGAGATCACGCTGTCGGACCTGCAAGGTCTGGCCGGTGACGAGATCGACGTGTCGACGCTGAAGGCCGTCGGCCTGGTGCCGCAGCTGGCCAAGTCGGTCAAGCTGATCCTGTCCGGCTCCATCGAACGCAAGGTCACGCTGAAGGGCGTGAACGCCACGAAGGGCGCCAAGGCGGCCATCGAGGCGGCGGGCGGCTCGGTCGCTTAATTCGGCACACAAGGAACTGATCCAGCGTGGCTACCAACGCGAATCAGCTGGCCAAGAGCGGCAAGTTCGGTGACCTGCGTCGCCGGCTTGTGTTCCTGCTGCTGGCTCTGGTCGTCTACCGCATCGGGGCACACATCCCGGTGCCCGGTATCGACCCGAACCAGCTGGCCCAATTCTTCAAGGGTCAGGCCGGTGGCATCCTGAGCCTGTTCAACATGTTCTCGGGCGGTGCGCTGTCGCGCTTCACCGTGTTCGCGTTGGGCATTACGCCTTACATCTCGGCCTCCATCGTCATCCAGCTGATGACGTACGTCGTCCCGACGCTGGAGCAGCTGAAGAAGGAGGGCGAAGCCGGTCGTCGCAAGATCACGCAGTACACCCGTTACGGCACGTTGGGCCTGGCCTTGTTCCAGAGTCTGTCCATCGCGCTGGCGCTGGAAGGTTCTGCTGGCCTGGTGATCAATCCCGGATTTGGCTTCCGCCTTACGGCGGTCTCCAGCCTGGTTGCTGGCACGATGTTCCTGATGTGGCTGGGTGAGCAGATCACCGAGCGCGGACTGGGCAATGGCATCTCGATCCTGATCTTCGGCGGCATCGCCGCGGGTCTGCCAGGAGCGATCGGTGGCTTGTTCGAGCTGGTGCGTACCGGCGCGATGGGCTACGGCTCGGCGCTGATCGTGATCGCGCTGGTCGTGCTGGTGACTTATGCCGTGGTCTATGTCGAACGTGGGCAGCGCAAGATCCTCGTGAACTATGCGAAGCGCCAGGTCGGCAACAAGGTCTATGGCGGCCAGTCCTCGCACCTGCCGTTGAAGCTGAACATGTCGGGCGTGATCCCGCCGATCTTCGCGTCGTCCATCATCCTGCTGCCGACGACGGTGGTGAGTTGGTTCGCGACTGGTGACGGCCTGCGCTGGCTGAAGGACCTGGCCGCCATGGTCAGCCCGGGCCAGCCGATCTATGTGCTGCTGTATTCCGCTGCCATCGTCTTCTTCTGCTTCTTCTACACGGCGCTGGTGTTCAATAGCCGTGAGACGGCGGACAACCTGAAGAAGAGCGGCGCCTTCATCCCGGGTATTCGTCCGGGTGAGCAGACGGCGAAGCACATCGACAAGATCCTGTCGCGGCTGACGCTGGCTGGTGCGATCTACATCACGCTGGTCTGCCTGCTGCCCGAGTTCCTGACGCTGAAGTACAACGTCCCGTTCTACTTCGGTGGTACGTCCCTGTTGATCATCGTCGTCGTGACGATGGACTTCTGGGCCCAGGTGCAAAGTTACATCATGAGTCAGCAGTATGAATCGCTGCTGAAAAAGGCCAGCTTCAAGCCCAACTGAGGGCCCGGAGCTGACCGTTAACCAAGATTGATTTCAACAACCCACACCTGAACGCAGCGCATGTCGAAGGACGACGTCATTCAAATGCAGGGCGAGATTCTCGAGAACCTCCCCAATGCCACGTTTAGGGTCAAGTTGGAGAACGGGCATGTCGTTCTCGGTCACATCTCCGGCAAGATGCGGATGCACTACATCCGCATCCTGCCTGGTGACAAGGTGACCGTGGAGCTGACACCCTACGATTTGAGTCGTGCTCGCATCGTGTTCCGGGCGAAGTGAGCTGTTTGAACCCCCGGGAACGCGTCAAGAGCGCATAAGAGTTAGGCCAAGGAGCAGACCATGAAAGTTTCGGCATCCGTGAAGCAGATGTGCCGCAATTGCAAGATCATCCGCCGCAAGGGCGTGGTGCGTGTGATCTGCACCGACCCGCGCCACAAGCAGCGCCAGGGCTAATTGGCCGCACGACAGGACTAGAGGACCACCATGGCACGTATTGCTGGTATCAACATTCCGCCGCAAAAGCACACTGAGATCGGTCTGACGTCGATCTACGGCATTGGCCGTACGACCGCCCAGAAGATCTGCACGAGCTGCGGCATTCCGTTCGACAAGAAGGTCAAGGACCTGACCGACGGCGATCTCGAGAAGATTCGCGATGAGGTCAACAAGCTGACCATCGAAGGTGACCTGCGCCGTGAGCAGTCCATCAACATCAAGCGCCTGATGGACCTTGGCTGCTACCGCGGTTTCCGTCATCGTCGCGGTCTGCCGATGCGCGGCCAGCGCACCCGTACGAATGCTCGCACCCGCAAGGGTCCGCGCAAGTCGGCTGCGACCGGCAAGAAGTAAGCTGCCCGAACTGAAAGAAGGTCAATATGGCAAAGGCTCCCAACAATTCGGCGGCTCAACGCGTTCGCAAGAAGGTCCGCAAGAACGTCGCTGACGGCATCGCGCACGTCCACGCCTCGTTCAACAACACCATCATCACCATCACCGACCGTCAAGGCGGCGCCCTGTCGTGGGCTTCGTCGGGTGGTCAAGGCTTCAAGGGCTCGCGCAAGTCGACTCCCTTCGCGGCTCAGGTGGCGGCCGAAGTGGCTGGCCGTGCGGCTCAAGAGCAAGGCATCAAGAACCTCGACGTCAAGATCAAGGGCCCGGGCCCGGGTCGCGAGTCGTCGGTGCGTGCGTTGGCTGCTCTCGGCATCCGCATCAACTCGATCTCTGACGTGACGCCGGTGCCGCACAACGGTTGCCGTCCGCAGAAGCGTCGCCGTATCTGATTTCCCTCACCGTCGGGTGACAGGAATTTTGCAGATTCGGTTGACGGTGCGATAATCGCGCGTTTTCCCTGAGCCGGCGGGCACGAAAGTGCCGCGCCGGCTTCACCGTTGAGGTGGTCCATTTCGGAGACGCCTCATAAGCCCACCGTCCAAGCCCACAACAACACCGGCTGGACTCGCGTCAGGCCTCCCCTGGCGTCAGATTGAACAAGGACACTCAAAGTGGCACGTTACCTCGGCCCCAAGGCCAAACTTTCCCGCCGCGAAGGCACCGACCTCTACCTGAAGAGCGCCCGCCGCGCCATCAGCGACAAGGCCAAGTTCGACAGCAAGCCCGGCCAGCACGGCCGCACCTCTGGTCAGCGCACCTCCGACTTCGGCCTGCAACTGCGTGAAAAGCAGAAGGTCAAGCGCATGTACGGCGTGCTGGAGCGTCAATTCCGCCGCTACTTCGCCGAAGCCGAGCGCCGCAAGGGCTCGACTGGCGTGAACCTGCTGCAACTGCTGGAATCGCGTCTGGACAATGTCGTCTACCGCATGGGCTTCGGCTCTACGCGCGCTGAAGCCCGCCAACTGGTGTCGCACAAGGGCATCGTGGTGAATGGCGAGGTCGTGAACATCGCTTCCTACATGGTCAAGGCTGGTGACACGGTCGCTGTCCGTGAAAAGGCCAAGAAGCAGCTGCGTGTGACCGAGTCGTTCAAGCTGGCTGACTCCATCGGCCTGCCGGCCTGGGTCCAGGTCGACGGCACCAAGCTCGAAGGCGTGTTCAAGAAGGCCCCCGACCGCGACGAGTTCGGCGCCGAAATCAACGAATCGCTGATCGTCGAGTTGTACTCGCGTTAATCGTTCCCCCCGCCGACCACGCCTGCTTTGGGCGCGGTCGGCGTTTCCTCGTCCGGGCATCTCAGCCCCTCGAAGGCTCTGCCCGGCTGGTCCTCAGCCTTATCGGTGTAACGAACCGAGGGTATTGAAAGAAAGACCTCATGCAAACCAACTTGCTCAAACCCAAGTCCATCAACGTGGAGCCCCTGGGCGGTCATCGCGCCAAGGTCACGCTGGAGCCGTTCGAACGCGGCTACGGCCACACCCTGGGCAATGCCCTGCGCCGTGTGCTGCTCTCGTCGATGGTGGGTTACGCACCGACGGAAGTGACGATCGCCGGCGTGCTGCACGAGTACTCGGCCATCGACGGCGTGCAAGAGGACGTGGTTCACATCATGCTGAACCTGAAGGGCGTCGTCTTCCGCCTGCACAACCGTGAGGAAGTGACCCTCGTCCTGCGCAAGGAAGGCGAAGGCCCCGTCACCGCGGCCGACATCCAGACTCCGCACGACGTCGAGATCATCAACCCCGAGCACGTCATTGCCCACCTGTCGCAAGGTGGCAAGCTGGACATGCAGATCAAGGTCGAGAAGGGCCGTGGCTATGTGCCCGGCACGATGCGTCGCTTCGGCGACGAGCCGACCAAGAGCATCGGCCGCATCGTCCTCGACGCGTCGTTCTCGCCCGTCAAGCGCGTCAGCTACGCCGTCGAGAACGCTCGCGTCGAGCAGCGTACCGACCTGGACAAGCTGGTCATGGAGATCGAAACCAACGGCGCCATCTCGCCCGAGGAAGCGATCCGGGCCTCCGCCAAGATCCTGGTGGAACAGCTCGCCGTGTTCGCGCAGCTGCAAGGCACCGACCTGGTCGACGCTTTCGACCAGCCGGCGCAGCGTTCCAGCAGCTTCGATCCGATCCTGCTGCGCCCTGTCGACGAGCTCGAACTGACCGTGCGTTCGGCCAACTGCCTGAAGGCCGAGAACATCTACTACATCGGCGACCTGATCCAGCGTACCGAGACCGAGCTGCTGAAGACCCCCAATCTGGGTCGCAAGTCGCTCAACGAGATCAAGGAAGTCCTGGCTTCCCGCGGTCTCACGCTCGGCGCCCGCCTGGAGAACTGGCCCCCGCAAGGCCTGGACAAGCGCTGATCTGATTTGAAGAAGTGGGTGGCGCGCTGACCAACGCCACCCGGTGCACCCGCCAGTACCTGATCCGGCTGGCGGCATTAACGAAGTGAAAGGAAAAGCACCATGCGTCACCGTAACGGCCTCCGCAAGCTCAACCGCACCAGCGCCCATCGCGCTGCAATGCTGCGCAATATGGCGGTTTCGCTGCTCCAGCACGAAGCTATCAAGACCACGGTCCCCAAGGCCAAGGAACTGCGCAAGGTGGTCGAGCCCCTGATCACGCTTGCCAAGGAACCCACGCTGGCCAACCGCCGCTTGGCTTTCGACCGCCTGCGCGACCGCGACATCGTCACCAAGCTCTTCAACGAACTGGGCCCGCGCTTCAAGGCCCGTCCGGGCGGCTACACCCGCAT